>JAXLUG010000009.1:0-150524 GCA_046329665.1 Chitinophagaceae bacterium | reverse complement strand
ATAAAAAAGATTACCAGTACCTGCTGCTGAAAGTAACAGGTAACAACCTTTATAGTATAGCAACACCGTTTAATTTTTCGTCACTTAAAAAACGTATAGCCATGATGAACAAGATCAGATCAGCCAGGGTGCACCTGGTAAAATTCATGTTTGTACTGCCCCTGGTGGCAGTGCTGCTGCTTGCCTTTCGGAGCAAGTGGCATAGCATACCCGATAAACCAGTGCCTGCCGCAAAAGGGAGTAGTACACCACATGCGAACAGGGTGGTGGTGGCAGGCCTGGTAGTGGATGCTAAAACCCTGGAGCCGATCGAAGGTGTTTCCCTCTTCTGCAGCAAGACCGGAACTACAATTACCACCGATGCAAACGGGTACTACAAACTGTATGTGCCCTACGAAAACGAGGAGCTGAAGTTTGATATGGTGCTGTCCAGGAAGGGATATACCGGGATGAAACAATCAGAGCACTGGGGCAATTTCTACAACGAAGGTATTTACAAGGCATTCGGCCACACGATCGAGCTGTTTGCCTTAACCCGGAGCAGCAACGGCGAAGAAGGCTTTTCCCGGCTTGCCGGTAATCCGCAGACAGAAGAGGGCCTTAGCTACGAAAACATAAAGAAAAATATTTCAAAGATCCGGGATGAGATCAACAGGATCTATGCGGAGAGTGATACAGTTCCTCTTCCTCCCGCACCTCCGGCTCCGGCACCTGTTGCCAAACTGCCGGATAATGTCATCAGCATCAAAATCAATAACGGAGTGGCTACCGTACTGCTGAAGAACGGAAGCAAGGAGACATATAATATCAGCAACAGCGCCGATAAGAAATCCTTTGAGGAGAAATATGGCGACGTCACCCCGGCTGCCCCGGAAGCACCGTATACAAATGAAAAAGGATATAACTTATCTGTGACCGATTCCAAAGGCAACAGCACTGTGGTGGTAAAGGATAAAAATAATAAGGAAGTCAAGAGGGTTTTACTCAATACCTGGAAGGAGAAGGCCGGTTATTATGAAAACCTGTATGGCGAGCTGCCACCGCCTCCGCCGGCACCCCCGGTCCCTGCTGCCGCACCGGCGCCACTGTCAGCTTTCGGAGGATCAGATCCGGTGATTGTACAGGGCATATCCACCACCGGCAGGGGCAGTGCCCACCCGGCACTTAGTTCTTCGGGATCTAATGAAGTGGTGGTACAGGGGTATCCATTGGCCAAAACAGTAAAAGGACAGTTGTCCACCACATCCGGGCATGACGGGATCGCCGTACAGGGAAACCCGTTCTCTTCCCCGGATCGGGCTGTTACTTCCACTGCTCCGGATGATCCGAAAGCAGTGGTGGTGCAGGGACATCCTTTCAGTACCACCGCTCCGCTAAGTGCGGCCGTGGTATCCGGCAGAGTGCTGATACAGGATGATAAAATGGATTTCACCGAAGCGGATGAAGTGATCACCATCACCATCAGCAAAAATGACAGCCGTGAAAAGCTGAATGAGTATGTCAGGTATATGAAAGAGAACGGCGCCGAACTCAATTTTGAAGATATTGCCTACAATAAAAAAGGAGAACTTACCAGGATCAGCGGAAAAATCAGATCCAGGATTAACACCAGTACATTCTCCGGCGAGGATTTCAGCCAGGTTGTTCTTCTGATGTATAGAAAAGGAGACAAGACCTGGTTTAACATCAGGGTGACGGACGACCATGAACGTATCTAAAAGATAATCAGGCGGGCAGACAGGTACTGCCCGCCCTTCGCCAGGTTTCAATTTTCAAAGACGGAAAAATCAAAGCATGAAAAGGATCATCACCGGCATCCTCCTGTCTTTTGTATCCCTGTATGTGTACGGAAAATATGTGCCGGCCCTTCCAAAGGAAGACAAGGCCAGGATAAAGGAAGCCATGCTGATAAACGAAAAGTATGGCGACCGTATCTGGAAAGGGATATCCACGACCGGCTTTTCGCTGATCCTTGTTACGGACAGTATCGAATACCTGCTGTTTCATCCTTATCCCACACCGGATTTCGAATGGCTGGAAGAAGACAAAGACCTGGGAACAAAAATCTACTGGCGCAAAAGGCAATTCGCCACCGGCTTGCTGGCCACCTTTCCCGCTGTGGCCGGGGTGAATTGCATGGTGGTGGGTACACCTGCCAATACCGGCAAGAACACCACGGAATGGATCATTGCATTATTGCATGAGCATTTTCACCAGTATGTATACTCCCGGCCGGGTTACTACGAAGCGGTGAAAGGTCTTGACCTTTCAGGAGGTGATGAGACCGGCAGGTGGATGCTGAACTATCCTTTTCCCTACACAAATGACAAGGTGATTAAGCAGTATGAAAAATATACTACTGCATTAAAAGACGCTGTTGAAAACGAAAGTCCCCGCCAATACATCCGGGAGAGAAAGAAATTTACTGCTTCGCTCCGGTCGCCCGACTACCGTTATTTCTCCTTCCAGCTGTGGCAGGAAGGGATTGCCCGCTATACCGAGTATAAGTTTTTGGAGCTGATGAAAGACTATGTGCCCGGCCCCGTGATCAGGGCGATGCCGGACTTTATCGCATTTGAAGCGTACAAAAGCAGCTTATATACAAATGAACTTACTGCACTGAAAACAGTTAAACTCTCCGGAGGGAAGCGGGTATGTTTCTATTCAGCCGGGTTTGCCGAAGGGCTGTTGCTTGACCGGCTGAACCCCGCATGGAGAGAGCTGTACCTGGCCGACAGGTTTTTCCTGGAAAAATATCTTCCTGCCTATAAATAATACCAGGGATTACGTTTGGCCGCCCAGATATACTTCCGCATATTTCTCCAGAAGGCCAGCACCATGTAAATGATGATCGGCGAGCCCATAGTAAGGATGGAAGTGTACATAAAATATTGCCGGATCCTGCTGGTGGCAATACCCATCCGGTTGCCAATGGCTGAACAAACGCCAAAGGCATTCCATTCGACAAAGCTTTTTAATTTGTTCATACCTCTAATTTATACATTCTGATCAATCCCTCCAATTTGGTGTAAAAAAGGGAGGTTAATTTTCGTAAATTTGCGCCACCGGGATATTTGATATCGGATATTCCGCACCGGAATGGCCGGCCCCTGCGTGCAAGGCCAACATATTCAGTCTTCAATAAAAAATTCTAAAATAATCACATGGTTTTCGATCTCGACCTCATCAAAAAGACATACGCTGAAATGCCTGCCAAAGTAGATGCCGCCAGAAAAGCGCTGGGTCGTCCGCTTACCCTGGCGGAAAAGATACTTTACTCCCATCTCTGGAAAGGTGTCAGCATAAAAGATTTCCCCCGGGGTAAATCCTATGTTGATTTTGCCCCTGACCGGGTGGCAATGCAGGATGCCACAGCACAAATGGCCCTCTTGCAGTTTGACACCACCGGCCGGAAAAAAGTAGCGGTGCCCTCCACCGTGCATTGCGACCACCTGATCGTGGCCAAGACGGAAGGCAAGACCGACCTTACCAAGGCGGTGGCCGATAATGAGGAGGTGTACAACTTCCTGGCTTCCATCTCCAATAAATACGGGATCGGTTTCTGGAAGCCGGGTGCAGGTATCATTCACCAGGTGGTACTGGAAAACTATGCTTTTCCCGGCGGGATGATGATCGGTACAGACAGCCATACTGTAAATGCAGGCGGGCTGGGTATGATCGCTATCGGTGTGGGCGGTGCTGATGCCTGTGACGTCATGGCCGGGCTTAGCTGGGAATTGCTGATGCCTAAACTGATCGGGGTAAAGCTTACCGGAAAACTGAATGGCTGGACATCCCCGAAAGATGTGATCCTGAAAGTGGCAGGTATCCTGACCGTGAAAGGCGGTACCAATGCCATCGTTGAATATTTTGGAGAAGGGGCTACGTCCATGAGCTGTACCGGAAAAGGTACGATCTGTAACATGGGGGCCGAGATCGGGGCTACCACCTCCACCTTTGGCTATGATGAAAGCATGTCCCGCTACCTGCGGGCCACAGGCCGTACAGAAGTGGCTGAAGGGGCAGATAAAATAAAGGAATACCTCACCGGAGATCCCGAAGCATATGCCAGCCCGGAAAAATATTTTGACCAGGTGATTGAAATAAACCTGAGTGAACTGGAGCCGCACCTCAACGGGCCTTTTACACCCGACCTGGCCACACCGGTCTCCAAAATGAAAGAAGCAGCAGCAAAGAATAACTGGCCGGTAAAGATTGAAGTGGGACTGATCGGAAGCTGTACCAACTCCTCCTATGAAGACATCAGCCGGGCAGTAAGCCTTGCAAAACAGGTATCAGCAAAAGGCCTGAAGCTGAAATCAGCCTTCACGATCACACCCGGCAGCGAACAGGTGCGCTACACGATCGAAAGAGACGGGTTCCTCGATGTGTTTGAAAAGATCGGGGCTACTGTATTTGCCAATGCCTGCGGACCCTGTATCGGTATGTGGGACAGGATGGGGGCCGAGAAACAGGAAAAGAACACCATCGTGCACTCCTTCAACCGGAACTTCGCCAAGCGGGCCGATGGCAACCCGAATACAATGGCCTTTGTTGCGTCACCGGAACTGGTCACCGCACTGGCCATTGCCGGCGATCTTACCTTTAACCCGGTTACAGACACATTGGTAAATGATAAAGGTGAAAAGGTAAAACTGGATCCGCCTACCGGCGATGAATTGCCCGTAAAAGGATTTGCGGTGGAAGATGCCGGCTACCAGGCTCCTGCAGAAGACGGCAGTAAAGTGGTGATCGATGTAAAACCGGACAGTAAACGTCTTCAGCTGCTCTATCCCTTCGCTGCCTGGGAAGGCACAGACCTGAAAGGCCTGAAACTGCTGATCAAGGCCAAAGGAAAATGTACCACTGACCATATTTCCATGGCTGGTCCCTGGCTGAAATTCCGCGGCCACCTTGATAACATAAGCAACAACCTGCTGATCGGTGCCACTAACTTTTTCAATGAGAAGACCGATAATGTAAAGAACCAGCTTACCGGCGAATATGGCCCGGTACCTGCCACCCAAAGGGCTTATAAAGCAGCCGGTATCGGAACGATCGTGGTGGGCGATGAGAATTACGGTGAAGGTTCAAGCCGTGAGCATGCCGCTATGGAGCCCAGGCATCTTGGGGTAAGGGTGGTACTGGTGAAATCTTTTGCCCGGATACATGAAACCAACCTGAAGAAGCAGGGAATGCTGGCCCTGACTTTTGCTGACAAGGAAGATTACAACAAGATACAGGAAGATGATACGATCGATGTGACGGGTCTGACCTCGTTTGCCCCGGGCAGGCAAATGCAGCTGGTCCTGCATCATAAAGACGGATCTTCTGAGACCATCGACGTAAACCACAGTTACAATGAGCAGCAGATCGAATGGTTCAAAGCCGGCGGTGCCTTGAATGTGATCAGGTCACAGTTTGCACATAAATAAACATACGGTATAAAAAGATCATTGCCACAGCGGCACAAAGACACGGGGTAAGTTGAATGAAGGATTAACCTGGTGTCTTTGTGACCTGTGGCAATTTTGTTTTTCATGGCTTTACCGCAGGTGCGGCATTGTCGGAAAGGATCGAAACCAGCAGTTTTCCGGCCGGTAGCTCATCACTGGAATAATAAAGCCGGAGTGAAGTGATATTGCCTTTCCGGAGACTGATGATGTCCTTCACCTTACAGCTCATGCCGGCCTTCCCGTTTGCTTCGTTTCCAAAGCTGATCTGCCTGAGCACATTGTCCTGGCCGTCCTTAATCGTCAGTACCCGGTTCTTTCCGGGCTGTCCGCAATGGTAATATTTGATCGTGACCTCATCGTTCTCTGTGCCGGCCGCAAAGCGGAGCACATGCGGTTTGTTCACGTCATTTCCAAAGCGCTGCAAGACCACTTTCCCGTTTACAAGGACTTCAAATCCTTCCCCGCCGGGTGCGGGTGCAAATGAGAAAAGGGCTGTGCTGATCAGCAGCAGCGAAAGTGTTTTTACAAGAATTGTTTTCATGACCTCTGTTTTAAAGTGAAGAATCAGGTTTGTTCTTTCCCGCTGTTTGGTTACTGCAGGATCGCTGTACAAAAGAATACCGCCTGTGCGGTTCCGGGAAATTGCTTTGACAAAAGGGAGGGCCCGCTTGATGTAATGCAGGTGTCAGCCGTCATCAGTTGTTCTTCTTCCTGGAAAAAAGCCAGATGATGAATACAGCTGCCAGCAAACCGGCTGATCCGTAGATGAGATAGCTGAAAGGCATGAAGGTTTTCAACCCAAGGTAAACTTTATTATTTTCATACCCTTATGCAAAGATTGCGGCCGGATGTTGATATTATCCTTGCTATCCTGCAGGCAGTAGCGGAGGCGCAACCGCATTCCGGCTTTATCAAAAGCCTGTTGCAGCAATACCAGGAAAGGGGAGGGCTCAGTAAAAAGCAGCTGGAAGGCCTGTACGGGAAAGCCCGGAATGTAAAGTCCATTCCGGCCGGAAAGATCGCTACACTTGAAGCCATCATCCTGAAAAAACATAGTAAAACGAGGTCGGAAGCCCCCGCGCCGGCTCCTCTTTATCAAAAGGATGAGGCAACCGGTCTGCTAATCACAAAGATCCTGGAGAAATACCCGGCCCATAAACGGGTGCTTTACTTCAAGGCCCGGTACGAGAATAATGAGCCCCTGGGCCAGGCAGAACTTGCTGAACTTCAACGGTTCAGTAAACTACTGGATAAATGAGTAATTTGGGTCAGAGCAGGGCAACCTACAGAACAGGTTTACCGATTATGACAGGGCAATCTTACACACACTTGTTATCTGCCGAGGAACTTACCTATCATGTTGAAGGCTGCGGCCGGAACAGCAGGGAGAGCCAGAAAGTGATCTACAGCTCTTTCTATGGGTATGCCATGGCTATCTGCGACCGGTATGCAGGCAGCCAGGATGATGCTGTGGAAATACTCAACGATGGTTTTTTAAAAGTCTTCCGGGAAATTCATCACTACTCCCCGGCTTATTCAGATGTGATAAGTTCCTTCAAAGGCTGGTTACGTAAGATCATGGTGTATACCTCTATCGATCATTTCCGCAAAAACCAGAAGCACCAGGTCATTACGCAACTGGATAATGTAGTGTATCATGTGCCCGCAGTGGATGACGATGCACTGGACAAGATCTCTTATGAAGAGATTATCCGGTCGGTGCAGTTGCTGTCCCCGGGATACCGGACCGTGTTCAACCTCTTCATCATCGAAGGATGGAGCCATGATGAAATAGCAGAACACCTGGGCATATCGACAGGTACATCGAAGTCGAACCTGTCAAAGGCAAGAAGACAACTGCAAAAGATATTATTTAAGTATAACGAAATTCAAAAAGCCAGAAATGCTGTCTGACGAGTTTGATAAAAAGATAAAGGAAGCTGCAGATCAACACCATCCGCCTTACGATGAAAAGGCATGGACGGGGATGAAGAAACTGCTGGATAAGCACCTGCCTGAAGAAAAGGACAGGAAGAGGCGGTTTATTTTCATATTGTTGTTCCCCTTATTGCTGGCAGGCGGGTGGTACCTTACTAACCGCTTTACCGGCTCCGGAAATAAACCGACGGTAGCTGTAAATTCCACGCAGCCACCTGCAGATAACAACAGCGGCAACCCATCTGCAAAAAGTGATACACCTTTGGCAGGAACTGGCCAGCCGGCAGATAATTCGGCCGGCACCGGCCAGCCGGTTGCTAATACTACGGCTGCTGCCGGAAACGAAATACCGCCTGTAACGCAAACTACCCCCGCCGGGCAGCAGCCGATAACCTTATCCGGGCGGGACAGAGAACCCGAACTGCTTATGTCTGTTTCAGGCGGCCAGAAAAAACAGAAGACCCGGAGAACCGAAACAGAGAATGCCACAAATAAGAGCCGGGAGAAAACTATTTTACCGGCTAAAGATGACTCCCCGGCGCCTGTTGGTAACATCCCGTTGGCAGATGATAAAGATGCCCGTAACGCCAAACCTACTGCTGCAGATGATAAGACCAGTGCTGCACCGGCAACCGGGAATACCGGCAGCCCGGATAGCAAACCTCCGGTGATCGCTGATAACAATACCCGTACTTCAAACCCGGCTCCCGCTGCAAGCACCCCTGAAGAAGAAAAGAAAAACAGCAACAGTACTGCGCAGCAGCAAAAGAAAAAGAATAACAGAAAAAGCTTTTTCTTCCTGGCTTTATCGGCCGCACCGGATGTAAGCTTTACCGGCAACGATAAACCCGGCCAGATGAAACTTGTGGGCGGGGCAGGTATCGGGTATACCTATAAGGAAAGATTTACCCTGAGGACCGGTTTTTATTCGGGCAGAAAAGTATATACCGCCTCTCCGTCTGAATACCATGGCACGCAGGCCTTTTATACATATTATCCAAACCTGCAGAAGGTAGAGGCCGATTGTAAAGTATATGAGTGGCCGCTGTTACTGAGCTATAATTTCGGCTTACAAAGAAAACACAGCTGGTTTGCATCTGCCGGCGTGTCTTCGCTGATCATGAAAAGGGAGACCTATAACTATTTCTATAAGTACAACCCGGCCGGACCGACGGTCAATAAAAAATATACGGTCAAAGATCAGAACAAGCACTTTTTCTCGCTGGCAACCATTTCCGCAGGCTACCAGTATCATATCACAAAAGGCATTTCCCTGACAGCCGAACCCTATTTTAAAATACCGCTGACAGGTGTTGGGGCAGGCAAAGTAAAACTGAACAGCATGGGGGTGTCTTTTACGCTTTCCGTAAATCCTTTTGCGAAGGGGCCAAAAAAATAAAGGTCATTCAGCCTTTCCTTTTATAATAGGAGTTTAGTTGGTTTGGTGTGTATAGAAGGGACCGGTTCACCACCGGTCTCTTTTGTATAAACCGGCAGGCTGATGACCTGCCCTGTTCACCGGCTGCCCCACCGGAATGTTTTGATGTCGAAACCCGCCAGGTCGAGTACCCGGTCCACTACCGTGTCGGCCACGGCTTCAATGCTTCCGGGTTTGTTATAGAAAGACGGGGTGGCCGGGCAAATGATCCCGCCGGCCAGGGTAACGGTTTCCATATTTCTTATGTGGATAAGGCTGTAAGGCGTTTCCCGGGCCACACAGATCAGCTTTCTTCTTTCTTTGAGTATCACATCAGCCGCACGGGTGATCAGGTCGTTCGAAACCCCGGCAGCAATCCGGCCCAGCGTACCCATGGAGCAGGGAATGATGATCATCGTATCGTACCGGCCGGAGCCGGAGGCAAAGGGCGCTGAGAAATCAACAGTGGTATACGTCCTGGCTTTGATGTCCTTCCAGGATTCATTGCCCAGTTCCGTTCTCCATACTTCCTTTGCATTCTCTGTCATCACTACGGAGAGCTCACTCCACTGGCTTTGCAATCCATCGAGTTTATGCAGCAGCCGGGAAGCATACACAGCACCGCTCGCCCCGGTAACAGCGACCACCATTTTTTTTTCTGGGTTCATATTATTCATTTCAGCAATGGCAATTTATCACATTTCAGCGCAAACGGTTGCACAGTGTCCATGTGTTTCAGCATAAACAAATTTACCCGGCAAGAGGTTGAGTACAGTCAATAAATCGTGTTTGCGGTACATATTTCCACTCATTGGGTCAAAAAATGCCCTCAAAATATTTTGCGTTATGGTTTTATTAGCGATATTAGCCATGAATTTTCATAGGATAAGGTTTAATGGTTAATGGTTTTTGATTAGGGCCCCCCGACTTAAAGTCGGGGGTTCTTTTTTCCGGTCACCTCCTGCACTCCCCGAAATCGCAGATTTATGTAATCGGTTGAAAAAAAAGGAGACCCTGCATGGCAAGGTCTCCGTTCATTATTTCCAACTCTTTTTTAGAAGCCTTTTGGCTGTTTTGCTGCCCCGGCAGGTTTTTGGGTGTTTTCATTTCCCATATTCTCCAGGATCCAGTTGGTCATTTTGCTCCACAAATGGAAAGTGGTGTTATCCACCTGCCCGCTGATGCCATGGTTCTTATTCGGGTAGTAGGCGCTTTCAAAGTCAACATTACTTTTTACCATGGCGCTGATCATCTGGGTGGCATTCTGAAAATGTACATTATCATCTGCCGTGCCATGGATAAGCAGGTACTTGCCTTTGATACGGTCGGTGAAATTGATCGGGGAGTTGTCATCATAGCCGGAGGGGTTCTCCTGCGGTGTACGCATGAAACGCTCAGTATAAATATTGTCATAATATCTCCAGGAGGTAACCGGTGCCACGGAAACAGCAGCGCTGAATACTTCATTTCCTTTGGTAATGGCCAGTGCGCTCATAAAGCCACCAAAGCTCCAGCCCCAATGGCCTATATTATTCGCATCTACAAAAGGCATCTTGCTGATCCATTTGGCCGCATCGATCTGGTCCTCTATTTCAAACTTGCCAAGCTGCAGGTAGGTTTTTTTCTTGAATTCCTCCCCGCGGTACCCGGTACCGGTATTATCAACGCTTACCACGATAAATCCTTTTTGTGCCAGCAACTGGTGCCAGGAACTTACCGCTCCGAAGCGATTGGCTACCTGCTGAGATCCGGGCCCCCCATAGTTGCAAAAGAGAACGGGGTATTTTTTGGCAGGATCGAAATCAGCCGGTTTAAGCATCCAGCCATTGAGCGTATCGCCCTTGCTGTTCGGTATCCGGATGAAATCCGCTTTGCCGTACCCGTACTCGTCCATCTTGCTTTTTAGTTTGGCACTTTCATTGACCGTTTTGATCAGCCGGGCACTGATATTTTTCTTCTTATCCACCACTATTTCATTCATCGTTACGGTTTGCGGGGTGTTGATGTCTGAATGGAAGCAATAGAATTTGGAAAAGCTGTCGTTCAGTTCCACCCGGTTCCATCCTTCACTTTGGGTGAGCTGGAAGGTTTTTTTACCGGCAAAATCCGTTACAAATAAATTTCTGTCCATGGGACGGGGATAGGCCATGGTGTAGTAGATCAGTTTGTTGGTCTCGTCAACCCCGTTTACATCGGTTACCTCATAGTTGCCCTTTGTTACCTGTAACCTGGATTTGCCATCCAGGCTGTAGAGGTACAGGTGCCGGTACCCGTTCATTTCGCTGGTGAAGAGAAAATTCTTTCCGTCTTTCAGCCACCACCAGTCATCATTTATCTCTACATAGTATTTATTCTTTTCTTCGTACAGGAGGTTCGAGGCGCCGGTTTGTGCATTGGTGGCAAGGAGCTTCAGGTCGTCCTGGTGGCGGTTCATCCAGAAGACCACCAGCGTATTATCGTCCTGCGTCCATTTGATACGGGGGATATAGATATCTCCCTGTTCGTACTGGGCTTTGGCTGTTTTGTTGCCCGCCACATCATAAATGTAAATATCCACTTTGGAGTTCTCTTCCCCGGCCTTGGGGTACTTGTATTTGTATTCTTTGTTGTGGGAATTGTCGAACACGGTGAAGCTGTATTCTTTTACATTGCTTTCATCAAAGCGGTAAAAGGCGATATAATCTCCTTTGGGGCTCCACTCATAGGCACGGGTGAATTCAAATTCCTCCTCATATACCCAGTCGCAGTTCCCGTTTATGATGTAGTTCCACTTGCCGTCGTTTGTGATGTTCTTTGCATTACCGGATGCGATATCATACAGAACAAGGTTATTATCCTTTACAAAAGCCACTTTGCTGCCGTCGGGTGAAAAGGTCGGGTGCAGCACTTTTTCATCTGCCAGTTTGGTCAGTTTTTTTGTGGTGCCATCGTACAGGTATACAAAAGCTTTTGAGGAACGGCGGTAGATCGGCTCTGTTTCCTTTTTCAGCAGGGCCATACCGGGATGACCGGGATTGTAGATGATTTCGTCGGCACGGCCGAAAGGCTTCCCGTTTTCATCCTTTAATTCATCGGTTTTGATCTCCGGGTCCTTGCTTGTTTCCCCGAAGTCTGCCCTTACAAATTCGCCCCGGAAGGTTCCTTTTTTATAAATGTCTTCCAGGGTGATCTGTTTTTTCTGGGCAACCGTGACAAGCGGCAGCAGCAGGAGTACCAATAAGAGCTTTCGCATACTGTTTTTTTTTGAGGGTTAAATGTAAAAGAATAAAGGGAAAGGGGTACACCGTACAAATAAAAGTCCCGGCCTGTTGCGGGACTTTATCAAATTATTTCTCCGGAAAACGATCCTCCGGCATGCCGGGTCGGTTCCTGCTTATTTTTCAGCCATATCCGGGATGGCTTCCACCCGGTATTCACCGGCATCCAGCTTTTTCTTGGTGGCAGAAAAAGCCTCCAGGGTTTGCTGAATGTCATCGTCGGTATGGATGGCAGAGGGGATAAGCCGGTAAATGATATGTCCTTTTGGAATAACCGGGTACACCACGATGGAAGCAAAGATGCCATAATTCTCCCGCAGGTCCATTACCATGGCCGTTGCTTCGGGCACATCTCCTTTCATATACACCGGGGTAACCACTGAATCTGTTTTACCGATATCAAAGCCCCTTGCTTTCAGGCCTTCCTGCAGTTTACGGGCATTGCTCCAGAGCTGTTCTTTATACTCCGGATGCTGGCGAAGGAGTTCAAGCCGCTTCAGGTTGCCCACTACCAGGGGCATTGGCAGGCTCTTGGCAAAAATCTGTGAGCGGATATTATAGCGGATGTAGTCAATGATCTTTCTGTCACCCGCCACAAAGGCTCCGATACTGGCCATTGATTTAGCGAAGGTGGAGAAGTAAAGGTCGATCTGGTCCTGGCAGCCCTGCTCTTCACCGGCACCGGCCCCGGTTTTACCCAGTGTGCCGAACCCATGTGCATCATCCACCAGCAGGCGGAAATCATATTTCTTTTTCAGGGCAGCGATCTCTTTCAGTTTGCCCTGGTCGCCCGCCATACCGAAAACGCCTTCCGTGATGACCAGGATACCGCCGGCCTTTTGTTTTTCGATAAGGGCAGTGGCCCGTTGCAATTGTTTTTCGCAATCTTCAATATCGTTATGCTTGAAAACATAGCGGTGACCGGGGTGTAAACGCAGGCCATCAATGATACAGGCATGGCTTTCGGCATCATACACGATCACATCGTGACGGCTGCATAACAAATCAATGATACTGACCATACCCTGGTAACCGTAGTTGAGCAGGGCCGCATCCTCTTTCATGACAAAGGCGGCGAGCTCTTCTTCCAGTTGTTCGTGCAGGTTGCTGTTCCCGCTCATCATACGGGCTCCCATGGGATAAGCGAGGCCGTATTCCCTGGCGCCTTCTGCATCAGCTTTTCTCACTTCGGGATGATTAGCCAGGCCCAGGTAATTATTCAGGCTCCAAACGATCACCTCTTTGCCGCGGAACTTCATGCGGCTGCTGATATCACCTTCCAGTTTGGGAAATGCAAAATATCCGTGGGCTCTTTCCCGGTGCTGCCCGATCGGCCCGTAGTGCTTCAATAATCTTTCAAAAATATCTGCCATGCCACTGAATTTTTTAATGCGGCAAAGGTAAGGTTTTCAGGCGTTTGAGCGGCTGAAGTTTGCAGAGAACGAGGGCTGTAAATGAAGTATTTAGCATCCGCCTCCGGTTATCCCGGTATCAGATTGCTACGGGCTCTTCCCGGTGATCATTTCAAAAAAGACCCTGCTGTACCGATCCTGCCCTTTTGCATTCAGGTGGTAGGCATCGGCAAAAAGACTGTCGCCGCCGGGTTGCAATTGTTCAAAGCTTCCCAGGACGGGGGCATGAAAACCGGTTCTTTTCAGCTGATCCAGGAAAGCGGTATGGATGCTGCTGCAATAGTTTTTATAATCGGCAATGAAATCAGAACGCTTGGGCGGATAGAAAACAAAGAAGTTGATGTGCCTGCTTTCGCAGAAGGCGGCGATCTTCTGCAGGTATTCAAACTGCAGCTCACTCCAGCCATATGCATCCAGTTTGAATTTATTATGAACCGAATCATTAAAGTTCACCGGCTTCCGGTCAAGCACACCGCTGCCCAGGCCGGCCGGCACTTCCGTAGTCCCGGTCTTTTTCCCGGCGGCCGGCAGAAATGATTCCACTAATCCTTTGTAACGGCCCGCCAATGTTTTGGGGTCCATCTTCAGACCGTACCGGGCAGCTGTCAGAAAATTCATGTCGAGGTATAAATACCCGTTCCTGCTTTTATAATAAGCCTTCGTGTAGATCCAGGGATCTAGACCCATATACACTGCTTTTACATGGGCCAGGTCAATTTGCCGCAGGATAAAATAAGACTCGATCGGGTCCCTCGCATTGGCCGCAAGGTTCATAAAGGAGAGTGAATCCTCCGAAAGCTGGTCCAGCAGCCTGCAGTTTAAACCATACTTTACAGTCGAACTGCCAAGCAAGAGTATTTTGGCCGGATGTTGTATGGAAGAGACCCATTGATAATTATCGCCGCTGTGGCGGAACACCTTTTCCAGTTTTTCTTCCGAGAGCAACCGTTGCTTTTGTACGGCGATCGTACCTTCCAGGAGCAGCCATACCACCAGTGGCAGCAGGCTGAAGCGAAGAAGGGTATATGCAAATCGTTTCATCAGAACTGGAAATAAATGAATGGTTTTGCGCCGCCGCCTTCAAAGAAGATGATCAGCATTAGCAGATAATAGAATGCCCACCGGCTGAAGCGGGGCCACTGAAGCCCTGCTTTTTCAAGGGCATATTTATTTTCCCGGCCCAGCCATTCAACTGCCACAAACAGTACCAGCAGTAAAATTATTTTTACCGGCAGGATCTGCGGCATATGAAAAAGAGCCGGTGAAAAGATCGTTCCGAGCATGGCGGCCGCATGGGATGCATTATCGGCCCGGAAAAATATCCAGGCAAAGGTGGTCAGCAGGAAGGTGATGATAACGCCGCTAAGCTCCCGGGATGAAGGGAATATCTTTCCTGCCGCTACGGTATCCAAGTGCAGCCTGTTCCTTTTGAACAACAGCAACGGCAGGAAATAACAGGCATGCAACCCGCCCCAGGCGATGTATTTCCAATTGGCGCCATGCCAGAAGCCGCTGACAAGGAAAGTGATAAAAACATTTCTGACGGTAAGCAGTTTCCCTTTCTTACTCCCGCCCAGCGGTATGTACAGGTAATCCCTGAACCAGGTGGAGAGGGAAATATGCCACCGCCTCCAGAATTCCGCAATGTCCCTGGAGAAATAGGGAAAGGCAAAGTTCTGCATCAGGTCAAACCCGAAAAGACGGGCAGTACCGACAGCAATATCTGAGTACCCCGAAAAATCACCATAGATCTGGAAGGCAAAAAGAACAGCGCCCATGAAAAGGGTGCTGCCATTATAGCCTGCGGAGCCGTTGAAAATGGTATCGGCCAGCTGGCCGCAATTATCTGCGATCACCATTTTTTTAAAGAGACCCCATAATACCTGGCGCATCCCGTCTGCCGCTTTCGGGTAATCGAATACCCGCCTGCTGTAAAACTGGGGCAACAGGTGTGTGGCCCTTTCTATAGGCCCGGCTACCAGCTGGGGAAAGAAACTGACGAAGGAGAGAAAACTGATGATGTCCTTTGTAGGTTCAAGTTTGCGCCGGTACACATCGAAGCCGTAGCTGAGCGACTGAAAAGTGTAAAAGCTGATTCCGACCGGCAGGATGATATGCAGTAATCCCGGGTGAAGCGGTCTTCCTAAAAAGGTGAAGGCGGCTGCAAAATTTTCTGCAAAAAAATTATAGTACTTGAAAAAACCGAGCAGTCCGAGATTGCAGATGATACTTATGGCGAGCAGGGCCTTTCTCCTTTTCCGGCGCTCTTCCCGGCGCAGGCCAAGACCGACAAAATAATCTACCAGTGAACTGAAGAGGAGCAGGGAAAGGAAACGCCAGTCCCACCAGCCATAGAAAACATAACTCGCCACCAGCAAAAAAGCGTTTTGTACCCGGAGGGTACGCTGGAAAACGAACCAGTACAGCACAAACACAACCGGCAGAAAGACCGCAAAGTCGATGGAATTAAAAAGCATTGGCTGGTTCCTTACTGGAACGGAATAAAGATAGCCGATAGACCGGTTTCAGGCTGTAATTGTTTTTAACCTTCGAGGTGGATCGTGAAGATGATCATCCTGGATTGTATCTTATCAAAGATGCTGGAGTAGATAAGGTTCTTATCACGGGCATGCAGGTCCCTCAGCCCGTTGCTGATCTTCACTTCCGGGGAAAAGATAAAGCTGTCGAAGAAAAAGTTGAAGCCAATGCCGAACTCCGGGCCGTAGTCATATTTCTGGATCTTCACAAGGTCTTCTGCTCTTTTTGCACGGGCATTGCTGGCCATGTCTATATCCGCTTTGAAGCCGATAAGGGTGTAGACCCTGAAATTACCGATCCGGTCGCTCTGGAACTTGAGCTGAATGGGAAATGACATGATGATCGATTCAACCTTCTTGGTCACGGCGGTCTGGTTGTCGATATCGGGATACTTCAGTTTATAGAAAATGTTCCGCTCAATGAACATCAGTTGCGGGTTGAACCGTAATTGAAACCTGTCGGACAATCTTGCGGTGGCGGACAGGCCAAGGGCAAGGCCCCCGGAATTGTTAGGTTCGCCTACATATACACTGTCATCCTGTAAAAAGCGGGGGTGCATGTGCATGTGAAAGCGGGCCAGGTTTACGCCAACGGATAAACCGAAATAGAAAGGTTTTGCATCATGATCAGGCTGGGCCTGTTCATATTTTGTCAATTGGGCAGGCGCCGGTATGCAGGAAAGCAGGCAAACCACCACTGCCAGCCGGCTGAGGAACTGCTTCGGGTTCATGATCAGTGCGAAGGTTTTCTTCCGGAGTAGATACAGCATATTCCTAAGGTAAGCGGTTGAAAACCGGTCTCGGTATATCCCACTTTTTTTAAAATGTCAGTAAATGATTGTCGGTCCGGAAACGCATTGGCCGATTCGCAGAGGTATTTGTAGGCATCTTTATTCTGCCTGAACCATCTCGCCACCTGCGGGGCCACTATCCCCATGTACAGGTTATACAGGCTTCTGATGGCTCTGCGCCGGGGTTTTGAGAACTCAAGCACCATCAAGCGGCCCCCGGGTTTCAGTACCCGTAAGATTTCTGAAAGGCCTTTTTCCAGGTTTTCAAAGTTGCGGACCCCAAATGCGACCATTACGGCATCAAACGTATTTTCTGCAAAGTTTATTGCTTCTGAATCACCCTGGCGGAGCCTGATTTTATTCACAAGCCCTTCTTTTTCAATCTTTTTAACACCCAGCTCCAGCATATTGGCGGATATGTCGATCCCTTCTATCTTTTCCGGCTGAAGGATCTTGCAGGCCAGGATAGCCATATCGGCTGTGCCGGTTGCTACATCAAGGATATAGCCGGGTTTATCTTTTTTCAGCTGACGGATCGCTTTTTTGCGCCACGTCATATCAATTCGTGCAGAAAGGAACCGGTTAAGGTGATCGTATTGCCCGGCAATGCTGTCAAACATTTCAGCCACCTGCGCTTTCTTGTCTTTCTCCGAATCTTTAAAAGGAATAATATGATCGTGGGGCAATGGGTTTGACATGGGGTGCAAAGGTAATCAGTTTACTGTTTTTGATGTACAGTTTGTATAGCGAAAGCAGCAGATTCACGTTACTTTGCAGTATTCATGAAGATACTTTCTGCAAAATACATCATCAGCAGCGCCACCTATAAACAATGCCCAGCAGCAGACAGGCCCGAATACGCCTTTATCGGAAGAAGCAATGTGGGTAAATCTTCCCTGATCAATATGCTGACCGGTCAGAAGAACCTGGCCAAAACCTCAGCCACACCGGGCAAAACACAACTGATCAATCATTTTGATGTCCTTTCAGTATCCGCCACGCAAAGCGGTAAGGAACGACAGCATAAATGGTACCTGGTTGACCTGCCGGGATACGGATATGCCTCTGTTTCCCAGAAAGCAAGAAACAACTGGGATAATATGATCGGGTCCTATCTCAGGAAAAGGGAAAACCTGGGCTGTATATTTATCCTGATCGACAGCCGCCACGACCCGCAGGCGATTGATATCGAGTTTGTGAACAAACTGGGAGAGTGGTCGGTACCCTTTGTGCTGGTCTTTACAAAGGCCGACAAGAATAAGCCCGGCGCCACCAGCAGGAATGTGAACAGTTTTATCACCGCCTTGCGGGAACACTGGGAAGAGATCCCGCCTTATTTCATCAGTTCCTCGGTAAAAAAAGAGGGACGGGAGGAGATTTTGGACTATATCAATGATCTAAATATCAGCTTTACAAAGCGTTAGGTTGAAATACCCCATTTGTAGTATGCGGCGGATGAATATTTATGCCTAATTTGCGCCCTATTACAAGCTTGGTATGAAAGGAGTTTTTTCGGAGAGAAATATCGTCGTTATACTTTTCCTGATGGTGGTTCTTACCTTTTCACTGGCCCAGGAAGACAGCAAGAAGAAAATGACAATGATCTATTCAAAAGTGGCCACCGAAAATACAGCCAGGATGCTCACTCAGTTAACGGATACAAAACAAGAGGCCACTCACTTCCTGCAGGAGCCTTCCGATAAATAGCAAGCCCGATCCTGATGCCAGGTAAAAATTCCCCCCGCTTTTCTAAAAGGAAATCATTATTTCTGCTCGTATTGCTGGTACTTGTTTCTTTCCAGGCGCCGGAAGCGCAGGGACAAAAACGGAAACATGGTATTTGGGTACTGCGGTCTGATTCGGCCCGTCAGAAAGTAGCAGCACTGGCAGACAGTATCAATAAGGCTAACAGGAAAAGGGATTCGGTTTCCGGAGCAGTAACGACTGTTCCCCGGCCGATTTCCCCGGCACCTTCCGTTAAACCGGCAAAAAGCAGGAGCCAGTTGTATGCCTGGGCTGCAGGGATTGTGCTCTTAATAGTATTGCCGGTACTCTTTTATGTTTACCGGAAGAAAAGAAAGGGGTAACGATTCTCTTTGCGGATGTTCACCCGCATTCAGTACCTGTACCAGGAAGATGATCAGTTCACCACTTTATTGGCGCAGCTGCTGCTGGCGAATGCTTCGGGTTTAGCCTTGAAGGCGAAGCCCATCCCCAGAATATAGCCCATTGCTTCTTTCAGGGCATCATTACTCTTGAAATGCGGGTTGGTGTTGATGTCGGCATGCACTTCCATATCCACATCATACACGGTGAACAGGTTACAGAGTTCATAAGCGATCTCAATGCTTTTGGCCACTTCCATCAGCATTCTTTCCTTGATGGTGAACTGCTGGCGGGTCTTGTCATTGTGGATGAACATAAACCCTCCGTGTCCTTCCCGGAGGAATACGATCACGGTGGCAAATTCTGTTTCCTGGCCCTTTACCTGGGAGTCGGTTCCGATGCAGACCTTTAAGCGGTATCCTTTTTCTGTTTCGCGGCGGATAGCTTTTTCCACTGCTTCGATGATAGGCATTTCAATGGGGTCGCCATTAAATTTTCTCCACTTCATATAAAAAGAGGTTTTCCTAAGTTACAGGAAAACCTCTTAATAACAAAAGTGCCGGGGTTAAATCTGTTTAAACAGGCTGCGGCGGGTGACCGGTTACTGCCTTACAAATTTATCTGTCCACAGGTTCGTGTCATCAGTAAACCGGATCACATACATACCTCCGGACAGCGAGGATGCGCTGATCGTGTTCATACCGCTTACCAGCTGCCCTTTGGCGGCAATGCCACCGTTCATATCAATAACGGAATAGCTGTACTTGCCCGGGCTGGTTACGGTAATGGTACTGTTGACGAGATTGCTCAGGAGCCGTGGTCTTGTGTCGTTTCCGGTATTGCGGAGTGTCACCACATTCGAATAGTTGATACGACCGTTGTCAAAAGTTACTTTGAGCCGGTACTGTACGGCGTTGCTGACACCGGGTGTATAGGTGTAGCTGCGGTCGCCGATGGCCGGCTGTGTAAGTGCACTGAAGTTCCTGCCATTGGTTGAGCTTTCCAGTACCTGGTCCACCACCTGCTCATCGGCGTCGATCAGCCAGGTCAGTTTGTGGCGGTCATTCAGCAGGCTGCCCTGGAGTTCAAGTCTGCGCAGGGGGAGTGTACTGATCGAAAACGAACCCTGCAGCGAATAGGAGCCAAGACTCGCATAGTTGGGTGCATACACATTCCCCTTTCCTTCAATCTTCAGGTAATAGGTACCTGAGTTCAGAATGGTGTCGATGACAGAATTGAGCAGGGTACCGGGGTTGTATACATTCAGCATGGTTTGCGAAGGGCTGTACAGCGTTACCTGCATGTCAAGATCAGAAGCTTCATTCGATGCCCCGACATTATAGGGTACCGCATTCAGCGTGAAATGCCCGGCAGAAGGAAGCGTGAACTTGATCATATCCTGGTCAGTGCTTTGTGTGATCACACCACTTACAGCGAACTGGTTGTTGGTGAAGGGGGCATTCGTTGCACCGGCAAAAGTGGAAGCATACTCATCGGGACGGTATGAGAAACCATTCGAACCGGTGATAACGCTCAGGTCACTCTGGTAAGAGTTACAGGCACTGGGGGTAGCCCCGTTATTCCAGAGGGTAAGGTTTTTATAATAACCTACTCCCATGATGGGCGCCCAGCCGATCTCCCCGCTTCCCAGGCCATAATGATAGTCGGAGATCTTCACACAGTTGGCATCCCAGTTTGCCTGGTGATACAAACCAAGGGTGTGACCGGCCTCATGTGAGATGGCCTCAGAAATATACTTTACATTATAGCCCAGCTGGCCGGAGAAAACGAAACCGGGGGTATCATCTCCCCAGGTAAAGGAACCTACGAATGATACACCACCAGCAGCGCCATACCATTCCCAGCTGGTGGTAACGATAATGCGCATTCTCATGGCCGCCGGTGCGGCAAAATACCTGGTGGAATCAGTCGTAACGTTGATGTTGAAAGGACGGTAATCTTCTGCCACCCGGTTGAATATCGAAGTGATCTTCGTGCTATCAAGATTGGAGGGGTTGCAAACGATCGGGCCGTTGTAGTTCCAGGCAGTGTTGTCGACTGTCTGGCCGTCAAAATCGACAAATAAAACAGCCGTGGCTGATGGATAACTGCTCATGACCGGCACCTGTGCTTTAGCAGACACCGTTACTGCCAGCAGCAGTATCATGAACACGGATTTGTACAGGTTTTTCATACAAGGAGGATTTTTTTTGATTGTTTCAATAGGTACATTGGATACGGATATAAAAACGGGTCAGAGGTCAGGTTTCAGGGTTGAACTTGTATTCATAGTGTTATTCATTTACGAGGTCATAGAAATTTTTCTTTACCAGCACATAATTCCCGTTCTCGTTCACCAGGTCGTAAAAATCACCATGTTTAAAGCTGATGATCCTGCCGCGGAAGGCAACAGATCCGTCAGTGTTGGTGGTCCTGGAGAGGGAGAAGGTGGCACCGGCGAAGTTGGTGGAGCGGATCACGACTGTCTGCACGCCCTGGCTTTTGGCACCGGTTGAAATGACCTGGCCGCTGAAGCGTTGCTGGTTGTCTGCGCTGAGGGAGACCGTGGCCGCCTGGCCAATGGAAGTGGTAAAAAGGTTACTGATCGTGGCCGTATTTACCGGTATCCTGTCGGGAAGGGCGGCAAATAATTTTGGCCGGTTGTAATCGGGTTCATTGATCGGCACATTGGTGGTATTCCCCTGTGCGAAAGAACCGGTAACGGATAGCGCCATGACAGCGCATAGTACGGAGGTACGTAGGCTTTTCATCTGAACTGGTTTTTTAGTCAAAAGGATATTGTTCGGCAACCGGATTTTGCGGCTGCAGCTTTCAGTGGGGGACGGTGATACAATGTTTGTGAAAGTTTTAAACACTTCCAAGAGAAGAGAAGGAGAACAAACAAATATTGAGTGGTAGTACCCTGGGGTGTTCGTAAAAATTCGAGACAGCCGCCTGTTGATCTACGATTAATACTGATTTGTACTTAGTAAAACGAGTGTGCAGGCCTCAACGGGTTCTATGCCGCTGGCCCTGGCTTTTTCTGCCAGGTCATCATTCTCTGCACCGGGGTTGAAAATGATCCGTGCAGGCTTTAATGATAATATATAATCATAGTACTCCTGCTGGTGCTGCGGGTTCAGGTAAAGCGTAACGGTATCGATTCCGGTAAATGATTCCTTTTCGGTACCGATGATCACATCGGCCACCTTTGTGTTCTTTCTTCCAATGGCCACCACCGGGTGCCCGGCGCCCCGGAGCCGCTGAACAGCCAGGTAACTGTACCGGGAAGGATTATCCGAGGCCCCCAGGACAAGTGTTTTTTTACGCTTCATACTGTAAAACTAAGGGTTAAATTAAATGATACTGTTTCCGGGGCACGCCGGTAATGACGATCTTCTTGTTTTTCATCTCAGTGTTTTGACCTGATCAGCGCACCCAGTTCATGTTTGAACGAAAGATGAGCGATCAGTTGTCTGTAGATATGAAAGTAATAAACAGCTACGGGTACAGCCCCTGCAATTCCGAATGCCGCAAGGACCTGTATGTCGTCCGGGTTAAAGAACCCGGTTAGGGGAACACAAATAAAGAGGCTGGCCATTACAAGACCGGTGTATTTCCAGTAATTACAGATCTTCCTGCCCATGCCATTGGCAAGAAAGGATGAAGTATTCGACACGGCACTGATCAGCTGGACAAAACCCAGCAGGAAGAGACCGGCCAGGAAACCATAGAACAGCAGGACAGGTAAAGAAAGGAACATGAGAAGACCCAGGGTAACCTGGAAACCAAGGTCGATCTTTCGCAGGAGCAGCATGATAAATGTTTTTAACTTTCAGAAAAAATTGAAAGGCCATGATCAAATAAAAGCCGGCGCACCGGCTTGTTGATTCTGTTTATTTAAAGAGCTTCAGCAGGTTACCCACAAACCAGCTTTCTTCGGCCCGGATCATCGTATCAAGGGTTTTATCGGCATTACGTCCCAGTTTTTTTATACCGCTGATCGTATCCACAAAGGTCTTTACCTGCTTGTCCTTTTTATCTCCTTCCACTTCTTCCAGCCTGTCCAGCAACTGCAGCATCGGCTCCAGCTCCCTTTTCTTTCTTTCCTTTACGATCTGTTTTACCACTTTCCAGATATCTTTTTCGGCAGAAAAGAATTCCTTTCTTTCACCCGGCAGGAGTACCCTTTCCACAAGACCCCAGTTGATCAGTTCACGGATATTCATATTGGTGTTGCCCCGGCTGATATTGAGTTCTTCCATGATATCATCCTGGGTCAGCGGGTCGGGACTTACCAGCAACAAGGCATGTATCTGGGCCATGGTGCGGTTGATCCCCCAATGGGTCCCGAATGCCCCCCAACTGCTGATGAACTGCTGTTTTGCCTCGTTTAATTTCATGGCACAAAGCTAAGGCCTCCATTCCGAACTTTCAAAAATTATTGAAAATATGTTTAAGATAGCAGCAATGATCTTTCTCAGCTTTTGTGATGCACCTTCCTGCCCCGGGCGGGGGAATGAGCGCCGGCAATAATTTTCAGCAGGAATAATACCAGGCCGGCTGCGATCAGCCCTGCGCCGATCTTTACGAACAGGGCAGGCATTGGTTCACCGAGGAACTTCATTACGGTAGTGAAGAAAAAACAACTGATGCCGGAGATGAGCAAAATGGCGGTGAATGGTAATGGGCTTTCTTTTTCGGCTTCCATATCGGATTTTTTGGAAAGTAACGGCAAACTGAACAGAAAAAACATGACCGGGATTTTTGTTTCCGGTGCCTAAGTCCTTTCTCTTACCTGTTTCTACGGCCGAACTCCCAGCAATAAACCTGCCGGGGCGCCTGAACAACTAAAAAAGCTGCCCGGATGGACAGCTTTTTGTTATTAGTACATCGTAATGTTACTTTATAACAACATTGTGATCGGGTTCTCCAGGTATTTCTTCACCGTTTGCAGGAAGGCTGCCCCGGTGGCGCCGTCCACACTGCGGTGATCACAGCTCAGGGTTACCTTCATAACGTTGCTTGCCGCAAAACCATCCCCTTTTCTTACCACGATCTCTTTGATTCGGCCAACGGCCAGGATACAACTGTCCGGCGGATTGATAATGGCCGTGAATTCTTCAATATCCATCATTCCCAAATTGGAGATGGTAAAGGTGTTGCCGGTAAATTCATGGGGCTGTAATTTCTTTGTCTTGGCCTTTCCGGCAAGTTCTTTACTCTCTGCGGCAATGGCCGGCAAGCCTTTCTGGTCGGCAAACCGCACTACCGGAACAATGAGCCCGTCTTCAATTGCCACAGCAATACCAATATGTATGTGATGATGCCGGCGGATCTTATCACCCATCCAGGAGGCATTTACCGCGGGATGCTGGCGCAGTGCCAGGGCCACGGCCTTCACCACCATATCATTAAAACTGATCTTTACAGGACTTACTTCATTCAATTGTGTTCTGGCAGCCATGGCGTTGTCCATGCTGATCTCCATCGTGAGATAGAAATGCGGGGCAGAGAACATACTTTCAGCAAGCCTCTTTGCGATGACCCCTCTCATTTGTGAGTTAGGGATGTCGGTATACCCTTCTTCGCCGGTTACCGCAGTTGTCAGCGGAACGCTGCTGGTCCTGGCGGCCGGAACTTCTGCGGCCGTGCCGGGTTTATAATTATCAATATCAGACTTGATGATCCTTCCGCCATCGCCGCTTCCGGCCACGGCATTTATATCAATACCTTTTTCTTTCGCCAGCCTTTTGGCCAGGGGGGATGCCTTCACCCGGCCATTGCTGGCCGGTTGTACCATTGTTTCCGAAACTGTTTTTACTTCTGTGGCAGCAACCGCCTGGCTTTCTTTTTTCTCAGCCGGCAGGGCCGTTGCACCGGTTGCCGGTCCGCTTTTAGCCGCCGCCACCACCGCATCCACATCCACTTTGCCTTTTTCGCCGATGATGCAAAGCAATCCGTTCACCGGGATCTTTTCTCCTTTTTGTGCGCCAATAAATAATAAGGTGCCGTTCTTGTAGCTCTCCAGTTCCATCGTGGCCTTATCCGTTTCGATCTCGGCCAGTATTTCGCCTTTCTTCACGGTATCACCAACATTTTTATGCCAGGCAGCGATCACACCGGCTTCCATGGTATCACTCAGCCTCGGCATCAGTACTACTTCATCCATTCCGGAAATATCAATTGCCGGCTTCTTTGACGTTGCTTCTTCTTTCGGGGCCGGTTTCTTCTCCTCTTTAGGAGCTTTTGCGGAAGAGGCAGAGGCGCTTCCGCCAATAAGGGTGGATATATCTTCACCCGGCTGCCCGATAACTGCGAGCAGGTCGTCTACTTTCAGCTTACCGCCCTTATCGCTTCCGATATGCAGCAATGTGCCATCCTTGTAGCTTTCCAGTTCCATGGTGGCTTTGTCTGTCTCTATTTCCGCCAGCAGGTCGCCTTTTTTTACTGTATCACCCACTTTTTTATGCCAGGCAGCAATAACACCTTCGGTCATTGTATCACTGAGGCGGGGCATTAAGATCGCTTCGGCCATTACCTTTTTAATTTTGGCCGAAATTAAGGCAAAAAGCCGAATGCTAAAGCGAGGAGAGGACAGGGGTGCAATGCCTGCTGTCAGGGGATTTTGGTAAAAGTGAACCAGGTGGTGGTGGTGGTGGTGGTGGTGGTGGTGGTGGTGGTGGTGGTGGTGGTAGGTGGTGGTGGTGGTGGTGGATGAGATGAAATTAAACCATTCCACTGCCTGAACCCGGAAGACTTTGCCGGGATCCACCCAGCTGAAGCTGTTTAAGGTATAGAACTTCCCGGGACCATTTAGTCCGTTTTTGACGGAGAGTTTATTATTTCTGAACGCAAACTCTTCAACAGTGACAGACGGTGCAGAAGGGCTCATCGATTTATCGTAGCTGATATAGCTGCGGCCCCCGCTGCTGTAAAAAGAAACCGTATCAGCATAGCTGGTGCTCCATTTCCCGAAGAACGGAGCATTCGCATCGGTATTATTTTTCCGGCAGGAGAACAGGCAAAGGAGCCAAATGATGAAGGCCAGTGATCTCATCTTCTTTTTTACAAAGACAAACCGGAAAAGTGGTCCGCTGCATGGGGGTCAGCTCTTCTCCAGCAGTTGCAGTACATGATCTTTTTTACGTTGTGATACGGGAATGGAGAACCCCCCTTCGAGTATCAGGGACCCGCCATCCGTTTTTTCAAATTGGCGGATCTTTTCCGGGTTGGCCAGGAAGCTGTGATGTGTACGGATAAAACCGATAGGCTCCAGGATGGCTTCGTATTCTTTGAGGTTTTTGGAAACCAGGATCGGTTGTGCGCCGGCTATAAAAAACCTTGTGTAAGTGCCTTCTGCTTCACAATAAAGTATATCTGCTATCCGGATGAAATAAGTATTCTCCAGGTCACGCAGTACGATCCGTTTCTCCTGGCCATGTCGCCCGTTCAGTTGCTGCAGCAGTACTTCCATTTGTAATTGAAGGCTGTTGTTCCGGATATTCTTCGTGGCCCTTTCAATACTGCTCTTCAATGCATCGGGATCCACCGGTTTGAGCAGGTAATCAATCGCACTGAAACGAAAGGCTTCAATGGCATATTGATCATGTGCCGTGACAAAGATCAGCTGAAAGGCGGGGGCCGTCACCTGTTTCATCAGGTCGAACCCGGTACCATCTTCCATCTCCACATCAAGCAATACCACATCCGGCTGAAAGGTCTTTATTTTTTGGAGACCTGCCTGTACCCCGCCGGCTTCTTCCACCTGGGTAATTTCAGGGCAATATTCGTTCAGGAGCTTCGTAAGAGCAGACCGGAGCGGCAGCTCATTATCAATAATCAGGGCTTTCATGTGTGTGGTGATAAAGGTATTGAAAAGAATTTTTCGCCAGTTGCTTTTGCAGATGTTTCTGTACCCGGCGCAGATGCTTATCGGTTTTCATCATTCATTTATCCGGCGGTGGCCGGTGAATGCTAAAAGATAGTTTTATGGGCAAATCTGTTAATTATGAAACGAGTTGTTACCCTCCTCAGCCTTTTGCTCTTCCTGCTGACAGCACAGGCCCAGATCTCTGTGCGGATGAAGAACGCTGCATCCGGCAAAGAGATCGATATTAAAACCAGCGGGAAAACGGGCTCACAAAACCCCTCTTCCCCAAAACCGGCGGCCGGGGAAACCAAGACCACACCTACCACTGAATCCAAGACCGTTTCTGCAGATACAATGGCTAAGCCAGTAACCACCTCCGGCCTGGATGCAGGGTACACAGGGCCTGCCAAAGTGCAACTAAAAAGTTTCTGGCGCTACCTGGATAAACTGCGGGCGGGTGATATGGGCGCCCTTGGCAATGCAGAACGGATGCTGAACCAGGTAAAACAGGCCGACCCGTCATATGATGTCAGTGCCCTGGATACAGAAGTAAAATCGTACCGGGAAAAAGCAAACCATACAGAAGCGGCCAATAAAGAAGCAGCCGGCCGGGCCGAGGCTGAAGTGGAATATTATGACGAGGTCTGGAGAAAGATGATCGGTGTTTACTCAAAGGGCATTGAGATTGAACCGGGGGTTACCGGCAAGACCTATTATGACCGGGTACAGGCAATCAACCTGGCGGAGTACCAGTCAAGAAAAGGCGGGGTTGTGACGGAAGAGGCTAAAAAACTTATTGCCAGTATCGACGGAATGTTGTCTGATTATGATGACTACCTGAAAAGATCCGACCGGCTGAGATGGAATGTAACAGAACTGATGGTAAAGGCCCGAAACGAAGCCAACCCGCAAAAGAAAACGCAGCTGCTGGAAGATGCGAGGTATGAATGCCAGGCTGTACTTGTGTTATCACCATCAAATTCATCTTTTAAGCAAAAACTGGAGGATGTAAATAAGCTGCTGGGCAATGCCGGTGCTGAAGCCGCAAAAAACTATACCAGCGATTTTCATAAAGAACATGTGGGACAGATCGTATGGAGCACCCAACCCCTCATCATCGGCAAGGAAAAGGAAATGAGTGCTGCTATTAAGAATGAATTCAAATCCGGTGATCCCATCTTCGGCACCGTTTACCTCGGCAACCCGGCCCGGCAACTGATGGATGGCAATGAACGGCTGAGGATAATTATAAAAGTCGATGGCGGGACGGCCGTCTGGGGAGGTGATCTTTCTTATATCATCATCCCGCTCACCGTGCAGGATAAGACCTGTCTCCAGTTTGCCCTGATCCCGGATGAACAATGGTTTGCTGCAAACTATGCACCCTATATCGCCAAAGAAAACTGGACCTATTCCTACTTCATGGATGAACTGGCCCAGGCAGGTGATATCAGTCATAACATTACCTGCGAACTTGATTTCCCCACTAATATACAGAGCAATATCCGGGGAGCCCTTTCACTGGACCTGGGCGGAGGTTCTTCCCATGTAAAAGCGCTGTCCGTAAAACTGCACGACCAGCTGATGGCCAGCCGCACCCTGCCCAAAGCCGGTATGAACAATGCGGCACTGGAACAACAGATGCTGGCCGCGGCCAATAACCTGGGCTGGAAGGATAAGTTCCTTAAAACCATTATTACTTCATCAGCCTGGAATATTGAAAAGAACTCACTCACGGGTGCGATCCTTTACCGGTATGTCGGGGCGGTTTGTACCACAAAAAGTGCCGATGGCAAATGCTATTACCAGGAGTTCTCCTTCAAACAGGACTACGTTGGCGGGGGTAATTACAGCAGCACGGTGAAATACAGCAGCTACGGCGGCAAAATAGAGATCGGTTGTGATAAAATAAAATAGTGAATCGTAAAACCAAATAATTTCAAGATGAAACAGATGATCCTTTTCACAGGGCTTTTATTCCTGCTTGTGTCCTGCGGCACCGACAGCGCCGACAAAAAAGTGCCGCAACTGGCCGATGAAATGTGTGATTGCTTTACCGGCTTTCAGAAAGACCTCAGTCCTGCGGTAATGGCTTTAATGAAACAGGTGTCCGTATCAGCCAATCCCCGGCAGGAAATGCAGGAGGGGCTGGCAAAACTGAAACCGGAAGAAGCCAGCGCCTTTATCGAAAAATTCAAACAGATCAGCGACCGGACATCCGAAGTGAATAAGTGCATGCAGGAATTTGATAAGAAACATGCAGAAGAAACGACAAAGGATAAAAATGCACTGACCGGAAAATTGCTGAAGGAAATGCAGGCAAACGGGAATTGCCCTGCGGGGGCGGCCGTAGTAAACATCGGCCTGCAGCAGCAGGTAATTAAATAGCTTACCGTTAAGCCATCATAGCCTCCTTGTACAACAGGGGTAACTGTATCTGAACGGTTACCCCTTTTCCATCGGGATTGTTGTCAATACTGAAGGATGCCTTTGTCTTGAGTTTGATGTTCAGCAGGTAAATCCTGTCCCGTATGATCTGGCTGGCACGGGAAATATGCTGTGTGTTTTCTTTTGGCAGGCCGACAAGTCCCTTCCCGTTGTCGGAAATCGTTATAAGCAGGTTCTTATCCTTTTGATCAAAAGTGATGTTCAGCTGCCCCGGGTAGCCGGTCCCGCTGAAACCATGTTCGATACTGTTTTCGGCAAAGGGCTGCAGTATCATGGAAGGGATCACTGTTTCATCCGGTTCAACCGTAGGGCTGGTTGTAATGGTATAACTGAACTTCTGCGGGAACCGGATCTTCTGCAGCTCCAGGTATTCTTTCAGGAAGTCCGTTTCCTGCTCAATGGTTACATATTCTTTGTAAGTGCTCTCCAGCGTTTCCCGCATGATATGGGAGAACTTTGAAAGATTGGATGCAATGCTTTTGCCGTCATTCCCTTCAAGGGCATAGGACTGAAGGGAGGAAAGGGCGTTGAAAAAGAAGTGGGGGTTCATCCGGGCCCGGTTCAGGCGCTGTTCGGTTTCCAGTATCCTTTGTTTATTTTTTAAGGATTGTTGCCGGATAAAGAAGACAAGCCCTGCCAGTGCAAATAAACCGGTAAGGGCAAGCAGGATATATATTCTTTTTTGCTGCGCCAGCTTCTCAATCTTTTTTTCATTCTTCTCCTGGTTGTACTTTTTTTCCAGTTCTGCCACCTTCTTTGCTGTTTCATCACTGCGGATGCTGTCTGTGATATTATGTGCTTTTTCTTTGAGGAGGAAAGCATTCTTATAATCATTTCTGCCGGCAGCGATTCTTGATTTCAGTTCATAGCCATCCGCCAGGAAGGGTTTTGAGCCGCTCAGTTCATAATAATACAGTGCCGAATCCGCCATGCGGTCGGCCTCGTCCAGTTTTCCCAGTTCAATCATCAGGTCCGCTTTGTCAAAATAGTTCACGGCGAGATTATCGTGCTGGTCCGGGTCGATATATTTAAACGAGCTGTCGAGGAAGATCAGTGCCTGGTCATAGTCCTCTCTTTCCCAGGCCACCCCCTCCAGGTTATTGAAAGCCCGGGACAAATCCTTCCGGATACCATATTTTCCGGCAATGCGGATTTCTTCCCTGCTGAATAATTCAGAGGAATCGAGACTGGCGGTTCTTTTCGTATCCTGGTAATGCCACAGGTACCGTTTGGAAACCTTAAAGAGGATATCGGATTGCCTTACGGGATCGGTGATACCCGGTACTATTTGCACGGCTTTCCGGGTGTACACGATGCCTTGTTCCGCCTGGCCTGTCTGGTTGAATAACTGTGCGATCATGGTGCAGGCATTGGCCAGCTCATAGTTGTCTTTTGCTGCTTCAGCAGCACGGAGATACTGAAAACTATATTCCTGGGCCTTTGGAAAATCACCGGTTGTGTAATAGAGCCTTGCATAGTTCTTATATGTCTGCATAAAAATGCTGTCGCCGCAGTCCAGCTTTTTTAATAAGGCGGTGGCTTGCTGCAAACAATCGGCGGCACTGTCAAATTCTTTTTCATCCATCAGCAAAGAAGCCTTCCATTCAAAGCCCCTGGCCCGGCAAATTGTGACGGAAGAGTGCAGCAGTTTTTGAATGTGGCCCTCCGCGGCTGAGGCTTCCTGGCTTTGCAGCCCGGCGTATTCATCACAATGGCAGTTCTGCGCACCGGCCCCCGGCAATTTGAAAAAGAGGAATAGGAAAAACAGTATGCTGATCGGGAGGCCGGACAGGTTCATACAGGTCTGGTAATTTGTGCTAAAGTAATACAGTCGGACATACATTACAGAAAATAAACAGGTGAAAACAGTTATTTATCCGGCTGCAGCAGCGGTTAATTTCCTAACAGCAGTTATTGGCAAAAGAAAACCGCCCGGAGGCGGTTTGCAGGCAGAAAGGGTTGGAGCAGCCGTGTGTCAGCTGTTTTTCTTTTTCCGGACAAGCCATTTTATGAAGGCTATCAGCAACAGGGGAGGCAGGGCAATGATGAATACCGTCAGCACAGGAAAATACTGGTTATCTCCCATCATCTTTGCCTGCCACCGGTTGATGCCGGGCACAATCCAAAAGTCCGACCGGGCCATAAAAGCAGCTGCTCCCAGGATGATTATTGCCATTAAGAGAGAAATTTTTTTCATGGCTCTTCTTTTTTTGCAGGCTGATAAAACCAGATACCGGTACAGGCCAGTGCTATTACAACCGCCAGCTTTTGGGTATGTTTAAAACCGGTTTTCTCTTCCAGCAAGGTGATCAGCAGGGCAGAAAGGGCAACCACCAAAAAGATGAGAAGTCCTTTTTTCAATTTGCCTTCTTTAGGCCAAAGCTCTTTTCGGGTCATACTTATTCGATGATCATTTTACGGATCTTGTTATTGTTGAAATCAGCGATGTAAAGCAGGTTATTGCTGTAGTCGCCGGTTAAAGCGATCGGTGAATCGAACAAGGCATTAGCACCATCTGCATAGCCGGCAGTACTGCCTGAAAGGGTGGTCACCACACCGGCCGGTGTGATTTTCCTGATACGGTTTCCGCTTGTTTCTGTGATATACAGGTTCCCTGTTCCGTCAACGGTGATACCTGCAGGTACGGTAAAGCGGGCCGCTGCACCGGTACCATCCGCCGTGCCCGGGTTAATATCTCCTGCCACCAATACCGGCGTAGCGGACCCCTCCGTAAATTTGAAGACCCTGTTTTGAAAGTAGTTGGTAAAATAGATCACATTAGCAGCATCGGCCACAATTCCAAATGACATGTAACCGGATACGGCTGTGGTGACCACGCCTGCCAGGGTTACTTTCCTGATCTTCTGGTTGCCGTAATCTGCAACATACAGGTTGCCGGTACTGGTAACAGCGATCCCTAACGGTTCAGTAAAACTTGCCGCACTCCCGGTACCGTCTGTACTTCCTGCCGAACCGTTTCCGGCGAGGGTGGTTACCACCGCAGCGGGTGTTATCTTCCTGATGGCATTATTCAACCGGTCGCCCACATAAAAATTTCCACTTCCATCCGCCACAATGCAATAAGGTTGATTGAACTGGGCAGCCGTACCGGTTCCATCCGTAAACCCGGCTGTTCCGCTGCCGGCAAAAACACTGGTAACCCCGGCCGGGGTTATTTTTACGATGCGGTTGTTGTCACGGTCGCATACATAAAGATTTCCGCCTGCATCTTTGGCAATACCCGACGGATGATTGAGGGCGGTGGCAGGGCCGCTTACTGAAAGGGTACTGGTCCAGCCGGATCCGGTATAAGTAAATGCCGGACCGTTGGCAATGAGGGCAGGTGTCTTTTCCACCTTTACAATGCCGGTGCCCGCATTGGCCGGTACGAGGACTGTAATTTGTGTGGCAGTCGCTGTTTGCACGGTAGCCTGTACGCCATTAAAATATACTTTCAGCGTTGACAGGTTTACACCGAAGTCTGTTCCGGTGATGGTTACCACCGTATTCTTCGGACCGCTTGTGGGGCTGATACCGGTTATGACCGGGGCAGGATCAGTTGGGGCGGGAGTAATGGTGTCATCCTTTTTGCAGGAAGCAAAAATTAAGGCTGACAGAAGGATAGTGGGCAGTACTGGCTTCAGGTTCATTTCAAATTGTTTTTGCAGGGTTAAGAATAGATGTTTCGGTACCAAAATAGAATACCGGAGAAAAGAAGAAAGGAAACATGAACAGGCGCTGCTACCTGATTAACAGGTGAGCCTGTATGCTAATAAGTGAGAAGGGGAGAAGCTCAATAATCCAGTTCAAGCCGGAGCCTGTCTTTCAGTTCTTTTACCAGGGGATACTGTTCTGCCATCTTCTGAAATTGTTCTTTGACGGTAAGGGTGGTTTCAATTACCGGCCGGTTTTCAGCATTTTCCACCACGATGACATTGAACTGGAGTTGTTTGTTGCGGAGTTTATCCTGTAAATAGCTGAAAAGCTTGTTTCGTTCCTGCTCGATGAATTGCTTTTCGATGTTATTGGAAGTTACGGCCTCAAATGAATTTTCATCCCGTATACGGAGCAAGGCCAGCTCGAAAGGCTGGGCAGCCGGGTTTTTTTCTTCTTTCAGTTTTCCTACATACCCGGACCATGCCGTTTTTAATTCTTCTTCACTCAGCGGGTGGTTGATGTTACCATTCCCGTTATTTCCGCTGGACTGGTATTGTTTCCTGATCTTGTCGAGTGCAGAGAGCCGTGCCAAGGGTGATGTGCCGGTGGACTCAGGTTGTTTGTCAGCCGGCTTTTCTTCTTCCGCAAGGCCGGGTTTGGCAGCAGGAGTTTCAATGATCAGCCGGGCTGATCCGGCAGAAAGGTTCTTGTCCGGCTGACGGTTTTCCGGTCTTGTATATAGTCGTATCGGGGAAAGGCGGAAAGCAAGCGGTGTGTCAATCAGTTTTTTTTTACTGAGGGAACTTCCTTCACTCACCAGTTGCAGGGCCTGCTGAAGATAACAGAGCTTGATCAATGCGAGTTCCACATGCAGCCGTTTGTTCCGGGCGGCCTTGAAATTGATCTCGGCCTCATTGAGTATGTTCAGGGCGCTGATGAGCAGGGGAGCCGGAACAGTTTTCGCAGTTTCCAGGTACCTGTCCCTGAAACTTTCCACTACTTCAAGCAAAACGGCCGCTTTCTCGTCTTTACATACCAGCAGGTTGCGGATGAATTCAGCAAAACCGTTCAGCACCAGGTCTCCTTCAAATCCTTTTCTGTTGATATCGTCGTACAGGAGCATGGCGCCGGACAGGTCCTGGTTGATCATGCAGCCGATGAGTTTGAAATAACACTCTGCATCGAGAATGTTCAGGTGTTCCAGGGTATTGGCATAATTCAGTTCGCCATTGGTAAAGCTGACGATCTTATCAAGAATGCTGAGGGCATCCCGCATGCAGCCCTCGCTTTTCTGAGCGATGACCTGCAGTGCGGCTTTTTCCGCCCTGATATCTTCTTTTTCGCAGATCTCCTCCAGGTGATGAACCGTATCCTGGATAGTGATCCGCTTGAAATCGAATATCTGGCAGCGGCTGAGTATCGTGGGGAGGATCTTATGTTTTTCCGTGGTGGCCAGAATGAAGATGGCATATGAAGGCGGCTCCTCCAGGGTTTTCAGGAAAGCATTAAATGCTGAAGAGCTGAGCATGTGCACCTCATCGATCACATACACTTTATAATGCCCTGTTTGGGGAACAAAGCGAACCTGGTCCACCAGGTCCCGTATATTATCCACGGAGTTATTGGAAGCCGCATCCAGTTCAAAATAATTCATGGAAGCCCCGTCATTGAATGACTGGCAGCTCTGGCATTTATCACAGGCCTCACCGTCTTTTGTGGGGTTTTCGCAGTTTATCGTTTTCGCAAGTATCCTGGCGCAGGTGGTTTTTCCCACCCCTCTCGGACCGCAGAAAAGAAAGGCATGTGCGAGTTGCTGGTGCCTGATCGCATTCTTCAGCGTAGTGGTAATATGCGATTGCCCAACGACGGTGTCAAAGGTCTGCGGTCTGTATTTTCTTGCTGATACGATGAATTTGTCCACGGAAACCAGGTCTTTAATCGAAAGTAAGTTGTCAGAATTTCTGTTTACAAAAATAGGCTTTTCATGTTTAGTAACCGGCCGGTCATTCCCGGTTATGATCAATGAAGAACAGGATGCGGCCTGAATTCTTTTGTTCTGTCAAAATTATACCGGTAGGTGGTCAGTATGCGGCTCCGGTAAGTTCCCAGTGCCTCTGCCACATTGATCATTTTCGGGTTGAATTCACCGATCCACTGCATCTCATAATCTTCATATATAAGCTTACCGAGTTTGTATTCCCCGTTCTCAATATGCAAACCCTGGATCACCTTGCACCCTTCCACGATCATGTAGCTGTCCACGCCTTGCCCCTGGAATTCCGGAATGACACCAAACACCAGCCCTACGAACTTGGGATTCTTCACCCTTGATTTTACCCACAGGAATTTCAGTTTGTGCCAGAGGCTGAATTGCCCGTTCAGGTATTTGAACCAGTGGTTCAGGTCGGGCAGGTTGATCCAGATACCAACCGGCTCTCCTTTGTAATAAACGAACCAGCTCACCCTTTCGTCCATGACGGGTTTCATGGTCCTGAACATTTTAATCACCAGCCGCTCTTCCAGCTGTTTCATTCCTCCGTGCCCGGCCCAGGCTTTATTGTACACAATGGTGAAATCCCGGGCAAATTTTTCCAGCTGGTCTTTCCGGATATGTGCCGAACTGAAATGGGGATCTCTGGCACAATCGGCATGGCGGTCATAGAATTTCTGCTGGAGCCGGTCTTTTGCTTTCAGCGCAAAACAAACCTGGTTAAAGAAGTTTTTAAAACCATACTTCTCGAAAAGGGTTACATAATACGGCGGGTTGAAGTTCATGCAATATAGCGGGGGTATCTCATGCCCCTTTACCACCAGCCCCCACCATTTATCCCTTTCGCCGAAATTGATGGGCCCGTCCATGGCTTCCATACCCCGCTGCATGAGCCAGTGTTTGGCCACATCGAAGAGCATGTCGGCAGCAGCCTGGTCATTAATGCAATCGAAGAAGCCGATACCTCCTACCGGAACATCGTCGCCTTTGTTTTTGTACTTCTTATTCACAAATGCTGCAATCCGCCCGGTAAGCCTTCCCTGTTCGTCTTTTAGGATCCATCGGATGGCCTCCCCCTGCCGGTAGGTTTTATTTTTCTCCGGATCAAAGACCTCGCTGATATCTTTGTCCAGCGGCCGGATGTAGGCCGGGTTATTCCTGTTCAGTTCAATATTTACCTGCAAAAATTCCCGGGCCAGTGCCGGGCTGTTAACTTCTGTCAGTTGCATAAGGCAAATGTAGTAAACCGGCCGCTCTAAAAATACCCGCTTCTGCTGAGCGTTGCAGCCGCCCTTTCCGCCGGCCATTTCATTGCCGTTCCGGGGAGGAAACCCGGTTTAATTCTTTTGCTGGAGTTTGAACTGGCGTATCTCATGTTCCAGCTCTTTTTTTAATTCATCTTCGGTGGGCAGGTACAGTTTATACCTTGAGGCGAAAAGCTGTTTGCTTTCTTTCAGCACGGAATACTTCACAATGGTTTCATTTTTCTGTGAGCAAAGTATGATACCGATCGTTGGGTTATCGGTTGCTGGTTTTTCATTGTCTTCATACCAGCGGACATACAGGTCCATCTGTCCTATGTCCTGGTGAGATAATTTGCCCAGTTTCAGATCGATCAGTACAAAGCATTTAAGTATATAATTGTAAAAGACAAGATCAACATAAAAATGTTCGTCTTCTGCGCTGATCCTTTTTTGCCGGGCGACAAAAGAAAACCCTTTGCCCATCTCGAGCAAAAACTGCTGCAGTTTATTAATGATCGCTGCCTCTATATCTTTTTCGAGAAAGGCATTGTCGGATGGAAGATTCAGAAACTCCAGTACGAAAGGGTCTTTGATAAAATCTTCCGGCCTCCATAGCAGCTCTCTGGTCTTTTGTTTTGCTTCGGCTTTGGTCTTCTTTTTGTTTTTGGATGACAGCAGTCTTTCATAGTACAATGTATTTATCTGGCGTTCCAGTGCCCGGGTACTCCAGTTTTGTGCGATGGTTTCTTCGAGGTAATAATTCCTTGCGGCTGGGTTCTCTACCCGCATCAGCAACCGGTAGTGTGTCCAGCTTAGTTCTTTTTGAAGCACCGCTGGTATTTCCAATTGGCTACGCACTGCGTAGCTTTTTTGGTTTTTCACGGGCAGATTGCTCTTTACTTTAAATTGGCTACGCACTGCGTAGCTTTTTTGTGTGTCATGGAAGGTCAGATAAAACTGCCGGAAGTTTTTCAGGTTGGCAAAGGAATATCCCTTTCCAAAGTCACGGGTCAGTTTTTTTGAAAGGTCTTTTACCAGTGTATCCCCGTAGCCGGCCCTGGCCTTGCCACCCTGCTCCTGTTCTACAATTCTCCTGCCGATGTGCCAGTACGCAACAACCATTGAAAAGTTGACGGCACGATAAGCGTTTTGCTTTGCCCGGTGAAGAATATCTTTCACATCTGCATACAGGGTATTACGGATCTTTTTCATAGCGTTTCAATTTAAGAAAACTATGACACCGTGCAGGTGCAGGCCGGGGAAATTTATGATACAGGTATCCGGAGGAAGGCAGCACCTCCCTACATTTGAGGGGAGCAATCCCTTATTTTCTTTTTTAATAATGCTTTTTCCAGCGGTGAAGGGGTAAGTCCGATTGCTTTTTCAAAGTAATAACAGGCTTCATCACATTGTGCAAGCTGGCTGTGCAATTCGCCGAGGGTGGCGGCAAAAAGATAATGTTTGCCGATCAGGGATTGTATATCCGGCATCTCATGGATGGAGGCGATAGCCGCCTTCGGGCCTTTTACCATGCTGAGTACAATACACCGGTTTAGTTCTATCACAGGGGAAGGTGTCATTTTGAGCAGAAGGTCATAGAGCCGGAGCAACATCTGCCAGTTGGTAGCTTCAAATGAAGGGGCGGCTGCATGCAAAGACGCTATCGCGGCTTCCAGGTGGTAGGGAGATTCCTCAAAGGGTTCTGCGGCGCTGTCCAGGTAATCAAACCCTTTTTGAATGAGCGGACGGTACCACAGATTCCGGTCCTGGTATTTCAGCAGCACGATATTTCCTTTATCATCCAGTCTTGCCGTCAGGCGTGATGCCTGGAAGCACATCAGAGAAAGCAAGGCCCTGGTGCGGGGGAGGTCGGTTTGTTTTTGTTCGGTCAGTAAAAGGCAAAGCCGCATGGCTTCCCGGCACAGGTCTTCCCGGATGAGTTGTTCCGGGTGAGAGGAGTTATACCCTTCGTTGAAAAGAAGGTAAAGCGTTTTTAGCACGGCATCCACCCGCATGGCCAGTTCATTACCCGCAGGGGCCTCGAGTTCTATTTTTTCTGCCTTTATTTTCTCCCGGGCCCGGTAGATACGTTTTGCGATGGTGTCCTCACCGGTAAGAAAAGCATTCGCTATTTCCCGCACATTCAATCCGCAGAGCGTCTTCAGGGTGAGGGCAATTTGTGATTCCGGGGGGATAGCAGGATGGCAGCAGGCAAAGATCATCCGCAACTGGCTGTCCGTGATCTCATTTTCCAGGAAGAGGGTATTGATCGTGGGATGGAAAGTATATTCCGATTGCAGCAGGTAGGCATAGGCCGGGCTGATCTCATTAAACCTTCGTTGCCGGCGCAGGTGATCGATCGCCTTGTTCTTTGCCACCTTCATCAGCCAGGCGGCCGGGTTTTCCGGCAAGCCATTGTAGCCCCAGGTGTTCATGGCCTGCAACAGTGTATCCTGCACAAGGTCCTGGGCCGTTTCTAATTGCTGCATACCGAGCAGCCGGGACAAAACAGCAACCATCTTTCCCGACTCATGCCGGAAAAGATGGTCCACGGAAGTACTGATGTTATGTTCCTGAGTGCTCACATATCAAATTTCACCACATGCCGTACCTGTACACTGCCGCCGGCGCCAAAATCGGGATAGTCGGAGCAAAGGGCGATGGCTTCTTCATAGGTGTCGGCATTAACCACAAAATAGCCGCCTACCACTTCCTTACCTTCTGTATAAGGTCCGTCGGTAACATTACTCAGGCTGCCCTTTACCAGCTTACCGCCGGGGTGCAGGGCTTCCCCTCCTGCGTATTTACCGGACTTGGCGAGTTTGTCCACCCAGGCCATCCATTTATTCATATTGGCCTGCATTTCTTCGGGTGAAGCGTCGGGGCCAATGCCTCCGTGAAAGATGAGCATGAACTTTTCCATAAAACTTGTTTTGTTGGTTATATAAATAGCTTTTCGCTATTACCACGAACAAGTTCGGGGTTTCCGGACAGCAACCGGTACAATTTTCCGGAAATTTCGGCGGGGAATGTGGCTGGAACAACGCCCGGGCCCCGGTTTTCACCCCTTATCCCCAGCCTGAAAATCCCCCCATTTCAAATTGGCTGGTAAGGCCTGCACCCTTACCTTTGCGGCCTGAAAAGTAACCTCTCTTAATAAACACTTTATGGCAAATACAGGTAAAGTAAAACAGGTCATCGGCGCCGTTATCGACGTACAGTTTGACGGCAAACTTCCCGAAATCTATAACTCCCTTGAACTGAAGAAAGAAAACGGCGACATCCTGGTACTTGAGGTGCAGCAGCACCTGGGTGAGGACAGCGTACGCACCATTGCCATGGATGGTACAGAAGGTATTGTACGGGGTACCGTTGTAGTGGATACCGGTAAAGCGATAGCCATGCCTACCGGCGAAGGGATCAAAGGCCGCCTGTTCAATGTGACCGGCGACCCTATCGATGGACTTCCTCCTGTGAGCAAGGCAAATGGCCGCCCCATTCACAACCTGCCCCCCATGTTTGAAAACCTGAGTACGGCGGCAGAAGTGCTCTTTACAGGTATCAAGGTGATCGACCTGATCGAACCCTATGCAAAGGGTGGTAAGATCGGGTTGTTCGGTGGTGCCGGTGTGGGCAAAACCGTACTGATCCAGGAACTGATCAACAATATCGCCAAAGCCTATTCCGGTTTGTCTGTATTTGCCGGGGTGGGAGAAAGGACCCGTGAAGGAAATGACCTGATGCGGGAGATGATCGAAGCAGGCATCATGAAATATGGCGATGCCTTCAAGCACAGCATGGAGAATGGCGGATGGGACCTGAGCAAAGTGAACATGAATGAACTGGCTGATTCAAAAGCCACCTTCGTATTCGGACAGATGAACGAACCTCCCGGAGCCCGTGCAAGAGTGGCCCTGAGTGGTCTGACCATTGCCGAATATTACCGGGATGGTGACGGCCAGGGCAAAGGACGGGATATCCTGTTCTTCGTTGATAATATCTTCCGTTTTACACAGGCAGGTTCTGAAGTATCAGCCCTGTTAGGACGGATGCCTTCGGCGGTGGGTTACCAGCCTACCCTGGCCACCGAGATGGGTATCATGCAGGAGCGGATCACTTCTACCAAAAACGGATCTATCACTTCCGTACAGGCGGTGTATGTACCGGCGGATGACCTTACCGACCCGGCACCGGCCACTACCTTCGCCCACCTGGATGCTACCACCGTATTGTCACGTAAGATCGCTGACCTTGGTATCTACCCCGCGGTTGACCCGCTGGATTCCACGTCCAGGATCCTTTCACCCCAGGTAGTGGGTGAAGCACATTATAACTGTGCCAACAGGGTAAAACTGATGCTTCAGCGCTATAAAGAACTGCAGGATATCATTGCCATCCTGGGGATGGATGAACTGAGTGAAGAAGATAAGCAAACAGTATCCCGTGCAAGAAAGGTGCAGCGTTTCCTTTCTCAGCCTTTCCATGTGGCAGAAGCCTTCACCGGTCTGAAAGGGGTGCTGGTTCCGATCGAAGAAACGATCCGTGGTTTCAACATGATCATGGATGGGGAAGTGGATGAATACCCGGAAGCAGCCTTCAACCTGGTGGGTACTATTGATGATGCGATCGAGAAGGGTAAGAAATTGATGGCACAGGCTCAGGGTTGATTTTAATGCGGGAAGGTGGTGAAGGTGGGATTGTAAAATATCCGCATTCATTACGGAAGTTGATTTCCACTGGCATACTTTTTCATATTCTCACATTTGTATTTATGAACTTAGAAATACTTACACCAGAAAGAAAGCTTTACAGCGGCGAGGTATTCGGTGTGCAGATGCCGGGTATCAGCGGGTCTTTTGAAGTACTGGACAAGCATGCCCCGCTCGTAAGCGCATTAAAAGCAGGCAAGATAAAAGTGCTGAAAGATAAAGCATTCCATACAGCCGCCACGTATGAGATACAGGGCGGTTTTGTGGAAGTACTCAATAATAAAGTAACGGTGCTGGTGGAAGGGGCGAATGAAGTGGAGTAAGCGATTAATTTCACAGAGCAGTGAAGTGCTGCATTTGATACTATCACCCTCCCGGCGGAGGGTTTTTTATTTTCCTTTGATCTCCGTGGAAAAAAGTCATTCAGAAGATGGCAGGAAAGCAGAACAGATGGTATTATTACCGGGTTTTAATGTAAGACAAGGGGCCCTGAACAGACCTTTCTTTTTGCCACTGAGGGCTATTTGCTTCTGGTGATCGGCCCGGCTGTAAAACAGGTTATAGTAAGCGCCGGAATACAGCCAAAAAACCAGGGAAAGACCGCTCAGGAAGTTAAGCATGATGAAATTCACTTTTGTATTCTTTTCTTCAGCTCCCCTTCTGCCCAGGTAAATACCTTCTTCATCATATCCGTTTTTCTCAATTCATATTTACTGCGGATCTGTTCTTCTTCATTTGCCACCATCAGGAACATAAGGTCTACAACCCGGGCGGAAATGAAATCAGTGAGGTTGTTCTCGAGCGGTTTGCTGATAAAGGGAATACTGTTGTACACTTTTGTGATACCGCTCCATTCTTTATCGGCGCCCTCCACTTTAATGGTACTGTCGACGACCGGACGGAACGCTGTCATCAGTCCCGGTTTCATTTCCTGTTTGAAATAATCGGTGGCTGCATGCGGGTTATCCGTTACCAGGATTTTTGCGGCCTCTTTTATACTCATGTTTTTGATGGCATCAAAGAATAACGGTTTGGCCACTTTTACGGCAGATGACATGGCCCGGGTGAATTTTCCTGTCACCTGGTTAATGGTTTTGTCCAGGCCAACATCCCGAAGGGTCTTCTCTATCTTTTGCGCATCATCAGGGAATACAAACCGGACCAGCGGGTTGCCATCCGGGTTCGCAAAGGCGTCAAGGCTTTTAAAGAGCCCCTGCGAGAGGGCGTCTTTCAGCCCCATGATCATTTCCAGTTCAGAAGGTACTACACCAAGTTTTTTCAGGGAGCTGCAACCGGATGACAGGAATAAGGTGCCGGTAACAGCGGCCAGGTAAAATAGTTTTTTCATTTCTTAGTATTGCGCTATGCTGATGAGAAAGAATACAGATGGGTTGCTCAGTTCAGTTGCGGATCGATCGGAAAGTTCACCATCATCTCGTAATCACCTCCGAGCAGCTTCAGTGCGTCTTTCCACATCTCCTTATGGTTGGCATGAAATACGATCCTGCTGCTGGCCTTTACGGTAAGCCATGTTTTCTCGGTCATTTCTTCTTCCAGTTGTCCCTCACTCCAGCCTGAATAGCCAAGGTAAAAACGGACCCTTTTGATATCGGGGTCACCGCTTTTGATCAGCGCTACCACGGCTTCAAAATCGCCGCCCCAGTAAATACCCTTTACTATTTCCTGACCGCCCGGAACTTTTTCCGGTAGCTGGTGAAGCAGGTGGATCGTGTTGAGCTGCACAGGCCCCCCGTAATATACCGGAAGTTTATACCCTTCCAGTTCCGGTACCAGTTCATCCAGGGTATTCTCATATACCCGGTTGATGACGAAACCGAAACTCCCTTCTGCATTATGCTCGCAAAGCAGTACAACGGTCCTTAAAAAGTTGGGATCTTTCAGGAAGGGATCTGCGATCAGTAATACGCCGCTTGCTGGTTCAATCATCATTCAATATAAATCTTTTTTTGAAAAACAGGTATATAATGAAACGTCCCAACCATCCGAAAGGTTGACTTCCCCTAAAGAGCCGTTAAAATAGCCGGTCATACCATTACCAGGGTATGATAAAGGGATGGGCCGGCTTAATTTTGCCTGATTAACATTGTTGAGAAAAACCTATTATCTTGGGTGCTATAAAAGGACAGGTGAAGCGCATTTTTACCATCATAACGGTGCTGATCAGTTTGTCACTGGTCGGCATCATTATTAACCAGACCTCTGCACTCCGCAACATGATCTCCCTGAAAAGGGAACAGATCAAACACAGCGTGAACCTGAGTGTGCAAATGGTGGGAGAGGAGCTTTCACACGACAAAGGCAATAACCTCATCGGAAAAACCAAGAAAGGCCAGGGGCTGATCCTGCCGGATGATTTTTCGATGGATATCTTTAAGCCGCTGACAGTCGCCAGCCGTTTTGATGTGGCCCAGATCCGGGATAAAATACAAAGAGCTTTCCTGCAGAATAACCTGAAGAATGTAAAGTTTGAATTCGGTATCGCTTCCTTCGACAGGATGGGAAACCCGGTCTTTCAGAAAGCTTCACCCGGGTTTATCACCGTTTTTGAAGACACCCTGAATAATTATTCCACCAACAGCGGGCTTACTGCCCTGAGTGGTACGGCGGGTGAAAACCTCAGCGTGGATGAAATGCTGTTCGTGGCCATTCCCGATATCAACAAGCTGGCACTCAAATCACTTTTCTGGCGGATACTTATTTCCGGGCTTTTTACGCTTATCATCATTGCCGCCTTCTACCTGACCGTACGTACCATGCTCCGGCAGAAGAAACTGGCGGAGATAAAGAATGATTTTATCAATAACATGACGCATGAGTTTAAAACGCCGATCGCCACGATTTCACTGGCCGTCGACGCCATGCGAAATGAAAAAGTGCTGCAGGACAGGAACAAGCTGGGCTATTTCAGCGGCATTATCAAGGAGGAAAACCAGCGGATGAACCGGCAGGTGGAAACCATCCTGAAGGCCTCCCAGCTGGAAAAACAGGAAGTGGACCTGAACCTGAAACCCGTGCATGTTCATGAAGTGATAAAAGATGTCGTGGATAATTTCACGCTGCAGCTCGAGGAGAAAAAAGGAAAGGTGGAATTAGACCTTCATGCCGCTACCGACCTTATCGCCGCGGATGAAGTACATTTCTCCAACCTCGTAAACAACCTGGTGGACAATGCCGTTAAGTATGCGAAGGAAAACACGCCGCCTTTCATCAGGCTGAGCACGGAATCCAACGGAAAGCATTTCATCATGCGGATAGAAGATAACGGGATCGGCATGAACCGGGATACCGTTAAAAGGATATTTGAAAAATTCTACCGGGCTCATACCGGCAATGTTCATAATGTAAAAGGCTTTGGCCTCGGGCTCAGTTACGTAAAGACCATGGTGGAAGCCCATGACGGGGAAATAAAAGCGGAAAGCACCCTCGGCAAAGGAAGTATCTTCACCATCGACTTCCCATTAAGTAAAAACTGACTTTTTCCGGACCGATCCGGCCCGTTACCGGTCTGTCCCTGCTTTCTTTCTCCACAGCAAACAGCCGTCACCATAACTAAGAAAACGGAAATCATGTTGCAGGGCATGGGCATACACGTTCTGCCAGTCCTTTCCAATAAGGGCGGCCACCAGGAGCAGCAGCGTGGATTGAGGCTGATGAAAGTTGGTAACCAGCGCTTCGGCGATCTTATAAGGATAACCCGGGGCAATGAGCAACTGCGTTTTCGTCACCAGCCGGTCCTGCTTCCGTTCTTTCAGCCTGTGCAGCAACGACTGCAAGGCTTCTTTTACCGGGATATCGTATTTGGACAATTCATAGGCCTCCCATTGCAGGAGCTGCAGAGAATGCCGGTCCGCAGTTCCCTGCACGGCACATTTTACACCCAGCCAGTAGAGGCTTTCCAGGGTACGAAGTGAGGTGGTGCCCACGGGAATGATGCTGTTGCCGGGGTGATCAATAAGTGTTGATACCAGTTCAGCCGGTACATCGATCCATTCGGCATGCATTTCATGCTGCTGCAGGGTATCCGTTTTTACCGGTTTGAACGTACCTGCCCCCACATGCAATGTCACAAATGCTGTCTGTATTTTTTTTTCTTTCAGGGCGGTAAAAATATGGTTTGTAAAATGCAGGCCTGCTGTCGGTGCTGCCACGGATCCGTCCGTATGCGCATAAACGGTCTGGTATCTTTCCTTATCTGATTCTTCAGCCGCTCTTTTGATATAAGGAGGCAAAGGCATGGCCCCTGTTTCATGGAGCAGCTCCGCAAAGCTGAGCCCGGCCGGCTGCCAGAAAAGCTCAAGGATAAAAGAGCCGGTCTTCTTTTCCACATAGCGGGCCTGTAAGGTTATATTTTGATGGCGATGCGTGAACACCTTTTCCAGTACCTGGCCCGGTTTCCACTTGGAAGCGCCTCCCACGAGGCAATGCCACCATACTTTTCCTTGTTGCAGCATGGCGGTGGTGATGTCCGGGTATTGTTCATGGGGTTCGAGGCAGAATATTTCTATCATACCACCGGTTGCTTTTTGAAACAGTAACCGGGCCTCCACCACTTTGGTATTGTTAAGGACAAGTAGTGAACCGGGAGGAATGTGGTTTGCAATATTGCGATAGGTATCTTCTTCGATCCGGCCATCCTTCCAGATCAGCAGTTTTGAAGCATCCCGTTCGGTCAGCGGGTACCGTGCAATCCTTTCTTCGGGTAATGAATAAGTATAATCCCGGATGGAAATATTTTTCGGATCGGTCATAACAAACACAACCAACTGTTGTATTGGCAGGCAGCAAAGATAAGAAGTTCTATTCCGGCTGTCGCTGGCGTACCGGTGTCAGGTATTTTGCTTCGGGACTGAACTCCTGTGTGGTTCCTTTTCCGGTTCCTTTGATCTCGTAATACTTTCCATGGAACATCATCCCGATCCTGTAGTTACCATAAGCTTTGTACCGGAAGGTTACCGGATCACTTCCCCTGAAGAAATACGTGGCTGCTTTTGATGAGCCTTTGGAAGGACCGGCACCATCCATCGGTATAAAGGGTAAAATATTATCCAGGCTTTTACCGGGTGTTGTTTCGATGCCTGTTCCGTCATCTTTAAAATATTTTCTTGTCCCCTTCGTTTCTGAGATCTGTTCAATATTCACATTGCCCCAGATCATTACCGTGTTTATTGCGTAGGATCCGTCAGCCAGTAATGATTGCGGCACCCTGTCTTTTTTTCCGGCAATGGAAAGCGGGATCACCAGGAGATTTCCCCCGCTGCCGGGATCGCCTGCCCAGACCGTATCACAGCACATGGTATAGGTCCAGGCCCCGCTTCCGGAATTTATTTCTATATAGTTGCTCCTGCTGGTGTACCAATCATGCCCGGTAGCACCGTCACGGTACCAGGTGCGGTTAGGATCGTATACATAGATCTTCTTGGTACCGCCACCAGACTCCGTATAATACGGGATCAGGACATGCCCTCCCTTTTGCGGGGAAAGATCGAGGGTGATACTGATGATCGGCTGATCGTCCTTGGCCAGGTATTCATCCACCTGCTGAAAGGCATAGCGTCCATCCCTGTTCTTATGCTTCGCAATAATGTCCAGGAGAAAAGAAAGGAAACCGTGGTTGATCTGAATGCCATGCACGATCTCGATGGCTGTTCTTAATGTCCGGTCGGTAGGACCTACGGTGTCATTGCTCGGCATCCCGTCAGGATTAGTATTGGAAGCATAGGACCCGGAATACATATACGGCGGATGACAGTAACCAAGATGCCCGCCATTCTTTTTCATCAGCATGGCCATTACATCCATACCGTAGCAATGGCCTTTGCTCGCCAGCTGATCCCTGAACAGGTAGGTGTAAAAGAGCTGGTCAAAGTCGGCGGCCGGAGCAGGTGCCACCCCGATAAATGCTTCCCTGAAAATGGCCCAGGACAATGTGTCTTTCACAAAATTGTCGAAATACCAGGTGTTGTTCTTTACCCAGTTTGTATCCTGTGCTTCTGTCTTTGAAAATGAAATACAGGCGGTAAAGGCTATGATTAATAAATACCGGGTTTTCATCGCAGTTATTTTATCGTTACAAAATTTTTATACATATGAACTACATTATGGCGTAATGTTCTTTGCCGCCGACAGGGGCGACAACCTTCCGTTCTTCATCAGTGCGGCCACGGTGTACCAGTAGCTTTGTCCTTTTACCACATTTGTATCGGTAAAAGAATTACCTGCCACCGGGCTTACCACCACCGGGATAAACGGACCTGCTGCATTACTGCTCCGGTACACGATGAAACCAACCTGTGCAGCGGCATTGAATGCTGGTGACCATTTAACCGATACCGCACAGGGGGTTGCCTGCACACTTATATCCGTAATAACAGGTGCATCAGGTAATTTCTTCGTAAAGCTGAATGTGCTGATCGCTGCGGCTTTGGCCAATGGTGTTTCATTGCCATCATAGTCGATTCCCACTACTTTATACCAATAGGTCTTTTTCGCTTCGATATGTTTGTCTTCAAAAAATCCCTGGCTCATCCAGGGGGTGGACTGCACTGATATTTTATCACAAGTGGCCAGTCCGGGTGGTGTATACGGGCTGGTGAGTACCACCGGCATTGCCGGCGGAAGTTCAACTGTCATACCCCCCACCCAGGTGAATGCTGCATTCGGAGGTTCCGAAGCCGGGTTAAGTCCTTCTGCACGATATACATGATAAGCCCTTGTATCCTGTGTGGGCGGCCCGATCCACTCTACCCGGATCTGTTCTGCCTGTGCAAACAAACCGGAAATGATAGCCGGTTCCGGAGGAGTGCGGTCATGCAGCCGTTCACACCTGATCTGCATTTTTTCTGCGGCAGATGGAACCGGAAATTCACCGCCCAGGTTTCCGGAGGAATCCTTTGCTTTTACCCAGTAGGCATAACAAAGCGGCGATCCTTCAGGAATGGTCTTATCATCAAAGAAGAAATTTCCTTTTGAAAGGGCACGGTCAACAGAATCTTTGGTCACCTCGCCAAGAAATACAAACGGACCACTGCAGGGGCAGGGCAATTTTGACTTTGGTGCGGCACCGGTGGCGGCGGAAGCGGCATCCCTTTCTTTATCGTTGGGATTGCTGGTCTGTTCTTTTTGTTCAAAATATTTTTCGGGGTCATACGTTTGCCAGGTGCGGCAGGTATCCTTCTGCGAACTGCAATCCACCCAGGAACCCAGGTGGCAAAGACTTCGGTAGATCATATAGCTGGCAATATCCGGTTCGCTGTTGGGCTGCCATTTTACCGAAATGTATGATTCAAATCCTTTGGTCACGAGGTTCTTCACCACATCCGGTTTGGTGATATCTTTTACGATCACCGATACCGCCGATGACCACTGGCTGGTATTATTACTTGCATCAATGGCCTTGAGCCGGTACCACCATACTTTATTTCCATACATGGATCGCAGGGAGGGATCTGCGTCAACGGTATCTCTTTGCTTCAGGGCGTGGAGGGTAACCGTTTGCCCGATATAAACGGAAGGAACACTGTCAGGATTCAGGGAAGAAGGGAAACGGTATAATTTATATATCATGGAACTGTCCGGATATTCCCAATGACCATTGATATCCTTAACCACCTGGGTCCAACGCACCGTCACTTTTCCTGATACATCATCCGCCGTAGCGGTTACATCCATCGGGGTAGAGGGAGCGGTACTGTCCCGGGGCGTGGCCGGGCCTGCCACGGAAGAAAGACCGCCGGGCCTTTTGAAAAGATCGATGGCAGACACCCGGTAGTAGTAATTGATATTGTTCTTTGGCCCGTCTATTGTAACACCATTTACCAGGTGAGTCGAATCTTTGCCTTCAGCTTTGTACAGGGTGTACCTTTTAAAATCCATCATGCCGGCAGCGGAAGGGATCAGTGTATCCCCGTTCAGGTGATTCTTGATCTCGGTTGAAAGGAAACCCTCGTTCACTCTTTTGAACGGTCCTGCTGCGGACAACCCTCTTTCCACGATATAGCCGCCGGCGCCGGGTACATTATCCCATCTTACCAGCACTTTGTCATCACCGGGTTCTGTTACCAATCCTGCAGGTGCCGGAAGGGGAGTAAACGATCCGGCAGTGACCGCCAGGTTACTGATTACGGTTCCGATCTCCGTATTGGCCGCATTCAGGGCAACGATTTTATAGGTATAGGCCGTTGTATTCACCACGCTGCTGTCCCGGTATCCCAAACCGGCAACCACTGCGATCGGCATGGATGCTTTGCAAAGCGCCTGCAGTTTTTTATATTTTACCGTATCTGTTTTCAGCGAATTGATATTACAGGGAAAAAACAATGTACCGCCGGTGGCGAAGGTCTTGGCGACGCTCAGCCAGTTGCCGGAATCAAGCCCGTTGATCAGGATGGCTTTTATCTGCGGACAGTTTGTTAATGTCTGTATGGGTGTAAGCTTGCCGTTAACCGGGTTGGTTGGGTAAGTGGCATCTGTACTTTTCTTCCGGTAGATATGGTATTTGACAGCACCGGGATACGGGGACCAGTTCAAGGCAATATGAAGCCCGGGTCCCGGGTTGCTGCTTACTGCCACCGCATTTTGTGCCCGTACCTGTGTTGCTGCAGCAACAAGGATAAATGCAGTGAAAATTCTTTTTGCAATAGTCATGGTATGTGTTTTATAGTGCAGTAATTTTTATCGTATATAAAATCCTTCGGAACTGTTCAGGCCAATCGTAACATCCACTGAGCCGCAGGCCACCCACAATACGCAGGCTTCAAGCCCCACCTTGCCTTCAAAGCCGAACGGGGCACAACAGATGATCGAAAGATTGAAATAAGCACCTGCCGAGACAAGTCCTCCCAGTATCTCACCATGTATCCTTCCTCCCAGGTTACCGACTATATAAGGAAGGCCCACACCGGGTGAAAACGCTCCGAGTGCGGCAGCAGCGGGTGGTTCCAGGATAAAGGCCCCGAACCCGACCGTGATCTCGTATCCGCCGGAGATGATCGCAATGTTGATCCCTTGTTCAACATGCAAGGAACCGTATACACCGGTAAGCCTGTCGGGCAGTGGTGCCATATTCATGCTGAATCTCGGATCACCGCCCACTAACACCCAGGCACGGCTCTTCGGCGCATTCTTTCCGATATAAAAAGCACCGGTGATTCCCATTCCTGCTCCGGCGCCTAATCCCGGAAGGCCGGCCGAAGCCATCATTTTTAACCCGACCATTCCCTGGAGTTCAACAAAATCAATTCCAAGATGCCAGTTCAGCTGACCCTCTGCTTCAATAGAACCACCACCAAACACACCGGTTCCCCCGCCTACTTTTATTTTTCCGGCAACTTCACCTTCCAGGTAACCTTCTGCATAGTTCAGCGTCAGCTGCATGTGACCGTTCACTTCCGCATCCAGTGATAAGGCGACCGACAGGGTGGCCTCTCCGTCCACAGTAAACCGCACCAGGGAAGGACTTACCTGCAGTATCGCAGAGAGATAGGAGCCGACCCTGGCATGTACACTGTAGCTGGCCGAATTAGTAAGCTCAGCACCGACGACCAGGTTTTCGATCCCGTCATTCTTTATACATACACAACCCCAGATCCTGGTGATCTGAGACACATTCGCAACAGGACCCAGTGAAATGGAACGCATATCCATCAGGTTGGAACCGATCCGGATACAAGTGCCATGACTGTTCATCTCAAGTGTGGAACTGATATCGCCACCCATGATATACCTTACGGCACTCGTACCGGTTCCCACAAAACCATCCTGAGAGAGAGCGGCATACGCCAGTGTGAAGTTGAATATGCCAAGCCCGTCATTCCAGTTACCGCCTATGTGATAATTCGTGGGGAGAAAGCCTCCGCCAGATGAATTTTCGAGTGTGATCTTCCGTTTATTGTAAGGATCCGTATTCATGGAAGGCACATATTCATCTTTGATATGGAGATAATCTCCGCCGAAGAAGGGGAAAAAAGCGGTACCGCCCACCCGCAGGAACCCATTCGGGATCGCTGCTGAATAGGTGGACAGGGCGACGGCACTGTGCACATAATTGAACTTATCGAATTTCTGTCCTGCTGCATTGTAATCAAAGAACAGCCGGCCCATATTGCCATTGGCCAGCATCTCGCCCCAGGTAAGCCAGAAGGGCCGTGCAAAATGTCTTGTTTCAGCAAGCCCTGCTGCCGAGAGGATGATCTGTCCTGTTTTTACACTCACCAGCCCCGCATCGCTAAAGCCGGGTTTGGGTACCAGCTGAAGGCCCCAATAAGAAAGCGAATCACCAGCCTTCAGTGTCAGCTTGCCTCCCGCATTGTTTGCGGTGGAGGTAAATACCATTTCCCTGAATGAAAGATAATCGTCAACAGGTACCGGCATTTTAAGATGAGAACTGAAGTCGCAAAACAATACTGCGCTTTCCACACATTGGAGTTCAATCCGGCTGAAAGGCTTGTAATTTTTCCTGTCCGGGTTGATGGTAACGGTCTCAAAGGGTTTTACACCGACATATAAAGGCTTTGAAGGATCACCGAGCTGCAGACCGGGTGATTCCATGATATCTCCTTTGATGTTGCAATGCACACCTTCCGTAACAACATTCAGCCAGCTGGTATCTTTATTGTCAAGCCTGAACCACACCGGGCTGCTTGTCGGAGGATCTTTGGGATTGTCGGGCGGAAGGGGCGAAGGGATATTTTGAGAATTCACCACCAGCACCCCGACGCTGGTAAAAGTGGCGCCCTGCATTTTATAGGATTCGACCACGGCTGCATTAATTAAACCCGGAGGGCCGGTGAATTTTTTTCCATTGCCGTTAGTAGGATTAAATGCCGGTACAAGCTGGGCAGAGAAATAAAGCCAGACCTGCCGGGTCATGTTCTGCACACCAAACGACTTACGGTTGCCGCCACCTGCTGCCACCAGGTCGCCCCAGTAAACGGTGGCATCCGGCTGAATGAGGGAATAACCGATGAGGTCCATACCGGGTTTGATAGTCAGCTTTGCCCCATCAAGGATCACTTCATTATTATTTACCTGCCGGACGGCTGTCTTGGGGAGCATGACTTTGGCCGGGTCGATCAGGCCGCCCGTTACCTGGCTGGCTGCAACATTTACCGTAGCGTTACCAAAATAAATGACATAACCATAAGGCTGGGTGGCGCCATAATTATAGGAAGAAGCAGTTCTGAATGCAGCGGTAAGCCCGCTGCTTTCAATAATACCATTGACGAACGTATAATCGGCCTGCAGGTAACCGATATTGGAAATAACGGTACCGGCAGGAGATCCTTTTGATTCGCCCTGCATCAGCACAACGCCTTTCCAGCTGGCCGGCTTACCGGAGGGACCGTAAACCTGTGCGGAACTGAAATCAGCCACATAACCCCGGCCTCCAATGGCGAGGGTGGTATTGCCAACACCCAATACCCCGTAATCCTGTGCAGGAAGTTCTTTGTAAAATTCACAGGATGGGGAGAGCCGGAAACTGCCCAGTTCAAGGCTTCCTCTTCCGCAGGAATTATTTTGCGTAAGCGAAACAGGCAGGAGAAGTTTGGCGGTAACCAGGGCATTCTGTCCCGGTGAAAAACTGACCGCACTAACTTCAAGGCTGAACCCCGGGGAAATATTTAATGTAAAGGGTACTTCCGGTATGGCCGGATCGGTCGGGTAGTTAGCAATACCGGTAATCACCTGTCCATAACCTGCATTGAATTTGGTGACGCTGGCGTTAATATCAGTGAACCGTACCCGTATACCTTCCGGGGTCTTTTGTCCCTTGATATCTGTTATGTATCTGGAGATATCATATACCCTTCCGTTGAAGTGCGGCATATCCAGTTCCACCTCCTCGCCGGGTTGTGCTTTGAGCCCGAGGGCGGCAGCATCCCTGGCGCTGATCTCATTTTCCTTGCTGGCCATATTGCTGACTACGGTATATTTCACCGGTTTTATCACAGCGTTTTTCCATAGCCCGGGCCAGATGGTATAGGTGGCGGGGCATTTGAATTTTACCCTGCCGATACCATTCAGGTGCTTATAGACCTTCTCCTCGTTCACCCATTCGCCGCCCTTATCATACGATTCAACCACGATGAGGTAATCGCCGATATCCAGCGTATCCGGATACCGTACCTGGATGCCTATCCGGCCGTCAATGACATCCGGGCGCACATTCACATCTTTGATAACGGGTTTACCGGTGTCTTTTGCCGGTGTGACCACACGGCGGTTGATATCTGTGTTGTTGATTACGTCCCGTATCACGGGTTTGGATGTGTCCTTCGCAGCAGTGATCACACGGTTAATAATCGTTGCGGGCTTTCGTACCTGCAGGGTATCTCCTTTTTGCGAACAGACAGCCAGCGGAAGAACAAAGGAAATAAGAATGAAGATCCTTTTTGCCGTTGGCAATACAGCTGATAAGGTTTTGGTGTGGTGCATAAAATACCGGTTAGTGATGATCAATCATGCAAATGGATAATATATCGGCAGGAGCAAAGCTCCTGTTATAAGCTGTCTCTTGTTTCTAAAACCGAAACCATAACCATTATTTCATGCTATACTTCATGTTACCAAAAGTAACGGTTGCTATCGGGTAGCGGGCTGACTAATATCAATGCCTGGGTGGGAGCGGTGGTATCCCGGTTTTCATGATCACAGACTGAAAGGGTGGGATTGAAGGTTCGGTCATCTCAGTCCTTATAAATTTACAATTATATCCGGCCCGGCCCTCACTTTTTTTATCACATGCCGGAAAGTAGTAGCTAAAATGAAGCGGAAGCGGGATTCTACGAGGGAAACAGACGAAAGTAAAAATGAATGCAGGGTGAAAGGATGTGCCGTATCAACGCTTTGAAAGAGGTACCACGAGTTTCAGGCCACTCCATATATCACTCACAGCACAGACCTTTACGTCAACCAGGCCGTTCTTTAAGGCATAATTCCGGATAAGGTCTTCTGTAATATCGGTGGCGATCTTTGCCGATTTTTTATACCAGGACACCCAGATAATGATAGCCCTGTTCCTGCTGATAACCGGTTTCATTTTGTTCATGGCTTCTTCAAATGCCTTCTGTGTTTTTGCAAAAAGATGAATGAAGTCAGGAGTCTCCCTCTTATCACACAACTGGTCGCTGATGTTTGCAGCCAGCAGCTCGTAATAATCAGCCGGCTCATGGATCAGCAGCATTTTCATGCCGGGCTTAATACCCAGTTTTTGCAGGAGAGGCGTTCCTGAATATCCGGCTGCAGCCATAGAAGAATCGGTTGGTAGATTTTATTCTTAAAGATCGTAAACAGATGCTGAACCGGGATACACTAACCTGAAACCGACCTGTCCACAGCTTTTCCACTGTAATCCACAGCTAATCCACGGGAATTTGGGCGTCATGATCTACCCATTCGCTGAAACCCTTTCCTGGTGGGCATTTCAGGCCTGAAGAGAGTGGGGAAAAAAGAAAATCAGAAAAATTTGGTTAGTAAGTGGGAAAAAGTGTTATTTTGTGTCAATTAATTCAAAATTGATTCAATCCACTGATAATGACAGGCTTTCTCGGAGAATTCGAGGCCACCTTGGATGCCAAGGGGCGGTTCCTTCTCCCGGCAGGGTTCAAAAAGCAACTGCCGGAAGAGGAAACGAAGCGCTTTGTTATCAACAGGGGCTTTGAAAAATGCCTGGCTCTCTATCCGATGAAAACATGGGAGCCGCTCTTTGCAAGGATCAATGGCCTGAATGAATTCGACCCGAAACAACGGGAGTTCAGAAGGGCTTTTTTAAATGGCGCCACTTATGTGGAGCCGGATACCGCAGGCAGGATACTGTTGCCGCCAAGCCTGAAAGTGTATGCAGCGTTGCAGAAAGATATTGTTCTGATGGCGACAGGAGACAAATTAGAAATCTGGGATAGTAATAAGTACAAACAGTTCTTTGATTCTATTTCTTCGGATGCATTGAGCGATCTGGGCAGCCAGGTGCTGGGCGGGAACAAGAATGAATAATTAATACTACTTAATTAATAATTCTGGAAACAGGATACCACATACCGGTTCTGCTTAACGAAACGATAGCGGCACTGAATATAAAACCGGATGGCGTATATGTGGATTGCACATTCGGCGGTGGCGGTCATTCAGGGGCCATACTTGAACAACTGGGCCCCGGCGGCAGGCTTATCGGTTTTGACCAGGATGCGGATGCCAGGAATAATCTTCCGGCTGATGACCGCTTGCTGTTTATTCCCCAAAACTTCCGCCACCTGCAGCGGTTCCTGAAACTGAACGGGATAACAGCAGCAGATGGTATCATGGCAGACCTCGGGGTTAGCAGCCACCAGTTTGATGAGGCAGACAGAGGTTTTTCTTTTCGTTTCAATGCAGCATTGGATATGCGGATGGACCAGCGGCAATCATTAACAGCTGCAGAAGTGGTCGGCACCTATACGGAACAGCGGTTGCACAAACTCTTTGAACAGTATGGGGAAGTGACCAACGCCAGAACACTTGCCAGGAAAATTGCTGAGATACGCAGCTCTGTCCCCCTGCAGACCATTGAAGGCTTTATGAATGCCATCCGGGAAGTAGTAAAAGGAAACCCCAATAAATACTTTGCCCAGGTTTTCCAGGCGCTGCGAATTGAAGTGAACGATGAATTAGGTGCATTGAGAGAAATGCTGCAACAAGTCCCATCCTTGTTAAAACCAGGTGGCAGGGTAGCCATCATCACGTTTCATTCCCTTGAGGACAGAATGGTAAAGAATTTTTTCCGCCGCGGTTCATTTGATGAGCCGGAAGAGAATCCTTTTATCAATACGGAACAGGTGAATGAGCTGAAAGTAATAACCAAAAAGCCGGTATTACCAGCCGAAACGGAAATGAAACGTAACCCAAGATCAAGAAGCGCCAAACTCCGGGTGGCTGAAAAAGTGCTGATGGTATAAATAAGAAATAAGCTACTGTACATATAGAGCCAATAAAACGGAAAGTCTATATCCCTTGATTTAACCTCCCGGAACCACCGGGACATGAAAAACCAGGACCAGGTAAACACAATGTATGCAGGAACAACAAGACCCTAAAGAACAGGATCAGTCAACCGGAGCCGGTAAAGCAGAGAAACGGCCCGGCTGGAAACGCTGGCTGAATTACCAGTCGGTAGTAAAGCAGATCCCGTTCTTCCTGTTCCTCGCATTGCTGGCGGTGATCTATATCTACAACGGGCACTACGCTGATAAGACGATACGGAATATCAACAAGACAGGAAAAGAAGTAAAGGAACTGCAATACGAGTATACAGATATCAAAGGAAAGGTAATGGGTAGAAGCAAGCAGAGTGAACTCGTAAAGGCAGTGGAACCACTGGGACTGAAAGAACTCACCGGTTCGCCGGTAGTGCTTAAAGATAGTGTTGCTGATTAAGCAGCATCCTTCTGCGGAAGGAAAACGAACGAACAACAACTAAAAAAATCTGCCGGAACTGCTGGTTGCGGCAGGTATAAGCGAACATTGGACGTTAAAAAGGACATATTGTGGAGAGTGTACGTCAGTTTTCTCGGCATTACACTGCTGAGCCTGATCGTACTCGGCAGGGCCTTCTACATACAGCGCTTCCAGGGAAGTCACTGGCGCAGTATGAGTGACAGCCTTCATAAAAGGGTCAGCGCCTTACCCGCCACCAGGGGTACGATCTACAGCGAAGATGGCCAGATGCTCAGCACCTCTATCCCCACGTTTGACATTTATATCGACTTCGGCGCTGAAGGGCTCCGCGAAAAGAAAGGAAAACGTTTCTTTGAGAATGTCGATTCATTCTCCATCGCCCTGTCCTCTTATTTCGGCGACAAAAAATCTTCCGAGTATAAAAAAGAACTCACCCAGGCTTACAATAAAGGCAACCGGTATTTCCTGCTGAAGAAGAAACTGAGTTTTGAAGATTATAAGACCCTCCGGGAATTCCCCCTGGCAAGGCTGGGAAAGAACAAAGGAGGCATCATCGTTGAAACAGACAGCCGGCGCCTTATGCCCTTCGGTCTGCTGGCCAACAGAACGATCGGCCTTTCAAGGGATTTCATTGCAGATAATGGCAAATCAAAGAAACAAAACGTAGGACTTGAGAGAAGTTACGACTCGCTGCTCAGCGGGCACGACGGACAGCGGCTTGTGCGCTTTATTGCCGGCGGTACCGCCATCCCCGTTGAAGGAACACAAACCGACCCGGTAAACGGAAAGGATATCTATACCACTATTGATGTGAACATCCAGGATATAACCGAAACAGCGCTGCTCCGCATGATGCAGCAGTGTGAAGGCCCTTATGGAACAGCTATCGTGATGGAAACATCAACCGGTAAGATCAAGGCCCTGGCCAATCTCGGCCGCCGCCCCGACGGGACGTACTGGGAAGATGATAACTATGCCATCCGGACCACTGAACCCGGATCTACCATTAAACTCGCAACACTGCTCTCTGTTCTTGAAAGCGGTTCCAGCAAACCGGAAGACTTGGTGGAAGTGGGTTCTGCCGGCAGAATGCGGGTAGGCCCGGTTCCCAAAGATGTGGTGGATGCCGAACGTCAGCCCAAACCGGTCCTTACCGTAAAAGAATGCTTTGCACACAGTTCCAATGTTGGCATGAGCAAACTTGCTTACAAAGCCTTTGGCAGCAATCCTGATGAACTTAAAAAATACCTGCACCATTTTCACCTCGACGAAAGAGCGGCCATCGATCTGCCCAATGTACCCAAACCGGCGATCACTTCCTTTAAGAAAGATGCAGGTGGTTTGATGAATATGCTCTGGGTCAGCTTCGGCTACGGTATCAACGTAAGCCCGCTGAATACCCTTACACTTTATAATGCAGTGGCCAATAACGGTAAGATGATGAAGCCTTACCTGGTGAACAGCATACAAAGCAACGGCGTGCTGATCCGCCAGTTTGAACCCACGGTACTCGAAGAAAACATCAGTAAGCCATCCGTTATCAAGGCTGCCCGGGAAGCCATGGAAATGGTGGTAACGGAAGGCACGGCCCGGAAAGTGCTGAAGGACCTGCCGTTTACCGCTGGCGGCAAAACAGGTACCGCACACGTTTCGGACGGAGCGATCAAATATGCGCATGGCGTTTACCAGGCCACCTTCGTCGGTTACTTTCCGGCAGATAAGCCCCAGTTTACCTGTATCGTGGTGATAAGGACGAAACCGCATGCCGCTTCACACTTCGGCGGTACGGTGGCGGCCCCGGTATTCCGGGAGATCGCAACCAAGCTATACACCTTATATGTGGAAAGAAAGACACCGTCTCAGTTAGCCGTGATGAAGGACAGTGCGGCGTATTTCTATGCCGGGTCAGCAGCCGATATAAAAAATATATTCCGCACCATGCAGATCAGCTATGCTGACTCTGCGGCGCAGGGGGAGTGGGGAACCGTTTATGCAAGCAATTATAACCCGGTGGTGAAACCACTGGCGGTCCGCAAACAGGTCATGCCGAATGTAAGAGGAATGGGATTGAAGGATGCGGTCTGGCTGCTGGAGAATATGGGATTGAAAGTGGCAGTAAAAGGAAAAGGAAAAGTGACCCTGCAGTCCGTGGCGCCGGGAACAACCCTGGCAAAAGGAATTACGGTGGTCCTTGAATTGAGTTGATCAATTGTATTTCGATCTGTTGTTCGGGATATATGCTATTACAAGATGTACTATACAAGGTTGCGATCAGGTCGGTCACGGGCAGTACATCAATGGAGATAAATGATATACAGATCGATTCGAGAAAGATAAACCCGGGAGCGGTTTTCGTGGCAGTGAAAGGGGCAGCGGCAGACGGACACCAGTTCATTGATAAAGCGGCAGAGAGGGGAGCAGCAGTGATCGTGTATGAAGAGACCAGGGTGCTGACTCCCGGCGACAGGATAACATATGTGCAGGTGGAAAACAGTGCTGCCGCAGCAGGGATCATGGCACATAATTTTTTCGGAAGACCCTCCGAACAGCTGAAACTGGTGGGGGTGACGGGTACGAACGGGAAAACAACGATTGCAACATTATTATACAAGCTCTTTACAAGACTGGGATATACCTGCGGACTGATCAGTACCGTGGAAAATAAGATCGGAAACAAAGTGATTCCGGCCACGCATACCACACCGGATGCTATAAGCCTGAATGCTTTGCTGAAGCAGATGCGGGATGCCGGCTGCACACATGTGTTCATGGAAACAAGCTCACATGCACTGCACCAGCACCGGGTGGCCGGTCTTTATTATACCGGGGCCATCTTCAGCAACATTACGCATGATCACCTGGACTATCATAAAACCTTTGATGAATATATCCGGGTGAAGAAGTCCTTTTTCGATTCGCTTGGTTCCTCCGCTTTTGCTATCAGCAATGCAGATGATAAAAGAGGAATGGTGATGCTGCAGAACACACAGGCCAGAAAATATTACTACAGCCTGCGCACCATGGCAGAATTCAAAGGAAAGATCCTTGATAACAGCCTGAGCGGCCTGCAGATGATCGTGAATGATGCTGAAGTGCATTTCAGGCTGATCGGGGAGTTCAACGCCTACAACCTGCTCGCTGTTTATGGCACTGCGGTTTGCCTTGGCGAAGGAAAGCAGGAAGTGCTTACAGCCCTGAGTGAACTGACCGGGGCCGAAGGGAGATTTGATTATATCATCTCACCGAAGGAAAAGATCATGGCGATTGTGGACTATGCACACACGCCGGATGCCCTGCTGAATGTACTCGCTGCGATCAAGAAACTGAGAAAAGGATTTGAACGGGTGATCACCGTGGTGGGATGCGGCGGCGACAGGGACCGGACAAAGCGACCGGTGATGGCAGAAGTGGCCTGTGAACACAGCGACAAGGTCATCTTCACCAGCGATAACCCGAGAACAGAAGATCCGGCACAGATCATCCGGGACATGGAAGAAGGACTGGCGCCGGCGTATAAAAGAAAGTATATCTCGATAACGGACAGAAGAGAGGCGATCAAGACAGCGATAAGCCTGGCCAAACCGGAAGACATTATCCTGATCGCCGGAAAAGGACATGAGAAATACCAGGAGATAAAAGGCGTGAAGAATCATTTTGACGACAAGGAAGTGGTGAATGAATTTTTTGAACAGCTAGACAAGTAAATAACAAACCAGTAACCAGCATGCTGTACCATTTATATAAATGGCTTGAACACCAGGATATCAATATCCCGGGCATGCGGCTCTTTGGCTTTATTACGTTCAGGGTAATTGTCGGCATACTGCTTTCCCTGTTCATCACCACCTTCTATGGAAAAAAACTGATCAAATTTCTGCAGAAGAAACAGATCGGTGAAAGTATCCGGGAAGAAGGGCTGGCAGGACAGGCAAGCAAGGCCGGTACACCCACCATGGGAGGGATCATCATCGTACTGGCGATCGTTATCCCGACCCTGTTGCTGGCCGATCTGACCAGTGTGTATGTGCAGGTGATGCTGGTCAGTACGGTGTGGATGGGTACGATCGGTTTTATAGACGACTACCTCAAGCTGAAAGGAAAACGCCTCGCACAGCAGAAAGGCGAAACATATAAGAAAACAGGAAAAGACGGTTTAGCAGGATGGTTCAAGATACTCGGGCAGGTGGGATTAGGAATACTGGTGGGGGCCACGCTGTATTTCAACAGTGAGGTGAAGATATGGCGGGAATATGTCGGGGCAAATCCAACAGCCGATTCAACAGTCTTTGGAAAAGAGATCAACGGGAAGACGAGATACTTCACAGAATCAAAAGTGCCCGTCACCACTATTCCTTTTGTGAAGAATCATGAGTTCAATTACTCCAAACTGTTGCCGCCTTCCTGGCGAAAATTCACCTGGGTTCTTTACATACTGGTGGTCATCTTCATCATCACGGCGGTATCGAACGGATCGAACCTGACAGATGGATTAGACGGACTCGCTACGGGAACATCAGCGATCATCGGCTCGTTGCTCGGCATATTCGCTTATGCAAGCGGTAATCTGGTATTTGCCGATTATCTCAACATCATGTACATACCCGGATTGAGTGAGTTGTCCATTTTCATTGCGGCACTGATCGGGGCCTGTGTCGGTTTTCTATGGTACAACTCATACCCGGCACAGATATTCATGGGCGACACCGGAAGCCTGATGCTGGGCGGTGTGATCGCAGCGCTGGCCATCATTGTACACAAGGAATTACTGCTGCCGATCTTCTGCGGGATATTCTTTGTGGAAACACTGAGTGTGATGCTGCAGGTCGGTTATTTCAAATATACCCGGAAGAAGTACGGGGAAGGAAGAAGGGTGTTCTTAAAGGCGCCGCTTCATCACCACTTCCAGGTAAAAGGATTACACGAAGTGAAGATCGTTACGAGATTCTGGATAGTTACCGTGCTGCTGGTATTGCTGAGTATCGTAACCCTGAAGATGAGATAAGCAGAACGAAAAGAACTATAAAGCTCTTACTGAAAAACCCGGATCCAAACCATTGAAAACACTCCAATAACTATGGCTTTTTGATAATCCTATTGTGGTGCAGTTGTATTGAAAACTGATACTTATGAAGAACCACGTTCCGTACACGGGCCCCGGAAGGGGGATGTGTTATGCGTAAAAAATTTGTCATACTGGGAGGAGGCGAGAGCGGTGTAGGTGCCGCCCTGCTGGCGAAGAAAGAGGGATATGATGTCTTCCTGTCTGACGGCAGCTCTTTGAAGAACGAGTACCGTAACGAATTAAAAGAAGCGGGGATTGCCTTTGAAGAAGGGCAGCATACGGAAGAGAAGATACTGGCGGCTGAAGAAGTGATGAAAAGCCCCGGTATACCGGAAAAAGCTCCCCTGGTGAAAAAGATCCGGAAAAAAGGGATCAGCATCATCAGTGAGATCGAACTGGCTTACCGCTTCAAAGGAACAAGTAAGATCATTGCCATCACCGGCAGCAACGGTAAAACCACCACCACGGCCCTGACCTGGCATATCTGCAAAGAGGCCGGTCTGGATTGTGCACTGGTGGGAAACATCGGTGATTCATTTGCCAAACAGGTGGCGCTTGATCCAAAACCCCTCTACGTAGTGGAGGTCAGCAGTTTTCAGCTGGATGATATCCAGGCTTTCAGACCGGATATCGCCATCCTGACGAACATCACCGAGGATCACCTGGACCGTTACGAGTACAAATTCGAAAATTATATACGCAGCAAATTTCGTATCGCCATGAACCAGCAGCCGGATGATTATTTCATCTACTGCGCCGATGACGAAGTAACCATGAAATATATCAGTCAATTCAATATTCAATCTAACCAACTGCCAATAAGTATGAAAAGAGAACTGCCAAACGGTGCCTTTATAAAAGACGGGGATATGTACATCAGAACAGGACAGGACTTTACCAGTATGAGTGTCTATGACTTTGCCCTGAAAGGCAAACACAACCACTACAATACCATGGCTGCCTGTGTGGCCGCTGCCACCCTCGACATCCGGAAAGAAAAGATCAGGGATGCCGTACAGAATTTCCAGACCCTGGAACACCGCATGGAGCATGTGGCCACGGTAAGGGGTGTTGAATTCATCAACGACAGCAAGGCTACAAATGTTAACTCCACCTGGTATGCCCTCGAAAGCATGACAAAACCGACCGTACTCATACTGGGCGGCGTAGACAAAGGAAATGATTACTCCCTGCTGGAAGACCTGGCAAAAGAAAAAGTAAAAGCCATTATCTGCCTGGGCAAGGATAATAATAAAATACACGAAGCATTTGCCGGTACCGTTGCCACTATTGTGGATACGACCGGGGCTGCAGAGGCAGTGCAGGCAGCCTTTCATTTCGCCGCGAAAGGAGATGTGGTACTGCTGAGCCCGGCGTGTGCAAGCTTTGATCTCTTTAAAAACTATGAGGACAGAGGTAACCAGTTTAAAAAAGCCGTGAAAGAGTTATAATGGATGCAATAAGAGAAATAAGGAACAACGACTGGAAGAACACCTTCAACCCCAACCACCTGATCAATAAGACAAAAGGGGATAAGGTGATCTGGGCACTGGTGGTATTGCTGGCGCTGGTATCATTACTGGCCGTGTACAGTGCAACCGGTTCGCTGGCTTATAAGAACTACAGGGGGAACACGGAGATCTACCTGTTCAAGCAGATTGCTTTCATCCTCGCCGGCATCCTTGTTATTTATTTTGCGCACCTGGTGAATTACACGTTCTATTCAAAAGCAGCAAAGATCGTTTTCCTGCTTTCGCTGCCGCTATTGTTCTACACCCTGTTCTTTGGTGTGAAAATGAATGAAGGCAGCCGCTGGATCAGGCTGCCGCTGATCAATATGACGATGCAGACCTCCGACCTGGCCCGGCTGGCCCTGTTCATGTACCTCGCCCGGCTGCTGAGTAAGAAACAGGATGTGATCAAGGATTTCAAAAAAGGATTTATCCCGGTCATCTTACCGGTGGCCATCACCTGCGCTCTGATCGCACCGGCCAACCTTTCCACCGCCCTGCTGCTGGGAGCGAGCTGCCTCATGCTTATGTTCATCGGGCGGGTAAGTACCAAACATATCCTGATGACGATTGGCGTTGCGCTGGTGCCACTGCTCTTCCTCATAGCGGCGGCTGTGATACGGCACGGAAAAGGCGGCAATGAAGAACTGGCTGTTAAAAAAACATCTTCTTCCCTGACCGGCCGTGTGGATACCTGGATCGGCCGGGTAGAAGCATTTATTTACGGAAGCAAAGATGCCGTGGACAACGATGCCTACCAGGTGAACCAGGCCAAGATCGCTATATCAAATGGCGGGCTGTTGGGTGTAGGCCCGGGCAACAGTACCACAAGAGATTACCTGCCGCAGGCTTATAATGATTTTATCTATGCCATCATTATTGAAGAATACGGCCTGGCTGGTGGCGCCTTCATCATGTTTATCTACCTGGTGTTCCTGTACAGGTGCATCCGGATCTATAAAAAATGTCCCTATGCCTTCGGGGCCTTCCTGGCATTGGGATTAAGTTTTACACTGGCCATACAGGCCGTGGCCAATATGGCGGTAACGGTAAACCTGTTTCCCGTAACCGGGGTCACGCTGCCGCTGGTGAGCATGGGAGGAACCAGTTTCATCTTTACCTGCCTGGCGATCGGGATCATTTTAAGTGTGGCCAGGAACGTGGAGCAGCTGGAAGGTAAAACAGCACTGGCGAAAGCCGGCGCAAATAATCAATAATTATTAATCAATAATTACTGGTTATTAAAAGTAAAGAAATGGGGAAGAGAATAATAATAGCAGGAGGCGGAACAGGCGGACATATTTTCCCGGCAATTGCTGTTGCCAATGCACTGAAGAAAATTGACAGCAGTATTGAAATCCTGTTTGTGGGCGCAAAGGGAAGAATGGAAATGGAAAAGGTACCACAGGCAGGGTATAAAATAGAGGGACTGGATATAGCGGGGTTTAACAGAAGTTCTTTGATCAAAAATATCGGGTTGCCATTTAAGCTCGTAAAAAGCTTCTGGCAGGTACGTAAGATATTCAGGGCTTTCAGACCGGATGCGGCCATCGGTGTCGGCGGGTATTCCAGTTTCCCCGTATTGCGTACGGCACAGGGCAAAGGGATCAGCACTTTTATCCTTGAAGCCAATTCGTTTGCCGGGAAGTCGAATATCATGCTGGGAAAAAAAGCCACCCGTGTATTCGCCGGTACGGAAGGAATGGAAAAATTCTTTCCGCCGGAAAAGATTATGGTTACCGGTAACCCGGTGCGTACAGCGATTACCGGGATGAAACTGAACCGGGCAGAAGGACAACGATTCTTTTCACTCAGGGAAGAAAAGACGACGCTGCTGGTGGTGGGCGGAAGCCTGGGGGCAAGATCAGTCAACGAGGCGATCGGGGAAGGGCTGGATGAATTACTGAAAGCCGGTTTGCAGCTGGTATGGCAGACCGGCAAACCGTATGCTGAAACAGCAAAGCAGCAGGCAGCCGGCAAAGAGGGTGTTTGGGTGAATGATTTTATCACACAGATGGAGTATGCCTATGCAGCAGCCGATATCGTGGTGGCCCGGGCAGGGGCGATGACCGTTGCAGAACTCTGTGTGGTTAAAAAGCCGGTGGTGTTTGTGCCTTATCCATACGCAGCAGAGGATCATCAAACGGCCAATGCGATGACCCTGGTAAACAAGAAAGCAGCCCTGGTGGTAAAGGACAGCGAAGTAAAGGAAAAGCTGGTGGCCACGGTAACAGGCCTTGCAAAAGATAAAGTATTACAGGAGGAGATGAGCCGGAATATGGCACCGCTGGCCATCACCAACGCAGATGAAGTGATCGCAGGAGAGATCCTGAAAGCGGTACATGAATAAACGGAATTTAAATACTGTCCTTATGAATACCCCCTTTGGGGGAATTGACAAGCTGAATGAAGTGTACTTCATCGGCATCGGGGGGATCGGGATGAGTGCGATAGCAAGGTTCTTTCATGAAGCAGGCGTAAAGGTGAGCGGCTATGATAAAACAGCCACTGCCCTGACAAAGGAATTAGAAGCTTCCGGGATCCCGGTGCACTATGAGGAGGAAGTGAGGCTGATACCGAAAAATGCTGACCTGGTGGTGTACACCCCGGCGATACCGGCCGGGCACAAAGAACTCGAATATTACCGGGCCAACGGGTTTAAAGTGGTAAAGAGAAGTGACGTATTGCAACTGATAACAGAAAGTTCTTTTAATATATGTATTGCCGGCACACATGGCAAGACAACGATCACCACCATGGTGGCACACCTGCTTCGTGACAGCGGTTTTGGTGGTAATGCTTTCTTAGGAGGTATTGCCGTGAACTATGGGACCAATTTCTGGAGCAGTAAAAGAAATGTATGTGTGATCGAAGCGGATGAATACGACAGGAGTTTTCTGAAGCTTCGCCCGGACATTGCCATCATTACGGCCATGGATGCGGACCATCTCGACATCTATGGCACGCCGGAATCCATGGAGCAGGCCTTTATCGATTTCAGCGGCCGGGTAAAACAGGACGGGTTACTGATCAGGCAATTCGGGCTGAAGCGGGGCAAGGAACTGAAGGCCGAACAGCAGATGACCTACAGCCTGCAGAATGAAAGTGCGGATGCGTATGCCAGGAATATACGGATGATGCAGGGCAGTTATGAATTTGATGTGGTGGTGGGAGAAGATACCATAGAAAATGTGAGGCTGAATATGGGAGGGATGCATAACGTGGAGAATGCCGTGGCGGCAATAACGGCAGTCAGTTCTTTGGGAATAGAAAAAGAAAAGATCAGGGCAGCGGTGGAAAGTTTCCGCGGGGTGAAGAGAAGATTTGAGTATATCATCAAAAATGACGGACTCGTCTTTATTGATGACTATGCCCATCACCCGGAGGAGTTGCGGGCCCTGATCAGCGGGGCCAGGTCACTGTTCCGGGACAGAAGGTGTACGGTGATCTTTCAGCCGCACCTGTACAGCCGCACCCGGGACCTTGCCGGCGGGTTTGCAAAGGCGCTGGACCTGGCGGATGAAGTAGTGCTGCTGCCTGTTTACCCGGCCAGGGAATTACCGATAGAAGGGGTGAGCAGCGAAATGATACTTGACAGGATGAGCATCACGGCAAAATCGGTAAAGACCAAAGAGGAGCTGATGAGGTGGATCGGCCGGGAGTATGCCGGCAGCATAAACAGGGAGTTTGGGGAAGTGCTGATCATCGCCGGGGCAGGGGACATTGATATGCTGGTGGAACCGGTCAAAGCAATGTTAGAAAATCTGCAGACAGAAAATAAATGAATGCAAGAACTACGATAAAGAAGATACTGTTCATCGCCGTCTGGTGCTGTATTGGCGGCGGTATGCTCACCCTGCTGCTGGCAGCGATCAGCAGCCGGAAAAAGGGGTATGCAGCGGCTATGAGATCACGCTGAAAGGCCCGAAGAATAATTTCTTTATTAATGAGCAGGAGGTGGAGCAGATACTGATGAAGGCAAACAACGGGAAGATAAAAGGAGTGCCCGCCGCTTCATTTGACCTGAATGAAATGGAAAGGATGCTCCGGAAGAACAGCTGGATCAATGCCGCCGAATTGTATTTCGATAACAAGAACCTGCTGCATGTAACGATAACAGAGAAGGAACCGGTGGCAAGGATCTTTACGGCAGACGGCAGCTCTTTCTATATTGATAATACCGGTAAGACCCTGCCTTTGTCAGATGAGCTGAGCGCAAAGGTGCCGGTGTTCACCGGCTTCCCCGGGGGCAGGGTGACCGGTGCGGCAGACAGCACCCTGCTGAATGAAATAAAGAACACTGCCTTATATATCAGTAATGACCCCTTCTGGATGGCGCAGGTGGCGCAGATCGATATCACCCCGGAGCGGAAGTTTGAAATGATACCCGTGGTGGGCAATCACCTGGTACGGCTCGGCGACGGGGAAAACATGGCCGCCAAGTTTCACCGGCTGATGCTCTTCTACAAACAGGTGCTGAGTAAGACGGGCATGGATCATTATAAACTGATCGATGTGCAGTACAAAGGGCAGGTGGTGGCATCAAGATATGCCGGCGACCCGAAAGTGGATTCCGTGCAGCTGAGAAAGAATGTGGAGCAGTTGCTAAGGCAATCTATGGAGGCCGCTACAGATACGGTGGTGAAACCGCTGCCGCAGGTCATTCAACTGGAAAAAGATTCGGCTGATGATACGAACACGGCTTCCTTACCGGAGAACGAAGTTGTAAACCCTGAGCAACCCCGCAATCCCAACCCCCGCCTGGATGAAAAGATTCCTGCTGTCCGCCAACAGGCGGATGGCGGGCAGGCAGCCAGACCGGCCGGTGGTAAAGCCAGCCGGGGAAAGGAAGAAAAGCAAAAAGAGAAGGGTAAGAAACCGGCTACCGGCAGAAATGATAAACCGGAAAAACCCAAAGCGGTGATGCCAAAGAAGCCGGTGGAAGATGAAAATGGAGGATATAACTAGGGTATGTGCCATGATGAACAGCGGGCGGGACGATGCAGGGTGCGACGCAAGGGACGATGATAGCCGTACAGGTGATGATAAAATAAAAATTCTCTTTCGCCAGGGCGACGGAGAATGCAACAACAACTAAAAAACAACAACAACTAAAAACAACGATTATGAACAACGAACAACCCATTATTGTCGGCCTGGACATCGGGACCACAAAGATTGCGGTGATTGCCGGACGCAAGAACGAGTTCGGCAAACTCGAGATCCTTGGGTTTGGTAAATCCAGCTCCAACGGTGTGAAGCACGGACAGGTGCTTAACATCGACGAAACGATCAAAGCCATCCGGCAGGCGCTGGATAATTGCTTTGCCTCCAACCCCGGTCTTAACATCAGCGAAGTGTATGTGGGCATTGCAGGACACCATATAAAAAGCCTGCAGACCCGTGGCGATATCGTACGCCAGCATACCGACAGCGAGATCACCCAGAAGGAGATTGATCAGCTGATCGACGACCAGTACAAGACATACATCCCTGCCGGCGACCAGATCATTGATGTGATCCCGCAGGAATTTACCGTGGATAATTTTCAGAACATCCCCAACCCGATCGGGTACGGCGGTGTGAAGATCGGTGCCAACTTCCACATCATCACCGGGGATAAGAATGCGATCCGCAACATCAACCGCAGCGTGGAGCGGTCCGGTCTTCATACCAAAGACCTGGTGCTGCAACCACTGGCTTCTTCCTCTGCCGTAATGGGGCAGGAAGACCTGGAGGCCGGGGTGGCCATCGTGGACATCGGCGGCGGTACCACGGACCTTGCTGTATTCTATGAAGGTATTCTGAAGCACACTGCGGTGATCCCTTTTGCCGGCGAGAATATTACCAATGATATCAAGACCGGTTTAGGCGTGCTGAAAACCCAGGCGGAAGCCATGAAGGTTCAGTTCGGCAGTGCACTGGCCAATGAGGCGAAGGCAAATGCCTACATCACCATTCCCGGACTGAGGGGAATGCCTGCAAAAGAGATCAGTGTAAAGAACCTTGCCAACATCATCCAGGCCCGGATGAGTGAGATCATGGATTTCGTCACCTATCACCTCAAACAGGTTGGCCTGGATAACCGCATGCTGAATGGCGGGATCATTCTCACCGGTGGCGGTTCACAATTAAAACATTTGATCCAGCTGACTGAGTATGCAACAGGTTTGCCGGCACGGATCGGCTTCCCGAACGAACACCTGGCTGCGGGGCATATTGAAGAACTGGCCAAGCCAACCTACTCCACCTGTATCGGTCTTATCCTGAAAGGGTACGATGATTACGAACATAACCGCAAACAGTTTGAAAAGGACTTCCGGAACGTGGCGGTGCCCGATACACTGAAGCAAAAAGCAGAGGAAGAAGCAGCGCCGGCAGTGGAAGAAACGGTGAGTGAAAAGGAAATGACAAGAAGGAAGAACCTGACCGGTTTCTGGAGCAAATTTAAAGACAGGATCATCGACTTGTTCAAGGAAGAAGAAGACAAACATTTATAAATAGTAAGTGATAAGAATTGTTCAGGGTTTGACTTTTTATTATAAACTAATCCAACTAAATAAGGACTTATGATACATTTTGATCTGCCTAAGGAAAAATCATCCATCCTGAAAGTGATCGGTGTTGGCGGCGGCGGCGGCAATGCAGTAAACTATATGTTCAGCCAGCAGATTGACGGAGTAAACTTTGTGATCTGTAATACCGATGCCCAGGCGCTGTCAAGCAGCGGCATCCCTAACCGGATACAATTAGGCCCCCACCTTACACAGGGGCTGGGTGCCGGTGCGAATCCCGACATCGGCCGGCAGGCCACAGAAGAATCACTTGACGAGATAAAAAGGATACTCGAAGTGAATACCAAGATGGCATTCATCACCGCCGGTATGGGTGGTGGTACAGGTACCGGCGGGGCACCCATCATTGCAAAGATCTGCAAGGACCTGGGCATCCTGACCGTAGGCATTGTCACCACTCCCTTTGCATACGAAGGAAAGAAACGGCAGCAACAGGCGGAAGAAGGAATTAAAGTATTAAAACAGTATGTGGATACCCTGCTGGTGATCAGCAATGATAAACTCAGGCACCAGTACGGCAACCTGAAAATGCGGGAAGCATTTGCCAAGGCAGATAATGTACTGGCTACGGCGGCAAAATGTATCACGGATGTGATCAACAGCACCGGGCAGATCAATGTGGACTTTGCGGATGTATGCACGGTGATGAAGAATGGCGGTGTAGCTATTCTCGGCAATGCGGAAGCATCCGGAGAGAACAGGGCACAAAAGGCGATCGAGGAAGCGATGAACTCGCCGCTGCTGAACGACAGCGACATCAGCGGCGCTAAATGGATATTGATTAATATCACTTCTTCCACAGGGGAGCATGAATTCACCATGGATGAAGTGGAAGTGATACAAAACTACCTGCTTACACAGGCCGGGGAGAATACCGATGTGATCCTGGGGATGGGATATGACAGTAACCTTGGCGATAAACTCGGCATCACGCTGATCGCTACCGGTTTTGAACATAAAGACCCGTTTGCCAAACCGGTTCCGAAAAAAGAAGAGCCTAAGCCGGAAGAGAAGATCGTGATGATTCTTGGCCAGCAGGAAGAACCGGCTCCTGCCGTAAGCCTGAAAGAAACGATCCTGGCAGAAGATACCCCTGCCCTGAGAGAGATGGAGTCCGCCGTACTGGAAAAAGAGATCACCCCGGTGGAAGCAGAAGAAGACCGGCTGATGCCGCGGCTGGTGGAAGAGCTTCCGGTGATCGAAGCGCCGGTCATTGATTTCTCCGATATGAAAGAAGAGGAACTGCCCATTATTCATTTCGAACTGGCGCCGGTGGCAGAGAATGACAGGAGGAAAGAAGAAGAAAAATTACTTAGTAAGAATACGGCGGATACATATAGGACAACTACTGTTAGCAAAATGTCAACTGCAGTAAAAAATGAAAGTATAAATTCGACATCTCAACCCGCCGTATCCCCAACATTTAAAGAAACCGATGCTGAGCTGATCCTCAGTATTAAAGATAGTAACCCCGTGTCTGCAGCATCAGGAGGTTACCTGGCCAGACCGTCCAATATCTACGCAGAATCAAAAACAGAGGATACCACCTCAAAAAGTTCTGCTGAAGAACCGGTCCCTGCACCGGTTACTGCCAGCAAGGAAGAGGAAGAACTCCTCGACCTGCAAATGCAGCTGGTGGAAAGGGATGACATTCCGGCGGCGGATATGCCGTTGGCCCATCAGGCTCAGATACCTTTGACCACCGAGGTTGAGGATCCTGCAATGCTGGACGAAACCGAGGAGCAAAAACGTAGGGCGGCTGAACGACTGCATAAACTCAGAAACTTATCGTTCAATGTTAACGCTGCTGACCCCAATAATGAGTTTGAGACTGTGCCGGCTTATATCCGCCGCAATATGGAATTGTACAACCACAACTCCCATGTTGAAAATTTCTACAGTAACTACGAGGTCAAGGCAGACGAAAAGAACCAGGCACAGATCAGTTCCATCAACACATTTTTAGAAGGTAAAAAACCTGACTGACCCTATTGTCATCCCGGGCCCTCCCGGTGATGACGGAAGCATGTTCGTTCCAATGAAGCCACTGAGCACTTAGCTAGTGATTTTTAGTTGTTCCCTCCCGATTCTTCGGGAGGGTTTTTTATGTATTGCCGCAAGCAACTATATTTGGTGGTACAGTATCATTACCGTGTATGAAAAGAAGAGGCTTTTTACTGTTGCTGCCCGTTTTTATTGTGCACAGCCTTGCTGCACAGGTACAGCCGCCGGTTACCGATTCGGCTTACCTCAGCCTGGCGGTGAATTTCCTTGCCTCCGATAATATGAAAGGCCGGGTAAACTTTTCAAAGGAACAGCTTACAGCGGCGAAATTTCTGTTTAATGAATTCAAACAGTACGGGCTGAAACCTTTCCCCGGTTTCAGCAATTTCCTGGTTCCGTTTACCGTAAAAGGGAATAGCCAGGAAAAAGCAACGGAGTTATTATGGAATGGAAAAAGGGTCAGCGGGGAGGATTATTACTTTATCACGTCCGGGCACAAACCGAAGATTCTGCCGCTCGACAGCTTTTACCTGATCCACATCAACGGCGATATACCCGATTCTATCTTTATGCGGTATTGGGATCATAACAGACCTGTTCTTTTTAAACTGGATAATCAGCCCGATTCTGTCCTGAAGAAAGTGGTGGATAATATGAAGGTTCCCGGCTATCCTCCCAAATCAGATATATTGATCACCACCGTCAAAGAGAACCCGGTTACAGTATCGCTTAATTTTTTCGGCGGCTATCCCCTGACACCGCTTTACAATATCGTGGGCCTGCTGCCGGGCAAGACCAGGAGCAAGGAAATCGTGATCTTCTCGGCGCATTACGATCATGTGGACAGGGACCTGGACGGGAAGGAAGGTGTGATCTATAACGGTGCCAATGATAATGCATCCGGAGTGGCCGCCTTGCTTGCCCTGGCAAAATACTATGCCGGAAAGAATGATAACCAGCGGACCCTCGTCTTTTGTTTATTTGCTGCCGAAGAACTGGGCCTGATCGGGTCAACGGCCTTTTCTACCGTGATAGACCCCAGGACGGTGAAGGCAGTGATCAATCTTGAAATGCTGGGCCGGACCAATGCAGTGGGGAAGAAAGCTTTCTTCATAACAGGAGAGGGTAATTCCACCCTAAGCAGCATTTTTTCCCGTAACCTCAAAGATGATAAGGTCAGGAACCGCTGGTACAATGACCAGACCAACCTGTTTGCCCGTTCCGACAACTATCCTTTTTTCCAGGCGGGCATTCCTGCACACAGCATCATGTGCAGTGATGATAAAGAACCCTGTTATCACAAAGCCTGTGATGATGCAGACAGTATCGACTACCCGAATATGGTGGAAGTGATCAGGGCCATCGTCAAAGCGAGCCAGACCATTATTGCCGGCACTGATACGCCGGTACTCAGGAAGTTTTAAGCAGTATTATTACCAGTGGATATCAAACCCAAGGGTGCCGATGAACTCCAGGTAGCCGAAGCCATGCGAAGCCCTGTTGCCGTTACTCTTACTGGTTTCTGCCAGCGCATCCACATAGCGGACATAACCGGTCTTACCGGTAAGTTCCAGGAAAAACCTTTTGGCAGGATATAAACGCAGACCGCCTTCGCCGCTGATATTATACCCGGCCACATGAAACTTATTATTGAGCCGGTCGCCCCGCCAGGTAAAATCAGAACGGGGGATATTGATCCCGGCGCCTGCTTTCCAGACAGAAGTCAGCAATGCCCTTTTTTTGTTTTTGGTGAAGCAGAGTGTCTGCAGCTGTACATAGTTGAAGTGAAGAAAGTTGGCCCCGTCCGTATGTTCAAAATGAAGAAAGGTGGAAGGGTTTAACACACTGTCGCCGTTTACGGTGATGCCATCGATCTTACCGGTCACATGTACCGTCTGCCCGTTCGTTACTATATACTTGGCATGGTCAAAATTGATCTCGAAGGCCCTTGAGCGGGCTTTGTTCAGGTAAAACCCAAGCCGGTAATTATACTGGGGCAGGGAGAACTTGAGTGGTTTATCGAGGATGGTCTGGAACCCCGGGTTATTATGCGCCCTTGCTTTATGGAGGATGAAATCATCACCATTGGCCATTTTGAAGTGAATATTGCTGCGGGTATACCATTCTGCGTTATAGCCCCATTGAAGATAGATACCGTTGATAGCCCTTTTCTTTTGCTGGGTATAGCCCTTAAAGGAGAAGAGGGTACAGACCGCCAGGATAGCGGCTTGGGTATATTTTGTCATCCGATAAATATAGGGACAAATCGCATACAGCCGGCAGTTATTTCAGGTCTTTCCTGTTGTTGATGCGATAGCAGATAAGCCATATGATGAGTGTGATGAGTATTGTGAGCAGCACATGAAGCGGGATGGCATCCAGGCTTTCCTGGTACCCCTCCGGTTTAAAGAGGGTGGTAAAACCCGGGCGGGGTATAAGCCGGTCAGAGATCTCGAGCGGCAGGTAAGGGGCGGCCGGTGAATTTTTCCAGGTCAGTATGCCTTCGATGATATTTTCCAGCACAATGAAATAGAACAGGAATATGCCTAATGCCAGAAAGGCTTTCCGTACGAGGAAGCCTGCCAGGAAGGCCAGCGAAAGCTGGGCAAAGGTCTGCAGGGCAAACAGGCCGGTATAATAAGACTGCTGCCAGATACTCCCGACGGGGCTGCCATAGGTAATAAGACCGGTAACAATACAAACCAATGCATAGAGAAAGGTAATGATCAGGGTGATCAGCGCCACATCGATCAGTTTACTCGTCAGGAACTGGTTGCGGCTCCAGCCGTCAATGATGTTTTGCCGGTGTGTCTTGTAGGTATATTCATTCGTGATCAGCATGATGATCATCACCGCAGGGATAAATACAAACAGCGAAGAGGAATAGGCAACCGTATGCCACACTTCAGGAAAAGCAAAGGGATTGCCCAGCATCATTTTGGCGTATTGGGATGCCTGGGTGGGCTTATCCATAATATCATTGTAACCGATGTAATAAATGAAATTGATACCGGGATAAGCCAGTGCGGTAATACTCATGATCCACCAGAAAGCACTGTACTTTCTCATTTTGAGCCATTCGGTCCGTATCAGGGTAGTCATATCTCTTTTTTGTGCGTTTAATTACCGGTCAGTTCAAAGAACCTTGCTTCCAGCCGTTTCTTGCGTACGATCAGTTGCGACAGGACGATCCCGTTATCAAAACAAAACCTGTTGAGTTCGTCAAGCCGGGCAGTTCCTTTCGGGAAGATCACTTGTATGGTGTTTGTTTTTTCATCTGTGGTAAAGGTTCTTCCGGCTTTATTCAGCAGGGCGGCCAGGGCATTCAGATCGGCGGCGCTTATTTCCACCACGTCATCATCCATCATGATCTGATCCACCGGTCCGGTGGTGATCAGTGTTCCGTTCTTTAAAATAGCCGCATGGGTGCAAACTTTTTCCACTTCATCGAGCAGGTGGCTGGCCATGATAATGGTATGGCCCTGTTCTTTCAGTTCAACGATCAGGTTCCTTATTTCAGCAATACCCACCGGGTCAAGCCCGTTGGTCGGTTCATCCAGTACCAGCACTTTCGGGTCGCCCAGCAGGGCCGCCGCAATAGCGAGCCGTTGTTTCATTCCCAGGCTGTAAGATTTAAAGACGGCCCACCGGCGGTCGTACAGGTTTACTTTCCGGAGGATAGTATGTACATCTTCTTTTGTGCCTCTTCCGCTGATGGCCTGTGTGATCTTCAGGTTATCCTCGCCGGACAGGTAGCTGTAGAAGTTGGGGGTTTCCAGAAGGCAGCCAATTTTTTTCCGCTGGGCAGATGAACCCGGCTTGCCAAACCAGAGAAACTTCCCTCCATTGGCTTTCAGGATATCCATGATGATGCCGAGCAAGGTTGTTTTGCCGCTGCCGTTGGGCCCGAGGATACCAAATACGGAACCCTCCGGCACATCGAAAGAAACACCTTTCAGTGCCTTTACCGTGGCATACGATTTAAACAGATTATCTACAGATAGCACTGCTGTCATACCGGTACATTTATTCGGGTTTGAAGTTATGTGTTTCCGCTGATGTATGCTGAACAAATCACCTCAACGGTTGTTTTTATCGGGTAAATTTATCACATGGCAACTGTTCTTATCACCGGCGGTACCGGAATGATCGGCCGGGAATTGACAAAAGCACTTCGTGTAAAAGGCCATGATGTGATCATTCTCACCAGGGGCAACCGGTCTGCTGCTGAAAAAGGGATCAGCTATGCCGGCTGGGACCCGGAACAGTCCTGCATCGACCAGGAAGCTTTATCAAAGGCAGACTATATCATTCACCTCGCCGGTGCAGGAGTGGCGGATAAACGGTGGACCCGTAAAAGAAAACAGCAGATCGCAGACAGCCGGGTGAAAGGAGGGAAACTGCTTGCCGGTGCGGTGGCACATACGCCAAACAAGATAAAAGCCATCATCAGCGCATCCGCCATTGGCTGGTACGGCGCTGATGATCCGGCCCGGGGAAACGCATTTACCGAAGCAGACCCGCCGGCTGCCGATTTTCTTGCCACGACCTGCTATCAATGGGAAGAAAGCATCCGTTCTGTTGCCGCTACCGGAAAGCGGGTGGTGATCTTCCGGATCGGCATCGTACTGGGAAGAGAAGGGGGGGCGTGGAAGGAATTTTTAAAACCACTGAAGTGGCGGCTGGCCACGGTACTGGGCAGCGGGAAACAGGTGATGAGCTGGATACATATTGATGACCTGGTCCAGTTGTTCCTATTCGCTCTTGAAAAGGATACGATGACCGGCGTTTACAATGCGGTGGCGCCGCAACCGGTGACGAATAAAGCGCTGGTGACAGCCATGGCCCGCAGCAGGAAGAAAAAATTTATCAGGATCAGGGTGCCTTCCTTTTTACTCAGGCTCCTGCTGGGTGAAATGAGCATCGAAGTACTGAAAAGCGCCACGGTAAGCGCCGGTAAAATCCTGGATACTTCCTTTTCTTTTCAGTACCGGGATATCGTGCATGCGGCGGCTTCCCTGTCGGCTCAGGCAAGCCCGCCCGGTTCCGCTTCTTTGTGATCCGGGTGCCAGTAGTTGGTGAATTCCCCGATGATTGTTTTCCCGTTTTTAAACGGCAGCCGGTGCAGCTTCAGGTGGTCAATATCGGCTTGCAGTACCTTCCGGTGCATGGGGTGCAGGGTACCGCCCTTTGTACCGGCCGGTTTATCCGGTTCATACTGGTACTGCGGATCGACCAGTGTTCCTCTCGGGTACATGATGCCGGGCACTCCCTTGCCCCGAAGATCAAGATCGTCGGGATGTTCCAGTCCGAGTGTATGTCCGTATTCATGGGCAGCCGTGGTGGAGCCCTTGTACAGGTTGGCCAGCAGAAAGTAGCCGCTGTTGCAGCCGGTTCCGTCCACGAACGAGATATTCCCGTGGGCAAATTCTTCGATACGGAAATAATTGTTTCGGGGATCGAGGTTCTGGTAGATGTCAATGTCTTTAATACCGGGCTGGTGCGATGCGCTTATCCTGAACACTACTTTGTACAGGGAATCGTCCAGCATCACCGAACCCTGCGGTTCATTCCACATGGTTTCGATCTCTTCCCTCATCATTTCTGTCAAAGCTGCCGTGGCAGCATGGCCATACGTAATGATCGCTGAATAAATAGTAAGTACCCCGGATTCTAATTCTGCAGATCCCATTATTGCTTTGGCAGTTCGGTACTGATATCTGATTTTTTTATCCACCCCCAGAGAAATTTCCCGGGTGCGGTAAAGTATTCTGTGTAGAGGCTCTTGGTGGTTTCGGCAATACTCAGGAAGCTGTCTCCTTTGCTGAAAAATTTCTTTGGAGAAAAAGGTACCAGGCAGTTTTCATCCTGGAAGATCTCCGTTTTACCGGAAGCAGCAGTGGCCATGGGTGTGTTGGGATATTCTTTGCGCAGCCATTTGTTGTCCAGCACCGGCTGTGTTTTCAGGCGGGGGTATTCGCCGTCGGCGTTCACGCCATTGCCAAACCCGCAGTTGAAGGAAGAGGACTGGCTGTTGATGCTGATGGTGGTGCCGGTGATCTTAAATTTCAGCACACAGGGTTTTTCGGCATCTTCAAAGGTATTGTCGAAGGAAGCCGTATCATTTACAAAAGTGATCGTTCCGTCTGTTTCGCCACGGTTGTAACCCGGAGGACCGTTAAGCACATCCAGCCAGAACCGGTACTTGGTGTCTTCCATTTTTACCAGGATCAGCTGTCCGCCGGGTATGGCTGTTTTGTCTTTGGGGGGTTGTGCTTTCTGAACCGGTAATGTGTAGCCGTATGCACCCGAGAGGTCTTTCTGGGCAGCGGTGATCATCGTGGAAAAGGAAGCAGCAGCGATAAGGAAGAGGTATTTCATAACCTAGCTTTTGAAGTATGTAGTGAAGGCATCTGTAAGCCGGGCAAATTCTTTCTTTACCTGGTTCATCCCGATCAGTCCGCCGGACATGCCCGTGGAATCACGCTGGAGCAGTAACTGAAACAGGTCGCCCTGTTGTTTAACCGTTACAGATTGTTTATGGTATTTCGCAAAGGCGCCGAAGAGGATCCGTAATACCCGGTTGCCTTTTTCGTAGGTTCTTATTTCGCCCTGGGCGGACTTAAGGTTGTAACCCTGGGAAGAGAAGAAAAGGTTGAGCTTGTTATCAAGCTCAGCTATGGTGCAGCCGGTGATGTTATAGATAACACGGTCTGCTGCAGAATCGGCAATACTGATTTGCATGGTTAATGGTTTGACTAAAGATAAGGGGAAATCCTCATATCAGTCAGCCGCCGGGCAACGGCAAGGCGTGCAGGTATCAGTTACGGATCGGCCGCCCGCTTTTCAGCACACTCTGTATTCGTTCCAGTGTTTTCTTTTCGCCGCAGAGAGAAAGGAAGGCTTCTCTTTCCAGGTCGAGCAGGTACTGTTCAGTTACAAAACCCGGTTCACTCAGATCGCCGCCGCACATCACATAGGCGAGTTTTTTGGCCACCAGTGCATCATGTTCCGTGGCGTAGTTGGCCGTCTTCATTGCATGTATGCCGGAGTAAAGTGCGCCGAGAGCAGATTGTCCCAGTACTTTCACATCCTTGCGGGGAACAGGCGTGGTATAACCGCTGTCGAAGATCTCGATAACGGATTTTTTGGCCTCTGCAATGCGGCGGCCCTGGTTCATAACGATCTCGTCAAGTCCTTTTCTGTATACACCCAGTCCGAACCCTTCGTGTGCAGATGTGGCCACCTTTGCGGTAGCAATGGAAAGGAACCGGTTCTTCAGGGTGATCGTTTCCGGTTCATCTTCGTGCATCTCATCAGAGGCCCGTAACACAAATTCCTTGGTACCGCCGCCGCCGGGGATCAATCCAACTCCCAGTTCAACCAGGCCGGTATAGGTTTCAGCAGCCGGACAGCATTTGTCGGCATGCAGGCTCAATTCGCAGGCACCGCCCAGGGCCAGTCCATGCGGGGCCACTACCACAGGTACGGAGGAATAACGGGCCCGCATCATGGTATTCTGGAACAGACGGATCGCCATATCCAGTTCATCATATTCCTGGTCGATCGCCAGCATGAAGATCATTCCAACATTGGCACCCGCCGAAAAATTCGGGCCCTCATTGGCAATGACCAATCCTTTGTAATTCTTTTCCGCTTTTTCAATGGCGGTATTGATACCGCTCAGTACATCGCCGCCGATACTTCCCATTTTGGTGAACCACTGCAGCCCCAGTACATCGTCACCGAGATCATATAACCGGCAACTGCCGTTTTTCCAGATCTGCTTGTCGGTATAATTGCTCATCACGATAAAGGCCTCACCGCCGGGCAATGCCTTATACGATCTGGCTGCAGGATCGTAATAATATTTCCTGCCGCCTTCCACTTTATAAAAGGACTTGTTGCCTGCCGCCAGCATTTCCTCCACCCAGCCGGCAACGTTATAACCCGCCGTCTTCATTGCTTCTGTTGTTTTGGCAACACCGAGTACATCCCAGCTTTCAAAGGCACCGATCTCCCAGCCAAAGCCGGCCATCATCGCATCATCCACCCGGTATAGTTCATCGCTTATTTCCGGGATGCGATGTGAGATATAGGAAAAGAGCCCGTAATGGAACAGACGGTAAAACTCACCCGCCTTATCCGGTCCGGCTACCAGCATCTTCAGCCGGGTGTACAGGTCATCAACCGGTTTTGCCGCTTCCAGGCTGGCAAATTTTGGTTTTACCCGCGGGCCATATTCCATCGTATCAAGGTTCAGGGTAAGAATTTCTTTTTCACCACCTGTTCCCTTTGTCTTTTTGAAGAACCCCTGCCCGGTCTTATCGCCGAGCCAGTTATTGGCGATCATTTTTTCAAGCCAGGCAGGAATGGCAAACTGATCCCTTGCTTCATCCAGGGGACAATTATCAGCCACCCCTTTTGCCACTTTCACCAGCGTATCCAGTCCCACCACATCACCTGTGCGGAAGGTGGCGGATTTTGGCCTCCCGATCACCGGGCCGGTCAGGGCATCGATCTCATCCACCGAAAGCTTCAGCTTTTCTTTGATGTTCATAATAGACATCATGCCGAATACCCCGATACGGTTGGCAATAAAAGCCGGTGTGTCCTTGCACAGGACGGTTGTTTTTCCCAGGTACAGGTCGCCGTAGTTCATCAGGAAGTCAACAATGGCGGGATCGGTATAGGGAGTGGGGATGATCTCGAGCAGGCGCAGGTAGCGGGGCGGGTTAAAAAAGTGGGTGCCGCAGAAATGTTTTTTAAAATCATCACTTCTTCCTTCGGCCATCATATGAATGGGGATACCGGATGTATTGGAAGTGATCAGTGTGCCCGGTTTCCGGTACTGCTCCACCTGTTCAAAAACTTTTTGTTTGATATCGAGCCGCTCCACCACCACTTCAATGACCCAGTCGCAGCCGGCGATCTCCTTCATGTTATCCTCAAAGTTGCCGGTGCTGATCTTTTTCACCACATCCTTATGAAAAACAGGGGAGGGGTTTGATTTGATGGCTGCCGCCAATGCATCATTCACGATCTTATTTCTTTCGGCAGGCTTTGCATCTGCTGCCACTTCCCGGGGAACTATATCCAGCAATAACACCTGTACACCGACCCCCGCAAAATGACAAGCGATGCGGGAACCCATGACCCCGCTTCCCAGTACGGCAACCCGTTTAATGACCCTGTTTGACATATTCTCCAATTAGTTAGTTATGCAACTATTTAAAGACCGAAGATAAGTGTTTTTGCCAAAGTGCCTTTTCGGGGGGGCCGGTGCCGGAAGGGGGTTGTTAATATAGTATGAGCAGCGCTTTCGGGGCCGGCTATCGTACTATTCCGATAGGGACCGTGTTTTTTTACGAGCCGCATTAGAATTAAGTGTTTATACTTCTTTCCTCACAGGTAAAATATCTATTTTTTCCTGCTGCTTTACACAATCCTATGTGGGAAACGGCGTTTAACCTGCGATAATCCAATAACCATGAGTAAGCCGAACGCCATCCGTTCCATTACTACAGACCATCTCTCTGTCATACACAGAGCTACAGATGCAAGGCCCTTAACTGGTCAGCATGCGGTGGTTCAGGCTAATCTCCTTTTTAATATCACCGGCTGGAATGCTGTTGCGGAAGAACTGTTCGGACGTCCCGGAACCCCCGGTATTAATTTCTTCAATTTTGTAAATATTGATTTTCCGCAAGGAAACAGTGCCGAGCTGCTTTCTGCCCTTCATCATACCGGCTATTGGAGCGGCGATGTTTGGTATCAGCAGGCGAATGGCCAGAAGATCAGCCTGGGGTTAACGGCCAGTCATATTTATGATACAGCGGACAAGCCTGACGGCATTATGATCGTGGCTTCGATCAGGAACAGCGGCCCTTCCCTGAAAGATGAGCAGCTTGCCGCAGCCGAAATAAAATTTGATGCCCTTGTTAATACCCTGCAGGATGGAGTAGTCATCATCGGGGCTGATGGAAAGATCGTAACCACCAATAAAAAAGCCGCTTCCATACTCGGTTTACCGGAAGAAGAAATGATCGGCAAGGTGGTGGGAGACTTTTCCTGGAAGGCCATCCGGCCGGACGGGTCTGTATTCCCCCCGCACCAGTTTCCCGGTGTGGTCAGCCTGCAGACAGGTTTCCCGCAGCGGAATGTGATCATGGGGGTGGAACAGGATTCGGGAGAACGGGTATGGCTTTCGGTCAATTCAGAAGCCCTTATCAAACCCGGACAATTCGATCCTTATGCAGTGGTGGTATCATATACAGATATTACCAATTTCATCACCGCCCAGAATGAGCTGATAAAAAGCAATGAACGCTTCCGCCTGATCACCCTGGTCAGTTCGGATGCTGTCTGGGATTTTGACCTTGTAAAGAATGAGATATACCGGAGTGAAACATTTGGCCGGATCTCGGGATACGGGCCTGATGAGATCAATTCAAACCTGAACTGGTGGTTTGAGAAAGTACACCCTGATGACCGGGACCGGGTAAAACATAAACTGGAGGAGCACCTTCGTAAAAAAAGTGAGCGATGGGAAGATGAGTACCGTTTTGAATATGCTGATGGTAGTTATAAAACATTGCATGACTCCGGCATCATTCTCTACAAAGACCGGAAACCTTTACGGATACTCGGAGCCATCCGTGATGTGACCAACGAGAAAATACTGAAGCAGCAGCTGGCCGATGAGCAGGCCCAGAAACAAAAGGCCATCACACTGGCCACCCTGCAGGCACAGGAGCAGGAAAAAATAAAGATCAGCCGGGAACTGCACGATAATGTGAACCAGATCATCATGAGTGCCAAGCTGTATATGGAAACAGCGGTGCTTTCCTCTGAAAAAGAAAAAGCGGACAGCCTGCTGGAGAAAGCGGTGGAATACCAGTTACTGGCCCTGCATGAGATCAGGAAATTATCCCGTTCACTGAACAGCCCAGCCATTACTTCATCCGGCCTGCAGGAGAGTATCCGTGATATTACAGATAACCTGGAAGCCCTTCAGCAGATCAAAGTGAAATTCACCTTTGATTCAAAACTGGAAAAGCGGCTGAATAATGATGAAAAACTGACCATCTACCGGGTGGTGCAGGAACAATCCAATAACATCATCAAATATGCTGCTGCCACGGAGGTAAAGATCCGGGTAACGGAATCCGGCGGCCAGCTTCATCTTTATATCAGCGATAACGGAAAAGGATTTGATACCACCGTGACAGAAGGAAGAAAAGGCATCGGCCTGCTGAATATGACCAGCCGGGCCACCGCACACGGGGGCACCCTCGCAGTGATTTCCTCTCCCGGAAACGGTTGTATCCTTGAAATGAAATTCCCGATCGCCTGACCGTTTATTCACCGACCATTATAAATGCGCCCCAGTAATACGGGTGGATGTATTTATCCCTGATGGTTCGTTGGGCTTTTACAAATGCCGCTGATTTATCTTTTGTCCGCAGGTACTCGTCATAAAAGGCGATCATAAAATCTTTTGTGGCATTGTCATCCACTTTCCAGAGACTTGTCATGATACTGCCGGCCCCTGCCGCCCGGAAAGCCCGTTGCAGCCCGTATACACCTTCTCCGGCATCCAGGTAACCGAGTGTGGTTTCGCAGGCGGAGAGAATGACCAGGGATGTGTGCTGCAGGTCGAGATTCTGCGCTTCATAAGGCGTGAACACCCCATCATACGTATCTGAGAATTCATCTTTCTCATAATAATTCACCACACCGGCCAGCAGCAACCAGATTTGACCATGATTGAGAAGGTCCGGTAACCATCCGTTGCATTCTCCCCGCTGCCGGACCAGTAACCATGTCAGCCGGCGCAATATGCAGGATGCCCGGGCTGTGAAGCTGGTACATTTTATCTTCCGTGGCCTGGTCCTGCAGGTGGGCTTTTTACCGGTACGCTATTGCTTTCCATCTCCTTTTTGATGGTGAGTACTTCCTTCCTCAAAGTGCCGGGCAGGTCGAGGATATTGTTATCTGAAACTGCTGATGAATGACGGTTGACTTGTCGGCAACCGGCGGCAATGCGGCCGGGCCGTTCTTTATACGAAGGTCTTCCAAAAGGCCGACATTGCCCTGTGTCATTGTTCTTACTGTGGCCGTTGCCAGGTCACCTGTTGAAATTAACGCTGACATAGTTCCAGTTCATCCAGCATGAAATGGCCGGTGGCCGGATTTTTCAGGAAGACGATATTGATCCAGGTGATAAATACCGTCGCAGATAAACCCTGATGCCTTTCAGTTTTTCACCGATGGGCCTCCAGTAATGGTTATAGGATTCTTTGTCATCGATCTTATACCGGATATTGTTTTTGTAAAGCTTGTAATATTTATCATCAAGGTCTTTTGCGGCATCCGGCAGGTAAACCACATCCGGGCTGCTGCTGTTCCTGGTAATGATATAGGCCGCATACCAGGCCGTATCACCGTAGTAAACCTGGTCACGCCACTGGAAGCGGATCATTTCCACGGCTGCCTCACCCTCCTTCAGTTTTTCCTGTACTTCTTTCCAGTGGGGCGGGTTGATCTTCAGCAGTTTTTTGTAGTCCTTTGCTTTTACGATAAAGCTCTGTTTTTCTATAGCCGTTACTTCATCCCTGCCAGGGTTTTCAGATCGTCGGCCTGCGGTTTGGCTGAAGCGGAGGCGGCACTGGCTGGTTCGGAGGCCTGAAGTATTGCCGGATCGGCTGCTGTTTCTTATCCAGCCATTTTTCGTAGAGAGTTGTATCACCGCCGGGTCATTGCTTTTGATGAACAGCTTCTTTTCTCTTTGGTTCTCAATGGATTTGGTGAAAAGAAGATTGTCGTAGGCCTGTGCGGCCAGTTCAGGAAAGAGGGCAGACTGTTTTTCTTTTGCCAGTTTTACGAAGCTGTGAAAGTTCTCATATCCTTCCTTCAGTTTGGCATTGTAATAGGTTACGAATGCTTTTTCGCCAAAGGTGAAGATGATATCATTGACCCATCCGCTGTTCAGCGAAAACAATTCCTTGTAACTATTCGCTGCCTCCTGCAGGTCGCGGTCACGCATCCGGAAATAAGCGAAATCGGTGAAGGGCCGGGTCGATTCCCTGAAATCCCGGGTCTTCCGGATCCGCTCCAGGATCGGCAGAAAGATATCCCGGTACGTGGGCGATTTCAGGTAAGCCATCTGGGTGCCCTTAAAATAAAGGGTGCTCATGTCGGCATATTCCCGGAAGCTGCTGTAATAGGTTTCTGCTTGTGTCCTGTAAAAATCAAGTGACTTTGGCAATAATTTGTCCTTGCCCCGCTTCAGCAGAAAGATGGGGTACATGGAAAAGTCGTACAGCTTCAGGTTAGGGTATTGTTCTTTCTGGCATTTTATCCAGGCAGAATAGGCCGAATCACGGCTTTTCCAGTAGCGCTCCGCTGCATTATAATCTTTCAGGTATTCGCTGGCCACCGCAGCATTGGTGAGGCGTATATATTCCTGTCCGTTGCAGGGCATTTTGTAGGTGGTGTACATTTTGGCCAGCTCAGCATTCTGCAATTCGGATGATTTTACATAGGACTCATAATCGCCGATATAAAAATAGTAAAGGGTGCGGGCAGCCAGGGCTTCGTTACGGTAAGACATCTTAAATACATCGGAGGAGGCATGCTGCGACAGGTATTCAATATGCCGGATGTATTCTTCGGCCTTCTGGTAGTCGCCATACCGGCTCAGGAAAAGAATGTAATAAAGGTAGGAGACATAATTGTTCTTTTCATCCCCGGCCAATGTCAGTGAATATTCATAATATTTTTTGGCATTGGTGAAATCGCCGTTTCGTTCATATGCATACGCCACTCCGGTGAAGTTGGGCATACTCTGAAAGGAGGTGTATTTGCTGAGGAAGTCCAACGCCTTGCGGGCATTGTCCGGGTCGGTGGTCTGGTACAGGCCGGGATAAAGCTGGTTATACCAGATGTTCATGCTGTCATTGCCGTAATCCGTTTTGCCGGGATCTTTTCCCACCAGCTCCCGGCTCAGCCTGTCGGCTTTATCGGCGCATGTTTTGGCAAGGGCGGCATCCGGAGTGATGTTTTCAAAAAGGTTCTTCAGCATGTAGTAATTGGTCAGGGTCTGGAGTTCCTTTTTCTTCTCAGCGGCGTTGTACAGTTCTTTTGCCAGGGCCAGCGCCTTCTTTTTATCGGTGCTGTTGACCGTGTAAATGTCCGTGAGCTTTTTATCAAACTCTTCCTGTGTTTGTGCCCGGAGGGTAAAAGCAGCGGCAAGAGCGATGAACAGCAGGGCCCATGGCCTGCCAAAAGTTGCTGGGGTCATACGGTAAGGTTAATGCAGGTAAAAGATATAAAATGCCCGGCAAATAATGGCGGCTGTCTGGCTGCCGCAGTAAAAAAAGATGAAGGGAGCGGTGCGTTGAACGATCAGCTTACATTGGACCCGGGGGCCACTGTTTCTTCCGGTTTCAGCAGGCGCAGTTTACCGTCGCTGTCTTCGGCCGTCAGTATCATACCCTGGCTTTCGATGCCCTTCATTTTCCGGGGCGCCAGGTTCGTGACCACAATGACCTGCCTGCCCACCATTTCTTCCGGTTTGTAGTGAAGGGCGATGCCGGAAACGATCGTTCTTTTTTCGGTGCCCAGATCTATTTCCAGCTTCAGCAGTTTATCTGCCTTCTCTACTTTTTCGCAGGCGATGACGGTGGCAGCTTTTAGTTCCAGCTTTGCAAAATCATCGTACTGGATCACAGGTTTGGAACCGGCAGTTTCGGCAGGAGTTGTTTCCACTTGGTTTGCAGTTTCTTGTTTCTTTACGTTTGCTTTTAGTTTCTCTACCTGGCGGGCTATTTCTTCATCTTCAATTTTTCTGAACAGCAGCTCCGGTGCCCTCAGTGTGTACCCCACACTCAGCAGGTTAGGTTTGCCGGCATTTTCCCATTCCAGCATTTTATCCACCACCTTCATCATGTGCAGCATCTTCTTAGCCGTGTTGGGCAGAAAGGGGTTGATGAGCACGGCAAGGTTTGCACAAAGCTGGAGGCATATATGCAGGGTGTTGTCAATAGACTCCTGTGCCGCCGGGTTGGCCGGCAGTTGCTTCGCCACGATCCAGGGTTCTTTTTTCTGCATGTACTGGTTGCCTTTTCTTGCCAGTTCAATCACCTGGAACAGCCCGTCACGGAAATGATAGTATTCCAGTGCCGATTGTACTTCAGCCTTTGTATTGGCAAATTCGGCGATCAGGGCTTTGTCTTCTTCGTCCAGAATACGGGTGTGCAGTTTCGGCACTTTGCCGCCGCAGAGTTTATGCATAAGCACAAAAGTGCGGTTCACAAAATTTCCAAAGACGGCCACCAGTTCGCTGTTGACGGCATCCTGGAACCCCTTCCAGGTAAACTCGCTGTCTTTTGTTTCCGGGGCGATCTGGGTCAGGTAATAACGAAGCATATCCACACACTGGCCGCCGCCGTTTTCTTTCTTTACAAAGTCATTGATATAATCCCGCATATCGAGTTTCCAGTTGCGGCTGGTACTCATTTTATCCCCTTCCAGGTTCAGGAATTCATTGGCAGGCACATTGTCCGGCAGTATATCGCCATGCAGTTTCAGCATGACAGGGAAGATGATGCAGTGGAAAACGATATTGTCTTTACCGATGAAGTGTACAAGCTTTGTTTCTTTATCCTGCCAGTAAGGGCGCCAGTCTTTACCGTTATCAAGGGCCCATTGTTTGGTGGCAGAGATATACCCGATCGGTGCATCAAACCAGACATACAGTACTTTTCCCTCCGCCCCTTGTACCGGTACTTTTATTCCCCAGTCCAGGTCACGGGTCACGGCCCTCGCCTGTAATCCGCCTTCGATCCAGCTTTTGCATTGCCCATAAACACTGGCCCGCCAGTCGTCTTGATGCTGTTCCAGTATCCATTCACGGAGAAAGGCTTCATGTTTTCCCAGCGGCAGGTACCAGTGCGAAGTTTTTTTCTTTACCGGTGGCTGACCGCTGAGTGTGCTGACCGGGTTGATCAGCTCATCAGGGCTCAGCGTTCGTCCGCAGTTCTCACACTGGTCGCCATAGGCCCGGTCGCTGCCGCAATTAGGGCAGGTGCCTTTTATATAACGGTCGGCCAGGAAGGTTTTTGCCTGTTCATCAAAATACTGTTCGCTTTCTTTTATTTCCAGTTCGCCGGCATCATTCAGGCGGGTAAAGAATTCCTGTGCCGTTTCGTGGTGGATCGGTTCGGAGGTACGGTGATAGATATCGAAACTCATGTCCAGGTCTGCGAAATCCTGTTTCATAGCTTCATGATACTTATCGATAATAGCCCGGGGGGTGGTGCCTTCTTTTGCAGCCTGTATAGGGATGGCAGTACCATGTTCATCACTGCCGCACACAAACACCACATCTCTTTTCTGTGCCCGCAGGTAGCGTACATATATATCAGCAGGAATATAGGCGCCGGCGAGGTGGCCCACATGTTTGAGCCCGTTGGCATAGGGCAGGGCCGAGGTCACTAAATATCGTTTCGGGTTGGTCATCATGCCTTTCTTGAAAGATAAACGGAGGCAAAAATAACCAAACAAAGCTAACTATCGGGAAAGGGTTTTGCGATCAGGGGCCATCGCAGGTGAGTACCCGGAAACTGAGTCAGGGAAGCCGGAATAGACTGACGAACAAACGGCTCCCTGATGATGATGATGTTCCTGCTTCAGCACCTGTAATTACTGTTGGGGGACTTCAGGGCTAGGTACGCCGAAAACTTTTTAAATATACCACCCCGGGGTGTCATTTTTTGGATGTTGGTTTTCCCATATCTTGGGCTGCCAACACAAAACACACCCTCTCATGCGAAAACATTTCCTGGCAGTCCTGTTGTGGATCCCGTCTGTGGTCTTTGCCAATGATGGCGTTTTTTATGCTACCGGTAATACGCTGGTCCCTTTAAAAGAAACAGCAGTACGCCTTAAAAAAGAAATACTGAACCTTACCCGGAAGGACGAATGGATGCAGGTCGATATTTATTTTGAGTTTTTCAACCCGGGACCGGAAAAGGAGCTTACGGTGGGCTTCGTTACCCCGCCGGCTGAAGGTGATATCAATGAAGAAGAGGCCCGGCATCCTTTTATAAAAAATTTTATGGTGATGGCCGGCGACCAGTTGCTTACCTATAAGATCGCAAAGATGGAAAGCACGGGCTTTAAGGTAAGTTCAAAAATTGCGGAAGGCTATGACTTCGTTTACTATTTCACGATCCGGTTTGCCAGCGGCATCACCGGGGTACGCCACAGCTATCTTTACAAAGGGGGCGGTTCCGTAGAGGCCAGCCATGATTTTGACTACCGGCTCACCACCGGCACAACCTGGGCCAACGGGGCAATAGATGATTTTGAACTGAATATTGATATGGGCGAGGATAGTTATTATTCTTTACCGTCAGCATTTGGCAAGGCTGCCGCTCCCTGGCAAATGGCCGGTATCGGCAGGATAAGCAAAAACAGTTTTCCGCTTCCTTACCTGGCGGAAGGGGGCAACCCATTGAAAATGGTTTACCAGCGGCGGGGCAAGGTTCAGTTAAGGGCCTCTTCTTTTAAACCGACAGAGGACCTGAGTATTGTTTTCTGGCACCTGCACAACGAAGTGTCGTTGTGGTGTGATAAAACAGTAAAGAACGATTTTGAAGATATCAGGGAATTTATCTGGGGTGACAGCGTGGAGCTTACGATCAGCAGGATGACCAATGAACAGTTGCGGCTTTACCGCAACCTGAACTATGCCCGGCTGGGTTATGATTTTAAAGATGAAACCCTGAAGAAGGCCTTTTCAAAATACAACTGGTACATTCCTGATCCGGCCATCAAACCGGAAAATGTACCGGATTATTATGTCAGCAAAGAGATCATGAAGCTGATCACGGAAGAAGAAAAAAGAAGGAAGGTGAACTGACCGTTCCGGTTATTCCCTTTTATGCAAAAACATCCAGCTCAGAAAGGAGGGTTCTGCAAATGCATTTTGCCAGCTGTTGTGGTTCACGCCGGGGTATTCTGTGTATTTTACGTCGAGGTGCAGTGACTTTAGTTTATTCACCAGGGCCCTTGATTCATTTACACTCACCACATCATCTGCATCGCCATGAAAAACCCAGAAAGCTGTTTTTCTGACCCTTTTATCGTACCGGATGGTATCACCCCCGCCGCAGACAGGCAGGGCAGCTGCAAATAGTTTCGGGAAACGGTATGCCAGTTCAAACGTACCCATTCCGCCCATGGAAAGACCGGTTACATAGCATCGCTTCCTGTCAACCGCTTCTTTTTTCAATACCTTTCTGACCAGTTGTTGTACGGCATCCAGCGGCCAGTTGACAGAGCTGTCATAATTGAAATCAAAAATTGCGGGGTTTTTACTTCTGTCGATCCACACGGTGCTCCAGTAACTGTTTTCAGGACACTGAGGGAAGAGAATGATAGCCGGAAAATCCCTGCGGTTGTTCGTATCCAGGAAAAGGGTTGAACCATGCACCAGCTGCTTTTCGTTATCATTTCCCCGTTCCCCGGCGCCATGCAGAAAAAGGACCAGGGGGTATTTCTTGGTTCTGTCATAACCTTTGGGGTAAAGGATGCGGTAGGGAAGCACTTTCCCTTCAGCGTACCGGTATTCTTTTTTCTGGAAAAGGGAAAGGTCCTGCGCCCACAGTGTCGCCGTTATAAACAATAGCGGCAGGAACAGCAGCTTTTTCATACATGAAAAGTAATGCTATTTACTGACCGGGGCAGGATCAAAATCCTTTTTTGCCGCCAGCCGGTTCCTGGATGGTGACCTGCGGAAGCAACACCTTATTTACTCTTTCAGTAATCATATCCCGTGAAAGTGTGCAGGCTGCGGTCTGCCTGATGTCTGTGGAAGAAGCACCCGCCCTGAAAGTATAATTTCCGGCATCGGCTATCCAGGCAGAGGCAGCTGAATGAAAGGAAGCCAGCTGACCCGGCGTGATGGTAAAAGTTATTTTTTCCGACTGCCCGGGCTGCAGCAACCCGGTCTTTGCAAAGCCTTTAAGCTCTTCCGCGGGTTTGTCAAGTTTATCAGCCGGGGCCGATACATACAATTGCACCACCTCCCGGCCCGGCAGCTTGCCGGTATTGGTGATAATGATGCTTGCCGTAACCGGCTTGCTGAGATCGGCAGAACTGAGCTCCAGCGGGCCATATGAAAAGCTGGTATAGGAAAGCCCGTAGCCAAATTCATAAGCCGGCTTTACATTAAATGTGTTGTAGAAGCGGTAGCCGACATAAATACCTTCCTCGTACGTTACCTCGGCGGGATTCTGTTTAATACCGAGGCCGTTGGCGGATCCTTTTTCAGGAAACTCTTTTCCCGGAAAATTCTTCGCCGTGATATCATCTTCGTATTTCAGGGGAAATGTTGTAGCCAGTTTACCGGAGGGGTTTATTTTTCCGCTCAGGATATCTGCCACTGCATTGCCGCCTTCCTGCCCGCCCTGCCAGGCCAGGAGGATAGCATCGGCCTGGTCTCTCCAGGAAGCCGTTTCGATCACCCCGCCGGTGTTGAGGATGACAATTACTTTTTTTCCTTTTGCATGGTAGGCTTCCGATACGGCTCTGATCAGTTCTTGTTCCTTATCACTGAGGTAAAAGTCATTTTCTTTTTTCCTGTCGAAGAATTCACCCGCATTTCTGCCGATCGTAATAAGGGCCGCACCGGTCTCTGCGGCGGCGGCTTCTGCCATTTCCTTAACACCTTCCAGCTCCGGTGCAGGGGGAGTGGGGTTCAGTATTTCCTGTATGAACCCTTTTTTCGGATGCCCGGCATTGTACTTATCCAGCCAGGCTGTGTAGGCCTTTTTCACCGGCTCATCCATTTTGTATCCGGCCCCTTCCAGTCCCTGCACAAGAGAGATGGTATAGGCTTCATTCACATCACCGCTTCCTTTTCCGCCGGCGATAAAGCTGTAAGAGGTGTTTCCAAAAGCGGCAATGGCTGTATTGTTTTGCAGCGGCAGTGAGTTGTTATTTTTTAAAAGGACCATCCCGTCAGCGGCAGCGGTACGCACCAGTTTTGCATGCGCCTGCAGATCAGGTTTATTGCTGAATGCATAATTTTTATACGCCTGTGATCCCAGGATGCAGGTAACGATCCGTTCGGCATTCTGATCAAGCGTGGCCATATCCAGGCTGCCATTCTTTATGGCTTCGAGGAGGGCTTGCTTTTGTGCCGGGGTACCGGGCATCAGCAGGTCATTGCCTGCCTTCATCTGTGCTACGGCATCTTTGCCGCCGAACCAGTCCGTCATCACCAGGCCTTTAAAACCCCATTCCTTTCTGAGGATGGTGGTGAGCAGGTCATAGGATTCAGAAGTGTAAGTTCCGTTGATATAGTTGTACGAACTCATTACGGTCCAGGGCTGCGACTCTTTAACAGCAATCTGGAAACCTTTGAGGTAGATCTCCCGGAGGGCCCGTTCGCTGACGATCGTGTTCACCGTATTCCGGTTGGTTTCCTGGTTATTGGCTGCAAAATGTTTGATGGAAGTTCCCACTCCGTTTGATTCGATACCCTTTACAATGGCGGCGGCCATTTTTCCAGCTATGAGCGGGTCTTCCGAGTAGTACTCAAAATTTCTTCCGCCCAGAGGGTTGCGGTGAATATTAAGTGCCGGGGCAAGAAGTATATCCACACCGTATTCTTTTACTTCGTTTCCCATGGCCTCGCCTATATTTTCTGCAAGTTTTGTATCCCATGAAGAAGCGATAAGGGTTGCTACCGGCCAGGCAGTGGCATAGTAGGTGGCGGTGTCATCATTTCTTTTGGGTTCAATCCGAACACCGGCGGGTCCGTCGGCCAGCACCATGTTGGGGATACCAAGCCTGGGGATGGCATAGGTGGTTCCGGCAGCACCGGGAACTTTATCGGTTGTTTGTCCCACGACAGGTCCGTTGCCGGTATTCATGCCGGGAAGTTTCATTCCCATACCTACCACCAGGTTTACTTTTTCATCAAGCGTCATTTTCCTGACGAGTTTTCTGGCTTTGCTGGTCTGGGCGAACAGGCTGACAGAGAGGAATAAGAAGCAGAAGAAGAAAGCCGGTTTCATGAGTCAATCGTTTAGGATGTAAAGTTCCGGCGGGTAAACGCTCCTGCATTTGATAAATGTCAAATAATAACAGGTTCAGCGGGAGGACCGGATCCGGCTGAGGGTTTCGAGGGTAATGCCAAGAAAGGAAGCGATATAGGTCAGCGGAACCCTTTTGATGATGGCCGGGTAATTCTTTACCAGGGCATCATACCGTTGCTGGGCAGTTTCAAACTGGATCGAATCCATGCGGTATTGCGAAAGGATCAGTGAAAGAGTGACCAGTTTGCGCAGCAGGGTTTCAATTTCATGATGAGCTGCTGCGAGTTTCATCAGGTCATTGTAATGGATACCCCATACTTCAGCCGGTTCCAGGGTTTGAATGATCAGCCGGCTGGGGATCCGTTCAAAAAAACTGTTGATGGAAAGAAAGAACTGGTTTTCCATGGCGATCCATTCAGTAATTTCTTTTTCAGCCTTGTGGTAATAAATTCTTGCAATTCCGGACCGGATAAAGTAAAAATGATCAGCAACCTGGTGTTCCCGGAGCAGGAAATGATCCCGGGGCACCTTCCAGCATTGCCAGGCTGCCAGGAAGAGGTTCATTCCTTTTTCAGAAAGTGGTGAGACCGCTGCCAGTGCTTTTTTCAGTTCTTCCATTGCAGTAAATTAAATAAAGAAATGATAATTTTGAGAATATGATAGTTCAACCGAAAAGCCTTAAGAAAGGCGACACGATCGGGCTGGTTTGCCCGGCAGGATATATGGACCCTGAGAAGGTGCAGACCTGTATCAGCACGCTGCAGGAATGGGGCTATAAGGTGAAGAAAGGAACTACAGTGGGTGGTGATTCCGGCAACTATTTTTCCGGAACAGATGAGGAACGGCTTACTGACCTTCAGCAAATGCTGGATGATGAGGAAGTGAACGCCGTGCTGTGCGCCAGGGGCGGATATGGCACCGGGCGGATCATTGAGAACCTTCGTTTTAAACAATTCAGGAAAAACCCCAAATGGATTATCGGGTACAGCGACATAACGGTATTGCACTCGCATATTTATGCCAACTACTATATCTCCACCCTGCATTCCCCGATGGCATCCGCTTTTAATGATGGCGGCAGTACGAATGAATATGTATTGTCATTAAAGGCCGCACTGGAAGGCAAGCCTGCTTCGATAACAATACCCGGCAATGAATTCAACCGGAAAGGGGATGAAGAGGGAGAACTGGTGGGAGGGAACCTGGCGATACTGGCCCACCTGGTAGGAACAGGATCGGATATCAGGACAAAGGGCCGCATACTCTTCATTGAAGATGTAGGGGAGCAGCAGTATAATATTGACAGGATGATGCACCAGCTGAAAAGGGCGGGCAAGCTGGAAAAACTGAACGGGCTGATCTTCGGTATTTTCTCGGATATTAAAGACACCGACCGGCCTTTCGGCACCCCTTTACAGGAAATGCTCTGGAATATCATTAAGGAATATGACTATCCGGTTTGCTTCGATTTTCCTGTAAGCCACACCGATAAGAACTATGCACTGAAAGTAGGAGTGAGGCACAGGCTGAAAGTGGGGGAGAAAAAGGTCTTACTGGAAGAACTTACTTAGCCCGTTGAAAATATCTGGGCGTTCAAATTGTCTTCACCTTCAGCGAACGATGCGGAAGCTGACCGATGCGGCAGCTGCGCTATTCCATTCTCGGGTAACTGATAAACCGCCCTGCTGCACTGATCTTATACAGGGCCATATCATCATAGGCTTTATTGTCGACCGTGATCTTTGAATCCTGCACGATCTTAAAATCCTTATACAGGCAGGAAGTGATATAATACCCTGTCTTTTTCTTTGTGCCGCTTACAGCAGCTTTCAGTGAAGCAATGTACTCACCGGTCTTTTTCATGGAGATAAGGTAAACCACCCGGGTGATGATACTATCTCCTTTTGTTTTTTCTTCCATTAATACAAGCAGATCGAATTGCTGGTGTGTGGTTATTTTGCCGGCAAGGGAATAGGTCCGGTTCCTGAATTTATTTAACGGGCCATCTGGTAATACCTGGGGAAACAAGGACTTCACCGTATTACTGTCGAGGAGTGTTCGTTCATCTGTGGTATTGCGCAACTCAAGGCTGTCGGAAAAGTCAATTTCCTTTGCCAGGTTAAGCAGGGAGCCATAACCCAATGGTTGTTGTGCATGCGCCGTCAGGCTGGCGGCCAGCAGAGCGGTGAGGATAAGGTGTTTCACTGGGTAAAAATAAAAACGACGGGAACCCGGTGCAATACCACTTTTGGGTTATATCAGGGCAGCTCAAGTAAGGAATCCAGCTTGTTTATCACTTCTTTATAGGTAAAGAGATCGTTGTGATGCCCGCCCCTGATCGTTGTTACCTCATCGCCGGGTTTAAGATATTCTTTCAGCCTGATGGTATTATCATACACCACGATCCTGTCTTTGGTGCCATGAAAAATACTTATGGGCCGCTTTATCTGCTGAAGATATTGCCAGGTGGGCAGATCATAGTGCAGCATCCAGCGTACCGGATATATGGGCAGGTAATGTTTTACCACGGCCGGAAAATCATAATAGGGTGTTTCCAGGATCAGCCGCTTGCAGTCCCTTACCGACGCAAGTTCTGCAGCAATGCCTGTACCCATGCTTTTACCGTAAATAATGATCTTTTCGGCAGGGAATCTTTTATTTGCCAGTTTATACGTTTGTAAAGCCCAGTCGTATAATTTTTTCTCTGTGAGTTTTCCTGTGCTTTTGCCGTAACCCGGGTAATCGATGATCATGACTTCATACCCATGGCGGGTAAAATAGGGCATGAATTTATGGTACCAGTAAATATTCTTTTTGTTTCCATGAAAATAGAGCACAATGCCTTTTGTACTGTCGCCGGTAGAAGCAAAATCCACCACATTGAGAGTGTCTTTTTCATTCATCGGGATACTGATATCTCTGTGGGGCTCAGGAAAGTCAAACCGGTGATCTCTTTTAAGGGTAACCGGGTGAAAAAGAATATAATCCTGGAGAAAATACAATGCTACCCCGCCTGTGATATACACGATGAGCAGGAGCCTGGTCCATTTGAGAATTTTTTTCCGGTTCATGCAGGGAACTACAAGCCACAAAGATGAAAGAAAAAAGGACATGCATCGCATGTCCTTTTATTATGCCGGATAGTGATCATAAGTTGCTCAGGTAATTGCGGAGCCTGTATTGTGCATCGTTGCTTATCTGTTCCACCAGTTGCCGCATGATGTCCGCGTCTGAAGGTTCAAAATCCCTTCTCCGTTCCACCAGTTGTTTATCGGCAGCGTCCAGTGCCCGTATATCACCCGTGTAGGTGGAGAATTGTGTATTCCAGTTATAATAACTGTTTACAAAATCGTTCCAGGTCAGGTTGCCTTGTGCATCCCTCACGGCAATCCGGAGGGTGGCAGAAGATTTGATCCTTCTGCAGATGGTGGTCACCGTTGCTGAAACTCTTGCATATTCCTTCACGACTGAATCAGGCTTGTAGGTGGTTTCTTTTACCACGATATCCTTACTTACCTTTTTTACGGAGCGGTCGTCCCGAATGTTACCCAGGTCGATGTCGGCAAACTCCAGGCCCACTTCTTCGTCCACCCGGATATTTTTGCTCCGGGCATCCCAGGGGGAATAGTACCTCACAAATTCATTCCCGCTGTTGAACTGCAGGCTGCGAAGTAACTGGTCGTCAAGGTTATTACCACCCACCCTGTAAGAGCTGTATACATAACCGCCTGTTTGTTGTATCGGAAGGATAACCACGTTGGTCACACCATTATCAAAGGCTTCGTTCAGTTTTTGTTCCACCTGCATATCTCCGGGCAGAAAACCTTCTGCAGCCTGAAACTCCCTGTAAGCGCTGCGGAAATACTGTTTGTTATTGGTATAAGACTGCTGACCCATTTCCATATAATTCATGCCCCGCTGAAACCGTACTTCGCCGGCTTTCTGAGCGAACGTTGCCACAAAGGAAGAATAGTCCCTGGGATGAATGAGGTTGTACACGGATGGTACTTTATAGATGGCGTCATACATCCGCTGAAGGGCAGCGTATTCGCCATAAATTCTTTCCCACTTCAGTTCGCTGCTGCCGTCTGAATAAGTACGGATATTACTTTCATGGTCATTGACGGCATAGCTGTATGCATTTCTGATGATATCGAGTAATTTGGGATCGTCGGGATCTTTCTGGAGTTTTTTGGCAGCCAGTTCAACAGCTTCTGTATAGTCACCTTTTTCGTAAAGTTTTTTGGCGGTTTTGCAGGAAGCCACAAGAAGTGAAGAGGCGGCAAAGAACAGAGTGTAAAGTTTTAGTTTCATACATACCTCCTTTTTCCTTGTGATGTCAAAAGGCAGTCCATTTGACAGGGGAGGTATGCTTATTAGATAATAGTTAACAGTCGGGCCCCGGTCAGTATTTCAGGATATCCCGTATAAAATTATGATACTCATCAAAGGAAGGCAGGTTATTATGTCCGCCGCCTTCGATCCGGATAAGGGTGATACGGCTGGGGTTTATCTTTTGCAGGGCCATACTGTGCCGGATGGGAATAAGCCAGTCCCTGGTGCCATGAATGATATAGGTATGGCATTTCACGCCGCTGATCCATTTATCGGTCCGCAAATGAAACCGTAATACGATCCGGACGGGAAGGATGGGCAGAAACCGCTCCACCACTTTACGGAAGCTGTAGTAGGGCGCATCCAGTATCAGGTACCGGGGATGATTGTCGCAGGCGAGTTTGGTGGCAAAACCGCTGCCCATACTGCGCCCGTAAACGATCAGGTGGTCTTCCTGGAACTTTTCTTTGAGCCGGTCATACACAAATTGCATGTCGTTCAGCATTTCCTTTTCATTTCGCTTACCGGTACTCTTTCCAAAGCCCCTGTAATCGACCAGCACCACATCATAATCGTACCGGTAAAAATCCTTGGCATAGCGGGCCCATCCTTTGATACTGCGGGTATTGCCATGAAAGTAGAGTATGAGCCCTTTTGGATTTTCCCGGTAAAAATGCAGCCCGTTGATCCGGACACCGGGCTCCACATCAAAAAAATATTCTTCAAAAGGAGCATCATACCTGAACTGAAAATCCTGCTTCAGCTTTTCCGGTTTAAAAATGAATTTTTCCTGGAGGAAGTAGGCGAGGACAGAAAGCAGGGCAATACCACCGATGATATACCAGACGAAAGAGGGCAAAGGGCTTTGGTTTTGTGCCTTACAATATAATTGATTATTCTTTACCGGCGATCACAGCTGACCAATTAGCCGGGGGCAGCAGGAGATACGGTTTACTCCTCCACCCGCTTTAATTTGAGGTTGGTTACCGGGGAAACGATCAGGGGGAATTTTTCAATGGTAACATTGGCGGCATCCAGCCCGAACCCTTTTTCTTCGGACAGGCTGTGTTCTTTCAGCCAGAAATGGAATTTCATGATCACCCGTTCAAAGAATGGAAGTTCGTTATCCTGGCTCAGGTATTTTTCCATGACCATGAACTGGAAGTCGCCTACAGTACCGCTGCTGGCCAGGCTTTCATAACGGCTGATAATGTTTACTTCCTTATTAGCGACCAGTTCCTCCACCACTTTGCGGAACATGAGATTGATGCGGGGCTCCACCCTGAATCCGAGTTTGAAATCCACCCGGATGATATCATTGGGAATGATATGCTCCACCTTGTAGTTGCAGGTATAGGGATCATCCAGCGTGTCCACATGCACAAACCAGTAAATATCGGCCCGCTTTGGTTTCCGGTTCAGGATGGAATAAATGATCTTATGTTCGATCTCTTTGGGATTGTTGGCACTGGTAAGGTACACCAGGTGCGTGGCATATTTGGGGATCATCTTATCGCTGCTCAGTTCCTGGATCTTGGGCACATAATGTTCCAGCCGTACAAATTCCACGTACCGGTTCTTGATCTTCCTGGCCCGGAACCATATGTACATTACAGCGAAAAGTACACCGCCAACGATCAGGGTCACGTACCCGCCGTGCATGAACTTATCGAGGTTGGCTGCAAGGAAGGATACTTCGATGCTCAGGTATACCGTCAGGTATAAATAGATCCAGACCGCATGGACCCGGTGAAGGACCAGGAAGTTGGCAAAGAGAATGGAGGTGGCGATCATACATAAAGTGATCGCAAGGCCGTAGGCAGCCTCCATATTCGAGGCCTTTTGGAAATAAAGCGTGATGCCCACACACCCGAAATACAAGAGCCAGTTCATACCGGCTACATACAACTGGCCCCTTTCTTCAGACGGATAGTTGATCCGCATCTTGGGCCACAGGTTCAGCCGCATGGCTTCACTGATCAGGGTAAAGGAGCCAGATATCAGCGCCTGGCTGGCAATGATCGCCGCCATGGTGGCGATCACGATACCAATGATCTTGAATTCCTGCGGCATTACACCGAAGAAAGGATTGAAACCGGCATCGATCATTTGTGCCGTGATCTTTTGTCCCTGTACATTATGCAGCAGCCAGGCCCCCTGGCCGAGGTAATTAATGATCAGGCAGGTCTTTACAAATATCCAGGAGTAGCGGATATTCCATTTGCCGCAATGGCCGAGATCGGAATAAAGGGCCTCAGCCCCGGTTGTACACAGAAATACCCCGCCTAATATCCAGAAACCCTGGCCATGGCCCGATCGCAGCAGGTTGATCGCATAATGCGGGCTGAAGGCCTTGAAAACATCAATGTCATCAAGCAGGTGAAGGCTCCCCATCACGGCGAGCATAACAAACCAGACACTCATCATCGGCCCGAAAAGACTGCCGATAGAAGCCGTACCGAATTGCTGCAGGAAGAAAAGAATGGTAAGGATAACGATTACGATGATAAGGATATCCTTGGTGGAGATCCTATTGAGATAGGGGATCTGCCGCAGACCTTCCACCGCTGATGTAACGGAGATAGGAGGGGTGATCATCCCGTCGGCAAGCAGGGCGGCGCCCCCGATCATGGCAGGGATTACCAGCCATTTTTTTCTCCGGCGGACGAGGGTATACAGGGAAAAAATGCCCCCTTCACCCCGGTTATCGGCCCGGAGGGTCAGGATCACATACTTGATCGTTGTCTGAAGGGTAAGTGTCCAGATGACGCAGGATAAGGCGCCGAGTACCAGTTCTTCGGTGAGGTCTCTTCCTTTGGTAATCGCATTCAATACGTAGAGGGGCGACGTGCCGATATCACCGTAAATAATTCCGAGGGCAATGATCAGTCCGGCGGCAGTAACTCTGTTAGTAGGTACTTTCACTTTCTGTGCTTGTTCTTTGTTTCCTTGCCAGCCCGCCTATCCGGAAGCGCCGGAGTTTAGTGGCAGGTACGGACCCAGGTTTTGGTGGCAATTGCATACAAAGGTATAGGCAAAAATCCGGTATCACCAATTACAGCATGAATTTTGCCTTTCGTCCGGATGAAAGCAGGAAAAAAATAGCCGTAAGCAGCAAAATTGTTTTTGAAAGCATCTTTGATGTAATCAGGGTATGTTGAGCATCTGCCAAAAAACCGTGAGGGTTTAACCGGCAACCTGTAACTTTATTAAGCGAAAAAATATCCACACATGGCGTTTCAAAAATGGGCATTACCCTTTTTTATCCTTGGGATCAGCCTGTCTGTTTCAGCCCAAAAAATCGTTTACTCAGACTATGAAAGGGAAGACAGCCGGAAAATGAATTTCGATGTGGCCGGCAAGGTGTCAGGAAACTTCCTCATTTATAAGAATACAAAGAACAAGCACTGGATCGTTGTGTTTGACAACGATATGCAGCAGATCGCCAAAGTAGAGCAGGCCTATATTCCCAATAATGACAGGGTGATCAATATTGACTTTTTCCCGTATTCGGACTTCTGTTATATCATTTACCAGTTTCAGCGCAAGAATGTGGTGTATTGCATGGCTTCGAGGGTGGATGGAAACGGGAACCCTGCCGGCGAGCCGGTGGAACTGGATACCAGCCACATCGGGTTTTCCTCCAACAACCGGATCTATACGGCCGTTACCAGCGAAGATAAAAGCAAGATATGTGTATTCAAGATCAACAGCCGGAACAGGAAAGTGTATATCATGACCACCATGCTGTATAACGAAAAGCTCGAACTGCAGAAAAGAAGCCGGCTCGATATACCCATGGAAGAGCGAAACGATAACCTGGGCGATTTTAACGTGGACAATGACGGCGACCTGGTGTTCAATAAATTCTACCGGAACAATAACGACTATATCACAAAAGTAAACCTGGTCGTCAAATATGCCCAGTCTGACACCCTGATGAGCAGGGAGATCAATATTGAAAAGACCTTACTGGACGAGATACAGGTAAAGGTTGATAATTACAACAAGCGGTATTTCCTGTCCTCTTTCTACTCCAAAGAAAAGAACGGCAACGTGCAGGGCTTCTGGTTCTTTGTGTGGGACAAGCAAAAGGCAAGTGTATTACAGCATACCACTTTTGATTTCTCCGACGATATCCGGCGGGATGCCCGGGGTGATGCATCGATGAAAATGGCCTTCAATGATTTCTTTATCCGGCAGGTCATCACCCGGCGGGATGGCGGTTATATCATTTGCAGCGAATCCTATTATACCACTTCCCGGTTCAATAACTGGAACCGCTGGAATTATCTGTATGGATCACCGTACTACACGAACGCTGCCTTTGGAAGCCCCTACTACTCGCCCTACTTTAATAATTCGTACTGGAACAACCGGTTCAGCAATAACCAGTCGGTAAGGTACCATGCAGACAATGTGGCTGTCTTTTCCTTTGCAGCGGATGGCCGCCTGGAATGGAGCAATGTGGTGGGTAAAAGCCAGTTTGATGATGAATCTGACGACATGGTTTCTTACCAGCTCATGAATACCGGTGACCAGCTGCATTATCTTTTCAACCAGCAGGAAAGAAGAAATAACCTGCTGACCGACTTCAGTGTTTCACCGGTGGGAGAACTGACACGTAATCCTACGCTCAAAAACCTGGATAAAGGCTACGAATTCATGCCTAAATACGGAAAACAGGTAAGTGCCCGGCAAATGATCATTCCTTGTATGTATCGTAACTATATTTGCTTTGCAAAAATAGATTACAGCCAGGACTGATTAAACCGGTTCCATTATCCGTGACAGGTATTTTTAAACAGAAAAGCCCCGCCAATATTTTCTTACTGCTGGTTTTTGGTGTGCTCATCAAGCTGCCAGTGTTCCTGCATCCCCATATCCCGGAACCACGGCCATCCGACGGGATTCTCTTTAAATGGATACTTGATCTGCTCAGACCTTATGGCAGCAACAGCCCGGCGCTTTACCCTGTACTGGCCTTTGCCTTTTTGTATTTACAGGCTATCCTGCTGACCAATTTTATCAATGCCCAGCGGATGATGAGCCGGCCGAATTATTTTCCCGGGATGGCTTACCTGCTTATCACCTCCCTTTTCCCCGAATGGAATTATTTCTCTGCACCGCTGCTGGTGAATTTCATACTGGTGCTGGTTTTGTCACGGCTGTTTAAGATTTACGGGCAGCCATCGGCCCTGGGCGCTGTCTTTAATATCGGCCTGGCACTGGGAATCGCCTCCTTCCTTTTTTTCCCCTCCGTAACTTTTATCATCTGGATCTTACTGGCCCTTGCAGTCATGCGTCCTTTCCAGCTGAACGAATGGATCGTTTGTATCCTGGGGGTTACCACACCCTTTTATTTTTATGCCGTGTATTTGTTTGTTACCGATCAATGGAGCTGGTCAACCCTGTGGCCCTATTTCACGGTAAGGCTGCCGGCCATCAGGCAATCCGTTTGGCTGGCAGGAAGTGTATTCCTCCTGGCGGTGCCCTTTCTTGCAGGCGGCTATTATGTTCAGGAAAGCCTCCGCCGGATGCTGATCCAGGTGCGGAAGGGCTGGAGCCTTTTGCTGCTTTACCTGCTGGGCGCCCTTTTTCTGCCCTTTGTAAACAGCACCGACACCTTTGAAAACTGGATCATGGCAGCCATACCGCTGGCCGCATTTCATGCCTGTACCTATTTATATGCAACCTTCAGGATATTTCCCCTGGTATTGTTCTGGCTTACGGTGGCATTTATCGTCGGTTACCAGTATTATTATCTGCATGGCTGGGGATAACACCTCACCTGCCGGGCCGGCAAATACTTATCTTTGCCTTTTCCAATAAAAATATTGCTATGAAATTTGGTGTGGTGGTTTTCCCGGGCTCTAATTGCGACAGGGACATGTATGATGCATTGACCCACGACCTGGGCCAGGATGTAACCATGCTCTGGCACAAAGACAGGGACCTCAGTAAGTTCAATACAGAGGATTGTATCATTCTCCCCGGCGGGTTTTCATACGGGGATTACCTGCGATGCGGGGCCATCGCCCGGTTCAGCCCGATGATGCAGAGCGTTATCGAATTTGCCCAGGCCGGGGGAAAGGTCTTTGGGGTCTGCAACGGGTTCCAGATCTTATGTGAATCACACTTATTGCCCGGCGCCCTGCTGCGCAACAGTAACCAGCAGTTTGTTTGCAGAAACGTACTCATCACCAATGAGACCGGAAATATCTTCAAAATACCGGTTGCCCATGGTGAAGGAAGATACTATGCCGACGAGAAAACCCTGGATGAGCTGGAAGCAAACGGCCAGGTGATCTTTTATTATTGTGACGAGAACGGGCAAAGGACCCCCGAATCCAATCCCAATGGGGCCATCCGCAATATTGCCGGCATCTGCAATGCCGGGAGGAATGTCTTCGGGATGATGCCCCACCCTGAGCGGGCCTGCTCAGCGGTACTGAATAATACGGATGGCCGGGAGATCATCAAGACCCTGCTGATGGCCGAGCAACTGGTCTGCTGAAGGAAGATTGTTAGGAATAGATCTATCTGACTATCATGCTGAAAGTGATGGTCTCTAATCCCCGCTTTAAATAGCCGCTGCACCGCTACCTGAAAATTGAAAAATGGATCATTAGAAAGCGGAGCGGGAAGTCACCAACGAAAAACAATAAACTTTTTTACCGTAGCATCAGCAGCTTTACTGACCCTTCCCCTTTTTCAGGTTTTACTTCTGTATTGGTTACGGGTTTTCCAAACTCGATACCGGCCGCCAGTTGCAGTGTATATCCGGCCAGTAATGCGGGATCATTGAATCGCAGAGTGATCTCCTGTGCCGGTGTTTTTCCTTCCAGGTATGCAGGCTGTTTGTTGTGGAATGGGGAAGACAGTAAAGGGCAGGGCAGGTGTATAGCTGTTCCAGGTATCATTAAATACGATATCCGACACAGCGCCCAGCACAAATACAAACCGGTAATGGGGTTGCTTATTCGGGTTGATGAAGTTGATCCCCGGAATGATCTCCGGCAAAAGAATTGTGGCCTTGGCGGAGGCTTTATCGATCGCATATTGCAGGGGATGCTTTAGGTATTGCTCAAACGGACGACGCTTGTTGAAGGAAAAGCCCTCCAGTTTGTACGCATATTGTGAGAACAGCACCGCCCGCCTGCCCAGCGGGTTTACCCGGTCATCCCTCAGGATAGCATTACACAATCCATTCAGAGTGCCGGTTGGGTTAAAATCTCCCAGGTGTTTCAGCGGATACATGGCAGATATCACCTGCTGGCGGGCCTGCACAGTAGCAATGAACTCACTGTTATTTTTCCGGTAATCTTATACTGCTCTCCCGTTTTGACCTGCGAGGAAGTGGGACCTCCTTTTCTTCTTACTACCCATTTGCCCGAGGATTTCATTTGATATGCATTCATATCATTGAAGGAGCCGGTAAACTGCAGGTTGCCTGATAAGATAGCCATGAGGGTACGTTTTATCATGCTAACCTATTACTTATCCCGGTACGATCATGAAGCAACCTTTGGAATGTTTTATTAAAGTTCCATCGGTTTCCCATTGATGTCTCACTGGCCCTATTGTGTGAGACACTAATGAGATGCCAGTGAGAAGCCAGTGAGACACCAGTGAGACATCTCAGGCTTTGGTAAGGAGTTGGTGAGGATGTAGAGGACACTAAAATTGGGGGGTGTATTATGCTGAGAAAAGCTGAAGCGGATGTAGGAAAAAAATCCTTAAGTGTTTATCCGGGTTAATTCCGGTTTATCGGGGTCTTAACCCTGCAACTTTGGTGTTGTGGAAATAAGGTAGAGATATACCCTAAAATGGTTATTGGCAGATATTAATAAGCCGCATAAGTTTGCTTTGTAATCTTCAACCTATATCTAAAGACTATGCAATCAAACCTACCTGCGCCGCGATCAATTTTTAATATAGTAGTAAACTGTTTCACACTTATCTTCTTTTCGTTGATTTCAGTTTCTTCGTTTTCACAAACCAATTATTCGGCTTTATATACCAGCGCCAATTTTGTAAAGACAATTGATCTTTCAAGGCCTGTTGGTGTTGTGGCCGGAGAACCTGGTACCACAGCTTCCGGTGGCGTTACGTATTCCATTCCCATATATACCCCGCCGGGTACCAATGGTGTTGAACCATCTGTTAATATTACTTATAATTCACAAGGTGGGCCGGGTATTGTTGGATATGGATGGAGTATCGGGGGATTGTCAGTTATTAGCCGCTCAGGCAAAAATGTTTACCATAATGGCTATGTCAAACCTGTTACTTACACGGCAGACGATGCTTTTCTGCTTGATGGAATGAGATTGAATGCAGTCGTTGGTGCAAATGGCGCTAATCTTACTGAATACCACGGGGAGGCAGAATCTTTTTCAGTTGTGGTATCATATACTTCAGGATCTCCTGATAATCCTGATTGGTTTTTAGTTACGGCAAAGGATGGAAGTAAAATAGAGTTTGGTCATACAACTGATTCACGGATATTAACAAATGATGGCCTGAAAGTAATGCTTTGGCGACTTAACCGCATTTTGGATGTAAACGGGAATTATGTTGATTTCAAATATGATAACACAAGCCGTGATACCCGGATCGATGAGATAAATTATACAGGTAATATAAATACCGGCCTGGTTGCTTACAACAAGATAAAGTTTAACTACGGAAACCGTAATGAAAGTAATACAGCTTATGACGGTGGTGCATCGCTTTCTTCTTCGTATTTACTGAATAATATTGTAGTTACCCATACAAATGATGGTAATATTGTGGAGCAGGTTAAGAAGTATCAGTTTAATTATGGATTTGATAATGTACACTCACTACTAAAAGAAGTGGAAGAGTATGGAACAGATAATTCTGAATTAAACAGTACGATTTTTTTATATGGCGATCCACCTCTTAACGTTTCCTCTTTTACTTCGAATTTTTTACCTACAATCGGGACTGACGTTATTCCAGGTGATTTTAATGCTGATGGGCTATCAGATGCAATAGAAGCCAACTATACTATTGACCCTTATGGTGTTAAAAGACATACATCCTACACTGTATTCTCAGATTTTAATAATGGTAACGGAGCAAGCATAATATATTCTTACACACTTCCGGGAAATGCAATTCTGGGCGGTAGTCCTAATAAATTATTTAACTTTTTCAGCTCAGATTATAACAGAGACGGACGAGATGATGTACTTTTTTTTGCCGGATCTGAGGTTGAATATGGACAAACATTTGTTTTAGATCAGGTCATTTTAAATAAAACGACTACACAGAACTCAAATGGCTATCAAACCGATCAGTTTGTAATACCTGCCGGATATTACTGGACAAGTACTGCCGAAAAATTCTTCACAACAGGTGATTTTGATGGTGATGGTAACCAGGATTATATACTTATTACGAATGCGAGATGTAATGGTCAGACCTGCGGGTACAAAGCTTTTTTCACTAGTCCGGCAACGGGGGAGATAAATCTTGAAATACTCAATTTTGGAGTCGGACAAAATACTAATCCACCGTTTTATGCAAAGTCTGTGGCACAGGCAAAAAGCATTATCCCTATAGATTTTGATGGTGATGGTAAGTTAGAACTGTTTGTCATCAGGGATGAAGGCAGCTATGTTCTTAGTATTGACAGAACAGCCCCTTCAACGGGTTATTCTTTTGCGGGTACAGTACTTCAAACAAATCAGAACGTCGTTCAAAATGCTATAGTTTACCCCGGGGATTTTAACGGTGATCGCAAAACTGATCTTTTATTTCACAATATCTATAATAACTGGGGTATATTATATAGTGATGGCAAGGCATTTCAGGTGCAGGGTTTTACATTTAATCAGACAGTCGCGGGAAATGGGAACGATGTGACAGATAAAATTATGGTGGCAGATTTTAATGGAGATGGTAAAAGCGATATCATACACGGCTATAACAATTCTTCATCAACTTCGATGCTTTCTGTTTATTACAGTAAGGGTGTTTCCGGTAATACCCTGCAATATTATTTTCAGCAATATTCTTATAATAAAGTGATACCAGTATCACAGGCGGCAGCAGTAATCGGTGATTTCAATGGAGATGGGATTAGTGATTTTATATACAGGTATCCATCAAATTCCGATTTTATCAAAATAAAACCATTTGGTAAAGAAAGGTTGCTTCAAAAGGTAACTGACGGACATAATAATACTACTACATTCGATTATAAACTTATGACCGATAAGTTAGTATATCCTTTTGTTTATAATCGTACAGTTTCTTTAGATGATCCTGCTAATCAGAACCCGTTTAATTATGTCCAGTTGCCAATGTATCTTGTTGCCGGAGTTACAGTACCGGATGGACTTGGCGGAACACAGACAACCGGTTTCTTTTATGAGAATGCCATTGTACATCGTCAGGCAAAAGGATTTCTCGGGTTCAAAAAAGTTACTTCTGTTAATTCAGTTATGGGGATGACTTCTATTACAGAAAGTGAAATAAACACTCAATGGGCGCTGCCGTATATTACAAAGCAGAAAAATATACGGAATGCTAATAACAGCCTGACCTCAGAAACTGTAATCACTAACTCTTTTGTAAATCTTTCGACAGGTAGCAACGATACCCGCTATTTTCAAAAAATTGATAAAACACTCAGCACTGATTACCTGAATAACCAGGGATCTGAAAGCGTTAACACGTATGATAGCTATGGGAACATTACTACCAATGTTTCAAAAACCGGGGAGCCGTCCGGAACCACTGTTAATGCGGTAGAAACAACCACTACTATAACCAATTATGGAGTGCATAATACTCCGGTTCCGGCTAAACCCGATAATGTGACGGTCTCAAACATCCGTACCGGTACGTCTGCAATCAGCGCTACTTCCGCTTTTACATACACTTCAAACGGAAACCTTGCGACGCAAACTACCTTTTCAGGATTACCGCTTGCTGTCACGACCACTAATGTGTATAATAATTTTGGTAACCTTACACAAGCCGCTACTTCCGCTTCCGGCGTGGTAACAAAGTACCTTGATCTTACTTACGATACGAAAGGAAGATTTCCTGTTACAAAAACCAGTTCTGGCGCAGGCCTTTCGCAAACTGAAAGTTTTGGATATAGTACCAAATGGGGCGGAGTGCTTTGGCAGTATTCTTCTGATTGTCTTACCACATACTATGGGTATGATGCGTATGGCAGAATGAACGGAACAATAACGCCACAGAATATTAGCATCAGCCAAAGCTTTGCCTGGGATATTCAGGGGCAGCAATTATTTTATAAGCTTACTCACTTTTCAGGAGGCAGTCCCGATAGCAAAACCTGGGTGGATTATCTCGGCAGGGAAATCCGAACCGAAACAGCCGGATTCGGAGGACAATGGGTAAAACAATTAACTACTTATGATACAAGGGGAAGACTGGCAACAAAGACAAACACCTATTATCCTTCAGAAACGCCATTGGTTACTACTACGACTTACGATGATTATAACCGCCCTGTTTCCGTTTCAAATACATTGAATACTATTACCAGCACATATACTAATCTTACTGCGGGCAAAGTTCAGGTTACGACACAAAACTCAGCGGGGCAAACCCAATCTAAGATAACTGATGCAGCAGGAAAAACTATTTCCGCTATCGATAATGGTGGCCAATTGGATTATACTTACGACAGCCGTGGTAATCAACTTAATGTAAAACATGGCACTACAACGATGACAACAAGTGTATACGATGTGTATGGAAGGCAAACCAGCCTTGCAGATAACGATCGAGGTACAACAACTTATCAATATAATGCATACGGGCAACTGGTGCAGGAAACAAACGCCAATGGTAATACCTATACAATGGCTTACGACGGATTGGGAAAAATAAGTACACGAACAGGTCCCGAAGGCACCACTACCTTTGAATATTTTCCAACAGGTGATTGTTTTGTAAATAAGTTAAAAAAGATAACCGGGTTTAACGGAATAACAAAAGAATATACTTATGATGCAGGCTATCGGGATCAATTGGCAACGGAAGCTGTAACTGTTGACGGACAGTTGCACACTACTTATTTTACTTATGATGTTTACGGACATCTTACCTCAACGTTGTATCCGGGAAGTGTTATTGTAAACAGAAGCTACGACAATAACGGCAACCTGCTCACTATAGCAGGAGGCAGCAACACTTCTCCTGTCACAATATTTACGGCAAATGCGGAAAACGGGTATGGGCAATATACGAGCTATACTCTGGGCAACGGACTTACAACACAAAGCACATACTACTATGGAATCCCCACCCGGTATTATACACCTTATGTGCAGGACCTTAACCTTAGCTGGGATTATACCCGTGGCAACCTGCTCAGCCGGAATGATGCCATTAAAGGAAAAACCGAGAACTTTACATACGACAATCTTGACCGCCTTACCTCTTCCACTGTAAATGGGGTGCAACAGTTCAGTATGAATTATGATGGCAGCACCAGCTTTTCCATGGGTAATATTATGAGTAAAACAGATGCCGGGAACTACGTGTATAGTACTCAGAAGATACATGCAGTCAACTATATTACCAACCCTGCAGGATCTACAGCACCACCGATAAGCCATCCGCAAACCTTGCAGCAGATTAGTTATACCCCGTTCCTGAAAACAGCCTCCATTACGGAGGGTGTTTATCAGAAAAACTTCACGTACGGGCCAGATTATGAGCGCATCAAGATGGAGATCATAGAGCCTTCTGTGCAACAGGTAATTAAATACAAATATTATTTTGGAGAGTACGAAAAAAGAACACAGTCAAACAGTACCACGGCAAAATTTGTGTATTACGTTTCAAATGGAAGGAACCTGGTAGCCATAATGGAGAGGAGTGGTACTCCTCCCAAATACAGCAGTGGCGCTGTTATTATTCATTATGTACATACGGATCACCTGGGCAGCCTGCTTACACTTACTGACCAGTCGGGTGCAGTGGAGGCCGAACAGAACTTTGATGCCTGGGGCCGCTACCGGAACATAAACACCTGGCAGTACGAGGCGCAAGGTTATATTCCTCCCACCGCTTTTAACGAGAGGGGTTATACCGGCCACGAGCACCTGCCTACACATTATCTGATCAATATGAATGGCCGCATGTACGATCCCATTATGGGGCGTATGTTAAGCCCGGATAATTACGTGCCTGATCCTTCACATACACAAGGTTACAATCGGTACAGCTATTGTAAGAATAATCCGTTGAAATTTACAGATCCTGATGGTAATTTCCCTTGGCTTATTGCTGCTGCTGCTTTATACAGCGGAATTTCAAGAGGTATAGCATCTGCGAATAGTGGGATGGGTTTTTGGCAAGGATTTTCGAGCGGAATCGCTATCGGTGGAGGAACAGCAGCGATTGGCGGTGGAATAAGTTCCGCTCTGGCCGGGTCATTTACTAATCTAGGTATGGTTGGCGGAGGATTTGTAAGCGGAAGTATCTCTGGGTCAATTACTGGTGCAATAAACTCTTTGGCAACAGGAGGGAATATATTTAATGGGGCATTTAAAGGAGGATTATTTGGAGGATTATTTGGTGCATTAGAGGGGGCGTTAAGGAGGCTTTCAATTTCAAATTCACAATTTCAAGGTGATGAATACGATCGTGATCGTAATGTATTTTATAAGTCGCAAGATGAGATGGAAGAAGAAATCAATTCAAAAAACGGTAATATTGATAAACTTAAAAGAGATTTTGATGTGCAAAAATTTGTTCTTGCATCTAAAACTAATCTCCCTGATGATTATGGTTTAATAGATAATAAAATATATGAAATAAGCACCAAGAGTTACAGCTGGGCAATGACAACGAAAAAAGGAGGTTGGTTTACAAAACTACAATCAACAATTTGGATTTCTCCTGGACTTAAAGGTTTGTCTTCAAATGGGCTTGGGCTTTCAACAATGATTATTAACCACGAACTTATCCATGCTTGGATTAACATGTGGGCATATAGTTTTTATAAAGACTTAGATGTTAAACATTATCAGTCTGAACTTTCTGCATGGCAATACACGTTAGAATATGGGAGATTTCATCACCTGCCTTCAGTTATCAGTAAGGCACAAGAAGGTATTAAATATTTCTCGAGTATGCCTGGAGTAGTTAATGGATTGTATTATTGGAGATTAGCACCTGGTTCAGCTAATTGGGGTATTAGATAAATAAGTTGCAATGTATTTTAAAATACTTACATTTTATTTTATATTCTTTTTGATTTCTTGTTCAAAGAATGATAAAAAATTTGAATTGAAAATTAAGCAAGGGAACTCGTATGAAATTGATTTCACAAAAGGTATCTATACTGTTTTTTTTGATACAAAGCCACCTCTACAAATTAAGTTTATTATAACCGATAGCGAAAAAGCCGTTTTGCAAAAAAAGATGGATTTATTAGATTTTAAAAAAAGGGAGAGTGGCTTTTTGATATCAGACAGTTGTTATGATAAATACCCTAAAATATATACTCTATTAAATTTTACAACAAGAGGTATTTCCCGTAGCATTCAAATAGATCTGGCTTGCACAAAATATAGTATTGATAATGTAAATTTTGCTAATCAGGTCAAAGAGATTTTATTAAGTGCAAAAAAATCTGTTCATTCAGAAAATGAAATTCCTGAATCGGACGTTACGTATTGGTAAGTTAATATAGACTTTTAATTTTATGAAACTGAAAGTCGTATCAATTATTTCTATTTTAATAGTTTTTTTTTCTTATAAAAAAGAAAGAGACGAACACTACTGGGAAACGGTAGATGGCCCATCTTTTGGCAAAGTAGCCTTTCCCCCTCCACTTTGCGACATAAGCAAAAAGGAAGCGGAAGAAAAGTATACAAACTATTGGTTCCATCTTGTTGGTACTGACACTAATTGTTACTGGATACAATTTAGCGGTAGTATATATTATTTTACAAATATGGCGGAGGAATTTGTACAAGAACATTCGCAGTTATATAAGGCTTATCAATACACAAAAATTGACTGTGTAAGTTTTTGTAATGTAACCTAGGATGAGAAAATGAAAAGTAAGGTTATGGGATTATATAGCGGCGGAACAAGAGTGTACAAAGAGACTTTGCTTAGCAGCGATAGCTGTAATAGATTATTGGTTGGCCGTATAATAGTGATACAACAAACTACTGACTCTGTTACAAAAAGAGAACTGGTTGAGAAAAAACCACAAACGAGTAAATAGCTTTATTATGAGGTATAAAACTCTTTTTACACTTGCATTGGCAATTGTTTCAGTAAGCGGGTTTGCCCAGCAACTCCCCATCGGCTCCTGCGGCATAGTTTGTACATACGATGCAGCCGGTAATCGGTTGAAACGAGTCTATTTCTGCAACAACGGGACGGACCCCTATCCAAGGATACAACAGCAACAGGCTACAGAAGGTCAGACAACAGAGTATCAGCCGGTAGATGCACTCTATCCCAATCCTACCAGTGGTAAGTTCACTGTTACTTTCAGTAAATCACTGACCGATGCAGCCATAAGTATCATGGATAACAACGGAAAAGTAGTTGCCCGTTTTAAAGCCAGCGGATATATGGTGGAGTTCGATCTTTCGCCTTATGCAGCCGGAATATATTATATACGTATTGAGGAAGATGGTAAGGCTATTTCCAAAAAAGTGGTTAAGCAATAAGCAGCGTCTTATTTCACTATCGGGTCATGATAATGTGTTTGTTTGTATTCACTATGCCATAATAGTATGAGAAAAATCCTGGTTACAATTATCTGCGTTATTCTATGTATTTCTGTATTAAATGCACAGACAGGTTTTTTTAATGAGGCAGTGCAAAATGAAATAAATTATAAAAAGCAAGGCCATATTTATCAGCAGCAATACCGTTTGCTTACCGTCAATAACACCCTTCTTCATGACTTCCTCTGGTCTCTCCCGGGTGATAATGCGGCAGCAGATCATAAAAACAGCCCGGTGATTAGTCTTCCTATGCCTGATGGAAAAATGGCAAGTTTCCGGGTATGGCAATACGATATGATGGAACCGGGTCTTGCTCACCAGTTTCAGGGCATAAAAACTTTTGCCGGGTATGGAATCGACGATCCTTATGCCACACTGAGAATGGATTATAATCCTTCTTACGGTTTCAGCGCACAGATTTTATCGGTAAATGGCGATGTATATATCGATCCCTATGAAAAAGGAGATATAAACCATTGCATCAGCTTTTATAGTAAAGATTACATCCGAAGCCTCCCCTTTCATTGTACAGTATCAAAAGATCCCGCTTCAGCTTATAAACAGGAAACAGCGGCAAGAGGAAATTGCCGTGGCAATGTATTATTCACCTACCGCCTTGCGATTGCATGTACTGGTGAATATGCTGCTGCAGTGTGCTTACCGGCTTCTCCTACAACACCAGCAACAATGGCGGCAATCGTTACCACCATCAACCGGGTAAACGGCATCTATGAAAGAGACATTGCCATGCGCTTCCTTCTTGTTGCAAATAATAATCTCCTGGTATTTCTCAATCCCGCTACTGATCCTTATACAAACGGCAATGAAGCGGCTATGATGGATGAAAACCAGGTAACAACGAATAACATAATCGGCGCAGCCAATTATGATATCGGCCAGGTTTTCGGAACAGGCAATAACAGTGCTGCCCTTATTTATGCGGTATGTAATTCACCCAATAAAGCGAAAGCTGTTAGCAGCTTACCCAACCCTACAGGCGATCTCTTCGATGTAGGCAGAGTAGCTCATAATCTTGCACACCCTTTTTCCGGCTTCGATACACATAACAGCGATGATGTTTCATGCACCGGTGGACCTGCAGTATCGGGGTATGAGCCGGGCAGCGGTACAACTATAATGTCGGCAGCCGGTAGTTGCGGTCCGGATAATCTTCAGCCCTTGCCTGACCCTAATTTTCATGGAGCTGTTTTAAATAATATTACCGAGCTCTTTAACGGGCCGATTGCAAATTGCATGGGCACTATCAATACAGGTAATAACTGGCCGCAAATAACAGCTATGCCTGGTAATGGCTCCTATATTCCTATTAATACACCCTTTACACTTACCGCCACAGCTACTGACCCCGATGGAGACCCGGTAACATATTGCTGGGATGAAGAAGACAGAAGTCAGCCCGGGCCATGGAATAGCGGCGCTGCAAGATTGATAAGCCCGTTATTCAAATCAAGGGTTCCTACCGCATCGGGTACCCGCACTTTTCCTGATATAGCCGTGATATTAGCAGGGTATCCGGCAAATCCCCCTGCAGTGCAGGGTGGACTAAAAGGAGAAGTCTTGCCTGCCATTTCCAGAACAATACAGTTTGGTCTTACTATCAGGGATAACAGGGGCGGTGTGGTAAATGATGATAATGTTTGTGCCAACCAGCTTTTTCCTTTCGAAATTTATTCCGTGGGCACAGCAGGGCCATTTAAAGTAAATATGCCCGAAGGAGGTGAAACGTGGTCTTCAGGTTCCCTGCAAACTATATTGTGGGATGTTGCGGGCACGGATTTGTCACCGATCAATACATCGCTGGTAAATATCCTTTTGTCAACAGATGGCGGTTTAACGTACCCGGTTTTCCTGGCAGGGGGAGTATCAAATACCGGTTTCGCTGCAGTGGCGCTGCCTAATATTAACACCACCAATGCGAGGATTAAAATAGAAGCCGTAGGTAATATTTATTTTGATATATCCAATAACAATTTTTCGATTATCCCTGCACCGGTCGGGTTTGAATTTAATGCACCTGCGCCTCAAACAGTAGCTTGCCCGGGACCTGCAGAAGTTTCTTATAATTTAGGGGCTGTATCTAATGGGGGGTATAATACACCTGTCAGCTTGAATGCAACGGGAATACCCACAGGCGCTACGCTTTCATTTAGTGTAAATCCGGTTACTCCCGGTAATGCGACTACAGTTACATTAAGCAACGTAAATTCAGTTCCCAATGGAACGTACTATATCACAGTTACAGGTACTTCCGGCAGCCTCACTCGTACAAGAATATTGGTGCTTAAGATACAGCCAGGCGCTGCACCCATTATTACTTCTCAGCCTACATCACAAACTGATTGTGAGGGAGGCAATGTGTCGTTCAGTGTGACAGCGCCTTCTGCAATAGCGTACCAATGGCAGATAAGCACAGACGGCGGTTTTGTGTTTAATAATATATCACCAGGCGGTAATGCAGCTGTATTAACACTGAATAATATTACCCTGCCGCAGAACAATAATAAATACAGGTGTATTGTAAGAGGGCAATGTAATACGACAACTTCAAATGTTGTAAGTGTTACCGTAATAGGGGCGCCTTTTATAAGCACACAACCGCAAAGTCAGGTAGTTTGTGCAGGTAAAAATGCAGTATTCACAATAACTGTTTCCGGCCCCGCTCCAACTTATCAATGGCAGGTCAATATAAACAATGGTGCAGGCTTTACTAATATAGCCGGTGCAATATCAAATTCTTTATCTTTTTCGGCCATCACATCTGTAATGAACAATTATCAATACAGGTGTTTGGTGCTAAAGCCCGGCTGTTTCACTCCATTAGTTTCGAATGTAGCTGTTCTCACAGTAAATGATCTGCCTGTTGTGTCTATAACGGCTGCTCCTTATTTAGGGCTGTTTCCCGGGTTACAAACAACCCTCACTGCTGCAGGTACGGTTTCGCCCGGTGCATCACCATTTACCTATCGGTGGTACAGGGGTGGAGCTTTTCTGGGTGGAGTAACCGGAAACACATACAGGGTCGATATTACAAAAACAGGTAGCTACAGGGCCGAAATATTGGATGCCAGAGGTTGTGTCGGTCAGTCAAATACCATTACTATCACTGACTCTGCAAGCACCAGGTTCTTCATCTTTCCTAATCCTGCAAGAAATCTTGTTGAATTTGCATTTTACAATCCAAATGGACAACCGGTCAGTTGGCGGCTGGAGATCTTTAATGCAGCAGGTATAAAGATGCTTGACGATGTTGTATCCAATGCTGGGCCTTATCCAAAAATGGTTGAAAATGTAAGCCAATGGGCCAAGGCTGTATATTTTGTTATATTGAAGGACAAATCCGGGAAAATCATTGGAAAAGGAAAACTGCTCGTCCATTAATGATCAAAATTTGTCTCCGGTGAAAAAAATTGACAACCTCAATCGTACTATCAGCATCTGTAAAAAGCCTGAAAAGTCTCTTTTTTGTCATTTTCTTTACGAATACAGCCAAAACCGGGTTGTATATTTGTCCCATAACATTATCAGATCAGCCAGCCCCTTCCAAAGGGAGACTGTACAGTTAACGGTAAAAAAAGGAACATGAAGAAATTTCTTACACTCGCTTTCGCTTTTGTAATTGCTGGCGCCCTGAAAGCCCAGCTGAATCCTGTCACCTGGTCGTTCACGGCCATTAAAACAGGCGATAAGCAGTACGAAGTGAAGATGACGGCTACGATCCAGAATAAATGGCACCTCTATTCTCAAACCCAACCCGAAGATGCCATTGCGATACCGACCACATTTAAGTTCAATGCCAACCCGCTGCTGACACTTGATGGCAAGATCCAGGAAGTGGGTAAGATGGAAAAATTCTCCGATAAGAACCTGGGGGTTTCAGCCAACCAGTATTCCGGTACGGTCACCTTCGTCCAGAAAGTGAAACTTAAAGCCAATGCCAAAACAAAACTGGTGGGCACCGTTGAATACCAAACCTGCGATGACCAGAAATGCCTTCCTCCCAAAACCGTGAATATATCCCTTGAGATTAAATAGATAACATCCAAACGAGTTCCCGGTGAACTCGTTTTTTTTAAACAGATGAGTATGTTTTCCCCCCGCCGACTGCATTACCTGCCTTTTCTTTTTCTGTTGTTAATTAATTCCAGCGCTTTTTCTCAGGATAGTACAGGCCTGAAAGGATGGACTGTTGAAAGTAAAAAAACCGGGGAGGGCAAATTTGAACTGCATTTCACCCTGCCGGATGCGCAGGGATGGCAGGTATATGCGCCTAACCAGGCCCCGGGTGATGTAAAAGCCGTAGAACTGAACTTTCAGGATTCGGCGGTTACACAACAGGGGGATTTTATTATTGAAGGGCAGCCACAAAAGATCAGGAGCAGCATATTCGGAACAGACCTTTCCGTGTTTGAAGGGAAGGCCTCCTGGAAAGCCAGCCTCTCGATCACCGGTACCATACCGGCCCGGCTGCAAGGTGTGATGCTCTATACATACGGAAAAGGGGATGAATACAATCCTTCCACCCCCTTCAGTTTTACGGTGACCCTTGAAGGAGGCGTTGAATCGGCCTGGAGCCCGAAGGTTAAATCGATCGACATCAATAACCCGGTTAATAATTGTGGCGACGAAGGCACAAAAGGAAAGAGCATTTTCGGGGTTTTCCTGCTGGGATTTCTTGGCGGGCTGATTGCGCTGATCACCCCCTGCGTATTCCCGATGATACCGGTAACAGTTACTTTCTTTACCAAGAAATCGCAGGACAGGAAACAGGGAATATTTAATGCAGTGATGTATGGGCTTTTTATTTTCCTGATCTATACGCTGATCACGGTGCCCTTTCACTTTCTTGACAGCGCCAAAAGTGAGGTCTTCAACAATATTTCAACCAACATCTGGCTTAACCTGGTGTTCTTTGCCATTTTCGTATTCTTTGCCCTTTCTTTCTTTGGGTTATTCGAGATCACCCTTCCGTCGGGCATAGCCAATAAAGCGGGAGCCAAATCAGGCCTTGGAAACCTGGGCGGTATCTTCTTTATGGCGGCTACTCTCACCATCGTTTCCTTCTCCTGTACCGGTCCGATACTGGGAACCTTGCTCGTTGGTCAGTTACAGGAAGGCGCCTGGCCGCTGACAGCCGGGGCTGCTGGTTTCGGACTGGCCCTTAGCCTGCCTTTTGCCTTGTTTGCCATGTTTCCCAACTGGCTGCAATCCCTGCCAAAATCCGGCGGATGGATGACAACGGTGAAGGTGGTGCTTGGCTTTGTGGAGCTGGCGCTGGCGGTGAAATTTCTGGCGAATGCAGATAATGTGGAGCAATGGGGAATTATGAAACGGGAGGTGTTTGTGGCATTCTGGATCATCATTGGTTTACTGACCACGTTATACCTGCTGGGTGTTTTTTCAAAGATGAAAGGCGGGAAGTGGCCGCGGTTTTCACCGATTCGGCTTTTCTTTATCCTTTTGTTTGGTTCATTCACGGTTTACCTTGTCCCCGGTCTCTTTAATACCAAAAAAGCTGACCTGAAATTTCTGAGCGGATTTCCCCCGCCGGTTTCCTACAGCATCTACAAAGAACATGTGCTGCATGCCAAAGGAGTGAAACCGATGGTGAATGACCTGCAGGCAGCCCTGGACAAAGCAAAACAGGAAGGCAAACCCGTACTGGTGGACTTTACAGGATGGGCCTGTGTGAACTGCCGGAGGATGGAGGAGAAAGTATGGACGAACAGTGAAGTCGATTCCCTGATGCGGACAAAATTCATTGTGGTATCACTGTATGTGGATGAAAGAAGAAAACTCCCGGTCAAAGACCGGATCACGTATAAGAATTCCGCCGGCAAAGAAGAGACCCTGGTAACCATGGGGGATAAGTGGACCGCATTTCAGAAAGAGAATTTTGGCGCCGTTTCACAACCGCAGTATGCGATCATAACAGCAAATGAAAAGGCGCTTACAAAAACAAAGTTCTATACTCCCAAGGCCGGGGAATTTGCCAAATGGCTCGAATGCGGGCTGGAGGCCTATGAAAAGACAAAACAATAAGGAACGGTATAAACAAAAACCCCGGCTAGTACTGTAACAAGCCGGGGTTTTTAATTTGGTGTCATTCTGTACCAGCCTTCCGGATTTCCCACCCCGGTTTCGCAGGGCGGCTTATTGGCAAGCAAACAAGAAGTCTTTATATTGAATTCTGTTCCCCGGGCGGAGATACAGAATGACATATCTTACTGCTCTTTTAAAAGAGCTTTATGGCGATCAAAGAGCGATTTGTTTTTGTGTCATCAGCTTGCGCAAATTAATCAATCCGTAACGCATACGGCCTAATGCAGTGTTAATACTGCAGTTCGTAGCGGCGGCGATTTCTTTAAAGCTCATGTCAGCATAATGACGCAATATAATTACTTCCCGCTGATCCTCGGGCAATCTTTCCAGCATATCCCGTACCCTGTCATGACTTTGTCTCCTGATCATGCCGGACTCGGCACTGTCTTCTGAAAAATTAAGCACTTCAAAAATGTCTTTATCCTCGCTGTTGCGGATCGTCGGGGAACGCTTCACCTTGCGGAAATGATCAACACACAGGTTGTGTGCTATCCGCATGGCCCAGGGAAGGAATTTTCCCTCTTCGGTGTAGCGGCCGCTGCGCATGGTATCAATTACCCGGATAAAGACATCCTGAAAGATATCTTCGGCCAGGTATTTGTCTTTTACCAGGAAAAGTATTGAGGTATACAGCTTGTCCTTATGACGGAGAACAAGTGTCTCAAGGGCGTCAAGATTTCCATCCTGGAAGAGATGGATGAGTTCATGGTCGGTTTTCTTTACTAAAGCTTTCATAACTCCTGCAGATTTTAGGTTGCTTCCCATACGGCAATACACAGCATGGGATGGTTCAATGGATATTGGTTACTCTTTAAAAAATCGGTTAAAAAACAGTGTAGAAGTTATGCGATAGGCTGGGTGAATTTGTGGTTAATCATGTTTTTGATATTGGAATGCTAAAAATAGAATTTTCTCTGAAAAAACCAAATAATAGTCTTTCTCAACCGTAACTTTATAAGCCAAAAAAATGTTAATGGTATTGACAGAATAGTAAGCCTTTCAAGGGTTTACATTTACATGACTAATAATGGACACCAAAATAAAGGGGCAAAACCCCACCAAAATAGGGACCGTAATTTCCGCAGAAAATATCCTCATAAAAGGGGCAAGAGTTCACAATTTGAAGAATATTGATGTAGAAATTCCCCGGAATAAACTGGTTGTGGTAACCGGGGTATCCGGATCCGGTAAATCTTCCCTTACCATCGACACCTTATATGCGGAAGGACAACGGCGCTATGCCGAGAGCCTGAGTTCTTATGCCCGGCAATTCCTCAACCGGATGAACAAACCGGATGTGGATTACATCAAAGGGCTTTGCCCCGCCATCGCTATCGAACAAAGAGTGATCACCCGCACACCCCGCAGCACCGTTGGCAGCATGACGGAAATTTATGACTACCTCAGGCTGCTCTTTGCCCGCATAGGAAAAACGATTTCTCCGGTTTCCGGAAGAGAAGTTAAAAAAGATGATGTAACAGATGTGCTCGAAGCGATCACCGGCCTGCAGGAAGGTGACAGGGTCTTCATCCTGGCCACCTTCAAACAACATACAAACAGGAACATACGGGAAGAGCTGAATATCCTGGCGCAAAAAGGATTCAGCCGGGTGATAAGCAAGGCGCCCGGGGATACAAGCCCATCGGAAGTATTCAGGATCGAAGAGCTGCTGGAAGTCACGGATAAGGAGCTGAAAGCAAAAAAGATTTCGCATATACTGGTGGACCGGATACTGGTCAAGGCATTCGACGAAGATGACAAACACAGAATAGCAGATTCCATCGGTACGGCTTTTTATGAAGGCGAAGGGGATGTTTATATTGAAATTACTCCGGTCTCCCGGCCTTCCGCCCCCGGCTCCCTCCTTCATTTCAATAACAGGTTTGAACTGGACGGAATGCAGTTCGAAGAACCACAGCCGAATCTGTTCTCATTTAATAACCCATTTGGCGCCTGTCCCACCTGCGAGGGTTTCAGCCAGGTGCTGGGTATTGATGCCGACCTGGTGATACCAGACAGAAGGCTCAGTGTATATGAAGGTGCCGTGGCACCCTGGAAGGGCGAGAAACTCGACTGGTGGCGACAGAATTTTATTAAGCGTTCAAGGTCTGTCAACTTCCCGGTTCACAAGCCTGTTGCAGACCTGACAGAAAAACAATACCGGCAGCTATGGGAAGGAGTGGATGGCATCGGTATCAATGATTTTTTCAAAGATGTAGAATCACAGTTATACAAAGTACAGTACCGTGTACTCCTGAGCCGCTACCGCGGCCGTACGGAATGTCCCGATTGCAACGGTTACCGGCTGCGAAAGGAAGCACTGTATGTAAAAGTGGGCGGCAAACATATCGGCGAACTCAGTACGATGCCGGTAAAGGATCTGAAAGCGTGGTTTGATATCCTGAACGGAAAATTAAGCAGGCATGATAAGGAGATCGGGAAAAGGATATTGGTGGAACTGCATAACCGGCTTGATACCCTGATCAAGGTAGGGCTGGGCTATCTTACCCTGAGCCGGCTGGCCAACACATTGAGCGGGGGAGAAAGCCAGCGGATACAACTGACAAGAAGCCTTGGCAGCAACCTTACCAATTCCCTGTACATACTTGACGAACCTTCGATCGGGCTGCATTCAAGGGATACAGATAACCTGATAAAGGTATTAAAGGAACTCAGGGACCTTGGCAACACCGTCGTGGTGGTGGAACATGACGAAATGATGATGCGGGAAGCAGATCATATCGTTGACATGGGCCCGCTGGCTTCGCATCTTGGCGGAGAGGTAGTGGCGGAAGGTGATTATGACGATATCATCTCAAACCCGGTAAGCCTTACGGGCAAATACCTCAGCCATGAAATGAAGATTGACCCGCCCAAACAGGTACGGAAATGGAACCGGTCCATAACAGTGGAGGGGGCAAAGCATAATAACCTGAAGAATATAACGGTGGAATTTCCCCTGAATGTGCTTTGCGTGGTAAGCGGGGTAAGCGGGAGCGGCAAGACAACCCTGGTGAAGCAGATCTTATACCCCGCATTACAGAAACTGAAAGGGGAGTTTGGGGAGAAGGTCGGGTATCACAAGAAGATAAGCGGGGATGTTGGCAGCATCGGCCAGATTGAAATGGTGGATCAGAACCCGATCGGGAAATCCAGCCGCAGCAACCCGATCACGTACATAAAGGCCTACGATGAGATCCGGGACCTGTTTGCCCGGCAGCCCCTGAGTAAGATGAGAGGGTTTCAACCCAAGCATTTTTCCTTTAATGTGGATGGAGGGCGATGCGATACCTGTAAAGGGGAAGGCGAGCAGGTGGTGGAGATGCAGTTCCTCGCCGATGTACACCTGGTATGCGAATCCTGCGGCGGCAAAAGATTCAAGGAAGAAGTACTGGAGGTAAAGTATAAAGAGAAGAGTATCTATGATGTGCTGGATATGAGTGTGGATGAAGCGATAAGTTTTTTTGCAGAAGAGAAAAACCTTTCGAAGGCCATACAGCCATTAAGTGATGTAGGGCTGGGCTATGTAAAGCTGGGTCAGTCGTCCGACACGCTTTCCGGCGGTGAAGCACAACGGGTAAAGCTGGCCTCATTTCTCGGCAAAGGCCGGGGAGGGGAAAGGATCCTCTTCATCTTTGATGAGCCGACCACCGGTCTTCATTTTCATGACATTAAAAAATTACTGGCCTCCTTTAACGCCCTGATCGAACAGGGACATTCCATTCTTGTGATCGAACATAATACCGATGTGATCCGTTCGGCCGACTGGGTGATCGACCTGGGCCCTGAAGCAGGCGAGGAGGGAGGAGAAATCGTTTTTGCCGGCACCCCGCAGCAATTAAAAAAGCAGGGAAAAGGACATACAGCCTTTTATATCTAAGTATATTCAATTATTTTTGTTCGTACATTTACGTGGAGCTAACTGATTGTAATCAAGAAAAGAAGCAGACACTTGCAAGATTTACCGGGGGATTTTACCTTTGTGCTCCGGTAATAATACGTACCCTAATCTGAATGAAACATGAAAATTTTGTAGTAACTTTCCTTGTTGCTACATTTGAACAAAGAGCGGACATACTCCGCATTGCTTCTGAACATTGTTCTCTCCGGTTAGCGTCGTTCCAATTCCTACCAAGGATCTATTACCACAACAATTTCCAATCCTGAAAGGCCAGATTTTTTATTCTAAAAACCCTAGAGACAATGAAAAAAATTTTTACACTTTTTGTAATTCTTTTACTGACTGTATCAGTATCCAATGCAGCAATCAAGACCTGGATTGGTGGCGCAGGTGCAAACCTGAACTGGACGACCGGTGCCAACTGGAACCCGATCGGTGCACCTGGTGCCACAGATGATGTTGTATTTGCCACAGCAGGGACATTGACCTTTACGACAGGTCCTAATGCCAGCTTTAGTTTTAACTCTCTTACGATTAGTTCCGGCACTGTAACATTAATCATATCGGGTGGTACGGCAAGAACCTTTACATTGGGCGGTAATGCCGGTACTGATTTTACAATCGCAAACGGTGCTGCACTGATTATTGGTACTAACCTGAACATTACAATGGCCGCTAATGCCACCTCCAGCATTGCAGGCACCCTGACTGTTAACAATGGCCGTACCTTTAATACAGACGGTACTTCTGTTGTTTCAACCATCACCGGTACCCTTACTAATTCAGGAACTGTAACCTGTACAACAGCCGCCAAACTGTTGTTCCAATCCAACGCTGTTTACAATCATGCACAGAACAGCGGAACCATACCTACTGCAACCTGGAACAGCAGCTCCAATTGTAATATTACCGGCACCACCGGTACCATTCCGTCAGGTTTAGGGCAATCATTCGGAAACTTTACATGGAATGCCACTGGCCAGACCGGAAACCTGACGCTGAACGGGGCCCTGACCACCGTTACTGGTAATTTCAAGGTTTCAAATACCAACGGCCAGGAACTGAGACTTACCGGAAACACAGGTCTTACCATGACAGTAGGCGGTGATTTCACCATTGAGAACAGCAGTGACCTTGTTATTACAAACGGAGATAATGCAGCCATCACCATAAATATCGCCGGCTCCTATTATCAGAACAGCGGCAATTTCAATTTCTTTACCGGTACCGGCGGAACCAACACCCTCAACGCCACTTTTAATGTTAATGTAACCGGAAACTTCAATGTTTCGGGCACCGGCGCCATTGATCTTTGTGGCGGCAACAGTGACGTAAACGGCAGAAATACAAAACTGAATATCGGCGGAAATTTATCCCACACCGGTACAGGTGTTATTCAAACCAGTACAACAGATTCAGATATTTCCGACGCTACCATAACTTTCAATAAGGCAGGCACACAAACCTGTTCTGTGGTTCCTGCTAATGTAGACTGGGTCAATTTTACAGTGGCCAGTGGCTCTACCTTGCAACTCGGCTCTAATATCAGTCTTACCAGCAGCGGAACGCCGGTATGGGGTGGTAAATTCACCGTAAATACCGGAGGCACCCTGGATGCAGGGACTTACCAGATATTAAGTGATGTGGCAAGCGGCCAGAACAATTCATTTACACTCAGCAGCGGCAGTACGCTTAAAACAGCGAACGTAAACGGAGTGCAGAATGGTACAAGCGGTACTGTTTCTACGGAACTGTCCTCCACCTCATTAAGCACCAGCGCTGATTATAAATTTACCGGTACTGGCGCCCAGGTTACTACCGGCATGCCGGCTACGATCAACAGCATTGAAATTAATAACGGTTCCGGTGTAACACTTTCTGCTGCCACGACAGCCAATTCAGCCACTACACCGCTGATCCTTACAAACGGAATACTGAAAGGGGCTACCCTTACCATCAGCAGCAACTATACTGGCGCCGGCGGCGGCGGATCAGCTGCTTCACATGTTAGTGTGGCGATGGCCAAGACCGGGAGCACAGCGTATGAGTTCCCGATCGGAAATGGCACCGTATACCGTCCTGTGTCTGTATCATCCCTCAGCGGCTCTGCTACCATGACCGCCCAGTATTTCCAGGCCAATCCTAAGACCGCATTCGGTACCACCCTTGGAAGCGGTGTGAACCATATCGGGGTTTGTGAATACTGGACACTGGATGATGGTCCTGTCAACATTACCGGTATCGTTGGTCTGAATTTCGGATCATCCTGTAATGGTAACGAATATGTGAACGATCCTTCTACCTTATTGGTGGCACACTGGACCGGTACGCAATGGGCCAGCCAGGGCAATGATGGCAACGCCACTATGACAAGTGTAAAGGCCAGTGTTGCATCTACATTCAGCCCCTTCACCATCGGCAGCAGCAGCATCAACAACCCGCTGCCGGTTAAGATCGGAAGCATCAACGCTTATGAAAGACTGAATGGGGTGCAGATCGACTGGACGGCTTACACAGAAAGCAACATGGATAAATATATTGTGGAGCGTTCAGCCGACGGAGTTCATTTCACAGCTTTAGGAAATGTAGCGGCCCTGAACAATGGCAATGAGACACAATACGGATTCTTCGATCCTTCCCCTTATGCAGGCCTGAATTTCTACCGCCTGCATATCCTGGATAAGAGAGGGGTATCCACTTACAGCAATATTGTCCGTATCGACCTGCGCAACGGGAATGCTGACATTACCATGTACCCGAACCCCGTGCAAACCGGGGGATACATTTCTTATAATTCACCTTCTCTGGCCAAAGGCATCATCACTGCCCGTATCTTCAGCGCTGCCGGACAGCAGCTGTACATGAAGCAGTACAACCATGTAGGTGGTGCAGTGAACCAGACAATCGCCCTTCCGGCCGGAATGAAAGCAGGTTTCTACACCCTGCAACTGGACAATAACGGAACCAAAGTGGCAGCTAAGACATTCATCGTTCAGTAATACATCAGTACCAATAGCAACAAGAAAGGCCCCCGCAAAGGGGCCTTTTCTTTTCTTGACTGCTCCAGGTTTATGTACCGCAGGCGTATACTATTGTCTGATGAAGGGTTGCCTGATGGTATTTCCATCTGTATATACGCTTGCGATATAGGTGGCAGCCGGTAATGCAGTAATGTCGAGGTTCACACTTACCTTTCCGGCACCGACAAATTCAGTAAGTTTTTTCACAACAGACCCTTTCATATCAAGGATGGTCACCACGGCGGGGCCCTGTTTTTTCTGTGTAAAGGAGAGGTTGAGTGTGCTGGCAGCCGGGTTAGGGTACAGGTATAAAACAGCCCCCTGCTGCCTTTTATCGAATAAAAGCGTTTTGCTGTACGAAAAATGACCATCATTGCTCACGATCTTCAGCCGGTAAAATACTTTCTGCCATGTATGATGAAGGAGATCGTAATCCTGCCAGTTGTACTGACCGCTGTGGCCGGTACTTTTTACATCATCCTGTGCGGAGAAGGATGTGCCATCAAAGCTTCGCTCGATGGTAAAGCGGCTGAACGACATTTCCTCTTCGGTTTGCCATTGCAGGCTGACCATATCGTTATACAGCACCCCGCTGAAATCCAGCAGGCGGATGGGCAGTAAGAACTGGTTACTGCTCACTTTCCACAGGTCGTTCAGGTTGCCGGAATTATTACTGTCAAAACCATAGCCGCCAAACAGCCAAAGGTTGCCGATCCCGTCCGTCCAGGAAATACTGCTCATCCTGGCCCCCGATTTATTAGAAGTATCCGGTTTGCATTGTGTGCCGTAAACCGCCGGCTGATCGATCACCTTATCTCCTTTGATCCAGGTCCATTCGCCGGTTGCCGGGTGGTATCTCCACAGGTCATTGAGGTAACCGACATCTGTGGTATCATATCCATAACCTCCGAAAAGCCAGAAGTCGCCGGCCTGGTCGATCCAGGAACTGGCTGTATACCGGCCACCCGGTTTGTTGGTTATGGCCGCGGTTCCCTGGCTGCCATATGAGCCGGGCTGATCGGTAATGTCATCTCCGCTTACCCATGTCCAGGTATTGGCAGCCGGATCGTATTTCCAGAGGTCATTCAGAAAACCAAGATTGTTCTCATCAAAACCATATCCCCCGTACACCCAGATCATCCCGTTACGGTCTTTCCAGGAAGTACTCAGGTAGCGTCCGCCCGGGTTAGCCGAAGCGGAGGAGGCATTCTTTGTTCCGTAAACTGCTTTTGATTCAGTGATGCTGTCACCTTTGATCCAGGTCCATTGATTGGTGGCAACAGAATATTTCCAGACATCATTCAACGCACCCCAGTTGGGTCCGGATCCAAACCCGAAACCTCCGAACAGCCAGAGATCACCATTGCTGTCTGTCCAGCTGATGCTGCAGTACCGGGCGCCGGGTTTAGTAGTGCTGCCCGCCACCCCCCGGGTTCCGTAATCACCGGTCCTGTTTACCGTCTTATCGCCATTCACCCACTTCCATTCGTTTTGGGCGAGATCATATTTCCAGAGTGTATTCAGCAGGCCGATAGTATCTTCTGTATAGCCGTATCCGCCAAACAACCAGAAATTGCCATCCTTATCCACCCAGGAGATACCGGAATAAAGGCCACCGGGTTTATTCGGTGCAGCGGGTACGCCTTTGGTCCCGTACACACTATATTGTTCCGGTTCATCATCTCCGTTTACCCAGGTCCATTTCAGGGCCACCGGATCAAATTTCCAGAGGTCATTAAGAAAACCGGAACTGCTTTTACCCAGCCCCATGCCACCGAGCATCCAGAGGTTGCCCGCAGCATCCCGCCAGGTACTGGCAATATTCCTTGCACCGGGTTTGTTTAAGGAACCAGGGACACCTGCTGTGCCATATACACCATATTGGTCAACGGTATTATCACCTTTCATCCATACCCAGGGAGAGGCAGGATTGATCTGTGCGGAAAGTGCGGAGCAGCAAAGCACAAAAGCGATGAAGAGGGTACAGTTCTTCATAACGAGGATTGATTGGATTATTTCAAACCTATAACCCAAAGCGGTCAAATCCAACTAAATGAAGAACACAAAAACGAAAATCAGGGAATACGCTTAGTGATCCGTTGTGTTAATGATTAGAGATTTTCGGCGCAGGAAAACCCGGTCAGCGCAACTTGTCAAGCGACTTCACCAGCTTTTCATCCTTGCGGATATCCCTCCAGGCCAAAAAATAACCGGCTGCTATGGCAAATGGCAGGATGCAGAAAAGGGCCAGTGTGCTTTTTGTCATCTTGTTCATTTCAGAAATATAAAGCACAATGATCAGTATGGAAAGAAGCAGCCCGGCCAGGCAGAGCCGCATCTGCAGCTTCCTGTCCTTATAAAGAAAAATGATCGCTGCCGACAGGATAAGGGAAGCGCCGGTGGCGATAAGCAGCAGGAAACTGCTGTCGCCTTTCAGTATTTTATCACCTTCCACGCCCTTTACGATCCCCTTTCCGGTAACGAAGGGAAACATAAAACTAAGCAGGGCGGCTACAGTGGCCAGTAACAGCCAGAGGGTTTGACGGCGCTGGATCATACGTTTATTTTTTAGGCAGGCCCATGAGCCGGCCGGTGATTCATTTTCCTGTTATCAAAGTTCCGGGTACAGGGGAAACTGTTTCATGAAAGCTTTCACTTCCCCGCTCACGGCAGCGATCACTTTTTCATCCTCTGCATGCATCAGCACTTTATCGATCAGGGAAGCTACGGTTTCCACATCCGCTTCTTTCATCCCCCTTGTGGTTACTGCCGGTACACCCACACGGATACCGGAGGTGATAAAGGGTGATTTGTCATCAAAAGGTACAGCGTTTCTGTTTACAGTGATGTGAGCTTTATCAAGTGTCTCCTGTGCTTTTTTACCGGTGATATTCTTATTCCGCAGGTCAATAAGCATAAGATGGTTGTCCGTACCATTGCTGATCAGGTTATAGCCCAGGCCGACAAAGGCCTTCGCCATCGCCTGTGCATTACGGATGATCTGTTTGCCATAGGCGGTAAACTCATCGGAAAGGATCTCCCCGAAGGAAACGGCTTTGGCTGCAATGATATGTTCCAGCGGTCCGCCCTGCGAGCCCGGAAACACGGCAAGGTCCAGCAAGGAACTCATGGTGCGGAGGTTTCCTTTCGGGTCTTTGATGCCCCAGGGGTTTTCAAAATCGTGCCGGAGCATGATGATACCGCCACGGGGGCCACGCAGCGTTTTATGCGTGGTGGACGTAACGATGTGGCAATGATCGAACGGATCGTTGAGCAACCCTTTAGCGATCAGCCCGGCCGGGTGGGCAATATCAGCAAAAACAACAGCGCCGATCTCATCGGCTATGGCCCGGATACGTTGATAGTCCCAGTCACGGCTGTAAGCAGAGGCACCGCAGATGATCATCTTCGGTTTTTCTTCCCGGGCCTTTGCTTCCAGCTGATCATAATCCACGATACCCTCTTTTGTTACCCCATAATGAATGGCATGGTAGGTTTTACCGCTGAAATTGGCGGGGCTGCCATGGGTCAGGTGTCCGCCCATACTCAGGTCCAGCCCGAGAAATTTTTCGCCGGGTTTCATTACGGCAAGAAAGACCGCAGCATTTGCCTGGGCACCGCTGTGTGGTTGTACATTGGCCCAGGAGCAGTTGAATATTTTTTTCAGCCTGTCGATTGCGATGGTTTCAATTTCATCCACTACTTCGCAACCGCCATAATACCGGCGGCCCGGATAACCTTCCGCATACTTGTTGGTAGGCACGGTGCCCATTGCCTGCATAACCTGTAAGGAGGTGAAATTTTCGGAGGCGATCAGTTCAATGCCATTTCGCTGACGGTCGAGCTCTTTCCGGAGGAGGTCAAAAACCTGGGTATCTTTTTGCATGGCGCAAAATTAAGTGAGCAGGGGGTAAATATCGAAAGTAACCCCTGGCGGGCTTTTATCATAAATGTGTTACTTTCGCTGGCTTTTGATTAGTAACTTACGGGCCGGGTTAGCTGTGGCTGATCACCGGCTAAACCACCATGCGTAATTCATGAAAGCGATCATACCAGTAGCCGGCGCAGGCACCAAGCTGCGTCCGCATAGTTATACGCAGCCCAAGGCCCTAATTCCCCTTGCCGGTAAAACTGTATTAAGCATCATCGTAGACCAGCTGAAAGAGGCGGGTATCCAGGAATTCATTTTTATCGTGGGCTACCTGGGTGAAAAGATCCAGGACTATGTGAATCATAAATACCCGGATATCAAAGCACATTATGTGCACCAGGTCGACAGGCAGGGGGTTGGCCATGCCATCCGCCTTACCCGCAATATTACCGGTACGGATGAAGTGATCGTGGTACTGGGTGATACCATTTGTGAATACAATATCCGGGAAGTGGTGGAAAGCCCTTATTCCATGATCGGTGTCCGTAAAGTAGATGATCCCCGTGAATTTGGAGTGGCAGAGATCGAAGAGGATGGCTTCATCAGCCGGGTGGTGGAGAAACCGCAGATACCCAAATCAAACATGGCCATGGTGGGTATTTACAAGATCAGGGAAACAGAACAAATGTTTCAATGCCTGGAAAGCAATATCCGCCAGGGATTACGCACCCACGGCGAATACAGCCTGACCGATGCGCTGGACTGCATGATAAAGATGGGGTCAAAGTTCAAATGTTTCAAAGTTGAAAACTGGTTTGATTGCGGCAGGAAAGAAACACTGCTCGAATCAAATGCGACCCTGCTCAAGAAGTTTGCGCCGGTAGTGGATGTTTCCCGGTATGAGAATACAGTGATCATCCCGCCTGTGAGTATCGGGGAAGGGTGCCACATACGGAATTCCATCATCGGCCCCAATGTGGCCATCGGGGACAACAGCTCCATAGATTATTCAATCGTCCGGGATTCGATCATCGGCTCATTTTCCACTTTGTTTGATATTGTACTCAACGAATCGGTGATCGGCAGCGATACCAACCTTCACGGCGAAAGCCGCACCCTCAGTATCGGTGATAATACCAGCATTGACCTCGGGTAAAGAACGGGTAACCGTTGGTCTTCAGCCATTGCCTATCTTTATCTGACTAAAGATGAAGGACTCATGACTGCTTTCTCCAACCGTATTACAAAACTTTTCGGTATTGAATATCCCATCATCCAGGCCGGGATGATCTGGGCCAGCGGATGGCGGCTCGCCAGTGCAGTGAGTAAGGCCGGCGGACTGGGGATCATAGGCAGCGGATCGATGTACCCGGATGTCTTGCGGGAGCATATCCGCAAATGCAGAGCGGCAACCACCCGGCCCTTTGGGGTGAATGTGCCCCTTCTTTACCCGGATATCGACAAACATATTGCCATCATTCTTGAAGAAGGCGTGAAGATCGTTTTCACTTCGGCCGGTAACCCGAAGACATGGACGGGTGTGCTCAGGGAAAAAGGCGTCACCGTGGTCCATGTTGTCAGTTCTTCCAAATTCGCAGGGAAGGCAGAAGAGGCCGGTTGTGATGCAGTGGTGGCGGAAGGGTTTGAAGCCGGCGGGCATAACGGCCGGGAAGAAACCACTTCCCTGGTACTGATACCGGCGGTAACCAAAGCGGTAGCGATACCCGTAATAGCAGCGGGCGGAATCGTGAACGGACGGCAGATGCTGGCGGCCATGGTGCTGGGAGCAGAAGGGGTGCAGATGGGCAGCCGCTTTGTGGCCAGTGAAGAAGCCTCTTCTCATATCCATTTCAAGAATGCCGTGGTGCAGGCCCGGGAAGGAGACACCCAGCTTACCCTGAAGCAGCTGACACCGGTCAGGCTGATAAAAAACAAATTCTATCAGCAGGTGCAGGAAGCGGAGGGGAGAGGGGCCGGTGTGGAAGAATTGAAAAACCTGCTGGGCCGGGCCAGGGCTAAAAAAGGAATGTTCGAAGGGGATCTGGAAGAGGGGGAACTCGAAATAGGACAGGCAGCCGCCCTGCTCGATACTATTTTACCTGCGGGCGAAATCGTAAAGCAGGTGTGGAATGAATTTATGGACGGTTTGGCCAATCCGGTTAAAATGCTTTAATTTTATCAGGTCACCATTTTTATTTCGGGTTTTATGTGTGCTGAAAGGTTATTTTCTAAACCATTCAAACCTGTAAGATGAAACAAAAACTTTTTCTGCTTGGTTTCTGCCTGCTGGGTTTCCTGGCCGTAAAGGCAGCTGACCCCGGTCCCGGGACAACCTGTGGTAAAGACAAAGAAGATGTGACCGGCACGGTGGTGCACGCCGATACAAAGAAGCCGCTGAAGGATGTCAGCATTACCGTATACAACGTTACCAAAAAGGAAAAGGTGATCGTAACCGATGAGGACGGCATGTTCTCCTTCGATGACCTGAAACCCGGCACCTATAAATTTGTATTTGAGAAAGCCGGTTTCCGCAAGACCACAAAAGAGAAAGTAATGGTGAAAGTAGACGAAGGGTTTATCATGAATATTGAAATGATCGAGAACGACGACTTCCAGATCATCCCATCCCCCGGCAGTTTCGGCGGAATATAATTTTTCAGATCAACGAATTCGACAAAGGCTCCGGAAGGGGCCTTTGTCATTGGGCGGGATACCGGTTTGCCAGACCGCAAATAAAAAAGCCTTCATCGTTAATGAAGGCTTGGTGCCCGGAACTGGATTCGAACCAGCACACCTCGCGGCGCCGCCACCTGAAGACGGTGCGTCTACCAATTTCGCCATCCGGGCAAGGGGATGCAAATATAAGCGGATGCAGGACAAGAATAAAATCCATGACCATACATTTTTAAGAGTATCCTTGTAAGTCTTTTACCGGGATACCAGTAGCCATCCCGGCCGGCCGGTACCCCATCTTATTTCCCTGCTGATAACTTATCAACAAGTGTTGTTTTACACGTATTTATACTAATGGGTGTTTGTCTTATTCATTTATATTCGGAAGCCAATTAATTTTTTACCACACACAAAAGACTTAAAGCTGTATGAAAAAATTTTTATTATTCATGCTGTCTTTACCATTGGTGCAGGCGGCTATGGCCCAGGAAAACTATTGGGCGGCCCGCACCAGCACAGACAGAATCACAACCGACAAAGCAGTTTCGAGACTTTCCTTCCCGAAAGAATTCAAACTGTTCAACCTTGACGCCACTGCTCTGCGTCAAAAACTTTTTTCCGTGGCCGGGAACAATGCACCGTTGCATTCCGCCATCATTTCACTGCCCAATGCCGACGGGCAGTTAGAACAATTTGAAGTGGTGGAGGCCTCCAACTTTGAACCGGCCCTGCAGGAACGTTTTCCTGAGATCAGGGCATATTCAGGAAAAGGGGTCACCGACAGGGCCGCTACCCTGAAGCTGAGCCTCTCCCCCCAGGGTATTCAGACCATGGTATTCAGAACAGACAGGGAAAATGAATTCATTGAGCCTTACTCCGCCGATCATACCGTATATGCGGTATTCAGATCGCAACGAACCAAGGGCAGTCTGCCCTGGACCTGCTCCACCCCCGATCAGCAACTGGCCGCAGGCATTAAAGAAGGAGTGGAGAATTATACAGCCAACCGGTCCGGCGGTGACCTGAAAACATTACGCCTTGCCCAGTCCGTTACTGCAGAATATTCCAATTACTTCGGGGCCACCAGCGCCTCACAGGCTTCACTGGTACTGGCAGCGGTCAACGCCACCCTTACCCGTTGTAACGGGGTCTATGAAAAAGACCTTGCCCTTCACCTCAACCTGATCGCCGGCACCACCAGTGTGTTCTATTACAATGCCGCTACCGATCCTTATTCTCCAGCCAGCACCGGTGCCGGCGGAGCCTGGAACGGTGAGTTGCAATCCACCCTCACTTCTGTGATCGGGGAAGCCAACTATGACATCGGGCACCTGTTCGGTGCATCCGGTGGCGGCGGTAATGCCGGTTGTATCGGCTGCGTTTGTACCAATAATCAGAAAGGGAGCGGCTTCACTTCACCGGCCGACGGTATTCCGCAGGGCGATAATTTTGATATCGATTACGTGGTGCATGAAGTCGGCCACCAGCTCGGCGCCAATCATACCTTCTCCATGAGCAATGAAGGGACCGGGGTGAATGTAGAACCCGGCTCCGGCATCACGATCATGGGATATGCAGGCATCACCAGCCAGGACCTGGCCCCTCACTCGATCGATATTTATCATGCAGCGTCCATTGCACAGATACAGACAAATATCAATGCTAAAACATGCCCGGTAACCTCCACGATCGTTAATGCCACGCCCACGGCAAATGCCGGTGCTGATTATACCATTCCCATCAGCACACCTTTTGCCCTGACCGGATCGGCGACCGATGCCAACAGCGGCGATGTGCTGACCTATTGCTGGGAACAGAATAACAGCGCCTCATCATCACAAACAGGGGCCAGCAGCGTGGCCAGTGCCACCAAAGCCACCGGCCCGAACTGGATATCTTTCAGCCCCACCACTTCACCAACCCGATTATTCCCTAAACTGGCAACGATACTCGCCGGGCAAAATGTTTCCGGTCCCTTGCCGGGTGGTGATGCCGGTGCCAACACAGAAGCATTAAGCTCTGTTTCCAGGACCCTGAACTTCCGGCTTACCGTAAGGGATAATGCGGTGTACAGCTCCACGGCCCCGATATCAGTCGGGCAAACACAGTTTGATGATATGGTGGTGACCGTTACCAGTACCTCCGGACCTTTTGCGGTTACAGCACCCAATACAGCCGTATCATGGGCGGGTAACTCAGCACAAACTGTAACCTGGTCGGTTAACAATACAACAGCCGCCCCGGTAAGCTGTGCCAATGTGAAGATCTCCCTCTCCACTGACGGGGGTAATACCTTCTCCACACTGATCGCCAGCACACCCAATGACGGTACGGAGGTGATCACTGTTCCGAACACACCTACAACCACGGCCCGGATCAAGGTAGAAGCGGTTGGCAATATCTTCTTTGATATATCCAATGCAAACTTTACCATCACATCCGGTTCATCCTGCGGTACGCCGTCAGGGCTTAGTGCATCCGGTGTGACCACCACGGCGGCCACCGTGAGCTGGACAGCCGTGAGCGGGGCCAATAATTATGATGTGGACTACAAACTCAATTCCTCATCAACCTGGACGAATGCAGCGACAGCTACCACTTCCACTTCTGTAAACCTGAGCGGCCTTACAAGCGGTTCCTTGTATGACTGGAGGGTGAGGGCCAACTGTAGCAGTGCCAGCAGTGCCTACGCATCAGCACAGTTCACCACACAATCTGCTGTGACCTGCAATGCACCTGCCGGGCTGACATCCGCCGGCGTTACCTCTTCTGCCGCCACCGTAAGCTGGACAGCCGTGAGCGGTGCCAGCTCATATGATGTGGACTACAAAGCGAATGCTTCCTCCACCTGGACCAATGCTGCTACCGGCACCACCGCTGTTTCTGTTAACCTCAGTGGTTTATCTGCTTCTACCCTCTATGACTGGAGGGTCAGAACAAACTGCACAGGCGGCAGCAGTGCCTATACACAGGCACAGTTCACCACACAGGCTGCCTCCGGTTGCGGCACAGCCTTTGAGCCGAATGAAACACAGGCGGCAGCAGCAGCCGTTTCAAGCGGGGTGGCAAATTCAGCGGCCATTACCACCACCACAGATGTGGATTTCTTCAGGATCACCACTACCGGCACCACTAATAATGTATTCACTCTCGTCGGTGTCAGTGGTAAGGATTATGACCTGTATGTATATAACAGTGCCGGTACACAAATAGGATCAGGTGCCACTTCCAGTTCGAATGAAACCGTAACGCTGAATAACCAGGCGGCCGGTACCTATTACTTTAAAGTGATCGGCTACAACGGGGCCAACAGTACCAGTTGTTATACTATTACGGCAACAGCCACCGCCGTTACAGGTTGCGCCAGCAGCTATGATGTTTCAACCAACGGAACGACATCCGGTGCCGCCACTATTCCGTTTAACACCAATATCACCGGGCTGATCAGCCCGACAGGTGATATCGATAACTATAAGTTCGTGATCACAAATGGCGGTACGATCACGCTTACCCTCACCACCTTGCCGGCAGATTATGACCTGAAACTGCTGAACAGCGCCGGTACCCAGGTGGCCATTTCCCAGGCCGGTGGTACATCCGGCGAGACGATCAGCTATACGGCTGCGGCAGGAACCTATTATGCACAGGTATATGGCTATAATGGCGCCAACAGTGCTGCCAGCTGCTATACACTGAAAGTGCAGCTGGGAACCGCCAGCAAGATGGAAGGCCTGGTTCCGGGCGATAAGGTCAGCGTATTCCCTAACCCGGTTTCCGACAAAGTGAATATCCGGATCGATCAGCCGGAAGGGGTTGCTGATATCAAAGTATTCGATGCCTATGGCAAACTGGTACAGCAGCAGCGTTCCGCCGGTTCGCTTACACAACTGAATGTTTCCCGGTTACCTTCCGGTTTGTACATCATCAAAGTGATGTATGCCGGAAAAGAGACCAGCGTGAAGGTGGTGAAAGAATAATATCACTTATTACGTATAAGAAAGGGTCCCGCAGGCGGGACCCTTTCTTTATGGACTACCCTGTTGTACTTCGCTGCCCTACACACTCACATTAAAATCACGCAGGGCATCGTTGAGACTTGTCTTCAGATCGGTGCTGGGCTTGCGCTGCCCGATGATCAGGGCGCAGCCGACTCCAAACGCTCCTGCCGGGAATTTCTTTGTATAGGAACCGGGTATCACCACACTCCGGGCAGGTACACGGCCTTTCATTTCCACCGGTTCGGTGCTGCTTACATCAATGATCTTTGTTGATTGTGTCAGCACCACATTGGCTCCCAGTACGGCTTCTTTTTCCACGATCACTCCTTCCACCACGATACAGCGGCTGCCGATAAAACAACCGTCTTCAATGATCACGGGGGAGGCTTGTAATGGTTCCAGCACACCGCCGATACCCACACCGCCACTCAGGTGCACACCTTTGCCGATCTGTGCGCAGCTGCCCACCGTTGCCCAGGTATCCACCATGGTTCCTTCATCCACATAGGCGCCGATATTGACATAGCTTGGCATCAGCACTACGTTTTTGGCCAGGTAGGCACCATAGCGGGCCACGGCATGCGGTACGGCCCTTACACCAAGCTCTTTATAATTTTTCTTCAGCAGCATCTTGTCATAGAATTCAAAGGGTGCCAGGTCCCAGGTCTGCATGGGCTGTATTCCAAAATAGAGCAGGATCGCCTGTTTCACCCATTCATTCAGCACCCAGCTGCCATTTTCCGGGGAAGCCACCCGCAACCGTCCCTTGTCCACTTCTTCGATTACCGCCCTTACAGCATTGCTGTATTTATCCTCTTTTAATAATTCCCGGTTTGCCCATGCTTCAAGTACCTGTTCTTTCATTTGCTTCAGTTTTGCTGCGAATGTAATGAATAGTCAATTCAGTAGTTAAAGCCGGCCCTTCCTGTTTGTCATTCTTTAGCTGTTCGCAGTTACTTTTGTACACATGAATATTCTCATCCGTCTTCCGAACTGGCTTGGTGATATGGTCATGAGTGCAGCCTTTGTGCAGGCGGTCAGGGAGTGTTACCCGGGTGCGGATACAGACCTGATCGTGAAGAAAGGGTTTGAACCGCTGACTGCATTTTTTCCTGCTCACAACCGGCACTATGTTTTTTCAAAGGAAGAATATAAAGGGCTGACCGGGGCCCGGACATTCGGAAAGATGATCCGGAAGGAAAAGCCATATGATCTTTTCTTCTGTCTTCCGGATTCGCTCTCCTCTGCCGTGATGGCCTTTTACAGCGGGGCCGCAAAAAGGATCGGGTATAAAAAAGAGGGCCGGGGCATCTTCCTCACAACAGCGTATTCAAAACCGAAAGGCCTGCACCGGGTGGAGGAATATCTTGCCCTGCTCGACAGGTTTACCGGCAACACATCCGGTAAGGTTCCTGTCACACTGAACCGTATGGGCAATGAAAGGACAGACCACGTAGTCATCAATATCAATTCAGAAGCCACCTCCCGGCGTTTGCCGGCAGAAAAAGCCATTCGGATTATCAATGCCGTAAGAAGAAGCTGCGGCAATCCCCTGCTTCTTATTGGCGGACCCAAGGACTTTGCTCATGTTCAGGCAGTATATGATTCCCTGGACAATAAAAAAGATATCCGGCTGCCGGCCGGTACAGCCGGGCTTACCGAACTGGCAGCCCTGTTGCAGTCAGCCCGGGTCCTGCTGAGTACCGACAGCGGTCCTGCTCATTTGGCCAATGCCCTGGGAACCCCCGTCGTCGTACTTTTTGGTGCAGGAAATGAAAATAATACGGCACCTTTTAATAAAGACCTTTGCACCGTGATCAGGCTGGGACAACTGGATTGTGAACCTTGTGTGAGCAATACCTGTAAAAAGTATGGGCTTCCCGAATGCCTGCTGCGGCTTGATGAACAAAAGATCGTCAGCGAAGTTTTAAAACATACGGCAGTTACACCATGAATTTTGAACAGGATATAGAAAAATGCCTGGCGGTGCTCAGAACGGGCGGCCTGATCCTTTACCCGACTGATACGGTGTGGGGGATCGGTTGCGATGCCACCAATGAAAAAGCAGTGGAGAGAGTATATGCGCTCAAACAAAGAGCAGATTCCAAGGCGCTGATCGTACTGGTCGCAGATGAACGGGATATCTTGCACTACACGGCCGCACCCGACCTGGCTGTATTTGATTACCTGCAAACAGCCGCGAAGCCCACCACCGTGATATATGAGGGCGCCATTGGCCTCGCCGGCAACCTGGCGGCGCCGGATGGCAGCATTGGTATCCGTATCTGTGCCGATGTATTTTGCAAAAACCTGATCAGGCGGTTCAGGAAACCACTGGTATCTACTTCCGCCAATATTTCCGGTGAACCTGCCCCCGGCATCTTTTCAGCGATATCGGAACCGGTAAAACAGGGTGTCGATTATATCGTCCGGTACAGGCAGGACGATAACAATCCTGCACAGCCTTCTTCCGTCATCCGGTGGGATAACGGTAAGGTGGTGGTGCTGCGACCCTAATTTTCTTCCGTTTATCTTTGCCCGGAATGGATATCAATTGTACAAAAGAAGAACTGGCACTGCTGGAGAAGGTGGCCGCCGCCGCTGCCACACTGGGCTGGGAAACCTACCTGGTAGGAGGGTTTGTTCGTGATAAATTACTGGGCCGGCCAACAAAGGATGCGGATTTTGTATGTGCCGGGGATGCTATTGAACTGGCGAAGCAAACAGCAAAACACCTGAGTCCTGTGCCGCACGTGGATTATTTCAAAAACTTTGGTACGGCACATATAAAAGCGGAAGATGGGTTTGACCTGGAATTTGTAGGCGCAAGGAAAGAAAGTTACCAGCGAAACTCCCGCAAGCCGGAAGTGGAGCCCGGTACGATCCGCGATGACCAGGAGCGACGGGATTTTACCATCAACGCCCTTGCTGTCAGCCTTAATAAAGATGATTACGGCACCCTGATCGATCCGTTCAATGGGGTGGCCGACCTGGCGGCCAGGATCATCCGTACCCCGGCTGACCCGGCCCGTACCTTCAGTGATGATCCGCTGCGCATGATGCGGGCCATCCGGTTTGCCACACAGCTTGGATTTACGATCGACGAAAAAACATGGAAGGGTATAAAGGAAACAAAGGACCGGATCACTATCATTTCACAGGAACGGATAACGGATGAACTGAACAAGATCATCCTGGCAGAAAAACCTTCCGTCGGGTTTGACCTTCTTTTTCGCTCGGGATTACTGCACTATATCTTTCCGCAAATGGTGGACCTGGCAGGCGCCGAATATGTAGACGGGTACGGGCACAAAGATAATTTCTATCATACCCTGCAGGTGCTGGATAACCTCTCGGCAAACAGTGATAACCTCTGGCTGCGCTGGGCAGCCGTGTTGCATGACATTGCCAAGCCTGTCACCAAACGATTCGAAGAAGGGCATGGCTGGACCTTTCACGGACATGAAGTGGTGGGCGGAAGGATGGTGCCGAAAATTTTTGCGAAGCTGAAGCTTCCTTTGCACGAGGATATGCGGTTTGTAAAAAAGATGGTGGAACTGCACCTGCGCCCTATCAGCCTTACCAAAGAGAATATCACGGACTCCGCTATCAGGAGGCTGTTGTTTGATGCCGGAAATGATTTTGAATCGCTGATGCTGCTCTGCGGGGCCGATATCACTTCCAGGAATAAACAAAAGGTAAAACGCTACCTGGATAATTTCCGGCTGGTGCGCCAGCGGTGCAGGGAGGTGGAAGAAAAAGACCATATCCGTAACTGGCAGCCACCTATTTCCGGCGAGCTGATCATGGAAACCTTCGGGTTGCCGCCTTCAAAACCGGTGGGCATCATTAAAGACTCCTTAAAAGATGCCATGCTTGACGGGATCATTCCTAATACCTATGAAGCGGCACATGCCTATATGCTGGAGAAGGGCCGTGAGCTGGGCCTGCAACCGGTAAAATAATTTCTTTTCCCGTAAACAGGGCCCCTGGTTTTACGGCAACGGAATGTATAATCCGGCGCAAAAACCTAATTTTGTTTCATGGCAATATTAAAATTCAGGATATATTTCGAAGAGGATGAAAGTGTGTACCGCGATGTGGTGATCCGGCATACACAAACTTTCAAAGACCTGCACGATACGATACTGAAGTCGTATGAATTCGACAATAAACACAAGGCGACTTTCTACCGCAGCAATGATCACTGGCAGCGTGGCCGTGAGATATCACTGGAGCCATACGACAAGGAATATAAAGTGCCGCCGCTCATCATGGCCGACACCATCATCGGGTCCGAAATACGGGATACCAACCAGCGGTTCATTTACCAGTATGACTTCAATAAGAACTGGACCTTCCTGGTGGAACTCATCAACGTAACTAAGGAAGAGAACCCGAAGATCACTTACCCGGCCATATCAAGGACCGAAGGCATTGCCCCGAGCCAGTACGGCACCAAAGGCCTGCTGGGAGAAAAATTCGCCGACGTGGAAGAGAAATACGACCTCACCAATGCGGCGGAAGGATTTGGGGAGAAGGATGAAGAAGGAGAAGATGTAAGCTTAGGAGAAGATACCACCGAAGGCGATGAAGAAGCATGAGTCAATAATGCATAATTGGTAATTATTGCGTTCCCGCCAACAAAAGACAGTTATCATCATCTGCGGCCCCACTGCTGTTGGCAAAACAGCTATCGCCATACAGGCAGCCCGCCATTTTCATACCGCTGTTATTTCTGCAGACAGCCGGCAATGTTTCAGGGAACTGAACACAGGGGTGGCCAGGCCCTCTGAAAAGGAACTGAAGGAAGTACCACATTATTTTATTGCATCACACAGCATTGAAGAGGACGTCACTGCAGCTGTATTTGAACAATATGCCCTCGGGAAGGTAAAGGAATTGTTTCAGCAGCACGATGTGGTGGTGATGGCGGGAGGTACCGGCCTTTATATAAAAGCCTTCTGTGAAGGCCTGGATGAGATACCGGATATAAAACCCGGCATACGGGAGCAGATCAGTGCACAATACGATCAGGAAGGCCTTGCCTGGCTGCAGGAAGAAGTAAAAAAGAAAGACCCGGCATTCTATGCAGCGGGCGAGATACAAAACCCGCAGCGGATGATGCGGGCCCTCGAAGTGGCCGAAAGCACCGGGAAGAGTATCCTTTCATTTCGTAAAGGGGAGAAAGCAGCACGGGATTTCAACATCATTAAGATCGGGATTGAATTGCCGAGAGAGGAACTGAACCGCCGTATCGATGCCCGGGTGGATGCAATGATGCAGGCGGGATTATTAAATGAAGCAGCCGGCCTGCTGCCATACCGGCATTTGAATGCGCTGCAAACGGTGGGATATGCTGAATTGTTTGAACATCTCGCCGGAAAGATCCCTTACGAAAAAGCAGTTGAAGAAATAAAGACCCATACCCGCCAGTATGCCAAACGCCAGATGACCTGGTTTAAAAGGGATAGTGCAATCCAGTGGTTCAGACCTGATCAGATGCCCGGTATCCTCAGCTGGCTGAACAAGGCGATCAGTGAAAACAGACCGGGATAAAAACGGAACCACCGTCACCCCTTAATTTTATTATACTCGATCGCAACTTCACCATTGGCAAACTTCTTTACCTGTCCCCTGCGGAAGGTCGTTTTCAGCGTATCATTTAAAAACAAAGGAATGCCGGAGCCGAAGAGAACCGGGTTGATGAAGATCCAGTAGGTGTCGATCAGGTTTTCCCGCATCAGTTGCAGGGAAACGGAGGGGCTTCCAAAGATGATGATGGCTTTACCTGTTTCCTGCTTCATCGCCTTTACCCGGTCAATGAGGTTTTCTCTCCACACGATGGTGTTCGGGTCCTTCGTCTTCGTGGCGGATGATACCACGATCTTACCGGCTTTTATATACCACCGGGAGTAAGCCACCTCTTCAGGGGTGGCTCCGGGTTTATCCCGGGCCCCTGTCCAGTAATCATTCAGTAATTCATAGGTAGTGCGGCCAAACAAAATCGTGTTCCCTTTTTTGCAGATCCTTGTTACAAAGGCAAGATTTTCCTGGCCGCCGGGAAAACCATCCAGTTCACCTTTGGAACCGGCGACAAAACCATCTAATGAAACATGTACCATAAGAACGAGCTCTCTCATTTTACAGGGGTTTGAATCAACGAATCATCATGCAGTGGGTTCCTGCAGCCGTAAATTGTCTACATCAGCGCATTGTTCAGCCAGGGCCTTTGTTATTTTCCGGAATGCAATAAGTAGTAGCAATGATGCTATCACCGGAAGCAGCATATTCAGGGCCTCCAATTTGCCGGCCCGGATCAATTTTTCAGTATTCTTTGTATCCAGGAAGAAATGGAAAACCCGGTCAACAAGGCCTTTGTTTCCTGGCTCAAAAGCGTCATGGAACTGGATAACTGCTGCAACACAACCGGCGATGAGCAGGATCACCTCCACGGCTATTATCCATACACCGGCCTGCTTACGCCGGTAAAATCTTCCGGGACCTGAACAGGGCCGCCAGGCGGCCGCATTACTGGCCACCAGGCTGAAGAAATAACAGGCCATTACAGTATATCCCAGGGCAAAAAAATAAAAGGGGAGATCGATTTTCAACCCGCTCAGAAAACGGGGTCCGCTGTCTTCCTGTATTAATTTATGCTTGTACCGGTCCAGGACGAACAGGAAAACAAGGAATACGGCTTTTAAAAGCCCGGCGAGGCGAAGAACCCATATGGCTTTGGTTGTTCCCGGCTTCATTTCGGATATACAAAGTTGGTTTTCTCTTCTTTTGTCTTTACCTGGTGAATTTCAATACTGGCAGAAGGGACATACTGAAATTCAGGATTGGCTTTCGCTATCCGGATCGCTTCTTCCAGGGTATCTGCCTGGATATGGTAATAACCAACCTGTGTTTCGCCATCAGGGTTTGTCGCTGTCATTTCCCATTCATCACCAGTTTTTTTTAGCACGACGCCCTCCCGCATCAGCGGCTGGGCAGCTATCAGGTTATGGCCTGCCTTAAGCCCTGTGATATATACTTCACAGCCTTTTACAAAAGCCAGGTGGTCATCAGCCGATAATGCTTTTTTTGCATCGCCGGCATTGCGGATGTACAGCATGAATTCTTTCATAAAAAATTTTTTTAGCTATTGCAGGTACTGAAGTTATTTCTTAAGTACGGAACCCGGAAAACTGTTTTGGCACTTCCATATGGACGGGTACAACGAGGGGCATAAAAAAGCCCCGGCTTTTGCACCGGGGCCTAACGAAGATCAGGTTTATGATCAGCCGAGTTTTTTCTTCAGGTTCTGGTCAATTGCATCCAGGAATTCCTCCGTATACAAATAATGATCCCCGTGGCTTACTTTATTACCATGGATACATACGGCCAGGTCCTTTGTCATTTTACCTTCTTCCACGGTTTCAATACAAACGGCTTCCAGTGCATTGGCAAAATCGATCAGTGGCTGGTTGCTGTCCAGTTTGCCCCGGAAGGCAAGACCTCTTGTCCAGGCAAAGATGCTGGCAATAGGATTTGTGCTGGTAGGTTTGCCGGCCTGGTGGTCGCGGAAGTGGCGGGTTACGGTACCATGGGCAGCCTCGGCTTCCATGGTTTTGCCATCCGGTGTTACCAGTACGGAGGTCATCAGCCCGAGTGAACCGAAGCCCTGGGCAACAGAATCACTCTGTACATCGCCGTCATAGTTTTTACAGGCCCATACAAAGTTGCCATTCCACTTCAGGGCGCTGGCCACCATATCATCGATCAGGCGGTGCTCATAAACGATCCCGGCCGCCTCAAACTGCGGCTTGAATTCATTTACATAGATCTCCTGGAAGATGTCTTTGAAACGGCCGTCATATTTTTTCAGGATCGTGTTCTTTGTACTGAGGTAGAGCGGCCATTTTTTACTAAGTGCCATATTGAAACAGCTCCGGGCAAAACCTTGGATGCTTTCATCAGTGTTGTACATACTCAGCGCCACACCGCCGCCTTTGAAGGTAAATACTTCATGCTCGATCACCTTACCGTCTTCTCCTTCGAATTTCACGGTCAGTTTCCCTTTGCCCGGCACCACGAAATCGGTGGCACGGTACTGATCACCAAAAGCATGACGGCCTACGATGATCGGGGCAGTCCAGTTGGTAACCAGCCGGGGCACATTACTGATCACGATGGGTTCCCGGAAAACCGTTCCGTCCAGTATGTTCCGGATCGTGCCGTTCGGGCTCTTCCACATCTGTTTCAGGTTGAATTCTTTTACCCTTGCTTCATCGGGGGTGATGGTGGCGCACTTGATTCCCACGCCGTATTGTTTGATGGCATGGGCAGCGTCAATCGTCACCTGGTCGTCGGTCTGGTCACGGTATTCAATACCCAGGTCGTAATATTTGATATCGATATCGAGGTAGGGGAGAATGAGTTTGTCTTTGATGAACTTCCAGATTATGCGGGTCATTTCATCGCCATCCAGTTCCACCACCGGGTTGGCCACTTTGATTTTTGCTGACATGCTTGATTTATTTTGGATGCAAACGTACTTAAAAGAAGTTTTTATACATCATTTTTTGGATGCGGATTTTGACTTACATTGCTGTGCTTACTGCCGATTGATTCTGATAACCGATAACCTTCCTGTGGATAATGGATCACTACCAGGCATTGCAACATTTCCTTGAGCGTTTCCTGGTGCTTCCCCCGGATGATCTTGCCGAGTTGAAGCACCGGTCAGAAGTAGTGCATTTTAAAAAACGAGCCATTATTACCAATGCCGGCGACGCCGAACTCCACCTTTACTTTGTGGTAAAAGGATTGATCAGAGAGTACTTCTACAAGGGCAAACAGGAGGTGACCACCGATATTATCAGTGAGAATACCATTACAGGTTCGGTTACTTCCTTTTTCACCGGTGCCCCTTCCCACTACTGCCTCCAGGCCATGGAGCCCTGTACCCTGATCTCCATTCATAAGGGCAAGCTGGAAGAACTGTACCGGAGCGACCGGAAATGGGAACGCTTTGGCAGGGTGCTCACTGCACATTTCCTCATGCAGCAGGAATGGAATATTCTTAACAGCGTCCGGTTCACGCCCCGGGAAATGTTCATTCAGTTTTTTGAAAAGCAGGCCGATCTGCTGCAACGGGTGCCGCAGAAACACCTGGCCTCTTACCTGCGTATCAAGCCGGAAACATTCAGCCGGATGAAACACCTGCTCCGCAGGCAAAAAAAGAACAATCATAACCATGCGGCCTGACGTCAAAAACCATATCAGCCATCATTTGATGGAAACGGCCCTGCGCTACTTCCAGGCGTTTATGCCTGAACTGACCATTGAAGACCTGCACCTCCTCTTGCAATATTGCGAGATAAGAAAATTTGCCCGCCGGGCCATGATCGTTAAGGAAGGTGAAGTGGATGACTACCTTAACATGGTGCTCTCCGGGCTGGCAAGAAAATACATCCGGGTGCAAAAGCGGGAACATACCCTTCAGCTTGCCACCGAAGGGCATGTAGTGAATTCAGAACTTTCCTTTCTTACCCGTAAACCTTCCCTGGCGGCAGTGGAAGCACTGGAAGCCACCCTGCTGGTATCGCTCCGGTTTGATAAGATGGAAGAGGCGCTGGATAAATTTCCTCATGGAGAAAGACTGGGCCGCCTGCTCCTGACAGCCATGTATATCAAAAAGGATGAAAGAAGATATTCAAGGGCTTCCAAACCGATCCGTGAACTCTTCTTCGACTACCTCGCCCATCACCCGCATATGATCCAGCGATTGCCGCAGAAGTACCTGGCCAGTTACCTGAACATCAAACCAGAGACCTTCAGCCGGCTGAAAAAGCTGGCCTGGAAGTAGGTGAAAACACCTAAATCAGGTATAAAAACTTGACCTGAATCAACCGGTGCTGTAACTTATAGCTCCTTTCAGCTATGGATGCGCACAAAGCTTTTTATGCCTACCTGAACAAATTCATTGCCCTTTCCGAAGAGGAGTTTTCTGCCTTCCTGCTGCCTTATATCACCATCCGGAAATTTGACAAGAAAGCAAGGCTGACCAATGCCGGCGAAATTGAGAACTGGTTCAATTTTATCAGCCGTGGTCTGATCCGGAAATATTACCTGAAAGGAAAGACAGAGATCAATACCCAGATATCGTTTGAGGGGCACATTATCCACAGCCAGGAATCTTTTCACAGCCGCACCCCCTCAGAGTATATCGTGGAAGCGATAGAGCCCAGCATTGTGGCGTCGCTGAGTTATGACAACCTGGTAAGCATCTTTGATCAGTCAAAAAAAATGGAGCACCTCGGCCGGCTGGTGATCACGCATACGATGGTACTGAAAGACCGGTGGCAGATGCAGCTGGTAAAACTGACACCCCGTGAACGCTTCATCCAGTTTGTAACCAGGAACCCGGAATTACTGCAGCGGGTGCCGCAGAAATACCTGGCCAGCTATCTCAATATCAAACCGGAAACCTTCAGCCGGTTCAAACATTTACTCCGGGAAAAGAAAGCCGTTTAATATTCCGGGTTTGAAAATAACCTGGGAAAAAAGTGACGGCCCTACAACTAAACATTCACCACCAGCACCGGTATTTTTAGTTCATGCCGTACGGCATCCACGGTTTGTCCGTAAATAAAATCTTTGATACCGCTGTGCCCGTGCGCCCCGATAACCAGCATGTCTGCATTTGATTCCTTCACGATCCTTGCAATTTCCTTTGCCCGTTCATTGAAGCCCAGCATCCCCGTTGCAAGAATGCCTTTTTCCTTCAGCTGGTCAATGTACAGGTCGAGTTGTTCCTGGTCCCTTCTTGTTTCCAGGTCATCGGTTTCTTTTTCCATCAGCCGGGTGGCGGCGCTTTCCACGATATGGATAAGGATATACCGGGTCAGCCGGTGTCCCTGCCCCAGGGCATAGGAGATCAGTTTTGCATCGTTCTTACTGAAGTCGAGGGCCACCGCGATCTTTTCATGCTGTGGTTTTTCAATATCATCCAGGATGGCCGCATCAGCATGTATCTGTTGTACCGGGATGGTCTTCTGTTTTTTAACCAGGGGATAGAAAATAGCGATCAGCAGCAGGAAGACATAGATGAGGCCCGAGAGAATGATCACCGCTTTCCAGAAAATACTGTCGGATGACTGAAAATAAGCCGCAGCCTGTTCCACCACCATCCGGATGTTCAGGTACACCAGGATAGCCGTGATCAGGGAAGCCAGTACAATGATGAGTGGCCGGATGGCAAACTTGCCCATCGTTTTTTTATCACTGGTAAAATGTATCAGCGGAATAATGGCAAAACCCAGCTGCAGGCTCAAAACGACCTGGCTTAATACCAGCAGGCTGTCGATGTCCTGGTCACCGTTGATCACGATCACCAGTATGGCGGGTATGATAGCGATGAGCCTTGTCAGCAGGCGGCGTACCCAGGGGTTGATGCGCAGGTGCAGGTAGCCTTCCATTACGATCTGGCCTGCCAGCGTACCGGTGATGGTGGAGCTCTGCCCGGATGCGATCAGGGCGATGGCGAAAAGAGTGGGAGCCAGGGTGGTGCCCAGCATGGGCGACAGCAGTTCATGCGCCTGTTTGATCTCCGCCACATCTGTGCGCCCGGTCTTGAAGAAAACAGCTGCTGCCAGCACAAGGATGGCTGCATTGACGAAAAAGGCCAGGTTCAGGGCTATGGCGCTGTCGATCACATTTAGTTTTAAGGCTCTTTTTATACTCCGGTCATCCCGTTTGAATTTTCTTGTCTGCACCAGGGCAGAATGCAGGTAAAGGTTATGCGGCATGACGGTGGCACCGATGATCCCGATGGCGATATACAGCGCTTCATTATTGGGGATCGAAGGAACAAACCCGCTGGCGACCTCACCGAGGTTTGGCTTCGCCAGCAGTATTTCCACCAGGAAGGAAAGACCGATCACGGCCACAAGGGCGATGATGAAGGCCTCCATTTTCCGCATGCCCAGCCGCTGGAGGAGTAAGAAGAGAAATGTATCCAGCACGGTAATGACCACTCCCCAGAGAATGGGCAGGCCGGTGAGCAGGTGAATACCGATGGCCATGCCCAGCACCTCAGCAAGGTCAGTGGCGGCAATAGCGATCTCCGCCAGCCCGTAAAAGGCATAATTAATATAGCGGGGAAAGGTTTCCCGGTTGGCTTGTGCAAGATCACGGCCCCTTACAATGCCCAGCCGGGCCGACATACTTTGCAGGAGCAGGGCCATGAGGTTGCTCATCAGCAATACCCAGATCAGTTTATAACCAAACTTGCTTCCGCCGGCGAGATCGGTGGCCCAGTTACCGGGATCCATATACCCCACACTCACCAGGTAGGCAGGGCCCAGGAAGGCAAGTGTCTTCCTCCAGCCCGTTCTTTTAGGATGGGTCGTGTCCACACTCTGGTGTACCTCGCTCAGCGATGAGTAGCTATGTTTATTATGCGTCATATTTTACAAAGATGGTTTCGGCCAGTTGCCGGCTGATGGTAAAGGCCGGCTGGCGGCCGCTTTTTATTTCAAGGGAGCCGTCAAAGGCGAATTTCTTTTTTACCTCCAGCTTTGTTCCGATGGTGATGTTCTTGTGTTCAAGGAGTTCAAGTACCGGGCTGCTCTGGTCCTTTACATTGCTGACCGCAGCGGTAATATTGAGGGGCAGTTCGGTCAGGCAGATCTTCCGGATCACTTCTATTTTTCCGTTCGCATCAGGAATCGGGTCGCCATGCGGATCCACCCGCGGGAAGCCGAGGAATTCATCAAGCTTGTCAACCAGTTTTTTGTTACTGACATGTTCCAGGTCTTCTGCCACTTCGTGTACTTCATCCCAGGTGAACTTCAGTTTTTCGGCAAGGAAGTATTCCCAGAGGCGGTGCCGGCGGATGATACCCAGCGCCACTTTTGATCCTTCGGGTGTAAGCCGGAATCCCTGGTAAGGCTGGTAATGGAGCAGTTTCTTTGTTTTCAGTTTCTTCATCATGTCGGTGACGGAGGCCGGTTTTGTCTTCAGTTCGGCTGCCAGTTCATTGGTGGTCACGGTCCCGTCCTGGCTCTGGAGGCGGTAGATCGCCTTGATATAATTCTCTTCACTGGTTGAATAATTCACCATGACTAAAAATTATTTTAGACAAATCTAAAAAAAGTGCCTGGAACTTCCAAATCCCGTCTTGCAGGGATAAAAGGAATCGCTTACATTCGGGACATGATCGGCTATATGAAGATCCCCCGGTATTTTCTTTTCCTGCTGGCAGTGCTGATGCTGGCGGCCGGTTGCAAAAAGAAAAAGAAGGTCACCCTTTCCGGTGAGGACCCGGTGGACATAAAGGACTTCATGGAGTTCTTTCAGCCGCTCAGGCTTCCGTTTTATTATGCAGACAGTAACCTGCGGCAGGTAAAGAAGCGGGATGATTCACTCCTCATCAGCTATAAGGTGTTCACCCAGCTGGTTCCGGATACGGTACTCATCAGGGTGTATGGCAAAGGCGTGAAGCCAAAGATCTATGCACTGGGAAAAGCTGCCGGACCTGCCGGGGAAGTGTACCTGGTGGTGAAAGCAGTTAATGGTGAAAAACGTTCGGTGCTGCTGTTATGCTTTGATAAGAAGAACTCGTTCATGTCTTACCTGGCCGCCCTGCGCCCCGACCTTGACGCTTCCACCCAGCAATCGATGACCCTTGACCGGCGGCTGACCATTACCAAAACCGTGCTTCGCAAAAACAGGGATGGTACGATGAGCGAAGGAAAGGATGTGTATGCCATGAACATGGAGAAAAGGTCCTTTTATCTCGTGATGACGGATGCTTTGGATGATAAACCTACCGAACTGATCAACCCGATCGATACCCTGCCGAGAAAGAATAAATGGTCGGCGGATTATGTGAACGGGAAAATGAACCTTGTCTCTGTCCGGGATGGCAAGCGGAGCAGCAAACTTTTCTTCTTTATTCATTTTGAAAAGAACAATGGTGAATGCAGCGGTGAACTCAAAGGTGATGCAGACATCACTTCCGCCACAACCGCTGAATACCGGAAGGATGGAGATCCCTGCAAACTGCAGTTCATTTTTACAGGTTCATCTGTACGGCTGAAAGAGATCGAAGGTTGTGGTTCTTACCGGCCGCTGAAGTGTTCGTTTGACGGCAGCTTCATCAGAAAGAAAGAAGTAAAACCCAAAACAACGGCTGTCAAGAAATCATCCCGCAGCAAATAGGTTCTGCAATCGTTTTAGATGATTTTTCTCCCCATAAGTTGTGTATAAATTGACACTCAGTCTGCCAGG
>JAXLUG010000008.1:0-168454 GCA_046329665.1 Chitinophagaceae bacterium | reverse complement strand
GGTGGTCACCGCCTTACTGCGGGGGGCTTTTGAATACCAGGGACAGAAATGTTCGGCCGCATCAAGGGCCTACATCCCTTCCAATATGGCCGAAGAAGTGAAAAAGAAACTGATCGCCGGGGTGAAGAGTTTTAAAATGGGCAGCCCGGAAGATTTTACCAACTTCATCAATGCCGTGATCGATGAAAAGAGCTTCAACAATATCAAACGGTACATTGATAATGCCAGGAAAGACCCGAAGGCCGAGATTTGGGTGGGAGGGAAATGCGACAGCAAGGACGGTTGGTTTGTACAGCCTACCGTGATACAGGCAAAGGACCCGAAATATGTAACGATGTGCGAAGAGATTTTCGGGCCCGTACTGACCGTGTATGTTTACAATGCGAACCAGTTTGAGAAAACGCTGGAACTGGTGGACAATACTTCACCTTATGCGCTTACCGGTGCGGTGATTGCCCAGGACAGGGCGGCCGTGGAGCTGGCCACCAATAAACTGCGGAATGCAGCGGGTAACTTTTACATCAACGATAAACCGACAGGAGCCGTGGTAGGGCAGCAGCCTTTTGGCGGGGCCCGGGGCAGCGGCACCAATGATAAGGCAGGAAGTATCCTGAACCTGTATCGCTGGCTCAGCGCCAGAACGATCAAGGAGACATTTAATCCACCAACCCATTACGGGTACCCCTTCATGCTGGAGAAATAGTATGAAAAGACATCTTTTAATTGCCGCCATCCTGCTGCAATTACCGCTGCGTGACTTTCTGCAGACAGGGTATTCTGTCTTGTATAAATCGGTGGATAAGGACCTTCCCGCATTTATGGGCAAACCGCAAACCGGTTACAGCCGGCTGGTATGTAATGATACCCTGTCCTTCTATTACTTCTTTCCCGGCAGAAAGGATCCGATGAAAGAAAGCAAGGAATACGGAAGCAAAGTGTTTCACCATTCCGTGCTCATCAATTTACGGGAGAACCGGGAATATAGCGGTGTCACATACCAGCTGCCACCCGGCAAATGGTGTTATGTCACGGACTCGGTCAGAACGGAGAACTGGAACTTTACCACCGAAACCAAAATGATCGCCGGCTATTTGTGTAAGAAAGCATTTCTGACAAAAGAAATACGGATAAAAACCGATTCAATAAATTATTCAGTATTGACGGATACGGCAACCGCCTGGTATGCCGGGGAAATTAAATGGCCCTTCGGACCGTCGATCTATCACGGGCTGCCGGGGCTTGTGCTTGAAGTCTTTGATCAGCGTTTTTACGGAAGACATATCACTGCTGAATCGATCATAAAAGAAAAGGTCGCAATCATGATCCCCGATGGAATACCTGTCCGCACAACGAGGGAGTTTTTCGAAAAAAGAAAATAGGCATTGAATTGTTCTGCGAAACTAATACACCAAAACTGGTGTAGCAGTGTCTACGCATTTTGATGGGATCGAATTCAAAGCTGTTAAAATTTTCTTCATTCATTTTTTGCTACTCTTATTTTTTAAGTGGCTCCTATAGCTTTGCCTCATCGTTTAATCTAAATAATACTTTATGAAAAGAATCAGCATGGCAATTTTATTCGTATCCGTTGCAGTATTGCAGGCAAAGAGCCAGGCAAGCTTTGGCATTCAGGGCGGCGGTCTGGCAGGAAGTATCAGGGCAGAAGATAATGGCAACAGTTTTCCCGGAAAGAAATCAGTATTCGGATTTAAGATCGGTGCAGTGGCGTCCGTTCCCATCGCCAGCGGTGTATCCTTTATGCCTGAACTGAACTATGTGAGCAAAGGCGGTAAGTTCAGCAGCAGCAAGACGGTGGACCTCGGAATATTGGGAAAGGTAACTACCGACTCCAAACAGGAATATACCCCTTCGTTTGTCGAGGTACCGCTCAATATCGCATATTCAACAGGTGCGAACGGCTTTTTCGGCGGCCTGGGCCCGGTGGTAAGTCTTGGTATTGGCGGTAAGGCAACATCAGACAACACCGTCACTACCGTAGTGAATGGAACTTCCAATACCAGCACCAGCAAGACCAGCAGTACCATCAAATTCGACGGTAAGGACAACGCACAGGATGGAAGGGTACACCTCAAAAGTGTTGAACTGGGCGGAAATGTTTTTGCGGGTTACCGGATGAGCAATGGCTTTTTTGCAAAAGCCAGCTACAACATGGGTTTTTCCAACCTTTCACCGGTTGCCAACTCATCCTTTAAGACCAGCTATTTTGGTCTCAGTCTCGGTTATTTTTTCTCTTCTAAATAACAGTAGCCTTTTTCGAGTAAAAAAGCTGCCCCTTATCGGGCAGCTTTTTATATTTTTATGGTACTATAAACAAAGTCAATTGCAAACGATCTGTAACAGGAAGGAAGTACTGGATATCATAAAAGAACTGGCGCACAGGATCTCGGCAGCCCATCCCGGCTTCAGGGATACGATCATCGTAGGGATACAGCAGGGCGGAGTGGTGGTGGCGAACGAACTGCTGAACACGATCAAAACACTGCAGCCCGATGCCGCTATTCAATACGGTCAGCTGGATATTACTTTCTACCGGGATGATATCCGAAAGAACATCATGGCCCCGGATGTCATGAACCTTCCCTTTGGAATTGAGGAAAAGACCATCGTCCTCATCGATGATGTGCTTTTCACCGGCCGTACCATCAAAGCGGCCCTGGATGCCCTGCTGGATTATGGCCGGCCTGCCAAGGTGGAACTCTGTGTGCTTATCGACAGAAAAGAGCACCGGCAGTTCCCGATACAGGCTGATTATGCCGGCAAAACCGTGGTAACCTCCCGCACCGACAAGGTGAAATTCATGGATGGCGAGATCGTGCTGCTGCCCGGAAACTAATCCGGCAAATCTGTGTAACCTGTGGCTAAATCCCATAACTTCGCCCTTTAATGCAACTATCCACTCGACATCTTCTCGGCATTAAAGACCTCACCAAAGAAGATATTTCCACCATTCTCTCCACGGCTGCACAATTCAAGGAAGTTCTGCAACGACCGGTTAAGAAAGTTCCCTCGCTCCGGGATGTGACCATCGTGAACCTCTTTTATGAGAATTCCACCCGCACCCGGTTCTCCTTCGAACTGGCTGAGAAAAGACTGAGTGCCGATACGATCAACTTTGCAGCTTCCACTTCCTCCGCTGCCAAAGGAGAAACACTGCTCGATACGGTCAATAATATCCTGTCCATGAAAGTGGATATGGTGGTGATGCGCCATAGCGCCAGCGGCGCCCCGCATTTCCTGGCACAGCATATACCTGCTGCTGTTATCAATGCCGGTGATGGCATCAATGAGCATCCTACGCAGGGCTTGCTCGATGCCTTCTCTATCATCGAAAGAACAGGATCGCTGGAAGGAAGGAAAGTGGCGATCATCGGCGATATCATGCACAGCCGGGTGGCGCAGAGTAATATTTACCTGCTGAAAAAAATGGGCGCAGAAGTAACGGTCTGCGGACCGCCCACACTGATCCCGAAATATATAGCAGAAGCGCTGGGGGTGAATGTAAGCTACCAGCTGCGGGAAACCCTGGAGTGGTGCGATGTGGCCAATGTGCTACGGATACAACTGGAAAGACAGAACCAGGTCCTTTTTTCCTCCCTGCGGGAATACAGTATCGCCTTCGGAATCAGCAGGAAACTGCTTGATAGTCTTTCCAGGGAAATCGTCATCATGCACCCGGGGCCGATCAACCGGGGCGTGGAACTGGACAGTGATGCGGCGGATAGCAGTCAATCTATTATCTTGCAGCAGGTAGAAAATGGGGTAGCCGTGCGGATGGCCGTATTATACCTGCTTTCAGGCAGAAATACGAATTAAACAATTTCAGATCTCTGATGGCAGGGGCCTTTTCATCCCAGGTCTGAAATCAGCAATCAAAAATCCTTGCATGCGAATTTGCTTATTTCCCGGCACCTTCGATCCCGTTACACTGGGTCATGTGGATATCATCAACAGGGCCCTGCCGTTGTTTGATAAGATCGTCGTGGGTATTGGTATCAATACTTCCAAAGCGCCCATGTTCGCCCCGGAGCAACGGGTGGAATGGATCCGGCAGATCTACAAGGACGAAGAAAGAGTGGAGGGAGCCGTATACGAAGGACTGACGGTGGACTTCTGCAAAAAGATCGGCGCTCATTTTATCCTCCGCGGTATCCGCTACGTCAGCGATTTTGAATACGAAAAGACCATTGCTGACGCCAACCGGACCCTGGACAAGACCATTGAAACGATCTTCCTGACCGGAGAACCGAAATACACATCAGTCGCTTCCACTATTGTAAGGGATATCATCCGCAATGGGGGAGATGCAAGTCCTTTTTTACCGGAAGTGGTCTTTAAATCCCTTCCCGGTTAATATATGCCCATCTGGTTCAAAAAAGATATAACACTGCCGGACCTGCAGCCGCTCGGAAAAGGCACCATGACCGAACACCTCGGTATGGAATGGGTGGAACTCGGCGAAGATTTTCTGACCGCAAAACTCCCGGTCGATCACCGTACATCACAGCCCTACGGGTTACTGCATGGCGGGGCTTCCTGTGTACTGGCGGAAACGGTTGGCAGCGTGGCCTCTGCACTGGTCATTGATCATTCCCGGTTTTACTGTGTGGGGCTTGAGATCAACGCCAATCATATCCGCAGTGCAAGGCAGGGGTTTGTTATGGCTACGGCATCACCGCTGCACCTCGGTACCAATACCCATGTCTGGGATATCAAAATAAAGGACGGGGAAGGGAAACTGGTCTGTGTGAGCCGCCTGACGGTGGCCATCATTCCCCGGAAGGATCAGTCTGCCTGAACCGGTACAGTCTTCAGTACTTCAATTACGGAGGGAAAAGTATTGCTGAAATAGTCGGCGAGTTGCTGCGGCTTCACCCAGCGAATTTCCTGTATCTGTTCGGCCAGTTGAGGCACCAGGGTTTGGTTGCCGGCGGCTTTCATTTTATACCAGTGTGATTCTTTCAGGATGAACCGGGCTCCTTCATGGTAAGTATGATAGGTAATACGGTGAGGTGCCAGCAGGGTGACCTGCTGCAAACCGGTTTCCTCTTTTACTTCCCGTACCGCACAGGCTTCCAGGCTTTCCCCCGCATCCAGTTTTCCCTTGGGCAGGTCCCATTTTCCCCGGCGGAAGATCATCAGCACTTCTTCCTTTTCATTTTGCACCAGCCCGCCTGCGGCCTGTACCAGGATGAATTTTTTAAAGAAGGCCTTCTTCAGTTCATCCAGCGAAGCATGATAGAACACGCCGGCATGTATCTTTTCCAGCTGCATCTCGTGTATCATTGACTTTACGGTGCGGGAGTTCAGTTCGTCAATAAAAACAGCATCATCGTGGTGCACAAATGGCTGCAGGGTCTCATCCACCGCATCACAGAGGAAAAGCGGCTTGTCGTTGAAGTAAATACAGATGAACATGGTGTACTGTTCCGATAAAGCTACACTCCGCCGCCATTCCTGCCAAGTATCATCTTATCAAATTATCTTCGCCGCATGAATGATGCAAAAGCCGTTGCCGAAAAACTGCTGCAGGTAAATGCAGTAAAACTCAGTCCTGCCAGTCCCTTTACCTGGGCCAGCGGATGGAAAAGCCCGATCTATTGTGACAACCGGAAAGTATTGTCCTTCCCGTTCACCCGGGATTTCATCAAGTCCGAGATGTGCAATGTGATCTTTGAAAAGTTTCCTGAAGCGGAGCTCCTGGCCGGGGTGGCCACAGCGGGTATTGCCTGGGGGGCCATGGCGGCCGACCAGTTGAAACTGCCCTTTATCTATGTACGTCCCAAACCCAAGGAACATGGCCTGGGCAACCAGATAGAAGGCTATTTTGAAAAGGGACAAAAAGTGGTGGTGGTGGAAGACCTGGTATCCACCGGCAAGAGCAGTATGCAGGTGGTGGACGTACTGAAAGAGCAGGGACTGCAGGTGGCGGGGATGGTCTCTATTTTCACCTATGGCTTTCCGGTTGCAACCGAAATGTTTACCAGGGCATCACTGCCTTATTACCCGCTGACGGATTACCCGACCCTGATCGAACTGGCGATCGCAAAAGGGATCGTGCCGGCCGGTGACACGGAGGTTTTGTTAAAGTGGCGGGAGGACCCGGCTAATTGGACAGGAAGCCGCTAAATTTAGATCATGAAAAAAATATTCTTTGCCCTGCTGCTGTTGACAGGTACCCTGGTGAAAAGCAATGCGCAGGTAAAACCCGTGGAGACAGCAACGATCAAAACTCCCAATGCCCTTTGTGAGAACTGTAAAAAGCGTATCGAGTCCTATGTGAAGCCTTATGACGGGATCATCAGCATAGATGTGAACTACCGGAAAGGCGAGACCAAGGTAAAGTACATCACTGACCGGATCAATATTGAGGAGATCAAAGCCTATATCGCTAATTGCGGGTATGATGCAGATGACGTTCCGGCTTCCCCCGATGCCTACAACCGGCTCCCCAAGACCTGTAAGAAATTTGAAGACGGGGGAGGGCACCCCAAGCCGAAAACGCCTCCCGCACCGGCACAACAGCAATAGGAGTTGTATGCAACACCGTGTTCAGGGATCGGAACGGTTTCCGGCCGGTGTATCCGGTTCTGTAAAACGGCCCTGACAGGAGGAACCTTAAACAGGAGATTATTTGATATACTTCTTCAGGTCCTGTTTCCCTTCGTACCTGACCGGGTAGTTGATAAAGAAGAGGCCTTTTCCCACCCGTGCATTTCCCTCCATTTTTATTTGTACTTCTTTGTTCAGCAGGGTGAAGATCGAATTCCTGATCAGCTGATCTGTTTTTATCTCCAGCGACACGGGCAGGGTGAATTCTGCATGGGGCAGGATATGGACCAGGGTGTCCATCTTGAAATCACCGATGTACTGGTCGTCCAGCCAGGCCTTTCCTTTTAGTTTTTTAAGCTTCAGCCGCATGTCATTCGGATTGAAATAATGGACATTGAAGTTGACCGTGCTGCTCCCTTTTCCCATCCCGGCGAACCGGATATTATCCACATTCCGGAATTCAGGGCTCTTAACGGACTTACAGCTGACCAGGGCCAGTAAGACAACGAGCAGAAGGGCAGGGGAGAGGAGTGATGTACGAAGTGAACGGGTATGACCGGCCATGGTTTTTTGACCGGTGAACCCCTGATCGGGACACCACTTCCCACCCCACTGAACCCCGGTAGAAGTAAGGAGATTATTAGTTTTTGACATAGTTCAAAATACTAATAAGTAGCGAAGGTAAAAACGGGGGAAAAGTTAAAATGGAGGGTAAGGGGCTGAAATGGCGGAACAGACTTCAAATTCTTCTTTAAGTATTCCTATTATTTATTTAGAATGGTGTGATGCTATTTCGGATGGCTCCGGTTGGATGTCTTTTTTTAAAGCAAAAGAATGGGGAAATAATGAGGATTGGGTTATCAGACAGGTCGGATTTCTCTTAAACGAAACTGAAGAATACTTGTTGTTGGCTGGTAGGGTCAATCCCCATAATGTTACAGAAGATGATCTAAAAGTAGATGGCCTCCTGAAGATACCTAAAACATGGGTTAGGAAACGGATAGATTTGTCGGAATCTATCGTGGTTTCTTAACCGTGGTTGTGTAGGTAGTGCGTGGGTGAGCTTTAGCGAATTTATCGCTTACAAACTGACCGTTTACTGCGCTCTTGTTTACTTCCACTTTGACGGTGTTAGAGCTTGCGCCGCCTTTGGAATTACTCTTTGCCATTTTACTGGGGTTAAAGATTATAAAATATAAATCGTCTCAAATGTATGATTTTCTTTATTAGTTAGCAAAATAAATGGTTTTAAAGAGTATTTTACTAATGTTCAAACATTGAAAACATAAAATAATTAGTAAACGGTAGGCATGTGGTATATGCAAAATATTAGCCTTCTTTGTTGCTTTGTCTCTCAGCTTGCCAAAGTATTAGAGCCAAGAGTCCAGCATGAAGAATAAAATTTAATCCGTAGTTGTAGCCCCATGTATTGGCGGACAGTTTTGGGATAAGTCTAAAGAGACTTACAAAAAAGAAACATACGGCAAGAGTGAATAGTGTGATAGATATAATTGTTCCTATTCTATCCCAAATAGTTGGCTGCCTATCAAAAAAAGCTTGCCGAATACCAATGCTCATAAAAAATAAAACATATAGCGCTACGCTTGAAATAATAAACAGCACTTGATTGGGGGATTCATTGTTATTTGCATTCGGTGGGGCATTGATATATTTAGCCTTTTTACTCTTACCCTCAAAGAGATCACCCAAGTAGTCTCTAAGACTTTTTTTATTAATAATTTCATCCCTTAGCTTCAAGGCGTAAGCTTTTGTTACACTATCAGCAGCAGAGTTTATAATTACATTTAGTTTCTCTAATTCATCAATTTTTTTTATTGTTCTATAATGGAAAGAGAAATTAAATACCGAATCAATTATAAACAATCCAAATAACACAACGATGGTAGCAGTCAGTTTGTGAGAGAGTTTAAAATCTTTCTCTTTGAAGAAATTTATGGCGCTATCAATCCAACTCATTTCTTCTTTTTCTTTTTGGGTGGTGTATCAATAACCATTTTCAATAACTTTTCAAATGATGTATTGACCTTCAGGGGAGGGTTCTTTTTCTTCGGGGCTTTCTTTGCTTTTGTCATACTGGTAAAGTTACAAACTTGTTGCTACTTTTGAGAATGGCTGATACCATTAAGAATGACGAACAATTAATAGAACACCTAACTTCTTTCCTATACAATGGCGGAACGTTTGGGTTTGCTACCATAACTACTATTTACAAGGCCGCCAATATGGAGTTTACAAAATCTGACGGGTTAAGAATATTGCGCCGGTTAGATAACGAGGGGTTAATTAGTTGTCACGGGGCTTCAAATAGTTTGGAAGCAGGTTTTATTGAGGATATGACTATTTCGCTTTCAAAAGAAGGAAGAACTATGATGCTGAATCATGGAAGTTATAAGTCATATAAAAAGGCTCTAAAGAGAAAATCAAAGAATGAGAATATTGATAGAAATATACGAAATGGTAATATTGTCGCTGCGTTAATCGTAAGCGTTACTGCTTTGATTTTAACACAATGCCCCATAGGATTAAAGAAACGGCAACAGAAGATAGAGGAAGGCATACAATCAATTGCCAGGGAACTTGACAGTCTAAAGAAAGTTTTACAACAGCCCCAAATACAATCAAAGACCCAAGTAACGAAAGATACTGCCACCAATAAATAGATTTCATTTTAAATAGTTTATTCGGTTACAAATTGAATCCCTTTATACTTCGGCGGTGTACGGTTGACTAGGTCTTTCCATTTTAACCGTCCCTTTGTTTTCTTCAGTGCATCTACAAATCTTTCTACGTCTTTTATTTTACGGGTATTGTAGCGATATACGGCTTCATGGCAATATGCCTGAAGGTGGTAGGGGCTGACTTGGTGGTAGATTCCGATGACCATTCTTTTCAGTTGCCCGAATATCCCCTCAACGTTGTTTGTAGTGAAACCATCCCGGATAAATTCAAGCTGGCTGTGGTTTATGGTTACGTGACCGTTATATTCCTTTTCCAGCCCTGTGTAGCCAGCGTGTTCATCTGTTACCAGTATTGCTCCGGTGTCCACGTTCTTACGGATAACGTCCTTAAAACTGTCTTTCCCTATTACTGTCAACCGGGCTTTACCTTCCCGTTCTGCCATGCCCATAACGGCAGTTTTATTGTCCTGTCCTGACTGCTTCAGTTTCGTTCTTTTTGTTTTGTTCATATTAGCCCACCTGCCGCCCACATAGCATTCATCAGCACTAACCACGTCCTGAAGTAATTCAGGGGCTTTATCGGCCACCATTTCCCTTATACGGTGGTTCAGGAACCATGCTGCTTTTTGTCCTATCCCAAGATCACGGGCAAGCTGACAAGAGCTAATCCCTTTCTTATGGGCAGTTATCAGCCATATAGCGGCAAACCATTTTGCAAGGGGCAGTTTTGTGTTTTCCATCATTGTCCCTACTGTTACTGTAAACCGTGACCTGCATTTCATTTCCCGGCAGGTGTAATGCTTAAAATCACAGTTCCGGTAGGCCCCCCGCTTGCCACAGATCGGGCAAACTACCTTACCATCCGGCCACCGCATTTTCTCCAAAAAGTCTTTTGCCTTTTCTTCAGTATTGAAGTATTGCATCAGTTCCGGGAGGGTTTTAAATGGGAGGTTCATTATGGTTAGTTTAAAGGTTTGTAACTTGTAACAACAACTAAATGCTTATGGAAGATTTTATAAAAAACTATGGGGCTTTTATTGCTGCTATCATTGCCCCTATTGCGGCAGTATTAATTACAATTTGGTATCAAAACCGTGAAGCGAGAAGAAAGGCACAAATGGACTTATTTTTAGACTTGGTGTCGTTTCGGGATTTTTATCCATTACCGTGGCAGTATTCTGTTGCCTTAAATAGAATTGACGTAGTATTTCACCGCCAAGCAGACATTCGCCGGATATGGCATGAATATTACGATTTGCTTTCGCAAACTCAGCAAGAACGTGTTCCGGAACGGGCGAAAGAGAAAAAGATTGAATTGATTTCGGCAATGGCAAAGTATCTTGGCTATAAGAACATAGATCAGATTTATTTGCAGCGATATTATTTATCACAAGGGCAGGTGGACGACGTTTTGTTTGACGCAGAACTACGAAGGGAATTTTTAAGAGTATTAAAAAGCACCGAGACACTTTATATCTTAGGGAAGTACGGAGACGACCCTTATTCGAAAGATATAGCCGAGGGGAAAATACAAGGACATAAATTAAGCGAAACAAATCCACTGCCCGGCGAAGAAAAAAAGGGGTAGGAGACTTTTCCACATTTTCGCCGCCGCCAATCTCTTTAGCAGGGGAGGGTGGCAATATTTTTTTTAAGGCTGCGGCTTTCTGCGGGGCAGCCTCTTTTCTTATTCTTTCATACCCTAATTTTTTAGGAATATATTCAGTGAACAGAGAAATGATGACCCCTGATCGAAACGGTTATTCATGCTAATCTGTTTAGTTTCCCGTAGATTTTTATATTTCATTTGTTTAACCAAATAAATAGGGTAGAGAATATTTTATAAAAGACCAGTTAGTCAAAGATTTACATTGTTTATATAAAAATTAATAGTCGAATTACAGGAACCGAAATCCGGTCATATCCGCAAATGGGTACCCTGCTTAAACAATGTAAATATACCAGCTCTTAAACGCTGAAAACCAAATTCTGTTACGCCTGTATTTAATTTATAGATCAATTAAGGGAACAGATTTCAAATTTCAGTTATGTCAGCAGCCTGTATTCGCTCCATTTGGCAATGTCTTTTCTCACCGGCCATGCCTGATGAATCCTTTCAGGGCAGGCCGGCCAGCCCCGGGTAAGCGGCGATAAACAGGTGAAACCGGACAGGGGCCTGTCCGCAATCGTAGATTTTCAGGGTTTTGCAGACCTGATTCTTATCCGGGGATGATAGAAATTTCAACCGATTGCTATAAATTAGAGGCGCTTTCTGAACCACAGGACCCTGGACTAATGAGAAAACTCTACTTACTAAGTACACTTGTACTTTCAATACTGCTTTGCAGCCGTGTATCGGCGCAGGATTTTTCTAATAAAGGAACTGACTTTTGGGTCGGCTATGGTTACCACCAGGTAATGACAGCCGGTAATGCACAGCAAATGGTGCTTTACTTTGCCGCAGACCAGGCCGCTAATGTTACCGTAACGATCCCTTCACTCGGATATACCCAGAATTATGTGGTTCCGGCTAACTCGGTGATCACGTCGAATGTTATTCCCAAAACCAACCCCCAGGATGCCAGGTTACTTACGGAAGGGCTTTCCAGCAAGGGCATACACATTACCAGTGACTACCCGATCGTGGCCTATGCCCATATTTACAACAGCAGTGTATCCGGGGCCACGATCCTGTACCCGACAAACACACTGGGCAGGGAATACTATTCAATTAACTATACAAATATTGCAAACACCCCTGACTCGCATTGCTGGTTTTATGTCATCGCCACCGATACCGGGACCACTACCGTGGAAATAACCCCCTCCGCAAATACCACGGGGGGCTGGGTAGCCGGAAATACTTATAGCGTCACCCTTACCCAGGGGCAGATTTACAATGTGATGGGGCAGTATACCAATACAGCTGGTGGCGGTAATGGTGTTGACCTGACCGGTTCCGTTATCAGGAGTATAAACACAGGCTCCGGGTGTAAAAAAGTCGGGGTTTTCTCCGGCAGCGGCCGTATCGCCATTGTTTGCTCGGGGGGTGCAACATCTTCTGATAATTACATGGTGCAGGCACTTCCCAAAGCTGCCTGGGGGAAAAAATACCTGACCACGCAAACGCAATTATATAATCCGGCGGGTGGTACCTACAGCAATATGAGTTGTTTTTACAGGATCTGTGTTGCCGACCCCAGTACGGTAGTAACACTGAACGGAGCACCTATCGGGTTACCGCTGCTGAATAATTTCTATTACCAGTTAGGCCCCACCAACCAGCCCCAGCTTATTGAAGCAGATAAACCCATCACTGTTGCCCAATACCTCCCTTCACAGGGAGCCTGCTCAAATGGCGGCAATGCCGGTGACCCGGAAGTGATCTATCTGAGCCCGGTGGAACAAACCATCAACAAGGTACGGTGGAATGCCACCCCCAATTTTGCCATCGGGCAGCATCATATCAATGTGATCATACCTAATACCGGTACCGCTATTTCTTCTTTCCTGCTGAAAGATGCAATAGGGAATGTGCTGCCGCATAACAATTTCATCACACATCCGCAGGATCCCAACTATGCTTACCTGCTTCAGCGGGTACCCACGTCGGGTGTTTATTCCATTGAATCCGATTCCGGTTTCAACGCCATTGCCTATGGGTTTGGCCAGACAGAATCATACGGCTATAATGCCGGAACGAATATCCGGGACCTTAACCAGGCACTTGAAGTGAGCAGCCAGTGGGGCATTGAATCATCGGCCAATGCCTGTATCAATTCTCCCTTCACCTTCAAAGTTTATTTTCCTGATCAATCCCTGTCCAGCCCGCCGGTACCGATCCGGTATGATTCTATCCGCTGGGATTGCAGCAATACCGGTGTGATGTTGCCGAATAATTTCCCGTATGTGATTCACGGCACTCCGCAGGTAACCCCGGACTCCATTAATATCCGCAACGGTAAGAACGTGGCCTGGTATTCGGTTCCCGGTAACTATACTTTTACAACACCCGGTACTTATATCATCACGATCACGGTTTACCGTACCTCCACGGAGGGGTGTGGTAATGAACAGCAATACACCTTCCCGCTTACCATATCGGCGCCGCCCGTTGCCACCTTTAATACCATTGCACCGGGTTGCTATCTTGAACCGGCTCAGTTCATCGAAACCACTCCCCAGGTACCCAAGGCTACCTATCATTTCTGGTGGGAGTTTGGTGATCCGGCCAGCGGGGCTTCCAATAATTCTTCTGTCAGAAACCCCACTCACCTTTATACCGGACCGGGCACTTTCAATATACGGTTCATGAATATCACCACGGCCGGCTGCCTCAGCGATACCACACCGGGTACCATCGATATCCCGGATATACCCGATGGAAGTATCAGCGGCGCCAACACCGTTTGTATCAATACCGCCCCGGTGGATATCACGTTCACCGGAACCGGAGGCAAACCCCCTTATACCTTTACCTATACGGTCAATGCCGGCCCTCCGCAAACCATCGCCACTACCGGTGTCAATACTTCTGTTACCTTACCCGTTGTTCCCAATACTGCCGGTACTTTCCGCTATACCATCACCAAAGTAGAGAACACCGGCTCCACGCTCTGCACCCGGCCCCTGAACAGTTTTGTCGACCTGGTCGTTCAGCCGGATGCGACGGTCACCCTTTCTTCTGCACCCGGTACGGATAACCAGACCCGGTGTATCAACACCCCTATAACAAATATCCTGTACACAGTAGGGGGAAGCGGTACAGGCGGTTCGGTTACCGGTTTGCCCACCGGTGTAACCGGAACATTTGCCGGAGGCGTGATCACCATCACCGGCACCCCCACGGTGGCCGGAGTTTTCAACTATACGGTGAATACCACCGGCCCCTGTGTTACCCCAAGTGTTACCGGTACGATCACGGTCACCGATAATGCGACACTGACTTTATCCAGTCCGGGAAATGATCATCAAACCGTTTGTATCAACACACCTGTTGCCGCCATCACTTATGCGGTAGGGGGAAGCGGTACCGGCGGCAACGTTACCGGCTTACCTGCGGGTGTTACCGGAACCTATGCGGGCGGCACCATTACTATCCTCGGTAATCCTTCCGTGGCCGGCACCTTCAATTATACGGTAACTACCACAGGGCCCTGTGTCAATCCATCCCTGACCGGTACGATCACCATCACCCCGGATGGAGTGATCAATCTCTCTTCTGCCCCCGGAACCGATAACCAGACCCGTTGTATCAATACGGCTATCACCAACATCACATATACAACCGGCGGCAGCACCACCGGCGGATCAGTAACCGGATTGCCACCGGGTGTAAACGGCGTGTATGCCGGCGGAGTGATCACCATTTCCGGTGCCCCGACAGCGGTGGGTACTTATAACTATACCGTTACCACCACCGGCCCCTGTTCGAACCCGCAACGAACCGGAACCATAACGGTGAACCCGGATGCCACGATCAACCTGACATCTGCCCCTGCCACCACGAACCAGGAACTTTGTTTTAATAGTCCCATCACGGCAATCACATATGCCGTGGGCGGCGGCGGATCCGGTGCCACGATCACAGGACTGCCGGCCGGCGTCACCGGCGTATATGCCGGAGGCACGGTGACCATCAGCGGCACGCCAACCGTCTCCGGTGTGTTTAATTACACCGTTACCACCACCGGTATCTGTGTGCAGGCCAGCGCTACCGGCACGATCACAATTAATGCATTGCCGACAGCCAGCTTTGTTCCGCCGGTGCCATCCTGCGAAACAAGGACCATCAGCTTTGTCGATAACTCAACACCGAACTCCGGAACGATCACCAGCTGGTCCTGGAACTTTGGCGATCCGGGCAGCGGACCGCTGAATACTTCCACACTCCAAAACCCCACCCATACCTTCAGTACGGCCGGAACCTACACCATCACCCTGGTGGTGACCACCGACAAGGGTTGTGTGAGCGTCAATCCTCCTGTATCCTTACCTGTTAATGTAAGACCGCAGGCAGGTTTCATCGTCCCGGAAGTTTGTATCAATGATCTGGCCACCCTGTTTACCGACACCAGCCATATCAGCAGCGGTGCTTTCAATCCTGCCGGTTATTTCTGGAATTTCGGAGACCCGGGCAGCGGACCGCTGAACACCTCCACCACCAAGGATGGTTCACACCTTTACACAGCGATCGGGCTTTATCATGTCATGCATGTGGTGACCAGCACACTGGGATGTACCGATACTGTGTACAATGATATCTTCATCAACGCAGCCGATCCGGTTGCCGATTTCACGGTCAGCAATCCGGCCACACTTTGTGCAAATGACTCGGTGTCGATCACCAATATTTCAACCATCAGCCAGGGCAGTGTGACCAAACTCGATATATACTGGGATCTTGCCGGTGCCCCGGGAACATTCCAGACGATCAACACACCGGCATTTAATGATGTCTACAAACATAAATACCCGACACTGACCACTACCCGGGTCTATACCATCCGGATGATAGCTTATTCCGGAACAGTTTGCTTCTCGAATAAGACCGTCAACATAACGGTAAATGCAGCGCCGGCTGTCCGCTTCAACCCGATGCCAAATATCTGTTACGATGCGCCGCCTTACCAGATACCCGCAGCCATTGCTTCCGAAACCGGCGGTGTGCCGGGTAATGGGGTATTCTCCGGGCCAGGGGTAAGTCCGGGCGGATTGTTTAACCCCGTAACGGCCGGTATTGGCACACACCGGATACTATACACTTACACGGCTACCGCAGGTGGTTGTGTGGATACCGCCAGTAATCTGATCACGGTCTGGGATACCGCTTCAGCCAGGATCGGCGTACAACCGTTGAGTTGTGAAAGAAGCCCTGTTAACTTCAACAGTACGGCTTCATCGATCCCGGCAGGCAATGGCAGTATCACGGGATGGAACTGGAATTTTGGCGACCCGACGAGCGGGGCCCAAAACACTTCCACCAATGCAGCGCCACAGCACTTGTTTACCGGGTATGGATCATATACCGTTACACTGACAGTGCTCACTTCAAATGGCTGCCGCAGTACTGTGAATTCAATGCCTGTACAGGTGAACCCGATAGCGAGGCCAAACTTCAGTGTACCACCGGTCAGTTGTTTGCCTAATGCGAATGTTACATTTACCAATCTCTCTACGATACCGCTTAATACACCAGCCTCCATGTCCTATGTGTGGGACTTTGGCGATCCCGGCAGCGGTGGGGTGAATACTTCAACAGGAACAAACCCATCACATACCTATACTGCAACTGGACCTTTCCATGTAAAACTCCAGGCCACCAGCGCAGAAGGCTGTGTGCATGATACCACGATCATGGTGAACAGCATCCATCCGGAACCTGTCGGTTCTTTCACGCCGGATAAAGTGGATGTATGTATCGGGGGCAGCTTTACGTTCACCAGTACCAGTGACCCGAAAGATGGCACCATCACTTCCTGGAGCTGGGACCTTGCGGACGGCGGTACCCGTACGGTTCCTTCCTTTACGTATACGTACGGAACGATTGGAAGCTATGATGTCACGCACTATATCATCAACAGCTTCGGCTGTAAAAGCTCGGTGGCAAAAACCACGGTATCGGTAAACCCGTACCCGGTGGTGGATGCCGGCCCGCGGAAATATATGCTGGAAGGCGGCGCTGTGGAACTGACCCCGGTGGTGAATGTAACTTACCCCGTCACGTATTCATGGCACCCCGGACGATACCTGAATGACTCCACGTTATCGAACCCGATCGCCAGGCCGCCGGATGACCAGTACTTTACCATGGTGGTGACCAGCAATAAGGGATGCAGCTCCAGCGACACCATGTTTGTCAAAGTACTGAAGATGCCGGGCATACCGAATATCTTCAGCCCGAATGGTGACGGTATACATGATACCTGGGAAATTCAATACCTGGATACATACCCCGGGTGTACCGTGGATATTGTGAACAGGTACGGACAGCTGGTCTATCATTCCACCGGCTACCCGAAACCCTGGGATGGAAAAGTAAATGGCAAGGATGCCCCGGTGGGTACCTATTATTACGTAATCGATCCTAAAAACGGCCGAAAACCTGTTACAGGATATGTGGATATAATCAGGTAACTTATGAAGCGATCAGTTTGCACCTGGATAGTGATTTTGGGAACAGCCTGTATGGCCAGCGGTCAGCAACGGCCTCACTATACCCAGTATGTGGTCAATCCGTTTATCATCAATCCTGCCATTGCAGGAATCGATAACTATACAGACCTTAAAATGTCCGTCAGGGACCAGTGGGTGGGGATCAACGGAGCCCCGATGACCACGTACCTGACCATACAGGCACCGATAGGGAAGAAGGACTACCGGGAGTCTTCCACTTCTTTCGAAGTACCCGGTGAAAACCCCCGCGGGCAATATTACTGGGAGAATTATACAGCAGCCGATCCGCACCACGGTATCGGTTTCACCATGATCAATGACCGGACAGGGAGTTTTAATTTCTTCAGCGCTGCGGCGAGTTATGCCTATCACCTGGGTTTGAATCCTACTACCAACCTTGCCGGCGGTTTGTCTGCAGGCATCACCACGGTAAGCATTGACCGGTCAAAACATGATTTCGACGGGAATGGCGACCAGAACGATCCGGCCACCGCTTCCGGCCTTACACAGGCCTTACGCAAGATCAAGCCCACCATGTCGGCCGGGTTATGGCTGTATTCCAAAAATTACTTTGCCGGTCTCTCCGTGCAGCAGGTGATACCGCAGACCTATGACTTTACAGACGGGAACAATACGGCCATCCTGACCAAGAGCCGGTTTATCCCGCACCTGTTCCTGACCCTGGGATACCGCTTCCTGCTGAATGATGATGTGAATATGATCCCTTCGCTGATGTTGAAATATATCAAGAACAGTTCGATCAGGCAATTCCAGCCCGAAGCCAATGTAAAGGTCCAGTACAGGGACCTGCTCTGGATCGGCGGCAGTTACCGTTACCAGGATGGATATGCCGGTATGCTGGGATTGAACGTCAGCAATACCTTCAATGTTAGTTATTCCTACGACCGGACAAATAAAAGGAGTATCCTGACCCCTTATAACCACGGTACCCATGAAGTGGTGTTTGGGTTCATTATGGGCAACAAGTACAGCCAGAAATGCCCGAGGTGTTACTAAGCATCTTACAACGCAGCTAATATTTCAAATGGAAAAGGGGGTGGGTGGCAGGCTTCAGAGTACGGCAGCATCTTTTCTTTGCTCCGCAAATGAGCCATTCTTCAGAGGAGCGCAGCAGAAAAACTCAACGGCTTTTGCTTGCAGGCACTGCTGAAAAGACCTTTAGGTTACAGGTGAACGATCTTCTTCCGGAGGCTTGATTTCAGGTACTGAACCTGCCGCTGCAACTGGCGTTGCTTCTCAGCAAGGTCCTTAAGGGTGATATCGGAATCGGGAATGCCGGTCAGCGACTGTGCCCTGAGTTCCTTCTGTGCAAGGGCCATATTGGCGGCCGCCGTATTGTAAACCTTTACAAGGCTGTCGGTACGTAATTTATTGAGGGCTGCATCAAGCTGTGCATTTACCTTTTCCCAGTTCACATTATCGTAAGCCTGACGCAGTTTGTATTCCCATTTGTTCCAGTCGAATTGGCTGATCTCTTTATCAAATACCCGTTTCAATTCGTTCTTCTCGGTTTCACTGAATACTTCGGCCAGGTTTTTCTCGATCAGTTTCCATTGGGTTCCTTCGAGTACTTTTTTGGAAGACTCAACGGTTTCTTTTACCAGGGCTTCCTGGTTTTCATCAAGCACTACCACGGGCCGCGGTAGTTGATAACCGGCATGCATGATTGCAGGGAGGCTGTTTTCCGCCTCTTTGCTTTCTGCCAGGGCCTTGGATTCCAGCGTGGCATCCTGGCGGGGGGTATTACCGGTGGTAGCTGTATTTATTTCCGGGGCTGAAGAATATAAGGGCTCATAGCGGCTGAATGACATCGCCAGGGGCTGATCAGCGGCCCGCATAGCCCTGCCGGGCACTTTACTCAGGCTGATCACACTGTTGATCACCAGTATCATGACTACAGAGGCCAGGAGGAAACCGGCCCGCTGCAGCGAGAATTTTTGTTTTTGCTGTACCCCCATGATCGATTCGATACGAAGCAGGAGGTTCTTTCCGCTGCCGGCGGCTCCCAGCATCAGCAGGCGCTGGCTGCGGCTTACCTGTTCAAGGGTAAGCAGGGCAGAAGCATACTCATGCGGGTTGTACTGAAACTGCAGTACCATTTCATCACAGGAGCGTTCCCTTTCTGTTTCCACGATCTTGATAAAGGCCTTTACAAAAGGATTGAAGTAAAGCACTACACGGATAAAACTGATCACGAGGTTCAGCAGGTAGTCATATCGCCGGATATGGGAGAGCTCATGCAGGAGCACGGCTTCCAGCTGCTGGGTGCTGAGGTTATTGATGGCGGCCACCGGAACCAGGATCACCGGTTTAAGCCAGCCGATCGTAACAGGTGAAGTTACCCATTCAGACAGCCAGATATGTACCGGTTTACGGATACCCATCCGTTCAGCGGTGCTGTTTACAAACAACCTCCATTCCGCATCGATCTTGGAGAGTCCATAGCTCCGGATCACCTGTACATAGCGGTAGTTGCGGATAAAACGCAATACCCGGAATACAAGCAGGAAAAGATAACAGACAGAGGCCACGGGCAAAAAGCTTTTCAGTCCGCCGGCCACATCCGTATCTCCTTCGGCATGAAGCATGCCCCCGGTGATGATGGTGACAGTATCATGGGTGGAATAAACAAGCAGGAATGTATAAATGAACCAGGCAAAACCCGCAATCAGCATAAAACCGGCGAGGGAGGCTTTGGCCGCAGGCCGGGCAGTTTTAAAAATGGCGGTCAGTACCTGGTAGATCACCCAGAGAAGGGCCAGTTGCCAGAGGCTGTTCAATACAGCCCATCCGAGCGCCTGCAGAAAGTTGGTTTGTCCTGTCATGATCATTTCTTAAGACTGTCAAGCAATGCCTGTATCTTTTCGAGCTCCTCAGGACTTGCTTTATGACGCTCATCACCCAGGGCCTGTATTACCAGTTGGGTGGGGGAGCCGCCAAAAAGATTGTCGATCATTTTTGATAGCAGGTGTTTCTGTGTTTTTTCCCTGTTCACGGCTGCCTGGTACACATGGGTCCTCATTGAATCATCCCTCTTCACGATGCCCTTTTCATGCATGATCTGCATGAGTTTGAGGGTGGTGGTGTAGCCGGCATCCTTGGTTTTAGCCAGTTCTTCATGTACTTCCCGTACGGTTGCTAACCCTTTGTCCCAAAGGATCTGCAGTATTTCCAGTTCGCTCTCCGTAGGTTTTATCAGCTTGGGTGCAGACATAATTTTCAGTTTTTCCGCCCGAATATACGACTATTTTCGTATGATGGCCAAACCGCAGGCTTATTTAATTTTTTTTAACAGCGGTTAACATTGAGACGAACGGGGGCTAAAAAGGTTACCCGCAGCGGGAGAAAAGCCGGGAACTCCCCGGTAAGGAAGGGGTATCAATAACAAGTCCCGCTGTAGAAACAGCAGGACTTGATGTAATGGTTCTGATTAAGCTCTTCGGGGTTAAAATTCCGGTCAGCCCCCTGAATTATTTATACGGAACGGTAGTTGATTTCTGCAAGCGAAGCTACAGGTTCTGCCTTTATTTCCGTCACTTTCTTCCAGTTGTTTCAGCTTTTTTGTGTTCCATCTGTGCCAGGGTAGGGGCAATCACTAAGGAAACAATGGACATCAGTTTGATCAGGATGTTCATTGATGGACCGGAGGTATCCTTGAACGGATCACCTACCGTATCACCCGTCACCGATGCTTTATGCGGTTCTGATTTTTTATAGTACATCTCACCATTGATCTCCACGCCCTTCTCAAATGATTTCTTTGCATTGTCCCAGGCCCCGCCGGCATTGTTCTGGAACATACCCATCAGTACGCCGCTGACCGTAGCGCCGGCAAGAAAACCGCCCAGAGCTTCCGGCCCAAGCAGGAAACCAACGACGAGCGGGGAAATAATCGTAATGGCTCCCGGCAGCAACATCTTTTTAATAGAAGCCTGTGTGGAGATAGCCACACATTTATCGTACTCCGGTTTACCTGTTCCTTCCATAATGCCGGGGATGGTGCGGAACTGGCGGCGTACTTCTTCCACCATGCTCATTGCAGCCTGTCCCACGGCCCGGATGGCCAGGGAAGAGAAGATCAAAGGGATCATACCTCCCACAAAGAGAGAGGCCAGCACTTTTGCTTTATAGATATCGATACCGGATATGCCGGCCACACCTACAAAGGCAGCAAAGAGTGCCAGTGCCGTCAGCGCTGCCGAAGCGATCGCAAATCCTTTACCGGTTGCGGCGGTTGTATTCCCCACTGCATCGAGCACATCTGTTTTTTCCCGCACTTCTTTCGGCAGTTCACTCATTTCAGCAATACCACCGGCATTATCAGCGATCGGTCCGAAGGCGTCGATGGCCAGCTGCATCGCAGTGGTGGCCATCATACCGGCGGCAGCAATGGCCACCCCGTACAGACCGGCACACTCATAAGAACCCCAGATACCGGCCGCCAGTACCAGGATCGGCAGGAAGGTTGATTCCATGCCCACAGCGAGGCCTCCGATCACATTCGTGGCATGACCGGTGGAAGACTGCCGGATGATCGACTTCACCGGACGTTTCCCCATGGCCGTATAGTATTCAGTAATGATGCTCATGAGGGTACCCACGGCGAGACCTACACCAATGGCGCCTAATACTCCCCATTTGGTAAACTCGATACCCCGAAGGATCATCGTTTCCGGTAAGAAATAATATACAAGCCCGATTGACGCAATAGCGGTAAGTACGATTGAACCCCAGTTACCCATGTTCAGAGCCTTCTGCACATTGTCGGTATTGATACCGGCGGCATCACTCACCCGTACAAACCAGGTTCCGACGATAGAGAAAAGAATACCGGTACCGGCGATCATCATCGGGAGAAGGATAGGGGCCAGTCCGCCGAAATTATCGGTGGATTGTGTTTCCTGTCCGAGTACCATTGTGGCAAGAACAGTAGCCACATAAGATCCAAAAAGGTCAGCACCCATTCCGGCCACATCCCCTACGTTGTCGCCCACGTTATCTGCAATGGTGGCAGGGTTCCTCGGATCATCTTCCGGGATACCCGCTTCCACTTTACCAACGAGGTCGGCGCCCACATCGGCCGCCTTGGTATAGATACCCCCGCCCACCCGGGCAAAGAGAGCAATTGATTCCGCCCCGAGTGAGAAACCGGTAAGTACTTCGATCGTTCTTACCATCTCTTCGGAATTTACTGCCGCATCGGGGGCAAAGATTTGTTTGAGTGCTATAAAGAGACCGCCCAGTCCTAACACGGCCAGACCGGCCACCCCCAGTCCCATCACGGAACCTCCGGTGAACGATACATTCAGTGCTTTGCTGAGGCTGGTACGGGCCGCATTAGCCGTTCTTACATTCGCTTTGGTTGCGACCTTCATACCGATATAACCGGCAGTGGCGCTGAAAACAGCACCCACCACAAAGGCGCCGGCAATAAGCCAGTGAGAATGGGGATTGGCAGAAGCCATTACTGCGAGAAGGATGGCCACCACCGCAACAAAATAGCCAAGGATCTTCCATTCGGCTTTCAGGAAGGCCATAGCGCCTTCGGCAATGTGGTTACTGATGTCCTTCATTCTTTCGTTACCCGCATCCTGTTTCGACACCCAGTTGAATTTGACCAGGGTGTAAAGCAAACCTACCAGGCCCATGACGGGAACGAGATAAATCAATTTGTCCATACGAGTTGGTTCTTAATCAATATTTAATAGGGACCACCTGTTGTGGTCGGGGGCGGCAAAGATAGGGTTTGAGAGGCATATTTATACCCTTATCAACAGGAAATGGGGATTGGGGAAAACTAGACTTAAAGCAATGGTTTCATGACTATTAACAGCCGCTCTATATACGCTGCAATGAAAGGAAGGCCTTGCCCAGGTAAGCCGTGATATCCCCGGCGATCAGGGCCTCTTTGGAAATCTCGGCCACGGCCAGGTCACCGGCCAGCCCGTGCAGGTAAACCCCGAGTATCGCAGCAGCATCCGGCGGATAACCCTGGGCCAGCAAACCCGTGAGGATACCTGTCAATACATCCCCGCTGCCTGCGGTGGCCATGCCGGCATTGCCGGTGGAATTGAAGTAGCCTTTACCGGCAGGGGTGGCGATGAAACTGTGATGCCCTTTCAGTACGATCACCACGTTCAGTTCCTTTGCTTGCTGCAGGGCAAGAAGTGTGCGGTCAAAATCATTTGCCGAGGGGCCAAACAGCCGTTCAAATTCCTTTGGGTGCGGGGTCAGTACCGATCCGGCCGGGATCCGGGCCAGCCATTCTTTTTGCGAAGCCAGGATATTCAGTGCATCCGCATCCAGCACCATCGGTTTCTTACAGGCCGTGAGCAGTTCCTTCAGCAGGGATCTTGTTTCCGCTGCCATACCCAGCCCCGGCCCTGTACCCGTGCAATCGTAAAGGGAAAGGTCTGTTTCGGTCTTTGTGATAAAAGAAGAATTGAAATCCGTCAGCACCATCGCTTCCGGCAAAGCGGTCTGAAGTACCGAATAACCACAGGAGGGGATATGACAGGTCAGCAAACCGGCTCCGCTGCGAAGGCAGGCCCGGGCCGCTAAGACGGCAGCCCCCATTTTACCATAACTGCCCGCCACCAGCAGGGCATGCCCGTACGTTCCTTTGTGGCTGAAGGCTTTTCGGGGCCTGTACAGGGAAGCGATCAGGGACGGGTCCGTCAGTTCAAGATCTGCTTTCAGGCTATCATAATAGCCCGGCAGCAAACCGATGGAAAGGATATGGATCTCACCCACCGATGCCCCGTTCTCTGCAAACAGGAAGGCCGGTTTATAGCACTGGAAACTTAAAGTATGATCTGCCCGCACACACAGCGCTTCTTTTGAGGACCGATCGGTAAACATACCACTTGGTATATCCACCGAAATGACCGTATGACCGGAAGCATTGATATGCTCCACCACTTTCGCCGTCAGTCCTTCCAGTGCACGGTTAAGCCCGGAACCGAACAGCGCATCAATGATGACCTGCCCCGGCGGAACCGGGTGCATATTTTCTTCCCCTTGAATAAAATGGATATCCGCATCGGGCAGCTGGTGCAGCCGGGCCAGGTTGGCCTGGAAATCATCAGTGCCTTTGTGACCGAATTCAAGAATGTGCACGGATACGGGGTAGTGATGCTGGAGCAGCAGGCGGGCAATCGCCAGTCCGTCCCCGCCATTATTTCCTTTGCCGCAATAGATACCAAAGGAGGGGGCTTCCGGGAAATTCTCCACGATCCAGTGGGTGCAGGCGGTGGCCGCCCTTTCCATCAGGTCGATAGAAGCGACAGGCTCCTGCTGAATGGTGTATTGGTCCCATTCCTTGATCTCTGCGGCAGAAAGGATCTTCATCGTCCCCTAAAGTTGAGAAAGAATCGGGAGAAATGAAATGATTATGCCTTATTTCCCCGGGGAGTATTTTCTGACCAGGAATAGAAATTACCCCAGCTGCGATGCCCTGACACCATACCGGATGGCTTCCTCCAGGATATCCGTGTTAATATCGCTCAGCGTTTTGAATTTGATACAATAGCCCGTCACACTCGCCTTGCCTATTTTTTTCCCAAAGGTCTGTGCCAGGTATTTTTTGTCACTGATGCCCAGGATATAAACAGAGATACCGGTTGTGTTGGCGCTCAGGCCCACCTGGAAAAAATCCCTGGTCTTTCCGTTGGCATAATGAATGGTGTACAGTCCGTACCCGATGGTTGGGTTACTCACGGTTTTATTCTCGTCGTTCTTACCGTCGTCGAACCAAAGTTTTCCTTTGGGAAGCACCCGGAGGATCAGTTTATGCAGGGCCTGCATGTCCTTTCGTTTTTGTTCAGGCTGGCCGGCAATAAGGTTTTTGATCTGTTCTTTTATGGTCATATTTCAAATAATTGAGAGTTTCAGTCCCGGCTCTGACGCATCCATCATAAACAATGACGGAGGGGATACCGGCCCCGTTCTTTATTTGTCCACTGCGTAATTCAGCTCCGTTACCCCGCTGGAAAAAGGCTGTGTGTTCAGCAAAGTCAGTTTTGTTTTCTTACTGAGGCCGGTGAACAAAGGAGTGCCATGTCCCAGGATGACCGGGTTTACAAACAGCCAGTAGCCATCAATCAGGTTTTGCCGGATCAGCGTTTGGGTGGCGGCCGGGCTGCCAAAGACCAGGATCTCCGTACCCTCCTCCTGTTTGATCTCGTTTATCCGGTCCGCCAGGTTTTCGCTGATGATTTCAGTGTTGGGAAGGGCGGCACCCTTCAGGGATCCTGACAAAACAAGTTTGCGGACTTTTTTATACCAGGCAGCGTGGTCAATATCGTGCCGGGAAGCGTTGGGTTTATCAGCAGCGGTAGGCCAGTAGCTTTCCATCAGCTGGTAAGTTACCCGTCCGTACAGGGCTGTATCGGTTTTACCGATCCGTTTGCCAACATGCGCAAACAATTCCTCATTCACGCTGACCCAGTTCAGTTCGCCATTCGGGCCGGCTACAAATCCGTCCAGCGAAATATGCATAAATGATATGATCTTTCTCATGCGGTATGGTTAGTTAAGTAGTGCCGTGCGGCCTCGGTTTAGGGGCAGGCGCTGTTGTGTCTGTTATTATTTTTTATGGTGATACCGGCGTTTCCCCCGCTGATGCAATAGGCCCGTTATACGGGTGTACTGGTACAAAAGTTTGTGACCCCGGAGAGATTCGAACTCTCGGCCCGCTGATTAAGAGTCAGCTGCTCTGCCAGCTGAGCTACGGAGTCAGTTAATTCTGTTCACAATTTACAGGGAGATTTTTGTATTTGTTCCCGCGGTAACAATTAACGGGAGGCAGGAGGGGAGATGCTACACGGGCAGGGCTTTATGCAGGTGGGGGAATTAGCCTTCTGTCCGCCCGGAACTAAAACTGAATGGGGCACCCATGCTGAAGATTAGTTTGTCCAGCCACATTTGCACACAACCGTGTGTGGGTGGTCTGTGTTTTATTGAAAACTTACTTTCCCTATTCGCCAAGGTAGGGGTCTTTTATCTTTTTCGTGGAAAAGGTAATATTTTCGAAACGGACTTTACAGCTTTTTCCTGCAGGCGATTGTGCCAAAAAGCCAACTTGTAAAGGTTTTGTTGTGTCAAACTGGAAGTGCCGGACAAGAAACCATTTTTCCCCGGTTAATGAATAATATAGTGTTATTACATTATCCGCTTTAGCTACTTTATAAAAAACCTTAGTTGCTTTTATTTCAACTGAGTTGCAATCATCTGAAATGTTCTTTGTGACAACACTAACAACACGTTTTGCTCCTGTGTAATCCTTTTCAAAGCAGAATTTTATCCAGTTCAGACTATCCTGTTTGAGAACTATTGCTCCGCCGTCCCACTTACTGGCAAAGTCATGCTGGATAGATGCTGTCAGTACAAAATCAGGAGGTGCGTCAAAAAGTAATTTTGGGGCATTATCTGTATTGTAAGTAACATTGGGATCCCTGAACATATCTGTCTTTTCACCCGCTACAATAGTGACAGATTTTTTGCTGATGATAAATTCATTCGGTTGATTCTCCCATTTTAGGCCATAGGGGATAGCTGCAATTTGTATGGAGTCCATTTTTTGTGCAAAATTTGTTTCGGGCCGTATCAGCAAAAGGAATGCAATAAAAATTGTAGATATCTGATTTTGCGGTCTCATATTGTTTAGGGTTTATAGTAGTTGAATTACCATTGCTACCAACGGGCGGGTATTGCCGATGGCGGGGAGATTTGTATTCGTCAAGTCCCGATCTGCAGTACGGCAGAATTACCCCTGCTGATTGTTCCAATGTCCATCCTTGCTATTGGCAATACCAATGTTGTGTGAAGTTCTATTTCGGAATCTTTTGTCCATTCGAGTCGAATATAGCACAAGGATAGATTAAGCCGTATTCCTTTTTGTCATTAAAGTCAGAACGTTTAAAATTTAAGGCAGTCGGGTTATCCATAATGTACAGTAACACTCTATTGTCAGGCAAAAGAAACCAAATAGAGCTGCTATGGTTTGCATCTTGTACTTCAAAAAAAATTGCTTTGTTAATATAGCTATTGTCAAACCTGTAGTTGCAACCGCAGTCATTTTGCTGCGATGTTTTGATTGACTGTTCTATGTCAAAGGCTGGTTTTATATTATTTTTCTCATACCATTTTAAGCTTTCCACCCATTTGTCGTGTCTTGCCCAGGTTGAAGGGTTTTTGTTGACACTTTCAATGTTGTAATCGTTAATTCCTTTGTTATTAAAATAATAAATGTCGAGTCTGGAATTGGGATTTGCTATTAAGTAATCTGATATGAATTTTACAGACTGAATTCTTTGAATATACTCTTTGTAATCCTTTTTAATACTGTCTCTTGAATAAATTGTGTTGCCAACCTTAGAAGCCATAAAAACAAGTTTTACATTGTCATACATCAGTTTGTTCTCAAGAACAATTTTCATTGTCTTTGGCTCATTCCAAATATATCTTCCTCTGCCATAAACTTCTTCAAAGGAAACAACTTTAAAATCGCTATTTAATTCTTCAATTTCTTTTTGATATGAGTAAGCAGACAACTTGTATAATGATGGCATATAATTGTCTACAATCTTGTTCACCAGATATTTCTGCAATTTTTCTCCTTTTAGGGGCGCTTTTGTTTTTTCTTTTGTCGAAAGAATGCTTTTTAGTTTTGCTTCAATATTAAAATTATATAACGTGTCGCCTGATTGATTTGTCCAGGGCATTTTATAACCCCAAACATATTTCCTTGACTTCACTTCAGTAGACACAGCCCCTTTGTAATAAAACTTGATACTAAATTCATTTTTGTAGCTGTTGTGGATTGTATAACTATTACCGCTTGATAGAAAGTTGTTCAATTCTTCTTTGTAGAGTGACAAATCATTTAGTTTCTTAAAAATAAATTCTTTCTGTTGTCGATTCCAGTCAACTCTTTCTTTGTCTGAATAGAGACTTAGTAACTCTGCAGGATTATTTTTTATCCAATTAGTGTCAAGCTTGTATTTAGCAAGAGAATTATCGGCATTACCTGGTTTCGTTAACTCTTTACGTAAATTAAGAATTTTTGATTTGGCTATTCTGTCACCATTCAGAAAATATCTGTTTCCATCTAGAATAATTGAATAGCTGTCTGTGCGATAAATATTGTCACTGCCAGAGAAGTTATTGACGTATGTATTCTTGATTATGACGACACTGTCAGGCAGTGTCTGTCCTGCTGCTGAGAAATATGTCAATAATAGTATGATAGGTAGTATTCGCAAGGTCTTAAAGAATTTCACACAACGGGCAGGGCTTTATGCAGGTGGGGAATGGTTATTCGTCCGCCCACAACCGCTGCTGATTGAAAATATAAAGTTGAGTGTAAGAACTATAGCTCAAAGTTGTTTGTCCTGCCCGAACCACAGCCTGGATTTGCAATTAGTTCATGTTTGCTGGTCATGCCCGACTTGCAAAAAACCCGATGCTATGCGAAGTTTTAGAGATTTAATTAAACTGTGCTTTTAAGGTAATAAAAGCATTAGATTCAGGGTCAATAAAATCCATATGCCCGCAATTTTTTAATTCAATTAGCTTCGAAGAAGTGGCTAAGGGGCTAAATTTTTCATTATATAATTGTGACCATTTTATGGGAACAGCATCATCCATATTTCCGTGAATAATTATCTCTGGACTGTTTTTGTTATTCAATTTGATTGGAGAGCCAAATAAATAACGATCTGGAAATTCATTCGGGCTGCCCTGAAGTAATTTTCCCACGGCGCCATTTCCGGCGTTTTCATAATATGCTGTTTCCAAGTCCAGTATTGGCGAAAGTCCGATAACTTTTTTCACATTAATTTTTAGATTTTGCGAATTAAGCCAAACAGCTAAATGGCCACCAGCGGAATGTCCTACTATGTATACATTATCTATGTTTAATTGATCATAATCTCTCTTGATATTTATAAGATGATTAGTGGCATTTACTGCATCATCGAAAGTATCATGCCATTTCAAATTTGCTTCGCCAATTCTACGGTATTCTATATTCCATAAACAGTAACCCAGATTTAAAAATTCAATCACGACCTTATTAAATTGGTCTAATCCATACGGCATAGTCCAAAATCCTCCATGCAAAAGACAAATGACTCCGAGAGAGCTATCTTTATTAGGAATATGCAATTCGCCATACTGAGATTTTTCAGTGCCGTAATTGATATTAACCTTCATGCTGGTCTTGAATTTGAATTCGGATGCTCATAAATTTCGCATTACGGATACAGCTTTGGATTCGGCTGGGCATTTGGAAAACGTCCAGCCTTGAACTGCAGCCGACCGAAGTTACAAAAGTTGAAAACATATTCTGATGCTCATCTGTGTTCGGTCAGCCGGATATGTAGCTGATAGTAGTACTGCTGATGAGGATTTATTCATCGCCCCTGCTGACGCAAAACTGCCTGTTAGCTGCAGTACTTGTTCGTTCAGATATTGGAATTTTGAAATACCCTTTTATGAAATTTTCGCTTTCTCTAACGTCATCTGCTGTAATAAGAATTTTTCGGTGAATGAGTATATCTAAATATCCGTAAATCGCTGTGTCGGTCAGTAATGGCAAGTTCTTCAGTATGAGTGTTGCAGATTTAACTTCAAAAGTGTGTCGGTATTTAAGTCGAAGTGGCATATAAACAGAATCTACTCGAAACTGTCCGCTGGCTAAAGTGAGATAGAATTTTAATAAAGATGGATTTAAATCGTCCTTTTCTCCAAATTTTAAGGATAAGATGTCATTGTAGCTTTCGGCAAATGCATAGTTAATCTTAAAACTGTTATTTAATAAAATGTTTGCCGTATAAAAAAAATGAGTGGTGTCTTCTGGATTTGCTAAACTTTCAGTGAATGCATCATAAAGCTCACCATCTTTCTTGTAAACCTTAGCTTGATAATCCCAATTTTTGCCAAAGGTCAGAGTGTCTTGAAATAAAGGGTCAATAGTAATAGGGAAGAACTTGCTATTTTCTACAGCCAGAAAGAAGTCCCTATTTTGGGAATAGCCTAAGTTAATTTGACCCAATAGGAATATAATAGAAATAATACGCATTTAGAATTGCAGCTAACGAGCAGGTATTTGCGAAGGCTGGGAAATAGACTTCCGTCCGCCCGGCTACCTGAAGCTAAATTTATAAATAAAAGTTGATGATTTGTACATAGCTAAATAGTTATTCGTCTGCCTGATATGAAGCCAAATTGAAAAACAAAAAGTTGAAACACGGCTTACGTCAGCCCAGCTTTTGCAAATACTAATGTTGTATGCAGTTAATTGCCATTCCACATCTTGAGTTTATTCTTAGTAAGCTTATATTTTCGGTTTTTAAGGATGATATATCTCTTTAAGTTGAGTTTTGTTAGAACAGTAATTTGAATCAATCCATCATGGGGTGATATGTTTATCCATTTTGACGAAGGGCCGTTATTTTCAAGAACAACCTTTACTCTGTCAATTTTCTTATACTCTCCGATGCAAAGTAAATCGCCATCCATGCAGCTGGTGGAATCATTATTTATATACACAAATGCATAAGAAAGCGGTTTTTCATTTAGGTCTTTAACAAAAGCAACTTCTTTGACGGTGAAATCGGAAGTGTCTCGCTGCCTATATGAGACTTTTATTGGAAGCGTCTCTTTTTGGAAGTCGCTATTTAGAATTATCGTTTTGCCATCCGATTTCCAGTGGCCGATGGAGTAGGCATTATAGACATTGCTTGCTATTGAGTATTCAAAAGTTTGATCCCTGAAAAGAAATAGGTCAACTATAGCAACATGCCCATCGGTTGACTCCCATTGATAATGATATTGAACATTTCTGTTGGAATCTTCTTGTGTCAGTTTTGTTAAGATTAGGTCTTGCGAATAACACAATTGAACTACGAAGAAGAAAGGTATTGTCAAATATTTCATGTACGGGTTATTAGGGTGTCGTAGATAATTGCATACAACGGCCACAGCTTTGCGTTCGGCAGGGCATTTGGAAAACGTCCAGCCCGGTACTGTAGCCGATTAAAGTTACAAAAGATGAAAATATATTCTGTTGCTCATCCCTGTTCGGTCAGCCGTATATGTAGCTGATAGAAGTACTGCCGATGAGGATTTATTCGTTGCCCCTGCTGACGCAAAACTGCATGTTATGGGCATTTAATTTGTCCGCTTATTGAGTTTTAGTCGTGTCTCGGGAGGATTCTATTAATTCTTTTATTCCTTCACCTATTTTATCAAGTGACTGTTGCATTTTCTCCCGTCTTGCCGAATCTGAAATCATGTCGTCTAATAAACTTTTTTGCAAATAGAAACCGCTTGCAGTGTCTTTAGTTGTCAGGAATGTTGTTTTATTAGACGGTTCAATAGTAATATGTGCTGAACCAATTAATGACGGGTTAATAATAAATTTTGAATCAGTAGGAATTTTTATTGTATCGGCAAGATTGATGTCAGCTAAAACACTATCGCCAAATAGTTCAAGATGGGTCACCTCACCAACTGGAATTCCTTTTAAATATACTTTGCTACCTTTTTCGATATTGTCAACACGGTCAAATAGAACCGTTACTTTACTCTTATTATCTTTTGAGCAAGCAAAAATGGAAAGTGTCAGAATAAATGATAAGAAGTAGCGGAGTGTTGCCATATTATTGCCCATAACGGCCAGGGCTTTCTGCTGTGCTGATATTCTGTGATTCGTCAGCCCGAACTGTTGCTGAGTAAAGTTAATGCAGTTGATTTTATATTTTGTTGCTCGGCTTTATTCGTCCAGCCCGGACTACAGCTGATTAGCGATATCTCGATGAGTTTATATTTTTCAGCCAGCATAGCAGAAAACCCAATGTTAGCGGTTGTTGTTTGTCTGTCCACAATAAATTTTTATCATTTCATCAGCTTCTTTTTTATCATCGTCAGTTAATGCAAACTCTTTTGCTTTGTTAAAATATTCACATCCCTTAGATGGTTGCCCACCTCTGACACAAATTGTCCCCTGCCATAGAAGGCAATTACTTTTTTCCTCATATCCCTTATCTACCAAGGTTTGGAAATCTGTGAACGAACTTGCAAGGCTATCCATGAAATATTTTACTTGTGCTCGTTGGTATAACGCATCATTATAAGGCACTTGTGCTCTGGCTTCTTCGTCCGCAAATGGTGATTCCTGGTTGTAAGTCATTATAATACTGCCAAACGTTTGAAGCGACATTACTTTGTTAAAGTCAGCAAGCGCATTATTATATTGTTTTGTCGCAACATAAGCAAATCCTCTGTTATAGTAAGCTAACTGCAATTTGTCATTGCGTCGTATAACGTCAGTATAAATTTCAATTGCTTTGTCGTATTTTTTTTGCTTGCTAAGTTTGTAGCCTTTATTCAACAATTGCTCATTTGATTGCTTACATGAAACAAGAACAACGGCAAGCGATAAGACTATGAAAATTGGTTTGAAGCTCATTTTACAATAACCGCTAACGGCCAGGGCTTTCTGCTGTGCTGATATTCCGTGATTCGTTAGCCCGAACCGTTGCTGAGTAAAGTTAATGCAGTTGAAAATATATTCAGTTGCTTGGCTTTATTCGTTCAGCCCGGACTGCAGCTGATAAGCGAACTGGACGATCAGTATATATTCGTCAGCCAGCATAGCAGAAAACCCCATGTTGTACGCAGTATTATTTTAGTCTTAACGACAATGAAGCAAGTTGTCTCACCTTATTGTCTTTTGCTACAACTTTTATGTTGTCAAAAACAACAAACTCTCCTGGGTCAGAACTTTCAATCATTTCTTTCATTTCATTTGTTAAGGAGCAATTTGAACTTTTCATCTCTTTTTCAGCCACAAATAGATTGAACGATACTATTCTAAATTCTTTGTCCGTGAGGAATAAACTGTCAATATTCAATAATTCTTTTTTGTCAATTAGTCCGTGGCTGATACCGCTGATTTTCAGTTTTATTACAGATTGGCTTCTTAATCTTTTAAGTTCCTTGTTATAGTCAATGTCAGGTAATTGGTTAGAAAGTTTCAGTCGCCAAGCCGCTTCCATAAACTCCTTTACTTTCCATTCGATGATTACGTCTGCTCCTTTACTTGTAAATTTTATTGTATCATTTTTATGTCTGTCTAATATATTTAAAAGCTTGTCCTTACTTATTTCTCTTCGAAGCAAGCCTGCAAATACATATGAGCGCACAAAAGGGTTGCTATCGTTAGTATATTTTATCAAGTCTGCAACTGAACAACTACTGACCAATAAATAATAAGAAATCTTCGTTTCATCGTCCATAACAACTACACCTGCGTGCTCACTTTGCTCAATTTCAATGTCTTTTTTAAAATTGTTGAGTAAAGAGTCTGAGTTGGTAAGTTGGCTGTAGCAAGTTTGAGCCTTTAACAGTAGTAATATGGTAAAAACTCTGATAGTGGTCATCTGAATATTGCGTACAACGAGCAGGTATTGCCGAAGTGCAGGAAATAGAATTCCGTCTGCCCCGGCTAACTGCTGCTGAGTAAAGATAAAAAAGATGAGGATATGCACATAGCTAAATAGATAAGGTCAAGCTGGATATGCAGCCCAATAGCGTTACAAAAGTTGAAACACGGCTTCCGTCAGCCTGCATTTTGGCAATACCAATGTTGTATGTTCGCCCTTCGTCTTGGTGATTTGAATTGAAAGTCTGTATCCACCGAAGTAGGGTGTGTCCCGGAAGCGTTGCAACAAGGCAGGCTCTTTTGCAAGGTTGGCTTTTGTGTGTCGGCTTTGTGTGCCTTGCAAATGTGCCTGACTTGGTGAATGGCTAATACTTATTTATCTTCCTATTCTATAGTATAATCATAATGTTCTCATTTTTAAAGAAAATGGCAAGAAGAAAGTCCGTAAACACAACTGGTATATCGAGAGTTGAAGGGATACCTTATCATGATGCATGGGTCGCCTATAAGTGTGTAAACTGTCAAGAAATGAACTATGTTCAAATTGGGCAAACGCTTTTAACTCCTTCCACAGCTATTGAAACTTGTGTTTGGAAATGTGAGCATTGTGGATTTATTCATTCTAAAGAGTCAGACTTGCCATTTGATAACTGGGAAGAAGAATACAATAACGCTGACTCAACTACTGCGTTAAGATTCTGGGAAGGCTTTTTTAGGATAGCGACTGAACATCCAGAATCGTATTGGAAGCAGTGTAATGTTTGCACCAGAATACTTCCTAACAGTGCCTTTAGCAAACATGTCGGATGGGGACCGCTTGAAAAACAAATGGAATGCAGAAGCTGTAAAGGTGCTATAAATGCAGTCCTAAATCCCAAACGAAGCAAAGAGCAATTGCATGAGTCTGCAGTCAGACGAAGAATTGCAGATTTATTTTTAGAGGACATAAATCAGCCAATTGATTTTAAGGATTTATTTGACCGATTTGAGCACCGTTGTTTTAAAACTAAAGTGCCTTTGGATATTAATAAACGAGACACCTGGGCTATTGACCATATTTTGCCTTCAAAATATTTGTATCCTTTGACAATTAATAATGCTGCGCTTCTTTCGAAGGGAGCTAATGATAATAAAAGGGACATGTGGCCGAGTAAATTCTATGACAACAATGAGTTAATCGAACTTGCAAAGATTACAGGTGCAAATCTGGAATTAATATCTTCAAAGCTGCCGATAATGAATCATAATATTGACGTGAACAAGGGAGTTGAACGCTACCTTCAGGTTAGAGAGAAATCAGATTTGCCTAAGCGAATTAAAGAGATAAAAAAGATACTTCAAGTTTATGAACTTGTTCCAAATTTATCCAAAGAGAATCGAGAATTATTAGGCTTCAAATAATTATACTAACACAAGGTATTGGTGTGAAGTAACTGTTCCTTTATCTCTTATGCCGTGTGATTCGCAATGCTCAACACTTTCATCAAACAAGTCGGCAGTTTTAAACCATCGCTTGCTAATTTTCTGTAACTCTTTAGCCATGTCACATTTGGCACTCTTACCTAAATGCAAAACGCAAACTCCGTCTTTCTTCAATCGCTCCTTTGACTGGCGAAATATGCTTTCATAAATGGCAAAATCCTTTTTCTGTTTTTCTTCAACGAAATTGTTGACCTGAAATTTGAAATCTTTTTCTGACCATCCTGAAAACCAAATGCGAATCCAGTTTGCCAAATAGAATCTTGTGCTATCGAAGAAGGGCGGTGAAGTGATTACTGCATCAAGATTATTTATTTCCTGTGGCCAAATGATTGTTGTGTCCTGATTGAAGATTTTTCCGTTGCGAAAATTTATTGGTAATTCTTCATTAATTGCCCTGTCAACCTTCTCTGTCAGTTTATTAACTAAATTCTTGTATTCAAATTCTCCTGTTGGTGCATAAGGCACAATAGGGTGTGAACGTCTGCTTAATGCGTAAGGTCTGTTGCCATGAAGAATGTGTAGTAGTGAAGCTACTACCAACATTTCGCTTGGAGTTTTCGGATAATTTTCTTTCACAAATCTTCTTGCAAGCAAAATTTCTTTCAGTGTTGTTTCTTCGAAGTATTCTGAAAGTGTTTTGTTGAAACCGAAAGTATTCGCCTCATTCAATTCTTCTTTCGTGCATTTGTTTCTCTTAATGAATTGCTGTAAAGAATTTATGTAGCTATGACTTTCGTTTGCTTGCGGTGCAGTCACCTTTGCATAAGAAATGTAGTAAGCTGGTAAACTAATGTCAATGCCGTAAGAAGCTTTTCCTGCCAATGCTGCTTCAAAAGGGATTGTTCCTACTCCTGCAAATGGGTCAAGCATTGAGCCGTTTGCAGGAACAAATGTTTCAACCAAATGATGGGCAATAGCAGGTTTCAGTTTTCCTTGATATGAACAAAGTGAATGATTGTTGTGTCCCCAGTTACGACTTGAATACGGTTCTTGTTGATGGGGAACAACAGTTTTAAAATGATTCCAATTCTTTCTCCAAATTGTCGGAGTGTTTCCATTGATGTGCTTACCATTTTTGTAATTGTATTGAAATGCAAGAAGTGATTGTGTCAAAACTTCTTTGTTCCTTGACCTTCTCTTTCTCAGAATTTTGTTGTCAATCAATTTGAAACCGAGTTCTGTAAGGAGTTCTATTAGGATTTCATCTGTGTTAATGTGAACTCCGCAAAAAATAGAATCACCAATGTCAATTAAGATTTTTGCATTGTTGTTTAAGTGTTGTTTACAGTCGCTGAATATCCGATACATTTCTTCAAAGTAGCTCTTCGCCATTATTGGAATTCGTGAATCGTATGCTTTTTTGTGTAACTCCAGCAACGTTGACTTAAGGATTTTACTTTTTGAAGAAATGTCCAAACCATTTACATAAGCATATTCCTTCTTAACATCGTTAATACCGCTCGTTAGTGCCTGGTCTCTAAAAAAACGTAAATCATTTTCAAATTGTAAATAGCGGAGAAACCACAATTCTACTTTTGTATTTCTGAAATAGTTTGTTCCATTCAAATATGGTGGACTTGTAATGACTGCCCCAATTTTCAGGTCGTTAATTCTGCTGATGTTTTTAGCGTTGGCTAAAATTAATTCATGGTTTGTTTTCAGGGTGAAATTGAAATTTAAAACATCTTCAGCTATGTCGGCAATTTTTTGAGGTAGTATTTCTTCAAAGGTTGTAAACTCTTTTTCAAGTTCCTTTTCTGTTTTAAATCTCACATCACCTGCTTTCTTTAGATGAGAAACTGGTAATAAGCAAGACAAAACGGCAATGGTTAAAGTGTCTGCAAGTAATTCATCCTCCAATTTTACAATGTCAATATAGGAACGTAGTTTGAGGATTTCGGAAAGTTTTTCGGCAGAAAAATATTTACTATCAGCAAATAGTGCTTTGTATGCTTCCTTCAACGATTTATCTTCTTCAAATTTGTCAAGTGATTGTATTAACGTTTGAGAAATATCATTCAAGTTGTCGGAGAGTTTTTTTCTTTGGGCTTCTTTTGCTTTGAGAACTCTTGTTTTTGTCTGAATGAGATATTGCAGCAAAGGGTTTACCTCCGAGTAAACTGTTGAGAGTCCTTCATCATCTGCTGCAAAAAGAGTCGTGCCTGTTCCTGCAAATGGTTCGTAAATTAAAGTGTCTTTGATGTCAAAGTTCTTGATAAGTGATTTTACAAAGTCGGTTGAATAACCTTCAATATAAGGATACCATCTTTGAAAAGGAGTGTCTTTGCTTTTTACAAAAGTTACATCTTTTTTAGTCATGCCATTGACTTGGTCAACTTCTGATAAATTTTGTTTTATCAGCCGCTTTACAACTTGGTTAATTGACCGTTCTTGTTTGTCAGCAAATACGGAAAGCTGTTTATAAGTTTTTATTCCAATTAGCTCCTTGATTTCTTGAGTTGTCATGTCCTTGACCTTAGTGTAGTAAGGAGCTTCTGGTTCACTAAAGGCAAGTGTCACGGATTTATCTTTTGAATCTTCAGAAGGATAGTCGCTGAAGTAAACAGCCTTATAGTATTGTTTTGCCATTTTATGAAGTAAATGTCAATTTATGATAGTTACTTCGCAAAGTAAGGAAAAGAAATCGAATGTTGAACAGGTTATTCAAAAATTTATTCCTTAACGGATGATTGCATCAACCATTGGGTTTGTTGATAGTTGTTTTAAGATGATATTTTAATGTCAAGCTGATAAGAGTTCCGTCAGCTGGGGTGGGTAGGCTGTGTGTTGGGATTTTTAGCTCTTTGCAAGGTTGGCTTTTGTGTGTCGGTGTTGTGTGCCTTGCAATGTGCTAAAAATAGCGTGGGGCAGCATGGAAAAGTTTTAGGTCTTGTCAAACAGGAACGCTGTGTCCAAATAGGGTGACATACAACGTCCAGGGCTTTCTGCTGTGCTGATATTCCGTGATTCGTCAGCCCGACCGCTGCTGAGTAAAGTTAATGAAGATGAAAATATGTTCCGCAGCTCGATTTTATTCGTTCAGCCCGGACTGCAGGTGATAAGCGAACGGGACGATGAGTTTATATTCGTCAGCCAGCATAGCAGAAAACCCCATGTTAGCGGTTGTTTTTAGTCCGATAGAATTTTGCTCCTTCGAGTAACTTGTCAGAGCCTACACAATACAAAGTGTCATTATTTAACCGCAATTGAACTTTATTTAAATAAATCCGAACTGTGTCATTTGGTCCAGGCAAAACTGGCGGCGGAACATCTTTAAATCCTGTAAATACAATTTCGACTTCTCCTTTTTTCAATTTGCGTTTTGTTTTCCTTTGGTCTGCAACTTCAGTTGATTTGATTGTCTCGGACTGTTCTTTTTCTTTAAAGGTGTCAAAACTTGTTAGTAAAATCGTTCCATTATTATTATTGGACCATTGCCCTTGTGAAAACTTTTGCCCATAACAGCCTTGGTCGTGAAATTTAAAAGTTCCATTGTCTCGAAGTGTCAACTCGGAAGAATACCAAATGCTGTTGATATATTTCCATTCTCCTGTCAACGGGTTTTCAGATTGTGTCTTAGCAGATGATGCTACAATCTCTGTCGTGCTATTACTGTCTTGTTTAGTATTACACTGTGTAAGAAAAAGCAGTGCCCAAAATGCTGATATGAAATTGCGAAGTGTCACCATAAAATAACCGCTAACGGCCAGGGCTTTCTGCTGTGCTGGTATTCCGTGATTCGTCAGCCCGAACTGCTGCTGAGTAAAGTTACTAAAGATGATATTATATTCTGTTGCTTGGCTTTATTCGTTCAGCCCGGACTGCAGATGATAAGCGAGCGAGACGATCAGCATATATTCTTCAGCCAGCATAGCAGAAAACCGCATGTTATAGGCAGCCGGGCAACCGTTAATTACTCTTAAATCTATCGAGGTAAAGTTCTGAAAGCCTCAAATAATACATTTTGTCTAACTCATAGTTAGTATATGGATTAAAAAACTGACAATTTGGTGATGTGTAGTAGAGAAATTTAGTATTCATTTTTTTCCCACGATTAAATTCTCCGGTTTCTACCTTGACCAACGAATTCTCACGGAAAAAGAACCTGATAAAAAGTGATACTGATTCGCCGACTGAAGATTCAATTACTGCAATTTTTCCTGTTGAATCCAGTTTATAACAGTCTCTGAATCGAAAAGGTGTTATTCCTTTCACAGTTCCTGTATCCAAACGAGTGCATGATAGGTTTTCGACTTTCGTAACATATTTGTCAATTTTGTCAAAGCAAAGAGAGTCTTGTGATTTACAAGTGATAGAAAATATGAAAAGACTTGAAAAAAGGACAAATGGCTTACAAACTTTCATATTTGAATCTTATTCGATTATAGGATGTCTAGGTTGCCTATAACTCATAAATATACGAAAGTTTCAGCCCCTCCAAGCTTTCGCTTTTTTCTCCATTTCCCTCTTGTTCAATGTGTTAAAAATATTGTCGTGCGTAGAAATACTTTCGTCAATACATCCGTACATTTTGCCCGGTTCGCACGGCTTCGCCACCTCAGTCACATACAAGGTGACCGGTCTGCTTCTTTGTAAGTGCTTCAGGTCATCCGGCAGAGGCGGTATCCTCAGTTGATCCCGGCCGGTATATGAAGATACTAAACAGTTGTTTTTTAGGAGCGGGCTCCGGCTGTGTTATAACCTTACCCGGTCGGTCTTTCATTGGGAGCGGTGCAATCCGGCGGCAGGGAAGGGGCCGGCAGATGATATACGCAACCGAACAGTATGTGTAAAGGAGTATTTACAGTTTGCAAACCATAAAGACCAGTCCCCGGCGGGGAATACAGCAACCTCCGGTTCCAAAACATCCGGTCACTTCTTTTTCCCTTCCCGCACACTGTCCGTCTCATCGGAATCCGGCACCTGCCCCTGCTGGTAATCGCCAAACAGGTCATAACAAAGATGGGCGGCAGTGTAGATACTGCGGGTAAACTTATTCCCCAGGATAATGATCGTTACCTTTTCATCCGTCAGCCGGGCAAAGGCCGCATTGCAGCCATGCCATTTGCCAAAATGGTAGATCACTTTCTTGCCGTTCGGCAGCAGTTGCAGGCGCCAGCCCAGCCCGTAGTTATGTACCGAAGCTTTTTCAAAACTCCAGGGAGCAAAAGCAGAGTCGAGCAGGGCAGGCCGGAGCAGCTGACCGGAATAAAGGGCCTGGTCCCACTTCAGCAGGTCTTGCGGGGTGGAGTAGATGTTCTTGTCGCCATAGGTGCCGTCCAGGAAATCATAACCCCAGCAGGCACCGGAAGGAGCAAAGGAGGGAGTGGCCGTCAGCGTGTCCTTCAGGGTAAACACATAGGTATGGCGCATCTGCAAAGGGGTGAACCATTTTTCCTGCATATAGTCCGGGTAGGTCTTGCCCGTTATCTTTTCGATCAGCAGGGCCAGCAGCACAAAGTTGGTATTACAGTAGTTGAACCGCCCGTTGGGTTTGCCGGCCGGGTCAGGTTTTTTCTCCAGTAAGAAGTTCAGTACATCCGCATTCTGTGCATAGCGGTGGTTCCAGTGGTTATGTTCGTCACGGTCCCATTTGGCATTGCTCATTACGTGGAGATAGTTCGGCAGTCCGCTGCGGTGGCTCAGCAGCATCTGCACGGTGATACCGGGATAGGGAAGACCGGGGAAGAACCGGGTGATGGTATCGCTCAGCGATAACTTACCTTCCTGTACCAGCCGCAGGATGGCCATACCGGTAAAGGTCTTGGAGGTGGAAGCAATATGCAGGGGGGTGGTGTCGGTAAGCGGGTCCTTTTTCCGCAGGTCGGTACGGCCATAATATTTTTCATAGATCACCGCCCCGTTCCGGGCGATCAGCACCCCGCCGTTAAAACCTTTGTTGTATAATGTCGTGTCGAAGAAACCGGATAACAACCGGTAATAATGCCTGAACTCTTCCTTGCCCAGCACCGCCGGGGTGGGCGGGTAGTACTGCAGTGAATCATCCTCTGCTTTTTTGTTGTGCGAAGAAAAATTACAGGCCGCTGCCAGCACGATCAGCAGGCTTAAAGGATATTTTTTTTTCAAATGGTACCTGGTTTACGGCGCCTGCAGCGCCGGTTCATCGTATATTCTTTCATGGCGCGGCAACCGGGCCGGCCGTACTTCATGCCCCGTTCAAAAATAGAGGCCGCCCTTCTCCCGCCAAAACCCTAGTTTTCCCCATAATGGTTAAAACCTTTTGTGTTCTCCGGCGGGAAGTCTGTTCCCGGCTGCAAATTCTGAATTAATATTGCAGCATGGCAGGTGCAAACACGACGAGTTATCCCAAAGAAAAAATACGGATCCTTTTTCTTGAAAACATCAGCGATGTGGCGGTACGCAACTTCCGCAGCCATGGCTATGTAAAAGTGGAGAAGATCACAAAGGCGCTGACCGAAGAACAACTGATCCATGAGGTAAAGGATGTGCATATTCTCGGTATCCGGTCCAAAACACAGATCACCGCCCGGGTACTGGAGGCAGCAAAGAAACTTCAGGCCATCGGGTGTTTTTGTATCGGGGTGAACCAGGTAGACCTTTCCGCAGCAACCCGGAATGGCGTGGTGGTGTTCAATGCCCCTTATTCCAACACCCGTTCCGTGGCCGAACTGGTGATCGGGGCTTCCATCATGCTCATCCGCCGTATACCGGACAAGAATAAAGCCGCCCATGAAGGCATCTGGATGAAGGAAGCCAAAGGCAGTTATGAACTGCGGGGAAAAACACTCGGCATCGTGGGCTATGGCAATATCGGCAGCCAGGTAAGTGTGCTGGCAGAATCGCTGGGGATGAAAGTGATCTTCTATGATGTGGAAACGAAACTGCCATTAGGAAATGCAGAAGATGCCCGCACCCTGAAGGAACTGCTCGGCCGTGCCGATGTGGTGACCCTGCATGTGCCCGAAACAGCACAGACAAAGAACCTGGTCAATAAAAACAACCTGAAACAATTTAAGAAAGGCGCCATCCTTATCAACTATGCCAGGGGAGAAGTGGTGGACCTGGAAGCCCTGCGCAAATCCATCCTGGAAGAACAGATCGGCGGCGCTGCCGTGGATGTATATCCCTGGGAACCGGAGAAGAATGGCGACCGGTTTCAAACGCCCTTACAGGACCTGCCGAATGTGATCCTTACGCCGCATATCGGCGGCAGTACCGAAGAAGCCCAGCAGAATATTGGAGAAGATGTAAGCGCCAAACTGTTCAACTACCTGGAGAAAGGCATCACCTTCGGTTCGCATACGGTGCCGGCACTGGCCTTACCGCCACAGGAAAAAAGTCACCGCATCCTGCATATACACCGCAACATGCCGGGGGTGCTGTCGCAGATCAATACCACCTTATCGGAGAATAAGATCAATATACTCGGCCAGTACCTGAAGACCAATGAAGAGATCGGTTACGTGGTGCTGGATGTGGACAGGAACATATCTTCCCATGCCCTCAGCCTGCTGAGGGAAGTAAAGGGGACGATAAAGGTGAGGATGTTATACTGAAAAGAGACGCTGGAAGTGAAGAGTGAGGAGGGGAGAGGAGGGGTTCCCCGTGCGGCCATCCGGTTACAAAGCTTTCTTTCTTCCGCTGATCATATAATACCCGAAATGTTTCCGGTACAGGCCCATGATCATACCCAGCAAGGGGGCATAGACATTGTTCCATTGTTCCTTCTTCATCCGCAGGCGGCGGTTTCGCCAGAGTTCTTTAAAGAAGAACCGGATACAAACCAGTGGTACATACAGTACGGAGGGGGCGATGCGGTAACTGATCTCTTTTACTTCGATATGTTCTAATCCGTATGCCGCCAGTTTGCTTTTAAAATCATGGATGCAGGCAAAACCGGGTACGGCCCAGTAGCGGGCAATATGTTTGTACAGCCAGCGGAAGAAACGGGGCTTCTTTCCGTTATTCTTTAAGAATCCATCGGCAATACAAAATCCTCCGCCCGCCTGCAGCACACGGGCCATTTCAGCAATGAACAATTCTTTGCCCTCACTCGCCGCATGACAGGCGCTTTCAATAGCGTAGGCATGGGTAAAGGAGCCGTCGTCAAAAGGGAGTTGCTCAAAATTCTCTTTTACGATCTTCACTTTTTCCTGCAGGGCAGCGGCCCGGGTAAGGGCAGTGCCCTGTTCCTGTTGCCAGCCGGAGATGGTAATACCGGTCACCTTAGCGAAAGGATATTTTTCAACTGCCTGTCTCGCTACCGTACCCATTCCGCAGCCCAGGTCGGCAAGGAGGGCTTCTTTTCCCGGATCGAGGCCTAAATGCCCCAGTACTTCTTCGTTCATATTCACCAGCATCTTCTCCAGGGAAAAGATATCAGTCAGTTTACGGTAATAACCAAAGTGCATATTGTAGTGGCGGCTCCAGGAGGCATAATCCGGCCCGGCAATAGCATAGTACTGTTGTATATCGGAATAAACGGCGGCGGATGAAGGAAGAGGCCGGGCGGGTAAGGGGGTCAGTTGGGCTGGCATAAGCGGTTATTGTGAAGTAAAAGTAGAATTATTTATTTTAAATTTTCAATAAATATTGAAAATTGTGTAAATTTGGATCGTGAACAAAAGACGGGTGAGCGGAAATGTCAGGGAGCTTACCCGCAGAGAACCGGAGGTTGATTTGATTTGCACCCTGATTAAAACAGAAGGTATGAAAGTCGTCATCGTCGGGGCCGGGTTCGGGGGACTGAGACTGGCCCGCCGGCTGAATAATAAAGCCGGATTTGAAGTGGTGCTTGTCGATAAGTTCAATTTTCACCAGTTCCAGCCATTGTTCTACCAGGTGGCCACAGCCGGACTGGATGCCAGTAATATATCGTTTCCCTTACGGAAAGTATTCCAGAAAAGTAAGAATGTACGGATCCGCCTGGCGGAACTGAAACGGGTGGTACCCGGAGAAAACAAGATTATAACTGATAAGGAAGAGATCCCTTATGATGTACTGGTACTGGCTACCGGGGCGGACACCAATTTCTTCGGGAATGCACAGCTGGAAGAAAATGCCTTTCCGATGAAATCAACCGTGGAAGCCCTGCAGCTCCGGTACAAGCTGCTGCAGAATTTTGAAAAGGCGCTCACGGTAAAAGAAGAGAAGGAATGGCAGCGGCTGATGAATATCGTAGTCGTGGGGGGCGGGCCCACCGGGGTGGAAGTGGCCGGCGCCCTGAGTGAAATGAAACGCTTTGTACTTCCGAAAGAATACCCGGAGCTTGACTTTTCAAAAATGAATATATACCTGCTCGAAGGCAGCAGCAAGACCCTCGGGGCCATGAGCGGGAAATCATCTCAGCGGTCGATGCGCTACCTGGAAAAACTCGGCGTTAAGCTTCAAACCAATACACTGGTAAAAGATTATGATGGTAAGACGGTGAAACTCGCCACCGGCGAACTGATCGAAACCGCTACCGTGATCTGGGCCGCCGGGATTAAAGGAAATATTCCGGCAGGCATCAATAAGGAACTTATTGCCAGGGGCAACCGCATCAGGACCGACCGGTATTGCCGGGTGGAGGGCATCGGTAATATCTATGCACTGGGCGACCTGGCTTATATGGAAACACCTAAATACCCGCAGGGACATCCGCAGGTGGCGCCGGTGGCCATGCAGCAGGCGGACCTGGTGGCAAACAACCTGAAACTCCTTGAACGAAGATCAAGACCCGAAAACCAGCTGGAATTTGAATACCGGGACAAAGGATCAATGGCAACTGTAGGACGGAACCTGGCCGTGGTGGATATCCCGAAACCAAAGATGCACCTCGGCGGGCTCTTTGCCTGGCTGATCTGGATGGGGCTTCACCTGATGCTGATACTGGGTGTGAAGAACCGGTTCTTCATCTTCCTGAACTGGCTCTACAGTTATATTACTTACGATCAGAACCTGCGGCTGATCTTTAAAGAAACAACCCAACAGCAAAAACATGAAAATACCCGTTCCTGACTGGCTGATCATTGCCGGGGGCATCGGCCAGGTCTTTACCGCACTGATCTATCCTTATATCCGGCATCGTGTGTTTGACTGGTACAATGACATCAAAAAGCTGAAGCCTTTGAACCAGGAGATCGCCAAAACATACGGGCGGTACATCCAGGGCCTGAATTTTTCCTTTGGTTTCATTTCGCTGTTGTTTACGGGAGAACTGAAGGACCAGTCGGGACTGGCCACCGGTCTTACCGGGCTCATCGCCGCATACTGGACCGGAAAGCTGCTCACACAGTTTGCTTATTACCCGATGTACCAGGTACCGGATAAATTGTTATTCAAAATAGGCGAGATCGGGATGAATACATTGTTCATCCTGTTTGCCGTGGTCTTTACCTGGTTATTCCTTTATAATATCACCGGGTATATCCATGGATAAAATTTCCGATTGGGTTCCTGCCTGCGGGGAACGAATATGCGGCACTAACAATTCTAATGAACGCAGCCAAAAAATAATTGTTCCTTTTCTAATAATTTATATTATGTTAATCAGGCGCTCTTTGCTAACGCACTGAGAAAGAGAATAAAAATATAGCCCTCCCGCTTTTTCGTGATACAACGTCCAGTTTGTTACCTTAGAGGAAACTGACTGCTATGGGACTTTTAATGGATGACGAACTATCTAACGAATCAAAAAATTATTCACTTGAGGATTTTTATAAAATAATGGACGCTATATTGACGTCGATGTGTAAAAAGCCAGACGAGATACCATTGTCTCCGGATGTAATAGCTAAGAAAGCTGGGTTGAATATTGAAAAACCGATTGCTTTTATGCTTTGCGCAAAAATGTCCAGAGAGGGACTTCTCCAAAAGATGGAATCGGGCATTAATTATTGCCTTAGAGCGGAAGCGCTATTTTTTGAAAAGAGCGGGGGTTATATGAAGCAATTTATTTCCGAAAACGCCGAAAATACTCGACTGGAAAAACTTGAGAGTGGCCAAAAGCTCCACCGCAAGTGGATGACTTGGTTAACAGCAATTTTAGCCGTTGTCGGGCTGATAAGCGCTGTTTACTATTTGGTGGAACTTTATTGGAATTACGGTTGGTTCCATTGACTTTTGCCATAACAAACATTGTGACTGAGGCGCATCAGTCATTTAATTTGTTATTAATATCTCCCTGCTTGTTTTACTCTACTATTGCTTACGCCTATTACCTCACCCTTACGGGTGTTATCCCTTTATATTTTTTATTCTCTTTCTCCATACCTACCCCTTGCGACTTGCTATCGCTACATTGGGATTGATTGGAGGAAACATAATCAATCCCGGCATCCCTACGGCTAACCTGTTTACACATAATATAGAGTTATTGTAAAACAAACAGAGAGAAGGAAGCGGTTGCGCCTTATACGATTTTTTCTGCCGAAGGAATGATATTGATATAGCTTCGTTGAAAAAATCGTATAAGGCGCAACCGATATGATGTTTGCTTTCGCAATAACTTTATTTTATGTTAATCAGGCACACAGAGCTGTTCTTTGATTAGAAAAAAAGCCCGCCCTGCTTAACCATACGGACGAGTAGTTCACTGCAAGTCGTAACTTTATACAAATAGTACTCTATGATACACAATCCTCCTCCTTTGGCCGAAGTTCGCATTGTTTCTGATGCAAGTTTCAAATTATATGAAAAAACAGAATTTCATTGGGAAGAAGTGAAACTCCTAAAGCAAGAGCGGTTACCAATTACCGGTGAAATGGTTTATGGTATCGTACTGATACCATACCAAAGCCGATATGGAATTTCTCTACCCGGTCTCTGAATCTGATCAAAATTTTCAAAAAATTTACCTCAGATTAAAAAGAAAAGCCACCCCTGAGCGGAGTGGCTTTCCTGGATAATGCGGTCTATACTTATTTGATGCTGTCGTAGCGTTCATTCCACTTCTTCTCTTCTGCGGCAAATTTGGCCTGGTCGGCCGGTTTGGCCTTGGCCTGTATCTTTTTGAAGGAATAAATATCCGCCAGGTAGTTGCAGGCTTTCTTGTACTGCTGTTTATCCTTCAGCGTCAGCGTTCCTTTGGCGGCAAAGATCTCGGCTGCTTTCTCGTAGGGTTCCCGGGCAGATTCCAGGGCATCCCCATATTGTTTATCGAGCAGGTCCCGCTTGGCAATATCCTCTTTGGAAGCCATGGTACCGGGTTTGGTCCGGGCTTTCATATCGGCGGCATGGGCCGATCTGGCATCATTTATCTTCACGGCCTTATTGATAAAATGGTCGCCGATAAAGAGGTAAGAAATTTCGTAACCGGGCTTGGCGGCCACCGCTTTTGTAAAGGCGTTCACCATTTTGGTTTCCAGCTCAGCCGCATTGGAAGGCAGCGGGGTCCCCTCCTTGGAGGGATTGAGTGTATCGTAGATCAGTTCACCGAGTACCTGGTTGGCCTTAAAATTATTCGGGTCAGAACTGAGTACTTCATCGATGGCTTTTAGTTTTTCTTCAAAACTGTTCACCAGTCCTACGGCAAAGTCCACCTTATCGTACGTAAAGTATTCGCTTTTCGGGTAGAGTTCAGCGCCGATGGCTTTGTACTTTTCAAAATTTGCCATGTCCTTCTTCCCGAAATAGTAGTTTACAAGGAAGCGGTAGATCCCTTCATAATCTTCCCCGCCAATGTGTGCATCGGCAAGGCGTCCGTAATATTTGGCGGCGTAATCGGGGTTCTTGCTGTTCTCTGCCACGAGAGCGGCCAGGATCAGCACATTGGTGTCAAGGGTTACGGTAACGATCTTTTTATTGATAACAAGGTCTGAATACTCCACGGCTTTATTGAACTTCTCAAAACCGGCCTGCCAGTTCTTTTTTGTGTAATCACCATAGCCCATGCTGTAGAATGCGGAGTAAATGTTCACAGGGCAGTTCTGGTACACCGCATCGCTGAGCAAACCCATGGAGGGATCCATTTCTTTGAATTTGATGAAGGCCGCATCGGCATCCTTGGCCAGCTTCTCCCCTTCAGCCGGGTTCTTATTGGCATTGTCCACGGCCAGGGCGGAATAGATGGCCGCTTTCAGCATATAGGCTTCCGGTTTGCTGGTAAATTTTGCGTTCGAAAAATTCTTATCAAGATCTTCTTTTGCTTTTTGATATTGCTGCAGGGTTACCATGGTCTTAATGCTCTCATAGCTCTGGGCCTGTACCGCCACCACCAGGCAGACTGCAACGATCAGGAAAAGGGATTTTTTCATTTTTTCTATTTTATGGGTTTAACTCTCGTCAGATGTGTTTTCACCAGGTTCGGTTGCGTTATCACCGTTGCCGTTCTGGTCCGGTAAATTGGTAATGGCTGCGATCTCATCGCCTTCATCCAGCCGGATCAGTTTCACGCCCTGTGTAGCCCTTCCCTGTTCGCTGATCCCGCTCACCGGCATCCGTATTGTAACCCCGCTCTTGCAGGTGATCATCAGGTCTTCATTTCCGGCCACATCAAGAATACCTACCAGGCTGCCTGTCTTATCGGTCACATTGATCGTCTTTACTCCTTTACCGCCCCGGTTGGTAAACCGGTATTCATCCATCGGGGTGCGTTTACCAAATCCTTTTTCACTTACCACCAGCACCGTTCTGGATGCCTGCTCTTCGGGGTTTACACAGATCATGCCCACAACCTCATCACCGGGTTCATCAGCTTCAATACCGGCCACACCAATGGCCCCTCTTCCGGTGGCCCGTACTTTTTCTTCAGAGAAACGGATGGCCCTGCCGCTTTTCACCGCCATCATGATCTCGCTGTTACCATCGGTGAGTTTGGCATCTAATAATTCATCTCCTTCCACAATGGTGATGGCATTTACACCGGTCTGTCTCGGCCGGCTGAAATCTTCCAGGGCTGTTTTCTTGATGATGCCCTTGCGGGTGCAGAGAACGATATTATGCGTATTCACGAATCCTTCGTCTTTCAGGTCCTTCACATCGATGATCGCTTTCACTTTATCATCCGGCGGAAGCTGGATCAGGTTCTGAATGGCCCGTCCCCTTCCGGTCTTTTCTCCTTCAGGGATCTCCCAGATGTTGAGCCAGTAGCACCGGCCCTTTTCTGTAAAGATGAGCATGGTGTGGTGCGTGGACGCCACGAAAAGATGTTCGATATAATCTTCTTCCCGGGTACGGCCGCCGATCACCCCTCTTCCGCCCCTTCGCTGGGCCCTGTACTCATCTGCCGGGGTACGTTTGATATAGCCCAGATGGGAAATGGTGATCACCACATCTTCTTCCTTGATCAGGTCTTTGATCTTTACTTCATCATCCAGGTAGGTGATCTCGGTCTTGCGGGCATCACCGAATCTTTCTTTTACTTCTCCCAGTTCTTTTTTGATCAGGTCAAACCGCATTCCTTCATTGGAAAGAAGTTCGTTCAGGTGTCCGATCAGCTTCATCAGTTCATCGTATTCCTCCTTGATCTTGTCTCGCTCCATTCCGGTCAGGCGCTGAAGCCGCAGTTCAAGTATGGCCTTTGCCTGTATCTCATCCAGCCCCCAGCCGGCATTCACAAGGTTGTCCTTTGCGATCTCTGGCGTGGCAGAACTCCGGATCAGGCTGATCACTTCATCAAGATGATCCAGGGCGATCAGGTAACCGCGGAGGATATGTGCCTTCTTTTCAGCTTCGGCCAGTTCATATCTTGCCCGGCGTATCACCACTTCATGCCTGAACTCAACAAACTCGCTGATCAGTTCTTTCAGGTTCAGGGTTTTCGGTCTGCCCTTTACGATCGCCACATTATTGATACCGTAAGAGGTCTGCAGGTCCGTAAGTTTATAAAGCTGGTTGATGATCACATTGGCAATGGCATCTCTTTTCAGATCGATCACCAGGCGGGTGCCTTCTTTTTTGTTGGATTCATTATTTACGTGGGCGATCCCTTCGATCACTTTTTCATTTACCAGTTCACCGATCCGGTTAGTCAGCGCATCCCTGTTAACCTGGAACGGTACTTCCGTGATGATGATCTGTTCCCGGCCGCTGGGTTTGGTTTCCACGGTCAGGCGCCCTCTCAGGACCACCCTTCCCCTTCCGAGGTGCATGGCGGCTTTTACGCCTTCCATGCCGTAGATGATCCCCCCGGTCGGAAAATCAGGTGCCTTTACATATTGCATCAGTTCCTCAATGGTGATCTCCCGGTTATCGATATAGGCAATGCACCCTTCGATCACCTCGTTGAGGTTATGGGGCATCATATTCGTGGCCATCCCTACGGCGATACCGCTGGAGCCATTGACCAGCAACTGCGGGATCCTGGTGGGCAGTACGGTCGGTTCATTCAGCGAATCATCGAAGTTGAGCTGCATGTCCACCGTATCCTTCTCCAGGTCTTCCAGCATGAATTCGGACAGCTGTTTCAACCGGGCTTCGGTATAACGCATGGCTGCGGGCCCATCCCCGTCCTGATTACCAAAGTTTCCCTGTTTGTCGATCAGTTCATAGCGCATGTTCCATTCCTGCGCCATCCTTACCAGGGCATCGTATACGGCCGTATCACCATGCGGGTGGTACTTACCGAGCACTTCACCGACAATGGTGGCTGATTTCTTAAAGGGCCTGTTGTGCCGGAGGCCCAGGTTATCCATGGCAAAGAGGATCCGCCGGTGAACAGGTTTCAATCCATCCCTTACATCCGGTAAGGCACGGCCCACGATCACCGACATTGAATAATCAATGTAGGCGGTCTTCATCTGCTCTTCAATATTTACAGGAATGATCCGGTCTTTGTCATTGGTTTCCTGTGGTTCAAACTGCTCTTCCATCGCTGATTTTTCTGCTTCTTTTTAATTGAAATGCTGTTCTGAAATTGGCCGGGAATACGGCTGTTTTTAAGGTCTGCAAATCTAACTTTTACAGGGCTGAAAACCTGATAAAAAGCCTTGTTTTTCGGGATATTTTTCCACCCCTGTGAATTCAACGAGGGTCATGAAAAGACACTGGATTTTCCCTGCATCTTTTACCCTTTCTTTCTGGGTTTTTCGTACTAATTTTCCACCCATACAAAGGCTATCATATGAAGACGATCCTGTTATTCGGCGCTGGAAAATCTGCTACGGTCCTGATCGATTACCTGCTGGAAAATTCAATCAACGAGAACTGGAAAATAGTGGTGGTGGATGCAGACCTGCAACTGGCCCGGTCCAAAGTGAACCAATCGCAGCGGGCGGCCGCTGTTTCCTTTGATATTGCCGACACCGAAGAGCGGGGCCGCCATATCCGGCAGGCCGATATCGTTATTTCCCTGCTTCCTCCCGCCCTGCATCTTACTGTTGCCAAAGATTGCCTGAAATACCATAAGAACCTGCTCACTGCGTCTTATGCTGATGATGAGATCAGGGGGTTACAGGAGGAGATCGGCCGTAATAAACTGCTCTTCCTCTACGAAATGGGCCTTGACCCGGGAATCGATCACATGAGCGCCATGCAGCTTATCGACCGGATCCGGGAACAGGGTGGCGCCGTTACCTCTTTCAAATCGCACTGCGGCGGCCTGGTAGCTCCTGAAAGCGATGACAACCCCTGGCACTATAAGATCAGCTGGAACCCCCGGAATATTATCATGGCCGGAAAGGCCGGTGCCCATTATCTCGAGAACGGCGAAGAGAAAAGGATCCCCTACCAGGAACTGTTTACAGGAGAGCATGTGGTGGAGATCCCTGAACTGGGCTTGCTGAGCTGGTATGCCAACCGGGACTCCCTGAGCTATACCCCGCTGTACGGACTGGAAAATGCCGGTACCTTCATACGCACAACGCTTCGTCATCCCGATTTTATGTATGGCTGGAAGAATATCATCGACCTGAAGCTGACCGATGAAACACCCCGCTACGAAACCAATGATAAGACCCTGCAGGAAGTATTCCGGGAACATATGGAGCAGAATGGCTTTGGCGAATGGCTGAATGAAAAACTTACGGAACGGTTTGCAGAAACCCGGGGCATGCTCGAAAACCTGATGAAACTGATGGAGGCCGAGAACGAAGCCGAAGAAGTGGGTGAACAAATTCCTGAATCGTTCATGACAGCCGATGATAAAGGGAACATACAGGAGATCGGCATCGATGAAGTAAAGAACAGGGCTGCCGGCTACCTGGCGCATAAGATGCATGAGGCCAACCTTACCCTGAAACAGCTTTTCTTCCTGGGCCTGGACGACAATGAGACCGTAGTAAATAAAGGCCTTTGCAGTGCAGCAGACATCCTTCAGTTTGCCGTGGAAAAGAAACTGGCCCTTCGCCCCTACGATAAGGATATGATCGTAATGCTCCACGAGATCGGGTACGAGAACCAGGGAAAAAGATCCGGCATAAAGAGTTCACTGGTGGTAAAGGGCGAGAACAGCCTTCGGACCGCCATGGCAAAGACCGTCGGCCTTCCGCTTGGCATTGCTGCCAAACTTATCCTGAACGGTAAGATAAAATTGCACGGACTCCACATACCCACGTCAAAGGAAATATATGAACCGGTGCTGAAAGAACTCGCCAGCTCCGGCATATCTTTTTTGGAAGAGGAGAATTAAGCAGGTTCGGTCAGCAACCCAGCAGTGTCTTCAGTTCAGCCACTCCCGCTGTGGCCGGTTTTTCGATCGTTACCAGGTTTGAAGCAGATGACAGGTAGGGCACTTTCTTATCAATAAGGTACACGGGGATACCCGGTCTTGTATAATGCACGAGCCCTGCTGCGGGGTAAACAACGAGGGAAGTTCCGATCACCACAAAGATATCGGCGCTTTGCACCACCGGGATGGCTTCGGCGATCATGGGTACCGGTTCCTCGAACCAGACAATATGCGGACGGTACTGAAACCCGTCTTCTGCAAGGTCACCCAGGCGGATATCGCCTCTGATCTCTTTCATTAAACGGTCATCCTTTTCACTCCGCATCCTGAATATTTCCCCGTGCAGGTGCAGTACGTGGGTCGATCCGCCCCTTTCGTGCAGGTCATCTATGTTTTGTGTGATGATGGTGACATCGAAGTGCTTCTCCAGTTCAGCCAGGCCGTAATGGGCCGCATTGGGCTGCGCATCGGCTACGTTCTTTCTTCTTTCGTTATAAAACTTCAGCACCAGTGCCGGGTTTTTTCTCCAGGCACGGGGAGTGGCTACCTCGGTTACATCATAGCCTTCCCACAGACCGTCGCTGTCCCTGAACGTTCTTAATCCGCTTTCTGCACTGATACCGGCGCCGGTTAGCACCACCAGTTTCTTTTTTATCATGCTCAAATTTAAGAGGAAGGCTGAAAAGTTAACAGGACCGTTCCTTTTCAGCCTTCTTTCACCACACTAGTTCTTTGCCAGCGAAGTGGCCGCCTGCACCAGTTGGATGAACTCTGCCCGGTACCCGTTGTTATCGGTCCCTTTTGCAGAGCGGGCAAGGCTGATCACCTGGTTATAGCTTCCGGCCTGGCTGTATTCAGACTGTCGCAGCAACATGCCGAATTCAGCCACTGCAGCTGAAAAACGGAAGTTGTCCGATGTGGCACTGTAAGCAGTATGGTCATCATTAACAGTATGAACGATCAGCCGGCTGTTATCCTCATCCGGATTTTTATACCGCAGTTTGATGGTCATTATTTCAGTTGTATTGCCGGTAATTGTTTTTTCATTCGCCTGGTACTTCAGCGGGTCAACGGACCTGGAGAAGGAATCCTTTACTCCCACCGGTATGATCTCATACAGGGCCGTTACCGTGTGACCACTGCCCAGTTCACCGGCATCTTTTGTATCGTCATTGAAGTCTTCGGCGGCCAGCACCCTGTTCTCGTACCCGATCAGGCGGTAGGCCTGCACTTTAGCGGGATTGAATTCGATCTGGATCTTTACATCTTTAGCAATGGTGAAAAGAGTGCTTCCGAATTCACTTACCAGTACTTTCCTGGCCTCGTTGATATTATCGATATAGGAATGGTTGCCATTGCCCTTGTCGGCCAGCTGCTGCATTTTGTTGTCCTTGTAATTTCCCATCCCATAGCCCAGTACGGAAAGGAACACGCCGCTCTTTCTTTCTTTTTCGATCAGGCTTACCAGTTCATCATCGCTGCTGATGCCGACATTGAAGTCCCCGTCAGTGGCGAGTATGATCCTGTTATTTCCACCTTTAATGAAATTTTCTTTGGCTGTCTTATATGCCAGCAGGATCCCTTCGCCTCCGGCGGTGGAGCCGCCGGCTTCCAGGTTATTGATCGCTTCTTTGATCTTTGTTTTATTACTGCCGCTGGTAGAAGGTAACACCAGCCCTGCATTGCCGGCATAAACCACGATGGCCACCCGGTCTTGCTGGCGGAGCCGGTCCACCAGCATATTCATCGAGGCCTTTACCAGCGGGAGTTTGTTGGGTTCTTCCATTGACCCGGACACATCCACCAGGAAGACCATATTGGATGAAGGCAGGTTATCTGCCGGTATTTCTTTTCCCTGCAGTCCGATATGCACCAGTTTATGTTCAGGGCTCCAGGGGCAGTCGGACATTTCAGTGTTCACGGTGAACGGATCGCCGTTAAGCGGCTGCGGGTAGTTGTAGTCGAAGTAGTTGATCATTTCTTCGATCCGTACCGCACCGGCCGGCGGGTGGGTGCCATTCCGGAGGTACCGTCTGATATTACTGTAAGAAGCTTCGTCCACATCGATCGAAAAAGTGGAAAGCGGTTGCCGGGCAGCCGCCAGGAATTTGTTCTCCACAATATTATCGTAGTCCTCTGTGTTGAATTTATCCTTGTCTTCAGGCGGCCGTTTGGTGGCTTCATCCGGCGATATTTCCGGAAAGTTTGTTTCTTCCTGGCCGGCGGGTACCGGCTGCATATTCTGCGAATCGGTGGTGCGTTTCAGATCGGAAATTTCAGTGCTCTTTTGTTTGGAATAGCTGCTTTTGGTATCGCAGGCGATCACCGAAAATAACAGCAGGGCTGCCAGGGCAGCGATTTTGATTTTCATGGTGTTTAATTTTAAGATCAGAGATTAGAGATGCCCGGTACATTTTTTTGCATACAGAAGACCCCGCTTCTTTGAAGAAGCGGGGTCTTGTCATCATTTCATTTTTGTAAAGAGGAACGGCGTATGGTTATCACCGGTTACCTGCAAACTGTCCGGGGTGAGCCGGGCAACCGTGAACACCACACCAGTGGTATCGGCAGGGTTTTTCCGGATCAGGAGCCGGTCTTTTTCCTTCCAGGCGTAGGTAACGGTATCTGCTTTGACGGAATCGCTTACCGAACGAAGGGCGATACCATCCTTCTGAAATTCATACCGGAATGCCGGCATTGCTGAATCGGTGGCCGGTTGTGTTATTTCCGGCTTCCATTTACCGATGATCCATTCCTTGTTGATACCGGCTGTGGCGGTTTGTTCTTTTTTCTTTTTTAAAAGGAAATAGGTTCCTCCTGCGGCTGCAATGATGAGCAGCCCGATGAAGAGTTTGTTCATGGCTATACTTTTTAGGGTTAACGTTGTAAACAGCTATTGATACAACAACCCGTCAAAAAGTAACCTTTGCCAAATGTTAAACGAAAATATTCGGAGAGACCAGGCAAAAGAATAAAAGCGATGGACGAAAGATCAGACGTAAAACTATCCGCCCTTCTCTCCTGCCAGTTCCATCACCACTTTCCATTCTGCCTCCGTTACCGGTTGAACAGAAAGCCGGCCGATACGGACCAGCGCCATCCCGGCTAGCCGTTTATCTTTTTTGATCGCTTCGAGTGTTACGGGGTTCTTCAGTTTTTTTACGGGTTTCAGGTCCACGGCCACCCAGCGGTCATCTTCCGTGGTGGGATCCTGATACGCTTCCTTCGCCACTTTGGCGATCCCCACAATATCGGTTCCTTCATTGCTGTGATAGAAGAAGACCTCATCTCCTTTTTTCATGGCCCGGAGATGACCCCTTGCGGCATAGTTCCGCACCCCGCTCCAGCAGGTTTGTTTTTCCTTTACGAGATCGTCCCAGCTGTAAGCGGAGGGTTCTGATTTTGCAAGCCAGTATGCCATACCTGAATTTTTTTAAGTAGTGTGATGCAGCGATCGTCTTCTGCTAAACTACGCCTGACAAGGTAAAAAAAAATTCTTTTTTGAAATCCGGCCCGGCAACAGCTTCCGTATCTGCTTCAGGTTTCCAATTACCAAAATGCAATAACAAAAAAATCAAAACGTATGAAATCACTCAGATCTGCCGTCCTGTTACTGGCTGCGGCATTATTGTTTAATGTTTCTTTTGCCCAGATGGGAAAAGAGAAAACAGTGGAAGTAGGCGGTGCTCCGATGTACCCCTCCAAAAACATTGTGGAGAATGCGGTCAATTCAAAAGATCACACCACACTGGTGACAGCGGTTAAAGCTGCCGGTCTTGTTGAAACTTTACAGGGACCGGGCCCTTTTACGGTATTTGCCCCGACCAATGCCGCCTTTGACATGCTTCCGAAAGGAACCGTTGAAATGCTGGTCAAACCGGAGAACAAAACCACGCTGACAAATATCCTCACTTATCATGTGGTGGCCGGCCGGCTGGACACGAAAGAGCTTGACAAATGGATCAAACAGGGAAACGGTACTGCAGAACTGAAGACCGTTTCAGGCGGCAAACTCTGGATCATGAAGAAAGACGGCAAATACTGGCTGAAAGATGAAAAAGGCGGGATGGCGTCCATTACGATCGATAATGTGTACCAGAGCAACGGGGTGATCCATGTTATTGACCATGTACTCATGCCGGGATAATTCAGTTCCTTTTCTAAGCAACCTGCAGAACGAATAACCCGTTTTTACAATATCCGTTTCCTTCAGCATAAAAGTCTCTGCCAGGTGGAACATGTTCCGAATGAGTGAGGGGCGATCGGGCCGGTACCGCACAGGTACCGGCTTTGCTTTTATTACCAGCCGGAAGCCAGTACATCAGCTATATGAAGGGTCTGCAGTTTATAGCCTTTATGATCGATATATCCCTGCAGGTGCATCAGGCAGGAAAGATCAGTTGAAATAAGGTAGTCGGCGCCGGTTTCAAGGGCATTCTCCACTTTTTGTTCACCCATACCGATCGAAATGCCTTCAAACTTCACGGCAAAAGTTCCCCCGAAGCCACAGCAGGTCTCCACCTCTTTCATTTCTGCCAGTTGTAACCCTTTTACGTTTGCTAACAGCTTACGGGGTTCCTGTTTGATACCGCATTCCCGAAGCCCGGCACAACTGTCATGATAAGTGGCTTTCCCCGGCAGGCTGGCGCCCAGGTCTTCTATTTTTAAAATATTCACGAGGAAGTCAGACAATTCGAAGATCCTTTTCCCGGTATCCTGCACATCATGATGAAGCGAGGAATCGGCAAACAGTTTACCGTAATAATTCCTTACAAAACCCACGCAACTGGCACTGGGTGATACAATATATTCGCTGCCGCTGAAATCTTTCAGGAACTTGGTGCATACGGCCCTCGATTCGTCCCAGAAACCGGCATTAAAGGCCGGCTGCCCGCAGCAGGTCTGGTTGGCATTATAGTTTACGGTACAACCCGCTTTCTCCAGCACTTTGATCATATTGAAAGCGGTACCTGGATAAAGCTGGTCCACAAAACAGGGTATGAATAGCTGTACGTTCAATGTATCGGGATTTATCTAATACGACAGGTTCAGCATTTTGACTGCGGTGATGGCGGCTTCTCTTCCTTTATGCCCGTGTTTGCCGCCAATACGTTCCCTGGCCTGCTGTTCATCATTCACGGTCAGTACTCCGAAGATGGTGGGTACCGGCAGCAGCAGGTTAAGGTGCAGCACCCCTTCCGTAACGCCCCGGCATACATATTCGAAGTGAGGCGTGTCTCCTTTTATCACACATCCTAAAGCAATAAAAGCATCCGGTCTTTTCTTTTTACCGCAGTTCTCCCAGCAGTTCCGGATGGCGAATGGTATTTCAAATGCCCCCGGCACGGTCAGCACTTTTATTTTCTTTACGTTCATCTTCTTCAATTCTTCCACACAGCCGTTTTCCAGTTCATCCACCACAGCGGCATTCCATTCTGTCTTTACCAAAACAATACAGGCATCCTTTTTCAGAATGCCTGTACCTGTGTTCAATAACGTGCTGTTGGTGATGTCAGCCATAATCAGTTATCTGAGCTGTACACACCCATCTGTGCGAGATAATTGTCCGCATCAAAAGCCGGCTGTGTACGGGGAAATTTTTCTTTGATCTCTTTATAAAGCGCAATCGCTGTTTTTGTATCGTTCATGCTCTTCTGTGCCAGGTAGGCTGCCATGAAGAGGCAGTCTGCCGAAAAGGTCTGCTCTTTCTCAAAATAGTGACCGGCCTTCTGGTAGTATTCAAGGGCTTCTTTGTTCTTGCCCAGGTCTGCATATGCATCGGCCATCAGTTTGTACGCCCTCGCCTGAAGGGGTTTTGAACTGGTGCTGAAATCCTTGAGGTATTTGATCGCCTTTTCGTTTTCGTTCAGTTTGATATAGCAGCTGCCGGCATAGTATTTTGCCTCATTACCGGCCTTGGTGCCGCCGTATTGGCTGATCACTTTCAGGAAACCCCAGTACTGACCGTCGCCATTCAGGGCTTTGCTGACTGAATCCATACGATAATACTCTTCGGCCCTGAACATCACTTCAGCTGCTTTTGCTTCTTTCGGGGCCACAATGAATTTCTGGTAGCCATACCATCCGCCGGCAACCAGTATCACAATGATACTGGCAATGGTGGTCCATTTACCGTTTCTTGCCCAGAAGTCCCTGGCTTTTGTGATCACCACCTGTTCATCGAACTCCTGTGTCTTTTTGTCTGCCATATCAGATTGATTACTGTTTGTATTTAATGTATCTCAAGATTTTTTTTAATCAACAATAAACGGGTAATGCGGGTCCTTGTACACATCTTTCAGCACCTCGCTGTCATCCGGCCACGGGCTCTCTTCGGCAAATTTTACTGAACCGGCCACGATCTCATCCACCCGGGCATTGATCGTGTCGATATCACCCTGTGTGGCCAGCTTTCCGTCCAGGATCGTTTTCAGTACCTGTTGTATCGGGTCACGGCCTTTGTATTCATCCACTTCTTCCTTGGTACGGTACTTCTGCGGGTCGCTGATGGAGTGGCCCTTGTACCGGTAGGTCTTTATCTCGATCAGTGTGGGTCCGCCTTTCTCACGGGCCCTTTTCACGGCCCGGCTTATTCCTTCATGCACGGATTCCGGTGTCATACCGTCAATGGCATCACCCGGCATTTCATAGGCGTCTGCTAATTTATAGATATCGATCACGTTGGAGGTACGTTCAATGGAAGTACCCATAGCGTAATTGTTGTTCTCGCAAATAAAGATCACCGGCAGTTTCCAGAGCATGGCCAGGTTGAAGGTCTCATGCAGCATCCCCTGCCTTGCCGCCCCGTCGCCGAAGAAACAGAGCACCACATTATCACTTCCCCGGTATTGTTCGGCAAAGGCCAGTCCGGCACCGGTACCGATCTGCGCACCCACGATACCGTGTCCGCCATAAAAATTCACGTCCTTCCCAAAAAAGTGCATACTGCCGCCTTTTCCTTTGGCACAGCCGGTGGCTTTACCATATAACTCGGCCATACAACTGTCGACAGACACCCCTTTGGCAATGGCCAGTCCGTGGTCACGGTAAGCGGTGATAAAGAGGTCCTCCGGTCTGGTGGCGGTCATACATCCGGCAGCGATCGCTTCCTGGCCCACATAGGCATGAAAGAAGCCGCGGATCTTGCCTTCCATTTTGTACTTCTCTTCTGCAGCAAGTTCAAACTGGCGTATCAGCTGCATCAGCTCATACCAGTATAAATAGGTTTCTTTGGAGAATTTTACAGCCACTGGATATAAAATTTGCCCGAAGGAGTTAGGGCCTTATCAGGGCCGCTTCAGGAGGCGCAAAAATAAGGGAAAGAAGGCAAAATGATAAGGCCGATTTTATATTGCAGATTTTTGATTCTTACCGTCTTAGGCCACTACCGGCCATTTCCCGGCCCGATTGGTGGCAGGCCCGTATCTTGCGGGTCTTAATGCTTCGCCTTCAACACATATCACTGGTTCAGTTCAAAAATTACAGCAACAGGTCTTTTGCCCTTCCTGTCCGGATCATTGCCATTTGCGGCCATAACGGCGCCGGAAAGACCAACCTGCTGGACGCCATTTATTACCTCTGCTTTACCCGCAGCTATTTTACCCGCCTGGACGGGGGTAATGCAAAACATGGCACCAGCGGTTTCCGGATCGAAGGATGGTTTGACCGGCAGGGCAATGAAGAACAGGCCGTCTGTATCCTGCGGGAGTCGGGAAAGAAGGTGTTCACTGTAAATGAACAGGAGTATGAAAAGTTTTCACAGCATATCGGCCGGTATCCGTGTGTGATGATCGCCCCGGATGATGCCGGGCTGATCACCGGCGGAAGTGAAGAAAGAAGAAAATTCCTGGATGCGCTGCTTTCACAACTGGATGCTGACTACCTGCAGCACCTGATCACTTATACCCGTGTATTGCAGCAGCGGAACTCCCTGCTGAAATCCTTTGCCGAAACCGGTCAGCGGGATGATCGGCTGCTGGATGTGCTGGATGAACAGCTCTGGCGGCCCGGCGAACTGATCTTTTCCCGGAGAAAGGAATTCCTCGTTTCCTTTCTGCCATCGGTAAAACGGCTTTATTTCGAGATCGCAGGAAAAGGCGGTGACCGGAAGAACTCCCCGGTTGCGGAAGAGGTGAACCTGTTCTATGAAAGTGAAATGCTGCACCGGTCAATGGAAGAGTTACTGAAGCATAACCGGCAAAAGGACCTGTATGCCCAACGGACCACCTCCGGCATTCATAAAGATGAACTGGATATACAACTGAGCGGGCAGCCTTTTAAAAATACCGCTTCACAGGGGCAACGGAAGAGCCTGCTCTTTGCACTCAAACTGGCCGAACTGGAAACACTGAAGAAGGAAAAGGGGTTTGCCCCGCTCCTGCTGCTGGATGATGTTTTTGAAAAACTGGATGAAAACAGGATCATGAACCTGCTGACGCATGTGTGCCTGCAAAACGACGGCCAGGTGTTCATCACGGACACCAATAAGGACAGGCTGGTTGAACATCTTGAAAAACTGGGTCTTGGATTTGAAATAATCACTTTATAGAAAATAGTTCGCCTGGAATTTTTTATTCCGTGCTGATCATACCCTTGCCGGGGAACGACACGTTCCGTCTGGATACAACAACAAGCCACAAACTCTGAACTTTAAACTATTTTTGCCGCATGGGCGAATTCTCCATCAGCGAAGCCATGCAGGAATTCCTGAACAGCAGCCGGATCAAGGGCGGTATCCAGGCATTGCAGATCGAAGATATCTGGGAAGAGATCATGGGGAAGACCATTGCCCGCTATACCGACAAACTCCAGATCATCGGCGATAAACTCATCATCACCACCCATGTGGCCCCGCTGAAAAATGAACTGGTTTACCAGAAGGAAAAGATCAAACAGCGGGTAAATGAAGCCTTGAAGCAGCGGGTGGTGAATGAGGTAATAGTTCAATAGAAATTTCCTCCTTCTTTTGTGGAACTTGTTTTCAGCAGCGTCTTTATAAAAAAACCAGGATGCTGCTTATTACTGTGCCCAACCCCTGTCACGAAGACTGGAATAAAATGGCCCCCGCTGAAAAAGGGGCTTTTTGCAAGGCCTGCTCGAAAACCGTTGTCGATTTTACCTCCATGACATACGATGAGATCCGAAATTATTTCATCCGCAACAAAGGGCAGAAAACCTGTGGTCATTTCCGGAACGATCAGCTTGCGAATACCGGGCTGACGCAGCTGCTAAAAGAACCCATTCCCCTCTGGAAGAAAATTGTAGCGGCCGTGCTTATTCTGTTTGAAAGTTTTTTACCGGGATGCAAAGAGAGCACAACTGGGAAAATTTCCCCGCTTCGGGCAGCTGACGTTACACATACCGCCGGTATCCATTCACCGGAGCCTGAAAAAGCAGCACAAACGAAAGCACCTGACCGGGTCGTAACAGTATCTACTGTCACCAATGGATTTGCCGCACCTGTCAGTATTGAAACAACCGGGGAAGCGATGCCTGAAGAGCTGACAGAAGCAACCGTGGATACCCTGCAGGCTAAACCTGATACTGTAAAAAAGATCATTCCGGTAAAGAACGCCTGTGATGGAAAGGATACCACTTTCATTTACGATCAACCACGATAAGGAATTCTATTCCACCCTCACCCTCGGGTCTACCACGCCATACAATATATCGGCCAGGATATTAATGAAAATAAAGAAAGTGGCCGATACCAGCACAGACCCCATTACTACCGGATAGTCTAATTTCTCCAGCGCATCTACCGTCACCTTTCCGATTCCCTGCCAACCGAAGATATATTCCACAAAGAAGGCGCCGGCGAGTAATTCGGCAAACCAGCCGGTGATGGCTGTGATGACAGGATTCAATGCATTACGTAAGCCGTGTTTCCAGATCACAGCTTTCTTACTTAAACCTTTTGCGTAGGCGGTGCGGATATAATCCTGGTCCAGTACATCGAGCATGGCACTGCGGGTAAGCTGTGTGATGATGGCCAGCGGGCGGATACCCAGGGTGATGGCCGGAAGGATCAGGTTTTGCAGGCTCAGCCGCCGGTGCCCCTCTTCATCGATCGCAAACCAGTTACCGGCAATGTGCAGGCCCGTCCAGTCGCTCAGCATAAACCCGAAAATGTAAACGAAGATGATGCCCATAAAAAAAGAGGGCGCCGATATACCCACAATACTCGAAAAGACGGCCGAGGTATCCAGCCAGGTATTCTTTTTTGCAGCAGCAAGTACACCGAGCGGTATACCGGCAGCGACCGCAATAAGCATGGCCGCAATGGCGAGCATCAGTGTTCCGGGCAATGCCTTGATAAGCACATCCCACACAGGCCGCTTTGTCTGGTACGAAGTACGCAGGTAGGGAACCTTCAGACCGAACTTTTTATTGCCGCCAATGAAAAGGCCTTTCAGTTTCTTTTTTTCGATCTCTGCTTTGCTGTGGAAACAGACAGGCGAAACATCATTCAGGTAATAAAGGAACTGCCTGAACCGGGGTATCTTCTCTCCTTTTTCATCAACCAGGTAAAGTTCTTTTTTGATGTTTGCCTGTGTGGCAGAATCACCGCTTTGTCCCATTACCATCCGGGAAGGATCGCCAAAGCCCTGGAAAAGGAAGAAGACAAGTATCACCACCCCGATGAGGACCAGCAGGCCATAGAATGTTTTTTTCAGGATGTATTTGAGCATAGCGGTTCTTCGTTGCGCCGTTATTGTCCGCCCCCGGCGGCCTGTACGGGTATATGGTCCAGCAGCTTTTCTGCTTTCCTGAAATGCGGCCCGCTCCATTTGCCCCTGATCGTCCCCTTTTCAAGGACCAGTACACAGGCGGGAGCCCGGGCGGCCGTTTCGATCACTTTATAATCACATTTGAAAATGGTCACCCCGGCGAAGGGTGTGCCGGCCACAGCTTTCGGAGCTTCGGAAGGATCGGCAGTGATGATAAAGACAGGGATGTTCTTTCCCCTGGCCGTTTTATAAATATTACCAAAGCTTTCTTTCCAGCTGTTCCCGGCCGTGGAAAATCTTTCAATGAATAACAGCACGGCATAGGGTTGCTCCAGCACGAAGGCGGTGGAATCTTCATTGGAATCCCCGGTCAGCACAAAGCCTTTGATCGGCGGCTGGTTATTGCGTCCTTTCCGTATCACTTTATCATAGCGGCTGACGAACTGGTAAGTATCGGCGTTGAAATCTGCCGGGAATTTATCGGCGGTGAATTCAACCTGCTGGCCTCCTTTCCTGTAAACAAAAGTGATCACCGTACTGTCGGGTATGGCATTGGCCGGCATCTTCATCTTTTCAGAAATATTATTTCCCTTTTTGAAAGGGAGGCAGTCCACTACCGGTAAGTATTTAAGCGTGTACCATTGAAAGAAGAAACAGAACAGGGTCACGAGGGCCATGCACAGCACCTGCCATCTTTCTTTCAGCAGCGGCCGGATGTGCTTCTGCTGCCACATGATGAAGCTGATGAGCAGCGTGAGCACCACATCTTTCAGGAAAGAGGTTTTGGAACTGATCGGCAGACAATCGCCAAAGCAGCCGCAGTTCTTCGGCATGCCGGTGATATAAGTATAACCGGTAAGAAAAGTAAAGAAGAGGATGAGGAGGAGCAGCAGCCAGCTGAACAAGCGGATCCTCCAGCCGAGCAGCAGGGCAAAGCCGGCAATGATCTCAAAGGCATTCATCAGTACAGACAGGGGCAGCGTCAGCGAATCCAGTTTATGAATTCCCCATACTTCAAAAAACTCCTGCATCTTGTAGCTGAGCCCCATCGGGTCGTTGGCCTTCACCAGGCCGGAGAAAATAAACAACAGCCCGACGATGACCCTTGCTATGTTCACCGTGATCTTCATATTACATCAGTATTAAAGCAAATACAGCATAGTTGATGATGTCCAGGTAATTGGCATCGATCCCCTCGCTGATCACTGTCTTTCCGTCGTTACCGAGTATCTGGCGGATACGCTGGAGTTTCATCAGGATGAGGTCCACAAAACTTTCCTGGCTCATGCTTCTCCAGGCTTCACCATAATCGTGGTTCTTATCCAGCATCAGTTGCCTGGCTGTGCTTACCTGCCGGTCGTACAGACCTGATACTTCGGGGACCGGCAATTCTTCCGGCGCCTGCACCGGCAGTTCCATCTGGATCAGCCCGATCACCGCATAGTTCACGATCCCTTTGAATTCCGCCGCTATATCATCCGCTACTTTTTGTTTTCCCTTTTCCTGGATGGTCCGGATGCGCTGGGCCTTGATGAAGATCTGGTCCACAATGGAGATCGTTCGCAGCACCCGCCAGGCGGTTCCGTAATCGGTCGCTTTCTTTAAGAAGATATCCTTGCAGGCATGTATGGCGTCGTCGTATTGCTTGGTCGTATCGTTCATAACTGTAGATCGCTGAGGGTAAGCGGGCAGCAGCCGGCGGGTCATCTCCGCTCATCACTACATTTTTTCTATTTCCTGCTACCCTACCTTCGCTTCAAAAATAACGAACAAAGGCTAAATGTTTACCCTGAATTGTAAAGGAAGGTTGCTGACCATTGACAAGCCGGTAGTGATGGGCATTATCAATGTGACGCCGGATTCATTTTATGCCGGCAGCCGCCAGCCGGGGCCGGACAATATCCTGCAGGCAGCAGAAAAAATGCTGGAGGAGGGTGCCACCCTGCTTGACATTGGCGGACAAAGTACCCGGCCCGGAAGTCTAAGGATGACGGCAGAAGAAGAACTTAAGCGGGTGATCGGACCGGTTGCCCGGATCGCCGCCCGTTTCCCGGAAGCATTCATTTCGATCGATACTTTTTACAGCCGGGTCGCCCGGGAAGCGGTCCAGGCCGGTGCTGTGGTGGTGAATGATATCAGTGCCGGGGCACTGGACGAAGCCATGATCAGTACGGTATCGGCACTCGGAGTGCCTTATGTCCTGATGCATATGAAAGGCAGCCCGCAAACCATGCAGGCGCAAGCGGTCTATGAAAATGTAACCAAGGAGGTGCTTGATTTCCTTATTCAAAAGACGGGTGAGCTGAGGCAGGCCGGGATCAAGGATATCATTATTGATCCTGGTTTCGGGTTTGCAAAAACGGCGCCCCACAATTTTGAACTGCTCCGCGGACTCGATGCATTCCGCCTGCTGCAGTGCCCGGTACTGCTGGGCCTTTCCCGAAAATCATTTATCTGGAAAACACTCGGTGTGACCCCTGCGGATAAAGAAGCCCTGACCGGTACCATTGCGCTGAATATGGCCGGGCTGCTGAACGGCGCTTCTATCCTGCGGGTGCATGATGTAAAGGAAGCGGCGGAAACGATCCGTTTATTCAATGCTTTACAGGAATAAAAAATCCCGTCACAGGATCAGTATGACGGGACAATTTTCACGGTTGCGGGGCAACCAAAACCTTAACGGGTTAGTGAAATATATTTCATCAGGCACAATTACTGGATACGAAAAATGGTACTTACCTCCACATGTCATTCAAAGGGGCCGGGGCTTTAATGCAGATGCTGGACTAAAAACGGGGCCTCACAAAAAACCCGTTCCGGCTGTTCCGGAACGGGTACAAAGATGCAGAAAAAAAATATTCTTTACTTATTTTTCGGTTGAGCCGCATCAACATTTTGCGGTAACGGAAGTTGCTGGGGCTGTTTGGGAGCCTGCGGTGTTTGTACGTCCACCACTTCTATATCGAAGATCAGTTTTTCAAATGGTTTGATACGGGGCGGGTTGCCGTCGGGACCATAACCCAGCATGGAAGGAACATATAACCTTGCTTTCCCGCCTTTTGCCAACAGCATCACCCCTTCATCGAAGCCTCTTACCGCACCACCGGTGCCGGTTACGAAGGTATACGGGTCGGTGTGCCCGAAAGATTTATCCTGGTTACTGTCAAACCTGGTGCCTGCCCAGGTGGAACCGGTATACATTACTGCGGCCTGCATGCCTGAATCGGCTTTCGGGCCTGTGCCTTCCTGCAGGATCTCTGCATAGGCGCCGGATTTTGTCTTTACGGTCGTGATCTTCTTGTCTGCCAGGTATTTTTCAATGTCTTTAGATTCTTTTTCCACAAGTTGTTTGGAAGCGGTTTCAAAGGCTGTTCTTGCGGCGGAATCGCTGGCATACTTGCCGAGTATCTTAAAGTACATGGTTATTTTATCACCATTCCTGAACTGCGGCGGTACACTATTCGGGGAGCGTTTAATAAAGGTGTCCACCATCTGCGTGGCCACCACACTGTCGCCCACATGCATTTGTTGCAGGATCTCAGAAATGTCGTAAGGCCTTACCTGGTTACTTACAAACTGAATAAAGGGAAGCGGGTTATCTGCCGTGGTGAAAAGCACACTGTCGTTTACTTTGGTGGTGAAAGATACCTGGATATAATCCCCGGCCTTTATTGTCTGGGTATCCTTGCCCTTGTACAATTTGTACGGCATTCCGCCCGGTGTTTTTTTAAAGGAGGTCTTGCCGCAGGAAGCGATCATGGCACAGGCAAGCAGGGCCCCGGTCATCAGTTTAAGATTATTCATTACTTGTTGTTTTATTGTAAAAGGTTTTCACTCTCTTTCATGGCCTGTTTGAAACGCTGCACCGTTTTCTCCAGCGATTCGCTGCTCCTGCCCCCGGCGGCATTGAAATGGCCGCCGCCTTCAAAGTATTTGCGGGCAAACGTATTGCAGTCAAAATCGCCTTTGCTCCGGAAGCTCCATTTTCTTTCCTCATCCCGGTCGATCACCAGCGCCACCAGTTTGATGCCTTGTATCGACTGCGGGTAGTTCACCAGGCCTTCGGTATCGCCGGTCTTTATTTCAAAGCGGAGCAGATCGGATTTGGGTATGGCGATCAGCACCGTATTGTATTCATAAAACACTTCCATCCGGTTCGATAATACATGCCCGACGAACCGCAGCCTGTTCTCCAGGAAATTATCAAACAATTCATCATGCACCCGGCTATGCTCCAGCCCTTTTTCTTTCAGGTCGGCCACCAGGCGGTGCACACCGGCATGTGAGGAAGAGAACCGGAAAGAACCCGTATCCCCCACCACCCCGGCATACAAACATTCCGCAATGGGTACGCTGATCCGGTCGGCATACCCTGCCTGCACGATGAAATCATAGACCATCTCACAGGTGGAACTTTTCTTCACATCACTGATACCATAATCAAAGGAGGCCTCATCCGGTTCCTGGTGATGATCGATCAGTATTTTGGTGCAGGTAAGCTGCTTCAGCTTCTCCGTCATCGTTTTTGTACGGTGAAAAATATTGAAGTCAAGGCAAAACAACCATTCAGCACTGTCAAGGGCGGCTTCTGCCTTTGCTTTTTCCTTTTCATAGTCGATCACTTCTTTCGCTCCCGGCATCCAGCTTACCCATCCGGCCCAGTTGGTTGGTGAAATGACGGTGACCTGATGCCCGAACGAGGTGAGGAAATGCTTCATCGCCAGGGAAGAGCCCATGGCATCGGCATCGGGCTTCTGGTGGGTGGTGATGACCACGGTACGGGGCTGGCTGAGTTGGGGAAATATGTCCTGTATCGGTTTCAAAATGGCTGCGAAGATAAGTGTTTGTACCCAAGGGAATCTCCCGGTATGTTTTTTCCAAAAAGGGATCGCTCCGGTCGATCGGTGTGGGCCGAGGGCCTGTCTCCGCCCGGGGAATTTCTTTGAAATCAGCACTGTTCAAAAGGTCATTAACCGGAAACTTGCCTTACCTTTGCGGCCGCTAAACAAACAAGGAAACAATGAGTAACCGCACTTTTACCATGATCAAGCCGGATGCCATGAAAAACGGACATGCCGGTGCTATCATCGACAGAATTATCAAAGAAGGTTTTTCGATCCGGGCGCTGAAAATGCTGAAACTTTCTCCCGAAAAAGCCGGAGAGTTCTATGCCGTGCATAAGGAAAGACCTTTTTATGGTGAGCTGGTTGAATTCATGAGCAGCGGGCCCATCATGGCTGCCATCCTGGAAAAAGAAAATGCGGTAGCGGCTTTCCGTGAACTGATCGGTGCGACCAATCCTGCACAGGCGGCTGAAGGAACCATCCGTAAACTGTATGCGACCTCCGTGGGTGAGAATGCCGTTCATGGCAGCGACAGCGATGAGAATGCGAAGATCGAAGGCGCATTTATGTTCTCCGGCCTGGAAATATTCTAAGCCGGTTCTTTATCGTTTGTGCGGGACCTGTGGCATAGCTACCGGGTAATCCTCTTGCAGCAGACAGATCATGCGGTTCAGTAACGGGTACGGATGGAAAGGTCTGTTATCGTTCCGGCCTTATGTGTAAAGCTTGCTTTGCTGTAAGCGGGCGGTCCGAACGCTCCCATCGCATTGTTGGAAAACCCATACCCCTCTTTGGGCAATCCCAGGAACGTCTTGTTCATTTTCTGGTCATTATTCTCATCATGCAATAAGGCTATCGCATAATGCCCTTCCGGGATGTCGGTGAAGATCAGTACCGCTTTGCCGTTTGTGATGGCAGCCTTGCCATTGCGAAAGGCTTTTTCGGTTTTATCCGGGTACCCCACTCCTTCTTTATACAGGCTGACCAGCACAAACCCCCTGTCGTTACGCAGGTTGGTTACCGTAAGGCGAATGTTATTATCCGGTGCTCGCTTAAAGGAGAATAAAAGTAACAACCCTGTAATGGTAATGACAGCTTTGAAACTTTTTTGCATACGACCTACAACAAGAAGGCCGGAGAAAAGTTCTGGTGGTTCCAGGTATGAAAAGTGAAAGTACTGCCCCTGGAATCTGCAATGGGGAACGTATGAGCGGGTTGTTGAAAATTCCGGCCGCTTTTGCGGATTTGCTTAAACAGCCTGTCAGATCACTTTTGACTTGCTGATCTTATTATCCACCGGCGTCACCGTATATCCTTCTTTCCGTAAAAGGCTGATCACCCCTTTTTCACCAGGTAAATGGCCGGCCCCTACAGCGATCAGTAATGATTGGGCGGGAAGCAGGGTCTTTAGTTTTTTTACCCAGTTCTGGTTGCGGTGGTACAGCATGATGTCGGTAAAACCGGCCATGGAGGCATCGCTTTCCACCATCAGGTTTTCCAGTTTTTTCAGGTCCTGTTTTTTGTACGCATCGAACATTTCTGCCATCATTTTATCTTCCTTGCCACCGCCGTTGTCCGCACTGTCAATATAACTGACGAGTTGCTGCGCCTGAAGTTTATACGGGATGCTGTCGAGCACACCGGCCTGGTACGCCATGGTCTCAAGTCCTTTTATCTTCTTATCATATGTTTTTGCCTCTTCCATGATCACCTGCTCCATGACGGCCGTGTTATCACAGGGCATTTCACCCTGTTCCAGGGTGGAGGCCGCCAGCATCGGTTTAAATGTTTCCAGCATCGAGAACGGAAGCATCGATCCTTTGCTTTCGAAATAGTTCTTTACCTTTTTATAATCTGCCTCACTCAGCAGGTCACGAAGGGTGGTATCCCCCAGCATTTTCATTTTCCCCATCGCCCCTACCATTTCAAAGAGGTTGTCCATATCCACTTCAAAGTACACTTCATCACAGTCCCTGATCACCTTCTTCATGTTCTCACTGAGCACTGCATCCTCTGCACACAGCATATGTATGGTACCAAAAAGGTAGGATGGTTTATCGAGCCCATTACCGCTTATCTTCCACAAAAGCGTATTGTTATCGCCGGCCTTCTGGGCGGCAGCAGACAGGGTAACAAGACCGATGAGGAATAGCACACTGAGTCGTTTCATTTCCGGGATTTTATGCAAGTTAGCAAATGGAGGACAGCGGTGAGGATCGTCATCAAATACGGTTCCAAAGCCGGATGAATGACGGAGTGGCAGTTGGACCGGTTGTTTAATAAAAAATTTCTTCCCAATGGCGGGCGAACCTGGTCCCCCATTTTACATTCAGTTCATCCGGGGTTATGGATAATCCCAGTTCCTGTTTTATGGCCAGTACCGGCAGGTTGATCCCTGCCCCCAGTCCGGCGGATATAGTTCCCTGCACCCTCGGATTGATCTCCAGGATAAGAAACTCTCCCGAAGCTGCCCGCTTTACCTGTATCCCAATATTACCATGCAGCTGAAGTTCTTTTATGACCTGTGTGCAATAACGGATGATGCTTTCTTCTTTTATGAACTCTCCTTCTGTACTGATGCCATTGACCATTCGTTTACGCAGCCGGGGCACGGCTATCACGGTATCTCCTTTGTTTGCCAGGCAATCCACAGAAAATTCTTCCCCGGGCAGATACTCGCATACCAGTAGTTCCGGAAAGGGCGCTGCGGAAAGCATGCTGACCGCATGTTCATATCCGGTGTATGCGGCGGAAGGTTTTTCCCGGAACAGAAGTTCGGCTTCGTTCACCAACGGATCGAGAATGCGAAAGCCGCGGCTGCCATTTGATACGGCAGGTTTAAAACAAACGGCCTTGCCGGGATACCCGGTTTCTTTGACCGCATCCCTGAACTGAGCCATCGCATCCGAGGCACTGCCGTCAATGATCTTATAAGCGGGTACCGGTATTCCCCGCCACTCTAGAAATTGGTAGAGCTTCGCTTTGTCATTGGCGATCTCAAGCGATGCCAGCGGGGAAAGCGGGAGCAGTATACCGGTGGCTGCAAACTCCTCCCGGTGTGCGGCCAGGGGAATGAGTTCTTTTGTCACCAGCGGAAGTATGACCGTTATATCTTTCTTCCTGCAAAGCGATAGCACACCTGCGGCAAAGAAGGGATCGGTAGCGGAGGGGATGGTTTCAAACACGGACCGGCCATATCGCCCGCCCATGCCGGGGTTGGCATCTGCGGTGGTAACCCGGAACCGGGCTTCCTGCTGCAGGCATTTATAAATGCCCGGGCCTCCCGGGGCACCGGCTCCCGTCATCAGAATGTTTATCGTGGTAGGACCTGTCAACGGTTAAAATTATCAAATAATCCTTCAGCTTACGGCTGCTTCCCCGCCGTATAGCTGGGATTTGAATTTCAGGGAGGGGGAAGGAATAAAGGGGCCGATACCAAGTTGTTCCCATTTTGCATCAACGGCCTTAATAGTTTCCTCATCCGCCACGATGATGTTTGGCCAGTCCCGCTGAAAGTTGTCGAGCTCTTTTGTTTTCCGGGTTCCGTCGAAGCCGATACAGGCGGTGTAGTTATTGACAGCTGACCCGGAATCCCCGGCCGGCCGTTTTACAAGGTGGCTGTCTCTTTTAGGGTCCAGGTTATTGCAGAACCTCCAGAGTGCAGTGGGCAGATCGTTTGCATCAACGGAATGCTCCACATAGAGGATCATCTTTATTCCGTTCATCAGGGGCATGGCGCAGAGCTGCTCATGCAGTTCTTTGATATGACCGGGCCTGTTCTTCTGAACGGATAAGATAAGACAAGGGATCTCTTTCTTCAACAGGGAGGTATTCACCGATCTTATTTCAGGGAAAGCGGTTGTAAGCGATGACGAAGAAAGGTCTGCCTTCATCACAGACCCGGTATAATTTTCATCCTGTTCTTCTTCGTACTTGCTGGTTCCGTCAATGCACATCTTTCCGCCAAAGCCCGGTTTACTGCAACTGTGGTCCAGCACATCCATGGGGCCGGTGGAGAAATAGATATCCGTGGCGGGGTTCATATTCCTGAAAACGGTCCTTGCCAGGTTTTCATAATCCGTCAGCTTTACAGTATCAGCCGCTCCTTTTCCGGGAGAAGCCAGTACCAGTATCTTATTGAACATCATCTGGCCGGCCCCCCACATCGCATTCATTACTTTCTGTCCCTGCCCTGCATAATCCTTATTGATCTTTGTGATAACAAGATTATGAAAGACGCCTTCCACCGGCATATCCATATCTGTTATTTCCGGTACCATCGTCATCTTGATCGGGGCCAGGAATATCCGCTCCGTGGCCTTTCCCAGCCAGGCATCTTCCTGCGGGGGAATACCCACGATGGTGGCCGGGTACACGGCATTCTTTTTATGGGTGATGGCGGTAATATGGAACCGGGGGTACCAGTCGGGCAGGGAGTAATAACCGGTATGGTCACCAAAGGGTCCTTCCCAGATCAGTTCATCGGCCGGGTCCACATATCCTTCAATGATAAAGTCAGCGTCTTCGGGCACTTCCACTTCCGGCTGTGAGATACATTTCACCAGTTCAACTTTTTTCTTACGTAAAAAACCGGCGAGCATATATTCGTCCACATTCTCCGGTAAGGGCGCCGTGGCGGAATAAGCATACACCGGGTCGCCACCCAGTGCTACTGCCACCGGCATTCTTTTGCCCAGTTTTTTATATTCATTGAAATGTTTCGCCGATACTTTGTGCTTATGCCAGTGCATGCCCGTGAGTGCGGGGCCAAATACCTGCATGCGGTACATGCCAACGTTGCGGGAACCGGTATTCGGGTCTTTGGTATGAATAACGGGAAGGGTAACAAAGGGCCCGCCATCTTTCGGCCAGCAGGTGATAACGGGGAGGCGGGTGATATCGGGCTTCTCCATGATCACTTCCTGGCATTGTCCCCTGCCCTTTATGACCCGGGGCATCCAGGAAGCGAACTGGCTGAGTTTGGGGAGCAGCTTCAGTTTATCCATGATCCCTTCTTTGGGGGCAGATAAAAGGTGAAAGAGGGATTCAATTTCTTTTGCCACATCATCCAGCTGGTTTACACCAAGGGCCCTGCACATCCTTTTTTCACTGCCGTAGGCATTCATCAGCACGGGGAAATCATAGCCGGTATTTTCAAACAAAAGCGCCTTACCCCCACCGCCGGATTTGCTCACCCGGTCTGTGATCTCTGCTATCTCCAGCCGGGGGTTTACATAGCCCGGGATACGGATCAGTTCACCGGCTTTTTCAAGAGCGTCAATAAAATGCTGCTGGTTCTTATATGCCATTCTGCAAAGGTATAAGAGTAACAACTGACAAGTTCAATTGTTCCGCTTATCAATTATTTTTTTGCCGGTTTTGGGCATTACTTACTTTTAGCTATTGTAAAACTTTAATGTATGCGATTTAAACTTGCCCCATTGCCGGTCATACTGGCCGCTTCCGTTCTTGTATCCTGCGGTAATAAAAAGCAGGGTACAGCCGGCGACAGCAACAAACCTGATGTGCTTGCTGCTAATCTTGACACCACCGTAAGCCCGGGTGCAGACTTTTTTGATTACGCCAATGGCGGATGGATCAAAAAGAACCCGATCCCCGGCGAACAATCTTCCTGGGGTATCGGCAACCTCGTGATCGAAGAAAACCTGAAACGCCTCCGGGAGATATCAGAAAAATCTGCTTCCTCCAAACCGGCGAAGGGCAGTGATGAACAAAAGATCGGTGATTTCTGGACCATGGGTATGGACAGTGCAAAGATTGAAGCCGATGGCCTGAAACCCGTACAGCCCTGGCTGGATAAAATAAATTCGATCAGTGATGTAAAAAGCCTGGTAAGCACAGTGGCTGAAATCAAGAAGATGGGATCCAGTACCCTGTTTGCTGATTTTGTTACCCAGGACGATAAGAACAGCGACCTGATGACCTACAAACTCTGGCAGGGCGGCCTCGGTTTGCCGGAAAGAGAATATTACTTCAAGAGTGATTCGGCCACGGTGAATATCCGGAATGAGTATGTAAAATATATAAAGCAGCTGCTCACGATGTCCGGCGAGGATTCAGTAACAGCGGCCACCGCTGCCAAAAATATCCTGGCGCTGGAAACCCGGCTGGCCAAAGCCAGCCGGAAGCTGGAAGACCTGCGTGATCCCTATGCCAATTACAACAAAATGGCCATCAGTGACCTTGGCAAAATGAATACCTCTTTCAACTGGTCAGATTACCTGGCTGCAGCCGGGGTACAGCACATCGATTCCCTTATTGTCGGGCAGCCGGAATTCTTCCGGGCACTGGATAAGGAATTAAAGTCCACTCCCCTGGCTGACTGGAAGAGCTATGTAAGGTTCAACCTCCTCACGGATTTCTCCGGGGTGCTGCCAGACAAATACGGCATCGCTGCTTTCAATTTCGGCAAGCTTTTCAGCGGGGCAAAAGAAAGAAGGCCCCGGTGGAAAAGGGTGATGACAGCTGAGGAAAATGCCATGGGTGAACTGCTGGGTAAATTATATGTGAAGGAATTCTTCAACGAGAAAGCAAAGAAGCGCTATGAAGATATGGTGGAAGCCATCCGGGAGGCGCTGAAAACAAGGATCGGGCAGCTGACATGGATGAGTGACAGCACCAAGCAAAAGGCCTATGCAAAACTGGCGGCGATCAAAAAGAAAGTGGGTTATCCCGATAAATGGAAAGACTTCAGCAAAATGGAGATCGGCCAGGAAAGCTTTGCACAAAATGTTATGAACGCAAACAAGTGGTGGCATGAATACAATATGAATAAACTGGGTAAACCTGTTGACCGGGATGAGTGGGGTATGACACCGCAAACCTATAATGCCTATTACAATGCGTCCAACAACGAGATCGTATTACCGGCAGGCATCTTCACCGTTCCGGGTTACCGGGATGAAGAACTCGATGATGCCACCGTATACGGATATGCCGGTGCCTCCACGATCGGGCATGAGATCACACACGGATTTGATGATGAAGGCCGCCAGTACGATGCCAAAGGAAATCTGGTTAGCTGGTGGACCAAAGAAGACGAGGAGCAGTTCAGGAAAAGAGCTGATGTGATCATCAAACAATTTGATGAATATGAGCCGGTAAAAGGTTACCACATCAACGGCAAGGCCACAACCGGTGAGAATATCGCCGACCTCGGCGGCATACTGCTGGGTATTGAAGCCTATAAAAAGACAGATGAATACAAGGCCGGTAAAAAAGTGGCGGGCCTCTCTCCCATGCAGCGCTATTTCCTGGGCTATGCACTGGGCTGGCTGGGCCACCAGCGGGAAGAGCAGCTGCGAAGCCGCCTGCTGACCGATGTGCATTCGCCTGCCAAGTACAGGGTGAACGGTCCATTTGTGGATGTGGATGAATTCTACAGCACCTTTAATATCAAACCCGGTGATAAAATGTACCGGGCAGACAGCCTCCGGGTAAGAATATGGTAGATCATTATTAAAGAAACCCGGCAACAGAAAAGGTGTGAACTCATTTCACACCTTTTCTTTTTATAGCACGGCTATAGGTTATAGTGCTTATGCCGCTTGCGTTACGGCAGCTATTCTTTTCTATACAGCCCGGTGTACCGGATGCCCAGTCCCGGTTCGCCGGAATAACTGATCCTGCCAAAATCATACCCGATGCCGGTAGCCAGGTCCTCTTCCAGCAGCAAGGGGCCGTCCATATCCACCTGATCGATGAACGGGAGCAGGTGGGCGATGGCGGCAGAACCAATGGTACATTCATTCATGCAGCCGATCATCACTTTTAAACCGAGTTCCCTGGCCCGGGTGATCATTCTCCGGGCCGGCGTGATACCGCTGCATTTCGTGAGTTTGATATTGATCCCGTGAAAATGATCAGGGCATTTCTCTACATCCTGTTCAAACACACAGGACTCGTCGGCATAAAGCGGCAGCACGGATTCCCTGAAGAGAACCGCCATGCCTTCCCAGTTGTCTTTGGCCAGCGGCTGCTCCACGAACTCTACGCCCAGTTCCTTTAATTGCGGGATGAGCTTTAATGCAGTGTCGAGGTCCCAGGCAGCATTGGCGTCCACCCGGAAAACGGCATCGGTATTATCCCGCATCGCTTTTACAATGGCGATATCATCCGCTGTACCCACTTTGATCTTGTAAATGGGCCAGGGTTTCTCTTTCATCTTGGCCACCATCTTATCGATCGTGTCGATACCAATGGTATAATCGCATACAGGATTGGCAGTGATGTCACCGCCCCATACTTCATAGAGCGGTTTGCCCCGCATTTTTCCGTACAGATCCCAGGCAGCGATGTCAAGGGCACAGACAAGAAAAGGATTATGCGGAATGAGATGGTGCAGGTAATGCCAGTACCGCTCCGGGTCAGTAAAGGCAAACTTTTCGATCATCTGCTTTTTCTCTTCCAGGTCGGCGATCATTTTTTCCACGGGGATATTGTAATAGGCAATGGCACAGGCTTCGCCGTATCCTTTGATACCGAAATGCTCCAGTTCCACCACCAGGTTCGGCTGGTGTGTCTTGGTTCCTTTTGAAATGGTAAAGGGGTAACGGAATTTCAGGTTATGCTGCCAGTACTGAACTTTCATCGGGCTTTTTTAATTGTGTAAATTGTAAGTGAAATTCATCCGCAAAAAAAACGAATTATTATGAGAAAGATGCTATTCATGACCTTATTATGCTTTGTTATTGTCAAGGCACCCGCCCAGCAACCGGCAACAAACCCTTTTCCGAAAACGATCACTGTGTCCGGCAGTGCAGAGATGGAAGTGATACCGGATGAAATCTATGTCAACATCAGTTTACGTGAATACCAGAAGAAAGGAGAAAGCAAAAAACAACTGGAAACGATCAAGGCAGACTTCCTGAAAGCCTGTTCAGCCGCCGGACTACCTGATTCCGTGATCAGCATCCAGTCATATAGCGGGAATAATAATTATTTCTCGTTACGCCGGAAAGCCAGGAACCCGGATCTGAACACTGGCATTACTTACCAGGTTAAATTTTCCGGCAGTAAGCAGATGGATGACCTGGTGGACAGGCTGGATGATGAAGCCACAATGGCCTTTAGCATTGTCAGTACCAGCCATAGTAAAATAACGGAATACAGGAAGCAGTTGAAAATAGAAGCAATAAAGGCAGCGAAGGTTAAAGCCCTCTATCTTGCGGAAGCGATTGGTGAAAAGGCCGGTGCTGCCATCACCATTACAGAACCTGATACCATTTCTTACGGAGGGTTTACCTACGGTCTTTATAATACAATTGCAAATTCAAACTATAATCTGCCCGACTCAGTGCAATCAAACGGACCTGCCGTCGATTTCCGGAAGCTGAAACTTCATTTTGAAGTGACGGTGGTATTTGCCCTGCAATAGCCGGCGGCGGGGTTATCCTCTTCCGCTGTTCACCACATAGCCTTTCAGTTCTTCGTTGAATTCTTTTTGTTTGATGAGGTCCTCCAGGTTCAGGTGCATGCGGTATTGCCAGTAGTGTTTGGGGTTGGCCGGGTTGTTGATCCGTTCTTCCTGCGGGTTTTCCCTTCGCAGGGTCTCACTCATACCCAGGATATCCTGCAGCTGGAAGATACTCCACATGGCAGGTGAATAGAGATGCTGAAGGATGATGGCCCGGTTGATCCATGACTCACAATAGTAAGGGGCTTCTCCTTTCTGGCCGAGTACCGTATTATAGAAGTGTTGTGTCTTTTCCCTGTTTTCTTCCCACCAGCCTCTTATGGTGCTCATGTCATGTGTGGAAGGTGTGATGACGGACATGTACGGGGCATCATCCGGGTGAAAGAATTCCTTTGCCGGATCTTTCGGCATACGTTGTATTTCCAGGCTCAGGATCCCCAGTTGCTGCATCACCTCCGGTACACAATGCGGTACCATGCCCAGGTCTTCCCCGCATACCAGCATATTGGTCGCTTCTTTCAGCCGGGGCAGTTTCTGCATGGCTTTCCGGAACCAGAAATCATCCTGCCTGCGGAAGAAGTAGTTGATGTAAAGGGGGTTCAGTTTTTCCTGTACATGCGGTATCAGGTGCCGGAAAGAGGTTGTTTTGTCCATCGAGATCCGGAAATGGAAATGCTGTCCCTGCGAACCGGCCTCCTCAAAAAGGATCACATTGGACAAAAGGTCAAACAGTCCCAGTTTCAGGGCTTCATTTTCCTCCGTCTGTTCCTGACCGGAAAAATAACATTCCACTTTTTTCTGTGTATCGAATTCAGGGAGCAGGTCGTAGCCGCCGCTATCATTGGCGGAAAGAAAATGCCGCTTGATATACCCCGCTTCCAGGCCAAACAATTCATCAAGCACTTCGTCGGTAATAAAAGGGCGGCAATAACGCTGATGATCGAACCATATACCGTTTTCACCAAATTCATTGATATGCACCGGAAGGCAGGGAACAAACCGTCCCATGATCCCCTGCACCGCATCAGCCGGAATACTCCAGATCCGGAAAAACCCAAGGATATGATCGATACGGAAAGCATCAAAGTAACTGCTCATCTGCTGGAAACGCCTCCGCCACCAGGCAAAACCATCATCCTGCATCTTTTTCCAGTTGTAAGTGGGGAAACCCCAGTTCTGCCCCACGGCAGCAAAATCATCCGGCGGGGCACCCGCCTGCCAATCCATGTTATAGAGCTCCGGTTGTTCCCAGGCATCGGAACTGTAGCGTGAAATGCCGATGGGAATATCCCCTTTCAGCACCAACCCTTTCTTATGTGCATAATCAACAGCTTCTTTCAACTGCAGGTGGAGATGGTATTGATTGAAATAGTAGTACCCGATCTCTTTATACTTGGCAGAGCGGGGTGAACAAAGCCTGGCGATCTCTTCCTTATTGTAAACCGGGTGGGAAGGCCAGGCAGAAAAATCCGAGGTTCCGTATTTATCCCGCAGGTAACTGAATGCTCCGTATGGTTCGAGCCAGTGTTTGTTCTCTTTGAAAAAATGTTTGAAATCAGCGGAAGCCAGGCAGGAAGCACCTGTTACTTCATACAGTTTCTTCAGCACACCGGATTTATACTTCATCACTTCTTCGTAATCCACACCGGGAAGGTCATTCAGCTCTTTTTGTTTCTCCTTCAGCGGTGCCAGCTCTGCCGCAAATTCCTTACCGGCCACTTTGGCCAGGTTGATATAAATAGGATGCAAGGCAAAGGCAGAGACCGCCGAATAAGGATACGAGTCCATCCAGGTCATGCTGGACTTGGTATTGTTTACCGGCAATAGCTGGATCAGCTTCAGCCCGGCTTTTACGGCCCAGTCGGCCAGCAGTTTTATATCACTGAACTCCCCCACCCCGAAACTGTTCTTTGTCCGCAGGCTGAATACAGGAATGGCCACGCCGGATCCTTTCCAGGTATTATTGGGCAGGTGTATGAACCCGTCATGATAGATACTGAGTTTATTGCCAGTCGGAGGGCTGTTCAGTAACCGGTTGTTGCCTTCTTCGTAGCGGACAAACTTTTTATCGCTGGTATTATAGACCCCGTATTTATAAGCGATCGGAAAATTCTCCTCCCGCAGATCGAGCCGGGTTATCCACCAGCCGGCATCACCTGCTTCCCGGTGCATCAGTAATGGCTTTTCGGTTGACCAGTCATTGAGCCGTTTCCCGCTGCCGAGCAAACAAACCACTTCGTTCTTCCGCAACAGCGGGGCTTTTACCTTGAAGATGTGTGTGGGATCTTTATCTGCAGTCCTTTTTGTTTTGGAAGCCGTTTGCCGGAGGAGTACATGGGAAAAAGGTGCTGTATAAAAAGCATTCTCATATTCCCCTGCATGGTTCCAGGTATCCACTAACAACAGTTCGTCTGTGTCTTTTTTCACTATTTCGAGTTGGCGGTCAAACCCCCACTCCTTTACCCATTGTCCCTCCTTGTTTTTCAGCAAATATTTATACCGGACACCTTTTGAAAGCTCTTTCCGGCGTATCTCCAGGGAGAGGCTCCAGTATTCATCATTCAGGTAGTTCATCGGCCGGGCCTGATCAGGATCATTGTCTCCCAGTTCCGGTGTATCACCGGAAATCCATAAACTTTGCCCATACGTGGTATGAAAGCGTAGATAGAATTGTAATTTCATCGCAATCGTCAACCGGTTTGTGGTAGTAGGTTGTGTTTTTCAGACACAATAGGCTTACGAATATAGGCAAAACATTGTAGTAACCATCGTATCCCGCCCAAAAATGAAAATCGATGCAATCGTATGAGAAAGAATTACAATAACTGGCGAAAACTATTTCTTTTCTGTCTCGGGCTCTTTGCAGGAACGGCCTTTTGTATGAAGTGGATGGAGAAGGACCTCGTAATGAATGGATCCCTGTTTACGGTCATCGGGCTGGAGGTCAGTTACCCGAAAGAACAGGTCATGGCCCTGTTATCGGGCATAGATGACCATGTGCGCACCATTCTGGGTTATCACCTGCACTTTGATTTTGCATTCATGGCGGGTGTCTATCCGGGTATAGCAGCCTTGTGCATGATGGCCCGGTATAAAGTCACGGCAGGCTGGCTGAAAAATTTATTACTGGCGCTGGCCCTGCTCCAGGCCGTAGCCCTGGTCTGTGATGTAACAGAAAACTCCTTCATTCTGCAATGGATCAAAGCCCCGGCTTCGGCAGGGCATTTCGCCACCTACCACCTGGTGGTGTATACAAAATGGATTTTGGCGCTGCTGGCCGCCGTGATAGCCATACCGCTTCAGTTCAGGAAGGGAAAATGGGAATCAACAGCTGTGTAAAACTCATTTTTTGATTCAGGAATGCCACCTTATTTTTGCAACGCATTACACTACAGGCATTAAAACATCAGCAATGGAGCAAACAAAAAAATACAGGGGTCTTGCATGGATCGTTTTCCTTTTTTCAACCGCCTTACTGTTCTGGGCCATTAATTCACACCAGACCTGGCTGACACTGATCCTGCCTTTTCAAACCACCGCTTTTGTAAAAGCGCTGGACATCATGTAATCAATTAACACCTGTTGATATCTTATTCATAAGCCCTGCCATTGGCGGGGCTTACTTTTACAGGAGGTATCATTTTTGTACCCTTTTATCAAACTAAATCTATGTTATGAGAAAACTCCTCCTTCCCTTTCTGTTTCTTTCAGCCATCCTCGTTTATACCGAAAAAGCAGCCGCTGTGGTTGTTCCCCCCGTATCAGAACCGTTGACGGAGGAACAAAAAGCAGTCGCCCGGTCTGCCTTTGAAGCACTGAAGAGCCTTCCGAAGAAGGAAAGAATGAGCAAACTGAAGCAGGCCAGGCAGGCGATCCGGGATTATAAGGCTGCAAAAAAAGCCGGGAAGGATGTTGATACCAGCACACTCATACTCGTTATACTTGCCATCTTACTTCCGCCCTTAGCCGTTTACCTGCATGAACAGGAGGTGAACACCAAATTCTGGGTAACCCTTCTCTTATTCCTGCTCGGGCTGGCCGGCGCCTTTCTTTTCAGCTGGCTGCTCATTTTTGCTGCGGTGGTCTATGCCTTGCTGGTAGTGCTTGGTGCTGCCTGATTCGCCGGGTTCGTACTATCTTTAGTGCAAACCTGCGTTTATGACAAGGAAACACCTTTGCGTTGTGATCTGCCTGGCCTGTTGCAGTGCCTGCGGCCATCATACAGCAGCTCCCGGGGATGGCGGTAACAAGAAAGACAATCTTGTCATACATGATACCCTGGTTACAACCCTTAAACAGGAAGGCACCGTTTCCCTGGCCACACCGGCAGAAAAGGAGATCAATGCCCTTCTTGCCGGAAAACCCGGCAGCACCCTGACCGTTGTCAATGATTCATCGGCGAAATGGATGAAGGATGTATTTGACTCTTTCATCGTTCCCCGGCGAAAGGAAGACCCGGATTATCCCTACATTGCCAAAGGCGATTTTAACGGCGATGGCCGGCAGGATGCCGCTGCACTGGTGAAGGTGAAGGATAAGCCGGAGTACGAGGTGGCCATCATTATGGGTTCACCGCTGGATAAGAACCGGATCAGCTTCTGGAAAGAGGATATTGATGTATGTGCCATCTCCACGTACCCGAAAGGGGAACTGGCCGGTATCGGGTCCGGTAAGGTAAAGATGAAAGGCGACGGGATCAATGTGGAGTATTATGAAAAGGCGGCTTTTGTGCTTTACTGGAATGGAAAGGAATTTAAAAGAGTATATACAGCCGATTAAACCGTTTTAACCACCATCAAAAAAACACCATGAAACGAATCTTGATCTCTGCCGGTCTTGCACTGGCTCTTATTTCCTGCGGTAAAAGCAAGTCCGGTACTGAAATGGGCCAGGAAGTCTGCGATTGTTCCAAAAAAGCAAATGGCATGGATGCCGCTGATCCCAAGCGGTCTGCTGAACAGGAAAAATGCACCAAACTGCAAACGGACTACTGGGAAAAAATAAAAGACAACCAGAAGAAAGCAGACGAGTTCAATGCCGTACTCAGGAAGTGCGCTGAAGAACAGATCAAAAAGAGCTTTGGCCAGTGATCCAAACGACATAAAAAAAATCTCCGCCAACCGGCGGAGATTTTCTATGCTGATACGGTCTTGATCATTTTACGGAATCAACCAGGTTTTTAAAGGTCTCCGGGTTATTCATGGCCAGGTCGGCCAGTACTTTACGATCCAGTTCGATACCTTTTTTCTGCAGTTTATTGATGAACTCAGAATAAGTGAGTCCTTCTGCACGAACAGCGGCATTGATACGGGCTATCCAGAGTGTACGGTATTCCCTTTTCTTCAGTTTACGGCCTACATACATGTAGGTCATTCCTTTTTCCACTACGTTCTTGGCTACTGTAAGAACGTTTTTACGCTTGCCATAAAAACCTTTGGCTTGCTTTAATATTTTTTTGCGGCGGGCCTTGGAAGCCACTGCATTTTTTGAACGAGGCATATTGCGATAAGTTTAAAGTATTAGTTGATAAGTTTGAAAGAACCGGCCGGAGAACTGAAACCAGCATCCCTGGTATCGTCTCCTGTTTTATTACTTCAGGCGAAGCAGGCGTTTTACAAAGTCGAGGTTTGCTTTGTGTACAACACCGTCCTTCCCGAGGGCCCTTTTTCTTTTTTTGGTTTTCTTCGTCAGGATGTGACGTTTGAAGCTTTTCTGGTGTGTGATCTTGCCAGTCGCCGTCACTTTAAAGCGTTTTTTGGCGCTGGAGTTTGTTTTTACTTTAGGCATATTACCCAGTATTTAATATTACACCTTTGAGGCGTTCCCGAACAGTCGGGACCCTTATCGGGCCTCTTCAGGCAATGGCCGTTTCCCGCCAGGCGGGATAGCTGTATAAGAGCTGTTTGAAACGGAGCGCAAAGATAAGGCTGACTGGCCTTGCGGCAAAGCGAACCGGAAAAGAAATGGGAGGAATTTTTAATCCCTCCCATCCGTTATTTATTTCTCAACAACCGAATTTTATCACTTAGGATTCAGCGTGTTATCAATTTTGCTGACCAGGTACTGCAAATGATACTTGCTCATTTGGTCAGCTGTTCCGGGAACAGCAGCATTCATTTCGTTGCGAAGGGCTTGCAGGTGTCCGCGGACCACACTCTTGATATCGGTCTTATCATTTCCAGTTGACGGGGATCCCCCGCCGATCGTAATGGCTATCGTGGTGATCCCTGCATTTTGCGGTTCAAGGATACTGCAAAGCATATTGACATAGGATTTCTGCAGGTTCCTCCGGTAGAGATCGATCGGTTTACGGGCCGCCACCTCACTCCATATTCCTTTTTTGAGGTCTGCCAGCAACTCGGTCATCAGGTATGCATTGCTCCCCTGTGCGGCTTCCGCATCCAGGAGTTTGCCAAAGTTGCGGGTGCTGAGCAACCTGCCCAGGATACCATCCTGTATGTTGCCGATCACGGTTACAGGACTGCTCCCGGTCTTTCCGGCAATATCATTATTGATCAGCCACGACGGGGTGGCAAACAGCTGCCGGTTCAGGAACTCAACGGCTTCCCGTTGTTTGGCCTTCGGCACCACTTCATATACCGGCCCGCTCTCTTCCACCATTTTGGGTGTTTCCATGATACCGCCCACATATTTCACCACATGACCCATATACCGGTTGAACTGGGTGCTGACCTGTGAATACAATTCAGCCAGGCCGGAATAATCTTCGTTCGGTTGTTTGGTCCATTCCATCAGGTTGGGAACAATACGTTGCAGGTTTTTGATACCGTATGCGCTTGCCTTCATGGCATCATCACCCACCTGCTCACTCTGGCTGCGGGGATCATCCGGGTTTGTTTCTGTACCAAACCAGAGACGCTTGTTCTGAAGTTTGTCCATCACCCATTTGTTCAGGTAAGACTCTTCCGCCTCCGGGCTGCCATATTGCATAAACCGGCGATAACCCCATTCGATCGCCCAGTTATCGTAATCGCCGATCCGGGGGAAGATGCCCGCCCGGCTGATATTATCTTCCGGCTGTGCTACATAGTTGAAGCGGGCATAATCCATGATCGAAGGCGTATGGCCATTGGCTTCCACCCAGGCTTTATTGCGAAGGTTTTCAACCGGCACCGTAGAGCTGGATCCGAAATTATGGCGAAGGCCCAGTGTATGGCCCACTTCATGCGAGGATACAAAACGGATAAGCTGCCCCATCAGTTCATCATCAAATACCATCTTTCTGGCACCCGGATCGATCGGTGAGGCCTGTACAAAATACCAGTCGCGGAGCAATTGCATTACATTATGGTACCAGTTGATATGGCTTTCCATGATCTCGCCGCTGCGGGGATCCGAAATACTCGGGCCGCTGGCATTGGCGATATCAGAAGGTTTGTACACAATAGCGGAGTTACGGGCATCATCCAGGCTCCAGGTACTGTCCTCATCCTTTGTGGGCGCCAGTTTGGCCACGATGGCATTTTTGAAACCTGCTTTCTCGAATGCAGATTGCCAGTCATTCACTCCCTGAATAAGATAAGGCACCCATTTTTTCGGTGTGGCCGGATCAATATAGAAAACAATGGGTTTCTTTGGTTCCACCAGTTCACCCCTTTTGTATTTTTCAATATCCTCTTCCTTTGGTTCCAGGCGCCATCTTTTTACCAGCGTAATGGGTTTTACCCCCTGCGGGTTGGCATCAAAGTCTGTATAGCCTACGGCGAAGTAGCCGACACGGGGATCGAAATAACGGGCCTGCATCGGCACTTTGGGAAGTAATACCATGGAGCTGTTCAGTTCCATGGTCAGGTTACCTGCCGGTGAAGGGCCGCCCCCCGGCAAACCCGGTGCAGCTGCCGCCCTGCTGTAAGTCTTTACTGTTTTGATCTCAATATTGATCGGGAAAGACCGGATACCGCTGATATAGGATTTGTCATTTTGTAAGCCGCCAAGCCGGATGCTGCTCTTCAGGTTACTGTTGAAGAAAAGCACATCGTTATCACCGCTCACAAAATCTGTGACATCAATAACGGCGCCGGTTGAATCCCTGCCCAGTGATTTGATATCGAATGAAGCAGCGATCTGCTGAACATTGGAATTATTAACGGCCGTGAACATGGGCGATGTGGAATCTTTGGCATATTCAGCGTAGGAGATATTCCGCAGGAAGACCTTGTTATTCGGGCCTTTCTCAAATTTCACCACGTTCTGTCCGATCTGATCGCCGCCATAACCAAAGAAACTGCCAGTGCTTCTCATACCGGCGGCAGCTTTGGAGATACGGTTTACCACGAGGATCTCCCGGCCGAACAGGGAGTCGGGTATTTCAAAATAATACTTGTCTTCTACCTTATGTACCCAGAACAGGCCGCCATCTGAAACCGCTTTTCCGGTTATTACTTCTTTGTAGGGTTTAGGGCCTGAGCTGCTACCTCCGTTTCCGGGGCCCGGCAAGCGGCGGGTGCTGTCCCGGGGCTGCTGGGCAAAGGCCGTGATCGTCAGGAAAAATGACAGTAGAAAAAACAATTGTCGTTTTTGCATATGGTGGTTGTTTACGCAGTAAATAATCTGCTGAAGATACAGAAAGCAATGATTCAATAAAGGAGGGGGCGTTTTTTTATACCAGCGGTTGGCCGCCGGCCGGAAGGTGGACGGAAATAAAAAACCCGCCGGGCGGGCGGGTCTCCGGTTTATTGTCCGGCACTTTTTTTCTTTCCTTTCGGGGCAAACATGGCCAGCATTCTGCGGCCCTCCATCTTGGGCATGTTTTCCAGCACGCCCACTTCGGCAAGCCGTTCGGCAAACTTAAGCAGGAGCAACTGTCCCCTGTCCTGGAACTGGATCGCCCTTCCTTTAAATTGTACGTAGGCTTTTACTTTGTTGCCTTCTTTGAGAAAACTCTCCGCATGTTTTGCCTTGAAGTCGAAGTCATGGTCATCAGTATTGGGCGTAAAGCGGATCTCCTTTACTTCGGAGACCTTGCTTTTGGCCTTCATCTCCTTTTCCTTCTTCTTCTTATCATAGAGGAATTTGTTGTAGTCAATGATCTTGCAAACAGGAGGATCCACGTTTGGTGATATTTCCACGAGATCAAGCCCCTGCTCCTGGGCCATTTTCTGTGCAACAGGTGTATCGTAGATGCCGGCCTCTACATTATCACCAACCAGCCTTACCTGTGGTACACGGATAAAATGATTGATACGATGTTCTGCTTCTTTACGGGGACCAAATTTGGGCCGGAAGCCCCCTTTGTTAAATCCGCCACCGGGCCTTTGAAATCCGCCCTGTCCTGGTGGCCTGCTGAACCCGCCTCCGGGTTTTTGTGGTACTGCCATTTACTTGTTTTAGTGAGCCCCGTCCCTGTAAGGGGCATTTGATTTTTGTTTATTCCTCAACAGGGATTGAGGAGTGTTGTTAAAAGTAGTATCCTGTTTTCAGGCCGAAACCCTTTCTCTGATCTCGGCGGTTATTGCGGCGATAAATTCTTCGATGGTCTGCACCCCGGCATCTCCCTTCCCCTGTTTCCTGATCGCCACCTTGCCTTCGTTCATTTCTTTTTCTCCCACCACCAGCATGTAAGGTACTTTCATTAATTCAGTATCCCGTATTTTCTTCCCGATTTTTTCGTTCCGGTCATCCACCTCACTGCGAATATCTGCCTTTTTCAACTGATCGGATACGGCCTGGGCATACCCGAGGAACTTATCACTGATCGGGAGCACTTTTACCTGTACCGGCGCCAGCCAGGCCGGGAATTTGCCGGCATAGTGTTCCAGCAGGAACCCGATAAACCTTTCATGCGTTCCAAGCGGCGCCCGGTGTATGATCAGCGGTATCTCCTTTTCGTTATGCTGATTGGTGAAGGCCAGGTTGAAACTGCGGCTCTGCGCAAAATCCACCTGGTTGGTGGCCAGGGTGAATTCCCGGCCAATGGCACTCCAGATCTGCACATCGATCTTGGGGCCGTAAAAAGCCCCCTCACCTACCACTTCCACAAAGGGAACATTTGTATCGATCAGTACATTCCGTACCAGTTCCTCGGTTTCCTTCCAGAGTTCAGGTTCGTTCACATATTTCTGCCCGAGTTTGGCCGGGTCATGCAAGGAAAGCCGCATGACATATTTCTCAATACCGAAGATCTTGAAATATTTCAGGTACATATCATTCACCGCCTTGAACTCCCGGGCAAACTGCTCCTTGGTGCAATAGATATGCGCATCGTTCATGTGAAGGCATCTTACCCGCATGAGTCCAAACAGTTCCCCGCTCTGCTCGTACCGGTAACAGGTTCCGTATTCAGCCAGGCGGAGCGGCATGTCTTTATAGCTTCGGGGCTCCGCATCAAAAATCCGGTGGTGGTGCGGGCAGTTCATTGACTTCAGGTAATACCGTTCGCCATCCAGTTCCATGGGCGGGAACATACTGTCGGCATAGTACGGCAGGTGACCGCTGGTCTTATACATCACTTCCTTGGCGATATGCGGTGTCACCACCCTTTTATACCCGGCAGCGAGTTCGGTTTCCTTGGCCAGTTTTTCCAGTTCTTCAATGATCACGGTACCATTCGGCATCCAGAGGATCAGGCCGGGGCCTACAAAATCATCCACGGTGTAAATGCCCAGTTCTTTTCCCAGCTTGCGGTGGTCCCTTTTCCGGGCTTCCTCCAGCATGGCCAGGTGTTCATCCATTTCTTTCTGTGAAGGGAAGGTAACGCCATAGATCCTTGTCAGCTGCTTGTTCTTTTCATCGCCTTTCCAGTAAGCACCGGCAATGTTTGTCAGCTTGATGGCCTTGATATGGCCGGTGTTCGGAATATGCGGACCCCGGCACAGGTCGGTAAAGTTGCCCTGTGTATAAAAAGTGATCTCCCCGTCGTTGAGATTGCTCAGCAGATCGAGTTTGTATTCATCCCCCTTTTCGGTAAAATATTTTACAGCTTCGGCTTTCGGGATTTCCTTCCGCACATAAACATTGGACTGCTTCGCCAGTTCATTCATTTTCTTTTCCAGGGCAGCCAGGTCTTCTTCCGTGATCTTACGGTCACCAAGGTCCATATCATAATAGAATCCTTTGGGGCTCTCCAGGGGTGGCCCCACCCAGAATTTCACGCCGGGGAAAAGGCTTTCGACGGCTTCCGCCATGAGGTGGGCCGAAGAATGCCAGAAGGTCATCTGCCCGTCCTTATCATTCCAGGTCAGCAGCTTTAAGCTGGCATCGTCATTAATAGGTTTCGAAGCATCACTTACCTGGCCGTTGATCTCAGCAGCCAGTACTTTTCTTGCCAGTCCTTCAGAAATAGATTTGGCCACCTCCATAGCGGTGGTCCCTTTTTCGTATTCCTTTACTGCACCGTCCGGTAGAGTTATCCTGATCATATCTTTATTAATTCCCTGAGTTTTAAGGAGGGCAAAATTAACAAACTATTGCCGGAGTTCCATAAAATGGATCGTAATGAATTCATTAGTTTTGGCGGCGTTATGATGCGGATTATGTTCAGGAAACTGTGCTTCTCCCTTTTCTTATTAATAAGCGGTTGTATCAGCCTCCCCGCCCAGGACCTTACCGGCATCTGGAAAGGTTACTTCATTACCGAATCAGGTGAGTATTACAAACTGGAATTCCAGGTTTTGCAGACCGGCAACAATGCCGTGACCGGGGTTTCCTACTCCTACCTCGATGTTAGGTTTTACGGTAAAGCGACCATGACCGGCAATTTCATCAAATCCGGTGCCTCCTTCCGTATCCGGGAAATAAGAACGGTGGAAGTAAAAAGCTCTCTCGGCGGCGGTACCTGCATCATGAATTATAATTTCAATTACTCCAAATCAGGAAAAGAGGAATTCCTCGAAGGCAGCTACCTGGGTAAGTATGAGAATAAGTACAGTTCTGCCTCCGACGGTACCTGGGGCGAATGCGGGGGCGGAAAAGTCTTCCTGCGAAAAGTAAATAAGACCGATTTCTACGTGGAGCCCTTCCTGAAAAACAAGATCAAACCCAGGGAAGTGATCATCAACCAGCCACCTCCCCCAAAGAAGGACACAGTTAATAAAACACTTCCGAATAAAAATATCAGTAAGCCCGTCACCAGGCCACCGGTTACCAAACCCGTTACCAAACCGCCTGTGGTAACCAAACCCAATAATAATACAAAGCCACCCGTGGTGACGAAGCCGGTTGAAAAGCCGGTCAACCCGGTTACAAAGACAGATACGGCTAAGCGGATATTGACCAATCCCGGTATCAAACCCGTTATCCGGCCGGTAATACCTACGCCAGCAGTTATTAAGAACAGGTCCAATGAGCTGGTGAAAGTATTTACCGTAAACCAGGAGGAAGTGACCGTGAAACTGTTTGATAACGGAGAAATAGACGGTGACACCATCTCTGTTTACCTCGATAATAAACTTGTCTTATCCAACAAAATGCTGACAGCCTCCCCGCTGACGGTAAAAATAAAGATGGATGAAGCCGACAGCGAGCATGAACTGACCATGGTAGCAGAGAACCTGGGCCGGATACCACCTAACACTTCGCTGATGATCGTGGAAGCAGGCGATAAACGCTTTGAAGTACGCATCACCTCCACGGAACAAAAGAATGCAGTCGTTAAGTTCAGGTATGTTAAAAAAGACAGTAACTGACCGCTTCTGTAATTTTTAGCCCGCCCTCCGCATTTTACACTACTTTTCCTGTGCTGTATGTTCAGGCAACTTTTTTTATACCTGCTGATCTTTTCCTGCACACTTGTGCAGGCCCAGGATATTAACGGTATCTGGAAGGGTAAACTCGTCATGGCCCCGGGCGGCTGCTTTCCGGTATACAATATCGAATTCCAGTTGCAGGTAGCCGGTACCCGGGTGACCGGAACAGCCTACCATTTCTCGGATTCCTCCAACTATGTACGAGAAAACTTCGAGGGCACCTTTAACCGGGACAGCAACCAGATACTGATCCAGGAAAATGGTATTGTTACCTTCCGGATAAAGGAAGACTGCGTTCCCTGTGTAAAGAAATATGTCCTCAGCTACCACAAAGGCGGCGGTAACGTGGTGAGTGAGGAACAACTCCGCGGCACCTGGACGGGTAAGGCCACCGATGGTAAAACCAGCTGCGACCCGGGCACACTTGTACTGACAAGATTTGATAAATCCACTTTCAAACCTGATTTTAAACTGCCTCCTTCACTCACCAAGCGGAAGGCAGAGCTGGTGAAAGAAATAAAAGTAGATACCGGCAATATCTTCATCGACTTCTATGACAATGGCCAGGTGGACGGTGACACGATCTCGGTGTATGCCAATGGTATGCCTGTTGTTTCCAACAGGATGCTGACCACCAAACCGGTTTCCATTTCTATACGGGTAGACCTGAAGCGGCCGGAGCAGGAACTGATCATGGTCGGTGAAAACCTCGGGTCCATCCCTCCGAATACGGCCCTTATGATCGTAAACGCCGGCAACAAGCGGTACCAGCTGTACCTCACCTCGGATGAACAGAAGAATGCCATGGTCAGGTTCATTTATGAAAAACCGGGAACCGGCGGGGGCACTGCCTCCAAAACGCAGTAAGCTTTTTTATCTTTAGCAGATTCTCTACCTTTCTGGTCAATTGAACTTCGCCCGGGCGCCCGGGTGTTTTATTTAAACCAAAAAAATCAACATGAAAAAGAATGTGCTATTCATTGCAGCCGTTGTGGCATTTTTCCTTGCCTCCTGCGGGGGTAAGAAAGAGGAAGGAGGCGCTTCGTCAGCTGCAAAAAAGAACCTGGAGGTTAATGCCGCTAACGGTAAATGTTTTGAAACAGGTGATTTTTCAAAGATCGGGGATTATCTCTCCGAGGATTTTGTTGACTATGCCGGCATGCCCGGCCCGGTAAAAGGGATCGAGGCCAATAAAAAAGCCTGGCAGGAAATGATGGCTCAAATGGACAGTTCAAAATCTACCATGACAAGATCTGTCGGGGATGATGAATATGTGTTCTCCATGGTTGAAATGAGCGGGATCTGCAAAAAAGATATGATGGGAATGAAGGCCGGGCAGAAAATGGACAGCAAATCACTGGAAGTAACCCAGTTCAAAGACGGGAAAGCGATCGCCCACTGGACCTACATGACACCCGATGAAATGATGAAGATGATGGGTAATATGCCGGCGATGCCCCCGGCCGATGGCAGTATGAAAGAGCCATCTGACACTACGAAAAAAGGTATGTAAGATCCTTTATAAAAAAAACGGAAGGCCGTTCTGCAGAGAACGGCCTTCTTTATTTCCTGGTTTTTTCTGTCAGTTACAATAATAAGGATCCGCGGCATTGCCATTATTCACCGGGTAGCAAAAGTGAAGCTGGCGGCTGGTGACCCCGGTAATATACACATTGGCGGTCTTCGCCTTTTTATTACCGGCTGCCTGCACCGACTGGTTACTTCTGCCCGGGATATTGTTCAATACCAGGGTCTCGGAGCCGACCACTTTCTTTTCCTTCTTCAGGTAATCCACCCGGATCGTTACCTTATCCACCATCACCGGAAATCCATTGTTAACCGGAATATTGAACGGGTTTACCCGGTCATCCCCTTCCACGGTAAAGGAGCCGATAGTGACATAGCGGGGCCAGTTGTTGCGCATCTCGGTTTCTTTCAGGGCCTGTGCTTTCTTGCGATCTTCTTCTTTCTTTGCATCCGCAGCGGCCTTCTTTTTAGCATCGGCTATGGCCTGTTTCTCTTTTTCCTGCTGCTTTTTCAGGTCAGCCTGGTTTTTTGATGGCGGCGCCAGTGTCGCGGTTGTTTTGCCCTTGTCCGTAGCAGGTGTGGTATTGCTGGCGGGGGTCGTTTTTTCCTCCTTCAAATCAGCAGGGGGCACATTCGCATTATTGCTTTCGTTGCTGGCCGCATTCTCCGTTGTTGCGTTATTGTTTTCTGTTGCCGGGTTGCTGGCGTTATCCGTGGGTGCATTGTTTTCTTTTGCCGGACTGGTCTCTTCCGTCGTTGTCGTATTCATGGTTACCGGCTCCGAAGATTTGTGTTTCTCCATATCCTGGTACACATAATAACCCGCCCCGCCAAGTACGAGCAGGGAAAGTACATAGGTGATCACGGGGTTACCTTTCTTCCTGGCCGGTTTGGGTGATGCGGCCGCTGGCGCAGGGGCCGGTGCCGGTTTAGGTGCAGGAGTCTCCGTGGTGGTGGTTCCGGCAGTGGCTTGTACTGCTGCAGGTGCCGGTGCGGGAACCGGTTCTGCCTGTACCGTTACCGATGCCGTTTCGGCAGCCTTTGTTTCCACGGGTGCAGGTTCAGGTGTCTTTACTTCTTCTATCACCTGCTGTACGGTTTGCCCGGCCTGTTCTGTGGCCGCAGCAGTTCCGGAGAAGATACTTTTCAGTTCTTCCAGTTCACCGGCCGGAGTCCAGTTGGGTAATCCATCGTACCAGACAGGTGTGGCGGGGGAGATATGCTTTGCCTGCAGTTCCTCTATCGTAAAGGGTCCGAAACGGTCTACTCCGTCATTGTAATAATACTTTTGCATGTATGTAGGTTTAGTGGTTTGCTCCAGCGGGAAACGGTGGTTGGGTTTGTCAGGAGTTGGAAGAAGGGACATAAAGCTAAAACTTTAATGCCAGTTTCCAAGTGCTAAAAAAGGGAAGTTCTAGAACTTAAAATTCCAGGTCACGGCAGGGATGACGGGAAACAGGGAAACCTGTTTAGCCTGCACTTTCAGGTCGCCCGACGGAAGAGAACCTTCCTGGTCGAAATAAATGAAATACGGGTTCAGCCTGCTGTACACATTATAGATACTGAACACCCAGTAGCTGGACAGTTTTCTTTTCTTTTTGGGAACGGGAGTGTACGTGGCAGAAAGGTCCAGCCGGTGATAGGCTTTCATCCGATACTGGTTGACCCGGCTGTACTCCTGGGTAAGCGTACCGTTGATAAAATAAAAACGTTCCGGCAAGGTGATCGCATTTCCGGTACCGTACACAAAGACGGCCCCGAATTTCCACTTACTGTTCTTCTCATAATTTGCCACCACGGACATATCATGGCGCCGGTCGTACCGGGTAGGGAATTTTTCACCATCGTTCAGGCTGGCAAACTTCCTCCAGGTCCAGGATAGCGTATAACCGATCCAGCCGGTAAGCCGGCCTTTCTGTTTGTTCACCAGGAATTCAGCTCCGTAACTCCAGCCTTTTCCGAAAACAAAATCTTCTTCCGGGTCTTTTAAGGAAGGCGTATACCCTTCTTTATAATCCACCTGGTTCTTCATGTCTTTGTAGTAAACCTCAATGGATGTTTCGTATTTGTTATCCGCAAAATTCTTAAATGCCCCTGCCGCATACAGCCAGCACAGCTGCGGTTTTACAATATAAGTGCTGGGTACCCAAAGATCCGTGGGCAGTGTATTACCGGAGTTACTTACCAGGTGTATGTACTGGTAGTTATGTGATACGGCTGCTTTAAACGAAAGCTCATCATTCACAGCGTAGCGGATCGTGACCCTCGGTTCAAGACCACCGTAGGTCTTTACTTTCTTAAAACTGCCGTAATAAGTGCTGTCGAGTTTATTTCCGTTCACATCCCGGGTGTAGCGGGTGAAGGGTCCGATCTGGGTGAAATTGGTATACCGGACCCCGTAATTGATCTTCCACTTCTCCCCTATCTCCCAGTCGTCCTGCAGGTATAAAGCGCTTTCCACGGCAAACTTGTTGCTTTCATTATTCGGGGTGAAGATGATCGAATCCTGGCGCCCGCTGGCCACATTCGGAATGAATTTGTGGTAGGTAAGCATACCGCCGAATTTCAGCTTGTGATCCGGCAGCGGGTAATAATCGAAGTCGGTTTTGATGGTGCCGTCCTTTATTCCGGATGACAGGCCGATCTCAAAGGATTCCTGCCGGGCAGAGAACTTAAACCTGTAATCGTTGTACACCAGTGTGGTATTGGAGAATAACCGGCGGTTGAACACATGGTTCCACCGCAGCGTGGCCGTGGAATTACCCCAGGGAATATTGGTGCTGAATGATCTCTTCTTGCTTACAAAATCAAAAACATCCCTTCCGAAATACCCGCTCAGGTACAGCCTGTCCTTATCTGAAAAGCGGTAGTTCACTTTTGCATTCAGGTCATAGAAATAATACCCGGAACCATAAAAGCTGCTGCTCTTTTTAATAAAGGGTTTGATCAGTGCATCAATATAGGTACGCCGTGCCGACAGGATAAAAGAGGCTTTATTCTTTTTCAACGGGCCCTGGATGGAAAAGCGGGAAGCCACCAGCCCGATCCCCCCGTCCATCTGCAGCCGGTTGGAGTTACCGTCTTTCATCACCACATCCACCACGGAGGAAAGCCTTCCGCCATATTGGGCCGGCATGCCGCCCTTGATGAGGGAAACGTTCTTTATCGCATCGGAATTGAACACCGAAAAGAAACCAAACAGGTGCCCGGGGTTATATACCACCGCATCATCAAGGATGATCAGGTTTTGGTCCGGTCCGCCGCCCCGTACATAAAAACCGGCATTCCCTTCCCCGGCATTGCGTACACCGGGAAGCAGTTGCAGGGCTTTCAGCAGATCGATCTCGCCCATAAAGGCCGGTATGTTCTTTATCTGGTTCATGGAAAGATCGACCCTTCCCATCTGCGCATTCTTTACATTGCCATCCCTTCGCTTGCTGTACACCACCACTTCACTGATCGCTGATGATTTGGAAATAAGTTCGGCGGTAAGCGAACGGTTACTGTCCAGGTTGACGGCAACTGATTTGCCCAGGTAAGAAACGTGGGAGAAACTGATGGTGTAATTTCCTTTCTCCAGGGTAATGGAGTAAAAGCCGTATTGATTACTGGCCACTCCTTTCGACTGCCCGTTGACCGAAATCGTAGCCCCGATGATCGATTCACCGGAAAGACTGTCCCGCACATAGCCGTTGAGCACTACCCGGTTGGCAGGAATGGAACCCTGTCCCGCAGCCGGGACATAAAAGAGACCGATCAGCATCACAAGGGCGAATTGGGCGATAAACTTCACTGCAACAACTTTTTCCGGGTTTGACAAAAGCGGAGCAAAGATAGCTGCATCAGCACCATAGATATGCGGGTTTGTAATTATTTTTGCAGACTATGCTGGCAGGACTACAGAATCTGACCTTTGAATTTGGTGCAAGGACTATCGTGGAAGATGCCACCTGGCACATACAACCCGGTGAGCGGATTGGCCTGATCGGGTATAATGGCACGGGTAAATCCACCCTGCTTAAACTGCTGGTGGGCGAATACCTGCCCTCCGCCGGTACCGTGGAGAGAAGCCGGAACAGCACCATCGGGTACCTTCACCAGGACCTGCTCAGTTTTGATACCCGTGATTCCATCCTGGAAGTGGCGCTGGGCGCCTTTGAAAAAGTACTCCGGCTGGAAAAGGAAATTGAAGAACTGGGAAAAGAACTGGAAAAGACCGGCGACGAAAAGACACTGCATGAATACAGCGACAAGCTGCATGAACTGGAAACCCTGGGCGGCTATTCCATCCATCACAAGACCGAAGAAGTGTTGCAGGGACTCGGATTCGCCAATGCTGACCTGAAACGGCCCTACAAAGAATTCAGCGGTGGCTGGCGGATGCGGGTACTGCTGGCAAAGATGATCTTACAGCAACCCGACCTCCTGCTGCTTGATGAGCCCACTAACCACCTCGACCTTCCTTCTATCGAATGGCTCGAAAAATATTTGCTCCACTATCCCGGCGCCGTGGTGATCGTCAGCCACGATAAATATTTCCTGAACCGGATGGTGACAAAGATCGTGGAGCTGTACCAGCAACAGCTTCATATCTACAGCGGCAATTACGATTATTATGAAAAGGAAAAAGCCCTGCGCACCGAACAGCAGCAAAAGGCTTTTGAAAACCAGCAGGATTATATCCGGCAGCAGGAAAGGCTGATCGACCGCTTCCGGGCCAAGGCCAGCAAGGCAGCCATGGCACAAAGCCTGATCAAGAAACTGGATAAACTGGAGCGCATTGAAGATGCCAGTCTTGAACGCCCCAATATCCGCATCAACTTCAGGGTGGATAAAACGCCGGGGAAAGTGCTGGTGGAACTGACTAATATCTCCAAATCCTTTGGTGACAACCTGATCCTTAAGAACTCAACCGTGGAAATAGAACGGGGTGATAAGATAGCCCTGATCGGCGCCAATGGAAAAGGTAAGTCCACCCTGCTCAGGATCATTGCCGGGACCGAGCCCATCAGCGGCGAACGGAAATGGGGGCATAATGTGGAAGAAAGCTTTTATGCCCAGCACCAGCTGGAAGCCCTGAACGTAAACAATACCATCATTGATGAAATGAAGGAATGCGGCAGCCAGATGACAGAACTGGAACTGCGGAGCCTGCTGGGCTGCTTCCTCTTCAGCGGAGACGATGCCGATAAGCGGATCAAAATACTGAGCGGCGGGGAAAAGGCAAGGGTGGCCCTGGCAAAAGTGATCATCAGCAAAGCCAACTTCCTGATGCTTGATGAACCGACCAACCACCTGGATATGCACAGCTGCGACCTGCTGATCGAAGCACTGAACAAGTATGAGGGAACCCTGATACTGGTCAGCCATGACCGCTATTTCGTTTCCAGGACGGCCAATAAGATCTGGGAGATCGTTGATCATGAACTGAAAGAGTTCAAAGGCGGATACGAGGAATGGGTGCAATGGAAAGAGCGGATGGCAAAACAGGAAGGCAGTAAAGCAAAGTCCGACCATTCTTCCCGGCCCGCCCAGCCGGCCCCCGTAAAACCCAAAGATGAACCCAAACCGGTAAAAGAAGAGGTCAAAGGTCCGGCGCCGATCAATAAAGAACAGAAAAAGGAACTGCAGCGAGTGCAGAAACAATTTCAGCAGCTGGAAGAAAAGATCGCCGACCTGAACCGGAAAAAGGCAACTCTCGAAGCCTCCCTCGCTGATCCCGCCACCTACTCCGATAAAACAAAATTCCTGGAGACGGAGTCGGCCTACAAGAAAGCAGAGACCGATCTGGGCCAGTTAAATGAGCAGTACGAAAAACTGTTTGAGAAGATCATGGAACTGGAAGAAAAACAATAAGCCCGCTGCTACTTATGCACAGCCGTTCCCGGCTCCGCTGATTTTAGTATCTTTTGTTGGCAAAACCCACCATCCGATGAAACAAATGCTACTTCTTGCTGCAACCGCATTCCTGGTTGCCCTGCTGCTCGCCTTTACAAAAGACCACCGCCGGAAAAATTCACCCGGGGATTATTCGTACATCATCAAAAAGGACAGGCCTGTTATCCGCTGCTCACCCGACTGGCAGGCGCTGAAAGACTGGCTCGATGCCACAGACATACCTCCTATCCCGGGGGCAGGTTCTTACAAATGGAAGATCACCACCACCAGTGACAGTGCCCAGTTCTATTTTAACCAGGGCATCAATATGTACTATGGCTTTCACATCATAGAAGCCATGGCTTCTTTTAAAAAGGCAGAAAAGTTCGATCCCTCCTGTGCAATGATCCCCTGGGCACAGGCACTGACCTACGGGCCCAATATCAATGACTTTGGCTACCGGGCTTCTCCCGAAGCACTGGCAGCGCTGAAAAGATCACAGGACCTGTCGGCACCGGCCACACCGTTTGAAAAATCACTGATTGAAGCAATGAGTGTCCGGTACACGGCTGATTCGGCTGATGCCACAAGGGCGGCATTGAACCAGGCCTATACAGATAAAATGAAACAGGTGGCCGCAGAATTTCCCATGATTGCAGATGCTCATGTTTTATATGCAGATGCCATGATGCTGCAGCACCCCTGGGACCTCTGGAATACAGACGGTACTCCCAAACCCTGGACACCGGTTATTGAAGAAACACTTGAGAAGACGATTGCCCTCTTTCCCGATCATCCCGGCGCCAATCATTATTATATCCATGTGATGGAGCCCTCCCCTTTTGCCGACAAGGCTTTGCCAAGTGCGGCCAAACTGGGTATCACCAACCCCGGTCTTTCGCACCTTGTACACATGCCTTCACATATCTACCTGCGCACCGGCCGTTACTTGCAGGGGGTGGAGGTGAATATCAATGCGGTGAACAGTTACAAGAGATCCATTCCGCTCTATGCCCCGGTGACCGGCGCCGACTTTCTCTATATCATCCATAACCTGCACATGAAGACGAACAATGCCATGCTGGCGGGACAATACAAGACAGCGATCAGTGCCGCAAATGAAACGGTGGCCAGCATTAACCCGGAGTACCTGCAGATACCCGCCCCGCTGGGAAATTATGTACAGTACATCCATTCCACTCCTGTGCTGGTGTATGTGCGGTTCGGAAAGTGGAATGAGCTGCTGAAAATGCCAGCACCGGATAAAGCACTGTCCTATTCTTCCATCCTTTATCATTTTGGAAGAGGAATGGCCTTTGCCGGGCAGATGAAACTGGCAGAAGCCAAACAGGAACTGGCCAGCCTCCAGGAATTGATGAAGGACACCACGCTGAACATCCCCTTTACACCGTTCTCAGCCGCGATAGAATCCGCAGCTGTCGCAGAAAACTTACTTATCGGTACTATCGCCCTGAAGGAAAAACAATTCTCCGATGCGATCGTCGCCTTTGAAGAAGCGGCCGTTACAGAAGAGACCATGGTGTACAATGAACCCCGCGACTGGATCCTGAATCCAAAACATTACCTGGGGAACGCCTACCTGCGGGCCGGCCGGACAACTGAAGCGGCCCGGGTTTTTCACCGGGACCTGCAAAATAATAATGAGAACGGGTGGGCTCTTTACGGGCTCTGGCAGGCGCTGAGCAAGCAGGGCAAATCCAACGAAGCTTCGGCCGTGATGGGACGGTTCAGGAAAGCATTCATGAAAGCAGATGTAAAACTTACCGGGCCTGTATTATGAAATAAGGTTTCTCCCTTTTACAAAATCACTTACCAGGTAAGCGGCCAGTTTCCCGCTGGTGGCATCGGTTCTGCCATCGGCCAGCCGGGTGGCTCCTTCGCAGATATAGAGATAAGCGGCCTTGGTATCTGCTGCAGCAAAAGAAACATACTGCCGGGCATGCACGGCGGAGATACCCACCGGTGTCATCGCACTGCTGAGGGTATTCTGAATTCCGTCAAGATCGATATCCACACCCGTCAATGTGTCTTCAGTAAACCCGGTGGCATGAGAAACGGCCTGCATAAAGGTCCGTTTCTCATGAACAAAAATATCTTCAAAGGTGATGCAGTCTATAAAGGGGTTATTCACGATATCGATCCATACATTCTGCGGTATATAATTCTCGTGCAGCCCGATCACACAATACTTCTGCAGGTAGCCGTCTTCTTCGGCATAGCGAAACGCATTGCCGCTGTGTCTTCCTTCAAGCGGACGGTAGTCGGCATGGGCATCGAGGTTGATACAATTGATCTGTGCCAGGGGCAATACACCTGCCTTATGCCAGCCTTTTGCAGTCCCTTTTATCAGGGGGTATGAGTTGTTATGACCGCCTCCCACCACGATGGGGATCTTCTTTGCTTCCGTGATCAGTTTAACCAGATGCTCCACTTCATCATCGATGGTATTTACCGCATGGCGGTAGGCTTCCACCTTTTCCTCTTCGCTTTTGGCAGTGGTATCGATCAGGTACTGGATATCGCCGAAATCGAAATGGCCCAGCAGCAGTATTTCACCGCCATCAAAGAAATCATTGCTCTGGATATTGAGAAAGGATTGCAGGAATGGTACCCATAGTGTATCAGTACCCCCGATGCCAAGGTTTCCCTTCGGGCCCAGGTCTTCGGGGATGCCAAACAATACATAACTGGCAGAAGAGGCCGCCAGGGCAGCCTGTACATCAGTTGCATGACCGGCGATCTGCACCCTTTCTCCCAGTTTGGTTTCAAAGCGCCGGATCTTTGTCAGGAAAAGGATATCCTGTTTGGAAAATATTTTCAGATGGTTCATGGAAGGATGCCGGGTTAATTGTTCCTGTTGTTCCTGCGTTTTTTGATTTCCCATCCTGTAAATCTATGGTTTTTGTTACTGCCTTCCGAAAATCACTGTCCGATCTTTTCATTCACCATCCGGATGATCTCCGCTTCTTCTTCAATGGCCTTCTTTTCTATTTCACCGCCCCGGGTGATGATGCTGTTCACAAATTCTTTATCATCATATCCCGTGGCATTGATCCGCACATTCATATAGGCCCCGATCACTGCAGACCGGGCACACAGGGCCCCTACCCCGGCATCCGTTACGGAGTTGGGGTTGCCCTTTTCTACCATCGCCTTTATCACTTCCATACTGTCACAGGCGGCCTGCATCACCCTGAACGGTACTTCAATCGCTGTCCGGGTGGCGGCCTGTATCGCTTTCTTTCTCGCTGTCTTTTCTTCCTCCGTTGATTTCGGCAGACTCATCGCCTCCATGATCAGTTTGAAAGCGTTAGTGTCCGCATCCACCAGCCGGATCAGTTCGCTTTTCAGCTGTTCACCTTTCTCTGCCCAGTTGCTGAATTCTTCCCAGCGGTCATCCCACCCTCGTTTGTGTGAAGAAAGATTGGCCACCATCGCAGCAAGGGATACTCCCAGGGTGGCCACGTAGGCCGAAACCGATCCGCCCCCGGGTGCCGGGCTTTCACTGGCCGTTTCATCGGCAAATTCAGTCAGCCGCATACTCACCAGCCTGCTGTCTGCTTTATCCGCCAGCATATATTCAATGATCTTCTCTTCCGGTTTAAAAGGCGCCAGTTCATCAAGCCCCATGCTTTTCACGGCGATCTTTATCAGTTCCTTTTCGGAAACACCCGTGCTGCGCTGCTGTTTGCGGAGAAAATATTTACCGGCATCCAGCATGGCTTTAAGGGGTATGAGGCCCACCAGCTCACTGCCGGTTACCCGCAGCCCCCTGTCCGCTGCTTTTTTACATACTTCATCAAAAGCGATATGAACCGGTGTCACATTGATATTGGTAAGATTGATACTGATCTGGGCGATACCATACTCTTCAATATACCAGCCGATGGCCTTTACACATTTCAGGGAGCCGGGTTTATTTACTTTCACGCCGTTCTCTTCCACGTTTCTGCCTGCTTCCCGCACATCAAAAGCAATGGCATTGGCCCTCCTGGTCGATGTGGTATTCAGGTTCACATTATATGCCACCAGGAAATCACGGGCGCCAATAACAGTGGCCCCTCTCTTTGCATCAAATGCCGCCGGTCCGAAATCCGGTTTCCATTCCGGTTGTTTTATCTTTTTAAAAAAGCCTTCGTATTCACCTGCCCGGATCACGGAGAGATTGCTCCGCTGCTTATCCGGTTGTGCAGCTTCATAGAGGTACACCGGCAACTGCAGTTCCTTTCCCACTCTTTCCGCCAGGCGCCGGGCATATCCTGCCGTTTCTTCCATGCTGATGCCGGCGACCGGTATCAGCGGGCAAACATCGGTGGCACCCATGCGGGGATGCTCTCCTTTGTGCCGGCTCATATCAATAAGCTCACCGGCCTTTTTGATGGCACGGAATGCCGCTTCCGTGACCGCTTCCGGGTGGCCGACAAAGGTCACCACCGTTCTGTTCGTCGCTTTCCCCGGATCCACATTCAGCAGCTGTACGCCTTCCACGGCTTCGATTTCATCCGTTATTTGCCGGATAACCTGCAGGTCACGGCCTTCGCTGAAATTGGGGACACATTCAATGAGTTGCATGGGAAATATTTGCCGCTAAGATAAGTTGCAGGCCGTAAAGCGCCATTGAATCCTTTACCTGAAAAGGATTCGCCTTCACTCCTTCTTCCAGCTGCAGGTTTCTGCATCGCAGATATCTTCTTCTCTTTTGTCCTTGCCTGCCGGCCATTTGCCGGGTCAATTATCCATCTTACATTTGAATGACAACACCTTCTCCTGAAAAGAACCCTCACCATAGCAGTACTGCTTTTCCTGGCATTGCCCGGCCGGTCCCAGCTGCCGGTACACCCTGATAGTATCTACGTCTTCATCAAATACAATTCGGTATGGAACAACACCATCGCTGACTGGAAGCCTGTGGATGAATCTTTTCATCAGCAACTCGCTGCTGCCCGGACGGAAAAGGATACGATGAACTGCTTTGTGATGGTGTTGGAAAAACTGAATGATGTGCATTCGGTGATCCTTTATAACAATAAACAGTACGGGTATTTTAAACCGGTGGACAGTCTTACCTACCTGAAAACAAAACCGCTGCTTCAGCGGGCGGAAAAAGAGACCGGTCATTTCACCACCCGTATGCTGCCCGGCAAAATCCTTTACCTGCGTGTGCCCGGCATCAATGCGTTCAATCCAACGCTGGTCAACCAGCAGGCACAGGCCTTATACGACAGCGTCTTTCAGTTTGCTCCGGTGAAACCCTCCGGTATCATTGTTGATCTTCGTCTCAATACCGGGGGCAATATGTACCCGATGCTTGCGGGGCTGAGCCCTGTACTTGGAAACAATGCACTGGGCTGCGAAACGGATATGAACGGCAACATTGCCCGGCTCTGGGAAATAAAGAATGGCGACTTCTACACCGGCGGCTACCAGGCCACCACGATCTTACGAAAATACCAGCCGGTCTTTGAAAAAGTGCCGGTGGCTGTCCTTACCGGTCCTTTAACGACCAGTTCCGGGAGTATGACGGCCATTGCGTTCAAGCAACGGCCCCGCACCCTGTTTATCGGAGAACCAACGGCGGAAGGCTATACGACCGGGAATGGCTATTTTCAGTTTGCCCCTAATCTTACCATACTCCTCTCCACGAACTTTGCCGCCGACCGGAGAAAACAGGTGTATAAGCAGGCCGTACCGGTGGACGTGACGGTGAAAACTCCCGATAACTTTGACGACCTGCTTAAAGACGGAAAAATAAAGGCTGCCCTGAACTGGCTGAGGAAAAACTGAAACGATATGCGTAAAATCATTCCCGGGCAGGCCGTCAGCCGGGACGGATCTATCGCAGAATCAAACAGGGAATAGGACTGGCTTCATGTAAATACGTACCGGTTCAGATCATTCAGTATTTTTAGTCAGCAGTTATATGAAAACGGGTAACCCGGCCATACTGATCCCGGCAGCGTTCCTGCTGTTGTTGCTCACGATGTGTGCAAGGGAAACGAGTTTCGAAAGCGGTGCGGTCCCTCCCCGCACGGATACCGTCCATTCAGGCGGCACCGGTGGCGGCGGCGGTTCTGCAGGTCAGCCCGGCACCTGCAGTGCCTGCATCGGTAATGATGTGCAGGCGGAAAACAAATGGAGCCTGCATGCCGGCCCGCAATTGTATTGCGGGAAGATCGATACACTGATCGTACTGGGCGAACGGAATACCTTTACCTTCTTTGGTCCTTCTTCCTGTTCAACGGACAGCGGGATGGTTGCCACTGTTTACCTGGATGGGTTCAGGCTAGATCATGATATCACTTCTCAAACTGTAAACAGGGCGAGTTTCTTTTATTATGATCATGTCACCCCATCATATATGCTGATTTCACGGGCTGCACAACCGTTTACCTTCACCATTGATGAGTATAACCATACCACCCGCCTGATGCGGGGTACATTCAGCGGGATTGCCTTTACGACCAATGGCACCAGTGTGCAGGTGACCGGCGGAAAATTTGTGGCAAGGGCAAAATAAGTTTAACAATCCCGGCACGGTTCCTGCCTTAACTTGCTTAAAATTTATTTTTATGAAATTCACACGGATCGCAGCCCTGCTGCCGGCCTTCTGCCTGCTGTCTGCAACAGTCTCTGCACAATTGAGCAAGAAAGATCAGCGGATCGTGGACGATGCCAATGAGGCGAAGACCGCCTTTATTCAGTCGGACGGTTTACTTCAGAATCTTTTCAACAGTGCTTATGCATATGTCATCCTTCCTAATGTGGGTAAAGGCGGTATCGGAATCGGCGGGGCTGCCGGCAACGGGGCCGTGTTCAAAAAAGGCGAAGTGATCGGGATGGCAAAAATGACACAGGTGACGATCGGGTTTCAATGGGGCGGTCAGGCCTACCGGGAAGTGATCTTCTTCGAAAGCAAAGAAGATCTTGACCGGTTCAAGGAGAACAGGCTTGAATTTTCTGCACAGGCTTCAGCGGTGGCCGTTACAGCCGGTGCCTCTGCCAATGCAAAATATACCAACGGTGTGATGATCTTCACGCAAACAAAGGGGGGCCTGATGTATGAAGCCTCGATCGGCGGACAGAAATTTAATTACAGGGCTATTTAAGCGTGGATAAAGGATCACATCACTGCATCTTCTCCCTTTCCATCCCTGAGCGAATGATATACCGGCGCTGCCGGTATTTTTTTGGGCGGAAGAAAGAATTCCCGGGGATGTTTGAAAAAATACCCGACTATCGTTCTGAACAGCCGCGGATATTGTGAAAGCCGGATACCCCTTGATTTCACGGCCATAAAGAAGGCCAGGGAAAAACTGCTCAGGAAGTTAAAGAACCCGATCCCGAGCACCCCGCCGAAAACTGCCAGCAGGAAATACGGCGGGATATTATTGATCCCAAGCCCATACACAGCAAGGGCCGTATTGCCGGCTGCAATGGTAATATGCCGGATGTCGAAAGGGATCCCGAATATCTTACCGATCACCCCGGAGAAACCAAGAAAAAAACCAAGGGCCAAATTACCCATGATCGCACCAAAGTGTTTCTCCACATACCTCGCCAGCCGGTCAAGTCTTTTTGGTGACATCGACCTGCTCAATACAGGGTGTTTCAGCATCCTTTCCCTGATCCTGCCATACTGTATCTTGTTTTGCCAGTAGCCGGCAATAATCCCGCTTATAAAAAGGAATACACCGGTGAAGCAGGCATACAGCAGGGCGGCACTTCTCCAGGGATGCTGATCAATAAGCATTTTCAGCGCAGCAGGCCCTTCCGCTATTTTTTTATCGAATAATTCCTGGTAAGCCCAGGCAAAAAGAAAGGTCAGCGGGAATACGATGATAAGGTTGCCGAAGAACGAAGCGATCTGGCTGCGTGATACTTTTGCCACGGTGGCAGCCAAACCTTCCAGGTCGGGCTCCCCTTCTATCTTTTTTGTATCAAGTGAACTGGCCACGGCACTGGCCGTGAATGCCGGTTGCTTGGTGGCAAGTGTAGAATGTGTTTCTTCAATAATGATAAACCCTGCGCTGTAGTTTACTCCGTACAGAAAACCGGCCGGGAACGGGGCCAGGTTCAATTTACCGATCTGGTTTTTTATCATCACAATAAAGGAAATGATGAAACCGCCCCACATGGCGCCAAAGATCATTTTATAGTATTCCTTTCTTGTCTCAGTAATATACTTATGGCCTTTACTCCCTTTGTGTTCGGCGATCTGGTAGGCCAGGTACCCCGCACTCTGCGAAATGAATTCCCGTATGGAATTCTTTCTTTTCTCATTCCGCACAAGCATGCGGAACACATCCACAAAGCGGCCGGTGTCAAACTGGTTGTCTGCATCCAGCACATCAAGCACCAGTTCCATTCGCTGCAGCCGGTTGGTCAGGATCAGCAGTATATAGGTTTGCTGTATGCTGGCCCCCCTGCCGGAATGACTTTGCCGGATATGATCGACAAGTTCATAACAGTTGGCGATATCGTTCTTCAGCAGGAAAGAGACGGTCATAATTTCCTCACTGCTGCAGTTGTCCAGTATCAGTCTTTCCAGGTCATGTACTTTGTAGTTCTGAAAAACAAACGGCGTATCATGATGCTGGTCTTCTTCCGGAAGAAAATCAAGCACCACTTTTTCCATGCCCAGCTGTGCCACCTGGAAGGAAAGCACCTTCATGGCCTGCAGCAATTCCTTTTTCAGGTCCATGCCGGCCATGCCCATATCAAATCCTGCCACTTCAAAGAATTCCCGCCAGGTTGTCCTGGATACAGCTTCCACCCACTGGTAATCACTCTTGCGGTAAAATACCCGGTTGATCATATACAGGAAATCCTGTTCATTCGGAAGCGGGGGCAGTATCTTATGTTTCAGCCGGTCGTACAACTCCTGCCAGAAGCCCCTGCCGGGCGGGATACCGCTTTCAGTAATGGCAGATATGAGGTTGGTATGATTGACCTGTGAAAGAAATGCATGCTGCAGGTTGGCGAGCACCACCCGGTGTGTCTTCAACTGCCCGATAGCATTCCGCAGGTTTTTTTCTGCATCTTTTCGTTTGCCGCCGGCTGGCCGGACCTGGTCGAAGAAAGAAATAAGAAAGGAAAGCCCCTTTTGTTTGTCATCGGGAGAGATGATCGCATTACCGGTAACGAGCTGCTCAAAAAAACCAGGTTTCTTTTTCCGTATTCTGATCATGCAGTCCGAAAATACGAATTATGCTTCGGGTAAAAGCGGAACCGGGATTAAATCGGATTTAATATGGCTGTTTTACCACCGTTCCTTTCACCTGGCTTTTATCTGCACAGGAGCAGCTGTACTTATACATATTCTCTTCAGCAGAAATGATGGTATAGGTCACGGATGTGTTATTCAGTTTCTTCCTGGTGGCATCACTGGACCATATTTGTGTAAGCTTATAGGTGCATTCATCCAGCCACTCGATCCGCAGCCTGATCTTTACTCCTGACTGCAGATTTTTTTCCTTCTGCACGGCCTTTCCTCTTTCGATCTCCCAGGTTATCCCGGCTGAATCTGTAAATAAAAAATTACCGGTCTTAAAGCGGCCGCATGCCGGCGGTGTTGCCTGGGCCAAACTGCTGGTGACTGCTGTAAACAACAGGACGGTGATCATAGAAATATATTTCATATGGCATAGGTTTCTCCGTTAAGCAATACTTTATCGATACTGGATACACCAAAATAATAGGGCAGGAAAGCCAGTGAGGGCACAGGACGTGTGATGATAAGATTCGCTTTCTTGCCCATCGTGATACTGCCCAGTTCCTGCTCAAGTTCCATGGCATACGCCCCGTTGAGGGTAGCCGCATTAATGGCCTCTTCCGGTAACATGCGCATTTGTATACAGGCCATCGCTATTACGAGGTTCATATTCCCCGAGGGTGAAGACCCGGGGTTAAAATCAGTGGCCAGTGCCACTGCACAACCGCTATCGATTATCTGCCTGGCCGGCTGAAACGGCATCCGCAGAAAGAAAGCCGCTGTGGGCAACAGCGTACCGATCGTACCGGAACCGGCCAGCAGGCGGATGGTTTCTTCATCCATTGTTTCAAGATGGTCAACGGATACAGCACCCAGCTTTACACCGGTCTGCACGCCGCCCGACAGGTTCAGCTGGTTGGCATGCAATTTCGGTTTAAGACCGTATTGCATACCGGCCCGGCAGATCGTTTCTGTTTCTTCCGGAGAAAAGAAACCGGTCTCGCAAAACACATCGATATAATCAGCCAGTCCTTCTTCGGCAATGACCGGCAGCATCTGCTTTATGATCAAATCGATATAACCCTGGTGATCGTCTTTGTATTCCGGCGGGTAGGTATGTGCCCCCAGGAATGTAGCTTTCACAGGGATCGGTGAAATTTCTTTCAGCTTTTTGATCACCCGCAGCATTTTTAGTTCGCTTTCCACGGTCAGTCCGTACCCGCTTTTAATTTCTATGGCTCCTGTTCCTGCCTGGATCACCTCATTCAGTCTTCCCATGGCCATGCGGAGCAATTCAGCGGTGGAGGCAGCCTGCAGTTTCTTCACCGAATTCAGAATGCCGCCGCCCCTGGCGGCTATTTCAGCATAGCTCAGTCCTTTGATTTTATCTACCAGCTCTTCCTCCCTGCTCGCAGCAAACACAAGATGGGTATGGCTGTCGCACCAGCAGGGTAAAACCAATTGCCCTGACGCATCAATGGTATCCCCGATCAGCAAAAGTTCTTCGGGAATGTTCTTCATTTCGCCATAGGCGGCAATGATACCATCTTCGATCAGCAGGTAAGCATCCCGGATAACCGGCAGCACAGCCAGTTCGCTGCCCCGGAGCAGCCTGTTATCCTCCCTGGTATTGACGAGTTGTTTGATATGGGTGATGAGCCGGGTAGCCATTGACCGCTAAATTACTCGTAAATGTCTATGTGTAAAAAAGAAAGCAGCCCCGCTGCGAAGGGGGCTGCTTTTGTAAGAGAGATATAAATCAGATCAGTAAGGTAAGATGGCTGTTCTTGTATTGCCGCCAGGTCCTGTCCATACTATTTTCATGTAGTAGGAATTAGCGCCGGGGCATCCGGTCGGGTTACCGCTGGCATCAAGACCAAAAGTTACAGTGGCATCAAAGTGGGTGGTGGTATGCTGTACTTTACCGCTTCCCAGCCTGAAGCTGCAATCCTGCCGGAACACCAGGGGCTCTTTGATAGCCGTGGTAAAGGCATTACCAAAGCGGTTGGTTCCCCATTCTGCAATACCGGTAGTGCTTCCTTCGGTATGAAGACCGGTAACCGTGATCACGATACCATTATTATAAGTGAATGTTCTCTGTCTTGCTATCTGCCAGGTACGCTGTGAGCCATTGTCAAACGTGATGGACATATTGCTGCTGGTGATCGTATGGGTGATAGTGCCCAGCTGGGGGAGATTGATGAGCAAACCGCCGGTCACATTGGTATAGGTCTGTGTGCCGTTGATGGTGATGCTTTTGTTGTCACTCACACGGGTGATCTTCAGGTTCTGGTAAGTAACGGTAAGCTGTGCACCGGCATTTTTCCAGCGAACGTTCTGGGCCATGGAGATCACCACCACCCCTGTACGGGTACGGTTACCAAGGCAGTTGGTACCGTTGTATGTGATCGTGATGGTGCGGGGGTTGCTCACTGTATCCACCGCAACGGTGGCATCGCAGATCAGGGATTGTACCCCTTCCCCTCTTCCGGCAAAACCGGAAGTGGCTTCCAGTACCGCGTCACCGTCATTGGCAACGGCATCGACCTCGTTGGAAACACGGTTCTGATCGTCTGAATGTGTGGTGGTTTCGGAAGAATAGTCGGTTGAGTTATTAGTGTCCTTCTGGCAGGCGGTAAAAATAAATGCAACAGCAAGTATCGCTGATGCAAAGGAGAGGATCCGGGCTTTCATAAAAGGGTTTTAGTGTTTATAATTTTTAACGACAGGTCATAGACCCAACGCTTTCATAAAGGTTTAAATCCAGATAATTTTTCTTTCCTGGTGGTTGCACAGGGCTTATATCAACGTTTTTACGGGGAATTTAGTGCCGGGGCCGGCAGGGAAAATTACGGAGGCATGCCGGAAATATTACGATGACCGGGTGGAGGAGATCAATCCTCATCGGTCCAGTCGATCCTGATCTTACGGCGCATCAGTTCTTTGGAAGGCTTTCCTTCGCTGTCGTATTCGGAGACGGCTACAAAAAAGAGATAGAGGGGTTTATTGATATCTTTCAGCTTAACGACCTTGTCTTCCTCCACCAGGTATAACTGGCGGATCATCTTTGTGCAGATGATCCGGCTGCTGTCCATCCTTACGATCTTCCTGTTGAAGGCATGTTCTTCGGGTTCAGGTTTATAAAACCAGTAGGACCAGCCGGTCTCACTTATATTCAGTTCCTTGTTGGTATTATATATATCCTCATCCCGGAGTTGTAACAGTTTCAGGTAGGTGAAGTCCTGTATCTTGCTGGTTTCGCTGAACCGGTAAACGGAATCGCCCACACTGGCAAATACGTAGACCCCCTCCACATTCTTCAGGAGGATCTGGAACTTAAAAGGTTTCCGTTGTAATAAAAGGTCGGTTTGGAAATCCGTGAGCAGAGAGGATTCATCCTGCACGATACGTATGAACACCTGTCTCTCCTGTGCCTGCACAGAAAAACCAGTGATAAGAAAAAATAAGAATAGTAAACGGGCACCAGGTCTGCTCATACATGTGCTTATGGGCCAAAGTTACTGCTTTCCTTAATCTTCTTCACGCCATTCTATTTTAATTCTGCGGCGCAGGAGTTCTTTTTCCGGTTTACCCGAAGCAGATTCGGTTTCCGGTACGGTAAAGAAAAGGTATAAGGGGTCATTGTTTTCTTTCAGCTTTCTGGTATCCCGTAAGGCCGGAATATATAATTGCTTGATGGTTTTGGTGCCCACCAGTCTTCCGCTGTCCAGCAGGATTATCTTTTTATTAAACCGGTGCCAGTTCAGCTGCGGGTCAAAGAACCAGTAAGACCAGCCGCCGTCATCCACGATCATTTCTTTTTCCTTATTGAATTCTTCTTCAGCCATGGTCATGTCCGGAAGGCTGGCAAATCCGGGAACGGGATCCGATGCGGGAAGGCTGTACAGGGAATCGCCAAAACTGGCAAATACATACACTCCTTTCACCCCCTGCAACAATACCTGTATGCGAAAGGTCTTTTTTTCCAGTACGATCGTTTCTGCCGTCTCTTTCGGATAATAGTAGGTATCGCCCTGCACGATGCGGATATCCGCCGATCTTACCTGTGCAAACAGGTCAGCAGGCAAGAGCAAAAAAAACAGGGAAGTGCATATCTCAGTAAGCCGGTTGAACATCACGGCAATTTAAGACTTAGTTCCTTCAAACGGATTGTTTTCCGGTCATTAGTTCTTTTTTCATGAGCCAGTCGGTTTGCGGATCATCCCCGAGCAAAAAAATATGGGTGCCGAATTTTTCAAATCCCCAGCGGGTATAGAAATCAATGGCCCGCTGGTTCTTTTCCCACACTCCCAGCCAGATGATCTCTTTGTCCATGCCCGCCGCTATCTCAAGGCAGCGCTGCATCAGTGCACTCCCCACTCCTTTCCCGATAACCGAAGACACTGCATAGATGCGAACGATCTCGATACAACGCCGGCCCTCCAGTCCTTCCGGGTTATCACTTTCTTTCATCCGAACATACCCGGCCGGTGTATTACCCTCACGGGCGAGCAGAAAAATATTTCCCGGCCGGGCGGCTTCCGCCACCAGGGATTCCCGGGTGAACTGTTCATTCATGAACTTATCCATGTTCTCCCGGGTGTTATATGCCGCAAAGGTTTCGTAAAAGGTCTGCCGGCTCAGGTCTGCAATCAGCGGGGCGTCCTCAACAGTGGCAAGGTGTATCTCAATAGCCATGATTTGACGGGGAACGGGTAAGGGTGAAATAATCCTGTACAAAGTTTCCGTTCTTTCTCTGCGCTGCCGAAGGCGGGTACATTTTTACGGTGTCGCCGGTAAGCCGGAACGAATGGAGGACAGATTTTCGGGAGAGGTATTTCATTTTCCAGGTGTACAGGTCGATAGTGGAATCCGTTTTCAGGTAAGCACCGGTTGTTATCCTGGGTATGCCCAGCATATCATCCCGCACCACATAGCGGAAAGTAGAGTCTTTGTACAAGGTAAGGCTGATATCCCATTTGTACCCGCCGCTGTACACTTCCTTTACCGGTTTTTCATTCCAGTTGGAAAAGTGTTTGCCGGGCAGGCAGGCGGCCAGCTGCAGACAAAACAGCCATACGTATAACCGGGCAATTCTTATTAACCGCAAATGGACAGGCTTTTGATTAACAATTCTCGATCACCATGGCAGAAGCTCCCCCGCCGCCATTACAGATCCCGGCGGCACCGTACTTCGCCTTGTTTGCTTTCAGCACATTTATAAGTGTCACGATGATCCGGGCGCCGCTGGCTCCCAGCGGGTGACCTAACGATACAGCCCCTCCATGCGCATTTACTTTGGCAGGGTCCAGCTTCATCCTCCGGGTGTTTTCTATCCCGACAACGCTGAAGGCTTCGTTCAGTTCCCAGAAAGCAATATCCTCCATCTTCAAACCCGCCTTTGCCACTGCTTTGGGTACGGCCAGTGAAGGCGTGGTGGTAAACCATTCCGGCGCCTGTTCTGCATCGGCATACGAAAGGATCCTGGCCACCGGTTTCAATCCCAGTTCTTCTGCCTTCTCCCTGCTCATCAGTACCAGGGCGGCCGCTCCATCATTCATGGTGCTGGCATTGGCAGCTGTTACTGTTCCATCTTTCTGAAAGGCAGGGCTCAGAGTGGGTATCTTCTCAAATTTTACATTAAATGGTTCTTCGTCCTTTGCCACTACCACGGGGTCTCCTTTCCGCTGTGGTATTTCCACCGGGATCACTTCATCTGCAAAGAGGCCTTTTTCCCAGGCTGCCTGGCTCCGTTTGTAGCTTTCAATGGCAAAGGCATCCTGTTCTTCCCTTGATACCCCGCACTCTTTGGCACAGAGTTCCGCCGCATTGCCCATCGCTTTCCCGTCATAAACATCCGTAAGGCCGTCCCGGGCCAGTCCATCGATCAGCGAAGTATGGCCATATTTATTTCCCCAGCGAAGGCTGTCTGTATAAAACGGGACATTACTCATGCTTTCCATCCCTCCGGCTACAACAATATCTGCATCACCGAGCAGGATACTTTGTGCGGCCTGTGCGATCGTTTTCATGCCGCTGGCACAAACTTTATTCACGGTAGTACAGTTCACTTCATTGGGGAGGCCTGCAAACCTGGCGGCCTGCCGGGCGGGTGCCTGGCCGAGGTTAGCCTGCAGCACGCAGCCCATCAGCACATCCTGTACCTGGTCGGGCCGGATGCCTGCTTTTGCCACAGCAGCTTTAATGGCTGCGGCGCCTAATTGTGTAGCGGTCAGTCCTTTTAAGGCACCTCCGAAACTGCCCATGGGTGTGCGGACAGCGGCTATAATATAAACTTCTTTCATACGGCTTTAGTTGAGCCGCAAAGGTAAGCATTACAAGGCAGGGGAAACTGTATCAGTTCTTCTGATCATGGCTGATCCCGGCCAGCGTTCTTTCCAGGGCTGCATTGAATTCATCCGGTTTTTCGATCATCGGGTAATGACCGGTTCCGTGCACGGTTTGCAGTGAAAATCCGTACCGGCAATACTTATTCAGCGAGTCTGCTTTAACGGGGAGCACATCGCTGTTGATAAGATAGAGCTTATGATGAAGCTGCTGCATGACCTGTTTCTCCTCCTGCCCGGTTACCGCCAGTGACCGAAGGACACTGATGGCGATCGTGCGGTCGGAAGTCTCGATATCATGCAGCACCCGGCTGACCACCGCCGTATCCGTGGAGGGCTGAAACAATATTCCTTTCATGGACGTATTGACCACCGAATCGAATGACCGGGTCAGGGTACTGAAAAATTCATCGGCCTGTTTCTTTTCCTCTTCTGTCATCGGCCCGCCGGGTTCATGCAGGTTATCTATGCCGATGATCCCGGCAATTTTCTCCGGGTACTTCGCACTCATGGCAAGCACGATATCACCCGACATCGAATGCCCGATGAGGACCACCTTCTTCAGCCCCAGGCTTTCTATCACTGTATTAATGTCCTTTGCATAGTTATCAAAATCCCAGCGGGCCCTGTTCCTGCCGGATGAACCAAAGCCGGGCAGGTCAACCGTCACCACTTTGTAGCGGTCGCAGAATTTTTGGGCCTGTCCGTCCCAGTATGTTTTGTTGATCCCCCAGCCGTGGATAAAAAGCAGGGTGGTGTCGCCCTTGCCGCAAAGGGTATAGCTGATCGTTGTGCTGTCCCGGTTGATTTGTACCGGGCGGGGTGTTTTATCTTTTCCCTTGCAGGAAGCCAGCAGGATAAGGGCCGGCCCTATGAAACTTAGGATTGACTTCATCAGCCAAAGGTGGGAAAAAAATAAAACCGCCCCATGCGGAGCGGTTTCTTTTTCCCTGGTTTACCGGTTATCTTGACTGTTCAAACTTTATCAGCGTACCGCTGGCGGAAAAAGTGGCTTCATATTTCACCCCGCTACGCAGAAAATGCGCTTTCCAGGTTCCGTCATTGGCCAGTTTCCATTCATACACATTATCATTCGGGAATCTTTGCCGGAAGGCATCCAGCACGGCGGCCGGCACAGCACCGTCAAAACAGATAATGGAATGGGATTGCTGGTGACCGCTGTCGTCGAAGCCGGCTTCATGCCGCTCACCCGACTGGTTGAATTGTGCCGAAAAGGTAGCGGACCCGCTGCGTTTATGCCATTCCACTTCCGTGGCCCCGCTGAAATCCCTGGCCAGTGCAGCCGTAACCGGTGCCGGAACGGATGAAGCCGGCAGGACTGTTATTGAATCATTACCTGAACTGGCGCCAACACCTGATTTGGAGCAGGCCATCACTGAAAGGACAGCAAAAGCGGACAGAAGCATCATTATTTTCATAACCCTTGATTTAGTTGATTAAAACTGTTACAGGAATGGGTAAACTCAGGTGATGAGGATGTAACCACCCGGCGAAAAAAAAACCGGGGACCCGGACAGGCCATTGCGGATAGAGCGGCAGGTGAACAGCTTATCTCTCCCAGAATTCAATGGAATCGTCGCTGATCTTCACCCGGCTGCGGGGGGCTTTCTCTGACTGGACCGTATTTGCAGTAAACTGAATGATATCATCCCGGCGGCTCAGCGGCAGGCCGGTTTGTTGTTCCCATTCTTCTTTTGCCGGAACTACCATGAATGCAATACATTTTCCACCGCCGAATTCGTAATAAAAGGACAGGTCCAGGTCCCCTTCGGTATAGATCACATAACCGCTTCTGCCCTCATCCTTGTAGGTAATATGCCTGCTGAATGTGGCTGCCATCTGCTTCGCAATTTTTTCCCGGAGTAACAGGTCTTCCTCCGGCAGGATATTCCCTTCACCGTCCCTGTACACGATGGGGCCGGTTGCCGTACCGGCAGGGGGAGCCGGTTCCGGCAGGGGCAGTTCTTCACCCTCCTTCAGTTTTTCTATTTCCACCTGGTGCAGGCATTGGCCATTCCGGAATATTTCGATGCGGTAGTTGCCCGGTTCAATGGAAAGTGTATCCCAGAGTAACTGGATGGAGCCATTCAATTTGTCGCTAACCGGCCATTCCTCCGCTACCGTTCCGTCTTCATTGCGGACGAGGCGCACTTTTTCATACTCCCTGCCGGGGGTTGGCAGCCAGATGATCAGTTGCTGGCAATCCGGGTAATGTACAAAGCGCAAATGAGTGTCCGTTAAGGGCAGGCAATCCCCGGCCCCTTCCTGACCGGATTTTTCCGGGATGAAGTTGCTGATCGATATTATACGAAGGGGGCCGAACCAGGAATTCATGACTGCAAGATGCTTAAAAATACACCCGGTATAATTATTATTGATTTTGTAATTTCAAAATAAAAAATGGCCCGCCCCCATCACAGGAAAAAGCACAAAAGTCATCTCCGCCAGTTCAGGCACACGCATGATACATCTGTTTCTTCTGAAAAAGCCAAAGGCAGGGCTGTATCCGTATTTACCATTGCCGGTGCACTGGCCGGTTTTGCTATCGGCTATTTCGCCACACAAGGCACTATGCTTTGGGTAGTGCTCGGTCTGCTGGCAGGGGGAGCCGCCGGTTACTTTATCGGCAGAAGATTAGAAAAAGGGGAATGACCCCTGCCCTCACCTTATCCAGAACTCATTCCGGTAGCGGGTCAGCTGGTCCCTGAACAGTTCGTTCGACGGGTCGGCGGCATTGGCCTGTTCGTACCATAATAAAGCCGGTTCGAGAAAATGTTTCGCCTCCAGCAGATAGGCCACCCGGAAAGAAGAAGTGGCGCTGTCTTCCGTAATGCCGGCAGGTAAGGTAAGCCCGGCGATGAACTGATCGATATCAGCCGAAGATGCATGATAACGCAGTACTCTTTTCTTGGAGGGGCCTCCTTTCTTCATACTCACGGTCCAGCGGTATTGCTGGCCGGGCTGCATGCGATCACGAAAACGGCTGATGAGGATATAACTGGTGCGGAGGGTATCCCGGAAAAGGAGCTTTGTCCCCTTTGCATTGTAAAGTTTGAAGATGTATTTATCGGAATAATTATTTCCCCTCCAGGAAAGCGGGAAATTATCCAGTTTATTGAAGTAATCAACCGTATCCATTCCCTTGCTGAACTGTAAAGAAGGAGGCGTTTTTACAACCGGGCCTGATTCAAGCGGCTCTTCTCCCCTTACCACGGCCATATCGCTTTTGGGCCGGTGTGCTTCTTTGTTTTCAGGACTGTAGGAGTACATCTGTCCCCAGATAAAACGGAAGTATGAAGACGACAGGGAGCTTTTGTCTTCCCGGCAGGAATCCTTCCAGGTTTTCAGCGCAAAAGTGCCTTCCTTGTTCAGCAGGATGGGCTTCCCCTGGTTGCAAAGCATGGTTACAGAAGCGCTTTTATCGGCACTGATCAGGTCGCCGACATGCAGTACCGATCCGATCTTTACAGGAACGGCTTTGTTTTTGTCCGCATCCCGGATCACTGATACCTTACCTTTTACGGAATAAACCAGCAAATCATTGGACTGTTGAGCAAATAATGTGAACGGGCAGAATGCGGCCAGCAAAAAAAGAAGTGGTTTCATGACTCAAGGAAATTTTATCCTGCAATGGATAAACAAAACTATGCCAATTATGGTGATATTAAATACCCCGAAAGTGGTAGGGTTGAATCAATTTTCTGCCGAATCTGCCTTTCGAAGTGACAGGGTGCAACTACAGTATGTCCGGCCATGTCTTGAAAACGAATTCCTGAAACTTTATTAATTTACCGTTGTTTCCACCAAAATACCATGTTATGTTCAGAAACCTGTCCTTAAGCCTGATCACCCTCTTTATCTGCCATGCGGTACAGGCACAGAATTACGTCACCCTGTACGAAGATTGTGATTATAAAGGCAAATCCTATTTCCTGGAACCCGGTAATTACCGCGGTTACCAGATGAAGATCAAGAATGACATGCTCTCCTGCCTGCAGATACCTTATGGAATGAAGGTGACCATCTACGAGCATGATGATTTTGGCGGCCGCTCAAAGACCTATACGTCCAACATCCCCTGTCTTGAAAAAGAGTGGAACGATATGGCCTCCTCCATCGTGGTGGAAAGCACTTACCGGCCTGGTTATAATGCCAACGACTACGTGGTCTTCTACAACGACTGTTACGGAAAGGGTTATTCCCGGAGCCTGACTCCCGGCACCTATACCGGCGATCAGCTTGGTTCGTTAAGGGAAAATATATCCTCCTTCACCATTTATGGCAACCTGCGGGTGAAAGCGTATACCACCAGCACCAATGCATCGGGCTTTTCCAATTCGTTTGAAGAGAGCCAGACCTGCCTGGCCGGCGCTTATAACGACAAGATCAAATCCCTGGTGATCGAATACCGTTCCGGTTACAATAACGGCGGGTATAATAATGGCGGGTATAACAACGGAGGGTACAACAATGGCGGCTACCATAACAATAACAGTTTCGCCACCATTTATACCAATTGCAATTTCCGGGGAAACAGCCTCCGCCTGGCACCTGGCTATTACCAGGGTGATAAACTCGGGCTGCTGAAGTACGATATCTCCTCCATCGAACTGCCTTCGAACCTGCAGGCTAAAGTATATGTCAATTCCGAATACATGGGCGGCTCTTATTACATGCTGAGTGAAAGCTCCAATTGCCTGTCCAGTACTCTGAATGACAAGATCGGCTCCCTGATCATTGAAGAGAAGAGTTACAATAACTACAATAACAATAATAATAACAACAACAATAATTATTATCCGCCGGATGCCAACCAGCGGGTCATCATCTATTCAGATGAGAATTACAAAGGACAGTCGGCTTCCCTCCTGCCCGGTACTTACAGCAATATGGCACAGATCGGTTTCCCGGACAAGGCCCTCAGTTCGCTTACCGTTCCGGATGGTTACCGCGTCGTGATCTATGAGAATGAGAATTTCGGCGGAAAAAGCTACACGATCACCGCTTCAAAAAATAAATTCTATTTGTCCGGGTGGAATGACAAGACCTCCTCCATTGCGGTATACAGGGACAGGTAAGCTGATGGCCGAAGGGTATAACCCGGAAGATGGCCTCATTTACGGCCGGCTTTCTCTTCAAACAATTTATCATACACGGGGCTTTCCGTGTTCAGCCACTTATCCCACCAGGTGAAGTACAGCCCGTAATTGTATCTGAACTGTTTGTGGTGAAGGGAATGATGCGTGGCGCCGATGAGTGTGCGGAGCAGGGGCACCCGGGCAAACCAGCGGGGATAGATCTCAATATCCAGGTGATTGATCACACTGCTGAAGGACATGATGAGCAGCATGATCACCAGCACCCAGACATTCATCGGTAAAAACAGCAGGATAAGCGGAAGAAAGATCGCCTGTACCAGGCCTTCCAGCGGGTGAAACGAAAAGGCGGTCCAGGGCGAAGCAATATGACTGTCGTGGTGCCATTCGTGTACGACCCTGTAGATAGAAGGGATGTGCATCCACCGGTGCAGCCAGTAGTAGTATGTTTCCTGCAATACCAGCGCTGCCACCAGGCTTACCGGTAACCACCAGAGCGGGTATGCATGAATATCTTCATAGATCAGGGCATAACCCTTTTGCCACATCAGTAACAGCAGGGCGCCGGACAATCCAAATAACAGAGCCGTGATATTACTCCGGATGATCTCTTTCCGGAACTGCCCCTTCGGGTATTCCCGCTGGTTGATCTTCTTTGTTTTCCATTTTCCCGGCTGCCAGACATAAAAGGCCAGGTAAAAGATACCGGAGATCAGGAAATAACGCCCCACCACCACGGCAAAAACAACCAGCGAGGCGATCATGAACCAGTAAGGATCGGAAAAGTCAGGAAGTGTATTCACCCGGTCAAGTTAATGAATCTGTCGTAAAAACAGGATAACCTCCGGCCAGGATTGTTTCTTTACACCGATGACCGCAGGAATAACACCAATTCAAAGTACCTAACCTGTCCTCACCACCTGCAATGGCCCCTCCTTCTCCTTTCAATTACTGCAGGAGAAAATCATCGCCGTTAACCGTCTTTCTGAGCGGAAGCTCTTTTTATCCCGTTATACTTTTAATTCGCCTATCTTTAAGCATACGCTTCACCTGCGGGTTCTGATTACAGCAAGACTTTCCGTTACCTGCCTAAACCTGTCAATGAATATTCCATGAAGCAATTATACCTCGGATTATATTGCCTGTATATTGCCGTTGCCGCAGCAGCGCAGGATTCATCCTCCTTTGTTACCACTTCCGCCAATGCAAAGCTGGCCGACCGCTCCGCTTCCTGGATAAAGAACTGGGGACAAAACCGGCGGAAGGAATGGGACGCACCGGTTCGTGTGCCCGTACTCTGGCTGGATAGTGCCCGTGCAGGCCTGAGACCTTATCAGCAAGGCGGCGGTAATGAAAGCAAATCACTCCGTCTTACAAACCTGCAGGGCAAAGAATGGGTGCTCCGCTCGGTCAATAAATCCAGGGACGATGTGATCGCCGACGAATTCAGAAAAACCTTTATTGAGTACATCATCAGGGACGGGCTTTCCAGCTCTCATCCTTATGGGGCCCTTGCCCTTCCTGAGATGATGAAGGCTGCCGGCATCCTGCACCCGGAACCCCGGCTCGTATATGTTCCGGCACAACCGGCCCTCGACAGCTTCAACAACCGGTTCGGAAATGACCTGTATATGCTGGAACAGCGGCCGGACGGTGACTGGAGCGAGGCGCTGAATTTTGGCAACTGCACCAAATTCTCTTCCACTGAAAAAGTGATTGAGGAACTGCTGGAAGATAACCGGTCCGCTGCCGACCAGTTTGCCTTTATCAAGGCCCGTTTGTTTGATATGTTTATCGGCGACTGGGACCGGCACGAAGACAACTGGCGCTGGTGCCGGCAGGCCAGCGGAAAGCAGAGACTTTACATCCCCATCGCCCGGGACAGGGACCAGGCCTTTTATACACACAACGGTAAACTGCTGGACAAACTATTGCCCGCTGCCGGCTTCACCTTTATGCATCACTTCGATACCAGTTTCGGTACCATGCATAGTTTCAACAAACCGGAACGGTATATCGACCGGTTCTTTGCCAATGCCATGTCACTGTCCGACTGGCTGCAGGCCGCCGCCGCCTTACAGCAGGACCTTACCGACAGCGTCATTTATCGTTCCCTCCGGGAAATGCCGGATGCCGTCACCGCTATTGCCGCGGAAGAGATGGCACAAAAACTAATTGCCCGGCGAAAACAATTACCGGCCATCGCTGCCAGTTACTATTCCTTTCTCGCAAAAGAAGTCGATATCCGGGGCAGCCATAAAAAAGAATACTTTGACATCAGCCGGGAACAGGCAGGCGTTACAACGGTAAAAATTTTCCGGGTGGATGAAAACGGCAGCCGGGAAGTAACCCCCTTCTATCATCGTTCTTTCCGGCCGGAAGAAACCCGTGAACTGCGAGTGTTCGGCCTGAACAGTGATGATGTGTTTTCCGTCAGCGGCAGCTCTCCTATTGTCCTTCGTATCATTGGCGGTGCCGGAACGGACACCCTGCTGCACAACGGCGACCGGGTACATATGCATGATGATCACCAGAACTTCCTGCAAGGTGAGGGTATCCGGAAACACCTCAGTGCCGCCCGCCGCCGGCAGGATTTTATTTACCGGAATTATGAGTACGATTCAAAAGGCATCCTGCCCGCAGCCGGTTTTAACTGGGAAGACCGTATCTATGCCGGGCTGAACTGGAGTAAGAAAACATACCGGTGGAACAGGCATCCCTATGCTTCGCTTCATAACATTGGTGTAGTGTATTCTTTCACGCAAAGTGCTCCGGCGTTTACTTACAACGGTATATTTCCCGGGGCAGCGGGCAGCTGGGACCTTTTCCTCGATTCGAGATATGATATAATGGTGTGGCGGAATTTTCCGGGAGCCGGTAACAACAGTACCTGGAATGATAAAGAAAAACTGTTTTACCAGTTACGCAGCCGGGAATGGAATACGTCTGCCGGGCTTTCCAAAAGCAAAGGAAAAAATACTGTTGCCATATCCCTTGTACACCAGTTCATCGATAACCGGTATGACAAAGGCAGGTATGCCGACAAGGTTTTTTCCTACACCGACCCTGCCGTGTTTGCGGCCACTCAGTATGGCGGGCTTCGTGTCCGGTATATGTATGTATCTGTGAACGACCGGATCGTTCCGGAGAAGGGGTTCACCTGTTTGCTCAATGGCGCCTTGCTGAGGAATTTCTCCCGTCATTATTTCTTTCAGCAGTATGCTGCCCGGTTACAGGCCTGGTTACCGCTGAGCCGGAAATTCTCGCTTTGCATAAGAGGCGGCGGGGAAACGATAGCCGGTAACAACAAGGCCGCAACGAATGCGCTGGCACCGGAGCATGCCCTCCTCAGTGGATTTGATGAGGTACGGGGTTACCGGCCCGAGCGGTTCTGGGGACGTTCTGCCGTTTATAATAATAACGAACTCCGCTTTATCACCAACCTGAGGAGTTACTGGCTGAATGCCAAGATCGGTTTGCTGGCCTTTGCCGATGCCGGGCGGGTCTGGCAACCGGGTGAAAACTCCAGCACACTGCACAGCTCCTGGGGTGGCGGTTTCCTGATCGCTCCTTTTCACTTCACCAGTTTTACAGTAACGTATGGCAGAACCAAAGAAACCAAACTGGTGCAGTGCCGGATGGTAACGCTGTTTTGAACTACCGGTTCCCGGTGCAGAAGATCAGTTCCCGTTCTTCACCCGCAGCAACGTGATGTTCTTCTTGTAGGTATCATCGAAGGTTTTGAGAACAACATGGTACCAGTTGAGCCGGGGGATATCGACCGTAAAAATGTCGCCTTGTTTGTGTTCCGCCACGGCTGTCTCGAATTCAATGGCCATTTCATTTTCCATGAACCAGTTGGTATCACCGGTAGTGTTACCGTCCATTCCATACTGGCTGGCGAGGTCAGCAAAACTGGTTCCCGATTTATACTTTGAGATGATCAGCTTGCGCAGTTTGTAGATCTCTTCTTTCTTCATTTTCGAACCATCGAGATAGATGTAGCTGACCCGGAAAGCGAGTGCCGAATCAAAGGCAATGATCTTATAGGTGTAGTTATCGATCCGGAACGAGTAGCCCTCCTGTTTATCGAACAACGGAGAGAAAATCCCGGCCGCCTCGGTCCTTGAGTCGATATGGAAAAGTTTCCCATCCGCTCCCGGGTTCGTCCTGATGAATTTTTCTGCCTCCTCTTTTGTCCGGACCCTCGAAAGATCCGGCGGATCGTTTTGCGCATAGGAAACCGCAGCAAAAAAACAAAGCAGTATGGTCAGTTGAATGTATCGCATAACCTGATTGGACTAATAAATAATCACCGGTCGAAAGATAGCAGAATTTTGCCGCACCTGCCTGATGAAATTCGCTACTACCGGGCGGTACACCGGTGCACGGAAGGAGGTTCTGCCTTTCTTGCAACCCCCGAAAAAATATTTGCATCCTGAAACTTGCTTATGAGAATATTACACGCCATAACCGCCCTGCTTGGCCCCATCTTACTGCAGGCACAAACCGGTCAGCTTATCCTCCATCCCACCATCGCCTTACCCAATGACAGTTCGCTAAGCCACCGGCTAATAACTGCCCTGGACAGTTTTCTGCTGCCGGCACAAATTCCGGGAGATGAGAACCGGTTCGTATATGAAAAGGAAAGGACAGAAACCCGCCTGCTGCTGGATGAACTGAACGGTATCCGCAAAAGCAGCAAATTCAACGACACGGCCTTTTACAAACCCTACCTCACCAATGTTGTCCCGATGAAAGACAGTACATACCTGGTACAGTTTTCCTACATCGGTGTAAAAGATAACCTGGCCTACCTGAGAGGAAGTTTTCAACTGATCGCACATCCCTCAGATAGGGTATTCACCTTTTCTTCGCTGCTGCTGCAATATACCAGGTCCTGGAAAGTGCTGAGAGCAGGCACTGCCATTTTTCATTACCGGCAGGTGATCAATAAAGATAAAGTGAAGGAGTTCAGCCAGCTGGCTGCTTCTTTTGACCAGAAATTAAAGGTAACGGGCAAAATAACCGAGTTGTATTGTTGCGACGATCTCACCGAACTCCAGCGGCTGACCGGCGTGGATTATAAATCCGATTATAATGGCAGAACAGAAAGCACCTGGAGTGCTTCAGCAGGCGACAGGAAAATAATCCTGTTGGGTAATGGCAATGGATCTTTCGCTCATTTCGACCCGCATGATCTTTTTCATGACAGGCTGAGCCTGGTCATTTCCAGGAGCCAGGTAAACAAAGCAGTGGATGAAGGATGTGCTTACCTGTACGGCGGAAGCTGGGGCTTACCCTGGAAAGAAATCTTCAAAGCCTTTAAAAAACAGGTTGCTGCCGGCAAGAACATCAACTGGGTTGACATAAAAGAAACTCCTGTTTACTTCCTGACAAACGGATTTAAGAACAACGCAGATAATATTGTGAACGCCTTACTCGTAAAGATGATCGAGAAAGAAAAAGGCTTTGCAGGCGTTTGGGAACTACTGAAGTCAGGGCCGGCTGAAAAAGGCAATGGAAATTATTACCGGGTTCTCGAAAGCCTGACGGGCATCACCAAAGCAGGATATAATGAGAAGATCAGGGAACTGATCGAACAGGAAAACAGAAGCCATACTGATTGATCTTACAGGATGGCAAACATTTTTTTTTAATTGGCCCCCGGCACAAGTTGCCTTAACTTAGTTATTCGCCGGTAGCCGGAAAAGACTTCCCCGAACCAACCCTGTAAACCCGAAACTTGAGAAGAATATTCATTTTGTTCCTGCTCCTTACAGCTGTCCCGGTCCGGAAATTATATGGCCAGGAAAACAGCAGCTCCTCTTATCCCCGGAAATGTTTTTCGGAAACCTCCAGAGACAGTTTTGAAGTGGAAATAAAGGGGCTCGGTTCGGTGCTGATGCACAGCATGGCTTCCGCCGATACACAGGATATCGGCCTCTTTTACTATATCATTCCGGATAAAGCCCGGGGAAAATCAAATGAAAAACTGGCCCGGCTGGCGGCCGGGTTCCAGACAGAGACCTGGAAGAACAATTCCAGGATCGTTTCTTCAAAGCAATACGACGATGGACCGGTCACCATTGTGGACACCCGGCTGCACCTGCTGATCGAAGATATTTACCTGCAGGTGATCATCATCTGTGACGGCATGATGATATTTGAAATAGATAGTTTCAGGGATACCCATGACAGCGTCTTTTTTGACCGCCTGCTGAACAAGGTCCGGAAAAAGGACTGCCCTTAAAAGCATAGGCTCAACTTCATTAATTTTATCAGCGCTTTACTGAACCGGCCGGGCAACAGACAGGGTGATAGCCGGCACCTGTCGTTTCTCAGCTGTTGTATACAAAGGAGGATACACTTTCCTTTTTTACATTAAACAGAAAATCATTCACACCATGGACAATACAAGGGTTTTCAAAATGTCGTTTGCAGGAGTTTACCCGCACTATATAACAAAAGCAGAAAAGAAAGGCCGCACCAAAGAGGAAGTGGACACGATCATCTGCTGGCTTACGGGGTACAATAAAAAAACCCTGCAGCAGCAGATCGATAAGAAAACGGACCTGGAAACCTTCTTCGCAGAGGCGCCGCAATTCAATAAGAACGCTGCAAAGATCACCGGGGTTATCTGCGGCTACCGGGTCGAAGAGATCACCGACAGGCTGATGCAGAAGATCCGCTACATGGACAAACTGATCGATGAACTGGCGAAAGGCAAGAAAATGGAGAAGATATTAAGAGAATAGGTTCCTGCCGGGCCGTTCTATCCCCTCTTTTTGGCGCAGTAAAAAAGTAAAGCCCTGCTTATCAGCAAGGCTTTACACGGGCAGTCAGTATTGGTACCAGTACACTGGTGTTTATGCATACTCTTCCTTGGCATTTTTGGCGTATTCATCGATCAGCTTTCGCTGCAGCTCGAAGGGCACAGGCTCATATGCCTGGAAACTCATTTTGAACTTCGCCCTTCCCTGGGTGATCGAACGGAGCGAAGAGGAATACCCCTCCATTTCCGACAACGGAACTTTGGCGATCACTTTCTGGAAGTGGCCATCGCTGTCGATACCTTCCACAATAGCCCGGCGGCTTTGCAGGTCGCCCATCACGGCACCGGTCAGGTCATCCGGGCAGAGTACTTCCACATGATAGATCGGCTCGAGTATCTGCGGGTCCGCCTGCTGGAAGGCCTGGCGGAAAGCCTGTAATCCTGCTATCTTAAAGGAAATATCATTGCTGTCTACCGGGTGCATCTTTCCGTCGTACACACATACCCGTATATCACGGGCATAGGAACCGGTCAAGGGCCCGTTGTGCATTTTCTCCATCACCCCTTTCAGGATGGAAGGAAGGAAGCGGGCATCAATGGCGCCGCCGACGATACAGTTGTAAAATACCAGCTTGCCGCCCCAGTCAAGGTCATACGTATCCCGGCCGCGGACGTTCAGGTCCGCCGGTTCAGCCAGGCCTTCATACCAGGGTTCTATCCGCATATACACTTCACCAAACTGTCCGGCACCTCCGCTTTGTTTTTTATGGCGGTAATTCGCATCCGCCATCTTGCGGATGGTTTCCCGGTAAGCGATCCTGGGTTTGATGAATTTCACTTCCAGCTTGTGGTTGTGTTCGATCTTCCATTTGGCTACCGCCAGGTGCATATCACCCTGACAATGGATAAGGGTTTGTTTCAGCTCGGGTGATACTTCCACGATCAGTGTGGGGTCTTCTTCTTTCAGCTGGTGCAGGGCCTGCGAAAGTTTCTCTTCCTCCCCTTTCTTCAGCGGCTCGATGGCAACGGTCATATTCGGGGAAGGGAACTGTATAGAAGGCAGTTCATAGCTCTTGCCTTTCGCATGCAGGGTATTATTGGTATGTGTGTTCTTCAGCTTCAGCGTGGCGCCGATATCCCCGGCCACGAGTTCATTGGTGGCAGTCCGCTTGTTCCCCTCTACCAGGAAGAGCTGGCTGATCTTTTCAGTAACGCCGGTGGATTCATTCTCCAGTTCCATTCCGCTTCTGATCGTACCGGAATACACTTTGAAGAAGGACAACTCACCCACATGCGGTTCGGAGATGGTTTTATAAATGAAGATACAGGCCGGGCCATTGGCATCGCAGGGCACCGGTTCGCCGGCCTTAGTCTTTTGCGGGGGCATTTCATTGGCGCTGGGGCAAACATTATCGATAAAGCCCATCAGGCGGCCGCTGCCCATATTTCTTTCGGACGAAAGACAGAATAAGGGGAACAGGTCATGATTGATCATCGCCTTCTTCAGTCCCTCTTTCATTTCATCCTCGTCCAGTTCACCCTTGTCAAAATATTTTTCCATCAGGGATTCATCATTGCTGGCAATGGCTTCGATCAGTTCCTTATGCAGGGCATCTGCCCGGTCTTTCTCGGCATCGGGGATCGGCAGTTTTTCAGGTTTACCGCCTGCATCTTTGAATTTATACATGGTCATCCGCAGCACATCGATGATCTCATGAAACCCGGCACCGGTCTGCAGGGGGTATTGCACCACCACTACTTTGCTCCCGAAATGCGATTTGGCTTCGCCCACGGTTTTGTCGAAGTCTGCATTATCGTCGTCCAGCTTGTTGACCGCAAAGATCATCGGGGTCTTAAACTGTTCGGTATAATCCCAGATGATATCGGTGCCCACTTCCACGCCCATTACAGCGTTCAGGAGCATCACCCCGGTATCGGCCACCCGCAGGGCGGAAATCACTTCGCCTACAAAGTCATCATATCCGGGAGTGTCGATGATATTGATCTTATACCCCTTCCATTTGGTATGCAGGAGCTTGCTGAAAATAGAATTACCACGTTCCTGTTCCAGTTCGTGGTAATCTCCTGTGGTGTTTCGTTCGGCAATGCTGCCGCGGCGGGTAATGATGCCGGCCTCATACAGCATACATTCCGCTAAGGTGGTCTTACCGGAGCCGGCATGGCCCAGCAAGACAATATTTTTTACGTGTGAGGTATCAAATTCTGGCATGACAATCTGATTTAAAAGTGAAGAGATAGTGTGTCACCTGTAAATGTCGGGCGGTACCCGTTTCACAGTCATGACATTACTCAGCAGGCAGATTGATTTTACCTGCTTCGGTTGTGCGCAGCAGTTAAGGCGTTCGTTTAAGATAGTCGTTAAACTCGTCGCGGAGCTGTGAGAGGGTTCCTTCCAGTTCCTGTACTTCGTTGTAAAGGGCTTCGTGGCGGGCCAGGCTGTCTTCATTCACAAACCCGTTGAAAGCAACTTTTTCAAATTGCATCTTGCGGTCATGTACTTTGATCGATTGTTTTAAGTCGTGAATGTTGATAAGCTGAATGTGAAACTGGTTGTGCAGATGTTCTACGTCCTGAAGTTGTTCCCGGGAGAGTTCCTGGCGGGTGGTTTCCTGGAGTTTTGTTTCGTCTCTTGCAAATTCTTCTTTGTATTGACGAAGTTTCTCTCTCCAGGCATTGCACTCGCCGGAGAGCTGTGAGATGTCTACCTGAACCATGGCAAAAAATTTTAAAGTGAAACAATAAAAGAGCTTAACCTTTCGAGGGGGTGCCGGATGGTAAAGGATGGATTATTCAGACAGAAGTAAGGTAGTACCAATTTCGGAAAATTCAAACATCTGTTCAGGTTATTTATAAAAAGTATTGCACAGCAGCGGGTACCTGACCGTTGTCATAAATTTGAAAGGGCAACCCGGTAAAGGGATGCCCTTAGTATTTTGTTTCCAGGCGCAAAGGTCAGTGCCTTCGTACCCGTACTTTGGTGGCCTTACCGCCCCTCGGGCCGGTCACCGTCGTTTTCCGTACGGTCGTGGTATGACCCCGGGGCCCGGTCACCCGGGTCTTTGTCCGGGTAACCCGGTAATTGCCCACAACAGTGGCATGGCGGGTCCGTACGGTAACGGAAGTGGTACGGAATGGAGTATAGATCCGGTGGGCAACCACTGCCCGATGGAGCGGCGCCACAACGAAATGATGGTGAAAAGGTCTGATAAACGGATGCCAGACCACCCAGCCAACCGGCCTCCAGGGCTTCCACCAGCCGGGATAATATGACCAGCGCCAGGGGGAGATCCAGGGGTGGTACACCGGCCCGAAAACAAACCGTACCGATGGCCATATCCATACGTTGATAACGATCGGTGCATTTTCTTTTGTAAAGGAAGGCGAAGGACCGCTGCTGGTGCTGGTAAACATATCCGAAACGGCATTATCATCACTATCATCACCCGGCTCCACGATCACTTCTTCCCCGTAAATATCCTCGTCGCCCACGATCTGGATGACGGCATTTTCCGGGCCTGTCTTTTCAAGCTCAATAACAGCGATATCCTGGCTTTCTGTTGGGGAAACCAGTGCCCGGAGTATAAACGCATGTGCATCTTTTTCTGTTTTATCGATCACACTCACATAATCGGTCTGGCCATCGCCATTCAGGTCGAGGTTGTTTACATGGTTTCCTTCTGTATTAAGTGCTGTTTCAAAATCTTCCACGGAAGCGGCGTCTTTGAATAACTGCAGGGCACCCTGTAAGCTGAAATTATCGCCGGGCAGCCCGGTTGAGTCAACACCAGACTGGTTCTGCGCCGTTACCGGCTGGTAAGAAAGGAAAAATACGATCACCGATAAAGGGAGGAGTTTCATCGTTTTCATAAATTGATTTTACCTGAGACAAATTGAAGGGTGGAGGGTTTACTGGTAAAGGAATTATTTATCACCTGCCACCCGCTAAAATTAATACTCCTGCAGAAAGCGGGCTTACACCAGCGGGTGATTTATGGACGGGGCTGGCAGATGGCGTATATTAGCAGCCCGGTTTTGGGGCACATGATCTCACAGGCTACCATACAGCAAATTCTCAGCAAGATCGACATCATCGATGTGGTGGGCGGCTTTGTAAAACTGAAGAGACGGGGGAGCAATTACCTCGGTCTTTGTCCTTTTCATAATGAAAAGACCCCCTCCTTCACCGTATCGCCGACAAAAGAACTCTATAAATGTTTCGGGTGCGGCAGAAGCGGCAATGCCGTCAGCTTCATCATGGAGCATGAAAAATACAGTTACCCCGAAGCTTTGCGCTGGCTGGCCAATAAATATGGTGTTGAGATCGAGGAAACCTTTCAGTCGGATGAACAGCGGCAGCAGATGCAGGTGGCCGACAGCCTGTATATCATCAACCAGTTTGCCCAGCAGTTCTTTACCCGTATGCTGTTTGAAACCGATGAAGGCCAGGATGTGGGGCTGGCTTATTTTAAAGAAAGGGGGTTCCGGGAAGATATCATCCGCAAATTCCAGCTGGGCTATTCACCCGAACAGCGGGATGCTTTCACCAAAGAGGCGCTGGCCGGGCAATATAACCAGGAACTGCTCATCCGCTCCGGTCTTATTGCAAACCGGCATGAGCAGTTCGTGGACAATTACCGGGGACGGGTGATCTTCCCGGTACACAACCACAGCGGCAAAGTATTGGGTTTTGGTGCCCGTATCCTGAAGAGTAATGAAAAGGCCCCCAAGTACATCAATACACCGGAGAATGAGATCTATATTAAAAGCAAGATCCTCTACGGTTCTTACTTTGCCCGCCAGGCCATTGATAAAGCAGATGAATGCCTGCTGGTGGAAGGATATACGGATGTCATCTCCCTCCACCAGGCCGGGATAGAAAATGTGGTGGCCAGCGGGGGTACCTCCCTCACCCCCGACCAGTTGCGGCTGATCAGGAAATATACCAACCACCTTACGATCGTATACGACGGAGATGCGGCAGGCGTAAAGGCTGCGCTCCGCGGACTTGACCTGGCCCTGGAAGAAGGGCTGCATGTAAAGCTGGTGCTGATACCGGATGGCGATGACCCGGACAGCTATGTAAATAAAGTAGGCGCCGGCGCCTTCCGGGAGTTTGTGGAAAGGAATAAAAAAGATTTCATCCTCTTCCAGCTGGAGGTGGCACTGAAGGATGCCGGTACTGACCCGGTAAAAAAATCAGAAGTCGTGAACCGGATCGCTGAAACGATCTCACGGATCAATAAAGCAGAGGATTTTACCAAACAGCAGGATTATATCCGGCAATGTGCGGAGATCCTCCGGATCGATGAGGCGGGTATGCACAGCCTGGTGAATAAATTCATCCGTGACCGCATCACTGTGCAGGAAAGAAAACAACCCGGAGAAGAATCAAAGCTCATCGAGGAAAATGCCCGGCAGGCAGAAGCAGCCGGTTATGATGATGCCACCTTTAACCTTCTCTTCAGGGATGAATTACAGGAAAAAGAAGTAGCCCGCATGATACTGGAACATGGTCTTAAGAAGTGGGATGAGAACCGCTATGTGGCCGACTACATTTTTGATGAAATGGTGGACGAAAGCCTGGTTGACAACAAGGAAGTGCTGCACCTGATGAATACCTTCCGGGATGTATTCCGGAATAACCCGGAACGGCTCAATTCAAATTATTTCATTTACCACACCGATAACAGGATCAGTTCATTTGCCGTATCGTTGCTGAACTTTCCCTACGAAGAAAGTGACCACTGGAGAAAAGAATTCAGCCAGTCGACCGGTTACCAGCAGCAGTTGTTTTCCCAATCCTATGAAGACTTCATGCAGACGATCTCACGGGACAATGACAACCGCCTGATGAAGTACCTGAAGATGGATGAAGACAAAACAAACGAAGCCGTGGAATCCGCCATCAATTACCTCAAGCTGAAAAAGATAAAACGAATGCTGCTGGAAAACCAGCTTGATCTTGAAAAGCAGCATACCCCGGAAGAATATTCCATGCTTCACCAGACACATGAACACCTGAAGAAAATGGAGATCGCACTGGCCGGTAAGACCGGTATGGTCATTATCAGGTAGCGGAATAACTTTTACCCGACCGGGTTCAGACAGCATCATTCGTGTTCAGCTCCGGCAGCATATCACTGTAGGAGACTTCCACCAGGTCCTTATCCTGAATGCGGAACTCCCGAAGATAAAACCGGCATTGTTCCAGTAAGGCTGGTTCGGAGAGATCGGCGAGGATATTACCTGCTTCTATTTCCACAAAGGCGCCTAACCCGGGCACTTCATCAATGTGAAACTTCACGTTCTGTATGTAATAGATCTCACGGGTCTTTTGTACCACGACTTTGATGCCCAGGGAGGAGGCGAGTACGGATTTCAAGCCGGTTGCATCCTCCACCTTGACCAGCCTGAAATGGGAGTTCTTGGGCCCCGCCTGGTTGGCCCTTTCATAATAGATCAGGTTGTTTTCGATCTTTCCCTGCCGGAGTTTCAGGCGGCCGTTATATACATTGAAATAGGTATCGGTTTGTTCGTCCGTACCGCGGAATTCTGCCTGGTGTTCTTTCAGGTATTGTCGTATAAAAGCCGGGTCCGTGCATTTTGCTTTTATCTCCACATTCAGGTATGCCATGTGGTAAATGTAGAGAAAGAAAAAAGGTTTGCCCGCAGGCAAACCTCAAAAAATTTGGTAACCGGTTTCGTTATTCAGCCATGGCGACAGCCTGTCTTTTACGGCTGTGTACCACATCTTCGCCCCGGAGGGTTTCGTTGCGGCAAAAACGCATGGCTGTCCATACATGGTCCAGCTCAACCCGCTCAATGCTTTCGTAGCCTTCGCAGGTCAGGCGGTTCCAGCTGCATTCACGGTTCAGATCGGTTACGATCTTGGAAGTGGTTTTGGGATAGGCCACCCAGAATTTAGACTCTCCTTTCAGGGAAGGCATTACATCCTTCAAAATACCGTTCAGCTGATTTTCGTTTACGGCGAATACCAGTGCAAAATCGATCTTCCGGGTCTTGAGGAGCGGAGTCATGTTTTTGGCAAAGGACAGTTTGCTGAACTGTTTTTCGATTGAGGAGGGTAAACCCTGGATTAAAAGATTCTTTTCGTCGGCCAGTTGAAGCTTTTCAAGCAGCGTTTGTGACATACCTGGTAACTGTTTTAGAGTTAACCGTTTGACCCGGTTCGTGGGTTGATAACGGAGTTCTCATAGCAGGGAGGCAAAGGTAATGAAAATACTGTGTAATCCTTACATTTTCTTAATAAAAATCCCCTCCGGTACTTATCCGGAGGGGATTTATTGCCTGAAATCAGGAAAATTATTTACTGGTGCCCATAGGTTTATAATATTTCAGCGCTTCAGGCATATATGCCTGCAATCGTTCGATCCTTTTTCCTTCTGATGGGTGAGTACTCAGGAACTCCGGAGGCGCCTGGCCGTTACTTGCTTTCTCCATTCTTTGCCAGAGGGCAATTGCTTCCTGCGGATTATAGCCGGCCATGGCGGCAAACATCAGCCCGTACTGATCGGCTTCCAGTTCATGCTTGCGGGAAAAAGGAAGCAATACCCCTACCTGTGCGCCGGCCCCATAGGCCCCCAGGAAAAGGTTTTGCGTTTCCTGCGGTTTGTTGGCTACGGCCACTGCCAGCGCAACTTGTCCAACGGAAGCGATCAGGCCCTGGCTCATCCGCTGGTTACCGTGCTGCAGCAGGGCATGCGATACTTCATGTCCCATTACGACGGCCAGCGCTGCTTCATTTTGTGTTATCGGGAGCAAGCCTGTATATACAACGATCTTTCCACCAGGCATACACCATGCATTAACTGTTTTATCATCTACCAGGCGGGTTTCCCATTTATAACCTGCGAGTTTATCACTCATCCCCTTTTCCGCATAGTAGGCTTCCACTGCTTTGATGATCCGGTTTCCGACCCGGTTTACCATTTCTGCATCCCGGTTAGTACCTGGGGCAACCACTTTATTCTGGGAAAGGAATGTCTGGTATTCAGTAGTGGCCATCGACTGTAATTCAGCTTCGGGGATCAGGGTCAACTGGCTTTTTCCGGTCAATGCATTGTGCGAACAGGCAGCCAGTAAAGCAGCCACTAAAAAGGAAAGAGTGATTTTTCTTATCATTTTCTTGGTTTTTTCAATGACGTTCAACGATTGTACCAAGTTGTTCGGTACAGGAAACTATTTTAAAGATAGAAAAAAGGAATATTCGTTAGTCAGCGATATTCCGGCGTCGTCTTTTGTCTCTGTTTTTGAAGATAGGCACTTTGCTTTCGCTTCCTTTCAGGAGGCGGCCGATATTTTTCTGGTGCGTAAGCAGTACCAGCAAAGCCACCGTAATGGCAAATATTCTGTAGAGGGGATTGTCCACATTAAAGATGACCAGGATGAAAACCGGGAAAGCGATACTGGCCAGTATGGAACTGAGTGACACAAACCGGGTAAGGTATAATACCAGTATGAAAATACCAACACAGCTGAGGGCTGTCCAGGGGGAAATACCCAGCACCAGGCCAAATAAGGTAGCCACCCCCTTACCGCCGCGGAAATCTGCCCAGATGGGAAAAATATGACCTACCACGGCAGCCAGTCCAAGCCCTGTCTGCAGGTTCTGCAGATTGACAGAGTTATCTGCATATTCCGGCAATAGGAGCGCCAGCTTTACGGCGACCATGCCTTTCAGTATATCCATCACCATTACAAAAGTGCCCCATTTGGGACCGAGTACCCGGTAGGTATTGGTGGCACCGGCATTGCCGCTGCCATAGTCACGAATATCAATATCAAAAAAGTATTTGCTGACCCAGACCGAAGTAGGAATGCTGCCGATCAGATATGCAAGAATTATCAGAAGTAGTTCGTTCATAGAACCCCAACCAGCGGGAACTGCAAAAATAGGTAAAATCGGTTTCTGGTAACATTAAAATAATACCCGCTTAAAACAGGCTTAACGATTGAACCTTAGGCAGATCCAGTTGTTACGCTCCTGCTTTTCAATAAAGCGGAGGGAGTAAGAAGCGGCGGCTTCTTTTATTTCATTTTCGTCTTCCGGCAGCAGCCCGCTCAGCAGCAGCGTACCGCCGGGCACCAGTTGTGGGGCCAGTACCGGCAGATGCGCAAGGATCACATTCTTATTGATGTTGGCAAGGATAATATCATATTGTTTGCCGGGTTCCGGAGCATCGGCATTCCGGAGTGTTATGTTCTGACAATGGTTCCTTTCGAAATTTTCAGCCGCATTGGCAATGCTCCAGTCGTCATTATCGATAGCATCAACGGCGGCAGCACCTAGCCTTTCGGCCAGTATGGCCAGTATGCCCGTACCGGTACCAAAATCAAAAACCTGCCTGCCCGTAAAAGAGAGCCGCCGCATCTGCTGCACCATCATGTAAGTGGTGGCATGATGACCGGTACCAAAACTCATCTTGGGAGTAATGACTATTTCCTGTTCAACCGAAGGGACCGGCGGATGAAAATCTGCCCGGATAACGACAAAGTCATCTACTATCACCGGCGGGAAATTCGCTTCCCAGGTACTATTCCAGTTTTGGGCAGCGATGATTGATTCAGTAAACTGAAGCTGGTATTTGAACGCCAGTTCATGAAGTATCTGCCTGTTATATTCCTTTTGCGGGATAAATGCTTTTAATTGCCTGTCCCCTTCTTCAAATCCTTCAAAACCCGCCTCGGAAAGAAGGGCAACCAGGAGTTCCTGTTGCTCAGGCTGGATATCCGTAAATGCTATTTCGATATGATCTTGCATAAAAAAGCCCCGCACGGGCGGGGCTAAAGGTATTTAATAATTTATCCTTCCTGTTGCGGAGGGGCCTGTTCCCTTGGTTTTTGATCAGGCTTCGGGATCAGTGCTTTCCTGGAAAGTTTGAACTTACCGGATTTCGGATCGGTACCGATCAGTTTCACTTTCATCGGGTCACCTTCTTTCACCACCCCATCGAGTGTTTCAAGACGCTTCCAGCTTATTTCACTGATGTGTACCAGGCCTTGTTTACCGGGCAGGAATTCAACAAAGGCACCAAAGGGCATAATGGATTTCACCACCGCATCATAGGTATCACCAATGGTCGGTACAGCCACAATACCCTTGATCCAGGCCACGGCTTTGTCCACGCCATCCTTATTGGCACTGAAGATGCTCACTTCTCCCCTGTTGTTCACTTCTTCCAGGTTGATCGTGGTGCCGGTTTCCCGCTGTATTTCCTGTATCACCTTACCACCGGGCCCGATCACCGCACCGATGAATTCTTTATCAATGAACAGTTTCACCATTCTCGGTGCATGCGGTTTCACATCTGCCCGGGCTGCCGGGATACAGTTGTACATGGCATCCAGGATATGCAAACGGCCTTTACGGGCCTGCTCCAGCGCCTGTGCCATCACTTCCATTTTCAGGCCATCCACCTTAATGTCCATCTGCACACCGCAAATACCATCACGGGTTCCGGTTACTTTAAAGTCCATGTCCCCCAGGTGGTCTTCATCACCAAGGATATCGGTCAGGATAGCGTATTTATCTCCTTTGGTGATCAGTCCCATGGCCACCCCGCTTACGTGTTTGGCAACAGGCACACCGCCATCCATCAGTGCCAGCGAACCGGCACAAACGGTAGCCATCGAGGAAGAGCCGTTTGATTCGAGAATATCACTCACCACCCTCACGGTGTAAGGATAATCGCTGCCCGGCATCATCTGTTTCAGGGAGCGCTGGGCAAGGTTGCCATGCCCTACTTCACGGCGGCTCTGGCCCCGCATCATTTTCACCTCACCCGTTGAGAACGGAGGGAAATTATAATGCAGGAAGAATTTAGAATCCACCGATTTGGCAGCGCTTTCCACCAGCAATTCATCTAAGGGTGTTCCTAAAGTAATCGTTGTAAGCGATTGGGTTTCACCTCTTGTAAACAGGGCAGCTCCATGCGGAGAAGGCAATACATCCACCTCCATATCCAGCGGGCGCACTGTTTCCAGGTTCCGGCCATCCAGCCTTACCCTTTCATCCAGTATCATATCCCTCACCACATCATATTGCAGGTCGCCGTAGTAAGTGGAGGCCAGTTTTTTGGTCAGGTCCGGCAGGCTCTCTCCTTCTGCGATATTGTATTCTTTTTTCAGGTATTCATCCAGTTCTGCTTTGATAGCCTCGAAGCGGTCGCTGCGTTCATGTTTGCTCAGTCCGCCCTTGGCTACTTCATACACCTTTTGTTTGGCAAAGGCATATACTTTTTCTTTCAGGGCCTCATCCGTTGCCGGTTTGGTGTATTCTCTTTTTCCCTTTACGCCGGCCAGGTCACGCAGTTCCTCCTGCGCCTTCACCTGTATGCGGATGGCATCATGGGCTATTTCGAGCGCCTTTACCAGGTCAGCTTCACCACACTCTTTGGCTTCCCCTTCCACCATCATCAGGTTCTTTTCCGTAGCAGCGATGATGAAGTCCATATCCGACTTCTCCATCTCCGAGCGGGTCGGGTTCACGATAAATTCACCGGCTACCCTTGATACCCTTACTTCAGAGATGATCTCCTTGATGGGAATATCAGATACAGCTAGTGCTGCAGAAGCAGCCAGACAGGCCAGTGAATCCGGCATTACTTCCGGGTCGCTGGAGACCAGCGTCACCAGTACCTGCACATCGCAGAGGTAATCTTCCGGAAACAGCGGACGCAGGGCCCGGTCGATCAGGCGGCTGGTCAGCACTTCATAGTCGTTCAGTTTGGCCTCTCTTTTAAAGAAAGAACCGGGGATACGGCCTGCCGAAGCAAATTTTTCCTGGTAGTCAACAGAAAGCGGGAAAAAACTCTGCCCTTCTCTTGGTTCTTTATTGGCACACACGGTGGCCAGTATCATACAATTGCCCTGGCTTACCGTTACGGCGCCATCGGCCTGGCGGGCAAGGCGGCCGGTTTCAATGGTCACCAGGCGTCCTCCGCCTATATCAAATGTTTTACGAATTGGTTGTTGTAGCATAAAATTGTTCGGGTTTAATGTTATAAGCTTTGGGTTTTAAAAAGCCCCGGACAGGAATTTTTTCGGGTCACCAGCTGTATTGCTGCTATCGTTTTTGGTTGTGTCACTCCCTTCATCGTCCGGTAACACAGATGGGCATTTTCCGGGCTTACTTATTCAGTGAAAAACGCAATACTCCAAAAACAGGTATTCCCAACATCCGGAAGACATTGGGAATAGTCGTATATAAACTCTGAATTTTGTATTCGCTTAAAAACTCAGAAGTACAAACCTCCCAACGTCCGCTGCTGCGGATCCGGGGTGTCGTTTACTTCCTTATTCCAAGTTTCTCGATCAGCTGGCGGTAGCCGGTCAGGTTGTGCTTCTGCATATAGTTCAGCAGGCGCTTACGCTTACCAACCAGTTGCATGAGTCCGCGGTGAGTGGAGAAATCCTTTTTGTTGTCCTGGAGATGATTGCTGATCTGGGCGATCCTTTCAGTAAGAAGGGCGATCTGACCTTCAATAGAACCGGTATTTTTTTCAGAACCGGCATAGGTTTTTAAAACAGCTGCTTTTTTTTCTTGTGTTAAGGGCATCTTTTTAATTTTTAAGTTTTTCCGGAGGAATCCCCCCGGGGCATCCGATTTTTTGCATCTATTATTTAAGGCGGCAAAGGTAAGCCCAATCGCCATAACCACAAAGGTTTCCGGGATGTTTTTTGCCCTCCGGACTACCTTCCGCCCCCTGATTTTCAAGCGGTAGTTTATTTTTGCGGTATGGAGCTTTCGCAAGATACCCGGAACATACTCGGCCTGCAGTTGCCAACCGACCCCCGCTGGGTCAACCTGGCCGGCATCTCATTACAGGAAATACTGACCGATCATGCCTACTGCGAGCAAAAGGCCGCTACTTCCTGTATATCCCTCATTCAGCGTTACAGCGAAAAGGAAAAGCTGGTGGCAGCCCTCTCCCCGATCGTTACAGAGGAATGGGGGCATTTCAGGCTGGTGCTGGCCGAACTGCAGAAAAGAAACCTCCCCCTGGGCCGGCAGCGTAAAGATGAATACGTCAATGCCCTGATCGGTTTTCAGCAAAAAGGCGGACCTGCAGAAGACCGCCTGCTGGACCAGTTGCTCACCATGGCACTGATCGAAGCCAGGAGCTGCGAACGTTTCAAAAGATTAAGCGAAGGTCTGCAGGATGATTACATGCAAAAATTCTATCGCCGCTTCATGGAAAGTGAAGCCGGTCATTATACCTTGTTCATCGAACTGGCCGAAACGTATCTTGATAAGGAAAAAGTGCGCCGCCGCTGGAAAGAATGGCTGGCATTTGAAGCCGGTATCATCCGCCACCTGGAAGTGCGGGGCGATAGGATACACTGAACCGTTAGTACCTCTTTCCTGCTTCCCCCCGGCCCCGGTTAAAATCCGCAATCGTTTGTAGTATTCTCTGTCACAACTAGGTGTTATTTTAGGATGCAGGATGATGGAGCAAGAAGTATCAGCAGAAGTTTTACAGGCCTTTACTGCCTGGTCTCCCGACCTTCCCGATCATGATGCCGGCATCATCCGGGTTGAGAAGGCTGGTGACGGACTGATCAATGCTTCCTACAAAGTTTTCTGCGAACTGAAGCCGGATATCTTTCTTCAGCGCATCAACACCCGGGTGTTTCAGCGCCCGCAGGACCTGCAATCGAATTATATTCAGCTTTGGGAATATGCTGAATTTGCCCGGGAAGATGCGGTGGACGGATTTACCGGCATCCGTCTTCCCACCCCTGTTTACCTGAATGCCCATCATACCTTGTACCGTGATGAGAGCGGCGGATACTGGCGGGGGTTTGAACTCATCGAACACAGCAAAACGATACAGGTGGTGCAAAAGGCCTCACAGGCAAAAGCCGTGGCCCGGGCCTTTGCAAAATTTACTGCTGCCTTCAGTGAAATGGATATCGGCGTGCTCAAAAACGTCATTCCCGGTTTTCATGATCTCAGTTTACGGTACAGCCAGTTCGAAGAGGCATTACAGACCGAGCTGTATGAACGTATGGCTGAAACCAGGGACATGGTGCAGGAATTAAAAAACCGGGAACGGTATAAACATTTTTACGAAGTCATCCTTGAATCCGGCGAGTTCCCGCAACGGGTAATGCACCACGATGCCAAGATCGGCAATGTCCTCTTTCATGAAAAAACAGGAAAAGTGATCTGCCTGGTTGACTTTGATACGGTCATGCCCGGTTATTTCTTTTCCGACCTTGGCGATATGATCCGGTCAATGGCCGGAAGCCATGATGAAGGACATGCAAACCTCAGCGATCTGCATATCCGGAAAGATTTTTACCAGGCCATTGTAGACGGGTACACCTCCGTACTGGGTGGCGCATTCACGGCCGCAGAGAATAAATATATCCACAGCGCCGGGCTGCTGATGATATACATGCAGGCGCTCCGGTTCCTCACGGATTACCTCAACGGTGACCAGTATTATAAAACAGATCATCCCGGGCAAAACCTGGAACGGGCCCGTAACCAGCTTACCCTCCTGCAACGTCTGGAAGAATTCCTGGCCCGGGAATATCATTTCCGGGTATAATTTTCCCCGGCACGATTTTATCAACAGGTAAGTTCATTGAGCATTAAAATTCCAACCCATGCTTCGGACTACCCCTTCCCTGTTTTCCGGCGTTTCATCTCTCAGGCGGCATCAGCGCAGGATCATAATCAGTATTGCCATTTGCTGGACACTGATCGACCTGCTGTTCTTTCTGTGGCGAAAGAAACTGGGCATCCTTCCTGAAAAATATTATGCCCCCGAAACCCGCCTGTTTAAAGAAGTGGTTATCCGGGAGACCATTGTTTTCATCATCAGCCTGCTGATCGGGTATTTCCTCGTAACGGTGCTGCGTAATTACCTGAGAAATTCATCGCTCTGGGTCAACCTGCTGGTAAAAACGCTGCTGCTGATCGTGGCTGCCACCATCATGACCTTCCTGATCTATATTACCTACGAATGGCTGATTGCCGGAAGAACATTACCACAGTCGCTTGATAAGTTTACCTACAACCTCCTGCACAGGGACCTGCTACTGGAAAAAATGCCGGAATGGGTCATTCTTTTTGTCATGACACTCCTGGCCATGGAGGTAAACGAAAAATATTCCCCGGGTGTCTTTTTTGATATCATGATCGGTAAATACCTGCAGCCAAAGGAAGAAAGAAGGATCATCATGTTCCTTGACCTGAAGGACTCCACACCGATCGCAGAAAAACTGGGGCATAAGGAGTATTTCAAATTCATCCGTGACTTCATCTTTTATATCTCCTCCGGTTTTATTGAAAACGATGGCCGGATCTACCAGTATGTGGGTGATGAGATCGTGGTATGGTGGCCGGAATCAAAGGCCAATGCCAAAAAGGCTGTTGCGGCCCTGCTCAGCGCCAGAAAGGAATTACATAAGCATTTCGACCGCTTCAAAAGGGAATATGGCACCCTGCCGGAATACAAGGTTGGCCTGCATACCGGGATCGTCACCGTTGGCCAGGTAGGCATCATTAAGAAAGACCTTGTCATGAGCGGAGATGCCATTAATACGGCTGCCAGGATCAGAAGCGCCTGCACACAACTGAACCAGAAATTCATCGCTTCAAAAGAAGTGATCGGCCTGCTGGAAATAAAAGAATGGCAAACAGAAACACTGGGAACCGCCGACCTGAAAGGCAAGAACCACGATGTGGAATTATACGGGCTGAAGATATGACCGCTTACTGGCGGTCCACCATCAGGGCTTCATACTGCTTGATCTTGTTGTAGAGTGTTTTCCGGTCAATATTCAGGATCCCGGCTGCCTTTGTTTTATTGAACTTCACTTCTTTCAGTACTTCCATGATGGTATTGTATTCGGCCTGTGCTGCGGCATCCTTCAAACCGTTTATGGCTATGGTTCGCACCGGTTCACTTTGTTCCTCTTTTACTGCCGGCGCAATGGCCGGTATGTTTTTCTCCTTTGTCATCGGGCTGCTGCCAATGATCTCCCAGGGCAGTACATTCGTGTTGATCCTTCCGGACGGGGTGAGCAACGCAGCCCGGCGGATCACATTCCTGAATTCACGAAGGTTACCCGGCCAGTCGTAATTCATAAACAACTGCATCACCTCCTCTTCAAAACCTTCTGACTCTTTGTTCAGTTCCCCGCAGGCTTTTGCCAGGAAGAAGGCGGAGAATAAGCCGATGTCTTCCTTTCTTGCCCGGAGCGGCGGAATGTTTATGGAAAACTCATTGAAGCGGTGATAAAGATCTTCCCGGAACCGGCCCCGTTTATAGGCCTCCTGCAGGTTTTCGTTGGAGGCCACGATCACCCTTACATCCGTATCCATGTCTTTGTTGCTTCCCACTCTTTTGAATTTCCGTTCCTGTATTACCCGCAGCAGCGTAGCCTGTACATCCAGCGGCAGGTTGGCCACCTCGTCCAGGAACAGGGTGCCCCCGTTTGCTGCTTCAAAAAAACCTTCTTTATCTGAGAGGGCTCCGGTAAAAGAACCCTTTACATGCCCGAACAGTTCACTCGCTGCCAGTTCCCTGGATAGGGTGCCGCAATCCACCGCCATAAAAGGTTTGTCTGTCCGCTGGCTGCGCTTATGTATCGTTTTAGCGATCACCTCTTTTCCTGTACCGCTTTCGCCGTAAAGGATGACACTGTAATTGGTGGGGGCCACCAGGTCTATCTGCCGGTACATTTCTTTTGTCAGCGGGGCTATACCGGTGAGGAATTCATCCCCTTCAGCGTTCTCCCGGTTCTTTATTTTCTTATCTGCAGGCGAAACAATACCTGTTTCGTTTGTATCTGCCGATAAACCACGGTGGATGATGGTTATCACTTCTTCCGGCACCAGTGGTTTGGTAATATAATCAAAGGCCCCCTGCCGCATCACTTCCACGGCCATCTTAATATCAGAATAGCCGGTGATAATGATCACGATCGCCGCGGAGCCGGACTCTCTGATACCCTGGAGCACTTTTACACCGTCCATATCACCGAGCCGGAAATCACAAAGCACCACATCATATTTATCTTCCCTGAACCGGGCAAGTCCCTTATGCCCCGAATGGCAGACAGCCGTCTCAAACCCTTTTCTTTCCAGGAAGCGGCTCAGCAAACCGCACATGTCTACATCATCGTCAATGATCAGTATTTTTTTCTTCATAACATTTCTGATAAGAGGCGGGGAATTTGGTTCCCCGGGTGGATAAATTTATACCACTGATCTAACCAAACCTCATGCCTGAAGGCGGATTTTATGATACTTACAGGATGGCAAATATTTTGTAATTTATGAATATCCGGATAAATGACCGGAAGCCATGAACACGGATATCGATATAATCACCATGAACAAAATCCTTATTGTTGATGACGAAATGGATATCTGCTATTTTCTCAGCCGTAACCTGGAGAAGAGAAAGGTAGTCACTGAAATTGTGCACAACCTTGCCGATGCTGAAAAGAAGATAAGGGAAGCAAAGCCTTCTATACTTTTGCTTGACAACCACTTACCGGACGGGTTTGGCATCAACTTCATTGCAAAGGCGAAGGACATCAACCCGCAGCTTAGCGTGGTCATGATCACAGCACACGACAGTATACATGACCGCACCAGGGCTTATAGTAACGGGGCAGATTTCTTTTTAGCAAAACCATTTACTATTGCGGAAGTGAACAAGGTCATCGACATGCTCTTAAAGGAAGAAGAAGAGTGACACTTTCATTCCACATGTTGTGGAATAATTTCCCCTTATTGTCCGGAAAAATCCAGGAGGATATTGAAGGTGGTTCCCTCCCCCTGCCGGCTCAGCACAGAAATATCGCCTTTATGATTCAGGATAATGTTCTGGGTATTTGTCAGGCCCAGTCCATTTCCTTTTGGTTTGCTGGTGAAGTAAGGCTCGAACAGTTTATTCACTGTTTCATTGTCCATCCCGGGACCTGTATCGCTGATCACCACCCGGCATTTTCCTTCGTCTGCACTTGTTTCAATCGTCAGCTTCTTTTCCGTTCTGTTCTCCATCGCCTCCACGGCATTGATGATAATATTAAGGAATGCGATCTTCATCCTGTTCGTATCCACTGAAACTGTGCAAAGGTCATTGCTGAATTTCTTCACCACTTCCACACCGGCCAGCCTGATCCTGTCGTTGGCATCTTTCAGTGCCTCGTCGAGCAGATCATTAACGGATACTTTTTCAAAGTTCAGGTCCGTAAATTTGGTGGATTGCAGCAGGTCTGCGATCAGCTGGTTGATCCGTTTACTGTTCCTGCTGATGATATCAAAAAGGTATGCTGTGTTTTCATCACTCACAGGCAGCTCCCCCTTCAGCTGGTCTGCTGCCAGGTTGATATTCGTCAGCGGGTTTCGTACTTCATGAGCAATGGTCCTGGCGATACGGCCTGTCGCCGCAAATTTTTCCTGGCTCCGCATGCGGATCAGTTCTTTATTGGCCTTATCCAGTTCGTTGATCCTGTTCTTCAGTTCTTCCTGGAAACCTTTTATCCTGTCACCGGCCTGTTGCCGGGCCTTGTACTCGCTCAGGTAGGTGCGGACCCCGAAAATCACGAGTATAAACGCTACCGCCAGGGATGCATAGGTGATGGTATTTAGTATCGAAAAGGTCGTCTTCAGTTTCCGGTCACGTTCTTTCAGCAAGTGCATCTCTTCCGCCTCTATTTGTTCGATAGTACTTTGTACCACCTGCATGGTATTCCCGGCATCCTGTTGCCTGGATAACATCGAATCAGAAATGCTGCGGTTGTTATTCTCGAAGTTCTGAATTGCCAGTTCCAGCAGGTCGAACCGGTGCTGCAAAGGTGTATTCAGCCGGTTCAGCCGTTTTACCTGCACCGGGTTATCACTGAGCAGCGACTGAAGTTCAGCAAATAAAGAGTCGGCATCATTCCGTGCGCCGAAATAAGGAGACAGGAATGCAGTATTCCTGGTAAGGATATAGCCCCGGGTACCTGCTTCGGCATTCCGTACAGACAGCATCAGCCGTTCAAGATTCAGGATCACCTGGTTAGTATGATCGACGATCTTCGCCTGCCCTTCGATCCGCCGGTTATTATACATGGAGATAACATAACAGGCGATCATGATGAAAAAGGCAATGACAAATCCCGCTTTCGAGCGGGTATCTTTTCTGATCTGTGAAAGGGCTTTATCCATTGGTGGCAGTTAGCGTTGAGCTAAATTAAATACAACAGTGGTTCCCGGCCGCAAATATGCTGCCGGGATCATTGCTGCGGCCTGCGAAGCTAAGAAAGATAGCGCCTGAGTTTCCAGGCCATTGTTTCATGTGATTCTAGCAGGCTGGTAAAGAAATCAGAGACGGACTTATCCTTATATTTTTCATCGCTTTCCTCAATATATTTCCGGAGCCGGATGATGACGGATTCATGATCCTTCAGCAGTTCGGCAAGCATGGCTTTCTGGCCGGGGTTCTTACCGGGTGATTCTTTAAGGGAGGTGTGCTCCAGAAATTCTTTCAGTGTGCCCGGGGCCGGAAACCCCAGTTTACTGATCCGTTCAGCGATCTCATCGATGGATTCCTCCAGCTCCTTGTACTGTGATTCAAACAGAAGGTGAAGTTCCATAAAGCTGTTACCGGAAACATTCCAGTGAAACTTTCTGGTTTTAGTGTACAATACCATGGCATCGGCCAGAACCGTCGTCAGCAGTTTGCTGAGCCCGGCAAGATTTGCAGCGGTGATTCCTGTATGGGGTTTCATAAAAACTGTTTAAGATGAAAAATGAGTGCCGGCAGTACCTGCTGCAAGTTTGATTCCATATTCAGAGGGGCTTAAATATCCCGGCCGGTGCCCCGCAATGTGGCTGAATATCCCCAAATAGTATGGCACAAGGGCCCGTTCAGCGGGTGGAAAGCAGTTGGTATGGTTTTTAAACCTGTACTGGCGTAATCATTTTAATTCACTTAAAACTAAGACCTATGTTACGCTGGACTCTCACCTTCCTGGTAATAGCCATCATAGCAGCGTTCTTCGGATTTGGCGGTATTGCTGCCGGTGCTGCATCCATTGCTAAGATCCTTTTCTTCCTTTTCCTGGTATTGTTTATACTGTCCCTTCTCTTCGGGCGGAATCTCAACAGATCGGATGTCTGATCCATCCTTCTGAAACAATACGTATGAAAAAGATAATGACCCTTCTCGGTTTTCTGTTTCTTGCCTTATGGATAGCCGGATTGTTCTGGAAGAGTACCGTTTCCATCCATATCGCCCTGATCGTTTCCCTGCTTTTCTTTATGAAATCGGTGATGATCGGTACGGAAACAGCCGCCCGCAGAAGTGAATGAACTGTCACCTTATTTTTTAACTGGTAAATTCTATCGTATGAGCAACAAAAAAGTTATTGTGGGTTTTATGATCGGTGCTGCCGCCGGGGCTATTGCCGGTATTCTGTTTGCGCCGGACAAGGGTTCTTCAACAAGAAAGAAGATCGCCGGCAAGGCCGGTGATATCACCGACTCCATCAAAGATTCATTCAGCAAATTCGTTGATACCGTGAAAGGTAAATACCACGATGCGGAAGAAGAGGCAGAGGAACTGAGTGAAAAAGCCGGTGCAAAAATGAGCGCCGCCAAAAAAGAAGTGAAACAGGCCCTTTCCTGATCCTGTGAAGGAATAAAAAAGCAGCAAGTATGGAAACAGCAGCCGCACAATTGGAAAGCCTGGTGACGAAAGCAGCAGAGCTGGCAGAGACAAAACTGGATATCTGGAAATTGAAGGTTTCCGGAAAGGTCTCTTCAGCCGTTTCATCCCTTATCGGGCTGATCGCTTTGGTATCGTTAGCCGCCGTATCAGGGATCTTGTTAAGCATAGGCGCAGCGATACTTATCGGTCAGCAAACGGGTAATGCTGCTTATGGTTTTTTGATAATGGCCGGCTTTTATATATTGTGCGGCCTGCTGCTTTTTATATTCCGCAAAGCATGGATCAAAGACCCTGTTCGTCATCTTCTGCTTAATAAACTCCTGGAATGATATGGGCGCCATTACACCTGAACAGCGATTGCAGCAGGCACTTCACCTGCTGAAGCAAAAGGAAGTGAAGCAGGCGGAAGAACTGAAAGGATCAGCGGAGAAACTGGCAAGGTCGCTTTCCCCGGCCGGTCTGCTCAGTGCAGCCATACGCAGCATTTCGGAAACCCCGGATATACGGGCCGATCTGATCGATACGGCCATCGGGATCAGTGCCGGCTGGCTGGGACGGAAACTCGTAACGGGGAATACTAAAAATGTATTTTCAAAAATAACCGGTTCGGTGTTGCAGTTTGTTCTTTCCGGTTTCGTCAGCAGGAAGCTGCACCAGGCCAGGAAAAAAACCGGAGCGGGGTAAACTGTTTTTACCGGATACCCGGCTGCATTGTGTATCGCTTTTCCCGGAAAGAGGAAGGCACTTCTGAACCTTCTACAGGTCAGTATAACCGCTAACATGAATATCACATTCAATAACAGGATCAAACAGGTGCTGGTACTGGCCGTACTGATATTACTGGTATGGGTGGTGATCAGGGAACTTTACATCTGCTTACCCGGCTTACTGGGTGCTGTTACTTTATACATACTGAGCAGGGCGAGCTATTTCCAGATGGTGTACAAAAAGAAATGGAAGCGTGGCTGTGCAGCCGGTTTGTTTGTAGTCTACTATCTGCTGCTGCTGGGGCTGCCTGTTTTTCTTGCTGCCACACTGATCAGTCCCCGTATCAATGATTTTTTGCAGGACCCGGCTTCCCTCGTGAATTCGATAAAGGGTGCCGTCCTGGAAGTGCAGCAGCGGATCGGAATCCATTTCGTGTCTGAAAAATCACTGTCCGGTTCATTGGATAAAGTGGTGACTTTCCTGCCGGGTCTGCTGAACAGTACAGCAAACCTGGTGACCAATCTTATCATCATGCTGTTCTTCCTTTATTACATGCTCTATCATGGCCGTGAAATGGAAAAGACCCTTTTCAGGATCATTCCGCTGAAGGATACGAATACCGCTCTCCTTGCCTCTGAAACAAAAAAGATCGTGAAAGCAAATGCACTTGGCATTCCACTGATCTCCATCATCCAGGGTGCAACGGCCACGATCGGGTATCTTATTTTCGGCGTGCAGGAATGGGCATTATGGGGTTTCCTCACCGGCGTGTTTGCCTTCTTTCCCATTGTGGGTACTATGATCATCTGGGTACCTCTTGTGATTTATTCCTATTCAACCGGGGATACATTTATGGCGACCGGGCTTTTGCTGTACAGCGCTATTGTAACCGGTAACGTGGATTATGTGGCCCGGATCACTATCATGCGCAAGCTGGGTGATGTTCACCCGGTCATCACTGTACTCGGGGTGATCGTAGGACTGGGGTTGTTCGGCTTTATCGGGCTTGTCTTCGGGCCGCTGCTCGTGAACTATATCATCGTTATCTTTAAAATATACATGAACGAGTTCGTCGACCGGCCCGCAGAGGAACCGTCGGCCGGAAAAGAAGAGGCCCCGGCTGTGGCGGCGGGTTAGTTTGCCGTCAGCTCACCGGCCCCGTCCGCAATGACGGCAGATATCACTTCCGGCGCATAACCGATCTTTTCCCGGTAATATTCGCTGAGCCGGTTACTGAAATCATCCACGGATTTCTCCTGTACAAGGGCGATCGCACAACCGCCGAATCCGGCCCCGGTCATCCGGGCACCGATACAATCAGGGTATCCCCTGCAAAAATCCACGATCGTATCCAGTTCTTTGCCCGATACTTCGTAATCGTCCCGCAATGAATCATGGGAAGCATACAGCAGTTTCCCGACGGCCCTGATATCGCCGTTCTTCAGGGCCTGAACGGTATCCTTTACCCGCTGGTTTTCGCTGATGACATGCCTCGATCTTCTTTCCAGTACCGGATTACTGATCCTGTCCATATACATTTCAAAAGAGGCCGGTTCGATATCACAAAGATGGCTGGCCTCTTTCAGTTCCTGTTTCAGTAATTTCAGTGCCGCCCCGCATTCCGCAAACCGCTCGTTGTATTTTGAATCCGCCAGTGTCCTCCGTTTATTGGTGTTGATGATCAGCAGGGCGTACGCACCGCTGCTGAAAGGTATGTACTCGTACTGAAGCGTGTCGCAATCAAGCAGGATAGCCTGGTCCTTCTTTCCCATGGCCACGGCAAACTGGTCCATGATACCACAGTTCACCCCGATAAATTTATTTTCTGCTTCTTTTGACAGTACGGCGATATCAGTGCCGGCAATACCAAGGGCAAACAGCTTGTTCAGTGCCACGGCCATCAGCACTTCGATGGAGGCCGAAGAAGAAAGCCCGGCCCCGATGGGCAGGTCGCCGTAAAAAAGCATATCAAGACCAGAAAGAGTATGCCCGGCCTGCAATACCTGGTCGATGACCCCAAGGGGGTAGTTGAACCATTCAGATCCTGTTTTACTGTAAGATGATTGCAGGTGAAGGCTGGCCGTTTCGGGGAAATTGAGGCATTGAAACCGCAGCATCTTATCCGTATTCTTTGCCACAGCCAGGTAGGTTCCCTGCGCTATGGCGCAAGGCAATACTTTACCTCCGTTGTAATCAATGTGCTCCCCGATCAGGTTGACCCTGCCGGGACAGAAGAAAATATGTTCCGCTTCCCTGCTAAAACGATTGCGGAAGTCTTGCTTCAAAGCATCGGTTGTCATGGCAAAAAGAATATTTTTAAGGATGAACCAGGTTACCCGTCAATATTGCGGCACTTCCAAAACCGGAGAAGATATCTGCCTGTTCACCTTGCAGAATGCAAAGGGAACAGTTGTCAGCATCCTCAACTACGGTGCCACCATTACTGCATTCAAAGTAAAGAATGCTGACGGAACCACCAATGATATTGTGCTGGGATTTGAAAACCAGGAAGAATACAGGGAGCCGGGTTATTTACACAACTACCCCTGGATGGGCTGCGCCATCGGCCGGTATGCCAACAGGATAAAGGATGCCGCTTTTTTCCTCGGCGGGAAGAAGGTATCCCTTTCAGCCAACCAGGGATCCAACCAGCTGCACGGCGGCGAGCATGGGTTTGATAAAAAAATATGGGAACTGGTTTCCTTTGGTCACCACCCGCATATCTTCCTTGAACTGAGATCGGTGAGCACCGACCGGGAGGAGGGCTATCCGGGTAAACTTGAAACGAGCCTGCGGTTTGAGCTGACGGATGACAATGAATTAAGTTATTGCTTTCGGGCGGTGACAGACCAGCCTACGGCCGTAAACCTCACCCACCACAGTTATTTTAACCTGGATAACGGAGCAGGGACCATCCTTGATCATGAATTACGTATTCACGGCAACAGAACGCTTGACCAGGAAGACGACCTCACTGCCAACGGAAACCTTTCACCGGTGGCGGAAACGCCTTATGATTTTGGCCGCTTCACCCGGATAGGCGAACGTATGGAAGAGGCAGGCGGGTATGATAAAAGTTATGTGGTACAGGAAAAATCAGCAACTCCGGCTTTGGTGGCAGAACTAAGGAGTAAAATATCCGGGATCACACTCCAGCTTTTCTCCACAGAACCGGTGGTTCATTTTTACTCGGGTAAGTGGATACCACCGCTGCATGGAAAGAATGGATTGCGATATGGCCCGTTTTCCGGGTGTTGCCTGGAAACACATGCCCATCCTAATGCAGTGAATCTCCCGGTCTTTCCTTCAACCATTTTACAACCCGGGGAAGAATATTTTCAAAAGACGATTTACAGGGTCTTGTCCTGATCTGGCTCTGGCTTTTCATTTTTTTTGTTCAGCTTTTCCGACCCGTAGATGCTGGAGAAAAAGGTACCAAGTCCGTACGTACGCCGGATATATTCGGCCGTGATGATGCCAAAGACGGCCCCTCCAATCACCAGGCCGGTAAAAACAGATTTATCACCAACAGCAATACCGATGACCGCCATAATGATCACCGGAGCGGCAAATGCCTGGAGCCAGTAGAATATATTTATGAACCACATTATTTATTTGTTTTCAGAAAAATAACGAAGCTCCTCGCCCAGGTCAATAAAAGGAAACTGCTCCTGTAACCTCCGGGCCTTTTCCAGGTTGGCCTGGAGAAATTGCCGGTGTGCATTTGTGGAGGGCTGAAATGGTTTGTGTTTCCGGGCTGTCACAATGCTTTTCATTTCCTTCATCATCTCCTGCGACATCTCATCAATAAAGGTTGCGCTGAATTTTTCCAGTACAAATTCGGTAGCCGGGTAGTTAGGGTGTACGAGGTCGACATCATAAAAACGGTAATCCCGCAGTACATCGATCACCAGTTCGTAAGCCGGAAAGTAATAAGCCCCGCCAAACCTGGATACGATATAGTGCACCGCTTCGATCAGCCTGGCTTTGCTGCGGTTATTCTCCACCACCCCATCCCGTATATGCCGTACAGGGCTTATCGTGAAAATAAACCGGAGCCCGGGGTTAAATGCCTTGAGTTGCTTCAGGCTATCTTCCAGCATTTCTTTTATCGCTTCCGTTTCCAACAGTTTCTTTTCAAACCAGCTGGCCGGTGCCCGGTGACAATTGGCCACACCGCTGCCGGTTGCTTCCGTGGCGCCATCTGCCTGCGCCGTCAGTTCATATTTAAAGGAGGAACCCAGGGTGATGATCAGCCAGTCAGCCTCTTTCAGGAACTGATGGGCCCTTGCCTGGGAGGCATTGATATTCTTAACCGCAGCGTCCCGGTCTGTATTTGAAAACCGGGAATGGTGATGCCAGCTGTTCCAGACCTCATTCAGGTAAAAAAGGTCTTCCGCCCTGTATTGTTTATTGTTTTTGTACGAGAGAAGGCTTTTGCAAACGGCATCCGGGCCAAACAGGATGCCATTCGGGTTTTGAAGGACATTGAACTTCAGTTCGGCCATTGCATTCCCGATATGCTCCGTGAAGCAGGAACCGATGAGCAAAACCTTTTCCCGGTAACTGATCTGTTCCGGGTTCTTTTTAAGATCGATATGCAGCAACAGATCCATAATAATGTGCAGGTTAAAAAATACGGGTCAAACAAAAATCTCAGCCGCCAGGGCCAGGCTTTTCTCCAGTGCTGATTTATTCAGTTCGGGCAGTATTCCTTTTTCTTCAAAGTAGCCGATCATCCATTCACTGTTCATGTTGCCCACCAGTTCATCTTTGGCCATCGGGCAACCCCCGATGCCTTTCAATGCACCGTCAAAACGCCTGCAGCCGGCCTTTACCGCTGCTTCCAGTTTTTCCTTCCAGTTAGCCGGCGTGGAATGGAGATGCACACCGATCTCCACACCGGGCAGGGACTCCACCAGGTAGGCCGTCATATCATACACCTGTTCCGGGGTGGCGACCCCGACCGTATCTGCCAGTGAGATGACACCGATATCCATGGCCACAAGGCTGTTCACCCAATTGAAGACGATCTCCTCGTCGTAGGGATCACCATAGGGATTACCAAAGCCCATTGAAATATATACCACCAGTTGTTTACCGGTCTTTATACAAAGGTTCTGGATATCTTCTACCCTGGCCAGTGATTCTTCAATAGAAGAGTTCGTGTTACGCTGCTGAAAAGTTTCTGAAACGGAAAACGGAAATCCGAGGCAGCTTATTTCATCAAAAGCACAGGCGGCCTCTGCTCCCCGGTAATTGGCGACGATTGCAAGCAGCCTGCTTTTCGTATCAGCAAGCTGCAGCCCTTTCAGAACGGCAGCGGTATCCGCCATCTGGGGTATGGCTTTGGGTGAAACAAAGCTCCCGAAGTCGATCGTATCAAACCCAACCTGTAAAAGGCTGTTGATATACCCGGTCTTTTTCTCTGTGGAAATTTGCTGCTTCCAGCCTTGCATAGCATCTCTCGGACACTCTACCAGTTTTACGCTGCTCATAATAATATAAAGATAGGTACTGCTTTCAGAAAACTGATTCTTTTCATCGCCCGGCATTCGGGCGGTTCGGGCAGAAACAGAAAGTGCTGTTATGAACGAAGCTGGTTGATCCTTTCCAAAAATGAAGTGAAAAACCGGTTTCGCTCTTTTTCCCCGGTCCCGCTGATCAGGGTGGAACGGCTTTTCAATGTATTGAACCCGTTAAAAATGCTTTCATTGAACTTCGCATCTTTGGTCAGCATGAAACTGAAAACATTGTACGGTATGAAAGAAAGTTTCATACCGTCCAGTTTTGCCAGGATCGTGTTGCTCCCGATCACAATTTCATTGATATATAATTGTACCGGTGCACGGTGCAGGAGATCTGAATCGCCGGGCATGAATTTCATTCCCTGTTCGGTCTGCAGCCGGAGGTGGGTGATCGTCTGTACAAATGAATCGGTCACCCGTTCAATATCTTTCTGGTATCTGAAGCCGCCGGACTCCTTATAAAACCTGAGCTGGCTGAGCGTACTGTTAATACTTTCTTCGTTCCAGAGTTCAACAGAAGGAACCTGGTTATATTCTGCGATAATCTGACGGCCAAGCTCAAAACAATCTTCGAACATGTATTCTTCCAGCGAGAACAACTTGCCTGATAAAGCGGTTTCATTATGAATCGTTCTTGCCCATACGAATGTTTTAAAAGCAGCGAGCTCCGGAAACAGATAGAATTGCCAGATCGGCATATCCTTACAGATGTAAAAGATCTCTTTTTGAGCAAAGGAGTTAAAGTACTTAACCTGCACCAGCATTGACTTAAGCACATCTTTAAAGGGATAGTCTTTACGCAACAGGTCAGGTGCCCGGAACACAACCGTATCGCTGTTCAATTGCAGCAATTGGTCCAGCGATAAATTATAGTGTTCGGAGATCTTTTTCAGTTCGGAAAGGGATATTGGTTTCTCGCCCCGTATCCGGCGATAGGCGCTGTCGTGGCTGATATCTAGCAAACTGCAAAGTTCATCAGCCAGGGAAAGATGCGGTGGCAGACTGGCTTTTAAATGACTAAAAAGCTCCTGCTGCAGCTCGTTTGGTTTCATAAAAAGACAAATTACGGAAAAACCATAATTGCAGAACCTTTTTTACGGATTTTCGAGACCCTCCTTCACTTTACTTCGTTTTTCAATTATGTTCCGCCGCTAATGGTTTGCTAAATCGATCTGCAGACTGAAAAACTGATTGACCTGCAATAGCAATGGTATTTTTCAATTACCTGCGCCCTTCCTGTATGAGTAGGTTTGAAAACGAAACAAAAACAACTACCATGCAAAAGGTCATCATCGGGTTTATGGCCCTCACCAGCTTTACTGCCCTCCACTCCCAGCAAAGCAGCATACCCGGCGCTACCGAAGAGGTTAACCAGCCTGTTCTTCAAAAGAACATCCGCCCGGTTCAAAACCTGTTTATCATTACGATCGATGGGTTCCGGTGGGAAGAATTGTTCAATGGCGCCGACGCCTGGTTGCTTAATAATGAAAAATTTACTCCGGAGAATGAAATGATCAGGTCAATATACTGGGCGCCTACCGCAGAGGAAAGAAGAAAGAAACTGATGCCCTTTTTATGGAATGTGATCGGTGTGAACGGCCAGGTATACGGGAACAGGAATTTTGATAACAAAGTCGATGTCAGCAATGATTACCTGAAATCCTATCCCGGATATAGTGAAATATTTACCGGGTTCGCCAATCCTGATATCATCTCCAACAAAAAAATAGCCAATCCCAATATCAATATTCTCGAACACCTGAACTCCCTCCCGGGTTTTAAAGACAAGGTCATTGCATTTACCTCCTGGGATGTGTTCCCGTATATATTGAATGAAATGAGGAGCGGCCTGCTGGTGAACAGCGGTTATGACTCTCTTGACAACAATGATCTTACCGAAGAAGAGACCCTGCTCAATAAAGTTTCGCAGGAAGGAATTGAAGAAAAAACTTCGACCCGCTACGACCAGCTTACGTTCATCATGGCAAAGGACTATATCCGTTTGCATCATCCAAGGGTGGTTTTCCTCGGCCTCGGGGAAACAGATGAGTTTGCTCACCAGGAACGGTATGATCTCTACCTGTCACAGGCAAACCAGACCGATAAAATGCTGGCCGACCTCTGGCATTGGGTGCAAACAACACCGGGTTATGCCAATAACACCACCTTCCTGATCACTACAGATCACGGCAGAGGGAAAAAGAAGAAATGGACCTCTCACGGAACTTTTATTGCCGGTTCCTCTAATACATGGATCGCTATCATGGGTCCGGGAGTACAGGCCAAAGGAGAAGCAAAGGGATATTTACAATTATACCAGCAGCAACTGGCACAAACCATCGCCCATTTGCTGGGTGAAGAGTTCATCAATATCAACGATTCCCTGCCGCCTTTATTTTAAGCGGCATTGACGGGGTCTGCTCATCATTTTTCATACCTGTTTAATTTAAAATCATACTATGTCCAAGATCAGATTCAGAACCGGCTCAGCTTCCTCTCCTTTCTTTCAGTCGCTTAACCGGGAAGTGAACCATTTACTTTCTTCAACCAGTATTTTAAAAAAAGCCCGGCGCAGACTCTGGTATAAAATGGGCTTCTTTTTTTTCCTTCATCTTACTGCCTGGCTATTCCTGTACCTGGTGCCACATCCTGAAAAGGGCGGGCTTATGCTGGCTTACATCCTGGTTGGTATTTCAGGATTGCTGCTTGGTTTTAATGTTTCGCATGATGCCATGCATGGTACATTTTCAAAGAACAGGAAGGTGAATTACTGGCTCTATCATCTTTCTTTTAATACGCAGGGTAATAATGCCTATCTCTGGAATATCAGGCATAAATCATCGCATCATGTTTTTCCAAACGTGGATGGATGCGATGCAGATGTGGACAATAACCCTTTTATCCGCCTCTCGCCACAACATCCCCGGCGGAGATACCAGCGCTACCAGCATATCTATTCTGTGCTGGTGTATGCGGTCTACAACCTGCACTGGTTCCTTTTTAAAGATGCATTATACCTGTTTAAAAAGAATGTGGCGAATCTGCAGCATAAGAAACACTCGCTTAAAGAATATATACTCTTCTTCTTCTGGAAATGCCTGTACCTGTTTCTCCTGCTGGTATGGCCGGTCATAAAGGGTTATGCGCTTCCGGACGTACTGCTTTCCTTCTTAATTATGCAGGTGGTCATTTCAATATTATTCATCCATTTCCTCATCGCCACTCATTTTTGTATGGAAACGGCTTTCCCCGCAGCAGATGAGGAGGGATTTCTTCCAGGTGATTACTATCGTCACCAGTTGGCCACTTCACTGGATTACTCACCCGGTAACCGCTGGTTCAATTTCTTTCTCGGCGGCTTCAATGCACACGCAGCACATCATCTTTACCCCAAATTACCGCACACGATCTACCCGGACATATCAAGGCTGATCGAAAATAAGGCGAAGGAATTTGGCCTGCCATATAATAAGCTGACCCTGCCGCAGGCCATGCGGTCGCATTACCGATTCCTGAAAATGATGGGGCGGCCGGAAGAGCAGTCAGTGCCTGCTGTTATTTCTTAAACAAATCATTTTATTATGTACATCACAACACCCTGCAAACAGATCAAGCTGAAAAAGATACAGATGAACCTGACCCTGGTCAATAAAATAGCTTTGGAATAAGAATGGCGAAAGGGGGCTTCCTTTTTTCAACTGGAGATTTTAGTGCAGGCGCTGTTTCATGGCTTCGTACAAGATGATACCGGTGGCTACTGATACATTCAAACTTTCAAAATCCCCTTTCATAAGGATGCTGATCTTTTCATCGCAGATTTTGAGTAAGGCCGGGTAGATCCCTTTTTCTTCACTGCCCATCACGATGGCGCAGGGTTCGGTGAAGTTTGCTTCTGCAATACTCTTCTCGGCCTTCATTTCCGTGGCAAACACTTTGATACCGTTAAGATGCAGTTCATCCACCGCCTTCATGAGGCTGCCCACCCGGCACACGGCTATCCTCTCCAGCGCTCCGGCTGAGGTCAGTATTGCATCCTCGTTCAAAGCACCTACTCCTTTATCCGGGATGATGATAGCATGCACACCCGTACAAAAAGCCGTGCGGGCAATGCCACCGATATTGCGGATATCGGTAATACCGTCGAGGATGAGTAATAACGGAACTTCGCCACTATCCACTACAAAGGAGATCACATCCTGCAGGTTCTGGTATTGTACCCTGGCGATCTGCGCCACAGCGCCTTCATGACCGGTGATATTAAAGCCATCCAGTTTCGCAACCGGTACATAATTTACCGGTACAGCCAGTTGGGCCGCCAGTTTCCTAATGGCGCTTATGTCCGGTCCGGCAGCCTTTGTATCAAGATAGATACGGTCGAGCTGTTTACCTTCCTGTAATGCATTGATGATTGCAGCACGGCCAATGACCAATGATGATTTTTTGGGACGCTGGGGGTGCCTGAAATTTTTCACGGAACAAATGTAAGTAAACAAAAACCCCTGAAAGACATTTCATCGTCCGGGGGTTGTAACAAGGTGCTTCCGTCAGGAAGGCAATTATTTTAAGCCGAAGGCCTTTTTCACTTTGCTGACGTAATCCAGTTTTTCCCAGGTAAACAGTTCCACTTTTTTCTTTGCTACTTTACCATCGGGGGAAACAAATGACTTTTCTACGATCTGGGGCTGACGTCCCATGTGCCCGTAAGCAGCTGTTTCGCTGTAGATCGGGTTACGGAGTTTCAGCCGCTGCTCGATGAAGTAAGGACGCATATCAAAGATACCTTCTACGATCCGGGCTATTTCGCCGTCGGTCATGTTCACCTTGGCAGTACCATATGTGTTCACATTGATACTGGTGGGCTGCGCCACGCCGATCGCATAGGAAACCTGGACAAGCACTTCATCACAAAGGCCGGCCGCTACCAGGTTCTTGGCAATATGACGGGTGGCATAGGCTGCAGAACGGTCAACCTTTGAAGGGTCTTTTCCGCTGAAGGCACCACCGCCATGGGCTCCTTTACCACCGTAGGTATCCACGATGATCTTTCTGCCGGTAAGACCGGTATCACCATGGGGGCCGCCGATCACAAATTTGCCGGTAGGGTTTACATGGTATTTGATATTATCGTTGAAAAGTTTTGCATACTTCCTGTACTTGCTCTTTACCCGTGGAATGAGAATATTGATCACATCGCTTTTGATCTTGGCCAGCATCCTGGCTTCCGTGTCAAAATCATCGTGCTGGGTGGAGATCACGATAGCATCAATGCGTACAGGGCGGTTATTGTCGTCGTACTCCAGTGTCACCTGGCTTTTTGCATCGGGACGGAGGTACGGCATTTTTGAATTCTTTTCCCGGCGGATAGCAGCCAGTTCGATCAGCAGGTTATGGGCCAGGTCCAGCGCCAGCGGCATATAATGTTCTGTTTCGTTGGTGGCATAGCCGAACATCATTCCCTGGTCACCGGCGCCCTGTTCTTCTTTTTTCTTCCGGTCAACCCCCTGGTTGATGTCCGCAGATTGCTCATGTATGGCAGAAAGAACGCCGCAGGAGCTGGCTTCAAACATATATTCACTCTTGGTGTAGCCGATCTTGCGGATCACACCACGGGCTATTTCCTGAACATCGAGATATGCTTTGGATTTTACTTCACCGGCCAGTACCACCTGTCCTGTAGTCACCAGTGTTTCGCAGGCCACTTTTGATTGGGCGTCAAAAGCAAGAAAGTTATCGATAAGGGCATCAGAGATCTGGTCCGCCACTTTATCCGGGTGGCCTTCACTTACTGATTCGGAAGTAAACAAATAAGGCATGTATAAGATTTTTAGGCCGCAAAGATAAGGTTGCAGTCCTTAATGAACAAAGCCCCCGGCTAGTTAGCGGGGGCTTTTGAACATATCTTAATAACTTATCAGATTTTAGAGTAAATGATCCGTAACCGTATCCGGTGCGGGTTGGTGTCGCCGGGTCCGGTATTTCCCACGATCCTGACCCGGCCGTTGGCAATATTCGGATTCACATAGGTGGCAGGGTTTACCGGTATGGCCAGGTCGGTAGCGGTTCCGGCATACTTGGTGATGCCCTCCAGAATAAGCGGTGCATGCAGGCGCAACTGATAAGAGGTTTGTGTCCGGGTAAGCACATGCTGTACATACCGGGAGATATCGAACCGCCAGATCTTTACTTTATTACCGGAGGCATCAATGGTATCGGTCGGTGCGGTGCCAAACCCGAAGAGGTTGAAACCGGCCAGGCTGGAAATATCGAGGGATAAGGGGATCGTACGGAAGGGTATGCTGGAAGTGATCGTGGGATCATACGCATCCAGCATCAGGTTTGCCGGTGGCCGGAACATGACATCGGAAGGGGAATATAACTGCTCCACAATCATTTCTGCCCGGTGAACGATCCTGTTGCTGAGCAAAGGAAGACCGGGCACCTTTACATTCACATAACTGCCCGGTGATTTCTGGATATACCCGATCGGCGCTGCAGCGGGAAGTCCGGCAGCAAGGGAAACAGGTGTTCCGCCATAATCCCTCTTCACATAGTTCGCAGTTCCGCTGCTGGAAGTATTATAAAAATAAGTGACCGCTGTATCAAGCCCTCCACCCCCTACTTTGGGGAAATGATAATAGAAAGCCAGCTTGGTGTTAGTGCTGTTGAGGTTGAAACCCATGATGGCGTTTCCTGACCCTTCACACCGCACGGCAAAACCATTGAAGTACTCCTTAAATGCCGAGTCTGATCTGTAAGCATTGGTCGTATCATAGTTGAACATGCGGCGGGCAAAATTCGTATCCAGTTTGATGCGAAGCTGGTTAGCCGTGGTGTCCTTGAAAACTTTTACTGAATCTTTCAGGTTCCGGGGATAGAATAAAGAACTTGCAAAAGGGCTGTTGAGCGGAAGACCGGTATTGTAGGTGAAATTTTCTTTCCTGACCAGGTAGAGTGAATCAGATCTGAACACATTACCGTGGGAGATCTCGTATACCCGGGCTGATTGCACTATATCCGTATCGCCATATGCTTCTACATAATTAAGGACAAGAACAGCTGAATCGATGATCACACTGTCTTTCCGGGCAAACGGGTAGGTACCGTAAACGCCGGGGTTGGGCTGGAAATAGATGCGGGCATCTGTTTTGCCAAAGATCGGGTCGTTATTGATCAGTCCGAGAAAGTGCTCATCACCCGACGTGAGGCGGAGTGAATCGTTCTGCAGCCGGAAAGTATCGTTGTAGATCTCCACAGTAAGGGAGGTATCGAAAGTATTGATGTTATCGATGGGCGGGATCAGGCCTCCGCCTATCTCAGTATAATCATTGATCTTACGGCAGGCAGGAAACAGGGCGACAACAAAAACAATTAAAGTAAGGAGTAAAACCAGGTAACGTTTCTTCACAAAGAAGTTTTATCGGGTTAGGTATTTCTTATTTGCCCGCAAGGTCGCTATACAGTTGTAAATAGTCTGTTAAATCTCCTCCATCAGTATATTGCAACGTCTTCTTTCCCCGCACTTTAGAGAACTCTTCCACCAGTTTTTTCTCGATCTTTTCTGCACCGAAAGTGATGGCATCCGCAAAAGTGGCCCCGCCACGGAACATCGCGGTGTTGGTACCCTCTTTATATACTTCCAGGTCTTTCTCCTTCAGGGAAGCATGGATGAGTGCTTTCTTCATAAAGCCGGCACCGAGTTTTTCTTTAAAAGTATTCTGGCCGATGGTGTACACGATCTTGCTGTGCGCAAATACCGGTTCCTTCTTATAAACTGTTTTCAGGTATGCCGGGATCAGCCCGGTCATCCAGCCGCTGCAATGGATCACATCCGGCGGCCATCCGAATTTCTTCACCGTTTCCAGCGCACCCTTGCAGTAAAAAATGGTCCGAAGGTCATTGTCCTCAAACCATTTATCGTTCTCATCATGAAAGATGAATTTGCGTTTGAACAGCTCTTCATTATCCAGGAAATAAACCTGCAGCCGGGCACTGGGCAATGAAGCCACCTTGATCTGCAGTGGAAGGTCATCATTATCAACAGATACATTGATCCCCGACAGCCTCACCACCTCATGCAGCCTGTGCCTTCTTTCATTGATAATGCCAAAACGGGGCATGATACAGCGGACCTCGAAGTTGTTGTCATTTGCTTTGATAGCCAGCTTATTTACGATCTCTGAGAATTCGGTCAGTTCCAGGTAGGGAGACATTTCGTTGGCGATAAATAAAATTCTTTTCTTTGCTGACATGGATGTCCCGTTTTAAGTTAGAGCCTGAACCGGTTACCGGGCAGGTTTAGTAAAGGGCAGCAAAGGTAGCCATTTTACAGCGAAAAGCCCTGACCATAAGCAATTAGATACCCGAACCAACAGCATGATGATTTTATTTAAAAAGATAAACGATCTCCGCAACTATCTTGATTCTCAGCGGAAAATTGGAAATAAGATCGGGTTTGTTCCCACCATGGGAGCCCTGCATGATGGCCATCTTTCATTAATCACCGGGTCGAAAAAAGAGAACCAGGTCACCGTTTGCAGCATTTTTGTGAACCCTGCACAGTTCAACGACCCGAAGGATTTTGAAAAATACCCCATCACCACCGACCGGGATATTGCACTGCTCGAACCGGCCGGTTGCGAGGTACTCTTCCTTCCTTCCGTTACCGAGATATATCCGGCAGGGCCCGGAGGCGGACAGCATTACGACCTGGGCTACCTGGAAACCCTGCTCGAAGGCAAATACAGACCCGGTCATTTTCAGGGGGTATGCAAAGTGGTGCACCGCCTGCTTGATATCGTCAGGCCCGATAACCTGTACCTGGGCCAGAAAGATTACCAGCAATGCATGGTCATCAGCCGGCTGCTCGAAATAACCGGGCTGGGCCGTCACACAACCATACATATCTGTCCTACCCTCCGGGAAAAAGACGGGCTGGCCATGAGCAGCCGCAATATGCGGTTAAATGAAACAGAAAGAAAACAAGCCGTCACCATCTATCAATGCCTGCAACATATCAAGACCTCCCTGAAACCCGGCCATACAACGTCACTCATACTTGAAGCAACTCAAACATTGGAAAAGGCAGGCTTTAAACCGGACTATGTAGCAATTGCGGATGCCTTCACTTTAGAACCGGTTGAGCATTGGGATGGTCGGCAGGATATCGTAGCCCTCATCGCCGCTTACCTGAATGAGGTACGGCTGATCGATAACCTGAGCATTACCTGAACTGACACTTTTTTTTCGTTCTCTTCGCTTCCGGGCGATTTGACGACCTCCCCCTTTTGCGCTATTTTCGGCCTCAATGAGCAAACGGCTGCGTACTATATTCCAGTATCTTTTTTTTCTCGCACTTGGACTTTTGTTCGCATGGCTTTCGGTGAAAAAGCTCGACAAAGAAAAGATCGGGCAGATCAGGATTGCTTTTTTGAATGCCAAGCACTGGCTCGTCATCCCCGTTTTTTTTATCCTGTTCCTCAGTCACTACGTAAGAGGGCTTCGCTGGCGGCTGCTGATCCAGTCCATCGGGTATAACCCCACGAGGACGAATTCCTTTTTTGCTGTCATGATCGGTTATCTTGTCAACCAGGGTGTCCCCCGGCTTGGGGAAGTGGTGAAGTGCACGGTACTGGCCCGATATGAAAAGATCCCGGTGGAGAAGCTCATCGGTACCATCATCCTGGAAAGGATCATTGACGCCCTTACGCTGATCATCATCTTTGGTATTACCCTGGCCATACAGCCGCATCTCTACTCCGAGATCATCGATACCTTCTTTCATGCAAAGCCATCGCCGGACGGAGCCGGCAGCGGCCCCGGCACCCTGCTGATCACGCTGATAGCTGCCGGTATCATTCTCCTGGCGCTGGGTGTATGGATGGTGTGGAAGAAAAAGACCTTCAGCGATATTGCTGAAATACTCAGGAGGATCGGTCGCCGTATTGCAGAAGGCGTTGGCGCCATCCGTCACCTTAAAAAACGGTGGTCATTCATCTTTCTCACAATCCTGTTATGGTCGCTGTATTTTTCCGGCGGTTATTTCGGGTTCATGGCCTTCCGGGAAACCGAACAATACGGCATCAGGGAGGCCTTTACCGTACTCTCTGCCGGCAGTATCGGAATGATCGCCTCGCCCGGCGGTATCGGGGCTTATGCCTTTATGATAGAAAAGACAATGCAGCTGTACGGGCTCAGCTACCCGATCGCGGTGGCATTCGGCTGGATACTCTGGCTGGCCACCACGGCCGTCATTGTCATCGGAGGTTTGGTTAGCTTTGCAGCCATTCCTTATTACAATAAAAAAAGAACGCTTGAAGAGACCTGAACTCATACAGCAAAAGATAATCACCGCTGCAGAGGCCGGACAGCGGGTAACCCAATGGAGGCTATCCGGTAAAAAAATAGCATTTACCAACGGAGTCTTCGATATCCTTCATAAGGGCCATATTACTTCGCTTTCCCGGGCCGCCGCTGAAGCAGATTACCTGGTGGTGGGGCTGAACACAGATGCTTCCGTAAAAAGACTAAAGGGGGAGAGCCGCCCCGTGAACAACCAGGAGGCAAGATGCCTTATCCTGGCCTCCCTGGTGATCGTGGATGCAGTGGTACTGTTCGATGAAGACACCCCGCTGGAACTGATCAAAACGATCATGCCGGAGGTACTGGTAAAAGGCGGCGACTATACCCTTGAACAGATCGTTGGGGCAAAAGAAGTGATGGCTAACGGCGGGCGGGTGGTGATCAACCCTATTGAAGAAGGATATTCCACCACTTCCATTATTGAAACGCTGAAAAAACAATGACCATAACCGGCAAAACTTAATATTACCCTTTTACTGCCTTCCTTAATTTTAACCTGACCTGAAAATTCTCCTTATGGCCCATCACATCAAACGTAAAACGATTGCAAGAGATATCAGCTGGCTGTCCTTTAATGCCAGGGTCCTGCAGGAAGCCGCCGATCCCACGGTTCCGCTGCGGGAAAGGATCCGCTTCCTTGGTATCTTCTCCAATAACATGGATGAGTTCTTCCGGGTGCGGGTAGCCACCCTCCGGCGTATGATCCAGTTCGGCAACAAGGCAAACATGCACCTGGAAAACAACCCGCAGCAGATCATTGATGAGATTCAGATGACGGTACTCAACCAGCAGGGGGAGTTCAACAGGATATGGGAAGAAGTGATGAAGGAACTTAACCAGAACAAGATCTTCCTGAAAACGGAGAAGGAGCTGAACAGTGAACAAAAGGAGTTTGTACGGAATTACTTTGAAGAGGAAGTAAGCTCCGATGTGATCCCCCTCATGATCGAAAGCATTACTGATTTTCCGACCCTTCGGGATAAGTCCATCTACCTCGGTGTGGTGATGTGGAAGAAAGAAAGTGCCCTGAAAAGGAAATATGCACTGATCGAAATACCCAGCCGTACCCTCGGAAGGTTCACCATCCTCCCCTCTCCCCGCCCGGATGAATCACATATCATCCTGCTGGAAGATGTGATTCGGTTTAACCTGCCCGATATCTTTTCTTATTTCGGGTACGACCAGTACCAGTCACATATTTTCAAAGTGACCCGTGATGCCGAGATCGATATTGACGAGGATATCTCCACCACGATCATCCAGAAGATCGAAAAAGGGATCAAGAACAGGCGAAAGGGACAGCCCGTCCGTTTTGTTTACGACCGGGAAATGGACCCGGGCCTGCTGGAATACCTGGTGCGCCGCCTCAACCTTTCCAAGCGGGATAACCTTATCCCCGGCGGACGGATCCATAATTTCCGCCACTTCATGGATTTCCCCGACCATGTTTTCAAAGAAAAAAGACAGCGTAAGAAACCGTTTGACCACCCCCTTTTTACAGAAAGAAGGGTGTCGGATGTGATCATGGACAAGGATGTGATGCTTCATTTTCCCTACCATTCCTTTTTGCCGCTGATCGACCTGATCCGGGAAGCGGCTTTTGACCCGGATGTCACCACGATCAAGATCACCTGTTACCGGCTGGCCCCCCAGTCGAAGATCATCAATGCACTGATCAATGCCGTCAGGAACGGGAAGGAAGTGGTGGTGATGATCGAACTGCGGGCAAGGTTTGAAGAGGAAGCCAATATTGAATGGAAGAACAGGCTGGAAGAAGAAGGTGCCAAGGTACTGGTGGGCATCCCCAATATGAAAGTGCATGCCAAGCTTTGTGTGATCCGGAAGAAAACAAAGGATAATAACTCTCTGCTCTACGGCTTTGTGAGCACCGGTAACCTGAATGAGAAGACCGCCAAAGTGTATGCCGATCATTGCCTGCTTACTTCCAACCAGAAGATCATGGGAGATGTGAACCGGATGTTCAGTTACCTGGAACAGCCCCGGTCGGGTGTCAACTTTCTCAGGGACTGCCGCTATATCATTCCAAGCCCCTCCATGGTGAAGAAAGAAATGATGCGGCTGATCGATGAGGAAATAAAACAGGCCCGGAAGAAAAAGCCCGCGGCCATCACACTAAAAATGAATTCCCTTTCCGACGAGGAGTTGATACAAAAACTGTATGAAGCAGCAAGGGCCGGCGTACAGCTTAAACTCATCATCCGGGGTATCTTCTGCATGTATTCCGAACATAAGAAATTCGAAGCCCCGGTCAGCGCCATCAGTATCGTGGACGAATACCTTGAACATGCACGGGTGTGGGTATTTCACAACAGGGGCAAAGAGAAAGTTTATATATCTTCGGCCGACTGGATGTTGCGCAACCTGGAACACCGGGTGGAAGCGACCTGCCCCGTGTGGAATGAGGAACTGAAACAGGAATTGAAAAACATTCTCGACATACAATTGCAGGACAATGTAAAAGCCCGCTGGCTTGATAACCAGCTCAACAATGAATATGTGAGAACGACCAAGAAAAAGATCCGTTCACAGGTGGAGACCTATAATTATCTGTACAAAAAAACACAAACCCTGAGTGAGACTGGCAGCCATTGATATCGGGAGCAATGCGGCAAGGTTACTGATCACTGATGTTATTTCAGGACTCCGGGGAGAACCGGAGTTTATCAAAGTGGTGCTGGTAAGGGTACCGCTGCGGCTTGGTTTCGATGTCTTCGACAAGGGAGAGATCTCCCCTTCCAAAACAGAAAAGATCATTAAAACGATAAAGGCCTACAAGCTCCTGCTGGATGTTTACGAGGTCCGGCATATTAAAGCCTGTGCCACCTCCGCCATGCGGGATGCCGTCAATGCAGAGGAGATCATCAGGAAGGTAATGGCTGAAACCGGGATCGGGATACACATCATCAGCGGGCAGGAAGAAGCGTCGCTCATTTATGAGAACCATATCGCCGAGAACATGACGTCTGACGAATCCTACCTCTACATCGATGTGGGGGGCGGCAGCACCGAACTTACTTTTTTCAGCGATGGCAAACTCGTCTTTAAAGAATCCTTCAATATCGGCACGATCCGCTTACTGAAAAACCAGGTGGCCGAAGCTGCCTGGGACGAAATGAAGGAATTCATCCGTAATAAAACAAAAGGGTACCACCACGTAACAGCCATCGGATCCGGCGGTAACATCAACAAGATATTCTCCCTCTCCAAAAGAAAGGAAGGAAAACCACTGCCGCTCGACCTGCTCAGGGATTACTACAAGGAATTCAGCAACCTTTCCGTAGAACAGCGGATATCGCTGCATAAACTGCGGGAAGACCGGGCCGATGTGATCGTTCCGGCCCTGCTCATCTATATCAATGTCATGCGCTGGGCTGATGCCGAAGATATATTTGTCCCCAAGATCGGTCTTGCAGATGGTCTGATCCATACCCTGTATGAAGAAATTAAGCTGAAAGAGATCGAGATCTGACCCTGCCTTACCGGCGAATTGGAAAATTTCCCCAACTTCACCTAAAATTTACCCGCTTCTATGTCTGTTAACAAAGAGATCAGGAAAGTGACCACCAACACCCTGCATAAGATGAAGGAGTCAGGTGAAAAGATCACGATGCTGACCGCCTACGATTTCTCCTTTGCCCGTATCATCGACGGCGCCGGCATTGACGTGATCCTCGTTGGCGATTCAGCCTCCAACGTAATGGCGGGACATGAGACCACCCTTCCCATCACCCTGGACCAGATGATCTATCATGCCTCCTCCGTGATCCGGGGCATCAACCGTTGCCTGGTGGTGGTGGACCTCCCCTTCGGCTACTACCAGTCCAATTCAGATATTGCCCTTGCATCAGCCATACGGATCATGAAGGAAACAGGCGCCCATGCCGTAAAACTGGAAGGAGGAGAAGAAGTAATGGATTCAGTAAGAAAGATCGTGTCAGCCGGTATCCCGGTAATGGGGCATCTGGGCCTTACGCCGCAATCCATCTATAAATTCGGAACCTATGCCGTACGGGCCAAGGAAGAAGCAGAGGCCACTAAACTGCGGCGGGATGCCAAACTCCTGGAAGAAGCCGGCTGCTTTGGTATCGTACTCGAAAAGATCCCGGCACTGCTTGCCAAAGAAGTGTCACAAAGCCTGGCCATCCCGACCATCGGTATCGGGGCCGGCGGTGATTGCGACGGGCAGGTGCTCGTCATGCATGATATGCTTGGCATCAATACCGCCTTCAAACCGAGATTCCTTCGCCAGTATGCCAACCTTCATGAACTGGCCACCCGGGCAGTGGAACAATATGTAAAGGATGTGAAGAGCAGGGATTTCCCGAATCAAAATGAACAGTACTGAGCAGGTTGGGGGCAAATGATACGTCAAACCCCCGTAATACTGCTTATATGAAACCCCTCTTAATCTCCCTCAGCATCCTGCTGATCACCCCCGCAGCATCTTTTGCAGGACCGGCTTCCGACACGACTATTATCACCCATGTCATGGATGGATCGACCGCCGAATGGCCGGATCAGAAATTTGAGACCAATACGGAAACAGGTATCAAATACGCCGCAGACAATGACGGGGCCAATCTGTACCTGGCCATCCTTATACCCGACCTCCGGCTGCAGATGAAAATGATGCGCCTGGGGATGGACCTCTACATTGACCTGAAAGAAAAGAAAAAAGAGAACCGTGGTATCGGGTTTCCCTTAAAACCAGAAATGCCCGGCATGATGCAGGGTGGTTTTGGCAACCGAACTTCCGGAGAGCCGCCACAGGAAGGTGAAAACAGGGAACAGCACGGGCCCGACTGGCAGGCGATCCACACCCAGATGACGCTTAACCTCGTGGCCATGAAAATTTTCGGGTTTGATGATATGGAAGACAGAGAACAGGGATTGCATATGCCCAATACCGCCAATGTTTATTTTTCCTGGGACAGCCTCAACGTCATGCATATCGAATACAAGGTCCCCCTCAGTATGCTGGACAAGAATAGTACATCCCTCAACAATAAAACGATCAGTATTGGCTGGAAGATCAAAAAATTCGAAATGCCTTCCCAATCGGGCGGAGGTGCCCCGTCGGGCGCAGGCGGTTTTGGCGGCGGCGGACGGGGTGGCGGAAGCCGGGGTGGTTTCGGCGGCGGCGGCCGTGGGAATAGCGGCGGGTTTAGTGGCGGCAGCAGCGAATCCCGGGAAGCAGGCCGGGAAGAAATGATGAAAGAACAGAATATCTGGACCAAGTACACTTTCTCGATCGCCGGGTAACTGCTTCCGAATAGGGCTTTTCTGATCGGACAGATTTCCGGAGCAAACACATCTTTTAAGGGCGGCAGGAAAATCTTCTTGCCGCTCTTCTTTACCTTTGCAGCCTCAAACACGCAGTATGGATTTTTTGAAGGCGCTTGCCATCCTCTCCGATAATAAAGGGGTCAGTACAGGTACCAGGTGGATCGATTCAACCGGTGGAACGATCGACTCCTTCTCTCCTGTTGACGGAAAGAAGATCGGTGCTGTTACCGCCGCAGACCGGAACAGTTATGAAACAGTGCTCAAAAAAGCG
>JAXLUG010000007.1:0-175006 GCA_046329665.1 Chitinophagaceae bacterium | reverse complement strand
GTATGCAGTGGTTTATGCCCTTTATTGGTTTTGACTGGCGGTACAGAAAATTAGGTCATAATATGTCAGAGAAGAATCTTTTTGGACAAGTTAATACGAAGGATAACCGTAGCTTATTCAGTGCAGGATTTAATTATACTTTGCCCATGCTGTTGAGATTTCAGACAGAGGTCTTCACCAATGGAGATATACGAATGCAATTGATGCGGGAGGATATACCGGTAGCAAAGAAGCTACGGGCAGCTTTTATGGTAAATACCGATAAGGAGTATATGGTGAGCCTGAACTACATATTGGGGCGTAATTGGTCAATCAGGACCCATTATGACAGTGATATGGGTTTTGGGGCTGGGATAACGTTGAGCTATTAGTATTTCCTTTACTGCCAGCTTTTTAGGAGGCTGGCAGTAATCTTTGCAACTAAGTGGCAACCTTTCATTTGTAAAACATTGTTTCTATATTTGCACCAGTGAAACCGTTTTTCTTCATACTCAGTTGCTTTATGCTTTATCTATCATGCCTGCCGTGTGGGGATGGTAAAGAGTGCAATTCAAAAACTGAAAAGAAGATAACGGCTACTGAAAAACACCAGCAACACCAACACCAGTCAGAATCCTGCACACCGTTTTGTACCTGCTCATGCTGTGCAGCATCGGCCTTTTACACACACCTTTCTAAAATACAGGCATCTAAAATACTTTTGCTTACAGAAAAGCATCCATTGCTTAATGAAGATGCCAAAACAGATATTTTTTCCTCTATTTGGCAACCGCCACAGTTATCTTAAATACTCCTTTACTGTAATTGCTGCATAGCCTCTATGGCATGTACTGCATTACCCATTTTTCAACTATTGCAAAATGGTGACCATCAAAAAATCTAATAAAGCTAAACAACCTTTGGGTTTAAGAGTAATTAAAATCATTGTTATAGTACTGTGCTGTGCCATTCTTTTAGCAGCGATAGCTGGAAGAATAATTCACTTTTACAGGCATATAGCTAAATAGAAACAAAATCATGCTCAATAAGATTATTTATTTCAGTATCAAACATAAGCTCATCATTGGGCTAATGACAATGGCGCTCATTACCTGGGGTGTGTGGAGCGCCGGTAAACTGCCCGTTGATGCTGTGCCTGATATTACCAATAACCAGGTACAGATCATCACACTCACCCCTACACTGGCTGCACAGGAAACGGAGCAGTTGGTTACTTATCCCATTGAACAAAGCCTTGCCAACCTGCCAGACTTAGAGGAAATGCGTTCCATTTCAAGATTTGGTTTGTCCGTAATCACCGTCGTTTTTCATGATGATATTGACATCTACTTTGCCCGTCAGTTAATCAACGAAAAACTGAAAGAGGCAGAAGAAAAAATCCCCAAAGGATTAGGAACTCCGGAACTGGCCCCCGTTAGTACAGGTTTGGGCGAAATTTACCAGTATATAATTCACCCAAAGAAAGGCGCAGAAAACAAATATTCTGCAATGGATTTGCGTACCATGCAGGACTGGATTGTGGCACGACAGCTCTATGGCACTCCTGGTGTGGCTGAAGTGAACAGTTTTGGCGGCTTGTTAAAGCAATACGAAGTTGCTGTAAACCCTTATCGCCTTAAAGGGATGAATGTGACCATTGCTGAGATCTTCGCTGCGCTGGAAAAGAATAACGAGAATACCGGCGGTGCTTATATTGATAAAAAACCCAATGCTTATTTCATTCGGGGTATTGGGCTTATCGGTTCAATGGACGATATAAAAAATACGGTTGTAAAGAAAGTAAACAATATACCTGTATTAATCAGAGACGTTGCCGAGGTGCAGTTAGGCAATGCGGTGCGTTACGGTTCTGTTACTTACAATGGTGAAAAGGAAGTGGTAGGTGGTATTGTAATGATGCTGAAAGGGTCAAATAGTGCCGATGTTGTAAAGCGGGTAAAAGAGAAAATTGAGACTATTAAAAAGGCATTACCTGATGATGTTGTTATAGAACCTTATGTGGACAGGACGGGTTTGGTTAACCGTGCTGTAGGCACAGTAAAAACCAATTTATTAGAGGGGGCTTTGATTGTACTGCTGGTACTGATTTTATTCCTGGGCAATTTCAGGGCAGGTTTGATAGTGGCTTCTGCTATTCCGTTGTCTATGCTATTTGCATTAGGTATGATGCGGCTCTTTGGTGTAAGTGCCAACCTCATGAGTTTGGGCGCTATTGATTTCGGGTTAATTGTAGATGGTGCAGTCATCATTGTAGAAGCAACTTTGCATTTCTTAGCTGCAAAAAACATTGCAGGCAAGCTTTCACAACAGCAAATGGACGAGGCTGTAGAAGGCAGTGCTAAAAAAATGATGAGTTCAGCAGCCTTTGGGCAAATCATTATCCTGATTGTATATCTGCCAATTCTTTCATTACAAGGCATTGAAGGAAAAATGTTCCGGCCAATGGCGCAAACAGTAGGGTTTGCCATCTTAGGAGCATTGATACTCTCTCTTACTTACATACCGATGATGTCAGCCTTGTTCCTTTCCAAAAAGACAGCGCATAAGAAAAATATTGCCGACAAGTTGATGGATATTTTTCAGCGTTTATATGCTCCGGTTATCCGCTGGGCAATAAAACTGAAATACGCAGTAGTAGGCGGAGCTGTTGCATTGTTGGGAATAGCATTGGTAATATTTGGTAGAATGGGTGGTGAATTTATTCCTCAGCTACAAGAAGGCGATTATGCCTTTCACTGCATACTGCCGCAAGGGACATCTTTAACGCAAAGTGTGGAAACCTCCATGCAGGCAAGCCGTATTATCAAATCTTTTCCTGAAGTAAAAATGGTGGTCGGCAAAACAGGAAGTGCGGAAGTACCAACTGATCCCATGCCACCAGAAGCTACTGACCTTATCATTATGCTTAAACCGAAAAGTGAATGGAAAACAACAAAGGATTACAATGAACTGGCAGCAATGATGATTGAAAAACTGGAAGTGATACCCGGCGTCTTCTTTGAAGCATCGCAACCCATTCAGATGCGGTTTAATGAATTGATGACAGGAGTAAGGCAGGATGTGGCTATAAAAATATTTGGTGAGAATATTGATACATTGGCAAACATAGGTCCCAAAGTGGCAAAGATTGTTCAGTCTGTAAAGGGGGCAACCGAGCCGCAGGTGGAAAGAACAACCGGCTTGCCGCAAATCACTATTCAGTACGACCGGGCAAAGATTGCGGGCTATGGATTGAATATTGAAGACATCAATCATACTATCAGTACCGCCTTTGCAGGCGAAGCTGCTGGTGTGGTTTTTGAGAATGAAAGGAAATTTGATTTAGTAGTGCGATTAGACAGTGCAAGCCGCACCTCCATTGATGATGTGAGCAATTTGTTTGTGGCCACTCCCGATGGCAATCAAATCCCTTTATCACAAGTAGCAAGCATTTCATTTAAAGAAGGTCCGGCTCAAATAAGCCGTGAAGAAGGTAAACGTAGAATTGTGGTAGGTTTTAATGTAAAAGGCCGTGATGTTTCCAGTGTAGTAAAAGAGATTCAGGAAAAGCTGAACACTGCTAAGATTCTGCCAACCGGGTATTACTATACTTATGGCGGCACATTTGATAATTTACAGGAAGCATCTGCCAGGTTAAGAATTGCTGTGCCGGTGGCGTTGGCATTAATATTCCTTTTACTCTATTTCACCTTTGGTTCAATTAAAGAAGCTGCATTGATATTTACAGCAATACCAATGAGTGCCATCGGGGGAGTATTTGCCTTGTTACTCAGAGGTATGCCGTTCAGCATTTCAGCAGGTGTAGGTTTTATTGCTTTGTTTGGCGTGGCTGTATTGAATGGTATTGTACTCATCAGTACATTCAATCAGTTAGAGAAAGATGGGGTGAAGGACATGCTACAAAGAGTAATAGAAGGAACAAAAATCCGTTTGCGACCGGTTCTAATGACAGCTTTAGTGGCCTCATTGGGTTTCATACCGATGGCCTTATCTACCGGTGCAGGAGCAGAAGTACAAAAGCCTTTAGCAACAGTAGTTATTGGGGGATTGATAACAGCCACTTTTTTAACCCTGGTAGTGTTACCATTAATCTATATCATTTTTTCATCCAAAAGAAAATTGAAAGTGAAGCCAATAGCCACAATAATATTTATCCTGATTGGTTTGTTTGCTTTCTCCAGTAGTAGCCAGGCTCAACAGCCTGCTGCAAAAAGGGTAAGTAGCAGCGAAGCGATCAATCTTGCAAAAAATAACCTACAGTATGAAATAAACAACCAGCAGGTAAATAAAGGCAAGGCGCAGATAAAAACAGCAATCGCCTTGCCTAAAACGGGTGTGTTTGCTGAAAATGAAGATATGCGACCAAGCGATAATAAAGGCATTCTTAAGATGGGCATATCGCAATCGGTAGCCTGGCCGGGGCTTTATAAGGCTCAAAAAAATCTATACAGCGAACAATTGAAGTATTATAACCTGGGTGCAGCAGCTATTGATGTGCAGTTGAAACGGGACATAAGAACAGTGTATTACCAGCTTTGGTATTTACAGGATAAGCAACAACTGTATCATCGCTTAGATAGTATTTATAAATCTTTAAATGCTGCCGCTATATTGAAAGTAAAAACAGGAGATAGTCCCGGTCTTGACAGCATTGCTGCTAATGTGAGAATGAGAGAGTTACAGGCATTGATACAACAGGTGAGTAAAGAAATAGAAATACAGCAGCAATCTTTAATGCAGTTGCTCAATACAACAGATGTTTTGTTGCCACAACTGTTGCCATTAGAAAAACTGACAATGACAGGAATGACAGTTGATAGTACTCACCCTTTATTAGCCCTCCAATCTCAAAACATCAATATTGCCAACGCTGGTATTGGTGTGGTTAGGAATGAGAACAAACCTGAATTTTCAGGTCGTTTCTTTTCTCAACGATTGTGGGGAGCAAAAGATCCTTTCACTGGTTTTTCGCTAACAGCAGCTTTTCCTTTGTTTGGGGCGAAAGCATATCAAAATAAAGTAAAAGTGGCACAGGCAGACATGGCAGTGCAGCAAAAGCAATACGATTATGAAATGCAGGTGCTTAATACCCGCAAATTGCAGATGCAGCAGGAAGTAGAAAAGAACCGCAGCATGTTATCTTTTTACGAAAGCACAGGATTAAAACAAGCAGAGGAAATCATCAAAGCTGCTTCATTGGCCTACAGGGCGGGTGAAATAAGTTTTGCTGAGTTGTCGCAGTTCTTAACACAGGCGATTGAGATACAAAAGAACTACCTGGAAAACCTCAATGCGTACAATCAATCAGTTATTCAATACAAATATTACATCAATCAATAAAAATATAATGATGAAGAAAATATTTATTGCAGCCCTTATTTTATGCAGCTTTACAGCAATAGTATCCTGCGGGGAAAAAAGCGGCAGTACAACAGAAACGGCGGTAAAAGAAGAAAATCATGAGGATGAACATAAAAACCCCGGCACTGCTGCTTTAACGGAAGAACAAATGAAAACCATTGGCGTTGAGCTGGGAGTGATAGAAGACAAGGAGCTTACTTCTTCTTTAAAAGCAAATGGTGTATTAAGAGTACCCAATCAAAACAAAGCCAGTATAAATTCTGTTTACAGCGGAGTTATCAAATCGTTATTGGTTCAGCCCGGCAGTGTTGTATCAAAGGGTCAGACAATTGCAACGATCGGCAATCCTGAATTTATTCAGGCTCAAAGTCAATACCTGGGTATAAATACAAAAATTACTCTGGCAGAACTGGAAGTAAAACGGCAACAAGAGTTAAATGCCGGTAATGCCGGTGCATTAAAAAATCTACAAGCCGCAGAAACGGAGCTAAAAACTCTGAGAAACCTTAAATCAACTTTGGCACAGCAGATTCAATTGATGGGTATAAATCCTGCGAAACTTTCAAATGGTAAACTAATTTCTGTATTGGCTGTCACAAGCCCGATCAGTGGTGTAGTGAGTGATGTAAAAGTGAAAATGGGCAGTTATGTGGATGTAACAACGCCTGTTGCGGAAATAGTAGATAACAGTCAATTGCACCTTGACCTTTCAGTATATGAAAAAGACCTACCGAACTTAAAAAACAATCAGCTTATACATTTCACTCTTACCAACAATCCCGGCAAAGAATATGATGCACAGATATTTTCCCTCGGCTCATCATTTGAAGGAGAAAGTAAAGCAGTTTCCGTACATGCCAAAGTGATGGGTGATAAAACCGGTTTGATTGACGGGATGAATGTCACAGCTATAATCAGTTTGCAAAAAGCAACTGTACCTGCTGTTCCGGCTGATGCAATTATTACGTTACAGGGACGGGATTATATCTTTATGGTAACGGGCAACCATCCTGATTCTGCTAAACAGCAAACAAAGGAAACCAGCTTTGAAATTGTGCCGGTAGCAAAAGGAACAACCGAAGTAGGTTACACACAGGTAACATTATTGAAAGAGATACCAAAAGATGCGAAGATTGTCGTTAAAGGGGCATTCTTCGTGATGGCTAAAATGACTAATACCGGAGAACATGAAGATTAACAATTTAAAAACCAGACGATATGTATTTTTACACTCATAAAATTTATAAACATGAAAATGAACAGGCTCAATTGCTGGAAGTGTGTGGTAACGCTTGCTTCCGTTTTGGGAATGGTAAGCGCTTTCAAGGCTTAACAACAATTACAAATTTTAAAATAGAAGGTTGCAGATGGAGACATCTGTAACCTTTTTTATTTCCAATTTTAAGAACAGAAACATGATAAATAAAGACCCCAATCACAAACATATTTACGATGCACAAGGCAGAATGACATGCTGTACGCTGGAAGACAAAATCTACACCAAAGCAGGTGCAAAAGAACTGTTGCCGCACGGTCATACACATGATGATGGGCATGACCACGATCATGAGGAAGGTGACGGGCATGACCATTCTGGAACCAATCAAACCGTGTTTCAGATGTTTCTCCCGGCTATTATAAGTTTTGTGCTGCTGCTTACCGCCATTGCTTTTGATACTTGGCTGCCTCAAACATGGTTTACCGGTTGGGTGCGTATTGTCTGGTACGCAGTTACATACCTGCCTGTTGGTTTTCCGGTAATTAAAGAAGCAGTTGAAAGCATTAGCAAAGGAGAAATTTTTTCTGAATTTTTACTCATGTGCATCGCCACAGTTGGTGCTTTTGCCATTGGCCAATACCCCGAAGGCGTTGCAGTGATGCTGTTCTATGCAGTAGGAGAAGTATTTCAAACATTAGCCGTTAAAAGGGCAAAATCAAATATCAAAGCATTGCTTGACCAGCGGCCTGATGAAGTAACTGTTTTGGAAAATAACCAGCCCAAAACTGTAAAGGCAGAAGAAGTAAGTATCGGGGCAATTATACAATTGAAGCCAGGTGAAAAGTTAGGACTGGATGGTGAATTGATTTCGGAAACAGCATCTTTTAACACGGCAGCATTAACTGGTGAAAGCAAACCAGACACTAAGGCAAAAGGGGAAACTGTTTTGGCGGGGATGATAAATCTTAATACTGTTTCGCAGGTAAAAGTTACTGCTGCATACACTGACAGTAAGCTAAGTAAGATTTTAGAATTGGTGCAAAATGCTACTGCACAAAAAGCGCCTACAGAATTATTCATCCGCAAGTTTGCGAAAATCTATACACCTATTGTGGTTTTACTGGCAGTACTTATTTGTTTAGTTCCGATGCTGTTTGTAGAGAACTATGTATTCAGTCAATGGCTATACCGGGCATTGGTGTTTTTGGTTATTAGCTGTCCTTGCGCTTTGGTTATTTCTATCCCATTGGGATATTTTGGTGGCATTGGGGCAGCCAGTAAAAACGGCATACTTTTTAAAGGAAGCAATTTCCTGGATATAATTGCCGGGATTCAAAATGTAGTGATGGATAAAACGGGTACTATGACCGAAGGTGTTTTCAAAGTGCAGGAAGTGAATATAAAACCCGGTTTTAAGATAGAGGAAATACTGGCAATGGTTAATGCACTGGAAAGTCAGAGTACACACCCCGTTGCAACTGCAATTCAGCAGTATGTCGGTAATATCAACACAGCAATAAAATTAAATGCAGTAGAAGAAATCGCTGGACATGGTTTAAAAGCGGAAGTAAATGGTAAAGAGTTGCTGGTTGGAAACTTTAAGCTAATGGATAAGTTTACTATCAAATACGATATTGACCCTTCAGCAATTGTTTACACCTCAATAGCCATAGCTTATGACAAAAAATTTGCTGGTTGGCTTACCATTGCCGATAGTATAAAAGGAGATGCACAAGAAGCAGTAAACAAACTGCACAGTATGAAAGTAAAAACCACTATGCTTAGTGGTGACAAAAATTCCGTAGTAAAATTTGTAGCAGATAAATTAGGAATAGATAATGCCTTTGGCGATTTGCTACCGGAAGATAAAGTGAACAAAGTAAAAGCCATTAAAGACCGGAACGAAACTGTTGCTTTTGTGGGTGATGGGGTAAACGATGCCCCGGTTGTGGCATTGAGCAATGTTGGGATAGCAATGGGTGGTTTGGGCAGTGATGCCACTATTGAAACTGCCGATGTGGTGATACAGGATGATAAACCAAGCCGGATAGCAATGGCCATCAATATTGGGAAACAGACCAAGAAAATCGTTTGGCAAAACATCATCCTTGCCTTTGCAGTCAAAGCAGCCGTATTAATATTGGGAGCAGGCGGCCTTGCTACCATGTGGGAAGCCGTCTTTGCGGATGTGGGGGTGGCTTTGCTGGCTATTTTAAACGCCGTCAGGATTCAAAGGATGCGGTTTTAACTACCTGTCCGTATTTTCCCGAAAAACTCCCTTAAAAGCCGCTATTTCCTTTAAATCCCCCAAAAATTGGTTGGATATTTGCCCAATCAGGGGCACAAAGCCCCGGTACAAAATACCGGGGCTTTGTATTAGACTGCAATGCATACTTGTTTGCGTAAGCGGACAAATAATAAGACTTCCTGAAGCAGGGCAGACCGGACAGACCGGCCTTTGTTCATGGCTTGAAGGGAGTAATGAAGTCGTGCATGGTCATAATTCCGGAATCAGCTCTTTTATCTTGCCTGCCGCATCTGCCAGCCATTGGTCCCCCACCAGGCTGAACACGGTCTCCAGTTTTTTTGCTTTCTCATATTCATCGGTTCCTTTAACCATGTATTCTTTCCGGAAATTGCGGAGCTTGCGGTTAATCACATAATAGTCATGCCAGTTGCCGAGGGCGGTCAGCGTCTTATTGAGTTTACGCATTTGTTTCTTATCAAAAAAGGGGTTTACCGGGCATTGGTTCAGCCAGTAGTAAAGCTGTTTTAATTTGATCCGGACCGGGTGGGCATTGGCGGAAAACTCTTTTTGCAGGGAAAGCACCTCGTTGATGATATCAGCACTGAGAGCGGCTGTTTTTTTATTCAATTCTTCCTCGCTGATACCGGCCAGCAGCAGCTCCATTTGTGCCGTTGCCTGTTCAAGTTCACCCGCATAGTCCGGTGCAGCCTGTTCTTTTACAGGAAGCCTTGTCACGGTAAGCATCATTTTAAGATGCCGCAGAAAGGAAGGGCAACTGATATTCTCAGCAGTACCTGTTTTCCGGAGCAGGGCCAGGCTCATCTCCACGTCCCGGTATTTGCCCGTCAGTTTGAAGAATGGAAGTATGGTTTCAAAGGCAGGCGGCGAGCCGGTACCGAAGTCCCCGGCAAGTTTTGCAGCGCTTCTTAGTTTCTTTACTGCCACCCGAATATCATGCACCGCTGTTTTGGTGATCTTCCGCCGGATGATAAAGAGATTCTCTTTAAAAACAAGGCATTGCTCCTGCCAGCGGTTGAGAAGGTAATTTGCAGCCATCGCCCGGAAGATTCAGTGCAGTGAAGCTACTATTAAATTCCGGAGGAATCGCTGAGCGGGGTCATTGCCCTGCCTGACCCTTTGTTCTTATTGGCTGAAATTGTACCGGTACTCGATCTTCCCGGTCATTTGCTGCTCGTTGTTGAAGAGGGCTTCCTTGGTCTTGAGGCCTTTCTCATTGTAGAGATAGCGCCAGATGAAATAGCCGAACCAGGTCACTTTTCCCAGGTTATCCGGGTCTGAACTTTTGACCAGCTGGATCACTTTTCCGCTTTCATCATAGGTAAAGATCATATCCGGAAGCAGCTTTTTTACTTTTTTGTTGTAGCGTACGATATCGGTCAGCCTGCCCTGGTCGTCAAAATAGTAATAGACCCTGTCGGTTTCGATCCGGCCTTTATAACTGACCTCTTCGCCCGGGTTACCGTGCTCATCCGGATTGAACTTTACTTCAAGGCTGTCGCTGCCGTTGATGGTGCGCCACATTTTTTCCGGCTTGCCGGCAGCATTGTAGATCCACTGGTGGATCTCTGTCTGGTTAAAATCATTAAGACTGTCACGAAGGGTGTTTTGAATAAGTACAATGCGTCCGGCGGCATCGTACTGGTAAGTGGTGGTGCTGAGTGTGGAAGAAGAGGAATCGGTTACACTCACCAGTCTCGACTGTTCATCGAACCGGTTGTATAAAGCGCTGTAGGCACCTTCTGATCTTGAAGTGATCTTAAGTGCCCGGCCGCCTTCTTTCATTTCTCTTACTTCTGAAAAATCGCTTGTCTTTACTCCGTTGGCATCATAACCGGTGGCAGTGGCCATTTTTACTTTATTGGCCTGGAAGCTTTGCATCAGGCTGTTTGTTTCGCCGGTCACGACGATATCGTTGTAGTAATATTGTGCGCTGGCGGCACAGGAGAAGGATACAAAGAGAAGGAGTACCGGTGTTTTCATAACCTGATATTGTTTTCGTTTCAAAATTACCTGAATTGCTTTAATAATGACCTGCCTGATTTTTGTACCCGGTACCGGTTACGGGAGCCTTCGCAATAACGGGAAAAAGTGGAGAAAATTATCTCCTTTAACTGGACGTAATAGTACTTTTAAGAAAAATTTCCATTGTCTCATATACCCCAGCGGAAAGAAAAGGACTGCCTGAACTGCGGAGCCACCGTGCAGGGGCGGTTCTGCCAGGATTGCGGCCAGGAAAATGTGGTGCCGCATGAAACTTTCTGGCACATGGTCAGGCATTTCCTGTACGACATCACCCATTTCGACAGCAACTTTTTCGGTTCCATCCACCACCTCATCTTTAAACCCGGGTTTCTTTCCCGGGAATATATAAAAGGCAGAAGGGCCAGCTACCTGCACCCGATCAAAATGTATGTCTTTACCTCTGCGATCTTCTTCCTGCTCTTCTTCAGTTTTTTTATGCCGAAGGATCCGGTCAAGACCGACCTGAATATCCCGCTCCGGAAAGAGCAAAGGGCAGAGTATATCGGAAAGGTGAATGAAAAACTGAAGAAAGAACCGGGGAATGACTCCCTGAAGCAGGCCCTGGCCTGGTTACAGGATACCAGCCGGACCATTACCAAAAAAAATGCTCTGGAGTTTGAACTGGAGGAAAACAACCTGTTCGTTTTTACGGAAAGGGATTATCACAGTGTAAGAGAATACGACTCGGTGCAGCAGTTGCTGCCACCATCCGAAAGGGATGGCTGGTTTACACGGAGGCTGGTTAAAAAACAGATCGATATCAATGAACGGTACCGGGAAGACCCGGAAGGGGCCCTGAACAAGGTCACAGAAAATCTTTTTCACCGGATACCGTATATGCTTTTTGTTTCATTGCCTTTATTTGCACTCATCCTGAAGCTGGTGTACCTGCGGCGGAAACAGTTCTATTTTGCCGATCACGGCGTGTTTACCATCCACCTGTATGTGTTCACGTTCCTGGTACTCCTCGTCATTTTCATCTTTGATAAACTGAGCGACCGTACCAACTGGAATATCTGGGGCATCCTTACGTTCCTGCTCGTGCTGCTGTTGTTCTTCTATCTCTACAAAGGCATGCGGAATTTTTACGGGCAGAAGAGAGGGAAGACGATCCTGAAATTCCTGATCGTTTCCCTGGTTTCCATTATCATGATGTTGCTGTTGTTTGTTTTCTTTGCCTTTTTCTCAGCTATAACCCTTTAATAAAACTGTATGAATAACGGAACCGGCACTGCTTTTTTACGACTGGTACAGATCATGGATGAATTGCGGGAACAATGCCCCTGGGACAGGAAGCAAACCATCCGGACCCTCCGCCAGATGACCATTGAAGAAACCTATGAACTGGCGGATGCCATCACGGAGGAAGACTGGAAAGGAATAAAAGAAGAACTGGGTGACCTCCTCCTGCACATCGTTTTCTACGCCAGGATCGGGGCGGAGCAAAACCGGTTCACCCTTGAAGAAGCCATCAACGGGATCTGCGATAAACTGGTAGCCCGTCATCCTCATATTTACGGCGACCCGGCAAATGCAGGACAGGTGGTAAAAGTGAAAGATGCAGAAGAGGTGAAGAGCAACTGGGAGAAACTGAAACTCCGGGAAGGAAAAAAATCTGTGTTAAGCGGAATACCGGTTTCCCTGCCGGCCGTCGTAAAGGCCATGCGGCTGCAGGAAAAGGCCAAACAGACGGGCTTTGAATGGGAGAACAAGGAGCAGGTATGGGATAAGGTGGAAGAAGAGATCGGGGAGCTGAAACAGGCTATTGAAAGCAATGACCAGCAAAAGACCGAAGAAGAATTCGGTGATGTGGTCTTTTCCATGATCAATTATGCACGGTTTTTGCAAGTGGATGCCGAAAATGCCCTGGAACGAACCAATAAAAAGTTCATCCACCGGTTCACAGAGATGGAGGCGCAGGCTATGAAAAACGGGAAAGCGCTTACCGATATGAGCCTGCAGGAAATGGATGCCATCTGGAACACTATCAAACAACAGCGGCCCGATCAGTGAAGCCACTTTTACGCCATATCTTTTCCGGAAAATACCTGGCCCTATGGTTGTCAGCGGTATTCTTTACCCTGTCGTTTATCTTCAATAAGATCTATATTAACCGGTCCTCGGTCACGATCGAAGTGCACAAGGCTGAAAATTATATTTCAGAAAAAGAAAATGATTTTACATCGCTGCTGAAAGATACGGCCCTTATCAGCAGGCTGATGCAGGAAGATGAATCCACCACAGAATTTAACCGCCTTGTGGAGAAAGACTATGGGTTCTTTCTCTACCATGTCAACGAGTTCAAAGGCGCCTCTATGCGGTTCTGGAGCAGCCAGCAGATCGTTCCGCCGGATGAGATCATCGGTAATATTGACGGGGAGTATTTTCAACCTTTATCCAACGGGAGTTATTATATCATCCGTAAAACACTGGCAGGTGGCAACGTGATCGCCTTTGCCATGGTGCCCATCCAGTCAAAATTTTTTATCGAGACTGATTACCTGCCGGAAAAATTCATGTTCAGCCGGACGGCCGATAACAGGGTGCTGATCGCAAAGGACAGCACGGATTTTCCCGTAAAGAGCCCGTCCGGCAAGACCCTGTTTTACCTCGAAAAGAAATCGACCGGGGCCGTTGCGTATAACGACCGGCTGACGATCCTCCTGCGGTTCTGCGGACTATTGTTGCTTTTTCTTTTCCTGCACCTGTGGGCAGAATCAACTGCGGCTAAAAAACGGGCGTGGAAAAGCATCGGGCTGCTTTCTTTTTCTTTGCTGGCCCTGCGGGTAACGACCTATTTCTTTCCTTCCCTGCTCAACCTGCGGCAATTTGAATTGTTCAACCCGGCCTTGTATGGTTCTAATGTAGTACAACGTTCACTGGGCGACCTGCTGATCAATGCCATGCTGTTTTGCTGGATCGTGCTGTTTGCCTGGTCGAAACTGCACGGGAAGGAAAAGCTCAACGAAGGTTTCCGGCCGGTTCTGAAATGGGCCACAGGAATCATTGCCTTATTGTTACTGATCTTCTCCACCTTCCTGCTGGCTTCCGTGATCCGCAGTATGGTGGCCGATTCCAAAGTATCCTTCGATGTAACGAACTTTTTCTCATTAAACTTCTTTACGGTGGTCGGATTTGTGGTACTGGCCTGCCTGTCGCTTTCCTATTATTACTTTTCGCAGTTGCTGTTCCGGCTGATCTTCCCTTTGTTCGAAGGGAGAAAGTATATCATCTATTTCGTTATCGGTTTTGTCGGGCTGCTGTACCTGACCACCCGAACCGGTCACCCGGAAGTGCTGTTTTATATCCCGGTACTGCTCTGGCTGCTGGCCTATACCTGGCTGATCAACCGGCACGGGATCATCTTCAACCGGCTGCGGGTGAACATTGCCAGCATCCTTTCCTGGATCTTTGTCTTCTCAGTGTCCATTTCCGCCATCATGCTCCGGGAAATCGACAAGGCTGAATGGGAAAAGCGGAAACGGATGGCAGAAAAACTGGCGATCCAGACAGACCCCTCCAGCGAAACACTGATGAGTATTGCGATCCAGTACCTGGACAATGATTTTCTTGCAGATAACTTTCATCGCTTTTATAATGAAGAGGAAGGAAAGAAATTCAGGGACAGTATCATCACGGAAAACTATTCCGGCTATCTGAACAAGTATGATACCCGCCTGTATGTATACGATGCAGGGGGCAAACCGCTTTTTAACGAGGACCCCACCACCTACGATGCCTTGAATACCGTACTCACCGTACAGTCGAAGCCAACCAGTATCGAAGACCTTTTTTATTACGAATCGTCTTATGATAAATTCAACTACATCACCCGGAGGGATGTGATCGATTCTTCACTGAACAGGATCGGATCCTTCTTTATTGTTTCAAACCCGAAGAACTACAGCCGGGAAGCCCTGTTCCCGGAACTGTTCCGGCAGTTCAGCCGGAACTCCGATCCCGAATCATCGCCCATCTATTCCAATGCCGTGTATGTGAATGATACGCTGGTATCGCTGCCGGGTAATTATCCCTTTGCCACTTCACTGCTGCCGCAACAACGGCCCAAAGCCGAGTTCACCAAAAATATCAACGGTGATTATGAAGAACTCTGGTACCGGGCGGGGGCCGGTAAATCCATTGTTATTGCAAGGAAGAAGGAAACGTTTATTGAAACGATCACCCTATTCTCTTATATCTTCTGCTCCTTCCTTTTCCTGGTGGCATTTGTGCAGCTGCTTTCGTTTCTGCTGAATGCCCTGGGCAGGAACAGGGGGCTCCGCAAAGTATTCCAGCTTAATATCCGGTCGCAGGTACATGGCACGATCATTTTCATCAGTGTCTTCTCCTTCCTGATCATTGGCGCAGCCACCATCTCTTTCTTCATCAAACGGTACAACCGGAGCAACAGCGATAAACTCAGCCGGACGATGAAGATCATGGTGAATGAAGTGGAAAAGAAACTCTCCGATCACAGCACCTTTGATGATGTGGTAAAACTGTATGACTCCGTATCCAATTTCCAGTTGCAGCAACTGGTGAACGAAGTGGCCGATATACACGGTGTGGATGTGAACGTGTACGATCTTGATGGCGATCTGCAGGTTTCTTCGGAAGCCAATGTATATACCAAGGGAGTACTCGGAAAAAAGATGCACCCCGCTGCTTTCTATCACCTCAGCCGGTTGCGGCAGGTACAGCATGCACAGGAAGAACAGATCGGCAATTTTTCTTATCTCAGTATCTATTCACCGGTAAGGGACCAGGAACACCATGTATATGCCTATATCAATATCCCTTATTTCACCTCCAAGCCGGAACTGGAACAGGAAATATCCAACTTCCTGGTCACGATCATCAACCTCAATGCCTTCATCTTCCTGGTAGCCGGGCTTATCGCTCTGCTGATCACCAACCAGATCACCCGTTCCTTTGCCGTTATCAGTGACAAAATGAGAGAAGTGAACCTGAGTAAGCAGAACGAGAAGATAACCTGGAACCGGAATGATGAGATCGGTGAACTGGTTAACGAATACAATAAGATGGTGACCAAACTGGGTGAAAGTGCAGAGGCCCTGGCCAAAAGTGAAAGGGAAGGGGCCTGGCGGGAGATGGCCCGGCAGGTGGCACATGAGATCAAGAACCCGCTAACCCCGATGAAGCTGAGCATCCAGTACCTGCAAAAGGCCATTCACAACAACCAGGATAATGTAAAAGAACTTTCCGCCAACGTGGCCAATACACTGGTGGAGCAGATCGACCACCTGTCGAAGATCGCCGCCGACTTCTCGCAGTTTGCCAACATCGGCAATACGAATGTGGAGTTATTCGACCTGCATGATGTACTGGGTTCATTAAAGGACCTTTACCAGTCGAACCCGCAGGTGCACATGGTTTGGTATCCCGTGAATGACCGGGTGATGGTGAATGCCGATAAAACACAGATGAACCGGCTGTTCACCAACCTGCTGGCCAATGCCGTGGAAGCCTGCCGGGATTGTGAAAGCTGCCATATTATGATTGATGAAAAAAGGGCAGCGGATATGCTGACCATCAGTATCCAGGATAACGGGGAAGGCATACCCCCCGGCATGCGGGATAAGATCTTTGTCCCCAACTTCACCACCAAATCATCCGGAACGGGGCTTGGACTGGCCATGTGCAAGAGTATCGTAGAACAGGCCCGGGGCAGAATATGGTTTGAAACAGAAGAAGGAAAAGGGACCACCTTCTATGTGGAACTCCCTTTGCTCACAGCGTGAGCAGCAGTAACCGCTCATTTTCTTTCTTAAATATTCCTCTATCTTTAAGAACAAAACCCAACTGTTATGAAAAGGATGGCCGCCATCATTACAGCCTGCCTGTTCTTATCCTTTGTCCGGGCACAGCCAACACAAAAACCACCGCTGCATGGAAAGAACTGGATGGCCATAACCGGTAAACCCCTGGCGGCAACCGCCGGCGCCATGATCTTCAGTAAAGGAGGTAATGCTGTGGATGCAGCCTGTGCCATGCTGGCATGCACCTGTACCATGTGGGATGTACTGAGCTGGGGCGGCGAAACGCAGGCACTGATCTATAATCCAAAAACGAAAAAGGTAATCGCCATCAATGCATTGGGCATGGCCCCGGCCGGGGCAACGGTTGATTTCTTCAAAAGCAAGGGCTATTCATTCCCTCCCGAATACGGACCACTTGCCGCCGTAACGCCCGGCACACCCGGCGGTCTCTGTTATATGCTGGCCAACTATGGTACGATGAGCCTGGAACAGGTACTCAGGCCGGCGATGGACATGGCGGCCGGTTACCCGATAGAAGCGCAGACAGCCAACTCGATCGAAAGAGCCAGGGACAGGCTGAAAGAATGGCCATACAGTAAGAAAGTATTCCTGCCACACCCGGGTGAGAAAAGAGAAGCACCGGAAGCAGGAGAGATATTTGTACAACAGGACCTGCTGAACACTCTGACCAAAATGATAGAAGCTGAAAGGGCGGCGCTGAAGCAGAAGAAAAGCCGGAAGGAGGCGATCATGGCGGCATACGACCGTTTTTATAAAGGGGATATTGCCAAAGAATTTGTGCGGGGCTGCCAGGAGCAGGGCGGCCTCATCACGATGGAGGACCTGGCCAAATGGAAACCCGTGGAAGAAACACCCCTGTCTGTAAACTACAAAGGCATTGAAGTATACAAATTACAGCAATGGACACAGGGGCCGGCGCTGCTGCAGGCATTGAACATACTCGAGAATTTCGACCTGAAGAAGATGGGGTACAACAGTCCGCAATATATCAATACACTTTACCAGGCAATGAGTTTAAGTTTTGCCGATCGGGATTTTTATTATGGCGATCCTTACTTCGTTCCGCAGGAGCCGATGCAGGGTCTGCTGAATAAAGAATATGCGAGGCAACGTGCCGCCCTGATCAACCCGGACAGGAATGTACCGGATATGGCCCCGGGTGACCCGTATCCGTTTGAGGGGAAAACAAACCCTTATACGGAGTTGCTGAAAAGCTGGAATAAGACCGGCCCGGATGGCAACCGCAATTTTGTACCGGCACATGATTCAAACGGAACAGCATTTAATGATATGGAATATATGGACCGGATGTGGAGAGGCACCACATCGGTAGAAGCAGCCGATAAGGAAGGCTGGGTGGTTTCCATTACACCCAGCGGTGGCTGGATACCGGCCTGCATTGCCGGCAACACCGGTGTAGGCATGAGCCAGCGGATGCAGAGCTTTGTCCTGGATGCTTCATTGAATCCGTTCAATGTTGTTGAGCCGGGTAAAAGACCCAGGGTAACACTGACTCCCACGCTGGCGATGAAAGATGGCAAGCCTTTTCTCTCATTTGCAGTACAGGGTGGTGATACTCAGGACCAGAACCTGCTGCAATTATTTTTAAACATGGTTGAATTCGGGATGACGGTGCAGCAGGCCTGCGAAGCCGCCAACATCAACAGCAACCAGTTGTGGCTATCATTAGGCGGAACCAAGATCGAAGACCGCCGGCCAAGACCGGGAGAGATACTGGTCAGTAACACAACAAAAGAAGAAGTAAAGACTGCACTGACAAAAATGGGATATAAAGTAACCACCGGCAACCGTACCAGCGGACCGATCAATGCCATCTGGTTTGACTGGAAGCATGGAAGTTTCTGGGGCGGCTCCTCAAACAACGGTGAGGATTACGGGATCGGATGGTGAGTACAGAAGAACTGATGAACAGACGAACAATGAGGGCAGCCTTTCGAAATGCAGCACTGCTTCTTCCATCTTTAATCCTTGTCCGTCTGTTCTTATTTCAAAAAAGGTTACCTGAAAGGATCGGAGTATTTCACATCTGATAATATCGCATTGCCAGTAAGCGTTTTCAGAAATAAAATGATATTGGCCTTATCCTGATCGGATAATACACTGCCATAACCTCCTACAGGAAGCTGGATCCCTATATTGGGATTGTTTTTTAACCCGGATTGGTAATGGGTCAGTACTTCTTCCAGGGTGGCGAAGCGGCCATCATGCATATACGGGGCTGTCAGCTCCACATTTCTGAGAGAGGGCATTTTAAATGTACCCATGTCTTTGGCCAGCCCTGTTTTCTCTCCGATGCCATTATCCGTATAGGTAATATCCAGGGCATTATTGGCACCGAACCCGGTGTTTATCCCGATATTCTGAAACGGCAGCATGGTGATCTTCTGTCCGGAAGAATGAGTAGAAAGGTCACTATGGCATTCTGAACAGTTCAATTGTTTGAACCGCTGCATCCCGGCTTTCTCCTGTGCCGTGAAGTTTGCAAAATCATTATCGAGCCCCTTATCAAATTTTGAATCGAACGAGACGATAGAGCGGATAAACTGGGCAAGCGCCTTTGCTATGTTGCCGGAGGTTATTTCAGGCGATCCGAAAGCTTTGGTAAACAGTGCAGGATAGTATGACTTTGTCTTTAGTTTATCCGTTAATGCAGTTAACGATGGCATGCCCATTTCCAGATGATCCTGGATGGGCATCAGCACCTGGTCTTCCAGTGTGGCGGCCCTGTAATCCCAGAACATTGCTTTAGCTCCAAAGAACCGGAGGTTGGCCAGCGGCATGGAATTGCGCCGGGTAAGACCGTTCTCAAACCCTTTTGAAAACTTTTCGCCGTCCACAAATCCCTTATCCTGGTGGTGGCAGGAGGCGCAGGCAATTGTATTATTCAGTGAAAGGGACTTGTCGTAGAATAATACCCTGCCAAGGGTTGCGCCATCATTTGTAATGGGGTTTGTTACCGGCATATTGTCTATAGCCGGATTAGCCGAAATGAAATTCTTCAGGTAGACGGGCATACTGGCGCTTGCGCCGGCATAATCATACGGGGTAGGAGGCAGGGTAGGCCCCCCATTGCTGCCGCCTCCTCCCGGTGGTGGGACAGGCTGGGGATCAACCGGTTTTTGGCAGGACAGAAGAAATGTAATAAGTGTAATGGCAGGCAGCAAAAAGAACAATACCACTTTTCTGTACATAGGGATCGGTTTAAAATTAAAAATTCAAATGCTAAGGATTAAAATAGTTATACCGGCGAATATACTTTCATAGTAACGTAAAGGGTTGGGTATATAACTTCATTTAGAATAAAAGAAATTATAAATCAAAGATTCCTCACCAATTTTGGTGTACACTTTAAATAAATCTGGTGTAATCCGAACAGAGAGGAAAGTATGAAAGCGGCAGAGAAGATAAACGTTGTGATGCCCGGGACTTCGCAGAACAGGGTAAGCTTTGCTGCATGAGTTACAGTTTGTGCAGCTTAACGGGTCCCTCCTGGAACATAAGCGGCAACTATTACAGCCTTTACTTTTCTTCCGGCAACCGGAGTGGGATTGGCGACCATCAATCAAAAATTAACTATCTTCAGTCAGACTCATTTCTTTCACCACCAACCAACCCCTTCTATGGCCACCCCATTCCGTTTTACCGTAGCAATGCTCGGTATCCTGTTCTGTACGTTTACTATCCAAGCACAGAACAGTTATTACAATGATATTAAGCAGCCTGCCGTTGCTTTGTACAATTCTTTTGATAAAATGCAGAATTATTCCGGCCGGCTGGCCTTTACCGACACCGCCCGCTTAAAATGGAATAACCTGCCGGTAGGTCTCCGGGCAAGGGCCGGCACCAGTATCGGTAATATGAATGATGAACAAAGAAGGCTGGTGCACCGCATTCTTTCTGCCTCCCTGAGTTCACAGGGATACCTGAAGGCCACCAGCATCATGCACCTGGATAACCTGCTGAACAGCTTTTACGACAGCATGTATTACCGTAAAGAGATCAATGATACCGTGCATACGTTTGTACAAACATTGCTATGGTCGCACCGGAATTATTATTTCGCTTTTTTCGGACAACCGACGGACAGTGTGTGGGGATATAAACTGGAAGGGCACCATTTATCGGTCAACTTCACTTTCGTGAATGATAAGATATCGGTCACTCCTTTCTTCGTAGGTACGGATCCGGCAGAATGTATGTTCTCCGAGTATGCCGGCTGGCGGGTACTGGGGCAGGAGGAAGACCTGGGGCTGAAACTGATCGGCCTTTTATCGCCCGGCCAGCAAAAGAAGGCGACCATGTCGAAGGCGGTGCCGTCGGACATCATCACCTCAGCAGAAAGCGGTAAACGGCTGGTGGATAACTGGGGGTTACGAGGTGCTGAGATGAATGACATGCAGAAAGCGGTGCTGCAATACATCATCCGGGAATTTGTGTTCAATATGGAGTATGATAAAGCGGTGGCCGAATATGATAAGATACTGAAGGCCGGTATCGATAAGGTCTGGTTTGGCTGGATAGGAGCGTATGAGGAAAAGAAAGCACATTATTTTGTACTCAACGGGCCTGGGTTCCTGATCGAATTTGATAACAACGGCGGCCCGAGAAACGACGCTAATCATATCCATGCCATCTGGCGGGAAAAAGGAAATGAATACGGGGAAGATGTGCTGAAGCAGCATTATTTGAGTGAGAGGCATGATGGATCGGAAAGGAAGATAAAATTGAAAAGCAATTGATCTGAACCATACAAGACATACAGGCATACAAGAAACTGTGCCGATGACCTTGTATTTCTTGTATGCCTTGTATGGTTAATAAACACCAATGAATGCAGAACAGATGAACAAGAGGAGAATTAAGACCGGAAGAACATGTGTTTCAGACTTTATAAGGTAGGGATTGATGATCTTTAGCTTCCTGAGGTCAGGAGGTAAGGAAGGTAAGCGGAGAAAACATTTAAAATAAAACGATAAATATTTAATTTTATAATTAAAATATTTATACATTTGCCCAATCACTTAAATCAAACCATTATGGGCAAGACAATTTTTCCCAAATCAATTCTTATTAAGTCAGCATTATGGGGTGCAATCTTTCTAACCGCAATTGCATTGATTTACCATATTCGTTGGTTTACATCATTTATTATAGATAAGACTTCTTTTGTTGTGCCTGCCGGCCAGGAACCAATGATCTGGTTCCTTGTTCAGATATGTAACAACCTGGTTTTTTTGTATGCCGGTTACCTGTTACTACAACTCTTTAATAAATATCAACAAACAGGTTTTTTTGATGGCAAGTGTATAGTCGTACTTGACAGAACCATTTATTCCTGCATTGCACTTGCGGTTTTGGGTATAGTAAAACTGGGGTTCAGCAGCTATAATGACACTCACATAAATGAAGTAAATGCAGAAAGCCTGCTGAATTACTCTGTCCGATTTCTCACCAACATATTATTTTTTAAAGAGCCACAAACGATGTACCTGTTGTTAGTGATAATACTCTGGACCGTTAAGCAGTTTGTCAGCAAGGCGATTTCAGTAAAATCAGAAAACGAAAAATTTATATAGTATATGGCAATCATAGTCAATTTGGACGTAATGATGGCTAAACGTAAAATGTCATTAAACGAACTTTCACAAAGAGTAGGATTGACGATTGTAAACTTATCCATCTTAAAAACAGGAAAGGCAAAAGGCGTGCGTTTTGATACCCTCGAAGCTATTTGCAGGGTGCTTGATTGCCAGCCAGGCGATCTGCTGGAGTACAGTAAAGCAGCTGCTGAGGAATAAGCCGGATATTTCTCAAAGTGATAACCTTATCCGGGAGTGATCTGTTGAAAGAAAATTGAGCAATATCTAAAATGTTATTACAGAGGAACATTCCAGGCGATCGGTCTGATTGCTCACTTCGTCCTTCCTCTCTCATTGCTGACAAGTCTTATTTCTTCTTCAGCCATTGCTCGAACTCCTTCAGCCCAAAACTGCTCAGATTCCATTCTTTCGTCAGCCCGCCTTTTTGCCCGGCCAGTACGCCGTATTTCACGTCTTTATATCCCTCGATAAAGTGTGCATCGGGATTAATGGACAACAATACGCCTTTGCTGATCGCATAGTCGATCCACCGCCAGTCGATATCCAGCCGGCGGGGGTGGGCATTGATCTCTATCACCACGTTATTGGCTTTGCAGGCTTCGATGATCTTTTTATGATCGACAGGATAGCCGTTACGGCTCAGCAGCAGCCGCCCGGTCATATGGCCCAGTATGCGGGTATACGGGTTCTCGATCGCCTTTATCAGCCGTGACATTGCTTTTTCTTCTGTCATCTTCAGGTTGCTGTGCACCGAGGCGATCACCAGGTCAAAAGTTTTTAATACTGTATCCGGGTAGTCGAGGCTGCCATCATTCAGGATATCGCTTTCAATGCTTTTGAAGATCTTGAAGGGGGCCCGTTGCTGGTTCAGTTCGTCGATCTGTTTGTGCTGTGCCCTGATGCGGTCTTCCTTCAGTCCGTTGGCATACCCGGCCGTTTGTGAGTGATCGGAGATGACCAGGTATTCAAACCCCTGTTTGATACAGGCATCGGCCATTTCCTCCAGTGTATTGGTCCCGTCGCTCCAGTTGCTGTGGCTGTGAATGATCGAACGGATGTCCCCCGGTTGTATCAGTACGGGTAATTTGCCGGCCTTTGCTTTCCCGATCACTTCGGCTGTTTCCCTCATGCAGGGCGGGATATACGGGATACCAGCCTTGCTGAAAAGGACCTCATCTTCCGCTGATTCATCACCCTTGTATTTAAGGTCGGGAAATGCATGACGGAATGCTTCCAGGAATGATGATTCACCGGTTGTTCTGAACAGTTCTGCTGCCCGGTTGGTTCCGCCGGTGTACAACCGCAGCTTCAGACCATTCTTCAGTTTATATAAAAGGCTATCCGGGTTCTCTTCCAGCAATTCCGGAGGCTGTGCGGTCAGGAATTTTGGTTTTACATGCTCATTAGGTTCCAGGACGATAAATTCCAGCTCTTCGATAGTAAGGGCCTGGCGGCGATAGTGGCCGGTTACCCTGACCTTATCCGGGGAGAAAATCTTTTTCAGGTAGCCCTCCACCTGCGGGAAAACCTCCTCAAGCTGTGCATACAGGAAATGGCCCTGGCTCTGGAAATAGAAAGCGATTGACTCCAGCACGTTGGCCTGGGTTTTTTCACCAAAGCCTTTGTAGAGGGTCAGCCGGTTTTCATTGCAGGCATATTGCAGTTCACCGATCGATTCAATGCCCATTTCTTTCCAGATCGTATGTATTTTTTTGGGCCCGATGCCTTTAATATTGAGCATTTCGGTCACCCCCGGGGGTGTTTTCTGAATGTATTCCTCCAGTACTGCCAGTTTACCGGTATCCAGCATTTCGATAACCTTCTTCCCCACACTGTCCCCAATGCCTTTTATGCCAAAGAGTTTCTCCCGGGGGGTATCTTTTAGCTGCATGGGCAGTTTTTCGATGTTGAAAGCTGCAACAGCGTAGGTCTTTGTTTTAAAGGAATTTTCACCATTGATATCCATCAGTTTGGCGAGCAGATCGAAGTTGTCGGCTATGGCGGAGTTATCCATGCTGCTAATTTATTAAAGTTTGGCCGTGGCTGGTGCCGGGCTCTTGCAATCAGGATGGCCCGGACAAAAAAAGTCCTCCGTGTTGCGGAGGACTTTCTATTTCATTCAAGAAATTTGTCGAAACTTATTTCTTTTTCTTAGCAGCTTTCTTTTTAGGAGCAGCTTTTTTCTTAGCAGCTTTTTTCTTAGTAGCCATTTTTTTAGAATTTAATGTTAGTAAAAATGGGTTAACAGTATAAAAATAATAATTATTTTATACTACCCAAATTTTTTTTTGCCGAAATGATGTTCCGGCCCATTAAATACTGATCAGGCTGAAGTGTTATGCACCGGCTTCCACAACGGAAACGTAAGTTCTGTTGTTCCTTCCTTTCTTGAATTCAACCACCCCGTCACTCAATGCAAAGAGTGAATAATCTTTTCCGACACCAACATTCTTTCCGGGATGATAAACAGTACCACGCTGGCGAACGATGATATTACCGGAGATAGCCGGTTGTCCGCCGTAAATTTTTACACCCAGGCGCTTGCTTTGTGAGTCACGGTTGTTCTTTACACTGCCTTCACCTTTCTTATGTGCCATCTGATTAAGATTTAAATTCCAATAACCATACGCTGTGGAAACGGGTCCCGGCAGCGATCGGTGTGTTTTTGTTACTTAATGGAGGTTACTTTAATTTTTGTATACTCGGTCCTGTGACCTTTTTTCTTGCGGAAGCCTTTCCTTCTTTTTTGTTTGTAGGCGATCACTTTATCTCCCTGCACCTGGTCCAGGATCTCGGCCTCTACTTTTGATTTTACATCGCTGCCTACGGTCAGCTTACCACCGGCATCAACCAGTAATGCTTCCAGGTTGATGGTATCACCAGCCTTACCTTCCACATGCGGTACATACAGGGTCTGGTCTTTTTCTACTTTAAATTGCTGACCAGCTACTTTTACAACGGCTATCATACGCTAAAAATTAGGATGTTACCAACCTGGCATGGCGCTAAGTTGGGGCGGCAAAGGTAGGGGGAAAAGTTCTGACGGCAAACAGAAAATCAAAGAATTACTCACCTCCGGCCACCCGGTTTGCCCCCGGATTTTGGCCATTTAATAACCCGGTATTGAGAAGGCATCCTTTATATTTGCAAACCTGCAGCGTAGTGTATGAAAATCAAGTCGTTTTTAGCCAAACCGTTTGCCTCATATATATATAAAGGTATCCGCAAAGGTATGGGCTCAGCCCTGGCCGACCAGGACCTGATCCTGAAAAATCTTGTCAGAACGGGTCAGCATACCGAATTTGGCAAGGAAACCCGGCTGGACCAGGTCCATTCCTACGAAGAGTTCCGGCAGGCAGTCCCCCTGGTGGATTATGAACAAATGAGGCCCTGGATCGACCGGATCAAAGAAGGCCGGCACAATGTTCTCTGGAAAGGCAAGCCCATCTATTTTGCCAAAACATCCGGTACCACCAGTGGTACCAAGTATATCCCCATCACCAAAGATTCCATTCCCAATCATATCAACACCGCCCGCAATGCCCTGCTTTGCTACATGGCCGAAACTGGTAATACCCGTTTTGCCGATGGAAAAATGATCTTTCTTTCCGGTTCACCCGAACTGGAAAGGGTAGGCGGTATCCCTACCGGCAGGCTGAGCGGTATTGTGAATCATCATGTACCGAAATACCTGCGCACCAACCAGCTTCCTTCCTACGAAACGAATTGTATAGAGGATTGGGAGACCAAACTCAGGAAGATCGTGGAAGAAACGATCGATAAGAACATGACCCTTATCAGCGGGATACCCCCCTGGATGCAGATGTATTTTGATGAGCTGATCAAAAGAAGCGGAAAGAAGGTGGGCGAACTGTTCCCCCAGTTCAGTGTAATGGTACAGGGGGGTGTAAACTTTGAACCTTACAAGGCCAAACTGTTTGAGAGTATTGGCCGGAAGATAGATACGATCGAACTGTTCCCGGCCAGTGAAGGCTTCTTTGCTTTCCAGGATTCGCAACAGGCGGAAGGACTGCTGCTGAATACCAACAGCGGTATTTTCTTCGAATTCGTCCCGGCAGCTGAGATCTTCAAGGACAACCCGTCCCGGCTTTCGTTGCGGGAGGTAAAAGCAGGCGAAAACTATGCCCTCATCATAAACAGCAATGCAGGGCTGTGGGGATACAACCTTGGTGATACCGTAAAATTTGTTTCCACCAATCCCTACCGGCTGGTGGTAACGGGCCGGACAAAACATTTTATATCTGCTTTCGGCGAACATGTGATCGGGGAAGAAGTGGAGGCCAGTATGCTGAAGACCGCTACGGAGGAAAACGTGCATATCACCGAATTCACCGTGGCGCCATATGTAAGCAGTGATGAAGGGAAATCCTACCACGAATGGTTTGTGGAATTTGAGAACCTGCCGCAGAACATGGAAGCTTTTGCCAGCAGGCTGGACCAGCACCTGCGGGAAAAGAACGTATACTATGATGACCTGATCAGTGGTAATATCCTGAAACCGCTCAGGGTCACACCTGTCAGGAAGAATGGTTTTATTGAATACATGCGGTCGGTCGGTAAGCTGGGCGGGCAGAATAAAGTGCCAAGACTCAGTAACGACCGGAAGATCGCAGACGAACTGCTGAAATGGAAAGAAGAAATGATTATTAATTAATTTGATTAATTAGTAATTTGAAAAGCTGAATGAATACGGAAACTGTAAAGAAACGAATTGCCATATTTGGTTCCACCGGATCGATCGGAACCCAGGCCCTGGAGGTAATTGCCGCTAACCCGGATAAATTCTCCGCCGAAGTTTTAACGGCACAGAACAACGAGGAATTGCTGATAGAGCAGGCCCTCCGGTTCAACCCCAATGTGGTGGTGATCGGTGATGAAAAGAAATATCCCCGGGTAAAGCAGGAACTGGCCTCCACAGATGTGAAGGTGTTTACGGGGGAAAAGGCCCTGGAGGAAGTGGCGGCCATGGATTGTTACGATATGATGCTGGCAGCTATTGTTGGCTATGCCGGTTTAAAACCCACCCTCAAAGCCATCGATAATGGCAAAGCCGTGGCCCTGGCCAATAAAGAAACCCTGGTGGTGGCGGGAGACATTGTAATGGGCCGGGCCGTCGAGAAACGGGTACCGGTGATACCGGTTGACTCTGAACATTCCGCTATTTTTCAGTGCCTGGTAGGGGAGACCCGAAACCGGATCGAAAAAGTGATCCTGACAGCATCAGGAGGGCCTTTTATCGGCCGCAAACCGAATTACCTGGTCAATGTAAAAAGGGAGCATGCGCTGCAGCATCCGAACTGGAGCATGGGTGCCAAGATCACGATCGATTCTGCCACCCTGATGAATAAGGGACTGGAAATGATTGAGGCAAAATGGCTCTTTAACCTGAAGCCGGAACAGGTGCAGGTGGTCATTCATCCGCAAAGTATCATACACAGCATGGTGCAGTTTGAGGATGGCAGTATCAAAGCGCAGATGGGTTTGCCGGATATGAAACTTCCTATCCAGTATGCACTTGCTTTTCCCCGGCGGATAAAGAATGATTTTCCCCGGTATGATTTCAGGAAAGTAAGCACCCTTACGTTTGAAGAACCGGATGTCAAAACATTCCGCAACCTGGGCCTGGCCATAGAAGCATTGAACAAAGGCGGAAACCTTCCCTGCATTATGAATGCCGCCAATGAAATAGCGGTCTATGCCTTTCTCCGTAACCGGATCAATTTCCTGGACATGACCAATGTGATCGAAAAGACGATGGAAAGGATACCCTTTATCGGCAACCCGACGCTGGAGGAATATTTTGACAGCGACGGGGAGGCCCGTAACTTTGCGGCGGATATAATCAGACTATAATTTACCAATTCTAAATCTGCCAGGGTTTAGATTTTTTTTTAAGAAGATATATGAACATACTTGCAATAAACTGGTCGAATGTGGGACTGCAGGCAGGTCAGCTTATATTGGCATTGTCCATACTTGTCGTGCTTCATGAATTCGGCCACTATATCACTGCCCGGTGGTTCAAATGCAGGGTGGAGAAATTCTTCCTGTTCTTTGACCCCTGGTTTTCCCTGGTGAAAAAGAAGATCGGGGATACTGTTTATGGTATTGGCTGGCTGCCGCTTGGCGGATATGTAAAGATATCCGGGATGATCGATGAAAGCATGGACAAAGAACAGCTGAAGCAGCCGCCGCAACCCTGGGAATTCAGGAGTAAACCGGCCTGGCAGCGCCTGATCGTGATGCTGGGTGGTGTGATCATGAACATTATCGTTGCGTTTGTGATCTATGCCTTCATATTGATGATCTGGGGCGAAAAGAAGATACCAACCGCTTCCATGAAATATGGTGTGCATGTGGTCGACAGCACCCTGTACAAGATCGGGATCCGGAACGGTGACAAGATACTGTCTGTGGATGGTGAACCCATCGATGATTATGAAAGGCTGCGAAGGAAGATATTATTGGGGAACAGTATGACGATCCTGAGGGGGGATAAAGAAATAAAACTGGACCTCCCGGTTGACCTGATCGGCCAGTTGGTGGAGAACAGGAATAAAAATGCAGATGGCTTCGTGGAGCCGAGGAGACCAGCCACCGTATATTATGTGCCGGACACGTCTAAGGCATTTCAATCCGGGTTGAGAAAAGATGATAAGATCGTGGCCATTGACTCCGCACGTCTTGAGTTCTTTGATGAATTGCAGAACCAGTTACAGAAAAATAAAGGAAGAGAAGTACTGCTTACTGTTAACCGCAACGGCCAGGATACCAGTTTTAAGATCCCGATCAGTAATGAGGGCAAACTTGGATTCAGCCCCTATGGTATCGGAGGATATGAACAAATGGACAGTCTGGGCTGGCTGAAGCTCAATGTAACGAAATACAGTTTCTTCTCTGCTTTTCCCGCAGGTGTCAGGAAGGCAGGTACCGAGCTGAAATTTTATATTGACCAGTTCAAAAAGATATTAAATCCAAAAACAGGAGGCTACAAGGGTGTAGGCGGTTTCAAGGCAATGGGGTCCATCTTCCCGAAAAGCCAGTGGGATTGGGAATCTTTCTGGCGGATCACTGCTTTCCTGTCCATCGTTCTGGCATTTATGAACCTGTTGCCTATTCCGGCTTTGGATGGAGGGCATGTTATGTTCACGTTATGGGAAATGATCACCGGGAAAAGACCCAATGAAAAATTCCTTGAGTATGCCCAGATAGCCGGAATGGTATTGTTACTCGGCCTGATGATCTATGCCAATGGCAATGACTGGTTCGGCTGGGGAAAGTAAATACAAATCGTTAGTCAATTGTCTTCATCTCTCCGAAGTATTGAACTCCTCTCATGGGATGACACTTACTGATGACTATCGGCTAACAACTTAATACGGGGGCGCCCGGTTTTGACAGCATAGATCTTTGAAAGTGTAAGCATGTACTGCGTTGCGTAATTAGCAGTTTAATCTGAATACGAAAACCATAAATGGCAATACTCAGTATGCCATGGCTGCCTAATCAGTGATTAAGTAGTCATTCGGGCCGCCGGGCCGGTTCGCTTGTTTCCACGCCCCGCCGCCGACTTAAAACAAAACAAGATGCAGCAGGCAAAGGCTGTGATGCCTGATCAAGAACCATACAGCTAAGGAAATAATCGGTTGTTTGTTCCCAGTTAGTTCCCGACACAACAAAACAAAATAAACATGTAGAAAGCTTTTGGAGAATATGTTTGGACAGGAGTTCGATTCTCCTCGCCTCCACAGAGCCGCCGGCATACCCTGCACTGGCGGCTTTTTTATTGCGGCACCAGGCCCCGGCCCCGCCCCGCTGGTAATGGTTTTCCCGACCAGGGTTGTAGAAAAATAACTACGCAGCAGCAGTGTTTACCTTTACCATCTAAATGAATGACCTCTATTTCCCCTTAGCCTTCCCCTACATACTTTAGCATAATAATAAACGATTATTTCCTCCCTGATCTGCACCCGGATTAATCAGGTAAAACCACGAGGCCGTTAGTGTGGTTTTTCCTTTATTTGTAAGAGTATTTACTTAAAATCGTAAAAAATATTGATCTGATATCTTTAAAATGACCCTTAACCAACCGTAATAATCCTATAAATCTGTAATTTATGCAACATAAACCACACCCTGCCGAGGCGTATAAATCTCTGTATATGGAAAAAACCACCATACTGCTAGTGGATGACCATAAGCTCATTAGGGAATCATGGTCATTTATCCTAAACAGCACTCAGCAGTTCGAGGTGATCGGTGAGACCAGTGATGTGGAAGAGGCCGTGGAAATTGCCAAACTAAAAAAGCCCAAGATCGTACTGATGGATATTAACATGTCCCCGATCAATGGTTTTGACGGGACCAAGATGATCCGCAAGTTTTCACCCGGCTCTAAAATAATCGGTATATCCATGCACTCCATGCCCGCCTATGCCAGACGGATGCTCCAGTTAGGCGCCATGGGATACATCACAAAGAATTCATCAAAAGATGAAATGATCAGGGCTATTGAGGAAGTGAGTGAGGGCAAAAAATACATTTGTGAGGAAGTGAAGAATATCCTCGCCCAGCAGGAGCTTGAAGACGACGGAGCCCGCCCGGATATGAATACACTGTCCCGGAGGGAAATCGATATCGTAAGACTGATCAAAGAAGGCATGTCTTCACGGGAAATAGCCCTTGAGCTGGATATTTCACTTAAAACCGTGGAAGTACACCGCTATAATATCCTGAAAAAACTGAACCTGAAAAATACTGCTGCATTGGTGAATTTCACCAACACCCATGGATTGTAACCGGATTCTTGCAGCCGGTATACAGGTAATTTCAGACAACCCGAACCTGACATGCGCCGGCTATTCACACGGAGAAATATTATCACCGGCTTACTGAGTATAGCCTTAATAATTCTCTTTCTTGGTTTCTATGCGTATAAGAACATCCGCTATGCAGTGGGTGATACCCGCAACGTAGGTGAGAACCTCCGGGCCCTTCACCTGCTGGAAAGCCTGCTGGATGACCTGCAGGACATTGAAACCGGCCAGCGGGGTTATACCATTTCCAGGGATACCCTTTTTCTTTCCCCTTATACGGCAGGAATCTCTAACCTCCACGAAGACACGACCGGCCTCCGGGAACTGGCCAATCATTACCCTCACCGGTATAATGACTATTCAGCCTTGCTGGGACTTGTCAAACGGAGAGTTGTTTATGCCGCCACCTCCGTTGCGGCCGTTCAGCAGGACAAATACGACGAATCAGTAAACATCATCAGGTCAGATGCGGAACGCATTTTAATGGACAGCATCCGGGCCGGTGTATTTACACTTGAAGAGAAAGACCGTGCCATCCTGCAGAAATCCAACCAGCAAAGGCAAGCAGCGGCAGGGTATTCCATTGGCCTCATTATTTCAATGCTCCTCCTTTCCCTGGGCGGACTGATCTGGCTTGCCTGGCGCCTGCTTGATGAAGAAAAGACCCGGCGGGAAAATGAAAAACAGATCGCCTACCTCGCCGGTCTTACTGAACAGACAAGCGATGCGGTTTTTTCCACCGATAAAACCGGCAGGATATTAAGCTGGAATCATGGCGCAGAAAAAATATTTGGCTATACAAAACAGGAAGCCATCGGAAGATTTGCCCCCGACATCACCCGGAGCGGACGTACCCCGGAAGAAATTACCGGTATTTCCGCCAGCATGGCCCGGTACGGCAGTATTTCCATGGAGTCGGTTGCCTATAACAAGGACGGAAAGGAAATATACTGCCTGGGATCGGTCACCGAACTCAGGAATGAGAAACCGGAAGTAACGGGATATGTCATCATCATCCGTGATATTACGGAAAGCAAGCTGAACCAGAAACTGCTGAATGAATTCAATAAAGAACTCTCCGCACAGGTGGAAGAGAAAACCACCCTGATCAAAAGTATCGTGGGCAGGATACAGGATGGATTCTTCTCACTCAACAATGAACGGGTATTCACGTATGTAAACGATTATGCAGCCTTGGTGATGGGTGCCGCACCGGCCGACCTGCTTGGCAAACACCTCTGGACCATTTTCCCCGATGCCACCAGTTCCCCTGCGTTCAGCCTTGTGGAAACAGCCTTTAATGAACAACGGACACTGGAAGAAGAATTCTATTATGCCCCTTATAAAAAATGGTTTGACGCCACCGTCTATCCTTCCGGAACAGGGATATCAGTTTATTTCAAGGATATCACCGGGCAGAAAAATGCCGAAGAAGTTATACGCCGTTCCAACGAACGTTTCGACCTGATCAGCCGCACCACCAATGATGCGATATGGGAATGGAACCTTGAAACCGGTGAGATGTGGGGAAATGAAACCCACCAGCAACTCTATGGCCTGAAGGCGGATGATCCCGTCCCCTCCGAACATGAATGGCTGGAAAGGCTTCACCCGGATGACAGGGAAGCGATGAAGCAAAAACAGGAAAAAGCACTGGCATCAGATACCAATGTATTCATTACAGAATACCGGTTCAGGACTGAAAAGAACGGGTACAGAGATATCTATGACCGCTGTTATATCGTACGAAATGACGAAGGAAAAGCTATCCGTCTCCTGGGCAATATGATGGATGTGACCGAACGGAAAAAGGCCGAAACACAGTTCCGGGACCTGCTCGAATCGGCACCGGATGCCATGATCATTGTTAATGAAAAAGGGGAGATCGTACTGGCCAATCACCAGACAGAAATTGTATTCGGTTATAAAAAAGAAGAACTCGTTTCCCGGAGCGTGGAGACCCTTTTACCACCGGAAGCATCTGTCATGCATTCCGGACACCGCCACTCTTTTTTCAAAAACCCGGAAGCCAGGATGATGGGTTCGGGGATCGAACTTTCGGCCATGCGGAAAGACGGAACCCGGTTCCCGGTGGAAATAAGCCTTTCCCCGATCGAAACCCCGCAGGGCAAACTGGTATCTGCTGCCATCCGTGACATCACTGAAAGGAGAGAAGCTGAGGAAGCCAACCGTACAGCCTTACAGCTCCTGAAATATTCGGAGCTGGTGGGTAAAACAGGATACTGGAAATGGGATGTCGTCACGAAACAGGTATCATGGTCCGAAGGTACTTACCGGATATTCGGGGAAGCAGCAGAAGGTTTCCAGGGCACACTGGAAGATTTTCTGCGCAGGGTTGATAAAGAGGATAAGGAAAGGGTTATGGAAACGATCCGGAAAGCACTGGAGACCGGCGGGCTGACCAGCTATGAATTCTGGATACATACCCCGACAGGGGAACGGAAATTTATCGGCACCACTGCCGAACCGCAGCATGATGAGAAAGGAAACATTACACTCTTATTTGGTACCACTATTGACCTTACGGAAAGAAAGACCGCCGAAGAGAAGATCCTGCAAAGCGAGGAACGCTACCGGGCCCTGGTGGAGAATGCCGTGGAAGCCCTTGTGGTCCTCGATGTCAGAAAGGGCAAGTTCGTAAGCGTAAGCGAGAGTGCCGCCGGGCTGTTCAAAATGACAAAAGAAGAACTGCTGACAAGGGGCCCGGCCGATGTAAGCCCCGCTTTCCAGCCGGACGGAAGACCATCGATGGAGTGTGCAATGGAAAAGATACAACTGGCCATCAATGGGGAGAAACCCTCGTTTGAATGGACACATTGTGATAAACAGCGCAACCTGATCAGCTGCGAAGTGCGGCTGGTAAAACTGCCTTCTGACACGGGTGTGCTTATCCGCGGCAGTATCATCGATATCTCCGAAAGAAAGAAAGCCGAGCGGGCCATTATCGAAAGCGAAGAAACACGCCGGCTGATCATGAACTCGGCCCTGGATGCGATCGTCTGCGCCGATATGGACGGGCAGATCACTGTCTGGACACCGCAGGCCGAAAAGATTTTTGGCTGGACAGAAGCAGAAGCATTTGGAAAAGACCTTGCCCAAACGATCATACCGGAAAGATACCGGGATGCACATCGTAAAGGCATGGAAGTGTACAAGTCTACCGGGCAAGGCCGCATCCTCAGCCGGATCATTGAAGTAAATGCGGTCAATAAAAGCGGTAATGAATTTCCGGTTGAACTGTCCGTGATCCCGGTGAAGCGGGGAGATACGGCATTCTTCTGTGCCTTTATCCGGGATATTACTGACCGGAAAATGGCCGAGGCCAGGTTAAAAGATTCAGAAGAAAAGATCAGGCATATCCTTTCCAGCAGTGCGGATGATTTTTATGTGATCGATAAGAATTTCAGGGTTACCCTGATCAATGCCACCGCCCGGAAGAACCTCAGCCTTCTCTGGAATAAAGAAGTGGATACCGGCACCTGTATCCTCGATATCTTTCCGCCGGACAGGCTGGAATTTATCCGGGAGAATTACCAGCGGGTGTTTAACGGGGAAAGCGTAGAGTATGAATTCACCAATGAGATCGGCGGCAAAACGGCATGGCGCAGGGTGCGCTACAGCCCGGTAAAGGATGCAGAAGGGAATATCACCGGAGGGTTCGTCAGTACAACCGATATCTCCGAAAAAAAGAAAGCAGAAGAAGATATCATCAAGACCAATGCCCGGTTCCAGATGGTGTCGAAGGCAACCACAGATATTGTGTGGGACCTGAACCTGGCAGATAACCTGCTCTGGTGGAATGATAACTATTATGCCAACCTCGGGTACAAAAAACAAAAGGAACTCGTGGAGCTCCGGGAATGGTTTGAAAACATACACCCGGAAGACCTGCAGCGGGTGCGCCCTAAATTCCTGGAAGCGATCACCGGCACAGCCGCCACCTGGCGGGATGAATACCGGTACAGAAAGGCAGACGGTTCCTATATCAATATCCTCGACAGGGGATATATCATGCTGAACAAAGACGGTAAACCTTACCGGATGATCGGCTCCATGGTGGATATGACGCCTGTTTATGAAGTACAGAAAAAGGTAAAGGAAAGCGAACACCGGTTGCGGACCATTCTTGATACAGATCCCGAGTGTATAAAACTGATGGATGTAAACTGTAACCTGATCGATATCAACAAAGGGGGCATGAATATGATCGATGCGGACAGCTACGAACAGGTATTGGGAAAGAGCCTGCTTACCGTGGTGGCAGCACCGCAAAAAGAAAAAGCGGAAGCCATGGTCAGGAAAGCATTTGCCGGCCAGGGCGGTTTACTTGAATTTGAAATGATCACACTGAAAGGAAGAAAAAGATGGTGCGAGGTGAATATTGTGCCCTTCCGGAACCCGGAAGGAGAGATCATCAGTGTACTGGGAGTAACGAGGGACATGACCGAAAGAAAAACAGCCGAGACTGCCCTGGCAAGAAATGAAGAAAAGTACCGCACCCTGGTAGAACAGGCCCATGATGCCATAATACTGTTTGATGAAGAAGGCAGGTTACTCGACGTAAATACAGGACTTACCCTGTTGCTCGGTTATAGTAAGGAAGAACTCCTGCACATGCACCTGAATGATCTGTTCACAGAGGAAGAAGTAGAAACAGACCCGGTGCGTTTCGATGTGTTGAGAAAAGGGCAGTCAAAAGTAAAACAGCGGAAGGTGCTTCGCAAAGACGGTGCCGTGGTGGAAACAGAAATTAAATCACAGCAGCTTCCGGATGGCCGCTTTCTTTCCATTATCCGTGACCTCAGTGACAGGATATGGGCCGAAAGAAAACTGGAAGAATCATACCAGCAGTTAAGGGAGCTTAATGGGTATCTTGAGAATGTAAGGGAAGAAGAACGGTCGCATATTGCCCGGGAGATCCATGATGAACTGGGGCAGCAGCTGACAGTGCTGAAAATGGATATCTCCTGGCTGAAGAAAAAACTGGCCGGGGCGGATGAAGCCGTGGTGGAGCGCCTGAATGGTTTACTGGAGATGATCAATAATACCGTTCGATCTGTCCGCCGGATATCTTCGGAATTGCGGCCCAGTATGCTCGATGACCTGGGGCTTCCGGCAGCTATTGAATGGCATGCACAGGAATTTATGAACCGGTCAGGTATTACGATCCAGACCGATATAGATAACCGGGACATAAAACTGGAGACTAAAACGGCTATTACTTTATTCAGGGTTTTCCAGGAAAGCCTTACCAATGTGGCCCGTCATGCAGAAGCAGCCCTGGCCAAAGTAAAACTGGCGCAGGAAGGTGAGAGGCTGATACTCACCGTAGAAGATAACGGGAAGGGCTTTTTACCGGAAAGCATCAAAACAAAAAGAACACTCGGCATATTGGGCATGAAAGAAAGAATTGCTATTATTAAGGGCAGCTATGATATTAAAAGCAGTCCCGAAAAGGGCACGATCGTACGTGTCAGTGTGCCGTTGAAAGAATCCTAAATGAATGATTATGATCAGGATTTTAATCGCAGATGACCATGCTATCGTCCGCAAAGGCCTTAAACAACTGATACTCGAAGAGTATCCCACAGCCCTGATCGCCGAAGTGGGGGATGTGGAGAGCCTGATCGTGCAGGTGATTAAGGAAAAATGGGACCTGGTGATCTGTGATATCACCATGCCCGGCCGCAGCGGGCTCGAAGCCCTGGAACAGGTAAAAGAAATAAAACCGGAGCTGCCCGTATTGATCATGAGTATGCATCCGGAAGATCAGTATGCGGTCCGGGTTTTCAAAGCAGGCGCAGCCGGGTACCTTTCCAAGGATGCTGTTCACCAGGAACTGATCGGGGCCATACAAACAATACGTAATGGCCGTAAATTCATTACACCGGGTATAGCAGAGAAACTTGTCGGGGCACTCGATGCAGATAAGCATCGGGAGCCTCATGAGCAACTCAGCAACCGGGAGTTTGATGTCATGAAGATGATTGCCACCGGTAAATCGATCACCGAGATAGCGGAACAGCTCTCACTCAGCGCCACCACGGTAAGTACCTATCGTTCCCGGATACTGGACAAAACAGGGCTGAAGACCAATGCAGATATCACCCGCTATGCCTTGGAGAAAAAGCTCATCTGACCGGAGGCCATCGTAGTTGAACTACTACAACTAAAAAAATCCTTCATTACAACTTCCCGCCCCGATTTTTTTAAAATTTACTCCCCGGTGACATGCAGGTACAGGAGCCCCTGTTACCGGTGTCTTATTCAAATGATAAGAATATTAATTGCTGACGATCATGCCATTGTTCGCCGCGGTATCAGGCAGATATTAGTGGACGGGTTTTCCCCTCTCTATATTGCGGAGGCGGAAGACACACGTATGCTCATTGAGAAGGCCCTGGCGGAGAACTGGGATATCATCATTTCAGATCTCTCCATGCCCGGCGGTGGCGGATTGGAAGCGATCCGGCAGATCAAGCAGCAAAAGCCCGATCAGCCATTGCTTATTGTAAGTATTTTGCCGGAAGAGCAGTATGCTGTAAAGGTCTTAAGTATGGGGGCATCGGGTTACCTGAACAAAGATGCAGCGACAGAAGAACTTTTTCATGCTGTCAGGACGATCTTATCCGGCCGGCGTTATATACAGGCGCTGGTGGCCGAAAAGCTAGCAGAGACGCTCCGTCGGGAAGCCGGGCTCCTGCCGCATGAATTACTGAGCGAAAGGGAGCACCAGGTATTGCTGAAACTCGTTAGCGGAATTTCGCTGACGGATATTGCGGCCTCGCTGGCCGTAAGTCCCCATATGATAAGCACCTGGCGTGCCCGTATCATGGAAAAAATGGATATGAAGACCAATGCAGATATCATTCAGTATGCAGTGGAGAATGGCCTTGTTGAAGAAGGGAATTGATTTGTAGATAAAATACGACAATTCAGGCCCCGGATATGTACAGTAATATCAGGCTGCTTCTATTTATCTGCACCGGCAGTATTCCTTTTTTTGCAAGCGGAAAGTGTAAACTATGAAAAAAGGGAAACTTGTACTGATTGTTGATGACAACATGAATTTTGTAAAAAGACTGATGAGCCTGTTAGAAGACGTGGAAGGTATATCCGGTATAAATGTGGCAACGGATTTTGAGGAAGCGAGGACCCTTTTTATGGCTGAACCGCACCAGGTTGTGCTGCTCGACATTAACCTGCCGGGCAAAAACGGTATTGAATTACTGAAATTGTTCAGGCAGCAACGTCCCGAATGTGAAGTGATCATGATCACTAATCATGCGGATGCGTACTACCGGCAACAGTGCCTTCAGCTCGGAGCAAAACATTTTCTCGATAAATCCAACGACTACGGGGCCATTTCAACCCTGGTGGCCTGAGAACCCTGTGAAAAGTCTGCGGATCTTTAAACCGGCTACTATGCGAACCAGGTGGAACCAGCTAAAGAATCTTATCAATTCCGGCGGGCAACGGGATGACCTTTTTCTGTCCATTATAGACGGTGATGGTCTTATCAGGAATGCGAATGCCCGGATGACACAGACCTTTCACCTGCAGCACCCCCGACAGAGCAAGACCGGTTTTCTTGAACTCATTCATCCTGATCATCACGAACAATTCCTTTCCGCCCTGAAAGATTGTGCCCGCAAGGGCACCTGGGGCAGTGCAGAGGTCTTCGTCAGGAATGGTTCCTATCAACCCATGAAATGGAATGTCTTTCCGCTTGCCGCCGGGCAGGATGAGGTACAACAATTTTTCTGTGCAGGGTTCAGGCTCGATACTGAAACCGGAACAGCAGTACTGGAAGAGTGTAACGGTGTGCACCCGGGCGGGGCGGTTGCCGTACAAAACAGCTTTGAACAAAAGGAGGACAGTAAAGAAACCTTCCTGAAAGAAGGACTGCCGGAGCAAAATGGCCCAATTCATTCCCCGGGCCAGCGGGAACATTTCTTTGATGTCTTCATGCAGCATACCCCCAACCTTGCGTGGGTAATTGATGAGGATGCGAAACTGGTTACCGCCAGCAAATCCTTTTATGAGTACTTCAACCTGACGGAAGAAAAGGCAACCGGCCGGGATGTGTCTGCACTTATACCCGGCCCCGTCTTCAGGGTCCTGTTCGAAAAACACCTGCAGGTACTTTTTAAAAACGAGGCCGTCGATTACATGGAACGGGTAAAAAGGGATGATGGCACCACCTTTTTTTTCCGGATCAATATTTTCCCGATCACAGATGTGAGCGGCCGGCGGATGATCGGTGGCCATGCTATAGATGTGGAGGATAAACTCGTTGCCGAAAACCGCTTACGGGAGGCAAATGAACGGCTGCTGCTTTTTTCAAGGGCCTCTGCTAATGCTATCTGGGAATGGGATATGCAAACCGGTTATATCTTCCGCAACGATGCACTGATGGACATGATCGGCTATCCGCAGGAAGATACAAAAGGATTGTCCTGGTGGTTCAGGAGGATTCACCCCGAAGACAGGAACAGGGTGAGTGATAAAGTGAGGGAGGTAACCGACAACGGAAAGAAATCCTGGGAAGACCAGTACCGGTTCAAATGTGCAGACGGTACCTATAAGCATATGCTGGACAAAGGTTTTGTTGTGTATGAGAACGGGCTGCCCATACGGATGATCGGTTCATTGCAGGATGTGACCAACCTGAAGGAACTGGAAGATGAATTGCTGAAAGAAAAGATCAACCACCAGAAGGAAATATCAGAGACCGCCATCCGGGTGCAGGAAAAGGAGAGGACCCGTATCGGGCACGAATTACATGATAATGTAAACCAGATCATCTCTACCGCAAAATTGTTTGTGGACCTGCTGACGCCGGCGAGCAAGGAGGAAAAACAGATCAAGGAAAAGAGCATTACGTACCTCAAACTGGCGGTGGAAGAGATCCGTAAACTCTCCCGGGAACTTGTTACACCTGAACTCAGGGAAAATGGCCTTATCAAGAGTGTTAGCGCTTTTGTGGATGATCTTGAGCTTACCACCAAATTGAAGATCAGGTTTACCCACGACAGCGAGATGGACATGCTTGAACAGGGAAAACAGGTAACGCTGTTCCGTATCATACAGGAACAGTTCAAGAATATCATGAACCACAGCGGTGCCGGATCCGTTGAGCTGCTGCTGCAGAAGAAAGGAGATGATGCGATCCTGGTTATAAAAGATGATGGCAGGGGCTTTAATCCCCGGCAGGCAAAACGGGGGATCGGTATCTCCAATATCCACAAACGGGCCCGCTATTACAATGGCTACGCTGAATTCAAATCAGCACCCGGCGAAGGCTGTGTGCTCGAGGTCTTCATACCATTCAGTTAAGCCGCTTCCATTAATCTATTTACTTCTTCCGGCCAGTTTTTCCATTACATCCGCTATCGTGTGGCCCTTCGCCTGCAGGAGAACAAGGTAATGGTAGAGGAGATCCGCCGCTTCTTCCAGGAAACGATCCGGGTTATCGTCCTTACTTTCTATGATCAGTTCCACTGCTTCTTCACCCACCTTCTGGGCGATCTTATTAATGCCGCGGGAAAAAAGCGAGGAGGTATAGGATGACCCGGAAGGATTGTTTTTTCTTTCGGCTATCACGGATTCCAGTTTCTCCAGGGTAAACCGTTTATTGTTTTCATGGAAACAGGTGTCGGCACCGGTATGGCAGACAGGACCGGCCGGCCCGGCTTTTATCAGTAAGCTGTCATTGTCGCAATCCTGAAGTATTTCCTTTACATAAAGATAGTTGCCAGACGTTTCTCCTTTTTTCCATAACACCTGCCGGCTCCTGCTGAAGAAAGTAACGATTCCTTCCTCCCGGGTCTTGCCGAAGGCTTCTTCATTCATAAAACCGAGCATCAGCACTTTACCGGTGAGATGGTCCTGTATAATGGCCGGGATAAGACCATCCGCATATTTTGAAAAATCAGGACTTATTTTCTGTGTCATTTTCTTTCTTTTCTTTTAACGTGTTCAGCAGGTTGTTAAACGATTCCCTTCTTCTTTCCTGATGATCTGCTATCCTTTCCCGGCGCCGGTTCTCGAAATGCTGCACCAGGAAGAATACCACCACCAGCGATATAAAAATTATGATGATCATATCCGGACAGGAATACCCTCTTGCTGTAAATATCGTTTTAATCCGCCAATGCTTAGTTCATTGAAATGGAAGATACCGGCCGCCAGTGCCGCATCTGCACCGGCAAGGCTGAACACCTCCGCAAAATGCCCCGTGGTACCGGCTCCGCCAGAGGCAATGACCGGCACCGGAACCGAACAGGCCACATCCCGGGTTATTTCCAGGGCAAATCCGCTCTTTGTTCCGTCATTCTCCATAGAGGTAAGCAGGATCTCCCCGGCACCACGCTGGTAAAGTTCTTTTACCCAGGCGGTGGTCCGTTTATCAGTTGGCCGGCTGCCGCCATGTGTCACGACCCGCCATTCACCGGCTATTCGTTTTGTATCCACTGCCACCACCACACACTGGCTGCCGAAATTCGCCGCCAGTTCATTCACCAGTTCCGGGTGGTTGACAGCAGCAGTGTTGACAGATATCTTGTCGGCTCCATTTCCGAGTAACAAGCTCACATCCTCTGCGGAGTAAATGCCGCCGCCAACGGTAAAAGGAATGTTGATATGTGTGGCTACTTCCCGTACCAGCTTTGCCAGGGTCTTACGCTTTTTGTTTGTTGCCGTGATATCCAGGAAGACCAGTTCATCCGCCCCTTCGGCGCAGTACCGGATGGCAAGTTCCACCGGGTCACCGGCATCCCGGAGCCGGAGAAAGTTTGTCCCTTTCACCGTCCTTCCCTCCTTTATATCAAGACAGGGTATGATCCTTTTGGTCAGCATGCTTAATTGAATTTTTTCAGGTCCGCTAATGCTATCCGCTGCTCATAAATGGCTTTACCGATGATCACTGCTTCACAACCGGCCTCCCGAAGCATTCCAGGTCGTTTACAGCGGCCACCCTGCCGCTGGCAATCAGATCGATGGAAGTAAAAGCATTCAGGATCTTCCGGTACAGGATCACAGAGGGCCCTTCCCAGTAACCATCTTTGCCAATATCAGTGCAAATGAATTGGGTGACACCCTTGTTCTGTACCGACCATCAGGTCAAACACCGTAATACCGGCGTTTCTGTCCAGCTCCTGACGGCAACAAATTCATCACATACATCTGCCCCGATAATGAAGCGGGCAGCGCCAAAATCGGTGAGCCAGCCCGAAAAAGCGGCCTCATCTTTCACAGCGATACTGCCCACCGCTGCAGCGGCGGCACCCGAATCGAATGCAATAGCTGTATTCTGCGGGTACTGAGCCTGCCGCTGAAGTCAATGACCAGGTTTGTTTTCCCGGCTATCCTTTCCAGCACCTTCCAGTTTATCACCTCACCCGTCCGGGCCCCGTCGAGATCCACCAGGTGCAGGCGTTGCAGCCCGGCATCTTCAAATTGCTTTGCCACTTCCAGCGGGTCTTCATTGTAAATCTTCTTCTGGCTGAAATCCCCTTTCGTCAGCCTTACGCATTTTCCATCTATCACATCAATGGCCGGAATGATAAAATTCCTTTTAACGGTTGATCTGGACGGAAAAAGCCTGCCGCAATATCTTTTTCAGAACATCTACATAGAAAGAAAGTTTTTTAAGATCAGTTCACCGGCTGCAGCCGATTTTTCGGGATGGAATTGTACCCCGTAAAAATTATTTTTTTGCAGGGCTGCACTGTATTCATGGCCATAATCAGCCCTGGCGATGGTCAGCCCGGAAATACCGGCATAATAGCCGTGAACGAAATAGCAGTACTCGTTTTCTTTTACCGCCCTGAAAAGCGGTGTGTTCAGGGCATAGATCGTATTCCATCCGACCTGCGGAACTTTCAGGGACAGGTCTTCCGGGCGAAACCTCTTTACCCGTACGCCTGGAAATACATCCAGGCACACTGTATTATTTTCTTCCGAGAACCCGCACAGCAGTTGCATGCCAAGACAGATGCCCAGCAGCGGCTGCTTTAATGAAGTAATGACCCGGTCGAGTTTTTTTTCCTTCAGGTACTGCATGGCGCTGCTGGCTTCCCCCACACCCGGGAATATCACTTTGTCGGCAGCGGCGATCTCTTCCGGGTCATCTGTTACCACCGGCTGTACACCGATGCGTTCGAGGGCAAAGCGAACGGACTGGATATTTCCAGCATTGTATTTTATGACAGCGAGTTTCATAATAAATAGTAACTGTTTACAAGATTCCCTTGGTACTGGGCAACTGCATATTGCCTGTATCCCTTTTAACGGCCTGGCGGATGGCACGGGCCAGTGCTTTGAAAATGCTTTCAATTTTATGGTGTTCGTTTTCTCCTTCCGCTTTTATGTTCAGGTTGCACCGGGCGGCATCGGAGAATGATTTAAAGAAATGGCTGAACATTTCTGTGGGCATATCGCCGATACGTTCCCTTTTGAATACGGCATCCCATACCAGCCAGCTTCTTCCCCCGAAATCAATGGCCACCTGCGCCAGGCAATCATCCATCGGAAGGGTGAAACCATACCGCTCAATGCCCGTTTTATTTCCCAGTGCCCGGGCAAAAGCCTCACCAAGGGCAATGCCGGTATCTTCGATCGTGTGATGCTCGTCTGTCTGAAGATCGCCGGATACCCGGAGCGTTATATCAATGCCGCTGTGCCGTCCCAATTGATCGAGCATGTGGTCGAAAAAGTGAAGCCCTGTACGGATGTTGGTGAAGCCCCTGCCATCAAGGTCCAGGGTAAGGCTGATCCTGGTTTCATGCGTATTCCTTTCATGCTGTATGAGGCGCCGGCCCGCCCCCAGCAGTTCATAGATTTTTTCCCAGTTGTCTGTTTCCAGAACAACGACGTCATTCAGTTCCTCCGGGCTGCCGGTAATTTCCGCGGCGCCGAGTGTGCTGTCTTCCTTCAGCCAGATCGCCCTGCATCCGAGGTTTTTGGCAAGCTGTACATCCGTAATACGGTCACCAATGACAAAGGAGCCGGGCAGGTCGTATCCGGGATGGTCGATGTATTCCGTTAGCAACCCGGTTTGCGGCTTCCGGGTCACTGCTTTTTCGGATGGCAGCGTACGGTCAATAAGGATCTTGCTGAAACGGATGCCTTCGTTCGCAAATGTTTTTATAATGAAATGCTGAACCGGCCAGAAGGTTTCTTCCGGAAAGGAACTGGTACCTAATCCGTCCTGGTTGGTGATAATGACCAGTTCAAAATCCAGTTCGACGGCAATACGTTTGCTTTTGTAAGAATACACCGGGAAAGAATTCGAGCTTCTCAAAAAGAATCGACCTGGTAGGTGGGTGGTGCTTCTTTTATGAGGGTCCCGTCACGGTCAATGAATAATACTTTCTTCATACAGGATAATTATTTAGCAGGCTGATCAGTTGTTTGTTTTCTTCCGGCGTTCCGGCCGTGATGCGCAGGCAATTCTCGCAGAGGATCACTTTTGACCTGTTCCAGCCGATCACGCCTTCAGCTGCCAGGTATTCAGACCTTTCCGGCCTCCTGCATCTTTACCAGCAGGAAGTTGGCATCTGAGGGATATACTTTCAGGGTATAAGGCAATTTGTACAAGGCGGATGCCAGCCACTGTTTTTGTGCAGCGGTTTCCCGGATCCATTCATTTACCTGGCTGATATGATTCAATGCCTCCAGCACCAGTTGCTGCGTGGCCGTATTGATATTGTACGGGTACTTGACCTTGTTCAGGTAATCAATTACCGGTTGGCCGGCAAAGGCCATTCCTAACCGCAGACCGGCAAGGCCCCAGGCTTTAGAAAGGGTTTGCAGTACAACGAGGTTCGGGTATTCGGTCAGTTCCTGTATCAATGACCGCTGCGGGGAATAATTGATATAGGCTTCATCAACGATGACAAGGCCGTCAAAGTTGTTGAGTACTGTTTCAATATCGGCCCTGGAAATACTGTTGCCGGTAGGGTTGTTCGGCGAGCAGATGAATATGAGTTTGGTATGCGGATCAATGGCTGCTTCAGTAGCAGCCAGGTCTAACTGAAAGGTTTCAAGCAAGGGTACTTTTTTTACGGTCACATTATTCAGGGCCGCACAAACCTCGTACATGCCATAGGTAGGAGGGAAGATGATCACATTATCCTGCCCCGGTTCACAAAAGATCCGGAAGAGAAGGTCAATGGCCTCATCGCTTCCGTTTCCCAGGAAAATATGCTGTGCGGGAACGCCTTTTACCTGGCTGATCCTTTCTTTTAATTCCCATTGCAGGGGATCGGGATACCGGTTGTACGGTTTGGCCAGCGGGGAACCAAAAGAGTTTTCATTTGCATCAAGAAAAACAGCAGCCTTCCCGCTGAACTCATGCCGGGCGGTGGAATAAGGGGTCATCTGCCTGATGTTTTCCCTGACCAGTGTATCAATTGAAAATTCCATGATTATTTTTTTAACCGGATGGCGACTGCGTTTCTGTGTGCAGCAAGTCCTTCCGCTTCAGCCATCTTCATTACTGTGACAGATATATTTTTTAATCCTTCCCCGGACAGTTGCTGGAAGGTTATCTTCTTGACGAAACTGTCGGTTGATACGCCGCTGAAGACCGCAGCATACCCGTTGGTGGGTAAAGTGTGGTTGGTCCCGCTGGCATAATCACCGGCCGCTTCGGGTGAATAATGACCGATAAAGACAGAACCCGCCGCCGTTACCTTTTCTGCCAGTACTGCTGCATGGCGGCAGGCCAGGATCAGGTGCTCCGGGGCATAGCTGTTGGAGAAGCTGATCGCCTCTTCCGCCGACTTCAGCAAAATGATCCGGCTTTTTTTCAGGGCCTTTTGCGCAATGTCTTTTCTGGGCAGCCCGTCAAGCTGTTTTTCAAGTTCCGCATTCACGCTGGTAATAAGATCAGGATCGGTGGTGACCAGCATCACCTGTGAATCGGGCCCATGTTCTGCCTGCGATAAAAGATCGGCAGCCGTAAAAGCAGGTTCGGCAGTTTCATCAGCAATCACCAGCAGTTCCGAAGGCCCGGCCGGCATATCGATGGCTATTCCTTCCTGCTGTACCAGTTGTTTGGCAATCGTCACATATTGATTGCCCGGACCAAATATTTTCTGCACCCGGGGTACAGATGCCGTGCCATAGGCCATAGCGCCAATGGCCTGTGCGCCGCCGGCTTTGCAGACCCTGGTAATGCCGCACAGATTGGCTGTGTACAAGATGGCGGGATGTATGCTTCCATCCCTGGCAGGTGGTGTACACAGGGTGATCTCCGGGCAGCCGGCCAGTGTAGCCGGTACCGCCAGCATCAGTATAGTGGAGAAAAGAGGAGCGGTGCCGCCCGGAATGTAAAGTCCCACTTTTTCAATCGCCACCGGTTTACGCCAGCAGGTCACTCCCGGCATGGTTTCAGTTTTATGCCCTTCTTCCAGCTGGCGGCGGTGAAAGGTTTCAATATTTTTCTTCGCCTGCAGTATGGCGGTCTTAAGTTCTTCCTCCAGGCCTGAAGCAGCTTTTCGGAACTCCGCTGCGGTTACGGTAACCGTGCTGAGCTTCACTCCGTCCAGTTGCCGGGTATACCTGCGCAGGGCTTTGTCTCCCTCTTTCTTAACGGCCCGCAGGATCTTCTTTACTTTTTTTTCAACGGAGTCATCCGTACGGAAGGGCCTTTTCAATAATGCCGGCCAGTCATTTTTTTCAGGGTATCTGTATAATTTCATCAGGCTATCATTTTTTCGATGGGTATGATGAGTATTCCTTCCGCACCGGCGGCCTTTAGTTTTTCGATCACGTTCCAGAAATCATCTTCACTGATCACCGAATGAACGGAACTCCAGCCCGGTTCCGCCAGTGGCTGTACGGTCGGGCTTTTTATACCCGGCAATAAGGCACAGACCGCTTTCAGTTTTTCATTCGGGGCATTCAGTAACACATATTTATTATTCCGGGCCTTCCTGACGGCACGGATACGGAACAGCAGTTTTTCCAGGATCACTTCTTTTTCGGGGGGCAGGTTTTTATTACTGACCAGGACGGCTTCCGAAAAAAGAACGGGCTCCATTTCCAGGAGACCGTTTGTAAAGAGGGTGCTGCCGGAACTCACCAGGTCGCAGATGGCATCTGCCAGCCCGATCTTCGGCGCAATCTCAACGGAACCGCTGATCTCCTGGATCGTGGCCGACAGGTTTCTCTCATTCAGGAATTCGCTGAGGATATTCGGATAGCTCGTTGCTATTTTGCAACCGCTCAGACCGGCCAGTGAAGCGATGCCGCCGCCTCTCGGTACAGCAATGGAGAGCCGGCATTTGCCGAACCCCAGTTTTTCCAGGGCCATGGCATCCTTACGGGATTCTTTGAGGACGTTTTCCCCCACAATGCCTGTATCGGCAACAGCATCCTGCACATATTCAGGAATGTCATCATCCCGGAGAAAGAAGATCTCCAGCGGGAAATTGGAGGCGGTGACCCGTAACTGGTTATTGCCATTACTGACATCTATCCCGCAATCCCTGAGCAGTTTCATCGAGCCTTCATAAAGCCTTCCAGATTTTTGCACCGCAATTTTTAGGGTTGTACTCATACCTGGTTTATTTTTTCTGTTGTACCGTTATGCTTTCAGATCCTGATCACCCGGGCCGGGTGCACCAATAAAAAAGGGCCTACCGAAGTAAGCCCTTACTATGTTTGACACAACATCACTTGGCCTACCCCAGACGGAGCAAGAAATGATGATGTGTATGTATGGTTGTCCTCATCTGCGGCAAAAATAAGTTTTCTCCACACAGCTCCCATATTTTTCTGCTGATGATTTTAATTAGTGACATTTTTAAGACACTGTTTATACAAACACTTGTTTGGAGGAGAGCTTGAACAGGCTCCGGCGCAGGGGGCTGAGACCGGGTTACTGGCGGGCCGTCCGGCACCGCCATCCTTTGATGCGTTTCGTCTGTGGAAGATGATCTCACCTAACAATATTTACATCATCTGCCTTCCGGTACTCCTGTTTTCCTTCTTTGCATTTACCGGGCATGGGCTCTACCGGACCGCCTTATCCACCTCACTCATTGCCAGTGTACCGGTAGGGATATCGGAGGCGGGGAAATACAAATCAGCGATCGCCTATCTTGGTGATGTGCTCACTACCACGGCCCGGATGCTGAGCAAGTGCCACGAGCTTGATTCGGAGTTACACGTGTAGGAAGAAGTGCTCTCACCGCTGGAAATGCTAACATACCTCTGCACAGAGGTGAAGGGCACATTTCAGCGGAAAGGAAAGCAGCAGGATACGGCACTGCATTCAGTGTACATGACAACCGATAAATTGTTGAAGGAAAAACGCCGCATCAGGTTGTTTCGCAGGAAAGCAGGAAAATCAGCAAGGGAGGTGAATTAACCCCTGAACTTTTTGGAGCTGGCCTGTACATTGTTAGGGCATCCGTACCGCTGACTGGTGCAGGAGCTGACCAGCACGATGATCGCCAGCAGGGAAAATGCGATGAGGAACTTATTTTTCATAATGGTGGATATTTAGACTGTAAAACGTCTTTGTTACCGGAATATTTTATCCCTGCAAAGATATAACCCTCACCGTTTTTCTGCCAGAGAATCTTTTCCATATCCCGAAGTAATGTTACGTAGTATAAATTACTGGTTATCTTTGTTTCAGGGCTTCTGTCGCTTAAAATTTGATTTTGTCAACTATATCAAACCTTTAACTTTACCGCCCGCCCCCCGGACAGGGTCCGGAGGCTAAATAAATACTTAAGTGTAATTGCTGACCCGATGCTGCAACTGAAAAAACCGCTTGCTTTTATTGACCTTGAGACCACAGGCATTAACCTGGGTACTGACCGGATCATTGAGATCGCCATCATTAAGATACTGACGGACGGGAGCCGAAGCGTTAAACGAAAACTCCTGAACCCTGAAATGCCGATCCCGAAAGCTTCCACGGATGTACATGGTATATCGGATGAGATGGTAAAGGATGCGCCCACCTTTAAACAGGTAGCACATGAACTGAAGCAAATGCTCGACGGCTGTGACCTGGCCGGTTATAATTCTAACCGGTTTGATATCCCCCTGCTGATGGAAGAGTTTCTGCGGGCACAGGTGGAATTCGATATGAAGAACCGGAAACTGCTGGATGTACAGAACATCTTTCACAAGATGGAACCCAGGACACTGGGGGCCGCTTATAAATTCTACTGTAATAAAACACTGGAAGGGGCACATAGCGCCGAAGTAGATGCATCGGCCACCCACGAAATACTGGAAGCCCAGCTGGCAAAATACCCGGAACTCGGCCATTCGGTTGAATCAGTACTGAAGGTACTCGGGGAAGACCAGGTGGTGGATTTTGCCCGCCGCTTTATCATGGAAAACGGAACGGAAGTATTCAACTTCGGTAAATACAAAGGCCGGCCCGTGGCCGATGTGCTCAAAGCAGAACCCCAGTATTACGACTGGATGATGAAAGGCGATTTCCCCCAGCACACCAAGCAAAAGCTTACCGAGATCTATACCCGTACGATGCTGAAGAAAAGCTGATACGCCGGTGAACAATTTTTAACAGCGCTTCTTGCCCTATTATCGTACATTCGGGTTTAACGCAGCATAAACACACTGGAAAAGCTCGTCGTCATACCGACCTACAACGAAAAGGAGAATATCAGCAGCATCCTTCATGCCATCTTTGGTCTGAATGAGGGCTTTCATGTGCTGGTGGTGGATGATGGCTCGCCGGACGGTACGGCACAGATCGTGAAAGACCTGCAACAAAAATTTCCCGGCCAGTTATTTATTGAAGAAAGGACCGGTAAGATGGGGCTGGGTACGGCCTACATCCATGGCTTTAAATGGGCGCTGGCCCATACATACCGGTTTATCTTTGAGATCGATGCTGACTTTTCCCATAACCCTGCCGACCTGCCCCGCCTCTATGAAGCCTGTAAGACAGCAGGTGCCGACCTGGCCGTTGGTTCCCGCTATGTAAAAGGCGGCGGTGTGGTGAACTGGCCCCGCAACCGGATCGCCCTTTCCAAAGGCGCTTCCATCTATACCCGCATGATCACCTGGATGCCGGTTAAAGACCCTACTGCCGGCTTTGTCTGCTACAAAAGAGAAGTGCTGGAAACGATCAACCTGGATAAGATCCCCTTTGCCGGTTATGCCTTCCAGATCGCTATGAAGTTTACGGCCTGGAAACTGGGGTTTAAGATAAAAGAAGTCCCCATCATTTTCAAAGACCGGATCTATGGCATGTCCAAGATGAATAAAGGTATCGTGAAAGAAGGGATACTCGGCGTACTCAAGCTCCGCTGGAAAAGCTGGTTCACCAATTACCGGAAAAGGGTTTCGAACAGTAGGGTATCCAAAACAGAAATGCCCGCCGTACCGCAGAACGAGGTACTCGCCCAGGGAGAATAAAGGCTTCATCACTCTTCGACTCTTTTCTTTAGTTTGCAGCCTTAATGAAAAAGGCCTTCATCCAGTTACACATTGCTGTCTTTCTTGCCGGCTTTACCGGTATACTCGGTCGGCTTATACACCTGAACGAAGGGCTGTTGGTTTGGTACCGTCTCGCTATCACCTCTGTTACCATGTGGATACTGTTCACCTTCACAAAAAAACTAAAACGAATACCGGCGAAAGATATATTCAGCCTTTCCGGCATCGGGTTTCTCGCTGCCCTGCACTGGGTCACCTTTTATGGTTCCATCAAGTATGCGAACGTATCCGTGGCGCTGGTTTGCTTTTCGGCAGTAGGCTTCTTTACGGCCCTGCTGGAACCGCTTCTCCTCCGGGTGCGGTTCAAACCGGCGGAAGTATTGCTGGGTCTTATCGTTATGGCAGGGATCTATCTCATCTTTCATTTCGATCCGCAGTATAAGACAGGGATCATCCTGGGTATCCTGTCGGCGCTGCTGATTTCCGTGGTGATCATCCTGCTTCGCCAGTACCTGCAGCGGATCAACCCTGAAACAGTGCTGACATACCAGCTGAGCGGGGGTACGATTGCCCTCACTGCCGTGATGCCTTTTTATATGCACCGCTTTCCCACCGATTATATTTTTCCCGATCTGAACGACTGGATGTGGCTGCTGGTGCTTTCCTGGTTCTGTTCGGTCATTGCTTTCCAGTTCTCCACGCATGCACTGAGAAGGCTGTCCGCTTTTACCGTAAACCTCACCTTCAACCTGGAACCGGTGTATGGTATTATCCTGGCCTTTATGGTGTATCACGAGAACGAACTGCTGAGCAGGTGGTTCTATATCGGCTTTGCCATGATCGCTGCCGCCCTCATCATCCATGTTGTCATGCTCCTGAAAGAAGAACGAAAAAGAAAACCGCATGTCGTCAGCTGAATACCATAAAAAAATTGTGGAGTACTACCGGGATACGGAACATGCTTACAAGGATTCCTGGGACCTGGATAAAAGCCTTGCTATTCATTACGGGTACCGGGATAAGGCTGTCCGCTCTTTTCCAGAATCGCTGGTGCGGATGAACGAGGTCATGATGATCACCGCTGCTATCAAACCGGGAGACCATGTGCTGGATGCCGGTTGCGGAGTAGGCGGCAGCAGTATCTTCCTGGCCGGTACCCTGGGCTGCCGGGTTACAGGTATTACCCTCAGCGAAAGACAGGCAGAGCAGGCAGCGGCCCATGCAAAGAAGAAAGGAGTGGAGGGCCTTACCGGTTTCAGCGTGATGGATTATGCCGCCACTTCTTTTCCCGATCAGGCCTTTGATGTGGTATGGGGCTGCGAAAGCATTTGTTATGCTGATGATAAATCGCAGTTCATAAAGGAAGCCTTCCGGCTGCTTAAACCGGGCGGAAGACTGGTGGTGGCAGATGGCTTTGTGAACCACTTTGAGAACAATCAGCATCCTGTGATCCGTCACTGGCTGGATGGCTGGCAGGTCAATTACCTGGAAACACCGGAACGGTTTGCCGGCTTTATGCAGGCTGCCGGTTTTAAAGGAAATGAATACCGGGATATCTCCGCAGAAGTCATGCATTCTTCCCGGAAATTATACCGCACCTATTTTCTGGCCCGGTTATACCTCCTCTGGCGGAAGATCAGTTTATCCAAACCGCCAACCGTTATGCAGAAAAAAAATATATATGCCTGCAAATACCAGTACCTGGGCATGAAGCGCCACCTCTGGCAATATGGTATTATCACGGGAATAAAACCATGACTGTTTTCTCCGTTATTCCTTTATCTTAGAAAATTAAATCCTTCAGCATGAAGAAAGCTTTCTTCTTCCTTCTTTCCGTATTGACCATCCAGGCAGTGCAGGCGCAGAAAAAACCGCTGGATCATTCCGTGTACAACGGCTGGCAGCATATCGGGGAAAAGATGATCAGTAACGACGGCCGGTGGGTGGTCTATACTGTTGATCCGCAGGAGGGCGATAATGAACTGGTGATAACAGCATCGGATGCCAGCTATAAGAAATCCGTTCCAAGGGGCTACAATGCCGTGATCACCGAAGACAGCCGCTATCTTGTTTGTAAGATCAAACCCTTTTATAAGGACACCCGGGAAGCAAGGATCAAAAAGAAAAAAGCGGAGGACATGCCAAAGGATTCGCTTGCCGTGATCGAATTGGGGAAGGAAGAAATATGGAAAAAGGAACTGGTGAAGAATTATAAAACACCCCAGCAATCTTCCGGCTGGCTGGCTTACCAGCTGGAAAAACAACCGGAAGCCCCTGTAAAAGCAAAAACACCGGACACAAAAGGCAACAACAATAAAGTAACGGACAGCCTGCGCCATGTGATCGATTCCCTGCAGCAGCTCATTCAGACTATCCCGCAAAAGAAAAAGAAGAACAGGGATGAAGGAGAGGAAGACATGCCGGATGAACTTCTCTTTTCCGGTTCACCGCAGGATGCCGACGGGGATGATGCTTCTTCTTCCCCGGCCGAACCGGTTAATGACCTGGTGATACGGGAACTTAGTACCGGTAAAGAAAGGACCTTCCCAAGGGTGGCAGAATATTATTTCTCCAAAAAAGCTAACAAACTCCTGATCGAGCAGGCCCGGAACCCGGCCGATTCCCTGGGCGCCAAAGAAGTTTTGTTATACGACCCGGAAAAAGGGACGACCATTACCCTGAGCAAAGGCGGAAATGATTTTAAGAACTTCAGCATGACGGATGATGCTTCGCAGGTAGCCTATGTGGCTGAACGGGAAGCAAAGCCAAAGGACCTGGTGAAATATTACAAGCTGTGGTATTACAAAACCGGGATGGACAGTGCGGTCATGCTGGTCGATAAGAATACCGTCGGGATGAAGCTGGGCATGACGGTAAGTGAATTCGGTAACCTCAGCTTCAGCAAAAGCGGTAACCGGCTGTTCTTTGGTACAGCACCGGTGCCGGTGGCAAAGGACACCACGATCATTGACATGGATATGCCAAAGCTGGATATCTGGCATTACAACGATGACTACCTGCAGACGGTGCAAACCTTCCCGTCGAGACTGCGGGCTGCCCTGCAGGAAAACTTTTTAGCGGTATGCAATCCCGGGGACAGATCAGTCAGGCAGCTGGGCAGCCGGGAGATCCCCCAGGTTATCCAGACCAATGAGGGGGACGGGGATACTTTTATCGGGGTCACTGATTTTGGAAAACGAATCGAAAGCCAGTGGACGGGAAACACCCGGAAGGATATCTATGCGATTAATGTAAATACAGGGGATAAAAAGCTGGTGAAAGAAAACCTTACCGGCCAGGTGTACCCTTCCTCAACCGGAAAATATATCATGTGGTACGACCGGAAAGCGAAGAATTATTTCGCCTGGGACGGAACGACGACAAGAAATATAACGGAGAAAATAAAAGTGCCGCTCTGGCTTGAAGAATGGGATACACCGGATGAGCCGGTAAATTATGGAGTGGTAAAATGGGAAGAGGCAGATGCATTCGTATTCATTAACGACCGGTTTGGAATATGGAAGGTGCATCCTGCTGCCGCCCGGTCCCCGATCTATATGATCGGGCAGCGGGATAAGAAAACACGGTACCGGTACATCCAGACAGATCCGGAAGAGAAATACCTGAAACCGGGCCAGCGCCTGATCTTCATCTCTTTTAATGAGGATAACAAATACAACGGTATGTGGCTGACAAAATATGATGATGCCAACCGTTTCAATACCCAGTTACTTCCCATTCATGCTGATGATGGTCATTCACTGGATGTACCGGTGAAGGCCAAAAATGCAGAACACTACATTTTCACCATGGAATCGTTCACGGAGTCGCCGGATATCTATCATTGGTACCTGACAGAGGAAGGATCAGATGGCAGCCGGCTTTCTTCCATCAACCCGCAGCAGAAAGATTATCTCTGGGGCACGGCTGAACTTTTTCACTGGAAGGCCTACAATGGAAAAGATGCCACCGGTATTGTATACAAACCGGAAAACTTTGACCCGAAGAAGAAATACCCGATGATCTGTTATTTCTATGAAAAACTCAGTGATGGTTTGTATGATTATAAGGAACCGGCGCCCATCCGCAGTGCGGTGAATGTACCTTTCTTTGTCAGCCGTGGTTATATCATCTTTATGCCGGATATTGAATACAAGACCGGCTATCCCGGCCAGGGCGCCTATGATTATATCGTAAGCGGTGCCAGGGCCATTGTAAAGAAGGGATGGGCCGACAGCACCAGCATCGCTATCCAGGGCCACAGCTGGGGCGGGTACCAGGCGGCACAACTGGCCACGATGACAAAACTTTTCAAAGCAGTATGGGCGGGTGCACCGGTGGCCAACATGACCAGTGCCTATGGCGGCATACGGTGGGAAAGCGGCGTAAGCCGCCAGTTTCAGTATGAGAAAGCACAAAGCCGGATAGGCGCCACCTTGTGGGAAAGACAGGACCTCTACCTGAAAAACTCACCGTTGTTTCACCTGGATAAAGTAACGGCGCCGATGGTCATAATGGCGAATGATGCCGACGGGGCGGTGCCCTGGTACCAGGGAATAGAATTGTTTACGGCGATGAGACGGCTGGGCAAGAAAGTATGGATGTTCAACTACAATGGCCAGGGCCATGGGTTGACACAGCGGCAGGATATGCGTGACTACCAGATCCGCATGCAGCAGTTCTTCGATTATATCTTAAAAGGAGAGAAGCCCGCCAAATGGATCACCGAAGGAGTACCGGCGGTGAAGAAAGGAAAGGAATGGGGGCTGGAAACCGAATAGGATAAAGTTCCGGTGCTGAGGTTTACAGACCAACGATCAACTGACTCAGGCGGCATTGCTGATGAACTTCACCAGACTCCTCTTGGCGATCGGCAGCAGTGTTTCATCTACCGGGAACCGGAGCTCGGTTTCGATCGAATAAACGGCCGGGTTCGGAAGATCCTTCCAGTGGCGTATCAGTTCTGACTTGATATGCTCATAGGTGCTGCTGAGGCTCCTTGTCCACTGGTCGATAAAAGAGGTTTTGATACTCCTGTACTTCTCATCATGTTTTTCAAAAATGGAAAGGCGGTACTGGTATACCCGGGTGTGATGCAATTTCCCGGCACTCAGGAAGAAATAGCCTTCATGTATATCGAGCGGCAGGATACCGACAGGGGTTATGTTCAGTTTTTCTTCCACGAATTCATAGATCTCCGTGCCATTCGTGATCGTGTGTTTGATCTTCCCGGCGGAATAATGGATAATGTCCTCCAGTTCCTGCATCAGTTCATCATCCTGGATCATCTGTTCGTACAGCAACTGCAGTTTTTCCATCTGGATGCCGGTAAGTTTTTTCGGGAAATGCTCCTGCAGGTATTTCTTATTCTCCCGGAAAGCAATGATGTTGTGATAATGAAAGATCACATCGGATAGTTGTGGATAGAGTTTGTTTTCGTTGAAGTACTTATTGACTTCCTGCAGGTAGGCCAGTAACGTATATTTTTTAAGCTCGAAATCGATACGGCCTTCGGCGAACCAGGTTTCAGACAGGGACTTCATAAATTGACGGGTTTAGCTGAACTAATTTACAAAAAAGACAAAATCAATAAAAGCAAGGTTTATTTTTGGGCTGTTAAAAAAAACGCCTATGCGCCGCCTGTTACCTGTCCTCCTGATCTTCCTGGCCTCCTGCGGGCAAACGATTTATGTGGTGCGCCATGCTGAAAAAGAAACGGGTATTGATATGGCAACCATGAAACCCTCCGCTGACCCGCCGCTGAGCCCGGAGGGGCAGGAGCGGGCTTTAAAGCTGAAGGAGATACTGGCGGGTAAAAATGTCCGGCATATTTATTCCACAAACACCACCCGGACGATCTCAACTGCCAGGCCGCTGAAGGAATTAACCCTTGGACTGGAGATAAACCTCTACAGCAGCAAGCCGGATTCCCTGAATGCATTTATTGATAAAATAAAATCCATCCGCAAGGGCAATGTGCTGATCGTTGGCCACTCCAATACCGTGGATGATATTGCCAATAAGCTGGCGGGAAAAACGGTGGTGCCCGGCGACCTGAAGGACACTGAATATGATAACCTGTTTATCCTGAAAAGAAAGGGCAGCGGGTATGTGTTTAAGAATGAAAAGTACGGGAAACCTTCCAAGTAGTACCTGGTGAATAGCGGGATGACTATTACTGATGATCCGAAGCTATCCTAATACTCTCTCTCTCCATTAAAATTCTCCAGTTCCTTTGCCACGGCAGTTAAGAAAGTAGCGCCCAGGCTTCCGTCCACAATGCGGTGATCGTAGCTCATGCTCAGGTACATCATGTGGCGGATGGCGATGCTGTCACCGGCAGGTGTTTCTATTACCACCGGTCTTTTCTTGATGGCGCCCACGGCCATGATCGCCACCTGCGGCTGGTTGATGATCGGGGTGCCCATCAGGCTGCCGAAAGTGCCAACGTTGGTCAGCGTAAATGTGCCGCCCTGGGTATCATCAGCTTTCAGTTTACCGGTACGGGCATTATCTGCCAGCAGGTTTACCTGTTTGGCAAGCCCGACCAGGTTAAGCTGATCGGCATTTTTTATTACCGGAACGATCAGGTTGCCGCTCGGAAGGGCGGTGGCCATCCCGACATTGATATCTTTCTTTATGATGATCTTGTCCCCGTCAAGCGAGCAGTTGATCAGCGGGAATTTTTTGATGCAGCGTACAATGGCTTCAATAAACAAAGGCGTAAAGGTGATCTTTGTTCCTTCCCGCTTTTCAAAATCCTTCTTCACCTTATCCCTCCACATCACCAGGCTGGTTACATCAGCTTCGGTAAAGCTGGTGACATGCGGGCTGGTATGCTTGCTCCGCACCATGTGGTCGGCAATGAGTTTGCGCATGCGGTCCATTTCTATCACTTCCACATTGCCGGTATAGGTTGTCAGTTGCTGATTCAGGTTATCCTGTTTCGGTATTTCTATTTTAGAGACAGGTATCACCATGTCAGCCGGCCTGGCTATTGACTCCCGGCTAACGGCTCCCGACTTCCTCATGCTTACATACTGTAAAATGTCTTTCTTGGTGACCCTGCCTTCGTTGCCGGTACCGGGTATTGCTTCCAGTTCGGTCATGCTCACGCCTTCGCTGGCAGCAATATTCAATACAAGGGGGGAGTAAAAGCGATTGGTGTTTCCGTTGGCAGCGGCCACAGAAGGCTGATGCGGGATGGTTTCCACCACGACCGCCTCCTGTACAGGCATTTTTGCTGTTTCCTGTACCGGCGGATTGACAACCGGGGTTTGGCTCAGCGGAGTAGCCGCACTGGTCCTTATCCTGGCAATGGTAGTCCCGATGGGTACCACATCGTTTACGTTAAAGAGAATTTCCTCAATGACACCTTCTGCCGTGCTGGGAACTTCACTGTCCACTTTATCGGTCGCTATTTCCAGCACCGTTTCATCCATCTTCACGGGGTCGCCGGGCTGTTTGTGCCATTTCAGTACAGTGGCTTCCATGATGCTTTCGCCCAGCTTTGGCATGATTAAATCAACAATCGCCATATAATTATTTCAGATTTTTTGATTTGGGATCTCAGATTGTAATAATGCCCGGGCAGTATGCCCAGCTGACTATAACAATCGTTAGGCTCAAAGGTAAAGTTTTCCGGGTAATCCCCTTTCATCGGCGGTTACTGATCTGCCAGTATGAATTTCCTTAAAAAGTTCAGCGCATTCATGGCTGTCATTTCGATATTCCGTTTGCGGTCGAACCGCAGGTTGAGTTTGAGGGTATCTGTTTTATCCCGGTTGCCGGCTGCGATCCAAACCGTGCCAACCGGTTTTTCGGCTGTGCCGCCATCCGGTCCCATGATGCCTGAAACGGCAAGGGCATAGTCTGTGTTCAGTTGCCCGAGGGCGCCTTTCACCATTTCCCTAACGGTTTCCTCGCTTACTGCCCCGTATCGGGAAAGGGTTTCCTTTTTTACGCCCAGCACCTGTTCTTTTATTTCGTTGTCATAACTGATGATACTTCCCTTATAGTACCCGGAAGAGCCGGGAATGGAAGTGACGAGGTGGGCAATATAACCACCGGTACAGCTTTCTGCGGTGCCCATGGTCTTGTTCTTTGCTTTAAGGATCTTTCCTACCACGGTTTCCAGTCCCTCGTCTTCATTACTTACCAGGTAGTCTTTTACGATCTCCTGCAATTGCTCAAAATAAGGGGCCACCAGTTTTTCTGCAGCCTCCCTGTTGTCTGCCCGAACGGTCAGGCGAAGCCGTACCATCCCGTAATTGGGCAGGTAGGCCAGTTTGATATTTTCGGGCAGGGCGGGTTCAAAATCCTTCAGCATATTCGCCAGCATGGATTCGCCTTGTCCGGCTGTAAAAGCCGTTTTGTGAAGGATGGCGGGCATTTGAAATTCCCGGAGTAATAAGGGAATGATCCCGGTGATCATCAATCCTTTCATTTCATGGGGAACACCCGGCAGGGAGAAAAAGAATTTACCTTCTTTACGGAAGAGCATTCCTGGCGCAGTACCTCTGGCATTGTGCAGCACGGTGCACACATCCGGCACTTCTGCCTGTTTCAGGTTCACTTCCAGGATAGGGCCGGGGCGGCGGTATACTTTTTCAAAAAGATACTTTACATGTTCCAGTACATTTTCATTCATCACCAGTTTGCCGCCAAAGTATTTGCACAAAAGCGGTTTGGTGATGTCATCGGCAGTAGGCCCGAGCCCGCCGGTTATGATCACGATATCGGAACGGCTGCCTTCCTGGTCCAGGGCATCCCAGATGTCATCGTACACATCGCCCACTGCCACCCGGCGGTGTACCCAGATGCCGATTTTGTTCAGTTCCTGTGCAATGAAAGCAGAGTTGGTGTCAATGGTCTGGCCGATCAGTAGTTCGTCGCCGATGGTGATGATGGATGCGTTGATTTGTTTCAAGGTAGTTGTCATTACAGGCCTGTTCCTTCGTACAGATCAGAAACAGGAAGAGAAAAATTAATCGTTTGAATTTTCAATGCCCGGGCATCCGTATGTAACTCATCGAACTTCCAGGAACCATCCGGTTGTTTTCTGCCGGTGGTGATATGACGTTTTTGGGAATCAATCATGATATATTCCTTTAATGAAGGTATCTGCATGTAGAAGAAAAACTTTCTTCTTTTATCAGCGCTCCTGGTGGAAGGGGAAAGTATCTCAAAAATCACGGACGGATTTGTAAGGGTATCAGGTCTGTTTTCCTGTAATTCCGGATTGCCGCAGACAATGCTTGCATCCGGGTAGAGATAATTTTCAGGACTGAGATTTGTAATACGCAGATCCGGGGGAAATACCTGGCATTCTTTTCCCTTCAGATAGTTGTGTAAGGCTGAAATAAGATTTCTGTCAATGGCATTATGCGAAATACTGCCTCCGGACATGGCCAAAACCAGCCCATCATAGTATTCCAGCCGCTCGTCTGCATTCAGCTCCCTTTCAAAATACTCATCCACAGAAACAAAATTGTATCCCGGCGCCGGTTCTTTAACTTCATTTTCCATAGATCAAAAGTAAATCTTTTTAGTTTTGATAAAACCCGCTTCATGAAGTACATCTTTTGTTTTACAATAAGCCTTTTATCACTTACCATTTCTGCACAAACTGTATCACAAAAATTGCAGAAAGCCTTTCAGCAGTTTGAAGCAGATGAACAACTGAAACATGCCATCAGTTCACTGTATGTGATTGATGCAAAGACAGGACAGGTGGTATTTGATAAGAATTCACAGATTGGACTGGCACCGGCTTCCACACAAAAGATTATTACAAGTGTAACGGCGTTTGAGTTGCTGGGGAAGGAATACCGGTATAAGACCCTGTTAGGATATGACGGCAATATTGAAAAGGGCATTTTGAATGGAAATCTTTTGTTTGCAGGCAGCGGCGATCCCACCCTGGGCAGCTGGAGATGGAATACTACAAAAGATTCCTTTCTGTTTAACAGCTGGTATGCGGCCTTAAAAAAATCAGGAATTGGTAAGATCAATGGCTCAGTCTGGTTTGCCGGACATTCCTATTCAAATAAAGTTATACCGGACGGATGGATCTGGCAGGATATCGGCAACTATTACGGAGCGGCCGCATTTCCCCTGAATTGGAGGGAGAATCAATATGAAATCAGGTTAAGGTCCGGTTCAAAAATCAATGACAGCATAACTATTCTCAGCCCGGATATGGGTTTTATTAATGAACTGAGATCTGCTTCCAAAGGCTCCGGTGATAATGCATACGTCTATTACGATAATGTCATTTCGGGAACCATACCTGTGAATGAATCATCGTTCAGTATTGCTGCGGCGGAGAAAGATCCTGTGCTCAGCTTATGTTCGGGTTTTTCATTCTTTCTCAATGCAAAGGGTATTCCTGCCGAATCAAGAGAGAGATTTACCCCGCATACGCTGTCGGACGGGCAGGAGCCGGGAAAGGACTTCAGGCAAATCAGCAGTATATATTCCCCCTCCCTCGACTCCATCATTTACTGGCTTAATAAAAAGAGCATCAACCTCTATGCCGAAGCATTGATCAAATCATTTGCTTATGAAAAACAAGGCTTCGGTTCCACCGACAGCGGTGTAGCGATCGTAAAAAAATTCTGGAAGGAGAAAGGCCTTGATGACGATGAACTGAACATCTGTGACGGCTCCGGACTCTCCCCGCTGAACAGGGTTACTACCCATGCACAGGTGGAGATACTCAAATATGCGAAAACCAGAGAATGGTTTCCGTATTTCCTCAATTCCCTGCCGGAATACAACAACATGACCATGAAAAGCGGTACCATCAGTGATGTAAAAGGGTTCTGCGGATACCACACGGCCCGGAATGGGAAGGAGTATATCTTTTCTTTTCTCGTGAATAACTACAGCGGCAAGACCTCTTCTTTGGTGGCCGGGATGTACAAAGTGCTCGACCAGCTTAAATAGACCGCCTGGTACAGAGCCGGTGAAGGGGAATTTGATATATTTGGAAAAACACCCCTCACCTCAAACCAAAACTTATATGGAACAGAATTATAAGAACCACTCCCGTTATGTGCCCGCCTATCATTTTGTAACAGCCACCCTGATCGTACTCGGATTAGGCGGAAGTATTGTTAACCTCATTCAGTCGTATAAACACCCGGAAACACACTATTCTGCGGCCCTGCTGGTGGTGGTCTTCCTGGTACTGACCAGCCTCTTCTGGTTTGCCAGGGCGTTTGCCCTCCGTGCACAGGACAGGGCCATCAGGGCAGAAGAGAACTTCCGTCATTTTCTACTCACCGGTAAACCGTTTGATAAACAACTGCGGATGGGACAGATCATCTCCCTGCGCTTTGCCAGCGATGAAGAAATGCCGGCACTGGCAGAAAGAGCCGTAAAAGAAAATCTTTCTTCCCGGCAGATCAAAGAAGCCATACGCAACTGGAGACCTGATCACAACAGGGCCTGATCGTTCTGTTATTCGGCAGCAGCACCCAGAAAGATATGTGCTACTTTCTTATCCCGGAAAGTAAGAACGATACCGCCGTACATGTTGCCGATGATCATCTGGTCATCCCCGCTTTCTTCTTTGTTGATATGGTCTTTGTAGGCAGCCTGCACTTCCTCGTAAGTATTGCCGATACTCACCCCGGCCTTTGTTTTAAAGTTGCAGGGGGCACTGGCTGTGATGGAAGCGATCACCCGGGGTGCGGAACTATTTGCCGGGTCTGAAGTGACATTTACCACCAGGCCTTTGTCCTTCCAGTTCCAGTCCTGGTGCATGAGCCCGTCAGCTTCCCACTTTTCTGCTTTGGCTTTTGAAGAAGGATCGCCCAGCAGCCTGGCGGCTTCATCGGCGGGCTGCCCGATCTTAAGATCGCCAAATGATTCGATATCAATTTTGCCGGTGACGGGTTCCGGCCGGGTCGTGGCGGTGTCCGGCGGGTGAATGACACCGGCGGTATCACCAGCAGGAGTAGCTGCCGGTTTATCTTTCTTGTTTGAGTTGCAGGAAAGAACGGCAACGAGTGAAGCTGTAAGGATAAGATATTTCATAAAACATATTTGGTGTTAAGGTAAGGTTTTGCGGTGTAAATAAAAGACCGGTCACAAACCCAGCCGCCGGAAAAGTTCCAGGTCCATATCGAGTAACCAGGGAGAGGCGATGCCTGCGGCCCATAACAGGAAGATGAACAGTTTGCCGGCCAGCGAAACATCCTGCAACAAATGCCGGTGCAGCAGGCTTTGGATGGTAACCATGATACGTTCTTCCTTTTCACTGTATTCATAAGGCGGACCGGAACGCATTTCCCGGAAGGGAGGGTAGTTGCCGATCAGGATATCACGGGTCTTCCAGTATTCTTCATCGGTCAGGTCGGAATAGGATTTGTCCATGTTGAGCCCGGCTGATTCCACTTTCTTTTCTGCAGACCGTAATCTTGAGTCGCCGCTCATCCGGAGCATGATCGATAACGGGAAGAGAAAGAAAATAAAATAGACCGGCTGATGGCTGTAGGAGTATAAACGCCAGGCAAACCAGAACATGGCAGCTGCAGAAAGAAAGACGAATATTTTCCCGAGCCAGCCTTCTTCATCCAGGAATACCCTGTTGAGCAGTTGTCCACCGTCCAGCGGGTATACGGGCAACAGGTTGAACAGGTTCAGGAAGATGAACCAGGATGAGATCGTCTGGTAAGAGAGCCCGCCGATACCGCCGAAATACGGATCGCTTTTCCAAAGGAAGTAAAAGAAGATGCCAATGATGATGCCCGGCATCGGCCCTGCCAGCAGGATGATAGCTGACTCCTTTTGCGATACCTCCCGTTTTGTCCCGGAAACATATGCGCCGAGTAAGGGGATAAAGAAGATACCGAGGTCGGCATACCGGAATAGTTTCATGGCAAGGAAATGCCCCATTTCATGGATGAATACGATGGCGGTGATCAGCAGCAGCGTTTTATAACTGGGAAAGATATAATACCCGATCAGCAGGTAAAAGGCCAGGCTTACCGCAGAACGGATCCATACATTGGCAGGATCATTCTGTTTTTCAAATTTAGGCGGGTACACCACCGGTGCTTCTGTGACGGGCTGTGATTCCTCCTTCATTTCCGGTGCTGGTTCCTGAAAATTCTCCATAGATAAAATTAGCTAAAATAGGGTTGCAGTTTATTAAGCAGCTGTTCCGGCATGGAGGTGCGCCTCATACCGTTTGCCTCCATGAAATATAGAATGATCTTGCCGGCAGCCAGTAATTCGCCGGACTCGTTGAATACTTCATGATGAAATTCGATCTTATGGTGCACGGGCAGTTCCTTCAACATTGTTTTAATGGTCAGCAGATCATCATACCGGGCCGGCCGCAGGTAGCGGCAATGCACATCCACCACCGGCATGATGACACCCATCTTTTCCATATCTGCATAGGTCAACCCGAGCTGGCGGATCGATTCAGCCCTTGCGGATTCAAAATACGGGAAGTAGTTGCTGTGGTATACCACTCCCATCTGATCCGTTTCGGCATAGCGCACCCTTACCTTTGATTCGGATGTAAACATGAATTATTTCTTTTCTTCTGCTGATTCAAAGATAAGTTCATTCGCTTCATTCTTTTTTACAAACCAGCCGGCGACCTGGCGGTGGTAATAAAGAACGATCAAAGAGGCTACCGTTTCGATGGCCGCCACCCGGAACCGCATTTTCTCAGCGGTATTGTCTGAAAAAGGCAGGCCGGGTCGTCCCGCCACATCCCTCCGGAAACTGTTGAAAAGATAGGTTACGATATCGGCGATATTGGAAAGCAGGGTAGCAATGGCCAGGCAGATAAGGAGTATTTCCAGCAGCGGTTTTTTGCCGATGTGTACCGGGATGGTCTCGTTTGACTGGTCTTTGGTGAGCCACCAGGCGATGGGACCGCTTCTCCGGATCAGCAGGATAAATGCAATCAGGTAAAGGATAAGCACCGGCAGGTAGCGGACAAGGAAAGAGGAGATCTCTCCCTGGGTGTCGAAGCTGAAGATGATCTGGACAAAAAGGCTAAAGACGCTCTCAAAGAATTTGTATCCGAAAATCAGTCCGGTTACAATGATGCCATATTCGATCAGCTGAGATCTTTTCATATTCGGAAGATAATATATTTCCTGAATCTGCATTTGACCGCCCGTTTCACCAACAAAATGTTAAACCATTTTAAGTAGAACAGTTTTCCACAGTTGTTTGGAATGATGTTTGGGTCAAGCTGAAATAATTTGAATATTCGCAGCGTTTAGTCAATTATCCCGATGAGCCGGGAGCACGGTTAAAGGACAATTTCAATGAAGAATCTTAGTTTATTATGGCTGGCATCTGTCTTCAGTATTTCTGTATTTGCCCAGCAAACGGCATTCTACACTGACCCGGAAGCAAAATTCAAAGAGGCCAAAGAATATTTTCAGAAAGAACAGTACAGTCTTGCCTACCCTCTGTTCAAAGAGCTGCGGCAGGATGTAAGGGAGACCGATAAGGCCAATATCCCTGTGACCGTTCAGGAAATAAATTACTACACGATCGTCTGTGCGCTGAAGCAAAACGAAGGAAGGGCAGAAGACGAGGCGCTGGAATATATCGGAGTGCAGAAGAACAATGCCCGTGTGGAAATGATGAACTTTCACCTGGGTGAATATTATTTCCGCAAAGAACAGTTTGCCGATGCTGCCCGCCTGTATGAAGGGGCTAATATCGCCAACCTCAGTAACCGGGAGATAGCCGATATGAAATTTCACCAGGGCTATTCTTATTTCGCCCTTCAGCGGTTTGAGCAGGCCAAACCCCTTTTCAATACGATCCGGGGTATAAAGGACGATCCTAATTATATTGATGCCAACTATTACTACGGCTTCCTGGCTTTCCGCGACAAGCAATACAACGAAGCGCTGCAGTCATTCAGGGTGGTGGAAAATGAAAAGAACTACGGCACCGTGGTCCCATATTATATCGCACAGATCTATTATGTGCAGGGCAAAAAGGATGATGCGATCAGCTATATCCAGAACAAGCTGCAGTCGGGGAGCAGTTCCCAGTACTACGATCTTGAGCTGAAACAGCTCATCGGGCATGCCTATTTTGAAAAAAAGGAGTATGCCAAGGCCCTTCCTTACCTGGAAGATTATGTTGGCCGGTCAAAAAAAGTAAGAAAGGAAGACCTGTATGAATTATCCTACTGTTATTACCAGGCCAAAAATTACTCCAGGGCGATCGACGGGTTCAAACAACTGAGCGGCAAGGATGATTCGCTCAGCCAGCACTCTATGTACCTGCTGGGGGATGCCTACCTGAAAACAGGACAGAAATCCAATGCCCGGAATGCATTCCTCTTTTGTGCTTCCAACAGCAGTAACGCTGAACAAAAGGAAATCTCACGGTACCAGTATGCCAAGCTTTCTTATGAACTGGGTTACCAGGACGAAGCGATCAACAGCCTCAGTTCTTTTATCACCGATTACCCTGGTTCGAAATACAATACAGAAGCAAAGGAACTGATGATCGATGTGCTGGCCAACACCAATAACTATAAGGATGCACAGGCCATGCTGGAAAGTCTTAAAAACCCGTCGGAGAATTCAAAAAGGGTTTACCCCCGGATCTTATTCGGACGGGCCACTGAAATGATCAATGATGGCCGCTTGTCCGAAGCCGATGCCTTGCTCACCAGGATACTTGACGATCCGTATAACCGGACGGTGCTTCCATACGCATATTTCTGGAAAGGGGAGATCGGGTACCGGAACAACCAGGTGGATACGGCGATCAAATATTTTCATGCTTACCTGGATGCCGGGGCTCCTTCGGCCGGAGAAGCCAACCCGGTAAATGCAAAATATAACCTGGGTTATGCCTACCTCCGGAAAGAGAACTATAAAGTATCCCTTACCTTTTTTGAACCGCTTACCAAAGCACCGGCACTGAACACCGATGCATTTTCCCAGGATGCCTATATGCGGACAGCCGATAATTATTTCATGCTGAAAAATTATGATAAGGCCCGCTCGATGTATGATAACTCCATCAAACTATCCTGGCCTTCGGAAGACTACGCCACCTTCCAGATTGCGATGCTGGCCGGTGTGAAAAGCTACACCGACAAGATCAGCGGGATGAATACAATGATCCGCAAATTCCCCAAATCACCGCTCGTGGTGGATGCCAATATGGAGATCGCCAAAACCTACATGAGCAATGAGAAGTTCCGGGATGCGATCCCCTACCTGAAAACAGTGACGGAGATCAGCGACAACACCAGCCTGATCCCCCAGGCTTACCTGAAACTGGGAACCGCCTACTATAATATTGACAACAATGACGAAGCCCTGCGGCAGTTCAAACTCATCGTGGATAAATACCCGAATGCACCGGAGAGTGAGGATGCGCTGGATAATATCAGGAACATCTATGTGGAAGATGGCAAACCGGATGAATACGCCGCATACATGCGCCAGATCGGCAAACCGCTGAGTGCAGATACGGAAGATGAACTCACCTGGTCAGCAGCAGATAAACTTTATGACGACCAGAAACTGAATGAAGCCCTGGCTGCCTACAACAGCTACGTTCAAAAATTCCCGAACGGGGCCCATGTGCTGGAAGCTCATTTCAACCGGGCAGAGATCTATAACACAAAGAAAGACTGGAATAATGCACTGGCGGCCTACCAAACCGTGGCAGAGCAGGCGCCAAATCCCTTTGCAGAAAGGGCCGTGCTTACTGCTGCCAGGATCACTTTCTTTGAAGTGAAGGATTATGCAAAAGCAGAGACCTATTACTCCCAGCTGAAGCAGATCACCTCCAGCCAGGAACTGAAACTGGAAGCTATGCGGGGATTACTCCGCTGCCAGTACAACCTGCAGAAATGGACAGAAGCCTCGGCGAATGCCAAAGAGCTTACCGAATCAAAAGGAAGCAGTGCGGATGATAAAATGCTGGCCAATATGGTCATTGCCAAATCCTACCAGGTGGCCGGGCAGTATGACCAGGCAATAAATGCCTTTAAATCCGTGGTGCAGCTGAACAAGGCCGCACTGGCTGCCGAAGCAAGGTACGAGATCGCCAGCTGCTGGTTCCAGCTGAACAAGCTTAATGAAGCAGAAAAAGCCGCTTTTGAAACGATCAATAAGTCCGGCTCTTACGATTACTGGATCACCAGGGCCTATATCCTGCTGGGTGATATCTATTTCAGGGAGAAGGACTATTTCAATGCAAAAGCCACATTCCAGAGTGTGGTGGATAATACAGTGGATGCAGAACTGAAAGCTGAAGCGCAGGGAAAACTGAACAGTGTTACCGAAGAAGAAGGTAAAAGCAGCAAGGTGGGAAATAACTAATTATTTATTGATTACTACAATGAAAATGAAAAGGGTTCTGTTCACAGGGTTGGGTTTACTGACAAGCATCATAGCGATGGCACAAAAAGATACCACCGGCAAGGGAGGTATTGACATTGTTTCCAGTTTTAAACCGGTACTGCGGCAGACCGCCAAGATCAATTTTGGCGCTTCACCGGCACCGGTGGATACCACAAAAGCGAAATTAAGCTACGATATACCGGCACAGAACCTCCGGTTTGCCTACCAGCCCGGTACGCTGAAGCCGTTAGCATTGAATATCGATACCGCCGGCCGGTTTGATAACAGCAACTATATAAAGGCCGGGTTCGGGAGTCTTCGTACCCCGTTTGTGCAGGCTGGGTTCTCTTTTGGCGATGGCAAGACAGCCGGCCTGAATATTTATGCCCGGCATGTGTCATCCGATGGAAAAAGGGATTATCAGAAATTCACCAATACGAATGTGCGGCTCACCGGATTCTTTCAGACAGGCAATAACCTGGAGTGGAATGCGGCTATCGGGATGAAACAGGACAAGACATACAAATTCGGATATGAACCGGTCTCCCTCTACTTTACCCCGGATTCCCTAAAACAGAATTTCCAGACGATCGGAGGCCGGGTTGGATTTCACAATATCAAAAAGACGGCTTTCGGGTTGACCTATTCACCCGAAGCGAAGATCGATGTGTTCAGCGATAACCATGATAATTCAGAAAGCAACACGGTCGTAAACCTGCCGCTGGAAAAGACCATCGGAAAAGAGTTTGCTGTAAACCTCGGGCTGACCTTCGACCTGACAAGGGTTTCTCCAAAGAATAAGTCGGCGATCAATAATACCATGTATTATATTTCTCCTTCTGTGCTTTATAAAACCGCTAACATCAATGTGCAGGCAGGGATAAGGCCTTCCTGGGACAACAGGACCTTTAAAATGTTCCCGAATGTGCTGGCCGATATCAGCAGCAGCGACAGCCGGTTCACTTTCCAGGCCGGATGGACAGGATATATACGGAAAACAACTTACCAGTACCTCGCTTCGCAAAACCCCTGGCTCTGGATCCCGGGCACCTTTAAGAATACCTGGATAGAAGAGCGTTTTGCCGGTTTCAAAGGCTCGGTAGGTGATCATTTTACCTATGCAGCAAAAGTGGCGTTCAACAAACTCAATAACCAGCCGCTCTTTGTAAATGATACCACCGCCGGGCTGGGCGGGAAATCCTTTGTTGTGCTGAATGAAAGCCGTATCAACGTGGTAAATGCCGGCGGGGAGATCGGGGTTACTTTTCATGAAAAATTCTCTCTCACAGCAGGTCTTCAGTTCAACCAATATTCGGGTTTAAAGGATAATGCAAAAGCCTGGGGGCTGCTTCCCATTGAACTGACCGGTTCCATGCGTTTACAGATCATAAAAGACCTCTGGCTTAAAAGCGACCTCTTTGCCTGGGGCGGACCCTATTACAGGAAGCCAGATGGCAGTGCCGGGAAACTGGACGGGGCGGTGGACCTGAATGCCGGGCTTGAATTCAGGATTACAAAGAATATCAACCTCTGGACACAATTCAATAATCTTTTCAACAAACAGTACCAGCGCTGGAACCAGTATCCGGTTTACGGGTTCAACTTTGTCGGCGGAATCGTATTTTCGTTCGCACAAAAGAACAAGTAATGTACCCGGAGCTGTACCAATACCTTTTGATATACAGAAATCTGCCGGTGCCGGGTGTCGGCACTTTTTTCGTGGAGAGAAAACCTGCACAGGTGGATTTTCCCAATAAACAGGTGCTGCCGCCTGTTTACTCTTTTGCTTTTTCAAGTGCAGCCGTTTCTCCGCAGAAGAACATATTCAACTGGCTGGCGGCTGCCCTGGGGATAACACCACACGATGCGGTGATACGCTTCAATGATTTTGCCTTCGGCATGAAAAAACAGGTTGAGGCCGGTGATCTTATCGACTGGAAAGGAGTGGGCATGATTGAAAAAGGCCTGGCCGGCGAAGTAAGGTTTACACCAGCCGTTCCGCTGGCAACAGAAAGACCGGTCCCCGCTGCCAAAGTACTCCGGGAGAAGGCTGAACACACGGTGAGGGTGGGGGAAGACGAAAGGACGGCCGCCGAAATGGAGACCATGCTTTCAAAGACCACGGAGAAAAGATCGTACTGGTGGGCATATGCCCTCGTGATCGGCCTGTTGTCCCTGGTCTTTACCGGCTGGTACCTTTCAGAGCACGGGGTGGATACGTCAGCGGTAAGTCTTGGAAAAAAAATGGTGCCCGGTGAACCGCAACCGTCTTATAAAATACTTCCCTGATCTTTCTGTAAATCGCTGATCGTTGCTATACTTTCTTTGCCTGAATTATTATTTCTTTGCTTCTTTTAATGCCCGGGCTTATTCATTATAACCACTGTCCCGTTTGCGGTGCTTCCCGTATCAGAGAAGTATTTCCGGTAAAGGATCATACCGTAAGCCATGAATCATTTGCGGTATGGCAATGTGATGAATGCACCCTCAGGTTCACACAGGATGTACCGGATGCGGAAACCATCGCCCCTTATTATCGCTCGGAAAATTATATCTCCCATACAAATACCTCCAAAGGTTTCATCAACCGGCTGTACCAGCGGGTGAGAAAGAAAACCCTCCGGCAAAAACGAAAACTGGTTATAAAACTGACAGGGAAGAAAACCGGCACCCTGCTCGATATCGGCAGCGGTACAGGTGCTTTTGTACAGGAAGTGAGAACACAGGGCTGGCAGGTAACCGGTCTTGAACCGGATGCAGGCGCCCGGCAGGTGGCCAAAGAAGATTTTGCCACTACCCTTGAGGGTATCGATTCCTTCTGCCGGCTCCCCGTTGCCTCGTTTGATGCGATCACCATGTGGCATGTGCTGGAGCATGTACATGACCTGCAGGGATACATGGCCCAACTGAAAAACCTGCTCAGGGAAGATGGCCGGCTTTTTATCGCAGTACCTAATTACACCTCTGAGGATGCAGCTTTTTATAAACAATACTGGGCAGCCTATGATGTGCCGAGGCATCTATATCATTTTTCACCGGCTTCCCTGCAAAGGCTTGTGGAAGGGCATGGCCTGAAACTGGTGGCCTGTAAACCCATGTGGTATGACAGTTTTTATATTTCCCTGCTCAGCAGCAGGTATAAGAACGGCAAAACAAATATGCCAGGCGCTGTACTCACCGGTCTTCGCTCCAATATAAAAGCATGGACGGATGTGAAACGCTGCAGCTCCGTGATCTATGTGATCGGGAAATGATACCGCTTACTGGCTGAACTGCACCTCGTACAGTTCCGGCCACCATTTACCCGTGATATAGATCTTTTTGGTGGCTGCATCGTACGCAATACCGTTAGGAACAATATCAGAAGGATTGATCGCAGGCCGCATCCGCTGGATCCGGTCCCAGTCTTTGGAGAGATCGATCTTTGCCACCACCGCCCCGTTACTGGGGTCAATTTTCAGGATATAGGGCGACTCATACTGGTTAGCATAAATATAACCATCGATATATTCCAGTTCGTTGAGGTTGTAGGAGAGTGACCCGGCTTCCGTCACATCGACTGAACGGGTAAGTTTATACGTGGAAGGGTCATAAAAATAAAGATGACTGGAACCGTCTGTTGCTATTAATGATTTGCCATCATTGGTCAGTCCCCATCCTTCCTGGTCTACCGTAAATTCTTTCACTTTTTTCAAATCATTCAGCGTGTAAACAAGCACCTTATTGTTCTTCCAGGTAAGCTGGTAGATCGTATCATTTAATATGGTTACGCCTTCTCCGAAGAATTCTTTCGGCAGGGCTACTTCCTTTTCCGCCTTTCCCGTAGCCATGTTTATTTTCCGGAGTTTGGATTCACCGTAGTTGCCGGTTCCTTCATACATCGAGCCCTTGTAAATGATAAGCCCCTGTGTGTATGAACTTGAATCATGCGGGAAAGTACTGATGATGGAATAGCTCAGGCTCCTGGGGCCATCGGGTTTCTTTTCACCGCCCCCTCCATCCTTTGGTTTACCACCATTACAGGAACAGGCCGCCAGGAACAACAGAAGGGTAAGGGAGGGAAACAGTCTTTTCATGCATGTATTGATTTGGACAAAAATAATGGCTGGATATCTATTTGCCTGTTAAAGCTTTTGATTTTGAAACGAATCAATGGTAAAAATACGATACAGCGACCTCTTGCACAATCCGTTAAATAAGTTATATTTGAACTCAGTTAATCCTGTCTGAAGAAATACCTCCCGAAATCGTATCCCTGAATCACCTTTCATTTTCCCTTTATCCTTTATTAAGCTACCTGGCCTTGTAACAATGGTTGGTCAAACCGGTCCTGGCTTTCGTAGTGCAAACTTCCGGCAAGTAACACCTGCCTTAGAGGAGAAGTTTTAATTCCAATCCTGCCTGAACGACTCATGGCGAAGCGGTTTGCTGCCATGCCGTAACTAAAACTATTTGGGAACTATGAAGGCGGGCTTATTATTCATCCTTGTATGGGTGGCCATTACCGGTAATCTGGGAGCGCAGAAGAGCTGCATCTCCTACACCTACGAGCAAACAAGACTGAAAGAAAATACTGAACTGGCGGGGCAGCTCGACCGGATAGAGGCCTTTATAAAACAAAAATTGTCCGGCGACGGCACCGTAACGGCCGCAAGAGGAGAGGAAACAGTGATCCGGATACCGGTCGTGGTTCATATTCTTTATCATTATCCTTCCGAGAAAGTGACGGACGAGCAGGTAATGTCACAGATCGCAGCGCTGAATATTTGTTACCGCCGGCGCAATGCCGATACAACCAGGACCCCTTCTTACTTCAGACCCCTTGCAGCAGATTGTAATATTGAATTTCAACTGGCCACTTCGGACCCCCGTAAAAGATCGACCTCCGGTATCATTCGGCGGTACACACCGGTAACGGAATGGGAAGCGGATGATAAGATGAAATTCTCTTCACTCATGGGTGATGATGCCTGGGATGCACGGAGCTACCTGAATATCTGGGTCTGCAACCTGAACAGGGTGGCGGGCTATGCCAGTGTACCCGGCGATGCCGCTGAAAAGGATGGGGTGGTGATCGGTTTCCCGGCGTTTGGCACCATCAATGCCCAGCCCGGTTATGAAATGGGTAAAACAGCCGTTCACGAAGTAGGGCACTGGCTCGGGTTACGGCATCTTTGGGGCGATCAGTACTGTGGTGATGACGGGGTGGCCGATACACCGAAACAGGCCGGCTATAATATCGAATGCCCGGGAGTGGTAACGATCACCTGCGGCAACGGACCTTATGGTGATATGTACATGAACTATATGGACCTGACCAATGATGGCTGTATGAACCTCTTCACGCTTGGACAGAAAGCAAGGATGAGGGCATTATTTGCACCCGGAGGTGCCCGGTACAGCCTGCTTACTTCCACCGGGCTGAACCCGCCCCTGATCTATGAGATCCCGTTGCCGGAAGAAGACCCGAAATGGCTGCACCCGCAGTTGTTCCCCAACCCGGCCACCAGCCAGCTCACCCTGGACCTGGCCTATGATGTGCGCTGGGTCGGCAAGATCATGCATGTCATCAACCTCCAGGGGCAAACGGTAATGACTGTCACCATCTCTTCCAAAGTGCAGCAGATCGATATAAGTAAATTACAGGCAGGGGTATATTTCCTTGCAACGAAACGTGAAGACGGGGTGTCAATGAAACTGAAATTTCTCAAACTGTAGTCGCAACCAACCACACTAACGGCAAGCAAATGGGGCTATTTCTTTTTAAGAGGTAGCCCTTTCTATTTATTCAAAATCAGATACTTCACTCCGCTTTTGTGATCTTGATAATGTTCGTCGGGAGGTGCAGGTGCACAGGGGTGCTGCCGGTATGTACCACCACATCGCCGGTCTTGATAAAACTTCTTTCCTTGAGGATATTCAGCTGGTCGGTAAAAATATCATCGAGACTTTCTTCCTCGTCATAAAAGAAGGCCCGGACGCCCCAGCTGAGGCTAAGCTGGTTTACCAGCGATTTTTCCTTTGTAAAAACATAGAGCATTGACTTGGGCCGGTAACTGCTCAGCATAAAACCGGTATAGCCACTTTGCGTCATTCCAATGATCGCATCGGCCTCTACATCCTGGGCCAGTTTGCAGGCATTATAACAAATGGCATCGCTTAAAAAGGAGGGGGATTTGGCCTGCGGGATCAGCATCTCTTCCCGGTTGTAGTCATAGGCTTTCTGCTCCACTTCCAGGATTATCTTCGTCATCGTCTCCACCACCAGCTTCGGGTATTTGCCGGTAGCCGTTTCGCCGCTGAGCATCACGGCATCGGCCCCTTCCAGTACGGCATTGGCCACATCGGTGATCTCACTCCGGTTGGGTTTGGTCCGGTCGATCATGCTCTCCATCATCTGGGTTGCCACAATAACCGGCTTGGCCCGGTGGAGGCATTTCTTAATAATGTCTTTCTGGATCAGCGGCACTTCTTCAATCGGCAGTTCCACTCCCAGGTCACCACGGGCAATCATCACCCCGTCACTTTCCAAAATGATATCCCGCAGGTTGCGCAAGGCTTCCGGCATTTCGATCTTGGCGATCACTTTTGACTTGCAGCCCGCCGCTTTCAGCCGGCTCTTCAGGTCGGTAATGTCTTCCGGCTTCCTGACAAAGGAAAGCGCCACCCAGTCCACCTGGTGGCTGATCATAAAGTCAAGATCGGCCAGGTCTTTTTCCGTGAGGGCAGGAAGTGAAATGTTCGTATCCGGCAGGTTCACACCTTTCTTGGGAAGTAATTTTCCGCCCAGTGTGACGGCAACCTTTACATCATTGTCTTTCGTGATCTCCTTCACCACCACTTCCAGTTTGCCGTCATCGATCAGTATCTTTTCACCTATCCGCACATCCGCATGCAGGTCCGGGTAGGAAACGAAAATCTTTTCTTTTGTACCGATCACTTTTTTATTGGTGAACGTCAGTATATCCCCTTCTGCAATGTCCAGTGACCCGCCTTCGATCTCACCCACTCTTAATTTCGGCCCCTGCAGGTCGGCCAGTATGGCAATATTATAAGGCTCAAACCGGTTGATCTTGCGGACATGGTCGATGATCGCCGCTTTATCTTCATAAGAACCGTGTGAAAAATTCAGCCGGAAAACATTTACACCGGCTTTTACCAGTTCCAGCAGTTTATCATACGTATCACAAGCGGGACCGACAGTGGCCACGATCTTGGTCCTTTTATAGACATGCTGACGGCCGGCCTCGTTATCAAAGGTCTTGTGGAGGTATTTCTCGATATTCTTACTCATGGTTTCTGCTGGGTTATCCGCTTTTGGTAATGCTTTGTTATCAGGAGGCAAGTATTTTCACAATGCGCAGCCATTCATCGCTGATCTTTGCCTTATTCTTTACAGCATCCTGCAGCGGTATATAGTGCATTTTATTGTTCATGATCCCGACGAACACGTTGTGCCGGCCTTCCATCAGGCATTCCACAGCATGAAATCCCATCCGGCTGGCAATAAGCCTGTCAAGACAACTCGGGGAACCGCCCCGCTGAATATGCCCGAGGATACAAACCCTGATCTCGGCATTCGGAAGTTTTTCTTTTAATGCCTCCTGTACCTTATCGGCCCCGCCGAATTCATCACCTTCTGCCACCACGATCAGGTTCACCAGTTTCTTGCGGCGCTCTTTTTCCAGTAACGAGTTCACCACATCCGTCATATTCGTTTTGCGTTCGGGTATCAGTATGTTCTCGGCACCGGTGGCAATACCACTGTGCAATGCAATATAACCGGCATCCCGGCCCATCACTTCGATAATGAAAATCCGGTCATGGGCATCCATTGTGTCCCGGATCTTATCAATGGCTTCCACGGCTGTATTCACGGCAGTATCAAAACCGATCGTGAAGTCGGTTCCGTTAATATCTTTATCAATGGTACCGGCGATACCCACGCAGGGTATATCGAACTCTTCACTGAATTTTACAGCGCCCCTGAATGAACCATCCCCGCCAATGATCACCAGCCCGTTGATCCCTCTTCGCTTCAGGTTCTCATATCCCTTCTTCCGCCCTTCCTGATCAAAGAAATCCTTGCACCGTGCTGTCTTTAATATAGTACCGCCCCGTTGTATGATATTCGCCACCGACCGGGAATCCATTCTGTAGATATCATCCTCGATCAGGCCCTGGTAACCCCTCATAATCCCGTACATTTCAAGGCCATGATACAATCCTGTCCGCACCACAGCCCGGATGGCTGCATTCATCCCCGGTGAGTCACCCCCTGAAGTAAGAACGCCGATTCTTGAAACTTTCTTTTCCATTTTATGATTTAGGCCGTCAAAAATAGGCATTTGTTTTTATGTGTAGCCTGGACACACTAACGCCTGTTTGCCTCTGAAAGAAATCACAAAATACAACTGTCAGGGTTAAATACCCACTGCTACGGATTCGTTCCGGAAAGCAGTGCCGTAGGTTGCGGTACAAACTTATTCATATGCAAAAATTCCTGCTGATCAGTATGCTCTTCTTTTCTTCCTTCACGCATGCACAAAGCGACACTTCTAAAATCCTCCGGGCCTTTCCCATCACCGATTATATGGTGGATCTGAATGACAGCACACAGGTGGTGCAGCTGGAACTTCCCGAAGGACTTACTATCAGGGAAAAGCAACCCGGAATGCTGTATGGGGTGTACAACACTTCGAAGGATGATGCCATACAGAAAGGATATGGCCGTTGCCAGCTTATCAAAGGCCAGTATTATTATTTTGCGATCGGTCATAACACCAGCGGGATGAAACTGAAGAAAGGTGACCTGCTCTACACGATGATGGATAAGACCGGCGTGTACCAGGGACGTTGCCTGGGACTGGCCAGTCATTTTATCAGGCTGCTTGATGTTTCAGACCAGCCGTTCTACGACCGTTATTTTGTTTTTAATAAATGGACCGCCGGCGATGAAAAGAAACTGATCGATACCCTCGCTGCGGATATCCGCTTCACCGGCGATTATTTTCTGAAGAACGATCCTTCCATGGACCAGGTCATTGCTTCGGGCGACTATAAAGGAAAAAAACTACTGGCCACTATGAAAGCCTGTACTAACGAAGAGGTGGAAAGTTTCCTGGATTATATGCTGGCCCGTCCACGGCTGTACGCCGGCAGGGAATGGAAGATCGCTGAAATATTTGCCACCTGGCTCAGTGAGGGAGCGCCAAAGGTTATCAAATAACTCACGTCAGGGCTGCATTTGCTGTACGTGAATTCAGACATTCCGGGAGCCGTACGTCTTTATACAGGCTGTTGCTGTCATATTCCCGCTCTCTATATTTGCCCCATGAACATACTCCTTACCGGTGCCAATGGGTTTGTCGGGTATTACCTTTGTGAGCTTCTCTTGCAGCAGGCACACCAGGTTACCGCCACCGGAAAAGGCCCCTGCCGCCTTCCCTTCATCCACCATCCCGGTTTTACCTATGCCGAAATGGATATTACCCAGGCGGCCACCACTGGGGAGTGCATAAAAAAAATAAAACCGGAGATCATCATTCATGCGGCTGCCATGAGCAAGCCCAACGACTGCGAAGCGAATAAAGAACAGGCCCGCCTGGTGAATGTATCCGGTACTGCGCACCTGCTGACTGCTGCTGCTGCACAACAAAGCTTTTTCCTTTTTCTTTCCACCGATTTTGTATTTGATGGTGTAAAGGGCATGTACAAAGAAGATGACATACCCGGCCCGGTGAACTATTACGGCGGGACAAAGCTTGCGGCCGAAGACCTGGTCAAAGAATATCCCGGTGGCTGGTCCATCATCCGGACCATCCTGGTATACGGCCCGCCGCTGCCCGGCCGGCCCAACCTGCTGAGTATTGTAAAAGAAAAACTGGAAAGGGGAGAAGCCTACCCGGCGGTGGATGACCAATACCGCACACCTACCTATGCCGGTGACCTGGCAAAGGGCATCATGAACGTAGCCGAACAGCAACAAACCGGTCTCTTTCATATCGCAGGAAAAGATCTGCTTACACCTTACGAGATGGCCTGCCGGGCGGCTGTCTTCCTTCAGCGGGATCCTTCACTGATCAGGAAAGTGACGGCGGCAACGTTTAAAGAACCGGCAAAACGTCCGTCCCGCACTGGCTTTGATCTGACGAAAGCCCGGACGGTACTGGGTTATGAACCGGTCAGTTTTGAGACCGGCCTGGCCCTGACTTTTGCAGGTCAGAAATAAAAACTGATGCTGCCTTTGATATAGCGGGGTGTGCCGGGTGTATAGTGTATTTCTGTGACGGCGTCTGTTTCAAACTTCAGTCTTGAGGTTGTTTCAAACTGTGCTTCCCTCCACTCACGGTTCAGCAGGTTTTCACCGGAAAGGCTGAAGTCAAATTTCCTGAGCCGGTAACTGAGGACTGCATCGAGTAAAAAATATCCCTGTGCTTTTACAGAGTTGTCTTCATTGGCGGGCCGTTCACCGATCAGGCGGTACCGGAGCGAGCCGCTCAGTCCGTTCGCCGATTTCACAGTAATGCCCCCCACACTCGTAAGTGAAGGAGCCAGCGGCACATAGTTTTCGCCCTTGGGTTCGCCGATGGCCCTGGCCCGGGTAAGGTTCAGGTCTGCATCACCAAACAGCCAGGTACAAAATTGGTAACGGGCTGAGAGGTCGATACCCATCCTCCTGGTTTTGCCGGCCGGCTCCACAATCCCTTCATCACCCACATACACAAATTCCTGTTCAGAATACAGGTGCCACAATGCCGTTTTCAGAATGAGGCGGGAAGCCGGTTTAATAATGATGCCGAGATCGGTGCCATACACTTTTGGCAGGATATGACCGGCCTGGTTGTTCAGGATCACCCTTGTGTCGTTGGAATGAAAACCGATCCCGTTATTCAGGTAGAGTTTTACTTTCTGATTCGGCGAGAAACTGAAATTAAGTTTCGGGCTGAGGATGCCTTTTGATTGCCGGCCGAAACCGGTGTTACCGGCAAGCAGGTCACGGTACCGGAAGCTGAAATGATCATACCGTACAGAAGCGTTGGCGCTGACCTTCTTCCCGAGGTCCATTTCCTGCACTACCCAGGCAAATACATTCGTCTCTTTGATATCACCAAGCTGCAGGTGTGAGAAGAACTGTGTACGGGTTGCTTTATCTAATGCAATGTCGTTGACATCATCCTGCCGGAAGCCCGCCCCGAATTCGGTCGAGGATTTGTTCGGGCCGGTAAAATAAGACCTGGCAGCAGTAGTGGTATAGCCCCAGGTATTCCGGTGTTCCTTCTGGTTGATCATATCCCCGTTCACGGGGTCGTTCAGGAAAAAAGTAAAATTGGAAAACAGGTTGAAACGGTAATGGGTGAAATAAAGCTGATCGGTGGTTTTCCAGTTGTTCTTCCATTGCCTGTTATACTTTACACTGGCATTGATACGGCTGGTATTTCCCCCCTCGGTATTATCAATACTGCCGAACCGGCTGATCAGCCCGGAGCGCACCGCCCTGTCCGGTACCTGCCCGGATGCATTCCATTTACTATCGAAGGCAGATGCCAGGATGGTCAGTTGTGACTGGTTGCCTGTCCATGCATTGAATTTTCCGAAAATATTCAGCCGGTGAAAATCCTGCGGGCTGTCGAAATAGCCCTCTGTGGCGGCATATTCCGAGGCCACATAAAATTGCTGTCTTGTTCTTTCTGTTGTTTTGTTATAAAGTTTGAACAGTCCCGCCAGCCGGAGGGCATTGAACTGGCCGGCTTCTGCCTTGATCATATTTTCAGTCAGGAAATCTTTGGTGGTAAAATCTGCGTAGGCGGCAGTAGCCAGGTTGCCCTTTGCCCCGTTATAAGGTCCTTTGTCAAAATTTATTTTATCAGCCGTTTCCGGGATAAGAAAGTGCAGATCGGCATAACCCTGGCCATGGGCATGGCTTACCATATTTACCGGTATCCCATCTGCCGTTACGGCGATATCGGTGCCGTGATCAATATCGTATCCGCGAAGGAATAACTGTTCGGCTTTTCCGCCGCCGGCATGTTGTGCGGTGAAAAGACCCGGGATGATGCGTAATATGTCCTGCGAAGTATTAACGGGCCGGAGTTTGATGTCCACCGCACTGATCGTATTCAGTCCCGAGGTTCTTTTACTGTTGATACGGACCTCCGAAAGATCAAGGCTGCTGCGATGCAGGTTGATGTGAACGGTTGAAGTAAGGGCCGGCTTAACTTCTACCGGAACAATTTCTGTTTTATAGCCAATATGCGAAACGATCATTTCATATTGTCCGGCATTAACGGAAGCAAAACTGAATTTACCGAACAGGTCTGAATTGTCTGCAGCATTTACACCAATATTGATGGTAGCGCCACCAATTGGTGTTTTTGATTCTGCATCGGTGATCCATCCTTCAATAATTCCTTTTTGCGCATTCGTAATAAAGGATAGGAATAAAAAAAGAAAAGCAAGTATCGGTTTCATTGACTTCAGCATTATACTGCCTATCTACGATAAAGATATATCACCAGTTCAGGTGTAACATGGGCTGCATTGAATTTTTTTTTTATTTTTTTTAGAGGTCAAAATCCGGGACAAGCAGTTGCGACGTACATGTTCCCGTCTGCTGACCCTGTTGTGAACGGCCTTTTGGAACCTGACCGGCCCTTATAACCGGGTCTTATAAAATTTTTTTATCAAAATCATTAATCATGAAAAGAAAACTCATTACCGGAGGACTGCTTGCTGCAATCCTTACAGGGGGCATTCTGATTGCCGCCGATCACATTGATGCACCAGCGGTAACCGGTCCCGGAAGTACCAGTGTGGGTGCTGACATTACGGACATCTATGCCTTTCAAAGCCCGGCTGATAACAGTAAGATGGTCTTTGTGCTCAACTCACAGGGCCTTATGTCTCCTGCATCATCTGCCACAGCAAGTTTCCCGTCCAATGTAATGTATGAATTCAACATTGATAACACCGGTGATAATGTGGAAGACCTGGTGATACAATGCCTGGTGCAGAATGGCAAGATGCGGGTGTACGGCCCGGTGGCCCCTGCCTCAACCGGCCTTACCAGCACGGTCCGTACCAACGGTCCCGTAACCGAGACCACCGTTACCGCTTATGGTGCCGCCAGTCCGAATGTGGGCAGCAATGCCAATGGCATCAAGGTCTTTGCCGGTCCGCGGGATGATCCCTTCTTTTTTGACCTCAGCCGCTTCAAGGAGATCATTGCCGGTACACAAACCAGTTTCCGCAGCCCCGGGGTGGATGCCTTTGCCGGCACCAATGTAATGTCCATCGTGGTGGAAGTACCGAAGACACTGCTTGGTTCCGCCACGTCGATCAATGTGTGGGGGGAAACCAAGACAAAATAAATTTCAAATCATTAAATCAATCATCATGATACGTATACAGCGATTTACACTTTCTTCCCTGCTTCTTGCCGGTTTAATCATGGCAGGGTGCAATGATAATGACGGGATACCGGCTGATAATTTCGACACCTCCGGCACCTTTATGCAGAATGACCAGATGGCAAGACCTGCAATCAACACGGTGTTTGTGAACAGCGCCCGGAAAAACGAATTCAATACCACCGTGCCTTCTGCTATGAATGCCGCATTCAATGCACAGTTTCAAAGTGTGCTTACCGGCTTCGGCTACAGCACCAACATTCTCGGGCTGGATAAGGCCACGTTTGCCGGCGTACTGGTTACCGATGTGCTGAACGTGAAGATGAACGGTACCACCACTTTTTATGATGGCACCAATGTATTAACCGGCAGGGCACTGGCCGATGATGTGATCGATACGGAACTGACGCTGATCTTTGGCGGCGGCACCGGTACATCCAATCCCGGGTTATCAAAGGATAACGTGAACAGTAACGATAAAGCGTTCTCAGCCAGCTTTCCTTATCTCGCCACACCCTGGTAAGCAGGAAGGCAGGCAACACAAAAGCTCCTTGTTTTGCAAGGAGCTTTTTTAATAACCATTCAAATTGAAATCATTATTTCACCACAGAGACACAGGGCGCCGTGCATTTGCTGCATCGGTCTTCCTGTTTCTTTTTTCTTCCCCGGTACTGGCCCATGATGTGGTGGGGGAGCTGGAAAATATGTCGGCCACCGCCAAGGCCGTTCTCTACCTGAAACTGGGCTACCGCCATATCCTTCCCGGCGGGTTTGATCATATTCTTTTTGTGCTGAGCCTGTTCCTGCTCAGTGCCCGGCTGAAGCCGGTACTCTGGCAATCGCTTGCCTTTACCATCGCCCATTCGGTAAGCCTCGGCCTGGCAATGTTTGGTGTGGTGAATATATCACCGGCGATAGTGGAACCGCTTATTGCCTTATCGATCGTGTACGTGGCACTGGAGAATGTATTTGTAAAAAGGCTGCGGCCTTCCCGGATCGGAGTGGTCTTCCTGTTCGGGCTCATACACGGACTGGGCTTTGCCAGCGCCCTTACGGAAATGGGGCTCCCGCAAAATGCCTTTCTCAGTTCACTGGTGATGTTCAATACCGGTGTGGAACTGGGACAGGTGACCGTCATCCTGGCGGCCTGGTTCTTTCTTGCAAAATGGTTTGGAAATAAACCTTATTACAGGAGCTATATTGTCATCCCGCTTTCTGTTATGATCGCCGTTGTGGCCCTGTACTGGGTGGTGGCAAGAGTGTTTCCCGGGTGGTGATGTGCAGGGGTACCTGCTTTCTTACCTATTCTCTTTTAAATAACTGATTTTGGCGGGCGAGAGATCATAGCGGTTTTTCCAGGCGGCTTTAAAGAATTCCCGGGCATTGTAGTTCCGGCCCATCCCTTTCATCATGCAGCCCATGTAGTAAAGCTCCGGTCCTTCCAGCGGTTTTCCTGATACAAAATTTTTAAAGCAGAGATAGGCCTTCTCTTTTTCACCATTTGTATATAGGCTCCAGGCGTACCAGGCAAAGGTTTGCGGTGTGGGGCGGTTGATGGTCTCTTTCGCTGCAATGGCCACGGCTTTGCCAGGCTCTTTCAGGATACCGGTATAAAGGTCCACCAGGTATTTACTGTACATCAGGCCATAGATACTGTCGCCGGCCAGCCCGGCAAACTGTGCTGCATATTTTTTTTGTGATGCCGTATCATGCCTTGCTTCGGCGACCTGCCCGAGTTTGAGCAGTATATCCGGCGAGCTGCTGTGTTGTTTTACAAACAGGAAGAGTTTTTCAGCCAGCGTATCATTGTTATCCTGCACCAGGGCCAGCCATCCCAGGCCGGTGATGCAATGGAAATCTTCCGGGTTATTTTTCAGGCATTCCCGGTAGAGTGCTGCTGCTTTGGAGGTTTCCCCTTTATGAAGGTGCAGGTCGGCTGCATTGGAAAGGGCAGTTTGGCGGAGGGACAGGTTATTCCCGGCCTTGGCCGCTGCCTGCAGCATACAACTGATCGCACTGTCGAGTGAGCCGTCATAATGTTCATATTTGGAGCGGCGGAACAGGTACCCGAAACTTCTGTCCTGTGCAAATGAAGCCAGCAGCATCCGGGCCTTTTGATACGCACCCCGTTCAAAGGCCACATCAAAATCCATCACCTGGTTGGGGAGGCTTCTTCCTTCTATGGCTATCGCTTTCTGTACAAACGAATCGGCAGCTGCAAAGCGGTGCTGCAGCATGGCCAGCGAAGCCAGCGACCTCCACAATCCCGGTTCCCTGCCCTGGTTGGCTGTATTGGACCGATTCAGCAGGCTGTCTGCTTTCAGCAGGGCCTTTATATCACCCTGAAGCTGGAAGGAAGAGAGAAGGGCGGCGGCATATTCCGGACCGTTTACAAAATTATCGGGCCGCTCCTGCATCCTTCTTTCCCAGAAGGCCAGGTTGCTGTCGGTAACAAGGGATCGTTGGGAGGGCTGGTAATGACCGATGAGGCTGTCTGCAAAAACTTCATCCACTACCTTATCTTTTTTTGGGGCACATCCGGAAAGCAGCAAAGCGGCACCAAGCACGGTGGAGATGGTCCTGTACATAGCTGGTTTTCCCAAAACATACGTAAGCGGGAAGGCAGCGGTTTTAAAGAAGGGGTTTGCAGCAGAAAGAAAAACTCAGTTCATCATCAGCACATTCACACTCCGCTGCAGGATATTGAATGCGATCTCTGCCATCAGGTTTTCCTTGTCGAGGGTGGGGTTTACCTCGGCTATTTCGAGGCAGCAGATCTTGCGGTTCTGCATGAATTTGCTGATCAGGTCTTCTGCCTCTCTTTCCCGCAGGCCGTTACTTACCGGGGTGCCGGTGCCTTTGGATATGGAAGAATCAAGACTGTCCACATCAAAGGAGATGTAGATATCCGTACAGTCGGCCAGGTACCTGATCACCGACCGCACCACGATCTCGGTGCCTTTGTTGCGCACTTCTTTTGTGGAGATGACCTTCATGCCATATTTTTCAATCAGCTGGCGTTCTTCCTTTTCATAGTCCCGCAGCGAGATGAAGACCACATCTTCCGGCAGCACCTTCGGGGCGATCTTGCCGATATTCTTCAGGTAGTTCCAGTGTTTTACGGTTTCTGCATCGATCTCATGCACGGCACATTCTTCATTATTCTTGTTCAGCGAAATGGCCATTGGCATCCCGTGGATATTACCGGAGGGGGTGGTGTAGGGGGTGTGCAGGTCGGCATGGGCATCGATCCAGATCACGCCGAGCTTGCTTTTTGGCTTTGCCATTTTGATGCCGGCAATGGTGGCACCGGCTGTACTGTGGTCACCGCTGATCACCACCGGGAAAAAATTATTCCGGATCGTTTCGTTCACGGCCTTGCTTACCCGGTCGTACATCGTTACCACACCCTTTATTCGTTTTGCATAGGGCGACTCGATCGGTTCGTGCAGCAGTTTATTCTCAGTCGGTATTTTTTCGGAAGGGAAATGAATAAAGAAATTACTCATGAAATCCAGGGCGGCGATCTTAATGGCATCCACGCCCATGCTGGCACCGCGGGTGCCGGCGGCTATTTCGGAAGGTACTTCTATCAGCTTTATATTTTTCATATAGCGGTCATTAATGAAACAAAGGCGGCTGCAGCCGCTGAGACAGTAAGGGGTTGCGTAAGAAAGGGAAGAGGCGATCAATCAGGAATATAGAAATTCGCCGGCAGCGATTGTTCTGCAAAGCGGTGCGCCCTGCCGTATGTACGTTCAGGTTTCCTCATACAGCTTCAAAGGTAGCTATTTACCTCCGGGATGTCAAGCCTGCTCCCCGCAGGATCATTCGTGAACGGCAAGTACCGGTACAGAACTCTGATAGGCAAGTTTTTTGGTATGGCTTTTTACAAAAAGCTTTGAGAAAATGGTCTGTTCACGGTGTACGATGATGATGAAATCGATCTTTTTGTCTTCAGCAAACTGACTGATCGCTTCATCCACATCATGCAGCCCCATAAAATAAAATTCGGGGTGAAAATCGGCGAACATCTCTTTCAGTTTATTCCGCCCGGCCTGGTATTCTTCTGTCAGGGCTACGTAATGACTGCTGTCCACATTCAATACATGCAGGCTGGGATGGAAGGTCTTCAGCACTTTTTTAATGGGAACAGAAGGGGTGTTTGCCACCACATTTTTGAAGTCGGAGGTGAGGAGAACATTTTTTACGTCATGGTAGTGGCTGTCTGCCGGGATGATGAGGACAGGGCATACCTTTTTGCTCACCATTTTCAGTGTATTGCTGCCTATCAGCGACTGGCCGATGGCGGACCTGCCGGTGATACCCATGATGATCAGGTCGGCGCTGCGGTGCCGGGCCAGTTTCTCCAGTTCAGTGATAAAGTCGGAACCCTGTTCTGCCAGGATCTCCATCTTTACGATCCCGGATTCCCGTAACAATCCTTTTAACTGTTCCAGGCGGGCGGTCGTTTCTTCAGCCTGTGAGGCTTTGTCATACACATGGTTCAGGATCATGTTTACACCATAATGCCCGGTCAGGAGCTGTACGGCGTAACGGGCTGCATTCATAGAGGTCTCGGAAAAATCAATGGGAACGATGACAGTTTGCATAGCTGGTTTTTATTACTGATGAATTGCAAATGTAGGCAAGCAGGGCTTTCACCTTGTATGAAAAGCAGGAAACCTTTCTATAAAATTATTCGTGTGCAGCCAGGATGGGTATATGGCTGTGATAGGCAAGCCGTTTGGTATGTGTTGATTTGAATATCGACGTAGCGTTGCTCTGGTGTTTTGGAATGGTGATCAGCACATCCACATTGTAATCTTTTACAAAGGTGTCGATGGCATCAAAGAAGTCATTCATAGTTATGAAATAAAACTCGGTATTGAACCGGCTGAACATGGAGGCCAGTTTTTCTTTTCCCTGCTGCAGTTCTTCCGGGAGCGACACATACACTTCTTTATTCACATGTACGATATGCAGTTTGGGATTGAACATTTCAAGTACGGCGGTGATCAGTTCGGCCGGGGTTACCAGTTCCACATTCCTGAAATCGGAGGCAAATGCCACATTATTCAAGCCTTTGTAGGCAGCATCCGGCGGGATGATCATTACAGGATAGAGGTTCTTATCTATCAGTTTTAGTGTATTGCTGCCAAACATGGCCGCCCGGATAGCCGATTTACCGGTGATGCCCATCAGGATGAGGGTGGCCCGGATTGTATGAGCGAGCCGGGAAATATTATCGATCAGGTCGCCGCCCATTTCCCTTTCACATTCCACGTTCTTTACACCGGCCCGGATGAATTCTTTCCGAAGGCTTTGCTGGTAATTAATACAAACATCAATATCGTCGTGGCTTTCATAGTTGTTGTAAAGGATCACCGTTACATCATCCTTGCCGGCAAACATTTTGGCCGCATAGCGGGCGGCATTCAAAGAAGTTTCGGAGAAATCAACGGGAATGATTACACGGTGCATGGTCAGTTGGTTTATTGCCTGAACCAAATTTACAGGTTTTGGGGACAAGATTTCCTTTTCTTTCCTCCTCTTTTGAGGCGTCGCTGCAGCATATTTAAAGGAGAGTATTTTCAGCAGGCGGCAGAGAATAGTTAAACGAAACTGCTCCTTCTAAATCGTGTTATTTCCCGCTTTATTTTTTGAAAAAATAAAAAACAAGAAAAGGAAACTGATCTATTCAATCATTCTTCTCTCTTCCATGTATCGCAGGTGCCCGGGTGCAGCCAGGTGCTGTTTATCCAGACGTTTCAGTGAGCAGGCACCTTGTCAATAACTCAGCTGCTCCTTACCAGGGGCGTCTCAGCCGGATTATCGCAGCACAGCACCCCGGGGATCTTTCTTAATCATACAAAGCAGCTTACCAATCCTTCTACCGGGTTGAATGGCCGCAGCAGAAAAACAGGGGGAGGGTTGTCTTATCATTATTACGGCACTTCAATAAGAACAGTAAAAGGGGCTGGTATGCTAATCCAACAGCCGGTATCTGCCAGATAAAAGTGTTTGTAAAATCAGGAGACAGTTATGTGCTGAATATAAATACCGGCAAACTGAACCGGGGTTTTCACCCGCTGGCGGTATCCGGTTTGCGATCGGGGGAAATAAATAGAACAGGAACAGGAAACCGGTCAGTAAATAGACTCAAATGTCTGCTGCTGCATGAGCCGGGAAAAAGAAGGCTCTTTCCCGCATATCCCGCTCAGGCGCTGTACATATTCGCGGAAAGGTCCGGAACGGAAATGCTGGTTGGCCACCGACTCTTTTTTAAAGCTTTTGATATGGACAAACGTACAGTCATCTTCACTGGTTGAGTAACACTGGCTGCGCATGCCGCCGGGACCATGGTGGTACAGGGCTTCAAAATAATCATCGATGATGTCCTGTGCGTTTTGCTGCTCACCGGCGGCCACTGTAAATGACATGATATACCTTACCATAGAGACCTGCGGTTTTGGTTTGCCGTTTTTAAGTAAGGCAACCACAGGTTGGTAAAAGCTGCATGTGTGCAGCGCCTGCCTGTTGTTTTGGGATGAACGGTAATTATGCTTTATTGCTGTCCGGCCACCTGCATGTTATCCACCCGTACCAGGTTGGTCTTTCCGAGCAGGAACATCTTTTTCATGAGTTCCTCATCGTGTTTGTACACGTCATCACGGAAGTTCATATTTCCGTCATTGTCCACCCAGGCCGTGTAATAGATGATGAAGACAGGGACCGGCTTTTTCAGCCGCACTGATTTTTCTACCGTGTTATTCATCGCCGCCACGATCTTGTCTTTCGGCCAGTCGGGATCATTGCGCAGCAGCCATTCGGCCATCTTCTGCGGTTCACTGAGGCGGATACAGCCATGACTGAAGGCCCGCTTGTCTTCATTGAAGAAACCTTTGGCCGGTGTGTCATGGAAGTACATATTGAAATTATTGGGGAAGATGAATTTTACTTTGCCCAGTGCATTACCCGGGCCGGGCCGCTGCCGTATCCCGTTGCCTGTCCGCTCCATATTCTTGCTGGCAAGGTAATTCGGGTTACGGGCGATGGCCGGGTTGATCTCTTTCTCAATGATGCTGGGGGGCACATTCCAGTACGGGCTGAACACGACCTGGTTCAGGTCGCCGTTAAACATCATGGTGTTATTGCCTACCCGGCCGACCACCACGATCATATCGAAAACGGATTTATCACCATCAAAAACATGCAGGATGAATTCGGGTATGTTCACTATGATCAGGTTGCCCTCCGGTTTCTGGGGCATCCACCGCATACGGTCCATGTTCAGGAGGATCTGTTCCACTCTTTTTTCAGCCGGAACGTTCATGTCCCTGATAAGACCAGGGGTGAGTATGCCGGTTGGTTTATAGCCGTACCTTTTCTGAAAGTGCATGACGGCCGCTTCCAGCGTATCGGTAAATACGGCAGAGCTGTCATGACCGGGCATATCATTTGTAAGCTGCAGTCTTTTTTTGACCAGGGGGATCACTGCTGCTGTAGCTTCTTTTTTCAGCGGCGACTTTATGTCCGGGATAACGGGCCATCCGCCGGTCCTGGCAAGGGTATAATAAATGCCCAGTTGTTTTTTCAGGGCGGCATACATGCTGTTCACATCCTCGTAATACTTTTCATCCTTGTGTTTCTTGTACAGGAGTGAGTCGGCCATGATCATCGGGTATATCTTGCGGATGGGGATGAATTTCTCCTGTTCTTTTCTTTTTACATACCCCTTTTCATAGGTGGAGTTGATGTAGCGGATGAAATGCTCGGTAAAGCCGAACTCTGTGTTCAGCAACCCCGAGTCTTTGGTGCTTACCGTTATTTTCTCCTGGTTGATATAGCTTTCTGCTTTTTTGTAGAAGGTGTTATTGGCAATGGAAGTATCCTTCAGCTGCGAAACCGCATAGTCATACTGGTTCCAGAAAAAGCGGGCCTGTTCGGTAAGGCCGGCTGAGGAGAACCAGGCGTACTGGTAATTGCGGGCATTGTAAAAACTGCGGATGCGGTTGGCGATCTTCTTTTCGCCGAGCTGCCTGTTTTCGATATAGCGTTCCATGGCCAGGCTGTCGAGAAAGATATCATTATAAGCATCTTCTTTGGTGATGCTGTAATCCCGGTCGGTGATCTTTTTATCCTTTCCTGTTTTTTCTTCCGGGGCATCCACATTTACGATCTCCGGGTTTCCGGCAGGGGGCGCCTCTTTTTTGTTGCTTTTGCAGGCCGTAAGGATAAGAAGGAGCAGTGACGGATAAAGGATCTTGCGAAACATAAAGGTTGATTTTGGTTGGTTGTTTTCAAAGGATAAAAATACAGCTTAGCCCTTAAAAAAGGAAGGTGCTGAAAAGGGGAGGAGCGATGTCAGGAAGTAACGGAGGCAGCAGCCAGTTTCTTTTTCAGCATGGTGGCGGCACGGGTATAACCGCCATCGGCACCATCCACGAAGTGAATGTGCTTCTCATTCATATTGCGGACATAACAGGAAAGGACAGATTCTTTACTGGTAAACAGACCGTACCATATATCGCCGCTGGCTTCCAGTTCATCCAGTGCTGCCTGTAATTCCTCCCGCTGACCGGAGGTGCCTGAGATCACCGTATTGATCCTGCCGTCAATAACAAGGGTATCCGACAGTTCGACCAGCTGCTGCAGGTATGTCTTTCCCTTTTTTGTCCTGAAGTAGAATGTCCCGATCGCCGTGGTGAATAATTTGGCGATCAGGTAGAGGGGGCGTGATTTTCCGAACTTGGTTTTCATTTCCCGGCTGATCTTCTGTGCTGTGCCCTTGAGTTTGAGCTGAGATTCTGTGATGGGTTTTCTCTTTCCCGGATCGCCGTAAATGGTATCCAGTTTTTCCACCACCTTACGGAAGATGAAGGCCTGGTTTTCCCGGTCCCTGGCCAGTACCAGCAGGCTCACCACTTCATCATAGGACTGTGGCGGCTTGATCTTGTCCCAGCGGCACTCCATCCCCGTCATGTCCAGTTCATTGTTTTCTGCCTCCGGCACGGCAAGCATATAATCCTCTGCTTTGATGACCTTTTCTGCATAGGCGAGTCCGTCGCCCAGCAATACAGGGATGGTGAAAAGGCGGGAGGCTTTCAGCTTTGTTACTTTCAGCTGGTGCCCTGCAGCGTAGATATCCTCCACGGCAACATGCCCCACCCGCAGGAAGAGGCCAAAACTCTTTTCCGTATTCTCCTGGTGCAATACGAGTGCTTTTTTGCTTTCTTCGAGGATAGCAGGAGGGATGATAAACGTGGCCCCGTCGCCGCCGAAGAAAAAAGGAACGGTGATATCGTTTTTATAGGCAATGTTGAGTACGGCCACGATGCTGCCGGTGGCCACCAGGTTCACGGTTTCATGCAGGCCATTGGCCACGGCCTGGGTAGACTTCTTAACATCGGTGATGATGACATGCCAGGAAGGAGGAATACTGTAAAAGAGATGCTCCTCGGTCAGCAGGTCGCTCAGCGGGATCTCATTTACCGGCAGCCGGGAATAGAACATATCATTGCCCGTAATGGCCATAGTTGGTTTGATTACATACGTAATTTAACGGATTCCGGTTGAGCCGGAAGCAAATTCGCCGGAAGCGGCCAAAAAAAAGCTGATCCCGTTCATAACGGGGGCCATGGTCAGAGTATGATCACACTGTTGGTACTGCCAAACACATTTGGCTCCTGGGCATCGGCACCGGGTTCGTTCAGCCATTCTGTTTCATTCACCAGGTAGCGGAACTCATGTTTGGATTCTTTGGGAAGGTTGATGTCGGCGCTGAAGGTCCCGTCCTTCTTTTTGCTCATCAGCACGGCATTTTCCCAGTCGCTGTTGAGCCCGAGGATCTCGATGGTCTCCGCATTTTCCACCTTGAAAGAGAATTTTACTTTGCAGTAATCCTTTGTCTTGTAGTAGGTCTTTTGTACCATTTGTTCTTTTTTTAGAGTGAATAACCATTGTGCACGGCAAATGGCAATCGCAGGGGCGTAAAATCCCGCATTTGATACGGTATTTCCGCAAAAGTAACCCATCGGGGCCGTTTTTTCTTTCCACGTTGGCAATTTTTACCCACCGCTATCGTTGTAAAACCATCCAATACCCGTTAAGGGTCCTGTTTAAAACCAATATCCGTGTTATGAACCAGCCATACTGCAATGACCAGGCGTATATTGCCGACGCCTTCCATCTCGATGAAGATTACATCGGCCAGATGTCCCGCCTGGCTTTTTTCAAGATCAATTCCTACAAACTGTCGCTGATCAAGGCCTCTTTTTGCAGAACCCGTGATGAACTGGAACAGAACATCCATTCCACGCTGCTGAATTATACTGATCCCTCCATCATCCTGGCCGATATGGGATTCTTCCAGGCGGAGACCGATAACTGAGCCCCGCTGCACAGCAACGCAGGATGACTTTTTTTAAATATACCCGTTAACGGGTATATGCCTTCCTGTTGCTGATTGCTTATATTTATCAAAACTTTCCGGTGAATTATTATTTACTTGACGGAATAGGCGGTGCCTTTCTTGTCATGCTTTTTGGCCTTGGCCTCCTCTTTATCCTTGTTGCCATCCTGATCGAAGCCGCAGTAATGGCAAAAATGAAGTTCATGGAGAACTTCAAAAAGTCCCTGCTGGTCTCCTTTGTGGCCAATATACTATCGATGGCGGCAGGGATCGTTCTTTCCAATGCCGACGAGGACCTGTTTAACCTGAAAACCCTGCAGGGCTTTGCCGTTTATTTTGCGGTTACGCTGGTCATTGAATTTATCGTTATGTACCTGATGAATAAAAAAGTGGCGGTGCAGCGCACACTTTGGGTGTGTACGGTGATGAATCTTGTTACCTATGCGATCGCCGCCTTCCTGATCCTTGTAATTTTCAACTAACGATATGCTGAAATTCTTTATGCTCGATGTGGTGGATGTGGCACCGGCAAGGGCTTCCGGTCCGGATACGGGTTTCTACCTGCTGTTAGCGGGTACGATCCTCGCTGAAGCAGGCATCATGTACCTGATGAGGTACAATGCTTTTCTGCGGGCACTGCTGCATTCCTTACTGGCCAACCTGGCTTCGCTGGCCCTGGGTTTTTTGCTGATAGAAGTGATGCCCGGTTTTTTTTCCCGGTATAGTTTTTTGAACCTGGCCACACTGATGGTGATCACCATCCTGGCTGAGCTGCCCGTACTCTATCTCCTGAACAGAACGAAACCGCTCAAAAGCACGGCCCTCGTTTGTGTGGTGATGAATATCGTGAGTTATATTTTATTCTATCTCTACATCACCCTGTTTACCGGATGATCCGAAAGGGCAGGATACCGCTCCTCGCTGCCGGTCATGGCATCAATGACCTGCTGGCCGGTTATTTTCTCGGCAGCATGGCCCAAAGCGGACAGGATCTGCTGAAGATCGGGCTCGGACTGTTCATGTACAACCTCCTGGCCTTCGGCGGGCAATACCCTGCGGCGCTGTGGATCGAAAAACAACGGAACACAAAACCCTTCCTGCTGGGCGCATTTGCACTGAACCTGGCGGCGGCCACCCTCTTTTCTTTTGCTCCTGCTGCTGCGATCCTGTTCGCAGGGATCGCCTCCGCTATTTATCATGTAGCAGGCGGAAGCATTTGTGCCGGTGAAAAGAAAGCCGCCGGTATCGGTCTTTTTGCAGCACCGGGTGTGGCCGGCCTTATGGCGGGCGGTTATTTTGCCTGGTCGGGCTTTCAGCTTACCGGGATACTGGTGCTGGTTTCCTTTTTTTTCCTGGTCCTGCTCCGCCTGATGGATATACCGGAAAGAACGGCAATGACGGATAGCGGTACACAGCCTGCCTCACCCGGTCCCGACAGGCATGACCTGATCATGATCCTCCTGCTTACGGTCATAGCGTTGCGTTCGGCGGTGTGGAATATCTTTCAGCTTATCCATGAAAATAATTACAGCTGGCTTATCCCCATCGCAGCCGCTGCCTTTGCCGGGAAGATTGCCGGCGGATGGCTGGCCGACCGGATCGGGTGGAGACTTTACACGTTCATCTCCCTTGCCGCTGCCACACCACTGGTTAGTTTTTTCAGGAATGAATTGCTGCTCTTCTGTATCGGGGTGGGGTTACTGCAATCAGGCATTCCCGCCACCACGGCAATGCTGATACAGGCAACAAAAGGTAAAACGGAAAGGGGCATCGGGCTTTCCTTTGGCACTGCTATCATCATCGGGGGGATCACCTTCACCCTTCCGCCCGGGCTGTTCAGTCAGCACCTGTGGCTGCCGGTCTTACTTATATCGGCTGTGCTGTTACTGCTCCTGATCGCAGTCAGGAAGGATCATCACCATATCACCGGCAGGCTCAATAACTGAACTCAGCTGATATCCGGGATCGCCAGCAAGGGGATATTGGTATGATAGGACATTTTTTTGGTCATACTGCTGTTGAACAATGTTCCGATCAGGGTACGCCGGTGGGTGAGCATGACGAGTATATCGATATTATTATTGTCGATCCAGCCCTGCAGGCTCTTTCTGAAATGCTGACCGGCGAGGTGTACGGCATGGATCTCCAGTCCCGGATATTTGTCTTTTAAGGAGTCCCTGAAGTTGGCGATCTTTTCTTCGTGTACATCATAGTCTTCCACATAGTCATCGTCGGTATCTGTAAAGATGGTGGCCTGGATGGATGAATTGAAAAGGGAGGCCAGGGCAACGACGGGGTTTAGCAGTCGCTCCGGTATATCGAATTTGTTGATCGCAAGCAGGATCTTTTTCGGGATCTTCCATTCACTCAGCAATGGCACGGCCAGCACGGGTACCGGGCTCTTGCCGATGAGGGCGGCCGTGCGGCTGCCAAATACTTTTTCGGTAAAGCCTGTGTTACCTACTGTGCCCATGATGATCAGGTCAGGGGTATGCCGGGCAGTGGCATCAAGGGTGCTGTTGACCGTGGAATCCCCGATCACTTCTGTGGTGATCTTCACCGCCTCTGTTTCAGTGATACTTTTTACGGTAAGCCCCATTTTCTCTGCGGCAATGGCCTTTTCCTCGCCAGGGTTCACTGTTTCCAGTGCATGGATAAGGATGATCTCAGCCTTGGCCAGTTTGGCCATCTGCACCGCCACATTCAGCGCCTTATTCGCATTTTCTGAAAAGTCAGTAGGTACAAGTATCTTTTTCATATTGCTCCTTTTAGGATGTTAAACAATAAAAAGAAACGGGTTATTTGTTTGACTTTTATCAGCAGACCGGATGATTTAATTACAGAAGGAACCTGTCGGCCGTCTTTACGGATATTTGTACACAAACTGTGCATATGCAATACATGATCATCGAGAAGTTCAGGCCGGGAAAAGAGAGGGATATTTACCTCCGTTTTGAGGAGAAAGGGCGGATGCTGCCGGAAGGATTACAGTATATCAACAGCTGGATCAATGAAGACGTAACGGTCTGCTACCAGCTGATGGAGACAGCGGACAGGAGCAGGCTGGGTGCATGGATCAGCCGGTGGGAGGACCTGGCTGAGTTTGAAGTAGAGCCGGTGATATCTTCTGCAGCAGCAAAGCAGAAGGTCTTTGGCCGGGATTGACCGGTATTTGGAAACCGGTCAGGCGACTTTCATTTCCGAGTCCGGGAAACCCGTCTATTATGCCAAGTACAGCCTCGCCGGCGGTGCCGGCGGTAACGGGCAGATAACCTGACAGCACCATCATCATTTGTTTTCGGAAGACACCGGCTTCCTTGTATTTTTGCGGTTCAAACTTGTATATGAAATCGTTTTTTTGTTTTGTCATCATGTCAATGGTGGTTACTGCAGCCAGCAGCCAGTCAAAGATCTCTGTACCGGACAGCACCAAAAAGATACAGGTAGTGGAAGCATCCTGTGGTGAATGCCAGTTCAAGATGCCGGGCAAGGGCTGTGAACTGGCGGTACGCATCAATGGGAAATCCTATTTCGTGGACGGCACATCAATAGATGATCATGGCGATGCCCATGGTAAATACGGTTTCTGTGAAGCGGTTCGCAAAGCAGAAGTGCAGGGGGAGATCGTGAACAACAGGTTCAAAGCCACTTATTTTAAGCTGTTGCCCGTTGAAAAAACCGGGAACATGCCGTAAGAGTTTGGTGAAAAGCAGGAGAAATCGTATACTTATCCTCTAAACTTTCAAAAATGACAAGCCAAATCAAAAAAACTGCTTTCCGCTTCCTGCTGGGAGCGATGCTGCTTTCCTTTGCCGTTGTTGCCTGCAACAATAAAAAGGATAAGAAGGAAGAACCGTCCGGACCGGACACTACCAAGGTAATGGCACCTCCGGCACAGACTCCTGACTCTACCGGAAAAAACACAGGTGATACACTGAATGATAAACCCGTAAAACCGGGTGAATAACACAGGTTGGCGCTGAAACGAAATGATCACCTGCCCTTCCCGGGCGGGTGATTTTATTTTGGGGCAGCAGGTTCTGCTGCGGGTTTTGCCGGATGGGTATGCTGGAAGCGCTGGTAAAGCAGCTTATGGATCATCCAGTGCTCAAGCTTATGATGGGCCGGGATCAGGATGGCCGCTAAGGCCACAAAGATCAGGATCTCAAATACAGGGGTATGGTGGGTGATGCGGGCCACGGTGGGATGCAGGAGTAAAGTGAGGTATTCGAACAGGAACAGCAGCGAAAGTATTCCCAGCAGGCGCACAAAACGTACCGGCACATTCACCCGGCTGAGGATAAGGGTGATGAGGAAAAAGCCCGGTATAAAGATTGCGATCAGCAGCATCTGCAGCTGCTGAAAACGTTTCTTCTTTTCCGCAGCCCTTTCTTCTTCCAGTTGCAGCTGCCGGAACTGTTCATTGCTGGAAATGATCTGTGATTCCCGGATCTTGTCCTTGCTGTTCACTTCATCATTCAATCCCTGTACATAACTTACATAGGTGAAGGCGCTGTCAATATTCCTTACGGTCTTGTAATGATCCGTCAGGAACTCGGCCGCTTCCAGTTCCTTTGAAAGAAACCCGCCGCTCCTGGCCACTTTCAGCGAGATGGAGGCATAGTACCTGGCAGAATCCGGCCGTTTCATTTCTTCAAAGAGTTTGGCAAGCCCCAGTGTGGCCTCACACAGTACTTCATCATCATGGGCTTCCAGCAGGTAGCCGATACCTTCCCGGTAATTGGTGAGGGCGGAAGGGTAGTTCTTCAGTTTACGGTAGGTATGGCCAAGCCCGGTCATGGACGTACCCACCAGGTCACCATCATCCTTTTCCAGGGCTATGGCAAGCGAACGGCTGTAGAACCTGAAAGCAGAGTCCGACTGGTTAAGCCGGTCATAGGTATCGCCGGTATTCAGGGCGATATTATATTTTAAGATGGTCACATCCCTGGCCTGGATAATGGAATCGGCCCGGGCATAGTATTCCAGTGCCTTGTTATATTCTTCCTGCAGGGCATATACCACACCTATATTCATCAGCACACTGGCCATGTTCTCCGGTTTGTTCCTGTTCTCCTCCAGCTTCAGTTTTTCGATATTCAGTTCAAGGGCTTTTGGGTAATTACCGATCCGCATAAAAATATTGGCCAGGATGCCGGTAGCCCTTGACTCACCTTCGGTGTAGCCCGCCTTTCTGGCCAGTGAAAGCCCTTCAAATGCAATGGTGAGTGCCGTGTCCGGCCTGAAGGTACTGGTGGCACTGGCCAGTTGCCAGAGCAGTTTTGCCCGTCCTGTATCGGTTCTTTCCTCTTCGAGTAACCGGGTCAGGCTATCCGCCCTCGCCTTCTGCGCCTGGAGGGATGATGAAACTGCGAAAAACAGTATTACTACTGTGATGCGGTGTAGGGGTATCAAAAAAAATTTGTACATGCTCGCAGACGGGGATAGTGGCCTTACCGCTTGTAAATTATGGATTTTACTCCTTTAATAATGAACTGTGCCGTTTTTCTTTCTGCCTGCTGCGGCTTAATTTTATTTTCTTTTATCACCGCAAAAAAAATGTATGCTGATCCGTCAGGCCACCACAGCAGATATCCCGCAGATTCAGGTAGTAAGAAATGCTGTCCGGGAAAACAGGCTCTCTGACCCCCGGCTGGTGCCTGATGCAGATGTGGAGGATTATATCAACCGGAGGGGGAGGGGATGGGTGTGTGAAGAAGACGGCCGCATAACCGGTTTTTCGATCGTGTCCGTGACGGATAAAAATGTTTGGGCCCTCTTCATAGATCCCGTTCATGAAAGAAAAGGAACCGGCCGCCGGCTGCACGATGTGATGATGGATTGGTATTTTTCACAAACAAAGGATACCGCCTGGCTCAGCACCGCACCGGGTACAAGAGCAGAAGGATTTTACCGGAAGGCCGGCTGGCAGGAAACAGGAATTTATGGAAAAGGGGAGATAAAATTTGAAATGAGCTATGCCGGCTGGCAGCACAGGTCTCCTGAAATTCAATAACTTTAAAATGCCGAATGCAACTTCCGGGCGAACCCCGGAGGTCTATCGGTTGTTACCAGGCACACATGAAAAGTATCCTTATTGCATTTATCCCCCTGCTCATCACAGGATTTGTCCTGCCGGACCGGAATTGCAGCAACCCGCCGCCTCATACCAGCCCCGCCGATGGCCCTTATGTGCTGTACAAAGAAGATAAGTTCTATGTAAAGTATATCGTCGATAATCACGGTGTCAAAGAAGTGAAGGCAGATAGTTTTACACTTGACCAGAAGCCAGCGGTGACACTGCAGGTAGCTACGGATGAGGCCGGAAAAACATTCCCTGTAAAACTGAAAGCACAACTGGAAAATGAGAAACCCGATTACAGCGGCGTTACAAGGATGTTCATCCTTTCCGATATCGAAGGCAATTTTGCCGGGCTGCGCCGGCTGCTGATGGCAGGAAAAGTGATCGACTCTGCCTATAACTGGACCTTTGGCAACGGGCATCTTGTGCTGACCGGTGATTTTGTGGACCGGGGCGCCATGGTCACCGAAGTTCTGTGGCTGATCTATTCCCTGGAAGACAAGGCCAAAGCTGCCGGCGGGTATGTGCATTTTATACTGGGCAACCACGAGATCATGAACATGAGCGGCGACCTGCGCTACGTCAATCCCAAGTACATGGAAGCCGCCGGTTTACTTCAGAAAGGGTACACCTCCCTGTACGGGGACAGTGCCGAGATCGGCAGGTGGTTACGTACCAAGAATGTAATGGAAAAAATAAACGACATCCTGTTTGTACACGGAGGGGTTTCTTCCCTGGTCAACCTGCTTGAACTGTCCACCACCAAACTGAATAAACTGGTGAGGCCTTATTATGCGGACAGCGTCATGGATTTTAAGAATGAACAACTCGATATCCTGTACAGCGATTATGGCCCGTTCTGGTACCGCGGTTATTATACCGGTAATATCAACGACCGGAAAGGGACGATCGACAGCACCCTGCGCCAGTACAAAGTAAAAAAGATCGCCACCGGCCACACCATCATTGCTGATACGATCAGCGTATTACTGGATGGAAAGATCATCAATACGGATGTGCACCATGCCGGCGGGCATTCCGAAGCGATACTGATGGAAGAAGGCAGGTATTACCGGGTAAGGCCGGATGGGGAAAAAATTCCTCTTTGATGAAATTATGGTTCACTGGTAACCTTGTCTTTGTAATAATCGTAGCGGGTCGTTTTCCCGGATAAAATATCGATACAAAGCAGCACATTCACCTGCCCTGATGAAAGCTCCGGATGGTTAGTGCCGAAAAGGAGAAGCCGGTCCCCGGTAAAGATCCAGTCAGCCCATTCTTTCAGCCCCGTGTTCAGTGTCCAGTTACTTTTTCCGTTTAGCTGTACCAGGCTTAGCAGTATCGTTCCGTCTTTTCCGATCTTGTCTTTATGCACCACCAGGAAGGCAGGTACCCGGAGCCGCAGGGGCAGGGCAGTTTTTTTATCCAGCAGAAAGCCGGCATGCAGGAATTCATTTTTTTCAAAAGGAGCAGCGACGATCTCCTTATCAAATACCACCTCACCGGTCTTGATCCTGGTAAAGGTTGAAACGTATAAGCGTCTCCTGGCGGTTTCGTCGATCTCACTATTGTACAGTAAACGGTTGTTCAGCCTGCTGAGTTCCGCCGGCGAGTAGAGACCATACCAGCTATCACCCAGGGTATCCTGGTTGATCCTCATGTCGCTGTAATCAGGCACGCCGGAAGCGAGATGTTCCCTGTTATTCCGGAGAGGTCTGAGGGAACGTTCCTCATCTTGCAGGTTGTGTTTTACCTGTCTCAGGCTGTCCCTTGTGTTGTTAAGCCGTTCCCGTTCGGCCCTGTATTCCCGGGCGATCCGGTTGTATTCGGCACTGCTGATCTGTCCGGCTGCATATTGTTTGGAAGGTGTCCGGTCTTTTTGCTGGTAAAGCGAATCCAGGTCGGCCTGGTTTTTACGTTCTGCTTCTTCAATCCGGGCAAGGAGAAGGTCATTGTCGCTGGTTTCCGTGTCAAATTCTTTTGGTGTGCACAAAAGGGTGGTGGTGTTCAGTTCCCATTTTGATCCATCAGTAGCGGTAAAGTAAATGTTACTGCCTGGCGGGTCAAAGAGATAATACCGCCGTTCCTGCGGGAATTTGCCGGTGAGTACCGGGTTTTTTTGCTCCAGTATGGCCAGGTCTGCTTTTTTCTGCAGGGTGAATGCATCAAAGGCCATTGGTTCACCTATAAATGCCCAAGCGTTGGTGCCGGAGGCGCCGATCAGTTCCACCGGCTGGGTCTTTACAGCAGCCTGTTCTTTTATTTTTATTTCAGCGATCCGTGCGGCGGAAACAGCATCGTTGGTCTGGATATAATAGGTGGTGACCGCCTGTTTCTGCAGGGAGTTCCCTTTGCGGGAGTAAGAGATGATCTTCCGGTGGTCCGTCAGGGTCAGAAGAAGCGCCTTGCCGTCTTTTTCAAAATAAAGGGCAGGGGTCCGGGCGAACTGCTCCCGCATATCCGCCGGCAGATCGCCAGATCCTTTGTCACCTTTCTGGACACAGCTATCCAGTATACATAACAATACAGAAAAGGCTGCTAACCGGCGGCAGCCAGGGCGGAAGATCAAAGCAGGTGTCATAGCAGGAATTGAATAAAAAGATACGAAATAGGAAATAAACAGGCGGTACTGCGGGTGGGGGGATGACAGACATTTCTGTGTATAATTCCTGTCACTGATTTTTTTACTGGTTAAAAAACTTTGTATAACTTGTTCCCCGTCTTAAGATTATTACTGAAAAATTTACCCACACCGAATTAAACAATCATCAAAACCTAACCATTATGAGAAAAGTACTAGTTCTTCTTTTAGCTGTAAGCCTTTTCACCTCCTGCAAGGATAATAAGAAAACTGACCGTCGTGATGACCGGAATTATGAACGGGATGATTACCGGAACAATGATGACCGGAACAACGACCGGAATAACGATGACCGCAATAACGATGACCGCAATAATGACGACCGCAATTCACGCAATTCAGACTATAATAATGATGACCGTGACAACCGCAATAACCGTGATAACGGTGACGATAACAGCAGTAACTGGACCTCTGCAGACAGAAATACTTTTATAGACAATTGTGTACCTGAAGCCGAGAAAAACGGATTGTCAAACAGGCAGGCTACAAGTTATTGCACCTGTATGCAAAAAGGGGTAGAAAGAATGTATCCTGATAAGAATGATGTTGATAAGCTGGATATGAATTCAGCTGAGGTGAAGAGAATGGTTCAGGATTGTAACCCTTTGCAATAATCATAGACAGGGGGCTCTACAGCCTTGGGTTGGGAAATTTCCATCTCTGGCTACGTCCTGCTGCTGATCTCATTTGACTGGAAAAACCGCATTCCGCTATCCGACTTATAACCGGTACTGCGGCCTATCATCAGGACCCCGCTCTGGCGGGGTCCTCCTTTTAGGTTTTGTCCCCGGCAGGCCATAAATTTGCCACTCTTAAAAGCAAAACTACAATGGGCAGATCAATAGCATTCCGGGAAGCGCTGCGGGAAGCAATGAGCGAGGAAATGAGGAGGGATGACCGGGTATTCTTAATGGGAGAGGAAGTGGCAGAATACAATGGCGCTTACAAAGTGAGCCAGGGAATGCTGGCTGAGTTCGGCCCCAAAAGAGTGATCGATACCCCGATCTCTGAACTGGGTTTTGCCGCAGTGGGGGTAGGTGCCGCACAAAATGGCCTGCGCCCTGTTGTTGAATTCATGACCTGGAATTTTGCCGTACTGGCCTTAGATCAAATTCTCAACACAGCTTCTAAAATGCTGGCAATGAGTGGTGGCCAGGTTGGATGCCCGATCGTATTCAGGGGGCCCAACGGCTCAGCGGGCCAGTTAGGTGCTCAGCACTCCACGGCTTTTGAAAGTCTCTATGCAAATATTCCGGGGATCAAAGTGGTCTCGCCCAGCAACGGATATGATGCCAAAGGATTACTGAAACAGGCGATCCGTTATGAAGAAGACCCGGTCGTCTTCATGGAAAGTGAAGTGATGTATGGCGATAAGAGCGAAGTCCCGGAAGAGGAATACTATATCGAACTGGGAAAGGCCGATATCAAAAAAATGGGCCGTGACGTAACGATCGTTTCCTTCAACAAAATGATGAAAGTGGCCCTGGGTGCCGCCGCCGAACTGGAAAAGGAAGGCATCAGTGCCGAAGTGATCGATCTGCGCACCATCCGCCCGCTCGACTGGATGACCATCCTGGATAGTGTAAAGAAGACAAACCGCCTGGTGATCGTGGAAGAACAATGGCCCTTTGCCTCCGTCTCTTCTGAGATCACATACCGCATACAAAAAGAAGGCTTCGATTACCTCGATGCACCTATCCGCCGCATTACCGCTGCTGATGCCCCGCTGCATTATGCCGGCAACCTGGTAAATGCGGCTTTGCCTGATGTGCCCAGGACAGTGAAACTGGTAAAAGAAGTGATGTACCAGGTAAAATAATTCAATAATTCAGCATTGTTGATCTCTCCGCACCGGGGCAACCGATTGCAACCGGGTATTATTCTATTCTTATTGTTGCTTTTTTTCCTCATCATGACAATATTCAGCAGCGAGCTGAATGGCACACTCATTTCATTGCGGATGGAAGAGAAAGATGGAGATGAGTAAATCTACTATCTGTAAAAATATTTTTCGGTTGTGGCGCAGCGTTTTGAGTTATTATGTGCATCTTTGCTTCGGTTTTTCATAGGATATTGGATTTTAAAACGAGGCTGGGTTTCTACCCGGCCTCTATTATTTTACGTCCATTCCGCCACCGCCTGACTTCTTTTCAAATCAGTTATTTTTGCTGATCAAATTCAACCCATGGCCGATATACTGATCATTGATGACGAAAAAGCCATCCGCAAAACGCTGACGGAAATACTTTCTTTCGAAGGGTATAAGATTGAAGAAGCTGCCGACGGCGAGGAGGGGCTCCGGAAATTCAGGGAGAAGAACTACGATCTCGTTCTGTGCGATATTAAGATGCCAAAACTGGACGGTATTGAATTTCTCCAGAAGGCCGGGGAGAGCAACCCGGATATTCCTATCATTATGATCTCCGGTCATGGTAATATCGAAACGGCAGTGGAGGCCGTTAAGAAAGGGGCCTACGATTACATCTCCAAACCACCGGACCTGAACCGGCTGCTTATCACCATCCGCAACGCTATGGACAAAAGCAACCTGGTGACCGAGACCAAAGTGCTGAAGCGGAAAGTGAGCAAGGTACAGGAGATGATCGGCGAATCCGCACCTATAAAAAAGATCAAAGAGACAATAGAAAAAGTGGCACCTACCGATGCCCGTATCCTGATCACCGGCGAAAACGGGGTGGGTAAGGAACTCGTGGCCCGCTGGATACATGAGAAAAGTAACAGGGCTTCCGGTCCCATTGTAGAGGTAAACTGTGCCGCCATTCCCACCGAGCTGATCGAAAGTGAACTTTTCGGTCATGAGAAAGGCTCGTTCACTTCTGCCATTAAACAACGGATCGGGAAATTTGAATCCGCCAACGGGGGCACCCTTTTCCTGGATGAGATCGGCGATATGAGTGCCAGCGCCCAGGCCAAAGTGCTGCGGGCATTACAGGAAGGAAAAATAACCCGTGTGGGGGCTGATAAAGATATCAGTGTGGATGTACGGGTCATCGCCGCCACCAATAAGGACCTGCTGAAAGAAGTGGAAGCAAAGAACTTCCGGCTCGACCTTTATCACCGCCTTGGCGTGATCATCATTCATGTTCCCTCACTCAATGACAGAAGGGATGATATCCCCTTGCTGGTGGATCAGTTCCTGAAAGATATCTGCGATGATTACGGGATCGCTGTAAAACCCATTGATGCCGATGCCATCAGGTTGTTGCAGCAATATAACTGGACCGGTAATATCCGGGAACTCCGCAACGTGGTGGAAAGACTGGTGATCCTTTCCGGCAAGACCATTACAGAAGATGATGTGCGGAGCTATGTAATGCCGAAGTAAACCCCAAAAAGGGCTCCTTCCTGCAGGGCCGGGCCATTTACCGCCTTTAATCTGCCACTTACCGCCGTTTCACAAAACTTTTTTGCCTGAAGTTTTGAGGCGCAGATATTTATGATATTTTTGACCGCTTAAACAAAGGCTCATGCCCCTGTACCATATTTTCATCGTTTACCTGATCGGCACTCTGATCGTTTTTCTGCCTTCCTTCGGAATGGCCAAACTGTTTCCCAAAGCGGGGATCGCTTCCTGGAAAGCATTTGTCCCTTTTTACAATACCTGGGAAATGCAGAAGGCAGTAAAGCGGCCGGTACACTGGGTCTTCTGGCAGTTCATTCCCGTCGTGGGTTGGTTCATCAGCCCGGGTATCTTCATTGAATTTGCAAAAGCATTCGGTAAATTCTCTTTTGGCCAGCATACGCTTGCTTCCCTGTTTGCCCCCTTCTATTTTCCCTATCTCGGATATAAGGAAGACCCGAAATTCATCGGCTATGAAGGGGTGAAAAAACATAAGAAGCCCACCTGGCGGGAATGGGTGGATGCAGGGATCTTTGCTGTGGTGGCCGCCACGCTGATCCGCACTTTTGTTTTCGAAGCGTATACGATTCCTTCCGGCTCTATGGAAAAAACCCTCCTGGTCAAGGACTTCCTGTTTGTGAGCAAACTCAGCTACGGACCCAGGATCCCCAATACACCGCTATCAGTGCCGTTTGTACATAATTATATGCCGATCGGCAGCGGTAAATCATACTCCACGCTGATCAAACTTCCTTACATACGCTGGTTCTCCTCCCCGGTGAAAAGAGGAGATGCCGTAGTGTTCAACTTCCCGGCCGGCGATACGGTGATACACAGAAAAGATTTTGAATCGGCGATCCCGTATTACGATATCAAGCGAAGGGCTGCTGCCGGTTCGCAGGCGGATAAAATGATACTGGAAGACCCGGTGAATTATCCCATCGTCACACACCCGGTCGATAAAACAGATAACTATATCAAGCGCTGTGTGGGTATTGCCGGTGATATGCTGGAAGTAAAACATGAGATCATTTACATCAACGGAGTGGCCCAGCCGCTTCCCCCCAACAGCGAAATGTTCTATGTGGTTACCACCAAACAGCCGGTCGATTTTGATATGCTGAAGGATGAATACAATGTCGATAATGATAAGAATGAGATCAGTGTGACGGGACAGCCGAACCAGTACTCCATGCTGCTGACGGCAAAAGCCAAAGAGGCGTTGCTGAAAAGCGGCCTCGTGGCTTCGATTGAACTGGATGAGAAATATAATCTGAGTGGCGGAGATGTCTTTCCGTATGACACCCTGCATAAATGGAGCCGTGATAACTTCGGACCTGTCTGGATACCTAAAAAGAATGGCACCATTCAGCTGAATGATTCCACCTATTCTGTATATGAAAGGGCCATCCGTAATTACGAGAAAAATGATTTCTATAAAAAAGACGGTGCCTTTTACCTGAATGGCAAACCGGTAACCTCCTATACTTTTAAAATGGACTATTACTGGATGATGGGAGACAACAGGATGGGCTCCCAGGACAGCCGCTACTGGGGCTTTGTACCGGAAGACCGCATCGTCGGTAAAGCCTGGATGATCTGGTTCAGCTGGGATGGCGGTCCGAGATGGAAAAGATTCTTCAGGATCGTACGATAAGTATTATTTCGTATTTTCCCATATGATGGAAAAGAAGATTGAGTTTGAATATGAGGTGTATAACGACATCAGCGAGTTGTCGGAACAGGATGCCTGGTTACTTAATGAGGCCCGTGCCGTGACGGAGCAGGCCTATGCTCCTTATTCTAATTTTCATGTGGGAGCCGTGGCCATGCTCGAAAACGGCGAAGTGGTGGCAGGCACCAACCAGGAAAATGCGTCGTACCCGGTGGGTATTTGTGCTGAAAGGGTGCTGCTCGGTACAGTGGCCAATTTGTACCCGAATGTGCCGGTAAAAACAGTCGCTATCAGCTATAATGGAAATGAAGTGAAGAGTGATCATCCCATTTCTCCCTGTGGCATGTGCCGCCAGGCCCTGCTGGAATATGAATCCCGCCTGCATCATCCTATCCGGCTTATCCTCGGGGGTATGGAAGGAAAGGTGTACATTATCAAATCAGCAGGGCTGCTGCTTCCTTTTGCGTTTACCAGCAAGGAATTGGAATGAAGCAATATTTTTTTGCCCGGCTTTATCCGTTACAAGCAGGGATCAGTATGTAATGGGGCAGCGAATCAGCTGTGTCGGGGCTGTTAATTACCATCCATCAGTTAAAACAATGTCTGCACCCCATAGGCCACTTTGGCTTCATGTTCCAGCAGCCATTTCTTTCTCCAGAGACCGCCGCCATAGCCGATCAGTTCCCGGTTGGAACCGATGATCCGGTGACAGGGCACAATGATAACCACATTATTTCTTCCATTGGCGCTGGCCACAGCCCTTGTTGCCTTGGTATCACCGGTCCTGCGGGCCAGTTCCAGGTAGCTGATCGTTTTCCCAAAAGGTATCTGCATCAGTTCACTCCATACTTCCTGCTGAAAGGGGGTACCGGGCTGATTAATGGGTAATTCAAACTGCCTTCGCTGCCCGTTGAAGTACTGGATCAGTTGTTCGATGCACTGGATGATCAGTGGCGGGATGTTCTTCTTCCTTGCCGGCCCTTTCTGGGAAATATCATGAAAGGACACTTCACTGATATAGTCTGGCGTGCCGCTGATCTTAAGCAGCCCCACGGGGGAATGGTAGTATGTACTGAAGAGTTCAGCCAATTTTTTGCCCGTTTGAAGCCGGTCGGTCAGGGTTCAATAAAATTACATCATTGTTTTCATCATATACGCCCAGTACCAGGCACTCACTGATGAAATCAGCGATCTGTTTGGGAGGGAAGTTGACCACGGCAATGACCTGGCGGTTGATAAGGTCTTCTTTCCTGTAATGTGTGGTGATCTGAGCAGAAGATCTCTTCCGGCCGATCGTCTCCCCGAAATCAATCAACAGCTTATAAGCCGGTTTACGGGCCTTTGGAAAATCTTCAGCGGTGATAATGGTACCGGTCCTGATATCAATCTTTTCAAAATCGTTCCAGGTGATCATCCATCAATTTAGGTCAAAATAGTCAAATGGGTCAAATAGGTAATATGACACCCGGCTTGCCCGGACGCCCCGTCTTTCGGCCCGCTGCCTTTTTCAACCGTACAACATTTCTCAGTATCTTGATTCAAAATTCAGCGCATGACACCTGTTAAAAAAGGAAGCAGCATTTCCAGAAAGGATTTTATCCGCACGACGGCACTTACCGGGGCAGGCTTTTTTATTGTTCCCCGCCATGTATTGGGCCGCGGTTTTATCGCCCCGAGTGACAAACTGAATATTGCCGGTATTGGCGCCGGCGGCAAGGGTGCAAGTGACCTGGCTGAGTTTGCCAAAAGCCCCAAGGTGAATATTGTGGCCCTTTGTGATGTGGATGACCGGGAGGCAGCCAAGACAAGAGAGAAATTCCCGAAAGCAAATTATTACCATGATTTCAGGGAGATGCTGGATAAGGAAAAGGATAATATCGATGCGTGCAGTATCTCCACCCCCGATAATACCCATGCGGTAGCGACCATCGCCGCCATGCAGCTGGGCAAACATGTGTACACCCAAAAGCCGCTTACCCACGATATCTATGAAGCCAGGATGCTTACCCAGGCAGCCAAAAAATACAAGGTGGTAACACAGATGGGCAACCAGGGCGGTTCCGGTGATGGCGTTCGCAAAGCAAAAGAGATCGTGAATGCCGGTATGATCGGGAAAGTGTACGAGGCACAGGCGTGGACCAACCGTCCCGTGTGGCCACAGGGTATTCCCACCCCGACCGGCAAATTTGATATCCCCAAAGAATTAAGCTGGGATCTCTGGCTCGGTCCGGCCAGGGCCATGGAATATAACCCGGCCTACCTTCCGTTCAACTGGAGAGGGTGGTGGGCCTTTGGTACCGGTGCTCTCGGAGATATGGCCTGTCATATCATGGACCCGATCTACCGCATATTACCGGTCGGGTATCCTGAATCGGCTGAATGCAGTGTGGCCACGGTCTGGAAAGAAATGTGGAATGATACACAGAACACGGATGCCTGTCCCCCGGCAAGCATCATTCATCTTACCTACCCGGTAAAAGGAAGCAAGGAGAAGATCAAAGTATCCTGGTACGACGGAGGGCTGCTGCCGGAACGACCGGCCGAATTATTGCCTGATGAACCATTTGGTAACTGGGATGGTGGTGTATTGCTGATCGGCACAAAAGGCAAGCTGCTCATGGATTGCTATGGGGCAAACCCAAGGCTGCTTCCTACCCGCTACATGAAAGAGAAAACGATGCCGAAAGAAACCATAAAGCGGGTACCCGAAGGGCATTACCTGCAATGGGTGAATGCCTGTATCGCCGGTTATGGCAATGCAGAAACCAGTTCGCCGTTTGAGTATGCCGGTCCGTTTACGGAAAGCATACTGATGGGTAACCTCGCCATCAGGAGCTGGCAGATGAAAAATCCCAAACTGAAAGGCTGGGAAGATAAATACCTTGGCCGCAAGAAACTGCTCTGGGATGCAGAAAATATGAAGGTGACCAACTTCGATGAGGCCAACCAGTTTGTAAGAAGGGAGTACAGGGATGGATGGAGCCTGGGCCTGTAAGAAAACCGCCTTCGATTGGAATGACTTTTTAAACCTATCCCACCATCAGCATTATCACAACCGTGAAAGGTTCATTCACAGCCGTCCTCTTGTGTGCCGGTTTGATGTTAATTCATTCCTGCAGGAGCAAACCTGTTCTTTTCTATGCAAAGGACGAACGTACCATTGATATAGGGAATGACAGTACCTGGAAGAAAGCCATCCGTAAGTTTGCTTTGAATTTTAACGGGTACAGGCAGCAGTATAACCTGCCGGTGCTGCCGGACAGTTTTTACCTCGTCAGCAGCGGGGAAGACAATGTGATATGGCGAAGCAGCAGGGGCCGTTTCCCCGGTTTGGTTGAAAAATATATTGTATGGCGGAATGGGGACCCCTCTCTTTTTTCAGAAGTGTCCGTCATAAAAGGCAGGCAGGAAGAAATGCTCCTCTTCCGGTACCAGCGGGAATTTCCTGATTCATTTATCGAGAACTACCAGGCCCTGAGCAAAGACTACCGCAAGGAAAACGACAGCTTCTTTAAACGATTTTATAGTTATATGGGATCGGACACTTCCCCGAGGAGGCGCATCGAAAAATATGCGTATGATTCCATCCTGCATTCCTGGGGCATCAGCGGGAACTGATTTAATCATCCAGCAGCCTGACGAGTGCTGTTAGTTCATGTTGTTTGTATGCTTCTTTATCCGATGTAAAACATTTACCGAATTCTTCCAGCAGGTACTGGATCACCTGTTTATTCTTCTGCGGTTTGAAGTAGGTACCCACAGGCGGCACAGAAATGCGTTTGAAATAGCCCTCCACATCCTGGTGGGTGAAGACCTGGCCTGAGGTGGGATCGATGAAGAATTCAATTTTATGTACGGGGTTCGGCAGGTTCTCGTCGGAATAACCCGGTTTGAAATAAGCTATAATGAATTGCCTGGGTATCCTGATCGCCCTTACCGGTATGTCGAGCAGTTCGCAAAGGACCAGGTAAAATATGCCGTTGCTTAACTGGTTCCCTCTTTTTACTTCCAGTGTTTTATGGAGCAGGAATTCGTTGGGCTCTTTATAATTCACTTCATTACCCTTCAGGCCGTAATAACTGTAAAGGATGCTGGTGACAATATTCACCTGCTCAAGCGGGGTAAGATAATTGTTCAGTTCCAGCCAGATGTTGCGGCGCACTTTTTCTATTTCCTGCAAAACCTGTGTGGTGGACACTTCAGGATATTGAAATTTACTCACCAGGAGAGAACCCAGCATCAGGTCATGATGACCGGAAAGACTCCACTGCCTGAAATCTTCTGTAAGGTCGGTATAATGCAGCCGGTGAATAAGCAGTTCGATCCGGCTCTGTATGGCTTCATCGGGAGTAGTTTCCCAGAGATGTTCAAGGTTGGGGATGATGTTCTTGCCGTAGTCAACGATCTTGTTGGACACAGCGCCGAATACCTCTTCATCAGGGTCGTCAATCAATGTGAACAGGGCCGATATTTCTTTATTGGTTTCCATGGATCGATTCGGGCACAATATCTCTATTGCAGGCGAAATAAAATAGTTAATGTTTTCCACAGCGGGTGAATAGAGAAATCGTTATCCGCTCATCATTAGCGGCTGAGTAACGGCGATCAGCTGCGGATACCCACTTTCTTCGCCACCACCATCCAGTCCCAGGGTTTGGGTTCTTTCAGCCAGCGGGGCGGGTTGATGAATTCCGTGTTCCAGTTGTATTCGATCTTCTGGAATTCTTCTGTGGCAAAGCCGGCATCCTGAAGCAGTAACTGAAGTTCTTCTTTCAAATAATGTTTATGCGGCACCTCATCAATGTCTGCATTGCCCCGGCGGATATTGTTCCATTTGCGGAGTGCTTCTTTTGCACGGGTTGTTTTGGGAAAGAGTTTTTTGTCAATACCGTATTGCTGCTGTACCAGGCTGGTGAGCAGCCATGATTCAAGCGAAGGGATCGTGATGACGATCCGGCCGCCTTTCTTTACACAGGAGGAGAGGGAGGCAAAGAAAATATTCCGGTCTTTCACCGAAGGCGTAAGGATGGCATTGATACAAATGCCGAAATCACATTTCGGTACCCGGGTGTTCCTGCCGCTCATGTCGGCCCGCAGGAATTTTACATTCTTATATTCCGGGTAAAGCTGCCGGGCAATTTCCAGGTTCTTCGCAGAGATATCTACAGCGATGACCTTTTTAAACGCCGGTGAAAGTACCGGTAGCCATTTACCGATCGCACAGCCGATATCGATCACTGTTTTATCCGGGCCGGCATGTTTGCTGATCACAGCACGGATGAGTGCCTTCTTATCATTATGCAATACATCAAAAATTTCCTCCCCGTAGCTTGGGGCGATTTTTTCCCAGTACGATCTTTTCATCTTTTCAACTTTTCCACAAAATACAGTTTGGTCTGATTTTCGCCGCATTCAGATGCCCCCAATCTTCCTCCTGGAGTAATGTTGCCATACCCGGCATAACAAATTTTAATTACTCTATTAAACCCTTTAGTGATGAAAACGCTGCGTATTGGCGGTCTCTTTGCCGCACTCTTATTGCTCGTATTTATTATTTCCTGCCAGAAGGAGGCCCGACAGGGGAATATTCCTGACGGTCAGCAACGGGTCACGATCCGGCTTTCGGACAACCCGGTGAATTTTGATGCCGTAAAGGTGGATATACAACGGGTGGAGGTCTTTGTGGTACCTGACAGTTGCGGGGGCCGTGGTTCCGGTGGTGATAATGATGATGAACATCATGGCGGCCATCATGACTGCGGCGGCGATGACGATCATATGGGAAGCCGCTGCGGCGCTTGGGACACACTTGACATCCGGCCGGGTGTGTATGATCTGCTTCATCTTTCAAACGGTGTGGATACGATCCTGGCCAGCGGATTTACCGGAGCCGGCACAATTAAAAAGATAAGACTGACCCTGGGCACCCAGAATGCGGTGGTGATAGACAGTGTGCAGTACCCGCTTACTGTCTTCAACAACCAGAACCGGGTAACAATCGCCGTTCGGGGGGAAGATGTGGACCAGATCAGCCCCGGCGACCTGCAGCTCTGGCTCGACTTTGATGCCGGCCGTTCTATCGTTCGCATCAGTCACAATCATTTTATCCTGGTGCCGTACCTGCGCATCTGGGTGCCGGCGCAAACAGCCGCTATTAAAGGAAAAGTAATACCGCATAATGCCGATGCCGTAGTATCAGCTATCTCCAACGGTGATACACTGGTGGCCTTCCCGAATGGCGATGGCCGGTTCAAGATAAGGGGGCTGACGGGAGCCACTGCCGATGTGTTCATCAATGCTACTGCCAATGGCTATCGTGACACCACCATTACCGGTGTGCAGTTACAGCGGGGACATGAAACCGATATCGGAACGATACAGTTACATCAATAACAGTGGGGTTGAAAATAAAAACCCTGTCTTGAAAAAGGCAGGGTTTTCTGTTTACAGTACTACTATCAAAACGATCGCCTGTGATGGTTCCGGGTGCTGCCGGAGGAAAAGGACCGGCAGGGAATCATTATTCCAGCGACATGATAAGATCTGTTTCCAGTTTTGTTTCATCTTTTACCCAATGCCCGTATATTTCTATATATGGCAAGGCAATGCGGTATCCCATTTTACCCAGTTGCTCCCTCATGGCCAGGCCCGACTGTTTGATAAGCTGGTAGGGGCCAACATGGGTATAGCGGGCATATTGTTCTAGTTCAATGCAGGTTCGTTCCAGTCCGGATGCCGCACCGTCTGCTGTATGTTCCAATTCCACTCCGGCAAAGACCTTGTCCGTTGTATCATAGATCCAGATATTCTTTCCTTTGTGGGGTATTTTTTTAGCGTTGACAAGTTCCCACATACGGCCGCTTAATCTGAAAGCGGTGCTGGTATAGTCCTTATCTGCGGCAACAGCGCCAAAGCCATATACTTCCAGTTGCAGTTTATTGCTGATGATCTCAAGCGGCATATACAAATTACCGGCCGGGTAGAACAGGTTGCCAGCGGTACATGTATAAAGATAATAAAAAGGGGGAGAGAGTCATCGTATCAAATGGGGGTCAGGCATGGCCTTTCCCCCTCCAATAGGTGTTTATAAAAGAGGCGGGCCCTCAGCCTCATTGCAGTCACTCAATAATAAAAGATGCCCGGCAGGGGGTGGAAGCATTTGCTCATTCCACTATAAGAATGTACAAATTGAAATCAGCGAGATTTCCGGAATGGGAATGAGGTACAGGGAATTTATGTGTCTTAAAACGATTTGCGACCTTATTCATCGGGATATTATCAGCCCTGACCCATCCATAGATATGATCAATCCCTAATCGTTTAGCATCTTTCAGTGCAAATTCAACTAACGCTGTACCTATTTCTTCGTTTGCTAACTTCCTGTCTACATAGGTGCTTGACTGTGCCGCATATCTTGATACCAGCGGATTGGCAAATAAGGGTAATAATGACTGCCAGCCGATTATTTGACCGGCGTCAGATTCGGCCACATAAAATACCGAACGGTTTGTCCTGGCAAACAGGTGAAACAAATCTTCCTTATACGTAGTAAGGGCTTCGGCTTCTGCCTGTTTCCCGATAGCCTGGCCCTGGTTTTCCTGCCAGATCTCAAATATGCGTTCAAAGTCTGATTCCTTGCTGATCCGGATGGTGAAATTTTTCATAGTCCTTTTTTTAGGTGTTATTGTTCATGTCTGAAGGTAAAGACTATGAATTTCCGGAACAATACCCTTTTTATGGCATACAGGCCAGCGGCGCCCGGCGTACCGGAGAGAAAAGGAAGCCGGTTAACTGCAGCAGCCTACTTCTTCTTCGCCGCTTTCTTTTTCACCGCTGCTTTCCTGGCAACCGCCTTCTTTGCCGGTGCTTTTTTGGCAGCTGCCTTTTGCTTCTTTGCAAAGGCACCGGGCAATTGTGCTTCGATAAATTCCTTCACCTGTTCTAAAGTAAAAGTGGCGGCTTCTTCCGGCGTGTAGCGGGTATCGTCTTTTTTCTTCGGGAGATAGATCTTCTTTTTGCCAAACTTGATCACCGGGGCCCAGCGGTCATTCTCAACGGAGATATTTTCATCGGGCCAGCGCTGTATATAGCGGTTGGCCTCTTTCTTTACCTTGGCTTCGATCAGCTCGTTCATATCGGCCTGGGAGAGGCTGGCAAAGTTGTAGCGCCGCGGTACATTGATGAACATGCCATCCCATTTGATATAAGGGCCAAAACGTCCGGCCCCTTTGGTGATGGGTTTACCATCGTAGGTACCCACCGGCATATCCGCCACCTGTTTGGCCCTGATGGTCTCAACGGCTTTTTCAAAAGTTACCTTACCGAGATCGGTGCCTTTCGGGAGGGAGATAAAATCATCCCCCCATTTTACATAGGGGCCAAATCGTCCCACATTCACCGATACATCCTTGCCTTCGTACTGTCCCATCGTACCCTGGGCGCCGAAGAGGTTCATGGCCTCTTCAAAGCTGATCGTCTCAATACTCTGCCCGGTCGGTATCTTGGCAAAGCGGGGCTTCTCCTCATCATTGGCTTCGCCGATCTGTATCATGGCACCATAGCGGCCCATCCTGGCCACGACCGGTTTACCGGTATCGGGATCGGATCCCAGCACCCGTTCACCGGTGGCCCGTTCGGCTTTTTCAATGGTCTTCTCCACATCCTTCTTAAAAGGATTGTAGAAGTCCTTGATCATATTGTTCCACTTCATCTTGCCTTCGGCCACTTCGTCAAATTCTTCTTCGATCCGGGCGGTGAAGCCGTAATCCATGATGTCGTCGAAATATTTACTCAGGAAATCCGTCACCACCAGTCCCAGGTCGGAAGGAAAGAGCTTGGATTTTTCCGCACCGGTCATTTCACTGTCCATTTTCTTGTTGACCGTACCATTCTTCAAGGAATAAACGGTGAAGAAACGCTGCACGCCGTCCTTATCTCTTTTCTCCACGTACCCTCTTTTCAGGATGGTGGAAATAGTGGGCGCATAGGTGGAAGGCCGGCCGATGCCAAGCTCTTCCAGTTTCTTTACCAGGGATGCTTCTGTATATCTTGAAGGCGGACGGGTGAATCTTTCAGTGGCAAACATTTCTTTCAGCGGCAGCTGCTGTTTTACCGAAAGCGGCGGCAGCATACCTTCATTGGCTTCTTCTTCCAGTTCATCATCATCCTTGTCTTCCCGGTACACTTTCAGAAAGCCGTCGAACTTCAGTACTTCACCGGTGGCCGTCAGTTCTTCTTTATTGGTAGAGATCTCAATCTTTGCGGTTGTCTTTTCCAGTTCCGCATCCGCCATCTGGCAGGCCATGGTCCTTTTCCAGATGAGTTCATACAGTCTTGCCCATTCTGGTTCGGGTACCGAAGAGTTGCTCATGTACGTGGGGCGGATGGCTTCGTGGGCTTCCTGTGCACTTTCGTTTTTGTTCTTGTATTTGCGGAACTGGTGGTATTCTTCACCATACATGCTCTTCACCGTATTGGTGATGTCACCCAGGGCCGTATTACTCAGGTTCACACTGTCGGTACGCATATAAGTGATGTACCCGTTCTCGTAGAGCTTCTGGGCAATAAGCATTGTGCGGGATACACCATATCCCAGTTTGCGGGAAGCTTCCTGCTGCAGGGTGGACGTGGTGAAGGGAGGGGCCGGGCTGCGTTTGCCGGGCTTTACCTGTATATCCGTAACGGTATACGCTGCACCGATACAGCTTTTCAAAAAAGCTTCGGCATCTTCGGACGAGTTTTGTTTTTTGCCTTCGGCAGAAAAAGTGACCGGCCTGTCGGACAGGTCCTTTGCCGTAAACTGTGCTTCGATCTTAAAGGTGCTGACGGGATTAAAGGCATTGATCTCTCTTTCCCTTTCGGCAATGAGGCGAACGGCGACACTTTGCACCCGGCCGGCGCTGAGATTATTTCTTACGCTGATCTTTCTCCAGAGCACCGGGCTGAGTTCAAACCCCACGATCCGGTCAAGCACCCTTCTGGCCTGCTGGGCCATGACCAGGTTCATATCCACCCGGCGGGGATTTTCCACGGCTTCTTTGATGGCTGGTTTGGTGATCTCGTGAAATACGATCCGCTTGGTCTTTTTCGGGTCGAGACCGAGTACTTCGCAAAGATGCCAGCTGATGGCTTCCCCTTCCCGGTCCTCATCCGTAGCCAGCCATACTTCCTCAGATTTATCGGCAATCCTTTTCAGTTCATTTACCACCTTTTCTTTTTCCGGGGGAACGATATAACTGGGTTCAAAATTCCGCTCCACATTGATGCCCATGTCTGCTTTCTCCAGGTCACGGATATGGCCAAAGCAGCTCTTCACCTGGAAATCCTTCCCCAGTATCTTTTCGATCGTTTTTGCTTTCGCAGGGCTCTCTACTATGAGTAAATTCTTAGCCATAATGGGTTGTAACTTATTAATATATGCGCCGTTGCCAGGGCTATGGCGGGTAAAGTAAAACCGCTTTTCAGCGGCCGCAAGTTAGTTCCAAAGGGTGCTCTTTCCGAGGACAAGGATAACAAATTTTTCCGGAAATGAAATTTTATGGTGCGGTTAACCCTTTCAACATTAATATTTTCGAAGCTCTTTTACGCAGAAACTCAACTATATCTCCGATCTGAAATAACCGGCCACGGCTGCTGCCCAGGCCCGGTGGGCTTTGCCGGAAGGATGCAATCCGTCGGCAGCCAGCAGGCTCAGGTCATGGGCGGCTTCCCTCGTTCCCGGTGTGATATCTATATAATAGGTATGATGGTGCAGGGCGATCTCTTTATTGGCCTGGTTGTACGCATCTATTTCCCCGGCGATCCGGTTCCGGTCCCTTCCTTCCGCAAAAGGGGTGACTCCCCAGTCCGGTATCGACAGCACCACCACCCGCCGGGGCCGGTTGCCGGCATAGCGGATGGCCTTTAGCAACAGGGCCTCGAATTCTTCCCTGTAATTTTCCAGCGACCGCCCCCGGTACTGATTGTTCACACCGATGAGCAGGCTCACGAAATCATAAGAAGGCTGCAGGGGCGATTCCGCTTCTGCCGCACGGATCCCCGCATCCAGTTCATCCGTTGTCCAGCCGGTAGTGGCGATGATACGGGGCTTTTGCAGGGGAGCGGAATCATTGTTCATCATCCTGTATACCTGGTTGGGAAAATTATCTTCCGGCGGAACCTGTTCACCAATGGTATAGGAATCGCCGAGGGCAAGATAAGTGTATGACGGCTGGTCCATTTGTACAGAAACTTTATGCAGGTTTGAAGATGTGAAAATAGAAAGAAGGATCAATATGAGTAGCTTCATAAAAAATCAATGATCATTTTGCTGACCTTGTTATCGCGGTATATCCTCCGGTGACCAAGCCCCCTGGTAATTACGAATTCGATATGCGGATAGTTTTCAGCCTTCACTTTCAGGGCATCGGCCAGGGGGGTTACATCATCGTCCTCATCGTGTATCCAGAGCACTTTTGCCCGGATATGTTTCATGGCCCTTCTGATGGAAAACCAGGATGGTGTGACGCCGCCCCGCCGGAGGATGATCTTTTCAAATTCCGGGCGAATGGCCGGGTCCAGTTGCAGGAACCTGAAAAAACTGTCGATAGCGGTAACTGTTTCTGAAGCAGGGGCAATAAGGACGAGGCGGTACTCATTAGTATGGCTGATCTCTTCCAGTGCCAGACACACCGCCAGCCCGCCAAAGGAGTGGGCGATGAAAGAATGGATAGGCCCGTATTGCCGGTATATTTCCCGGATAGTTTGCCTGAACAGGGGGGCCGTAATGGTTTTGCCGCCGCTTCTTCCGTGTGCCGGTGCATCAAAGGCCAGCACTTCGTATCCTTTCCGGGTGAGGGGCTTTATATACCGGTCGAAATTGACGACGGAAGATTCAAATCCATGAATGAGCAGGGCTTTTCTTTCAGCGGGGTGGTTCCAGCGCCAGCCGTTTACCCGGATGCCTTCCACCAGCAATGACAGCGGTTCCCCTTCTTCGAATATGCGGGGTGGTTTCTTCAGGTTCCTTTTTTGCGGGGTGCAGAAGAGCTGAAAGGCCGCCTGCGCCGCTTTCTTTTTGGATATGGCAGAAAGAAGTTTGAATTTTGTTCTGATATAACGGAGGGCGATACGCTGAGCGAGTTTCATACCTTGTAAAGTTAACTATGGATATTGTAATCATCGGTTCGGGAAATGTGGCCGCCATTCTCGGAAGGAAATTCAGGAATGCCGGGCACAGGATCGTACAGGTGGTGGGCCGCAACTCGGCGGCGGCCAGTGCACTCGCCTATGAATTTGATACCGTGTCCACCAATTACAATGGCCCGATCACCCGCAGCGCTGATGTATATCTCATCGCCGTATCGGATCATGCCATGGATGATGTGATCGATGACCTGCACCTGAAAGACAAGGTGGTGGCCCATACGGCCGGTTCGGTACCGATGCAGGTATTGAAAAATGTAACTGATCATTACGGGGTGTTCTATCCCTTACAGAGCCTTCGCAAGGACATGAAGGAACTGCCGGCCATACCGGTTTATTATGACGGCAGTGATGAACTGACGAAACGGACGCTGCGCAAACTGGCCGATTCCATTGCCCCCGGCCGGGTGGCAGAAGCCGGTGATGACGCCAGGCTGAAACTGCATGTGGCCGCCGTCATCGTGAATAATTTTCCCAACCACCTGTATGCCCTTACCGAAGAATACTGCCGGAAAGAGGGACTGGACTTTACACAACTGCTGCCGCTGATCGAAGAAACCACGGAGCGCCTCAAAACCGCCTCTGCCGCCGATACACAAACCGGTCCGGCTATCCGGCATGATAAGGAAACCATTCAGAAACATCTTACCCTGCTCAGTGATCACCCGCAGTTAAAGAATATTTATCTCCTTCTTACCGAAAGCATTCAGCAGGGGCATTGATTCTTTTTACCAATCGAGTAAATCCTGTTCTTTCATTTCCCGTTATTTTTGCCTGCCGTTGTAAACGCCCGGCCCGCAAAAACCTGAAAAAGGAAACCCTGGCAGCGGGTTATAAAAGCAAAGACGAGATGTACACCGTAAAATTCAATTTTGAGCAGAAAGGACTTGCACCTGTTACCCTGGATAACGTGGAAGCGGGACAGAGCCTGCTGGAACTGGCCCTTACAAATGATATCGATCTGCACCATAACTGCGGCGGGGTTTGTGCCTGCACCACCTGTCATTTATATGTGGAGAAGGGCATGGAGTTCCTGGAAGAGCTGTCGGACCGGGAGGAAGATTTCATCGACAGGGCGATAAACCCCAGGCTGAATTCAAGACTGGGCTGTCAGTCGCTCCTGCTGGATGGAAGCGGTGAGATAGAAGTAACTTTACCGGACCAGACACAGTTTTTAGGAGAATAATACCATTATGGAAAAGAATAAAGGCGGGAATGCGAAAACAGAGCTATCACAAAGGCTATCCGGCCGTTCTCACATTCCGGCATTTCCACATTTCCAATTTTCTACATTATTACATTAATTCACTATGGCGCAATTTGAACCCCCGATACACTGGAACGATTACGAAGATATTGCCCTGAAGCTCTACGAACGATTTGGCGATGACTTCAACGAAGGAAAGATCTACCGTATCCGCTTTACCGACCTGCTGGAATGGGTGCTCCAGATCCCGGGGTTTGCCGGCAAACGGGAAGAAAGCAATGAAGGCCACCTGGAAATGATCCAGAGCGCCTGGGTGTATGAGTGGAGGGATGCCCAGAAGTAGACCGGCAGTTTGTTCAGCTTTTCAATTTTACACCATGAATGTACTGGAACTATTCAAACCGATAACGGCCTTTGTCTTTGATGTAGATGGAGTGCTGACGGACGGCACCGTGCTGGTACTGGATGGCGGTCTGCAGGCCAGGCGGATGAATATCAAAGACGGGTTCGCTTTACAGATGGCCCTGAAAAAAGGATACCGTGTTAAGATCATCTCCGGAGGCAATTCCCCCGAAGTGGCCGACCGGCTGGAAAAACTGGGGATAAAGGATATCAGCATGTCGGTACTGGATAAGAAAAGTTTTATTGAAGCTTTTACCAGGGACAACCAGTTAAGCAGGGAAAAGGTACTGTACATGGGAGATGATCTGCCGGATATACCGGCGATGAAAGCTGTCGGGCTGGCCTGTTGTCCGGCCGATGCCGTACAGGAAGTAAAGGAGGTGGTGCAATATATTTCCCCGCTGAAAGGAGGGGAGGCCTGTGTACGGGAGGTGATCGAAAAAGTATTGCGGCTGAATGATCACTGGAATTATTCAGAACAGGTGGCATCGAGGTAGGGCCGGGTGCCTGTTCAGCATCCGTAGAGCCCGAACCCCAAACCCCAAACCCTAAACCCCAAACCCCAAACCTTCGTATCTTACCCCCTAAATTATCTTCATGAGATTGATAGCGGCCTTCCTGAAGCTGGTACGACTACCCAATCTCTTGTTCATGGCGCTGACGCAGGTGCTTTTCCAGTGCTGCATCTATTACCCGCTTTACAAAGGGAATATTCCTCCCGGCGACCTGTACCGGTTCATCCTCCTGGTATTGGCCTCCTTGTTCATCGCAGCAGCCGGTTATGTGATCAATGATTATTTTGATATCAATATCGATGAAGTGAATAAGCCCAACCGGATGGTGGTGGATAAACTGATCCACCGGCGCTGGGCCATCGCCTGGCATTTTATGCTCAGCGGTGCCGGGATACTCCTGACCCTGCTGGCCCTGCCGTTTTTGCAAAAATGGTACCTCATCCTGGCCAATATCCTTTGCGTGGTGCTGCTCTGGCTGTACTCCACCAATTTCAAGAAGAGCCTGCTTACCGGTAATATCGTGATCTCGCTGCTGACAGCCTGGACCCTGCTCATCATCTTCTTTTCCAAAGTGCGGCTGCAGGATGCCTTCAGCACGGAGCATACGGCTTTCTTCCGCCTTGCCTTCTTATATGCCGGTTTTGCATTTATCATCTCATTGATACGGGAAGCGATCAAGGATATGGAAGACATGAACGGCGATGCGAAATACGGATGCCGTACCATGCCGCTGGTATGGGGTGTGAATGCCACCAAGGTATATGTGGCCGTGTGGCTGGCCGTACTGATCGCCATGCTGGCGATGCTCCAGGTATATGTGCTGCAGTTCAAATGGTGGCTGATCATTGCTTACAGCATACCGGCTGTCATCCTTCCGCTGGTACTGCTGCTGCTCAGGCTGAGGAAAAGCACCACGGCCCCGCAATACAGGAAGCTGAGTACGCTGGCGAAACTGGTCATGCTGACCGGTATCCTTTCCATGGGTTTCTTTTATTACTATCTATGAATACAATCATACTTGCTTCACAATCCCCCCGCAGAAAACAGTTGCTGGAATGGGCAGAGATACCCTTTGAGGTGCTGGTGAAGGAAACAGACGAACATTTCCCGCCCGGTCTGCCGCCGGAAGAGATCGCCGTGTACATTGCCCGGAACAAGGCAAAGGCCGTACAGGAAACTGCCGGCGACCGGATCATCCTGGCAGCCGATACGATCGTGGTGCTGGATGATCATATCATCGGGAAACCGGTACACCGGGAAGATGCCGTAAGCATGCTGCTGGCCCTTTCCGGCGCCCGGCACAGGGTGGTGACCGGTGTGGTGATACGAAAAGGCGAACAGGAAACAGCGTTTGCAGATGTTACAGAAGTGGAGTTTCATGAACTGACCGTGGAGCAGATCGAATTCTACGTGGATAAATACAAACCGTATGATAAGGCCGGTGCTTATGCCATCCAGGAATGGATCGGTGTTGTCGGCATAAAATCTATCAAAGGCGACTTCTACAATGTCATGGGATTACCGGTAAGCCGGGTCGTAAAGCTGTTGCAGGAAATCGCATGATCTTTTAAACGGATCGAATCCGTAAGCGGAAGCCGTACCACCAGTTTACAGGGAGTATAATCCATCGTATTTGGTGTATGTACCGCAGGCAGGTTCTGAATATATTGGCTGTTCCATTGACCGGTCACTCTTCAGAACCTTTCTATGACTGAAAAACTGCTGCAATACATCTGGCAATTTCAATATTACAACAAAGGAGAACTTACCGTCACCACCGGCGAAACCCTGCAGGTGATTGTCCCGGGTCAATATAATACGAACCAGGGGCCCGACTTCCTCCATGCAAGGATCAGGATCGGGAAGACCAGCTGGGCCGGCAGCATCGAACTGCATCTTAAAACATCTGACTGGACCCGGCACAAACACCAGGCAGATAAGAACTACGAAAATGTGATCCTCCATGTGGTATGGGATGATGATTCCGCCGGGCAGGAGGCGGTGGCTGCCCATCTTCCTGTGCTGGTGCTGAAATCAAGGGTGCCGCTGGTCCTGTTGCAGCGCTACCGGGAACTGCTGAACACCGCTTCATTTATTCCCTGTGAAAAAATGATCTATTCGGTCAATCCACTTACCTGGCGCAGCTGGAAAGACCGGTTGCTGGCCGAAAGGCTGCTGCGCAAAACAGAGATGGCAAACGAGTGGCTGGCGGCCAGTCATCACCATTGGGAAGAAACCTTCTGGTGGATGCTGGCGAAGAATTTCGGTGCAACGGTCAATGCCGGAGTCTTTGAAGAAATGGCCCGCTCCATCCCGGTCAACATCCTGGCCAAACACAAACAGCAAATACACCAGCTGGAGGCCCTGCTGTTCGGCCAGGCAGGATTGCTCAGTGATAAGACCGGTGACGACTATTTTGTTTTATTACAGAAAGAGTACCGTTTTCTGAAAGAGAAATACGGGCTGAAGCCGGTCTGCCAGCCGGTCCATTTTCTGCGGATGCGGCCCGTGAATTTTCCAACCGTACGACTGGCGCAACTGGCCGCCCTGGTGCAGCGGTCGGCTCACCTGTTTTCTTCCGTACGGGAAATAGCTGACGTAAAACAGCTCAGGTCTTTACTGAATGTAACGGCCAATGATTACTGGCATTATCATTACCGGTTCAGCGAACGTTCATCCTACCGTCCGAAAAGAACCGGCGATGCGATGATCGACAATATTATCATCAATACCATCTGCCCGCTCCTGTTCGCTTACGGCACATATCACCAGGAACAACGGTTTAAAGACAAATCATTGCGGTGGCTGGAGGAAACCAGCCCGGAAAAAAACAGTATCACGACCGGGTTTGCAAACCTGGGAACAGAAAACAGGAATGCAGCAGACAGCCAGGCCCTTATTGAACTCAGGAATGAGTATTGTAAGAAGAAACGATGCCTGGAATGCGGGATCGGCAACGCCTTATTAAAAGGCAGATGAGAAGGCCATTCATTTTGAATTGAAATGGCCGGTATAACCATTTATGGTCAGCCCCAGGCACCCCAGTCCACCTTCACCAGTATATCCGGGTGTATGCTCTTCATCACCGGACAGTTCTCCCCGGTATTTTTCAGGATGGTTCTGTTCTTTTCATCCGTCCCTTTCAGGTGATCGGGAATATGAAAGGTCAGTTCAATACCGCCCACCCTGCGGGGATCTGCTTTCATGATCTTCAGCACATCGATCTGAACCCCGTCCAGGTCGAAACCCATGCTGCGGGCCTTTATTCCCATCACAGTGATCATACAGGTGGCCAGGCTGGTGGCCATCAGGTCGGTGGGGGAGAAGCGTTCGCCCTTGCCATGATTGTCGGTGGGGGCATCGGTTTCAAAGGCAGAACCGCTTTTGAGGTGGGTGCAGGTTGTTCTTAACGCCCCGTTATAAACTACTGTCGAAGTCATTATCAATAATTTGCCCTAAATTTACGTTTGTATCTAATCAAATAGTATTGGAGTGAAGAAACTAAATCTTACACTGCTGTTGCTCGCTGCTGTGCTGATGGTATCTGCGCAGAAACCCACGACCAAGAAACCCCAATCGCCTAAAGACGCCAAAAAGGAAGAACGCCGCCAGAAGATCAATGAAATGATCAAACAATCGGAGGAAGGGGTGCTGGTGTACAGCAAGCAGAACCTTTTCGGTCTGCAGTTCCGCACCAATGGTTATGGCGCCTTTTATGAACTGGGGCGTATGAAGACAAACCGCCGCACCAATATTTACCGGCTGGATTTTACAGAGATCAAACACCAGAAGGAAGATAAACAACCTAACGTCGGCCTTTTTGTGGGCAATCCTTTTATCTATGCCAAAAAGAATTATTTCTACCAGCTTACCTTAGGCTTTGGCCAGCAATATATACTCGGGCAAAAGGGCAATAAGAACGGCGTGGCCGTATCCGTGGTGTATAATGGCGGGCTGGCCCTGGGTTTACTCCGCCCTTATTATGTGGAAGTGGAAGACCCTGCAAACCCGGGCACTTCCAAGATCATCAAGTATTCCACGGCCGACAGCACTTTGTTTACCGGTCCTTCCATCATCGGGGGAGCGGGTTTTGGGAAAGGATGGAACGAGCTGTCTGTAAAACCGGGGGCCTTTGCCAAGGCTGCTTTACGGTTTGATTATGGCCGCTTTAATGAAACGGTCTCAGGGATAGAAGTAGGCATCAGCGGCGAGTTTTATGGCAGCAAGATCCCCATCATGGTGGGACAAAAAGATAAGCAATTCTTCTTCCAGGGCTATATAGCCGTCCTGTTTGGGCGGCGCAAGTAAGTGCCGTAATTTCGCCAAATGATCGAACTTCCTGTTGTTCCCCCCACCGATAACACAAGGGTGAAGAAGCCGGACTGGCTCCGGGTGAAGCTGCCTATCGGCGAAGAATACCGGCATGTGCGGGGGCTGGTCGACAATTACAAACTCCATACGATCTGCGAAAGCGGTAACTGCCCGAATATGGGCGAATGCTGGGGAGCCGGCACCGCCACCTTCATGATACTGGGCAATACCTGTACCCGCAGCTGCGGTTTCTGTGCCGTGGCCACGGGTAAGCCGGATGCAGTTGACTGGGATGAACCGCAACGGGTGGCTGAAGCGATCCTTCTGATGAAAGTGAAACATGCCGTCATCACTTCGGTGGACCGGGATGAACTGAAGGACGGCGGGTCCATCATCTGGTACAATACCATCAAAGCCGTAAAAGCACTGAACCCCGGCACCACCCTGGAAACGCTAATCCCCGACTTCAAAGGAGAAAAAGAAAATATACAACGGCTGATCGATGCGGCACCGGAAGTGGTGAGTCATAATATTGAAACCGTGGAGCGCCTGACCCGCCAGGTACGCATACAGGCCAAATACTGGCGGAGCATGGAAGTGATCCGCACACTGAAGCAGGGCGGCATGCGGACCAAGAGCGGCATCATGCTCGGGTTGGGTGAGACAAAAGAAGAAGTAATACAAACCATGACCGACCTGCGGGACAATGGCTGTGATGTGGTGACCATCGGACAGTACCTGCAGCCAACCAGGAAGCACCTGCCGGTTCACCGCTTTGTACACCCCGACGAGTTTGCCGAATACAGGGAAATCGGTTACCGCCTCGGCCTTGATTACGTGGAAAGCGGTCCGCTGGTCCGTTCATCTTATCATAGCGAGAGACATGTGTTTGCGGGATTGGGGAAAAAGGAATGGGAGTTGAGGGAGGTCAGTCAATAGTCGTTAATCATTACTCATTAGTCTTTAGCCGATCGTTATGAGAAGGGTGGTGCTGTTTATTCTCCTTTTATCGATTTGTAATGCCGTTCCGGCACAGGTGAAATGGCAACAGGTGGATTCATTCTACCAGCCGTTGCCCTCTTCCGTTCATGTTTATTTTACCGATACACCTCTTGATACATCTCCCTTCAGGGCTTATTACCTCGTGGCCGATCTGAAAGATAAACGGCTGAAGTTTACCGCAGATACCACTTCCGGCCGGCGGCTTACGCCATCGAATTTTTTTGAGAAGAATAATCAACCGCTGGTGGTGGTGAACTGTACTTTCTTTTCATTTGAGACCAACAGGAACCTGAATGCAGTTATAAAGGAAGGTAAACTGGTTTCTTATAATGTGCATTCGTTACCGGGCCGGGGAAAGGATACCTTTACTTACCGCCATCCGTTTGGCAGCGCACTCGGCATCACCCGGAAAAGAAAAGCGGATATCGCCTGGCTCTTCACGGATTCACTCCGGGGCATTGCTTATGCCAGGCAGGGCCCCGTCCCTTTTACAAAAGATTCTTTGTCCGGCTTTACGAAAGAAGAGGCAACAAAGGCGGTGCTGAAAGCCATTCCGCCGGATAAAAAAGTAAAACTGAGTTTCAGCCGGTGGAAGATGCAGACGGCTGTTGGCGGAGGCCCCGTTCTTCTGCAGCACGGTGAGATCACCATCACGAATAATGAAGAGCTGAAATTTACCGGCAAGGCCATCGAGGATAAGCATCCCCGCACAGCCATGGGCTATACACCGGATGGTAAACTGATCATCCTGGTGATCGAAGGAAGAAATAAAAAGGCAGGCGGCGCCACCCTCACCCAGGAAGCACAACTCTTCAAAGACCTGGGCTGCACAGAAGCCCTTAACCTTGACGGGGGCGGCAGCAGTTGCCTGCTGATAAACGGAAAAGAGACCATTCGGGTATCCGATGCGGCGGGTCAGCGGCCTGTACCGGCCGTCTTCCTGATCAGCCGGAAATGAGCTTATTGTTTAAAGCACCGACTCTGGCACGGTTTTATCAGTTATCAGCAGTTCCGCAAAACCTTTACTCCGGTATAAGTAAGATTCAATTTCTGTGACCGAACTTGCCCTGTCCCGTTTTATACCGGACAGGGTTTTTGTTTTGTGAATAGTCCGGGGGCAGACAATCTGTACTTGTAAAACTTCAGTACTTTATAATATGAATAAAAGCCGGCTGATCATTATGATGGCATGCACCGGTGTCATGTCACTCGGATTCCCTGTTAAAAACAAAACAGACAGGATGCCACACCGGCAGTCAGTTCCCCTTCATGGCCCCGGATCCCCGGTTGCGGTGCTGGAATTATTTACTTCGGAAGGCTGTTCAAGCTGTCCGCCTGCTGATGACCTGCTGCCGCAACTGGGGGGCAATAACCCGTCAATCATCCCGCTTTCCTTTCATGTGGATTACTGGAACGACCTCGGATGGACCGATCCGTTCAGCAGCAGTATTTATTCAGAGCGGCAAAGGGAATATGTTACACAGTTCAAACTTGAAAGTGCCTATACACCGCAACTGGTGATAAACGGCGAATATGAGATGGTCGGGAGCAACCGGGGCAAAGCAGAAAAGGCGATCCGGGAGGTGCTGAAAGAAAATGCAGCCGTACAGTTATCCATCAGTAATGTAACACAGACGGGGGATAAGCTGCATTTTACAGTGGGTGTTACCGGCGACCGCCAAAAGACCAGGCTGGAAGCACTGCTGGTGCAGGGTCAGGCGGTCATGAAAATAAAGGCCGGGGAAAACAACGGGGCAACACTTACACATACCAATATTGTAAGAAGTATCCTTTCAAAAGAAAAACCGGAAACAGTGAATCAGTTTGAAATGGTGATACCGCAGGATGCAGGAAAGGACAACTGGAAAATTGTTGCCCTCAGCCGTCGTACAGATGACCTCAGGATTACCGGGGCAGTCCTCTATACGGGTCACCAGGATTAATCCCACACCAGCGCACTGGCGCCAAGGATGGCGGCATCGGCTTCTTTCAGCTCGCTGAACATGAGTTTTACCTTGTTCTTGAAGATCTGGATCAGGTTATCTTCCATGGCTTTCCGGGTGGGGTTCAGTATCAGGTCGCCCGCCTTGGTAAGGCCGCCAAAGAGGATGATCGCTTCGGGAGAGGAGAACATCACAAAATTGGCCAGGGCTTCACCCAGTATCCCGCCGGTGAATTCAAATATTTCGTTGGCTATCTTATCGCCCTTGATGGCGCATTCATAAACCGACTGGCTGGTAAGGTCATTAACGGAATAGGCCCGCAGCAAACTATCTTCCTCAGGATATCTTGTAAGCATTTCCAGTGCAGTTTCCCTGACCCCTGTGGCAGATGCATATGCTTCGAGGGATCCTTTGATGCCGGTGCCTTTATGCAATCTTCCCTCGTGCCGGATGATCGTATGTCCGAGTTCGCCGGCAAAGCCATCATGGCCGAGTACGATCCTTCCGTCGATCACAATACCGCTGCCCACCCCGGTGCCGAGGGTGATCACAATAAAATGTTTCATGCCTTTGGCACAGCCGTACATCATTTCCCCCATGGCGGCTGCATTGGCATCGTTGGTCAGCCGGGCTTCCATTCCGAATTTATCGGTGAACATTTTTGCCAGGGGGATGATGCCTTTCCATTTCAGGTTGGGTGCGTATTCAATGGTCCCCGAATAATAGTTGCCATTCGGGGCGCCGATACCGATACCGGCAAAATTGGCCGTGCCTCCATGCGCTTCGATCATGGGGCTCAGTTTGGCATGCACTTCATCGATGAAATCGGTGACGGTCTCCGGTTCATGCGTAAGCAACCGGTCCTGCTGCAGAATGTTTCCATGAATATCCACCACACCGAACTTGGTGTTGGTGCCACCGATATCAATTCCTACTGTGTATTTTGACATAAACTAAACTCACTTTTAAAATTAGTGGCCTCCTGCTATCTGCTGATCGAAATCGATGCCCTGGCTCTTGAGTACTTTACGTGTTTGCAGCGCATGCCATGCCAGGTACAGGAAGCAGATTACCGGCACAAAATAAGAACCGTGGATGCCGATGCTGGTATCCGCCAGTGCACCCTGCGTTGGCGGAATGATAGCGCCCCCCAGGATCATCATGATCAGGAAAGAAGAACCTTCGGAAGTGTATTTGCCAAGACCGGCTACGCCGAGGGAGAAGATACAGGGCCACATGATGGAGCAGAAAAGTCCGCCGCTCATAAAGGCATACGTGGAGATCTGTCCTTTGGTCAGCATCCCGATCACCATGGCGATGGCAGCCAGTAAGGAGAGGGTGAGCAGTGTCTTGACCGGTTTTTCCTGGCCAAAGAATATACCTGCGATCAGAACAGCGATACAAATGATGTACAGGTACAGGTTGCTTATATCGCTTCCTCTCCAGTAGTTCACGCCAAGGATGATCCCGAAAGCAAGGATGGGGACCACGATGGTGAGCAGCCGGCGGGTTGATTTACTCAGGTTGAATACAGAGATCGCCCCTGTCCAGCGGCCGATCATCAGGCTTCCCCAATACAGGGAAATAAAGGGCGAAATGTATTTTTCATTCAATGAACCAAAATCAGGTGTCTTCAGCAAGGCCCCCATATTGCTCTGAATGGTTACTTCCACACCCACGTATACGAAGATGGCCACCATCCCCAGTACCAGTTGCGGGAACTGCATGGCGCCCCAGCCTTCCTTGTTCTGTTTGGCCCTGATCATGGAAGAGAACAGGATGACCAGCGTAAATACCAGGGTTCCCACTACCAGGTAAGGGCGGGCAGCATCAGAAAACCGGTTATTGAAGAAAAGAAGAATGGCTGCGGGGATCGCAATCAGGATAAGTGCTGTACTGGCCTTGGGACTTTTTTCAATATGCTCTTCGATATTCAGTTTGGGCAGTTTCTTTGAAAAAGCAAAAAAGATGGCCACAAAGCCAAAGAGGCCTGCCAGGATCAGCCAGAGCATTTTAATATTTCCAAGTGTGGGCACTTTTCCTTCACCGCTTACACTGCCAAACAGCACCATACTCACCACGATAGGGCCGAGCAGGGTACCAAAAGAGTTGATACCACCCGCCATGTTCAGCCGGTGAGAACCGGTGGACGGATCGCCCAGCGCAATGGCAAAGGGTTGAGCGGCGGTTTGCTGAAGTGAGAAACCCAGCGCCACGATGAAGAAGGCGATCAGCACCAGTCCAAACGTGGCCCCGGCATAAGTGGAAACAAAAGCAAGGGAAACGGCACCGATCAGGGAAATGATCAGCCCCAGGATGATCCCTTTCTTATAACCGATCCGGTTCAGCAGGTCGACCCCGCTGGCCTGTGAAAAGAAATACAGGATAAGTGAGCCGTAGAAATAAGCGCCATAATACGAAGTGTCGATCAGTTGTGACTGGAACTGGTTCAGTTCAAAATGCGATTTGCAGAACGGAATAAAGATACCGTTCCCGGCCGCAACAAAACCCCAGAAGAAGAAAACAATAATCAGGTTAGATAACGCCCCGTAATTGGTGGGTATTTTAGCTTGTTGATTCATAGCAATCGATTAAAGATTATTAGGCGCTGAAAGTAAAACAATTTTCCTGTTACCAAAAAAAGATATTGCCCCTGTCAGGTATGTGTTTAAAAAATAGTTGCTTTCATTTAGGGGTAAATAAAAAGTGATGGAGAAGTCATCAGCGGGAAATATTAAAAGTATTAAATTACACCCATGGAGATTATTCATGTAGCGGCCGAGTGTTATCCCGTGGCCAAGGCCGGCGGCCTCGGCGATGTGGTGGGGGCCCTTCCCAAATACCAGGCGGAACTGGGCCATGTGGCCAAAGTGGTGATGCCGATGTACCGTACCAAATTCCTTTACCAGAATGACTGGGAACTGGTGCATGAAGGCGCACAGCATATCGGCCCGCATCATTTTCATTACAGCATCATCAAGGAAAAGACCAACAAACTGGGTTTCGATCTCTACCTCGTCGATATCAACGGCGTGCTTGACCGGGAGAAGATATACGGGTATGATGATGACGCCGAACGTTTTCTCGCCTTCCAGGTGGCCGTGTGCGACTGGATCAGTAAATGGTCGCACAAACCCGATGTCATCCATTGCCACGATCACCACACCGGGCTGATCCCTTTCATGGTAAAATACTGTTTTGAGTTCCGCCAGAAACTGGCCGATATCCCTACTGTGGTCACCATACACAACGCCCAGTACCAGGGCTGGATGGGCTGGGACAAGTACTACCTGCTTCCGGCCTTCGACTCCTGGAAATGGGGGATGCTCGACTGGAACAACACCATCAACCCGCTGGCCTCTGCCGTAAAGTGTGCCTGGAAAGTAACAACCGTTAGTAACAGCTACCTGGATGAACTGCGGGATACCGCCAACGGGCTCGAAAAACTCTTTGAATACGAAAAAGGCAAAAGCTCCGGTATCCTGAACGGGATCGATACCCATGTTTGGGACCCCCAAACCGACAGCATGATCATAAAGAACTACGACAAGGAGCTGGTGGAAAAAGGAAAACGGAAGAACAAGAAAGAGCTGGCCGGTCAGTTCGGGCTTGATCCGGATAAGCCGCTTGTTTCCTTTATCGGCCGGCTGGTGGGAGAAAAAGCTGCTGATCTTTTACCGGATGCCATCAGCCAGGCCATTTACCAGCACCATGGCAATGTGAACTTCCTGGTGCTCGGTTCCGGCGATCCGAACCTGGAAGACCGGCTTGACCAGATGAAACATCATTTCAACGGGTACTATAACTCCTTTATCGGGTACAGCGAACCCCTCAGTCACCTGATCTATGCGGGTTCCGACTTTCTGCTGATGCCCAGCCGGGTGGAGCCCTGCGGGCTGAACCAGATGTATGCCCTGCGCTACGGCACCGTACCGATGGTACGAAATGTCGGCGGACTCAGGGATACCGTGACAGACATGGGCGACTGGCAGGGATTCGGTATCCGTTTTGACCAGGCATCTGTCTGGGATATTACGTATTCTGTCGGCCGGGCTATTGACCTTTATCATAATAAACCTGACCTTTATAGCTGGATGAGGGAACACATGATGACCATCGATCACTCATGGGACAGTTCAGCACAACAGTATATCGATCTTTACCAATCATTGAAATAAACACTCTATATGGCGATCAGAACCATTACTCATTCCAAGGAAGTGCTTTGTGTGATATTAGGCGGCGGCGCCGGTACCCGTTTGTACCCGCTCACGGCCAACCGCTCCAAGCCAGCTGTCCCTATCGCCGGTAAATACCGCCTCGTGGACATCCCGATCTCCAACTGCCTGAACAACGGGATCGGCCGGATGTTCGTACTTACCCAGTTCAACTCTGCTTCCCTCAACAGGCATATCAAGAACACTTACCACTTCAGCGCTTTCAGCAAGGCCTTTGTGGATATCCTGGCCGCAGAACAAACACCGGACAACCCGACCTGGTACCAGGGTACGGCCGATGCGGTGCGGCAGGGACTCCGGCATATCGAACCCTTCGAAAGTGAATATGTACTGATCCTCTCCGGCGACCAGCTGTACCAGATGAACTTTGCCGACATGCTCGAGAATCACAAACAACTGGGAGCGGATATTTCCATCGCCACCATCCCTGTCGGACAACGGGAGGCACCTGAATTCGGCATCCTTAAATCAGCAGAAGGACTGATTACTTCCTTTATCGAGAAACCGCGGAAAGAAGTACTCGGCGACTGGGAAAGCGATACCGGCGAAGGGATGCAAAGCAAAGGGAGGAATTACCTGGCCTCCATGGGCATCTACATCTTCAACCGGCAACTGCTCTTCGATATGCTGAAGAACGAATACGCCAATGCCACGGATTTCGGCAAAGAGATCATCCCCGGCTCGATCAGCAAATACAAAGTGGCCAGTTACCAGTATGAAGGGTACTGGACAGATATCGGGAATATTTATTCCTTCTTTGAAGCCAACCTGGGGCTGACACAGGAACTGCCCGACTTCAACCTGTTTGACAACGACAATGCGATCTATACCCGGCCCCGTATGCTGCCCCCGGCCAAGATCAGCGGTACCACGCTGGAGAAGACCCTGGTGGCAGAAGGGTCCATCATCAATGCCTCCCGGATCGAACATTCCGTGATCGGTATCCGCTCCCGCATCGGGCACGGCACCACACTGGTGAGCACCTATATCATGGGAAGTGATTATTATGAAACATTGCCCGAGATCGCTGCTGCTTCCTCCGGGGGCTACCCGCTGCTGGGCGTGGGAGACAGGTGTTATATCAAGAATGCCATCCTTGATAAGAATGTACGCATCGGCAATGATGTCCGTATCAACGGCGGTCATCACCTCGAAAATGCGGACCATGCACTCTACACCGTGAAGGACGGCATCGTGGTGGTAAAGAAAGGGGCGATCATACCGAACGGGTTTGTGATCTAGTTTCCAACTGCAAACGTTTTAAGCCCTGTCCTTACCCGGCAGGGTTTTTTATTTGGGGAACAGAATGTAATTGGATTGTGTAATCTCCTTATCTTACTGCACACAATTAATGATTGCTTATGTCAACTGCCTACACCGGTATAAAGCCAAAACTGAGCATTGCAGAGATCATCAACATGAGTGTCGGGTTCTTCGGGATACAGTTCGGCTGGGACCTGCAGCGGGCTAACATGGGCCGTATCTATGAAAACCTGGGTGCCCACCCGGATGAGGTTCCCCTGCTTTTTCTGGCAGCTCCCTTAACCGGCCTCATCATTCAGCCGATCATTGGTTACCTGAGCGATCATACCTGGCATCCGAAGTGGGGAAGGAGAAGACCCTATTTCATGATCGGTGCTATTCTCAGTTCCATCGCACTGGTGTTCATGCCGCACAGCAGCGCCTTGTGGATGGCTGCCGGGTTGCTGTGGATACTTGATGTGTTTGGCAATGTGGCCATGGAGCCTTTCCGGGCCTTTGTTACCGATAAACTGCCCGAATCGCAGGTGAACCGCGGCTTCATCATGCAAAGCCTGATGATCGGGCTGGGAGGGAGTATTGCTTCTGCTTTGCCCTGGATGATGAAGAATATCTTTCATGTGGCCAATACCTCCGAAGCCGGCAGTATTCCCCCGAATGTGCGCTGGTCCTTTTATACCGGGGCCTTCTTTTTCATCACGGCAGTGATGTACACGGTGTTCACCACCAAAGAATACCCGCCCTCGGATCCTGATTATAAGAATAAAAGCAGGCAGGGCTCCGGGGGATTTGGATCCGGCTTCCGTGAAATGCTCACCGCCCTGAAGAATATGCCTGCCCGGATGAAGGCCGTCTCCCTGGTCCAGTTCTTTACCTGGCCGGGTCTGTTCCTGATGTGGTTCTTCTACACCACGGCCGTGGGGGTGAATATTTTTGGCGGCAAACCGGATTCCAGTGATGCTGTATTTGCAAAGGGAGCGGATTTCGGAGGCCTTACGCTTTCATTCTACAGCGTGGTGACATTGCTCTTCTCGTTCGTCCTTCCTTCCATTGCGGACCGGCTGGGACGAAAACTCACTCATACCGTTTGCCTGTTATGCGGGGCCCTCGGGCTTATCAGCGTAAGCTGGATCCATGACAAGAACCTGCTCTTCGGATCGATGGTAGGCGTGGGCATAGCATGGGCCAGTATCCTTTCCATGCCTTATGCCATGCTGAGCGGCTGCCTGCCAAAGGATAAAGTGGGGATCTATATGGGCATCTTCAATTTCTTTATTGTACTGCCGGAGATCATTGCCTCCCTCGGGTTTGGCTGGCTGATGAAGAATGTGCTCGGTAACGACAGGATGCTTGCCCTGAAGATTGGAGGCGGAATGATGATACTGGCAGCAGCCATCTGTTATTTTATGATCAAAGAAGACCGAAGGGAAGGGGTGCAGGAAATCCTTTCCCCGGATAAACAACAGTAGCATGAAAAAATATTTGCTGTTCATTCTTATTTTCATCGCTGCTTCCGGGCAGGCAGCAGATAAGATCAACGTCTATCCCACCCACTGGTGGGCGGGCATGAAGAACCCGAACCTCCAGCTGATGATTCATGCAGATAGGGATATAGCCGTGGATAAACTGGCTTTTTCCTCTTCCAGCAAAGACGTGAAGGTGGTGAAGGTCACCCGGGCAGAGAACCCGCATTATATTTTTGTGGACCTGCTTATTGCCGCTACCGCCCGGCCGCAGACCGTTACCTTTTCGTTTGGCGGCATTATCCGCAGCGAATGGCATTCCTTCTCTTACGAACTGAAAGCAAGAAGTAAAGAGAACGGCAGGACCCGGGTACAGGGGGTTACTTCCAGGGACCTTATCTACCTGCTGATGCCCGACCGGTTTTCCAACGGAGACCCTTCCAACGATTTTTTCCCGGATATGCGGGATACGGGGCATGACCGCAACAACCCTTTCGACCGGCATGGCGGCGACCTGCAGGGAGTGACCAATCACCTCGATTATTTAAACGAACTGGGTGTAACGGCTATCTGGATGACTCCGGTAGTGGAAAACAATATGAGCCGAACCCTGGAAGGCGGCACCAGCCGGAGCACTTACCACGGCTATGCCTTCACCGACCAGTATACCATCGACAAAAGACTTGGCGGTGATGCAGCCTATAAGAACCTCATCAACGCCGCCCATGCAAAAGGAATGAAGATCATCCAGGATGCCGTTTATAACCATGTGGGTAATGATCACTGGTCCGTACGTGACCTGCCGATGAAAGACTGGCTGAACCAGTGGCCTTCTTACCAGAACACCTCGTATAAAGACCAGCCCCTGGTGGATCCGTATGCTTCCGCAATAGATAAAAAAATAACCCTCGACGGATGGTTCACGCCTTTCCTTGCCGACCTCAACCAGCGCAATCCCTTTGTGGCGGCCTTCCTGATCCAGTATGCTGTCTGGGCCACGGAAGAATATGGCATCGACGGGTGGCGGGTGGATACCTATTTTTATAACGACCCGCTGTTCCTGAACAAGGTCAATGAGGCCTTGCTCAGGGAGTTTCCTGCCGTGACCGTGTTTGGTGAAACCTCCGTGCAAAGTGTGATCAACGGGGCTTATTTCTGCGAGAACAATATGAATGTTCCCTTCAGGCATAACTGCCAGGGGATAACTGATTTTCCTCTTTATTCTGCCGTGATCGATGCCCTGAAACAACCGTATGGCTGGAACGAAGGGGTAAACCGCCTGTACCAGGTGCTGGCGCAGGATGTGCTCTATAAGAACCCGATGCGCAACTGCATCTTCCTGGGTAACCACGACCTGGACCGGATGTACTCAGTGATCGGAGAGGACTTTGATAAGTATAAGATGGGAATGAACTTCCTGCTTACGCTTCGCGGCATACCACAGCTTTACTATGGCGACGAAGTGCTGATGAAAAATTTCAAGGACCCGACAGATGCCGAAGTGCGGAAGGATTTTCCGGGCGGCTGGCCGGATGATAAGGCAAAGGATAACCTCTTTAACCGGGAAGGCAGGAATGACAAACAGGAGGAGGCCTTCCGTTACCTGAGCAGCCTGGCGCAATTCAGGAAGTCTTCTTCTGCACTCACCACCGGGAAACTGATGCAGTATGTGCCTTCCGACGGCCTCTATATTTATTTCCGGTATGATGCAAAGCAAACCGTGATGGTGATCAGCAATACCGGTTCAAAGAAGGCAGGGCCGGACTGGACACACTACGCAGAAAGAGTAAACGGGTTTACCCGGGTAAGGAACGTTATATCAGGTAAGATAAAACCGCTGGCCGGTCTGACCATCGACCCGGGTGAAAGCCATGTGTATGAACTGATCAGATAGCAAAATTCACCAGCAGCTTGCTTCCGTAAGTGCCCCATTCATCGGCCAGTTTGCCCAGCCTTGTCATGAGTTCACTGCGGTTCACCTTCTTCCCTTTTGTGGGGGCGGTTACCGGTTTCATGTTCACATCAAAGACTTCCACCTTGGTGGCAAACCAGGTAGCATGCAGGCGGGGAATGCCCAGGCCCAGTATCATACCGGGCAGGCCATGCACTCCTTCCGGCCCGCCATTGATCAGCAGTTCATCGGAATAGAAGGCAAAGACGGCAATGCTATCGTTGATGATGCCGATCGCCTTGCGGCAATCAAAGCCGGCAATGGTGCGCAGGTCGTTTGTGATCTTCCATTTTATCTTCAGCAGGCTGTCTTCCATGAGGAAGGTTTCCTCAAATACCGGTTTCTGTGAAATGGTCTTTCCGGTTTTGTAATCGTTATACACTACGTTTTTATCGGCCACCGGTCTCCACCACATGCGGGGGTCCGCCGGTACATCCTTTCCCGGTTTGTAGATGGAATGAGCGGTATCACCGGTGAACTCGTAATAGCTGAGTACCGATACAGGGTAGCGATCCTTGTTCTGCTCATACCAGCTGTTGTTTTCCTGCAGGTCTTTCATCAGTTGCCGGACACTGGTGGTTTTTTCGTATTCCACTTTGATGGAAGAAAAGAACCGGGCCTGTCCGCTGGCTGTTGTTACGATGGCAACAGCACCTGCCATGGTTAGAAGTTGCTTTATCATTTTGTGTCCCCTCCGGGTGCTTTATTAAATGACCATTCGAATTTTACAAGGAAATACCGGGCAATACGCTGGTAGCGGTCGTCGCTGACGAAGGTGCTGCTGATACTCCTGTTGAATCCTTTATTCTGGTTAAGGATGTCATTGGCATAGAACCCGATCTTGCCAGCATCCTTCTTGAATATTTTTTTGTAGATACCGGCATTCCAGATCGTCCGGTTCACATTGGAGGCAAAGGCCTGAATACGCTGGCGCAGGTCGGCATTCAGGTTGGTGGTGAATTCCATCTTCCAGGGCAGGGTGAGCTCTGCATCAAGCCAGCCGCCATATGTGAAGTAATTATTATTCACACTGCTGTTGAGCGAGGATTTTGAATTGTTGTACCCGATCGTGGGGCGGATACTGAAGTCGAACTTCTCTTCAGAAGAAATACCGAGATTCAGTTCAAGGTTAATATTGAATGATTTGGTAACGGCCAGTTCTCCGTTCACATAGTTATTGAAGCGGCTTCCGTTTCCGTTAAGGCCAAACCCGTAATTGGGTTTCTTGTTGCCCATGCTCTTATTAAAGTTTGACCAGAACCACCAGTTACGGTTACCGTTGATATTAACCGGGTAGTAGGTTCTTTTACCGGTGCTGAGATCGATCGTGTTGAATTGGGTGATCGCATTCTGCTGCACGTTGTAAGAGAAATTGATGCCCAGCCATTGCTGCGAAAGCACTTTGTACTGGTTGATAAAGACGGATACGCTGTGATTAAAACCAACTTTCAGGTCCGGGTTGCCCTTGTATTCATTCAGCGGGTCGGTATTGTCCCGCAGCGGTTGCAGCTGGCTGATCGTGGGCTGCACGGTATTACCCCGGTAATTCACCCCGATATTGAACTGTGCCTTTGGGGTGAAGTTGACAGAGGCCTGCGGTGTTACGTTGAAGAAATGGTAGTTATTAAGGCTGTTGTTGTCCAGGTCTTCCAGGCCCAGTTTGATGGCCGAAACACCTGAACCGATCCCTGCTCTCATTTTCTTACCGGTATACCGGAAGATGGCGCTCCCGCTGTTGGAATAGGCATTGAGTTCAAAATTATTGCTGAACTCTGAAACGAGTTCTTCGTACTTGCCATTAAAACCTTTTTCGTAGGTATTGCGGAGCGATTTTGAATGGTTCTTGTTCCAGGCATAATCCACCACCAGCATCCATTTATCGGTAAGCGGTTCGGTGTAGGTGGATTTGATGCCCAGGGTGGTGGAGCGGCCGTCAAAAAGTTTTTGCTGGTCTACGGTATCGCTGTAGCTGTACAGGCCATTGGGGTCAAAATACCGGATACGGGTGTAGTTGAGCCCGTCGTTCTCATCATCCGTCACTCCGTAGCGGAGTACGGTTTGCCACTGCCGGTTCTTCTTTTTGAAAAGTTGTTTGTAGGTAAGCTGGTTATCCGTCTGTGTGCGCCGGGTGTTGTTGTTGTAGCTGTTGAAGCTTTGGTTGACCGTATCCAGGTCGGTTCCGATGAATTCGCTGTTGTTGGTGCCATAGGAGTTCCCGCTCTTATAGGTATAGGCAGTAACGAATTTCAGCGATGTCAGGGAGTCGAGTTTTACTTCATATTTACCGTTCACGGCATGTTGCTGCAGCAGGCCGTTCTTGGTGGTATACCTGTTGGAATAGGTGATCCCGGTGGGCAGAATATTTTGATTCAGCGTGGTTCCCACGTTAGTGGTGGCCAGCCTGTTGTACCGGTAAGAAACGTTTACATTTTGCTTGTCGGCATTCCATTTATTACTGAACAGGGCGCCTCCTGTCCAGGCATCGGGCAAGCCCCGCAGGCTCCAGTCACTAAAATCATCATTACCCCCGAAGCTGAAGTAGTAACCGCTCAGTTCATCGTACTCAAAATCGTTTTCCATACCCAGTTTTTGCCGGTCCTCCCAGTTCAGGCTGCCGGTGTTTACATTGGTACGGGTGCCATATACAGAAATTTTCTTTTTGCCGATGAACCGGTTGTATAGCAGTTTGCTGTCGATGTATTTGCTGAAGTCCGTTCCTGCCTGCACTTTGCCGAAGGCCCCTTTCTTTGCATCTTCTTTCAGTTTGATGTTGACGGTCTTGCCTTCATTCCCGCTGGTTATGCCGGTCAGGCTCTGCTGTTCGGTCTTTGTTTCGAATACCTGCACTTTATCGACGGCTTTGGCAGAAATGTTCTGGGTGGCCATGGTCGGGTCATCACCGAAAAATTCTTCACCGTCCACCAGTACCTTGTCCACCCGTTTTCCCTGTGCCACGATCTCTCCTTTGCTGTTCACCGAAAAGCCCGGGAGTTTTTTCAGCAGGTCTTCCACCGTTCCGCCTTCTTTTACTTTGAAGCTGTCGGCCACAAATTCCGTAGTATCGCCTTTGATGCGGATGGCCCCGACTGATTTTACGATAACGGCATCCAGCAGTTTGCTGGCCGGGGTCATTTTCACCTCACCCATGTTGGTGTCGCCGTTTATATCCAGTTCGTCCATATAATCGGCGAATTTGGGGTAAGAGATGAGCACCACATACTTTCCGTTCTCTGCCGGGGGAAGTACAAATTTCCCTTCCTTGTTGCTACGGGTGTAGGAAACAAGGGTGGAATCCGATTTGCGGAGTAACGAGATGGCCGCTAAGTAAAGGGATTTGTTTTCGGTGGTGTCGGTGAGTGTACCGGTTACAGTGCCTTTTTGTGAAATACCGGGCAGACAAAGACATAGCAGCAGCGTCGTGAGAGCAGCAAGTTTTTTCATGGCTTTAGGGGTTGGTTCCTGGTTCTTGAAAATATCGATTTGGCTATACGTTTTATTTGATATTTACCTGAACGGTGCAAAATTGGTGATTTCTGGTATCAATCACTATCATCTATGTGACAGAAATGTTAAGATTCGTTAAAATACCGTAAGTTGAGATGCATAGTTCACCCGGAAAAATCAACCGAATGGCAACTAAAAAAACAAAGACCGTCCGCAACAGGCAGGAAGAAAACGACAGGAAGAAAACTAAATTGCCTGAAGAGAAGGGAAATACACATTCGGTAAAAAAATATGAAGAGACTGAATTTGTGGATACCTCAAAACGGGTATGGAATTACTCTCTGCTCACCACCGAAGATGTAACCAATTACCAGCAGGGCACCCATTACCAGCTCTATAAAAAATTCGGTGCTCACTCTATACAGGTGCTTGATGTCTGGGGCATGTATTTCTGTGTATGGGCGCCCAATGCCACGGCGGTTTCCGTAAAAGGACATTTTAATGAATGGAAGAATGATGAATACGAATTATATCCCCGCTGGGATAAGAGTGGTATCTGGGAAGGCTTCATTCCGGGTTTTAAACTGGGCGAAGCTTACAAATACCATATCACCGGTTTTGCCAACCGGAAAGTGGATAAGGGCGATCCTTTTGCCCGCTTCTGGGAGAAGAGACCGGCCACCGCCAGTATTACCTGGGATATGTATTATGAATGGAAGGACCAGGCCTGGATGAAGAACCGCAAAAAGAAAAATGCACTCCATGCGCCGTGGAGTGTTTACGAAGTGCACCTGGCGAGCTGGCAACGTCCCGACAAATCGGATGAGGAATCCTATAATACATACGACCAGATCCGGGAACGGCTCGTTCCTTATGTAAAGGAAATGGGGTTCACCCATCTTGAACTGATGCCGGTGATGGAACATCCTTTTGACGGTAGCTGGGGCTACCAGTGCACCGGTTATTTCGCCGCCACCTCCCGGTTTGGCGACCCGCAGGGGCTGATGCGGCTGATCGACGCCTGTCACCAGGAAGGCATCGGGGTGGTGCTGGACTGGGTGCCTTCCCATTTCCCGTATGATGCCCATGGATTGTTTATGTTCGATGGCACACATACCTACGAGTATGCCGATATGCGGAAGGGATTCCATCCCGACTGGAACAGCTATGTCTTCAATTATAAACGGGGAGAAGTCAAGTCATTCCTGATCAGCAGCGCCCGGTACTGGTTCGACCTTTTCCATATCGACGGCATACGGGTAGACGCAGTTTCCTCCATGCTGAAGCTGAATTACTCCCGGAAACACGGGCAGTGGGAGCCGAATGAATTTGGCGGGGACGGTAACCTCGAAGCCATTGCCTTTATCAAAGACCTTAATGAAACCATCTACCGGGATTTCCCCGATGTGCAGACCATTGCCGAAGAAGCCACCGACTGGCCGGGGGTGAGCAAGCATACCTACGAAGGCGGGCTTGGGTTTGGTATGAAGTGGATGATGGGCTGGATGCATGACACCCTTGATTATTTCAAGATCGACCCGGTGTACAGGCAGTTTCACCAGAATAAGTTTTCCTTCAGCATGATGTATTTCTATGATGAAAACTTCATGCTGCCGCTGAGCCATGATGAGGTGGTGCACGGCAAAAGCCCGATGCTTTATAAAATGCCGGGGGATGAATGGCAGAAGTTTGCCAACCTGCGCCTGCTTTATACCTATATGTGGACGCACCCGGGAGCACGGCTGCTTTTCATGGGAAGTGAATTCGGGCAAACCGGCGAATGGAATTACAAATCGGAACTGCAGTGGGAATTATTACAATTCGATTGTCACCGGTTACTGAAGGACTGTGTGGCGGACCTGAACAAACTGCTGAAAGAACAGCCGGCCCTTTACCAGCACCAGTTCAGCATGGACGGGTTCGAATGGGTGGACCTGAACCACCGGGCCGAATCCGTGGTTGTGTACAAACGGATCGGGAAAAAGAAGGGAGATGACCTGCTGGTGATACTGAACCTGACCCCGGTGGTACGTAACGACTGGGAAATCCAGGTAACGGGAAAGCCTTATACGATGGAAATATTCAACAGCGATAAAACAATATACTGGGGTACGGGCGACGTTTACAACCCTGATATAAGGTGTGAGCTGGTTGATAAGAATCAAAAAATGTACAGGCTGACCGTAAATTTACCTGCCCTTTCGGGAATCGTGCTGAAATAGTACTATTTTGGAACGGTTTTGGCTGATTAATAGCCGGTTAAGCTTTGATTACTCACCCGCTCATAATACCTTGCGCATGAGAAGAACTTTTAAATCCATCCTAAACAAAAGCCCTATGAGACGGATCATCCTTTTACACTGCATGCTGGCAGCCATCCTGCCTGTATTTGCCCAAAACGAATCGCTGAACCCGGGCAGTGCCGCCATTACAGCAATTCCCGGAACAGACAGCGCTGATTATTTTTTACAGAAAGGTTTACTGGAAAAACAAAACGGACGCCGGCTTGAATCATTAAAGAACTTTGAGAAAGCTGCCAGGTATGATGTCAACAGCAAAGCGATTACGGCTGAACTCGCTTCGGCCTATCATGACCTCCGCAAATACAACCTGGCGCTTGAAATGTATAAAAAACTGGCAGCGCTGGGAGAGGATAATGCAGAACTCTATAAAAAACTGATGCTGCTTTCCTTCCAGCTTAAACAAAATGACGATGTACTGGTGTATGCCGATAAACTGAAGAAAGCAGACCCCAATGAAAAAGTGGCTTACTATGTAGGCCGTGTTCATTACGATAACGACAACTACGGTGATGCGATCAAATTCCTGAACCTCGCTGAAAAAGAAGACCCGGCCAATGCAGAGATCCCTTACCTGATCGCCCACAGCTATGCCGACATGATGAATTATAAGCTGGCAGTGCCTTATTTCAAAAAAGCACTTGAGCTGAAGCCAACAGAGGCATACTGGACCTATGAGCTCAGCCTGATCTGCTATGCAATGCATGCCGATAAGGATGCGCTGAAATACATGCTCGAAGCCGGCGACAAAGGCCTCAAAAAGGATAACGACTACCTGGAAAACCTGGCCATCGCTTACCTGAACGTGGGCGAGCTGGACAAAGGAGTGGAAATGCTGAACGAGATCCTGAAAAAGAAACCCAGTGATATGAACATCCTTGGCATGGTAGCCGAAGCTTATTACGACAAAGGCAAGTTTGACCTGGCCATGGACTACTGGGACAGGATGCTTGAATACGATAAGGAAAATGCCTCTGCCCTGTATATGATCGGTATGTGCTACCAGAAAAAAGGAGGTAAAGAAAACACCGAGAAAGGTATCCGTCTTTGCGATAAGGCCATTGAAATGGATCCTTCGCTGTCAAACCTGAAACAGAAGAAACTGATGGCAGGACTGTAAGAAAAGTCGTTAGTCTTTCGCCGCATGACAATATTTAAAAAGCGATCAATTTCTAATTGATCGCTTTTTTGTTTTTCTGTTGATTACCGGTAAATGACTACCTGCTCAGGGCTAAAGACTTCTCTCTACATTCTCTCCGGTACCCTGATCCCCAGCAATCCCATTCCTGAGGCAATGACATTCGCCGTCATTTCAGAAAGCTGCAGCCGCAGTTGTTTCTTTTCTTCCGACTCCGCATTCATCACCGAATGTTCCGTGTAAAAGGTATTGAAAGCCTTGGCGAGGTTAAAAACATAGATAGCGATCACTGAAGGGTTATGTTCCGTTACCGCCTGTTCAAGGATCACCGGGTATTGTTCCAGCTGCACGATCAGGTTCTTCTCCAGCTTCAGCAGGTCACGGGCTTCTGCCGGTTGCCGGCTGCCTTCCGCTTTCCGGAGTATCGCCCGGATCCTGGCATGTGTATACTGAACGAACGGGCCGGTGAATCCATGAAAATCGATCGACTCTTCCGGGTTGAAGATCATTTTCTTTTTAGGGTCCACCCGCAGGAGGAAGAATTTCAGTGCCCCGAGGGCGATCGTATCGTACAGTTCTTTCAGCTCTTCTGCAGTGAAGTCTTTCACTTTGCCAAGCTCTTCTGTTTTTGCCCTTGCCACGTTTACCATTTCCTCCACCATATCATCGGCATCCACGACGGTGCCTTCCCGGCTCTTCATCCTTCCGCTGGGCAGTTCCACCATCCCATAGCTCAAATGGTCTATGCCGTCAGCATAAGGTTTGCCCAGTTTCTGCAGGGTCAGCTTCAGTACTTTCATATGATAATTCTGCTCATCCGCAATAACGTACAGGCTCTGGTCGTATTTGAATTCATCATACTTCTGCTGGGCCAGCCCCAGGTCCTGGGTGATGTACACCGAGGTCCCGTCCTTCCGCAGCACCAGTTTTTCGTCAAGGCCTTCGGCGGTCAGGTCGATCCATATGCTGCCATCTTCTTTTTTATAGAATACACCTTCCTTTAGTCCGTCCATCACAAACTGTTTGCCTACTATATAGGTATTGCTTTCATAGTACATCTTCTGGAAGTCGGCACCGATCCTTTTATAGGTTACATCGAACCCGTCATATACCCAGCCGTTCATCTTTTTCCAGAGTTCGATCACTTCCGGTTTCCCGGCTTCCCAGTCCAGCAGCATTTGCTGGGTGGCTTTCATGATGGGGGCCTCTTTCTCTGCTGTTTCCTTATTGAGCCCTTCCTGCACCAGTTTGTCAACCTCTGCCTTATAGGCATCGTTGAATTTCACATAGTATTCCCCCACAAAATGGTCGCCCTTCATCCCGGTGGATTGCGGGGTGGCGCCGTTGGCAAACCGTTGCCAGGCGATCATGCTTTTGCAGATATGAATCCCCCGGTCGTTCACGATACAGCTTTTGATCACTTCATAGCCGCTTCCCTTCAGGATCTGCGCCACGCTCCATCCCAGGAAGATATTGCGCAGGTGCCCGAGGTGAAGGGGTTTGTTTGTGTTGGGAGAGGAGTATTCCACCATCACCTTCTGCCCGTTGGCAGGCTTGCGGCCAAAAGACGGATCTGCATGATTTTTCAGCAGGAAACGGATCCAGTACTGATCGGAAACGGTAAGGTTCAGGAATCCTTTTATCACATTGAAGGCCGTAAGGATACCCGGGTTGCTATCCACCAGGTCTTTGCCGATCTCATTGCCGAGTTGCTCCGGTGATTTCTTCAGTTGCTTTACAAAGGAAAACAGGACCAGTGTATAATCCCCTTCAAACTCCGGTTTGGTGGAATTGATCGTGAGGTCGGCTTCGCCGGCTTCATACCCATACAGTTTCTTCAGCGACCGTACCACCATTTCTTTTATGTCATGTACAATATTCATCCTGTCTTTTGTTTAGCGGGCAAATTTACGAAACACATCTGTGTTCGGAACAATTACTGATTTCCTGTACCGCCATCCGGAATTTGTTATCCTGAATTTGTGATTCGGAATTTGTTTTTAGGTATTTTGCCAATTGATGCGCCGTCACATCCATAGTGCCAGGGATTTTGTGCTACCGGTCATCGACTTCTTTTACCCGCCATTTAAGAAGCTGATGAACCTGCAGACCTTCCGGTATGCTGCTTCCGGGGGCGGAAATACGTTACTGGGCCTGGCGGTCTACTATGTTGCCTTTAAGTACATCTTTGCAGAGAAAGTATTCCATTTCGGAATATCAGCCTTCAAAGGCCATACTGCGGCGCTGATCCTTTCTTTCCTGGTCACCTTCCCGGTCGGTTTCTTTATGTCGAAATATGTGGTGTTCAGTGATTCAAACATGAAAGGCCGTATCCAGCTGTTCCGCTACCTGCTGATCTGTTTATTCAACCTCGGCCTAAACTATATCCTGCTGAAAGTGCTGGTGGAGAACTTTCATCTCTACCCGGTCATTGCCGAAGTGATCACCATCAGTGTCGTGGTGGTCTTCAGCTATATTGCCCAGCGGAACTTTTCGTTCAGGGCGACGCCCGAAGAAGAGCCTAAAAACTGAAGTCGACCGACTCCACCTTTACGGCCAGTTTTCCCTCACAGTTGCTGCGGATCACAAGGTATTGCTGCATGGGATAAATGCCGGCCAGTGTAATATCCTTTATGTCGCCGCTGCTGCGGATGCCTTTGGCCAGTTCCCGGTTGAGCTGCTGGTTGATATTGATCCTGGCACTGTCGATATAAGCGCCCAGTTCAAAGCGGGCATTCTTGCTGATCTCTTTGGTGATCTTTTTGTCAAAAAGCCAGTCGGCCGAGCCCAGCAGGAGATTCTTTGATTTGATGTCGAAGTCGATATCTTTTATTTCCAGTAAACGTTTGTCCTTGTCATACGAAGGCCGGCCCGTGAGATAGAAAATGCCGGTATTGGTTCCGGAGAAACTGATCTTTATCACAAGTTTGTCGAACCCGCCCCCATACACCCGGCAGCTGTCCAGGATGAATTTCTTTTTTACAAATCCCTTTTTGAAATCAAATTGTTTTCCGACCAGCTGATCATTCATGATCAGGGAGAGGGAGTCATAATTCAGCATAGCATCCATGAAGATCGAAAAGCCCTCCTGTTTGCTGTAGCCGCCCATATTGGGTACCCAGGAGCCATGATCGGCGGGTTTCTCCAGCCCGATCACCGGTTTGGCCGATAACCCAAAGTGAATATTCAGTGAGTCCCGGGTGATAAAGAAATTGTTCAGCCGGAACTGCTGCGGGTTGATCTGCAGCCAGCCCAGTCCATAGAGGTCATAGCTTTTGTTCAGCATGTCCCATACTTTCTGGATACGGGATTTGAGGTCCACGGTGCCATAACTTTTCTCCAGGTCTTTTTTGGACGCATCCAGTTCGGCGATCAGCCCTTTCATCACCTGTTTGGTAATGTCCTGTCCCCAGAAGCAGACCTCACATTTATCCTGCGGTTGGGGTTAATTTCGTTTGATATAGACCCGTACTTTATAATCCGGCTCAATAGCGACCGCACTGATGAAGGAAACATTCACTCTCCGTTCCGGTTCACTGAAGCCGCAGCGGCAGGCCGGCGTCCACGGGGAAACCACGGTGCCGTTCACACACAGCCTGGTAGACCCGATGATCTTATAATAACCGGTAAAACCCAATGTAAGCGTATTGCCTACGCCGGTTATCTTTAACGGGCTGCGGCGAAATGAGTATTTATAACGGGTATCGCAACCCTCCTGTACCCAGTCTTCCGGGTAGTTTGGCGACGTGAATAAAGTATCCACGCTTTTTTCGGCCATCGCAAAAAGCGGTTTCAGGTTTACCTGGATGGGAATATTGATATCGGAAACAGGCAGGGAGTCGAACCGGAAATTTTCCGGCGACATATCAGGCCTGGCCGGATCGATCTTTTGGGAATAAGCGGTAACAGATAACAGCACGACCGCTGCGAATAGAATTCCTTTGCCTTTCATTCGGTTAATTAACGGTCAAAAATAACCAAAGAATGAGAAGGAGATGTAAAGATTTAGCTAAGAGTTCGCATGGCGGGAAAGGAACAACCGGGCAGCAGTCCCCGGCTAACGACTATTTCGGCTGCGTCATACTAAACCAGTTCCCGCAACCGTCGTTCACGATACATTCAGTACCGTAAAATTGTTCTTTCGGCTCGGTGATCTTTACGCCTTTTGCTTTCAGTTCTTCGTAGGTGGCACGGCAGTCGTTGGTGTGCAGCACGCCGGCGCCCATCACGCCTTTTTCCAGGAGAAGGAGCAGGGCCTTCTGGGTGTCTGCATCCATCCCCATCTGGCTGACATCGCCGGAAGCATCCAGCAGGGCCATTTCAAGATCGGGCTGTTCGGGCGGATTCAGGGTCAGCCAGCGCATACCGTTGTCCATCTTTACATCCGTATTTACTTTAAAGCCGAGTTTGTTTACATAAAAATCGTAGGCCTTTTCCTGGCTGGTGACGAAGAATGAAATGTGGGAGATTTTGGTTACCATGTTGACTGATTTAAGGTAAAGCTAAGCAGGCGGACCGGATCTTCTTTCTCGGATATTGCTTTTTAGTGCATCGCGGCTCGTCAAGGAAACCTGCTCTTTCGAATTCCCGCTCACTATTGGCCCCATTTATATTTCTCAATAAAACAATGCGGGATCGCCTTCTTCGGTTCGGCCAGTTGTTCCATCTTCTTCTTGTAAGCCATGTTGCGGTAATACTGCGGGGCAAAGCCGATCTCCTTTTTGAACAACACGCTGAAGGAGCCCAGGCTTTCAAAGCCCACTTCGCTGCATACTTCGGTAACGGGTTTGTTGTCGCTCAGCAGGCTCTTTGCCTTGTCCAGTCTTTTGCGGGTAATGTACTGGTGCGGTGTTTTCCTGTACACCTGTTTAAACAGCCGGTGAAAATGAAAGCGGGAGAGAAGCGCCTGCCGGGAAACCTGGTCCAGGTCAATGTCTTCCTGGAAGTTTTCATCAATGAAAACCTTGGCTGTTGCCAGGCGCTGGTATATGTCCGTAGTGAGCTGCATTCCTGTTTAAAGCTAAATAAAAACCGCATGATCCTGACGAAAGACCTACGAATGATGGCCGATCATCTTTTCCATACAAATACTCGTTTCTTCCATCCCGATATATTGCCCGTAATTCGGGATTACTGTATACCCGGCATGCGAATAGAGCACTGCCGCTTCCGGTTGCCGGTTCCCCATTTCCAATACCATTCGTTTGTTTCCGAGTTCGCCTGCCCATTTCTCCAGTTCGCCCAGCACTAATTTGCCGATACCTTTTCCCCGGTGCTCATCAGCCACAAACATTCTTTTTACTTCCACGGACTCATCATCAAACCGTTTGAAACAGCCGCAACCCGCCGGTTCATCATCCACATACACCAGCACTACATTCGGTATATTACTGGTCTTATTGAACTGGCTGTAAAAATCCTGCAACCCGCCATACTGCTGCAGGAGGTAGCGGTTCAGTTTTTCAACCAGTATATGAAAATCACTGTCTTCGCTGTTCGTTCTTTTGATGCTGCTCATTGCCGCTTAAACATTCAGGATTTAAGTAAATTCTTTACACTACTCACAGGTTCCGGGGGTTCTTCCAGTTTTTTGCCAGTCGTTCGATCGTACCCTTTATTCTCTCCCGTCTTGTTTCCTCCCGCTTCGCCGTTACGATCCATTCCAGGTACTCTTTCTTATTGGTGAAGGAAAGCGTTTCAAAATAAGCTGCTTCTTTCCTGTTCTTCTTCAGCGCAGCCGACAGGTCATCCGGAAGTTTTATTTCCCGGTTCTCCGGGTTTACCCATTTGAAGATCTCTCTTTCTTCCTTTGGCTTCGCCTCTTTCTTTTTATCTGCTGCGGTCTTCGCCCGGAATCCGAATACACTCCAGGTGTCGTTGAAAGAGATCAGGCTGATCCAGGTAAGTTTATCCCCTTCGGCCAGCAGGCAGTCCCAGCCCTTGTCACGGGTCAGGTCGGTCTGCCTGTTTGAGGTTCCTTTCGGGTAATAAACCCAGACAGTTACCTCCGGCTTCACCAGTTTCATCACTTTGCTCATTTCCTTTTCCAGTTGTGCCCGGTGGGTAACAAACCAGTGAACCTGGTCGTAGTGCCTGGTTTTGTCCGAAAAGGTTACACCGGAAGGCAGTCCCGGTAAACCTTTTTTAAAATCAGCCGGGGCGTGAAGGGTAAGCAGGGTATAACCGGCCTTGATACGAAGTTTGTCGGCAACAGCCTGGGCCATATTGCTGGTTTTGCAACAAATGTATCTGTTCTGCCCGGTTCGGTCTTCTTAAAAATTGCTTTTCCCTGCCCGGGAAAAAATGCGAACTTCAGGATTCAACCTGATAGCATGAGAAATCTTATCCTCCCTCTCCTGGCTGTTACGGCTCTGTCCCTTCAGGCTGCCGCACAGGAGCAGGCTTCACCGGAAGCCGAGGCCTTCTTTACAAAAGCCATGTCACAGATCAATCCCCGTCATACCGCCTGGGTGAAAAAGACAGCCGCCGATATGCAGGCCAACCGGTTTGCAGCGGATAGTGCGAGGGTTCGGGCGAGGAACTATGCCCAACCCGGCAACCTGCCGGATGCGGATATCGAAGCCCTGGTCTTCCTCGTACTGATGCAGGCATCGAAAAGTGCGCAGGAAGATCTGAAGGCGATCATGGCACAGGTAAAGGCGATCAACAATGCCAAGGCGAAGCAGCGGCAGGTGATGGAGACACTGAAACAGCGGCAGGCTGCGGTGGCCAGTAAACGAACCGGGGAAACGGGGAGCAACTGGCCGCCAAAGGATTTTGAAAAAGAAATACGGCGGGCGGATTCACTCAACAGGCTGACCGGGCTGAAATTCGCCGGCCAAAGCCGGTATACAACCCCCGGTACAAAGGCCGAACTGGACAATATGGTGGATACTATGAAAAGGGACCTCGACTCCCTGAATGAGATGGGGGAGATGGAATCCCTCCGGCTGCAGATGGCCATGGACCGGTTGTCCAAATTGATGAGCACCCTGTCCAACATCATGAAAAAGATCAGCAAGACTCAGGACACCATTATCCAGAACCTGAAATAGCCCCTGCCCGGAGCCGGGGGCAAGGCCTGGTTTCTGCCAATTTTTCATATCCCGGCCCCGCGGCATAATGATTGAGAATCAATAGCGGCCTGTCCAAAGAGGGCCAGCAAAAAAGGAGAATAAATTATGGGAAAAATCATAGGAATCGACTTAGGAACCACCAACAGTTGCGTATCCGTAATGGAGGGCAACGAACCCGTGGTAATCGCCAACGATGAGGGACGCCGTACAACCCCCTCAGTAGTAGCATTTTTGAAAAACGGTGAGCGGAAAGTGGGCGACCCGGCCAAACGCCAGGCCATCACCAACCCGCATAACACCATCGCCTCTGTAAAACGCTTTATGGGCCGCCGCTTCGACGAAGTGACCGAAGAGATCAGCCACTGGAGCTACAAAGTGGTGAAAGGTGACAATAATACCGTACGTATTGACATTGATGGCAGGCTCTATACGCCGCAGGAAATATCCGCCATGGTGCTCCAGAAAATGAAAAAGACCGCTGAAGATTATCTCGGTCATGAAGTGAACGAAGCCGTGATCACCGTGCCGGCCTACTTCAACGATGCACAGCGCCAGGCCACCAAAGAAGCCGGTGAGATCGCCGGGCTTACCGTTCGCCGGATCGTGAACGAACCGACCGCCGCCGCACTGGCCTACGGTCTGGATAAAGCCAAACACGATCAGAAGATCGCTGTATTCGACCTCGGGGGCGGTACATTCGATATCTCGGTGCTCGAACTGGGCGACGGGGTATTTGAAGTAAAATCAACCAATGGTGATACCCACCTCGGTGGTGATGACTTCGACAAAGTGGTCATGGACTGGCTGGCCGATGAATTCAAAAAAGACGAAGCCATCGACCTGCGCAAAGACCCGATGGCCCTGCAGCGCCTGAAAGAAGCTGCTGAAAAAGCCAAGATCGAACTGAGCTCCTCTTCCGAAACAGAGATCAACCTTCCGTATATCACAGCCGTGGATGGCGTGCCCAAACACCTGGTAAAAAAACTGAGCCGTGCGAAATTTGAGCAACTGGCCGATAACCTGTTTGCCCGCTGCCTCCGGCCCTGTGAGCAGGCGCTGAAAGATGCCGGGATGAATGCCTCACAAATCGATGAAGTGATACTGGTGGGAGGATCCACCCGCATACCCAAGGTGCAGGAGATCGTGGAGAAATTCTTCGGCAGGAAACCCAACAAAGGGGTGAACCCCGATGAAGTGGTGGCCGTAGGGGCTGCCATACAGGGCGCCGTACTTACCGGTGAAGTGAAAGATGTGCTGCTGCTGGATGTAACCCCGCTTTCACTCGGTATCGAAACCATGGGTGGTGTGATGACCACGCTGATCCCGAGCAACACCACCATCCCGACCAAGAAATCAGAGATCTTCTCCACCGCCAGCGATAACCAGCCCGGTGTGGAAATACATGTACTGCAGGGCGAACGCCCCACGGCCAACCAGAACAAGAGCCTGGGCCGCTTCAACCTCTCTGATATACCACCGGCCCCCCGCGGCGTACCGCAGATCGAAGTGATCTTCGATATTGATGCCAACGGCATCCTGCATGTAACGGCCAAAGACAAAGGCACCGGTAAAGAACAGAAGATCCATATCGAAGCCGGCAGCGGTCTGAGTAAAGATGAAGTGGAAAGAATGAAGGCGGAAGCAAAAGCCAATGAAGCGACGGACAAAGCCGAAAGAGAGAAAGTGGACAAGCTGAACCAGGCCGACAGCCTCGTGTTCCAGACAGAAAAACAATTAAAGGAATACGGCGAAAAAATACCTGCGGATAAAAAAGCCGGTATTGAACAGGCGGTTGCCAAACTGAAAGAGGCCCACAAGGCACAGGACATTCCCGGTATCGATACCGCCATGGCAGCCCTGAATGCAGCCTGGACGGCAGCGAGTGAGGACATGTACAAAGCGACACAAGAACAAGGGGGTGCACAACCCGGGGCTGAACAACCGCATCAGCATGAAGGTGCTGCAGCCGGTGGTGACAATGTAACGGATGTGCCGTATGAAGAAGTGAAGTAATTGAATCGTGAAATGACCGATGATGACGAATTGATTTGAGGAAGATAAAATACAGGCCCCTGCGGAAACGTGGGGGCTTTTGATTTTAAACTTTGACATATGTCTTATACAGAAGAAACTCTCAAAACTATCTATACCAGTCAACATGATAGATTTCAGCACACCCGTACTAATTTATGGAAAATCAATATTACATTTTGGACTCTATTAGTCTTGGCTATATTCTATAAAGATAAATTACCAATAAATAATAATTGGCTGATCGTTCTTATTGGTTTCATTTTGTTCGGGCTTCATTTTTTATTTGTGCTTACTGTTCAAAAGAATCTAGAAACTGATAAAAGAATATGGCTAAGTATTATTAAATATTGGAATGATGAGTGGCCGAAAGATATAAGGTTTAAGATTGATACAACAGGAATCAAATTGAAATCCCTAAGGGCAAGAGCATGGTTCTGGATAGTTTTTTCAGTCTGTATTGTCTTTGTTATTAGTAATGGTACTAATTTTTATAAAAAATTAATTTAAATAAGCTCTGCAAAACTGGAGGTTTCGCAGAATTTATTCTATCGCCAATGTCGATATTCTATCGACATACTAAATTGATATTTATAACTGCTCGTCGCATTCCAGTTTCAAGAAAACAGTCCTATTCTTTCGGAGTCTAAAGCCCCTCTCTATCGAAGAGGGGTTTGGGGTGAGGTCGCAAGCCGCTCCAAAGTTTCCCGACTTCCCATTTTATGTTCTTGCCAAACTGTCTTTTGAAAATGATCCGCCAGTCTGCTTTCAGCGTCCCGGCGGGTCGGGCTACTATTTTAAATATCCCCTTAAATTTGTAACCTGAAAATATAAAACTATGAAGGTTTGGATATCTGCTATACTGGACCTCTTTATATTAAATAGTGCTTTCTCCCAATCAGCCAATGTAACCTGGGGAGATGAGTTCAAACTCCGGAAGGGCAGTACAGACCTTTCCGTATTCTATACAGATAATACCGGTATCTACCTGAAAGAATCACACAGTGCACTGAAAAGCTACTTTGTGATCGGTGCAACCTTGAGAGAATCGGCATCATTAGTAAAGCTCGACAAAACCCTCACCGAAGTATATAATAATGATTTCAGCAAAGAGTTGAAGGGGAAAGAATTCGAAAGCTTTTATTTCATAAAAGATAAGCTGTACCTGCTTGCAAGCGATTACAGCAATAAAGAGAAAACAATAACCCTCTTTGCAGCCCTTGTAGATAAAAGCACCGGCGAACTTTCCGGCGACTGGGTGGAACTTACAAACTGGGTAAAGAACGATAAGAAAGAGGATGTGCAGTTCAAGGCAGACTATAATGCCGATAGTAGCCGCATGGTGCTGGTAAGTACCATCCTGGGTCGGGAAAAAAATAATTTTGAGATACGGCAGTTTGATATCAACCTCAGGTCATTGGGCAAGCCTGTATTTATCACGAATGAATTTGAGCAGAAGTTGTACACCCTCGAAGATGTGGTATATGCCTATAACGACAATATCGTACTGGTAGGCCGTGAATATGAATACCAGGAAGGCAAGAAGAAAAAGAGTAAATACCTGGATTTTAGGAATTACAACATCAGGATCTATAATGATAACGGGAAAATGATCAAAGAACTCAATACAACAATCAATGGTAAATGGCTGATCAGTACCAGGGTGGAGCAAACACCTTCAAGGGAGTTGGTACTGGCCGGTTTTTACAGCAATACCAAAAGAGGGAAAACGAATGGTTTGATGGTACAACGGGTAAATCCTGCAACCGGTGAAACGATTTCGACGAGTGATAAGGAACTGAACACTTCCATGATCGTGGCAGCAGATGATGATAATGACGACGGGGATGATGATGAAAGCAGGAAGGAAAGAAAAGAAAGAGAGAAATTTGAAAAGATACAGAACGAAGAAGATGGCTTTAGCAAATACTATCGTTTCAGAAAGTTTATTACTGCAACCGACGGGGGAATAGTAATCCTTGCTGAAGAATATGAAAGTTACAGGTATACCAATTCTGAATATGTAACTTCCCGTGCAGGATCAGGTTATTGGCGCACCAATGAATACCAGGTATATGAATGCGGGGATATTATGATGAGTAAAATGGAAGCCGCCTCCGGAAATATAAGCTGGTTATATGTAGTTCCAAAACTGCAGCGGGAGGTGATCAATATTGGCTTCAATGGAAACGGTGTAAGCATTGCGGATAATTCTTATTTCTGGTCAAGATTCAACTGGCCCTTTTATGCCGGCATCGGTGTATTGCCTGGTAATAATACGCTGACTATCGTATTCAATGATAATAAAGCAAATAAGGATGTATTGCAACTGGGGCAAAAAGTAAAACGTGTAAGCTATTTCGGTAAATCAGATTGTTTCGGGATCACACTCAATACTGGTACGGGAAAATATACAAGGTCGCTGCTTTTCAGTAATAAAGATGTACCTACGGCAATGCCCCGCTTAAGCTCTGTGCTGGGGCGTGATATGTATCTCGTCGGCAAAGAAGACAGGATACTGGCCAAATCAAAAGTGGCGATTGCAAAGGTTACGGTGAAATGATATAACGGTTAGCGAAACCTCCGGTTTCGCAGTTTTATTCTCTCGCCTGTGGCGATAAATTATCGATACCCCAATCTTTATTGTAGCAGTTAGTAACTACCGAACATTAAAACTGTTTCATTCTTTCGGAGTCTAAATCCCTCTCCCTCGGAGAGGGGTTTGGGGTGAGGCCGTATCCGCCCCATCCTAAGAGAGGAATTGGAGAGAGGTTAGCATCCGTTCTGCTAAAACTGAGGTTTTATAGAGTTTGTTGTTCCCGCACCGGCACCTCTGATGCAAGGCCGGCTCTGCCATTCCGGATCAACGATTGTCAACCCCGTTTTCCTGTTTACCGGTAAGGCTACACTCTCTTTAACCGGAATGTGGCCACCAGATGGTGCGAGACATTGGCATTGTCTTTATACCAGAAATCAGCAGTGCCCGCAACAATGCCCGGCGATAAGATATCATAACGGGTGAACTCCACCCGCATCGGCTTGTTCACATCCTGCTGGTAAAAAGTATTATTGATATAGAGGTTACTGATCCCGCTGCCGGTAAATACGCCGGTGGTGGCTGCTAACGTGGAGAACTGCAAACCCGTACTTCCCTGTGCGGTTGATAGCATGGAATTATTATTCCCCGGTAATACGATCAGGTAAGGGGCATACGGAGTAGCGTAGTTACCGGTTATGGAGTAGGGTGTATTGTCAATGGAAAAATTGATAAACAAGTTCGGATCCAGCGGGCAGGTATTGATGTTATTTACATTCACCCTTCCTTCATTGATGACCACACTGGTATCAACCCCCTGCACATTGGTGGCGGAGTTGATAGCACTGATATTATAATTGGCAGAACTGGATCCCTGGTGACTGTACACCTGTGCCGCATTATAGTTACCGCCGTTTACCGAAAAATAGACAGGCGGTGCGGCGGTTAACTGCTGGTTCTTCATCTTCACTAGTCCGTCGGTGATGTTTGTGCCGTCGCAGTTGAGGGCCTTTCCTTTCAGGGTGATGATGTTTGGCAATCCTGCGTTCACCGTAATATCAACCGTGGCGGCAGTATTACTTGCCGGAATGCTGCCTGAATAGAACACAGACTGGTAATCGGCAAAACTCCAGCGGTTCAGGACTTCCACGGTCATGTCTTCATTCGCCGGCAGGAAGCAAACCGCATTCCCATCCGGATCGGTCTGGCTTTCTCCCAGGTAACCTGCATTGCTTTTGATCCTGACGGTGGCATTGACGACTACGGCACCGCTGTCGGTCCGTAAATGGATGGTGCGGTAAGCGCCTTTCACCGGTTTGGCAAAATTCCAGGTGGTGAAGTTGTCGATCTGGGCCACATATGAATTGCTTACTTTTTTTGCATAGCCTTTGCTTAACCAGCGTCCGGATACAAAAGCCCATTTTTCGATTGAGTCCGGTGCACTGGCCACCAGGCCGGCCGGAATGGACAGGGTCAGCGTACCGGTGGCATTATTATGAAACCCGAGGTATTCATTATTGGTATGACTTAACGAAACACCTTCAAGGCTGATGGCACCAAAGGATTTCAGGAACACCCTTTTTTGGTTGATATCTGCAAACGAGCAGGGAACCTGTAAACCGAAATCCGGTAACTGCGGGTTCAGGTAGGCGGAGAAGATGCCTGCCTGGATATTCGGTGAAAAGAAACCGGGAATGGAACCCAGGGGAAGTTCAAATACACTATTCACGCCGAGGCTCAGGGAACCATAACTGGAAAGCGATAGAGATCCGCCGGCACTATTGAGAAGGGTGCCATGGCTCAGCCGTTTGATATCGCTGAAGTAAACGTAATTGATGGGGGAGTTGGTCAGGGTAAGGATCCTGTTACAGGTCCTGTAGTGTCCTTGGGTGGATGAATTGGATGCTTCATACGAAAGGACAGTGGAATAGACATCAAAATTTGTCTTACCCGTATTGAATATTCCGCTGCTGATAGGATAGATCTGCGGGGTGGTCCAGATCTCACCGGTCCAGAAAGAGCCGGTGGCAAAAGTGTTGGTGGTACCCCCGACCTTGGCCATGCCATACAGCGTGGTGGAAACAGGAGTAGGTGCAGGTACAGGAGTGCCGTCTGTAACCTGGTTGGGATTATTATTGTTGTTGCCGGAAGAATCTTTCTTGCTGCAACCTCCGAAAAGAAGACCTGCCGCTATCAGTAAACATAGATGTTTCATAAGTTTTTTACGGAGCTGTTGCCAGGTCCTGGTTTTACTCCTCTATTAAAAATAAATTAAATATGTCTAACCTCAAAATAAAGCAGGATACTTTCAAAGGGAGTGCAGGGAAACGGACCGGGTAATACAGGAATGAAGGCTGGCGGCTGGTTTCACAGAGGGCTCCCGCTAAGAAGATACAACAGGATACAGGAGTTTTGTATCTTGAAGCATGTCAACCGGAGCAGATAAATGGACGATCAACGAATCGCTGCTGCAATCGTACAGAACGATCTTCATCTCTTCCCAGTCGCTGTTCATCAGTGCAGCCGCTTTGACAACGGGCGGCTGGATCCATCTTGTGATCATTTGCATCGCCATCTTCCAGTTATACATTGGTTTTACGGTGGTAAGAGCAAGGGCCCTGATCGTGGACTATCATAAGCACGCCGTCGGAACGGTACGACCGGAACTGACGGAAAAAGAATATGTGCATGACCCTAAGCGCAGAAAGGAGGTGAACAAAGCGATCGGTATTTCCACGAACTGGCGTCAGACCCGTTTTAAAGCAGATGTGCTGGTACCGCTTTCCTTTCTGATCATCTGGATCTGTTTTTTGCTCCGGTATTTTATTGGGGGGTGAGGTACGGGATACCGGATGGAAAGAAAAAACTAAAGTAAAAAATGATCTCCCGGCATATATTTATATATGATACGGTACCGGTAAACGCATCGTGCGGGGATAAAGCGGCTGAAAGCCGCCCTGGTGCAGATCCGTTGAAGATGTTCCGGTATCAATCAGCACAAGCCGGCACCAGTATCATCAGCCTGTAAAACAGGGTAAAGACAACAAATGAAACCTCTTGACATACAAATAGCGGAACTCGAAACCTGCCTGCCCTTCCTGGAGAAGAAGAATACAGCAGTTTCACAGGCAACGGTTGGCTGGCATATTGAGCACAGCCTGCTGGCCCTGATCAAATCGGTAAGTGCCCTGGAGCATTCCAATCCTGCAGATTATAAAAAACGGTTCAGCCTGCGTTGGCTCTTTGTTTCCGCCATCGGAAGATTTCCGCGGGGCAGGGCCAAGGCACCCGCCTCCGTACGTCCGGAAGGAGAGATCACCGAAGAAAAACTGCAGCCGGTATTTGCAAAATCAAGAGAGAAGAGCAAGGTGCTTACGACACTCGCAAAAGATAAATTCCTTCTTCACCCGGTCTTTGGCCCGCTGAAATATGAGCAGGCCCGGAAAGTGATCAGCCTTCACACCGACCATCATCTCCGCATCATCCGGGATATACTGGGAAAATAACAGGCTGTAAGCAGTACTGCCCCGCTAAAGATTGGCCGTGAGCTTTTGCACCTCACCCGGTGCCGTACCCAGCAGCCATTGTTCCATTTGCTGGTTGATATCCTTTTTATTGGTCACCTTGTCCTTTTCATAAAAAGAAACACAGCCATTGAAGATGATCCAATAGCTGTGCTCATCATATTGTAATAAACAACCGCTGTATCCCAGTACGGGAAGCCGGTTGGCCTGTCTTTCCCCGCGGGGTGCTTCCTCCCAGTACTGCCTCCAGGTACGCTGTTGCGCTTTATTTAATTTCCACCGGGGATTGGGTCTCCCGGAAAAGAGAAAGGCTTCGGCTGTATGCGGTGTTATCTTCTCTATCATGTTATTTTAAAGTGACCATGTATCACCTGCATGAAAGTACAGAAGTTTACATAACTGCCGCGGTCGGCGGTACGGGGATCGGTGATCGGGTTGCCTGAATTATCAAATACAGATGCCGGTGTACTGGCCATCTTGTGGCTCCATTTACCGTTGCTGCCTTTGCGGTACCAGTGATAATCATAATTGGGAGCATTCACCAATGCCACCAGGTGACCCGGGCTGATGCACTTATTATCCTGGTTGGGTTTATCAATAAGTCCGTCGGATACCGCTCCCATTTTTGCGCTGATATGGCCTGCCGGTACATTACAGGCAGAGAGATCGTTCCATTTTTGTCCGGTAGCCTCTCCCGGTTGTGCATAAGTATCGCTGCGGTAATTGGTGCCGTAGTTGTAACAGTTATTGCTGCCGGTAACGGAGGGGTTTGAATTCCATGCAGCCAGGTCGGGCGTGGGGGCACAGGGGCAAACGGGTTTTACCGGGCGGAAATAATCTTCGTAAAAATCTTTAATCGACTGCCACCTGAGTACATTTTCATTATAGAGAGACCTTTTATCAAGGTACTGCCTTATCAGTCTCTCGAGTACGTTTCTGAAATCAGGGATATCTTTTACGCCTTTCAGTGATTTCACGTTGTCAAACACAAAAGATTCAAGACCTGCTTCGGCCTTCGCAGACATTTCGCCAGCATATACCGCATCATGTGCATAGTGGAGCCGCTCCGGTAATTTTTTACTGATCCGTCCTGTCTGTTGAATGATGATACCCCGGTATCCCAGCATCGAAGGGAAGGGGGTGCTTTTATCATCTGTGGTGCGCAGATCGCTGAAAGAAAGTTTTTTCAGCAACTGGCGGGCAGCCGTATCATCCAGGATCATCTCCGGGTTTGGCCTGCCGCTGAACATGTCGACAATAAGTTTAAATGCCATAGCAAAAGGTTTAGGTTAATGATACACCGAAGGTAGAGAAGCGGGATGTCTGGAAAAATACCCCTTTAGTGGTAGACGGAACCGGCGATTCGGATCATCACCATCCTGTAAACAGCAGATCAGCCAACAGAGGCCGGTAAGGTGACGTATCCGGATACAACATCTACCCGCCTTTTTTTAATATCCGGCCCATCTTGCCGAAAACGTTTGCAACTAATAAATGCCTTGCTGCGCAGACGGTGCAGTTTGAATATTGTAAATTACATCCTTGTCATCTTCAACCGGGAAACTGATGAAAGTTTGCTTGTCAAAATTCTTCCTGCTCTCTTTTTCTTTACTTGTGCTGACAGGCTATACTTTCTCACAAACATGTGACAGTAAGTATGTGGTAAACGATTATAAGGGCACCACATTCATTCATTTCAATAAAGCCGCTTTTACACCTGCAAACGAAGTCATCGTGGCCGGTGATATGGCGGATTATAATGAAGCGGGTTATATGGCCCGTTTTTCAAAGAATGGTATCCCCCTCTGGTCCGGTTATTACATCATCAACTTCTATGATTTCATCAAGGATATTTATTTCAGCAGGATCAGGTTCCTCGATTTTGCCCAGACACCCGATGGCGGCGTGGTGGTAGCCGGACAAACGGAACGCTATATCGGGATCCAGTATGCCCTGCTGGCCAAGATCAGTAAATACGGCACCGTGGAATGGACAAAGACCTGCTTTACCAACAATGGCAGCGGAAACATGAGTTTTAATAATGTAATCGTTACCTCGGCGGGTGATATCATCGCTTATATGTCGGCGGATCAGGGGCCCTCCGTATTTTACCCGCTCTATTCGTATAACCGGGTGCTCTGCTATTCCTCCACCGGCGCTTTCAAATGGGGCACCTCACTGGAAAGCGGCGCTTTTGATGCTGGTGGAAACGGGGTACGGTACAAACGGGGCCTGTATGAATTATCTGATAAGAACATTGTAGTAGCAGATGTGGTATACCAGGCCGATAAAAACACACCGGCCCTGCTGATCAGTGACAGCAGGATGCACTTTGTTTCGCTTGATTACAAAACAGGGAAGCTGCGATGGGAATCAGATTACAAATATCCCCTGCCCGGAAACAATGCCGGCTATGTTCCGCCGGTGGAGGCTGTGAATGAATTACCAACCGGTCAGCTTGTATTCTACACCTCGTTGTACCTGCCTACTGCCGCCGATCCGGCAGGGATCATAAATAAACCGGTATCGGTCATTACCGATAACCGGGGGCAGGTGCAGAAGCTGGTGGCTTTTCATGTACCGGGCAAAACCTGCGACCTGGTGAGTGTGTCGGGCGGAACCGCCGGAAAAAATGACCTTTTATTTAATGTGAACAGCAGGCCGGTGATCACCGCTGTACAGAACGGCGAGGTCATTACCCGCTCATTAGCTTACACCAGTTCATATCCTCCCAATTGTTTTGCGGCAGGCAGCCGGGGTTATGGAATAGCTGAAAGCAATAATTCGCTTAACTATAAACTGCTGCTTACGGATGCTGACGGGCAGGCAGCCTGTGCGGAGGCAAATGAAACGGTGCTGAGTGAAGTGATCATTCCGCCGGCAACAACGGCAACTCCTGTAAAGACCGTGGAAAGAATATACACGCCTTCAGACTGGAGAGATTATTTTACAGACTACGCATACCCGCTGATCAAAAAAGGAGACTACCCGGTACAGCAAACCAAAGAATGTGAGCAGCAGGTTGATTGCTGCAAGGACTTTGTGGATAGTGTGAATATCCGCCTGCTCAGGATCTGTGAAGGCTTATCATACAAACTGCCTGATAATAATATCGTGAAGGACCCGGGCCTGTACAGTGTAACGTATAAAACGCCGGCCGGGTGCGATAGTATTTTGTATTACCGGGTGAATGTGGAGAAGAACATCGCTGCTCTTACGCTGGGAAACGACACCTGTCTCACCGGTCAAAGTGCAATACAAATAAGAGCTACACCGGGATTCGGAACGTACAACTGGATGGGTACTAACTCTGATCAAAGCAGCTATACCGTACGGGATACCGGTGTATACTGGGTACGGGTAAGTAATATATGCGGTACCCGATCCGATAGTATCGAAGTGTTTGATCGCTGCGAATTCCCCGTTTATATTCCCAGTGCTTTTACGCCGAATAATGATGGATTGAATGACAGCTTCGGCGTTCCGTTGCTGAATAAGAACAAACTGGTACGTTTACGGATATACAACCGGTGGGGGCAGGTTATTTTTGAAACCACCCGCACAGATTTGCGATGGAACGGAAAAATAAAGGATATGGATGCACCGGCAGGTATCTACATCTATTATATCGAGATGAAAGGATTGTCGGGCACTCCGGTTATACAGAAAGGAACACTGACACTTATACGCTGAGAAGAAGGAGACCGCTGAACCCGTTGCCAATGAACAGGCTGAACCCGCCCTTTCTTAATTAACAAAATTAAATAACGATATACTTTCCACCGGCCCGTTTCTGTTGTAACTTGTAGTACCATTCCAACCTTGACCATGAAACCAAAACCATTATTCCTCACCGGGGCCTTATGGCTCACTCTTCTTTCGTATGCACAAAAAAATGCAGTTGCACCTGAAGCCTACGGGATTATTGTCGGCATTTCCAATTATCATTATATCAAGCCGCTGAATTATGCAGACCGTGATGCCGACCTTTTTACAGAGTTGTTAAGGTCGGGAGTGGTGGGGGATTTTAAGCCGGAGAACCTTTTATTACTTAAAAATGATTCGGCTAACTCCGGTAACTTCTGGTCAGGTCTTTCCCGTTTATGCAATAAGCGATTGAATAAAGGCGACAGGGTCTTCATCTATTTTGCCGGGCATGGAGATGCTGTCAAGGGGTTGAATGAATATTACCTTTTGCTGTCCGATTGCCAGCCGGCGAATGATGGCAACAATTACATGCTGAGCCTGGGTGCCATTGACATGTATCATTTAAAGAACAGGATCGGGCTGCTCACCCGCCAGGGAGTGGAGGTCATCCTGGTGCTCGATGCCTGCCGCACCAATGAATTGCCGGGCGGTTATGCGGCACAGGCCTTCAGTACTAACGTAATTGAAGCAAATGTCGGCGATATCACCATGCTGGCCACCGGCCCCGGGCAGGTATCGGTGGAACATTCTTCCTTTGGCAACGGGCATGGCATTTTTACCTATGACCTGGTAGACGGTTTCAGCGGGCTGGCCGATAGGGACGGAGATGGAAACAATGATCATGTCATTACATTGGCGGAGCTGAAGAACTGGGTGACCATGCAGGTCCGGATCAATTCAGAAAAATTCAACATCAAACAGGCGCCGGTTTTCTGCTGTGATGATAAAGGAAGCATCCAGATCGCCAAAGTGGACAGCAGCTTCGCCTCTTCCTGGAACAAATATAAATCGATGAATGTGCCGCCGCCGATAAATCCCCCGGCTGTTAAATCAAACCGGTCGGGCAGGCAGGAGGCGGATACCGGTTTGCTGCGATTATACAACCGCTTCAATGAAACAAGAAAGCAAAGCAATTTATGGGGAACCGGTTCGGCAGATGAGTATTATGAGCAGATGCGGGCAAAATATTCCGCCGACCCGCTGATCGAAGAGGCCCGCTATACACTGGCTGCAGACTTCATCAATTTTGCGCAGCAAAAGATCAATCTGTACCTGGAAGGAAAGGATGAACTTTCGCTGGCGAAGCTGCAGGAAAAAGAAGATACGACAACTGCTTCTATGCTCTTGCATAGTGAATATGAGAAGATGAAAAAAGCGGTTTCCGAAAAATGGAGCATAACCGGGATGATGCTGCAGAAAGCGGCAGCACTGCTGTCTGCCGGAAATGATTCCACCTGGCTGCTGCAGCTGAAACCTAAAATAGGGTTTCTGCTGACACGGGGATATCTGAAAAATGAAAAGGAAAACAAACTCAATTTTGAACAGGCGCTTTCTTTATTGAAAGAAGCCTGGCGGCAAGACAGTACGGCTGCTTACACGGCAGAATGCCTGGCGTTAATGTATGTATACCGAAACAGTATCGACAGAAGATTCAGCAATATGGGGTACGAAGGCGACAATTTCTATTTCGGAACCGGGTTCAGAAACGATACAGCCTTTTACTATTTTAAAAAGGTAAATCAGATGGCCCCGAAATGGGTAAGCCCTTACCGGAGCATGGCATTAAAAATGTATGGTGATATGTCGTTGGATACTGCAAAAATGTATATGCGGAAAGCGATCAGCCTTGATACGGCAGATGTAACCACCTACAAGCTGATGGCGGATTTAATAAACAACCCGGATTCCAGCACCTATTATTTTTACAAAGCGCTGGCAGTAAGTCCCCGCACCGGCCGTGCCGGTATTTATGACGATATGTGCCGGATCTTCCTGAACAGCCTGTACAGCAGAAACGATAAACAATCATTAGCCGATTCAGTATTAAAATACAGCCGGAAATCCATTGCAGCCGATCCGGGACGTGCCCTTGCCTATTCAAACATGGCCCGGGCCTTTGATTACCTTCATAAACCGGATTCGGCAGTATATTATATTATCCTGGCTGAGCATGTCATTTCCGGTCAGCCTCCGCCTTACCGGTATGCCATTGACCTGTATTCACGGTACAATATGCCTGATTCGGTACTGTCGTACAGCAGAAAATTACTGGCGTTGGGAACCGATGACAGTTATGCAGCGTTGCAGATCGGTATCTATTTTGATAACAAAAAGACAACTCCGGATTCAGCGATCTTCTATTACAGAAAGTCACTCGCCGTTTCAAAGGCTAAAGGGTATTGCCGGGAGCGGATAGCTTACCTGCTGATGTCAAAAGATAAAAACAACACTGAATCGCTTGACCTCTTCACCGCAGAGATGAATGACTGGCCAAGCGGCTGGCGCTCCTATTACAATATCGCCTGTTATTATGCCAACAGGGGAGATGCGGAAAACGCTGCGGCATTCCTCGATAATGCCATCCGGCGGGGATTAAAGAACGGGAATTTAGTGAAGAATGAAAATTATTTTAACGATGTAAGGGATACCGGTGTCTTTAAGGCCGTATCAGCCAAACTGAATTGATGTTCAGCAGCGTCAGTACTCAGAACCGCACATCATTAAGGATCAGGTACGAATGACCTGTTTGCAGCACTTCAACTGATTCAATATTCTTATCGGTCTTTATCCCGAAGAATTTGAAGTCGCCGCTTTGCGGGTTCTTATCCGTGGTGAGCACATATACCAGCCGGTCTTCTTCATTGGCAAAATGAATCACTACCGTGAACTTTGCAATATTGCCGTTGTATTCACCGTAGCTGAAGCCAAAGGCCGTGCAAAGACTGTCGGCCTTCATAACAATACTGTAGTTAGGTTCACCGCCACTTACGGGGATGTAATTAAAATAAACAAAATGATCATGGCCCACCGTTTCTCCCATTTCAAAAGCCTGGGTATAGAAATGAAGACCGGACTTTGACTCAAGGAAATGCCGGGTATAACCCGGTCCGTCCTGCGGTGTCAGCGTGGTCATCTCAAAATCAGCCAGGCGTTTGGCACAGGGGGCCTTGCGCACAAACAGGTCTTCATTGTAATACAGGGTTGTTTTCGGCGGAACCGGTTCGGGCCGGTAACCGGAGGCAAGAAAATTCAGCAGGAGTAAAGGGAGCAGTAGTTTCATGTTGATCGGTTTCTTGTATGAAAGATAAGAAGAAGTAAAATATGTGCGACGGGAGGTCATGAACAGATCCTAAAAAGAAAGACCCCGTTATAGACGGGGTCTCTTATTTGTACTTACTCAACACTATTTTATATTGGCCAGGTAATTCTTCACGGTACGATAAGCCCGGCCCTGTTCGCCCTCCAGTACCTGTTCGCTGTCAGGATCTATACGAATGATCAGCTTTCTGCTGCCGGCTATTTTCTCAAACGCCGGAAGCGCCATAAAGTTCGATTCATCCATCAATTTTTTGGCCAGCAACGGAAGCACATCCTTGCCCAGCTTCTCCAGCCTGGCAAATTCCTTTGCTTCCAGCCGCTTGTATGGATCGGAGACGAAGGCCATCTCGCCGGTAAACCAGGTGGCTTTCCAGGCTTTGAAGATGACTTCGAAATTATCGACCAGGCTCTTCGGGATGGGTTTGATCAGGCCCTGCAGCAGCCTTTTCTCATCGTCGGTAAACTCTCTTACTTTCTTCATATAATCACGAAGATACTTTGGATAAAATGGCCATTTCACTACAAATTTAGATGCATAATAAGCGATCACATGCCCGTAAGCCGGCCCGTTGAGCTCATTCAGGCAATGTTGTATACGGGCAAGGCTCCCGCATTTTGATTCCCAGCAGGGTCCGTGCGTAGGACCGGATATACACCCGTGTGTCATACCCGAGTTGGAAAAGCCCCAGGCCGCTACGGTGCCTTTGGTCTTTCTTACCAGGTTGAACTGGGCATAGAAGCTGTCGAAGTTGGCCAGCGTACTGCCCGGCCAATGCCAGTAGTTGGTTACGCCTACGGTCCAGGAAATACAATTGTACACACCGGATGGTTCATCGGTTACAATGGTGAAGTCAACATCAAGAAGCGGGAAACTGGCCAGGAAGGTGGTCTTCTCCGACGCAGTGAGTTTACGTGGTAATGCCATGAGGTTAAGGTTTAGTGGTGAAGGTAAGATCGGTCCGTATGCGAAACAATAACCCTTTCGTGGTATTTTATCTGCAGCTGCTGGCAGGTACCGCTGCATTCTTCCCGCCTCTCCGGCTTATCTTTGATGATATAATAAAATCAATATGGAACTGGGCATCAGTATGTTTGGCGATAATCACTACGATGAAAAAGGTAAGCCAATGCCTGCCGGGCAGCGGCTGAACGAGATCATTGAGGAAGTGAAGCTGATGGATGAAACGGGTCTTGACTTTTTTGGTATCGGTGAACATCACCGGCCCGATTATGCGGTGTCCGTTCCGGAGATCATCCTCGCCGCCGCTTCATCGGTCACCAGGACCATTAAACTCGGCAGTGCGGTGAATGTGATCAGTTCTTCAGACCCGGTACGGCTTTATCAAAGCTATGCCATGATCGATCTGCTTTCCGGCGGCCGTGCCGAACTGATGGCGGGCCGTGGCAGCTTTATCGAATCCTTCCCGCTGTATGGCTACCGCCTCGAAGATTATGATGAACTGTTTGAAGAGAAACTGGATCTGCTGGTCAGGATCAATACGGAGAACCCCGTTACCTGGAAAGGTAAGCACCGGGCCGCTTTGAAGAATCAGCAGGTATTGCCGCGGGCGGTGAATGATCATTTGAATATCTGGGTGGCCGTGGGCGGCACACCGGAAAGTGTGGTGCGGGCCGCTAAGTATGGCCTGCCCGTCATCTTTGCGATCATCGGCGGAAACCCGGCGCAGTTCAGGCCCTTGTTTGATTATTACCGGGAGCTGTACACACATTTCGGGCAGGATCCGGGGAAATTCCAGGCCGGGGTGCATATGCATGCTTTTTTCGGGGAAGATGCAAAACAAGTGGCCGGTTATTACTATCCCGTTTATTCCGCACAAATGAACAGGGTGGGACAAAGCCGGGGCTGGCCGCCTTACCAGCAGGAACAATACACGGCCGGAAGAGGAAAAAATGGTCACCTCATTATCGGTGATGCCAGTGAAGCGATTGATAAGATACTTTACCTGCAGGAGATGTTCGGGCTTACCCGCTTTTCAGCACATATGGATGTCGGCGGGCCTTCCCATGCAGCCCTGATGAAGTCCATAGAAATATTCGGAACCCGGATAGCCCCCAAAGTGAGGGAAGCCCTGAAGAAATGAATACACAGCTGTTCGGCTATTTATTGTAATTTCCTTTTGCAAACCAACATGCTTATGCAGAGGTTTTTCTTCCTTCTGTGCCTGCAGCTGGTCTTCTGTTCAGCCTTTTCACAACAGGCAGGCAGTAGCAGCAAAGCAACAGGTAATACCTATGCCGTCATTGTTGGGATATCTTCTTATGAAACACCCGGTATCGGGCGCCTTGATTATGCCCACCGGGATGCAGAAGCGTTTGCCGGCTTCCTCGAATCAAAGGCAGGCGGCGCAGTACCGCATGAAAATATACGGCTCCTCGTCAACCAGCAGGCCACTTATGCGGCTATCTACGATGCCCTCTACTGGCTGATGGACACCTGCAAGAAAGATGACCTGGTTTATTTTTATTTCTCCGGTCATGGCGATGTGGAGAACAACACCATCTACAAACTGGGCTTCCTGCTTGCCGTGAACACACCCCGTTCCAATTATATCAACAATGCCATCCGCATCCAGGACCTGAATGATATAGCGAACACCCTTTCCGTACAGAAGGGCACCCGGGTGATCTTGATAACCGATGCCTGTCATTCCGGTGACCTTGCGGGCAACAGTAACCGGGGCAATTTTCTGGTGGGCGACCAGCTCCGCTCCGTAAAAGGGAATGAGATACGCATCACTTCCTGCGGGCCCGACCAGTTATCAAATGAAGATGAAGGCTGGGGCGGAGGAAGGGGCGTCTTCTCTTATTACCTGGTAAAAGGCCTCGAAGGACTGGCCGATTATTCAAAAGACCAGGCCGTAACACTTGATGAGATACGGAACTATCTTGCTGCAGCACTGGCATCCGATAAGCTGATGCAGGGCAAGGAAAATAAACAGAACCCCGTGGTAAATGGTCCGGACAAGGTACGCCTTGCCGTTGTCGATCCTGCCAGTGCAGTAATGGCACAGCAGGAAGGGGAAGCAGCAGCCGGTGCAGACCAGGTGCAGGCAGCGGCTCCTTTGTCCTCGCTGGGCCTTTCGCCACAAGGTTATTTGTTTGGCCTTGCCGATAAACAAAACATCGAGGAGCTGGTGAATTTTGATGATCTCAGCACACTGACAAAGGAGAAAATACCTTTTTCATTTATCTCCGGGCTGGTGGCCGCTGTCAGTACGCCTGCAAAACCGGACTCTGCCAGGATCAGCAAACTGGTCAGTTCCTTAAAGAATAACCCGGACATCCTGAAACGGTTCAATGAGAAACTGGTGGAGCTGATCGCAGACCGCGGACAGCAGATCATCAACCTTTACCTGGCGGGGGATGAAGCGGAACTGGAAAGAAGGCGGTATTACAGCAGCCGGAGCAACGGCTATGATATTTACCCGAAGATGTTTGCCACAGCACTGAAACTTGTTTCTCCGCAAAGCATGCTTTATCATATCCTGGAAGTAAAGATGCATTACTTCGCCGGTGTGGCAGCAAGACTGAAGATCCCGCTGACGGATGACCCGGCGCCATTCCTGGCATTGGCCATGAAGGAACAGCAGGCGGCCTACAGGCTGGAGGAGAACGCTGCCTATATCCAGAACGAACTTGGGATCTTGTACAGATACAAAAAGCAGAATGATGTGGCCCTGAAATATTACCTGCGGGCCACACAGATCGCACCGGCCTGGGCGCTGCCCTGGGCCAACCTCGCTGCCGCTTATGCAGCGAAGGACAGCCTGCGGCTTGCAACGGAGGCCATTGAAAAAGCCAGAGCGCTGCAGCCGGACCTTCCGAACGTGTATATCAATTACGGTGCTATTCATGAAAGGAAGAATGAACGGTTATTCGCCGAAGAGATGTACCGGAAGGCCATCAGGCTGAATTCACGTCATTATCTCCCGTTTGAAAGACTGGCGCTTGTTTGCCTGAACACGACCCGGTATGCGGAAGCCAACCGGAATTTCTATGAAGCTGACCTGCGGAAAAAAGGGTACAAGTTTTTACTTCGTGATATCGATGCTGAAGGGGTGATTGATCAGATCGAAGTGCTGCCGCCGGTGGTGCCCTGTGCTTTTGATTCAACAAAAATGAAACCCGGCGACATCATGGCGCAGTTTTATCTCGCCAGGTATTACTATTTCAGGCAGGAGCCTGAGAAATATGAATACAAACTCAGACAGCTGATTGCGATGGACCCGGCCAGCCCGGTCGTGTACCATTATCTCGGCGAAGAATTATACAAGGCAAAACGGTGGAAAGAAGCGGCTGTGATGTTCAGGCATGCAGAACAGAACCACCTCGATACAGCAGCGTTCAGGAAATACTGTGATTCCCTGAAGAATTTATTCCCGCACTATCATACCCGGGATAATGAAGAGGCGGGCCCGATAGATTATCGTTGTGTGTATAACACTTTTTATTATTCCTGGAGAATGAAGAAGGAAACGCAGTTCCTTTCCGGGGCGGTATATGAGAACTGGAACCATTTTACAGAGGCAGAACAGCAATATGCCGCTATCATCCGCGACGACAGCCTGGAGATCGGCGCTTACTACAAGCGCTGGAAACTGCTGGAAAAAACCGGCCGCTATTATGCAGCAGAGGCGGTCATCAGGTCATACCCCGTCAAAGCCATCGTGCAGAATGAATTACTTCCTTTTTATAAACGGGTGATAGCAGCACACCCGGACCGGGGGGAGTGGTATTATAAAGCTGGTAATTTCTTATACGAACTGGCTACCGGAAACCCGGGCAGCTACCTGAGAGACCGGAAGACGATACTACCCGATTTCGGTACTGAACTGTACCAGGACAACAAATTATACCAGCCACAGGATTCGGTGCACAATACGATACCGGGAACAGGTGAAAAGTATTTACTGTATAATGTGGTAAAGTATCCGCGGACAGACGGCATCTACTTTCTTATGAAAGCGGATTCATTGCTGACGGAGGAAGATAAACTGGCAGAGATCAATTATAAGATCGGTGACCTGTACATGGGCCAGGAACTGCCTGAACGGGCCGACCGTTACTACAAAAGATCGGTTGACTTTTTTCCGGCCGATGCTGATACCCGCATCAAATTGCGGAAAGTGTATTCGGTTACCTGGCAGTTGCGGAATGCCCTGGAGCAACTCGATACCCTGCAAAGCCGGGGAGAGATCGATTTTGACAACCAGCTGGTGCTGGCTGAATATTGCATCGCCAATGGCCGCTTTGCCGATGCAAAAAAACGGCTGGATGAGCTGGCCGCTGTTCATCCCTACGTAATTCCTGAAATAGCAGACCTGCACGGCCGGTATTACATGCTGACCAAAAAACAGCTGGCAGCCATCCCGTATTACCGGAGCTGCCTGGCGCTGAGACCCGGCGACCCGGATGCGACGTATTCTGTTGCCCGGCTCTATGCACAAGCCGGTAATAAAACAGAGGCATGGAAATGGCTTTCTGCCGCCGTGGAGAAAGGGTTCCGGTATTACTGGGTGTTGCAGAATGATGAAAGCTGGACAGGCTACCGGGAGACCATAAAGTGGAAGGAAATAACCGGCAGGTATGAATTAATAAAGAATTACTGACCCCGTTACCGCCCGATCCTTACCCGGTAATCCGGTACCTGGATACAGGCATTCTCCGACTGTCCTTCTTTATCACAGGCTGAGTTCTTCACTTTGTTCGTGGTTTGGGTACCTGCATTTCGCAGCACCTGGTCCCAGGTAACATCTGTTTTCAGCTTGCTGCAATACATCTCCAGCGAGCTTTTGAAGTAATCGGTATAGATACTACCGAAACCTTTCTTTGTCCGGGAGCGCTGCCCGCTTACCGCTGCGGTTACCAGCAGCGACAGGGGGGTTTTATTGAGAAAAAGAGAGCGGATATTCTCTTCATTCCATTCCACACCGGAACCCTTTGTTTTGGAAGGTTTGGTGGTTTCCACACTGGCGGCGAAAATATCATCATTACAGCAGTCGCTCATCACCAGGTTGAAGCGGGCCCCTTTTTTTACAATGGCATTATACACTTCTTCCATGTTCAGGGAATAGGTGATGTTTGCCTGCCGGTCTGCTTTCAGCCAGCTGAGGCTGTCACGGAAACTTGTCCGCAGTATCTTGTAATTCTTCAGTTTCATGTTCGGGTACTTCCAGGCCGGTTTCTCCGGGATGCGGAATCCATGACCGGAATAATAAAAGATAACAATATCGGCCGGGGCGGGTTTCAGTTTTGCGATCGCATTCTGTACGGTTGTTTTATTGTATGTATCTCCGTAAATGACATTGGTGATCCGGGTGATGCCCAGGTAACTGCTGATGCCATCAAACAGGGCGATGACCTTGTTCACATCCTGTGCCACCGCACTCCCGATCGTTTTATCCAGTGTATCGGCCACAATCAGCAGGTGCATTCTTATTTTCTTCTCCGCCGGGGTGATGCTGCGGGTAACAGCTTTGAATAAAAGGGTATAGAACCCGTCATCTTCATTAAAGAACTGTCCCACGGTGGCCTTATCCAGGCTGGCGCCTTCCAGGAATTTCCAGGCAAGCGGGGCCGTGGTGCCGGGCTGGCCGGACGGCTGAACAGCAGCCGGGTCAAAAAAACCGGTAAGCGGGTTGTAACGGAATACAAATACCGGCAAGGTGAGGGTTCCTGTTTGTTCTCCCTGGATATAAACCGGGCTGACTGCTTTGATCAGCAGGAGAGAGGTATCCGGCTGACCATCTGCCCCGGCAGGATTTTCTTCCGTGAAGGCTGTTCCCACCACCTTATCCTCCCCGCCACCATTGCCGGCGAACCGGATCCGTAACAGACCGCTGCCATCATCATACCGCACCAGGAATGCATAATAGTTGTTGCTGTCTTTGGAAGAGCGGAAGCTGTAGCGAAAACTGTAGGCAGACTGCCCGCTGCTTTGCAGCAGGAGAAAGGAAAAAAATATGGTGATGAAAAACCGGGCCGACATGATTGATTAAATGTACATAATAATATTTAGGTATGCAGACCGGCGCTGCAGCGTCTTTTCCGCCGGGCACCCGTATGCTGTTATGACCAGATTACTTATTATTGCACCATGGCAAAAGCCCCGCTTACAAAGAGCAGTGAATTCACCGTCATGGAAGAAAAGGCGCTGAACTATATTCTGTCCCTGCTTTGCTTCGGATTATTTCTTTATGGGCTGTCGGATGCGATCAGTAAGAAATTTGTCCATATCGATTACCAGAGTTACTTCTTTGCCCTGGCGATCCTGCCGGCCGTTCTTTTTTTTACCAAGGCAAGAAGCAAACGGGTTTTTATACGGGTGAATAAGACCGGGATCTACCAGGATGAACGGCTCGTGACCACCTGGGCCGATTTTCTGAAGGCCTACCTGGCGCAGGACAAGAACAGGGGAATAAAAGGGGTGAGCATCCAGGACAGGTTTGTGCTCATGGTCGAGCATCGCAAACCAGGCGAACCCCGTACCGGTCTGCGCCGGAAAATACCGCTTGGCAATACACAGAATAAGTCGGAAGAGGATGTACTGGCCGCGGTGAAGTTTTTCTGGGAACTGTATAAGGCAGAGAACCCGCCGGTCAGCAAAGGGCGGCCGCTGCGGTAAACCCAGCCGCCTGTCTTACTTCTTGCTGATCCGGTAAAGCTTTCCGTTATCGGTTACCGCATACAGCATTCCGTTCATACAGGCCACATCCCGGAAACGTTCTTTTTCGGATTCAAGCAGTCTTTCTTCTCCCACCACTTTATTATCCCGGATTACCAGGCGGCAGATATGCTGGCTGCTGAGCCCGCCGATAAAAAGATTGTTCTTCCATTCGGGGATCGCATTGCCTTTGTAAAAAGTGATACCGCTGGGAGAGAGCACAGGGTCCCAGTAATACACCGGCTGCTCCATTCCTGCTTTCTGCTGAATGCCGTCGCCGATCTTTTCACCGCTGTATTCAATGCCATAGGTAATGGTTGGCCATCCGTAGTTCCTGCCGGCCCGGACAATATTCACTTCATCGCCGCCGCGGGGGCCGAATTCAGTTTCCCAAAGTTCGCCGGTGGCCGGGTTGATATCAAGTCCCTGCGGATTACGGAATCCATAGGCAAAGATCTCCGGCAGGGCGCCGGCGGTATTGAGAAAGGGATTGCCCGGAGCCGGTTTCCCGTCCCGGGTGATGCGGAAAACTTTTCCGAGGCCTGCATTCAGCAGTTGTGCCTGTCTTCTTCCTTCCAGTATCGATCGTTCACCGGCACTGACAAAGAGATAACCGTTCTTATCAAACAACAGCCTTGACCCGAAATGCAGGGAACTGTTCAGTGCCGGGGTGGCCCTGAAGATTACGGTGGGGTTTTCTATCAGCCCGGCGGCTTCATTCAGTTTGCCTTTTGCCACAGCGGTCAGGTTTCCGCCTTTGTCCTGTTTTTCAGAGAAGGACCAATAGATCATTTTATTGGAAGTGAAATCAGGATCGGGGGCCACATCCAGCAGGCCGCCCTGTCCGCCATCATCCACTTTGGGGAAGCCGGTGATCTTCTTGACCAGTTTACCATTGGCATCAACGATCACCATATACCCGGTCCTGTCGGTGGTAATGAGCCGCCCGTCCGGCAGCGGTGTAATGGCCCAGGGCCGGGAAAGATCCTTGCTGATCTTTTCTGCTTTGTAGGGAGTGGTGGTCTTTACCCCGCCGATCCGTGTCTGGCCGGCAAAGGCAGGTTTGTATTGCGTGTTGGGGGATTTGGTTTCTACCGGGGGAAGACCCGTGGTATCGCTGTTGCTGCTGTTCGTTGCCATCGAATCATTGCAGGAAGTGCAGGAGGCGGTGATAAGAGTAACTGCTGACAGCGTGATCAGAAAATATCCCAGGCGCATGGTGTAGTTGATTAGGGTATAAAAATAAAGAAAGCAGGTTGTGGAATCTAACCGCTCTTCAATCTTTTGCAGGATACGGGTTTTGCCCGCAACGTTCTTTTGGATCCGGTCATCTTCGGCTGGTTTTTAACAGGTGGCCTGGTGAAAGGTTCATTTGTTTCCTTATTTTTAAATTAAATAACCTGCATGAACAAATTATTGTTACCGGTACTGTTGCTTTTTGCCGTACCCGTTGTTGCCCAGCAGCCGTACTGGCAACAGGAGCTTTCCTACACGATGAAGGCCACGCTGAATGATAATGAGAAAAGTATCCTGGGAGAAGAATCGATCGTGTATAAGAATAATTCACCCCATGCGCTTGATTTTATCTGGTTCCATATCTGGCCCAACGCTTATAAAAATGAGAATACGGCGCTGATAAAACAGATCAAGGGGGATTCTTCCCGCTCCCGGAAAATGGAAAACTTCGGCACTGGTTATATCGACGGGCTGGCCTTTACTGCTGACGGGCAGCCGGTCAAAACAGAACCGCATCCGAACCCGCAGTACATCGACATCATAAAAGTGGTGCTGAACAAACCACTGGAACCGGGTGCCGCGGTCACGATCGCCACCCCTTTTAAAGTAAAACTGCCTCCCTATTTTTCCCGGTCAGGCTATGCCGCCACCGAGATCATGGCCTGCCAGTGGTATCCCAAACCGGCTGTATATGATAAGGATGGCTGGCATGAAATGCCCTATCTCGATATGGGTGAATTCTACAGCGAGTATGCCACCTATTCTGTCAGCCTGACGGTGCCGGCTGAATACGTCGTAAGTGCAACCGGTACCTTACAGACCAAAGATGAACTGGCCGCCTATAAACGCCTTGGCTCGGCCAATGCAAAGAACAGGACCGCCAAACCGGAGCTGTACAAACCTGCCGGTACCGGACCCAAAACACTGCAGTACTATGCAGAGCAGGTTCCGGATTTCGCCTGGTTTGCCGATAAGGATTTTGTGATCGAGTATG
>JAXLUG010000006.1:0-183921 GCA_046329665.1 Chitinophagaceae bacterium | reverse complement strand
AATAAAAACGCGGCTGTACGTACAGCCGCTTTTTTATTATTCGTTTTACCTCCCGGAACCTTCATGCATCTATCCCATGTTATGGAACACTTTCTGCACATCATCGTCCTGCTCCAGCTTTTCGATCAGCTTGCTCACATCTTCCGCCTGTGCATCGGTAAGCGGAACGGTGGTGGTGGGTATCCATTCCACCTCGGCACTGATGGGGGTGATGCCTTTATCTTCCAGGGCTTTTTGCATATTGCCAAAATCGGTAAAGCCGCAGCGTACCACTAATAACTCTTCGCCGTTTTCGCCGGTACCTTCGCCCAGTTCTTCCAGGCCGAAATCGATCAGTTCAAGTTCAAGATCTTCCGGGTTCAATCCCTCCGGTTTGAGCTTGAAAACACCCATCTTTTTAAACTGGAAGGAAACGGACCCGCTATTGCCCAGGGCACCGCCGCCCTTATTAAAATGCGACTTTACGTTGGCCACTGTCCGCACATGGTTATCGGTGGCGGTTTCCACCAGTATCGCCACGCCATGCGGCCCGTATCCCTCATACAGGATCTCATCATAGTTGCTGATCTCTTTCCCTAACGCCCTCTTAATGGCAGCTTCCACCCGGTCCTTGGGCATGTTAACGGCCTTGGCATTCTGGTAGCAGCGGCGAAGGGCCGGGTTCGTGGTAGGATCAGGTCCGCCGGCTTTTACAGCAATAACGATCTCCTTTCCGATACGGGTAAATTGCTTGGCCATCCTGTCCCAGCGGGCAAACATGGTGGCTTTACGTACTTCAAATATTCGTCCCATTCTATTCAGTTAACAGGTTTACAGCTTGATACTTCTGCGGGGGCTGATCGCCGGGCTGCCTCTTGCCCTGGCCGGCCACCCTCCGGGGCGGCAAAAGTAAGAAACGGATAGAAAAGAAAACCGCCCCGGTTTTGTTCACATCAAAACAACCGGGGCGGCCTTAAAAAAACCGAAAGTTCTTTATTTATTCGGCTGGTTCAGGTCTTCCCAGCTTGCTGGCATACAAACCCAGATGAATAACGGCAAATGCCAGCGATATATACAATAATGTTCTGTTTGTATCAAAACCAACGGAGTACTGATGGAGGAATCCAACGGCCACCAGCAGCAGCGACAGTCCCAGCCCTGTATAGCGGGCTAATTTCATTCCTTTCCTGCTGTCGGTGCCATTACCCAGCTTACTGTTCTTGGCGCCATAAACCAGGTAGATATCCAAACCGATCAGCATCCATACCAGCAGGCGGATCCAGGTATCCATCGGCAGGAACACCATCATGAATAAACAGGTGGCGATACCAAGAATAGGAACCAGCGGAACCATAGGTGTTTTAAAGGCCCTGGGCAGGTTGGGCATTTTATTGCGCATAACCCATACGCCAATACAAACGAGTATAAAGGCAAACAGGGTTCCGATACTGGTCATCTCACCTACCACCCTTGCCGGTACAAATGCGGCGAATGCACTTACAAAGAGCATGAACAACAGGTTGTTCTTGGCGGGTGTTTGTGTTTTGGGGTTTACGGCTGAGAAAATCCTGGGGATCAGTCCGTCCTTACTCATACTGTAAAACACCCGGCTTTGTCCCATCAGCATGACGAGTATCACGGAGGAGTAGCCAAAAAGGATGGCTACTACAATCGCCCGGTTCAGCCAGGGATAGTCAGCCACAATCTGACCCGTTGCAGGATTCACATGTCCCATGTGATCGATAGCGACTGCCACCGGGGCGATACCGTCTTTACCGGCGAAAGTGGTATAGCTGGTCACACCGGTCATTACATGTGCAAATAAGATATAGAGGATGGTACAGATCAGCAATGAACCCAGGATACCGATCGGCATATCCCTTTTGGGATTCTTGGCTTCCTGGGCGGCCGTACTCACGGCATCAAAGCCGATATAGGCAAAGAAGACAATGGCGGCAGCCCGGATGATACCGCTGAAACCAAAATGACCGAATGTACCTGTGTTGTCAGGGATATAAGGGTTGTAATTAGAAGTGTTGATGTATTTCCATCCCAGGATGATAAAGATGAGTACTACCGCAATTTTAACGGCCACGATGATACCGTTTACAAAGGCGCTTTCTTTAGTTCCTTTGATCAGCAGCAAACTCATGAGTACAATGATGAAAACGGCAGGAAGGTTTATCACGCCGCCGTCCCAGGGGCCGGTTACCAGTTCTGAAGGAAGGGAGATGCCAAAGCCATCCAGGAATTTGACCAGGTAGCGGCTCCAGCTGATGCCAACCGTGGCGGCCCCTACCGCATATTCCAGCACAAGGTCCCAGCCAATGATCCAGGCGATGAATTCACCCATCGTGGCATATGAGTAAGTATAAGCACTTCCGGCTACGGGTATCATGGAGGCAAACTCAGCATAGCAAAGACCGGCAAACAAACAACCTAAACCCGCCACCACAAATGAAATGGTGATGGCCGGACCGGCATGATTGGCAGCCGCCATACCTGTAATAGAGAAAAGACCGGCACCGATGATGGCGCCAATGCCTAAAGCGATCAGTCCTTTTGCCCCGAGGGTCTTCTTTAATGTATGTTGCCCGGTTTCCGCAGCTTCATTCAGTAAAGCATCCATCGGTTTTCTTACAAATAAGCTCATACGTTGGTTTTATTAAGTGACTAAGATAAGTATTGAAGTGAATAAATGTTCTTTTCTTTTTTAAGCGGTTTTACTGTTTTTTCGCCCTGACACCGCCAGGTAATAAATGGGTACACCAATCAGTACAATGATGAACCCGGGCCAGGTAAACTGTGGTTTATAAACGATCAGCAGGAGGCAGAAGGCCAGTCCCATCAGGATGTAAATAACAGGCAATACCGGGTACCCAAAGGCCTTGTATGGACGCTCTGCCTCCGGTCTTTTCTTCCGCAAAATGAATATGCCCGCAATGGTCAGCATGTAAAACAGTACCACCACAAAAGAGATCATATCCAGCAGCTGGCCGTATTTGCCGCTCAGGCTCCAGATACTCGCCACGATGCATTGGATCCACAAGGCTACCTGCGGTACGGCATTCCTGTTCAGTTCACCCACCTGTTTAAAGAACAGGCCATCTTTCGCCATGGTATAGTAAACCCTTGCCCCGGCCAGGATCAGCCCGTTATTGCATCCGAACGTGGAAACCATGATCAGGGCCGCAATGATATAAGTGCCGTTGTTGCCGAATATCTGCAGGGATGCATCCACCGCAGGCCTGTCATCTTTCGCAAAGGCCAGCTCGGTCAGCGGAAGCGCATTCACATACATCAGGTTCACGGATACATATATAATAGTAACGATCAGGGTGCCCAGGAAAAGGCTCATCCCGATATTCTTCTTCGGATTCTTCATTTCACCGGCAATGAAGGTGACATTGTTCCAGGCATCGCTGCTGAAGATGGAACCCACCATCGACGCCGCAATGGCACCCATCAGTGCAGATCCGCCGATTCCGATCCAGCCGGTTGGCTGCAACTGACCGGTGGCATCCGCCTTTCCCATATCCTGCATGGCGGTAAAACCTGTTTTCCAGTTCTCCGCCCAGAAACTGTGCTTTACCAGCAGGAAGCCAAATACAATGAGCCCGAAAAGGGCCAGCAGCTTGGCAGAGGTAAACAGTACCTGGATGAACTTTCCTTCCTTCACCCCTCTTGAATTGATATACGTAAGCAGGCAGATGATAACGATGGCCACCAGCTGCCCCGAATGCACCCTGACGATGCCGGCATCAAATAGAAAATGGTTATTGCTGAGCTCCGGTACAAAATACCCGAGGAACTTGGAAAAGGCCACACCCACCGCAGCGATGGTGGCGGTTTGGATCACGGCAAAAAAACTCCAGCCATAAAGGAAACCCATCAGCGGGTTGTAGGCTTCTTTCAGGTACACATACTGCCCGCCCGCCCGCGGGAACATACCACTCAGCTCGCCATAGCTCAGCGCAGCCGTAAGCGTCATAAAACCCGTGATCAGCCAGACGGCGATCAGCCAGCCGGCGCTTCCCACATTGCGGGTGATGTCGGCACTTACAATAAAGATACCCGAGCCGATCATTGATCCGGCCACGATCATAGTGCCGTCAAATAAACTAAGGGTGGGTTTGAAAGAAGTTGTTTGTTCCTGCATAGCGTTGTTTTGGAGCAGCCCGGTTTTGAGGCAGATGGGAAAATACAGCTTTCCCGTAAAAAGAAGGAAAAAGAGTTACCGGCGGAGGCCTCAACTCATTCATACAGAAGCCTTATATTGCGACACTAATTGCTGCGTATGGAGATAGCACATAAGCCCCCCCGGAAAAGCAGGCTCACCCTCTATATTTTTATTGCTATGCTGCTGGGTATCCTGGTTGGCTATCTGGTCCATGAAAAGGGAAAGGGGCAGAAGATCTCCTATACCCCTAATAAGGATTTCCTGGGGAAAGACTCACTGACCGTAAAAGCAGGGGGCAGCAATGTTATTCAGTTTGTATTTGTCGTTAAAGATTCGGCAGAATACAAAAGAAGAAAAGACAGCCTGCAGGCTTCGTATCATTTGGTGCTGGCCGGTAAGGAAACCACTTTTAAACCGGAGGCCGCAGGCGACCAGAAATTCGGCGGTATTACAAAAACGCCTGCAAAAGGGATGGCCGTTGTCACCAGCCTTCGTTCTTTCGCCGATAACATAAGATTGCTTACCACCATCTTTTTACGGCTGGTACAGATGCTTATTGCCCCGATTGTTTTTGCCACCCTCGTCATCGGTATTGCAAAGCTGGGAGACCTGAAAACGGTTGGCAGGGTAGGGGGTAAAGCAATGCTGTGGTTCATCTCCGCCTCTGTCCTGTCTCTTTCACTCGGACTGATACTGGTCACTATTTTTAAACCTGGTATCGGCGTGGATATTTCCGGGGTTGATAAATCCGGTCTTGCAGACCTGGTGGATAAATCATCCGGCTTCTCGCTGGCAAAGTTTGTGGAGCATGTGGTTCCCAAAAGCGTGGTGGAAGCCATGGCGAATAATGAGATGCTTCAGATCGTGGTGTTCTCCGTATTTTTCGGCATTGCACTGACGGCCATCGGAAAAATGGGTGAGCCGCTGATTAAAGCGCTGGATGCCGTGGCGCATGTTTCGTTAAAAATGGTGGGCTATGTAATGGTGATGGCGCCCCTCGGCGTGTTCGGGGCGATGGCGGCAGCGCTTGCTAAAACGGGCCCTGGTATCCTGGGTACGTTTGGAAAATATGTAGGTGAATTTTATTTAGGGCTGATCATCCTCTGGGGGTTGCTGCTCGTTGTGGGATATCTGATCCTGAAGAGAAGGCTTCCTGTGCTGCTGAAACGGATCGCAAGCCCCATGGCCATTGCCTTTAATACGGCCAGCAGTGAGGCGGTCTATCCAAAACTTGTTGAAGAGATGGAGCGGTTCGGGTGTAAAGACAAGATCGTATCATTTGTCCTGCCGCTGGGTTATTCCTTCAACCTGGACGGTAGTATGATGTATATGACGTTTGCCAGTATGTTCATCGCACAGGCGTTTAATATCACTTCTGTTACCGGGGATATCTCCCAGCAAATAGTGATGCTGCTGGTGTTCCTGGTTACCAGTAAAGGAATTGCCGGGGTTCCCCGTGCCTCATTGGTGGTAGTGCTGGCTACAGGTGCGATGTTTGGGTTGCCGGCAGAAGGAGTGGCCCTGATCCTGGCCGTAGATGTTTTCTGCGATATGGGCCGCACCATGACCAATGTACTGGGAAATGCCCTGGCTACGGCCGCCGTCAGCAAATGGGAGGGCGAACTGGCCCATGTGCCCCACCATCATGGTCATCATAAAGAACACCCGCCTCATTCATAGAAGTATAAAAAAAATACATGCAGGAACTGTTTTATTTACTCGATGGATTTCACTGGAGTCAGCTGTTACAACCGCAATGGTATATTGCCAATGGCGGATTGTGGTTACTGCTTTTTGTCGTATTTGCGGAGACCGGCTTGTTTGTAGGGTTCTTCCTGCCCGGCGATTCCCTTTTGTTTGTGGCGGGCATTTATGCGCATGAATTAAAAGATGATAAAGGCATTTATCATCCGGGTCTTGGCAATGAAGTGCTGAATTGGTTTGGCCTTCATTACCCGGATTATTCTTACTGGTTCGACCTGATCATACTCGTGGCACTGATTTCCCTTTGTGGCATAATCGGCAATGCTGTGGCCTACTGGACCGGCAAGAAAGTAGGACCTGCCATGTACCACTGGCGGGATCGGTTTTTATTTAAGAAAAGGTATCTGCACCAGGCCAAAGAATTTTATGATAAGCACGGGGGAGTGGCGGTGATCGGGGCAAGGTTCCTGCCCTTCATAAGAACCTTTGCGCCGATCGTTGCGGGTATTGTGCAGATGGATAAAAAGAAATTCCATTTCTTCAATATCATCGGTTGCGTGGCCTGGGTAACGACAATGGTGCTGGGCGGTTTCTTTTTACAGAAATGGATCCTGAACCAGTTTGGCTTTGATCTGAAAGAACACCTGGAACTGATCGTGCTGGGCATTGTGGTTGTTACCACCGCACCGGTACTGATCAAAATGTTTACCGGGGGCAGGAAAAAATATGATCCGCCGCCGGCCGGTGATACAAAAGCAAAAACGGAATGAACCAGCATAAAAACACTTCCGTGCTGAACCTCGCTGTGATCGTGGCAGCGCTGGGATACTTTGTCGATATATATGACCTGCTGCTGTTCAGCATAATCAGGATACCCAGTCTCACTTCACTGGGCCTTACTGCTGAACAGGCCAAAATATCCGGAGAGAACATCATTATGTGGCAGATGGGTGGCCTGCTGATCGGGGGTATCATCTGGGGAGTGATGGGAGATAAGAAAGGCAGGCTGTCGGTCCTGTTCGGTTCGATTATCCTGTACTCGCTGGCCAATATTGTCAACGGGTTTGTGCAGGACCCCACGCAGTATGGTATTATACGTTTTATTGCCGGAATCGGGCTGGCCGGCGAACTGGGGGCCGGCATTACGCTGGTATCTGAACTGACACCAAAAGAAAAAAGAGGGGTGGCCACTTCACTCGTAGCGGGCATAGGGCTTACCGGCGCCGTGGTGGCATTTATCATGAAACAGAATTTCGACTGGCGCACCTGTTATTTTATCGGCGGCGGTTTAGGCCTGCTTTTGCTGATCCTGCGCATCAGTGTGGCCGAAAGTGGTTTGTTCAGGCAGGTAAAACAAAAAGAGGTCAGTCGCGGCAATTTCTTTATGCTGTTCAATAATAAAGAACGGTTTGGACGTTATATAAAAAGCATCCTCATCGGGTTGCCTACCTGGTTTGTCATCGGTGTGCTGGTGACTTTCAGTAATGATTTTGCCAAGGCCATGAATATTAAGGAGCCAGTGGACCCCGGCAAGGCGATCATGTATGCCTATGCGGCCATTGCCGTGGGGGATATCCTGATCGGGTTCATCAGCCAGTGGTTCAAAAGCCGGAAAAAGGCACTCTATCTTTTTTATGCCATCACTGCTGTATTCATGGTGCTGTTCTTTACGGCTTTGCAGAATGGATCCGCCGCCGCCATGTACTGGATCTGTGCCGGGCTTGGATTTGGTACGGGTTTCTGGGCCATCTTTGTTACGATAGGTGCGGAACAGTTCGGTACCAACCTCCGGGCCACTGCCGCCACCACCATACCGAACATGGTGCGGGGAATGCTGACGGTATTTATCCTGCCGCTCTTCCGCACGGTAAGGAATGCAACAGATTACTATACCGGTGGCTGGATAACCGCCGTGATCATTATGGCCATCACCATTATTGCCGCAGCATTGATCAAAGAGACATTCCATAAAGACCTCGATTACCTGGAAACAGAAGAACCACTCCCCTGATATCAAGTGACGAAATTCCTGATCATACGTTTTTCTTCCATCGGTGACATTGTTCTCACCACCCCCGTCATCCGCTGCCTGAAGCAGCAGACGCACGGTGCCGAGATCCATTTCCTGGTAAAGGACCAGTTTCAGGCCGTGGTTGCACACAACCCCTATATTGATAAGGTGCATGTGCTTGCCCACAGCCGGGAGCTGATGATAGAAGAACTGATCGCTGAAGAATACGATTATATCATCGACCTGCACCATAATGTAAAAACACTGGCGGTAAAGCGGGCACTGAAAAAGGCATCGGGCAAAAAGCTTACGGTTTTCTCTTTCTATAAGCTGAACATTCAGAAGTATTTTCTGACAGCTTTCAAGATCAACCTGCTGCCCCGGGTACATATTGTTGACCGCTATATGAAAACAGTGGAATCCCTGGGTGTGCGCAACGATGGTAAAGGGCTCGACTATTTTATAGCGGAGAATGAAGAAACCAAACGTACCGACATCCCCGCCTCCCACCACGCCGGTTATATTGCCTGTGTGATCGGTGCGGCACATAACACCAAGAAATGGCCGGTACACAAGTGGAAGGAATTTTGCCGGGAGATGAAGCACCCGATCATCCTGCTTGGCGGACCCGAAGACCGGGTAACGGGAGATGAGATCGCTGCCGTGGATACCGTGAAAGTGTATAATGCCTGCGGTAAGTTCAGCCTCAATGAAAGTGCTGACCTGGTGCGGAAATCAAAACTGGTGATCACGCATGATACCGGGCTGATGCATATAGCGGCCGCCTTTAAGAAGCCTATTATTTCTATCTGGGGCAATACGGTCCCGGCTTTCGGGATGACGCCTTATTATGGTGCCGCCATGGTGGCGGACGTCATTATGCAGGTTCACAAATTATGGTGCCGCCCCTGCTCCAAGATCGGGTACAGCAAATGCCCGCTCGGTCATTTCAAATGCATGGAAAAGATCGGGGCCGGAGAAGTTTTACAAAGGGCAAGGCAAAGTATTTAACCCTGCCCTGCCATTAAAAAGCTTTAAAAGAAGAAAATTGCCAGCAGAGCGAATGTCATCACAAACCCAATGATCACAAGGCGGGCCTGATTGTTTTCATCTTCCAGCAAGGGTCGAAATTTTTTCATAACCTGATTTTTAGTTTTCGAATAGTGTTTCAATCAGGTTTTCCAGGAATGGGTAATGCGGATATTCAGTAAGGATAGGGGAGAGATATAAAACAAAAATAAAATCTGAACACTTCAAATCCAAGCCGGCTGCCATAGGAAAACTACGTGAAGACCTGATATTCTGTTACCAATAATGCTAATTTTAAGACATGAGGTATTGGGGCATCGTATTTTTTCCTTTGTTACTGGCAGGCATACCCCCGCTGAAGGCACAAGAGGTTGCCGCCCGGCTGGACAGTTTCCGTCTCTATGGCGATGTGAAAGTAACGACCGACCGGCCGGCTGCCCTGCACAGAACTGGTGAAACACTCATCATCTTCTTCGCCCTGCCAAACGGCAATACCACGGCACAAACCAGGGGAAAGAAAATGAATCCCGGTGATGACTGGCACTTCGATATACAGCACATCGCAGCACAAACAAAATTCATCCGGCAGGAACTGAAGAAGAAGAACGTCGTCGTCATCTGCCTGGAAAACGATCTGAAGAGCTGGCCGGCCTGGAAACAACGGCATAGGGATTATGCCACACTCATTCCGAAGCTGGTGGATTCACTCGCTGCTGCCGAAGAAGGAAAAAAGAAAAGTATTTACCTGAACGGACACAGCGGCGGCGGTAGTTTTATTTTCGGGTACCTGAAGGGGGTAACATCCATTCCATCGTCCGTGAAAAGGATCAGTTTCATCGACAGTGATTACGGCTATGACAGCAGTTATACACAGAAGCTTGTTACCTGGCTCAAAGAGGAGAAACGGGCAGCCCTGAATGTATTTGCCTATAACGACAGTGTGGCGCTTTACAACGGCAAACCGGTGGTATCAGCTACTGGAGGCACCTGGTACCGCTCACACCTGATGATGAGAGACCTGGAAGGGTCCTTTGCTTTCACCGAAACGGTCACAGACAGTATCAGCATTTATAAAAGTGAGGATAACCGGGTACAGTTCTTCTTCAAACCCAATCCGGACCGCGGCATTTATCATACACAGCAGGTGGAGCTGAATGGCTTTATACACTCCATTCTTTGCGGTACCCGGTTTGATTCCCGGAACTACAAATACTATTCAGCAAGGGCCTACTCATCCCTGATTGAATAGCCTTACAGGTCATAGGTGAACCCGGTGGCGAAATTGTATGTTGTGCGGGGAGCGGTGCCGGCCGGAAAGCGGTCATGCAGGTAATTCCATTTTACTGAAAGGGAAAAATGCGGCGTGGCCTTTACTTTAAAACTAAGCTGGTTCATGAAGCGGTAATCACTCAGCTTATTCACCAGTGGCTGAAAATAAGTGGTACTGATCATTTCAAGATAATCACGGGGCAGCCAGGTAAAGGAGAGATAACTGCTGCTGCGCAGATCGCTGTGTGTAACCTTCGGGCTGGTGGCTTCTTTCTCATTTTCATACATCAGGAGGGTGGCTGCATACAGTTTAAAGGTCTTTAATTTGACGAGTTTAAACCGGGGCCCTGTGCCCAGCAGTATCCTGGAATCTATCTGTGTGACATCGTTGTTCTGAAACTGTCCAAAGAACTCCCAGCGCAGCCATTCATTCACTTTCCTGTTGTACCGCAGGTGAAAAAGACCGTCTGAGAAAAAGCGGCTGTTGCCGGCCTTGAGAAAGTTAAGGTTACCCAGTATCAGCCACAGCCCCTGGTCGTTGCTTGTTTTATACTGAACATGCACATCAGCGTTGGCGCCAAAAATATTTACGGTGTTTTTCGACATGCTGAAGGCAGCACCAAAACTTCCCATCCAGCCTACGGTGTCGGACTGCATACGGGCACTTTCAACGTTTACGATCTGGGTCTTCCCGTTAATGAGCAAACAGGTGCATGCAAAAGTCAGCAGGAGGGCTTCTTTGGTTTGGGCTTTGAGGAAATGCATAAAGAAATTTTATCAGGAATTGATGAGGCTTACAAGGACGGAAGTAAGGAATTGCTCTATTCACTGCTGAAGTCAGGATAAACAGACAGGATCTTTTCGAGTTTCTCCTGGGGGAAGGTCTTCTTCGCCCTGAATTCGCTGACTGCTATCCTGGCCGAGTCGTATTTCTTCTCGTCAAGGTAGGTAACGATCAGTTCCAGCCGGGCATCCGGGAAGTCTTTGTAGGCTTTTGTCACTTTAATAAGATGCTCCCGGGCTTTTTCAGGTTGCTGCATCACATTATAGCAGAGGTACCTGTAGTAGTCGAGAAAAGGGTCTTTGTTGATCATCTTATCAATCGCATTCACCGCACCAAGGGCTTTGTCGTATTCCTTGCGCATGAAATAGGCATCGATCAGCATGAGCTGCATATCGGGTTCATTGGGAAAAGCAGCCAGCAGTTCTTCTACGGATTGCTGGTGCAGTTCATCACTCATCCCGGTACAGATCTGCACTTTGATGATCCGGAATATTTTGGACGTCCGGGCTTCGGCAGGGATCTCCATGAACAGGTCATAGGCCTCCTTGTTCTTGCCCTTATTCAGCTTCTCCCTGATCTCCGTAAGGGACGACACCCAGTTCTTGTCTTTGGTAAGCTTGTCTTCCATGCCGGAAAGCTGTTCATACAGGTTCTTGATCGTGGCGGAAAGCGCTTCGCCCGTGGCATAGATGTACACATCGGCAATCTTTACCACGCCTTTTTTCTTTTTCAGTTCGATATCATGGTAATTGATCCCGCCATCATCATACAGGCGGAAGATCAGATGCTGTTTCCCTTCTTTTTCGTAAGGCTTTACCAGCTGGTAGGTGCCCTCTTCCGTGATGCCTTCGGTGATCCTGTTTCCCATACTGGCCGATTGTTTTAACCCGCTGCCAAATGCCCTCCCGTTATTTGAATTATTGATACCGGCCCTTTTTATCACCTCGTCGATATCAATGGCGTCATTCATGAAGGACGGGTCTCTTTTTCCAATGGATAATTCAAGCTGGTGGGCAAACTCCCTGGCTTCTTCTGTAGTTACAGGTTTTTCGGGGGTGCTGCAACTGCCCAGGAGGAACAAACCCGGGTACAGCAGCCATAAAAGTTTCAGTGATCTCATATTATGTGTTCTGGATGAATTGCTCCTGGAAAAGTACCGGGAACTGTTTTCGTAACCTGTCTTTCTTTCTCTTATCAAGCATTTCAAAGGTTCGCTCAAATTTTTGCAGGCACAACTCCTGCAATGCTTTGTTTTGCCCGTCCCTGATCTCGCCGATCACCGCATTGGCAACTTCTGCAGGTACTTGATCGCCCTGGCTTTCAAACATGATCCTGTCATACATTTTCCCGGTACCCAGGTAGCTTTTAAAGAGCCGCTCCTGGATATACCTTGCCAGCTGATCAGAACCAACTGTATCCCTGCCCACCGTGATCAGCCCGATATCGTTGACCCTGACAAGCAATATTTTTTCATCCGGGGCCATGGCTGCCGACCGGGCACTCTGCGAAAAAAGTAAAGTGAACAGGAAAATGTAGAGACGCATGGTAAACCCTCTTTGATCACCTAAGTTAGGAGAATTTTACTGTAGTTCACTCAGCTCCAGCCAGCGCATCTCCTTTTCATCCAGCAGCCGGGTGATCTCGCCAATCCGCACCGAGAGTTCCTGCAGTTCATCATAAGCAGCGGAGCCGCTGTTGAGTTTAAGGCTGATCTCCTCTTTTTCTTTTGTCAGGGATGGTATATCTTTTTCCAGCTGTTCAAATTCCCGCTTTTCTTTATAGGTCAGCTGTCTTTTGCGGGTGTCGGGGGCTGAAACTGTCGGACCTGCCGGGTTATCCTGTGCCGCCGGTCCGCTGGTTTCCGTTTTTGTGCCTGTTGTTTCGGCCTTTTGCAGGGCTTCCCTGTACTGGGAATAGTTCCCGGGAAAATCACGGACAATGCCATCACCTTCGAATACGAACAAATGATCCACCAGCCGGTCCATAAAATAACGGTCATGCGAAATGATAAGCAGGCAGCCGGGGAATTCGCTGAGGAAGTTTTCCAGCACACCGAGGGTGGGAAGATCAAGATCGTTGGTGGGCTCATCCAGTACCAGGAAGTTGGGATTCCGGAAAAGGATGGAAAGCAGGTGAAGCCTTCTTTTTTCCCCGCCGCTTAATTTACTGATGTACGTATATTGTTTGTCCGGGTCAAAGAGAAACAGCTGCAGGAACTGTGCGGCGCTCAACGAGCCGCCCCCGGCCAGCGGAAAGCTTTCCGCCATGGATTTCACAAACTCGATCACCCGCATATCCTCTTTGATGACCAGGCCCTGCTGGGAGTAGTTTCCAAAGATGACCGTATCCCCAATATTGATCTTGCCGCTGTCAGCTTTTTCAATACCCTGCAGGATATTGATAAAGGTGGATTTGCCCACGCCGTTCTTTCCCACGATCCCGATCCGTTCGCCTTTCTTAAAAGTGTAATCAAATCCCTTCAGGATGGGTTTATCGCCATAGCTTTTATATACTTTTTTCAGCTCAGCGATTTTCCCGCCGAGCCGGTTCATTTTCATTTCCAGCTTCAGCTGTTCGTTTTCGGTTTGCTGTTTCGCCTTCTTTTCTATTTCGTAAAAATTATCCTGGCGGCTTTTGCTCTTGGTGGTCCTGGCTTTTGGTTGTTTGCGCATCCATTCCAGCTCCTTGCGGTAAAGATTCCGGGCTTTGTCGATGCTGGCGGTTTCACTTTCAGCACGGGCGGCTTTTTTCTCCAGGTAGTTTTCGTAGTCACCCTTGTATACATACATCGTTTCCTGGTCCAGTTCCCATATCTCTGTGCAGGTGGAATCAAGAAAGTAGCGGTCATGTGTTACCAGCAGCAGGGTTACGTTTTCTTTATCAAGAAAATGTTCCAGCCATTCCACCATCTCCACGTCGAGGTGGTTGGTGGGCTCATCCATGATCAGCAATACATGTTTATGCCCGAAGCCGGCATCGATCAGCGTTCGTGCAAGAGCCACCCTTTTCCGCTGGCCGCCGCTGAGCGTATTCACAGGCTGGTGAAGCTGGTGGATATTCAGCCGGCCGAGTACCTGTTTTACCCTTGCATCAAAATTCCACGCATCCAGTTCATCCATCCTGATCACGGCGGCGCCCAGTTTTTCTGCATTCCCTTCCTCACTGATCGCCTCGTATTCTTTTATGGCATTAATGACAGGGTGGTCGTGAAAGAAAATATTATCCAGCACGGATCTTTCTTCAGCAAAGGAAGGATCCTGTTCAAACAGCACCACATCCACATCCCTGCTGATCCATATCTTTCCCTCATCGGCTGTTTCCTTTCCGGCAAGGATGCGGAGCAGGGTTGATTTCCCCGTTCCGTTGCGGGCTATCAGTGCGATCTTATCGCCTTCTTCGATATGGAAAGAAATGCCGGAAAAAAGTGGTTTGATCCCGTAACTCTTCGTCAGTCCTTCTGCAGAAACATAATGCATGGCGCAAATATAAATCAATGACCTGCAAGCCAGATCAGCAGGCAAAGCAGTATGGTAACGATGATGATGAAAAGGAGTGAATATTTCTCCCGCCGGTGCCGGCGGCCGGCGGTAACCGTGTATTCGGATACCAGGTTAATAGCCCGGGTATCTTTTGCCGCCAGTTTATTCAGCTGGCTGATAACCGGATCAGCGTACATTTTGGGCAGGGGTTTAATGGCCAGGAGTATACTGCGGATGATTTGCCGGATGGTTTCCTGTTCATCAAAGCCGTTGAGTGTTGTTACGGCCGCATCATTGATAAAGGACAGGATATAATCCCGGAGCCCGGCTTTATCCATCCGGAAAACATCGAGAGCAGAGACATAGCGCTCCAGTTCCAGGGACTGTTTCAGCACATTTACCGGGGTAACGATCTCCATGGTTCTTCTCCTGCCGGCACTCTGGTTGTACCAGCGTTGCTGCAGGTAATAATCTTTCTTCGCCGGATCGGTCAGCACTTCATAGGCCTCTTTGATTTCTGCAAACCGGACAGCTGCATAGGGATCCTGCTGGTTTTTATCAGGATGATATTTTTTAGCCAGTAGCCGGTATGCTTTTTTTATTTCCGGCAGGGAAGCAGAAGGTTCAACCCCGAGAATGCCGAAATAGTTTTTTATACTGAACATTCCGGCGAAGATACTTCCCTTTATGCACCGGCGGTACCGGTTTATGACGGATTCATAACACAGGGCTGTCCTGTTGTGTTGTAAATACAGTTACCTTTAATATCTCAATCTCAAAATCTATATTATGGATACAACGAATAACGGCAGGAGAGAATTCCTGAAGAAAGCCGGCGTGGCCGGTGTTACTGCCCTGGTGCTTCCCTCATGGGCCTGTGCGGAAACCAAGCAACTGGCCGGGGGCTATACTGCGGAAGAGATACCCTACGAGCAACGTCCTTTGCCGTATGCGTATGCAGCGCTGGAACCGGCCATTGATGCCATGACGATGGAGATACATTATTCCAAACACGCAGCGGCCTATGCCAAGAACCTGGCCGATGCAGTGAAGGCAGAAGCGGTGGACCCGGCCAAAGAAAAATTGAGCGCCCTGCTGGGAAAAATATCAAAGTATTCCCCAAAAATGCGAAACAACGGAGGCGGTCACTACAACCATGAGTTTTTCTGGAAGAGTATGAAAGCTTCTTCCGGATCGAATATGCCCGCAGATGCACTGGCCAGTGCCCTAGTTAAGGACTTTGGTTCCTTTGATGCTTTCAAGACACAGTTTACGGATGCCGGAAAGAACCGGTTTGGAAGCGGATGGGCCTGGCTGGTAAAGACGGCAGACAATAAACTGGTAGTCGGTTCCACTCCGAACCAGGACAATCCGCTGATGGATATAAGTGAACTCAAAGGCACCCCACTGCTTGGTCTTGATGTTTGGGAACATGCCTATTACCTGAAATACCAGAACCGCCGCCCTGATTATATCGCTGCCTGGTGGAGCCTGGTAGACTGGAGTGTGGTACAGCAGCGTTTCACTGCTGCCTGACAGCGGACCTACTGAAGATACTTTGCAAAAAAATCAAGCGTACGCTGCCAGGCCAGCTTTGCAGCCTGTTCATGGTAGCGGGTGGGCGCTGTATCATTATGAAAGGCATGTTGTGCCCCCTCATATATGTACAATTCGTAAGTGATATGGTTTTTCTTCAGGGCTTCTTCAAAAGCGGGGATCCCTTCATTGATCCGGGTATCCAGCCCGCCATAGTGAAGCTGTAAGGCGGCCCTGATGTTTGCCACTTCTTCTGCAGCAGGCTGTTTTCCGTAAAAAGGCACGGCTGCTTTCAGGGAGGGAACCTTCACGGCCAGGTTATTGGCCATGGCCCCGCCCCAGCAAAACCCGACACAGCCATAGTTACCATTGCAATCCTTTCTGCCGGCCAGATGGTCAAAGACCCGGATGAAATTCTGCAGGCTGTCTTCTGCTTTCAGCTCCTGGAATTTTGTCCTTGCTTCATCGTCATTGGCCGGTGTTCCGCCCAGCGGGGCCAGCGCATTCGGAGCAATAGCGAGGTAACCTGCTTTGGCCGCCCGGCGGGTTACATCTTCAATATGTGCATTCAGTCCCCTGTTCTCATGGATCACCACTACGGCAGCATACTTTTTTTCTGCTTTGGGGCGGGCAACATAGGCCTGCATCTCTCCGTTCACACCGGGATAACTGATCCTTTCGGTAAACAGGTCTTCCTGCCCCGTAATGGCGGCATTTGCATTATTCACTTCCAGCAGGGGAAGCAGGGACATTGCCGCAGCAGTACCGCCGGCCAGTACGGTCAGTCTTTTTAAAAATTCCTGCCGGCTAAGTGGTTTATGTGTGTATTCATCATACAGGTTGATGATCTGCTGGTCCATAGCATGGCATTTAGAAATAAAGGTAGGAATAAAGCAACAGGCTGTCCCTTCTGCGGGGATAGCGGTCGCTTTGAAGAAGCAGGTCCCGGGCAAACGGGCAGGGTGTTCCTTATTAACATGAACACAATATTTTCCTAAAAAAGCCCGGCAGCAGAAAGCGGCCTGCATCTCAGGCATAATTATAGCGTCTCAGGGTTGTAATAAAGAAGAAGACCATCGCTGTTTGAGCAGCAGTTATCAAAACAATTTCCGTATGCATTATTTATTACTAAATGTCAGCCCATGAAAAGAATTTTTCAAACTGCTGTCCTGGCCATCATCCTGATGCTGGGCGGCGCCGTTTCTAACAACAGTTTTGCACAGTACTACGATGGCTATGATGACCGGGACAATGACGTTACTTACCAGGACTTTTATGATGACCTGAGCCCTTACGGGAACTGGGTGGAATATCCCGGGCAGGGTTATGTATGGGTGCCTGATGCCGGTGATGATTTTAAACCCTACAGTACAAATGGCCATTGGGTATGGACCGATGATTACGAATGGATGTGGGTTTCCGATTATGACTGGGGATGGGCCCCGTTCCACTATGGCCGCTGGGATTATGATGATTATTATGGCTGGTTCTGGGTACCGGGGTATGAGTGGAGCCCTGCGTGGGTAGCCTGGCGGGATGGCGGTGATTATTATGGATGGGCACCTATTCGTCCCGGCATCAATGTCAGCATCAACTTTAATTTCGGTACGTACAATCCGCCTTATGACTTCTGGTGCTTTACCCCCCGCCGTTATATAACAAGCCCGCGGATCTGGGATTACTGTGTGGACAGAGGGCAGAACTACTCGATCATCAATATCACTACGGTCATTAACTTCAATAATTACAGGTCAGGCTATGGTTTCCGTAACGGACCCAGAAGATATGATGCCGAAAGATACTGCGGAAGGATCAACCCGGTACGGATCTACAACAGCTACAGCCCCGGCCGGACCATTTACAGGAATAATGAAGTGAATATTTACCGTCCGCTGGTACGGCGTGATCAGGGCGGCCGGGATTTTGCCCCCCGCCAGTTTGAGCGCTACGACCGGAACAGAACAGACGGCACATTCCGGAACAGGGTGAATAATGGTGATTTCCGCAGGAATGATAATAATGGAAGAAATAATGACGGCGGCTTCCGCCGGCCGGATTCCCGGGACAGGATCGATAATAACCGGAACTTCGACCGGAGAGATGATAACAATGGAAGGGGTAACAATGGTGGCTTCCGCCGGGATGATAATACTGCACGCCAGCCGCAGCAGGACAACGGGAATAACGACAGGCGGTTTGACAGGAATAATTTTCCCGGAAATAATAACCCGTCCAATGACCGGCGTTTCGACAGGCCGCAACGGAATGTGGATCCCACCCCGCCGCCTCAGCAGGACACCCGGCGGTTCGACAGGAATAATTTTCCCGGAAATAATAACCAGCCGAATGACCGGCGCTTCGACAGGCCGCAACGGAATGTGGATCCCACCCCGCCACCTCAGCAGGATACCCGGCGGTTCGACCGACCGAATATGGACAACAGCGGGAGCAACGGCCCCGGAAGAAGCCGTGAGATTAGAAGTGATGATAACTGGCGCCGTCAGCCACCACAGCAACAACCGGTGGAGCGAAGGGTTGAACAGCCGTCAGCACAGCCCCGGCAGTTTGAAAGAAGGACTGACAACGGAGGCAGCGCAAGGCAAAGGGATGCCGGAGGAAATTACGGTGGTGGTAATGGAGGCGGAAACGGAAGAGGAAGAAGATTCTGATAATACCTGTAAAGAGGCCATGAACTAAAAAGCCCCGGTTCAGTTTGTAACCGGGGCTTTACTATTTTTTTTAAACACAGCTTCTTTATGCTTCTGCTTCCATATATGATTCCACCGGTTCGCAGGTGCATATCAGGTTCCGGTCGCCATAGGTATTATTTACTCTGGCCACAGATGGCCAGAATTTATTTTGTGTGATATACGGAAGCGGGAAAGCTGCCTGCTGTCTGGTGTAAACATGTTTCCATTCATCGGCCGTTACCACAAACTGTGTATGCGGTGCATTTTTCAGCGGGTTATCCTTTTTATCGGCCCTGCCTTCTTCAATGGCCCTGATCTCTTCCCGGATGGCCAGTAAGGCATCACAGAAGCGGTCAAGCTCTGCCTTGTCTTCACTTTCTGTGGGTTCGATCATGATCGTACCGGCAACAGGGAAACTCATCGTCGGGGCATGGAAGCCATAATCGATAAGACGTTTGGCCACATCTTCTGCTTCAATTTCTGCTGATTTCTTAAAAGGCCGGAGGTCGACGATGAATTCATGGGCACATTGCCCGTTATGATTGGTATAAAGGATATCATAGGCCCCGTCCAGTCTTGCCCGCATATAGTTCGCATTCAGGATGGCATATTCAGTGGCAGCTTTAACGCCTGTATTTCCCAGCATACGGATGTACCCGTAACTGATCAGCAGGATAGAAGCGCTGCCGTAGGGTGCGGCACTGACGGCATTGGTGTTGGTGTGGCCGTTTTGCAGGGCACTATGCGAAGGCAGGTGCGGGGCCAGGTGTTTCTTTACACAGATTGGGCCCATGCCGGGGCCGCCTCCGCCGTGGGGAATGGCAAAGGTCTTGTGCAGGTTCAGGTGGCAGACATCCGCCCCGATCAGCCCGGGAGCGGTAAGACCCACCTGTGCATTCATGTTTGCGCCATCCATATAAACCTGTCCGCCGTGCTGGTGGATGATGTCGGTGATCTCTTTTACGGTTTCCTCGTACACACCATAGGTACTGGGGTAGGTGATCATGATACCGGACAGTGTATCGCTGTATTGTGAAGCTTTCGCCTTCAGGTCATCTACATCAATGTACCCGTTCTCAAGTGCTTTCACCACCACTACTTTCATCCCGGCCATTACGGCGGAGGCGGGGTTGGTGCCATGTGCAGAAATGGGGATCAGCATCACATTCCGGTGTTTGTCGCCATTGGCTTCGTGAAAAGCCCGGATGGTCAGCAGACCGGCATACTCTCCCTGGGCACCGCTGTTGGGTTGCAGGCTGCAGGCATCGAAGGCGGTTATCCGGCAGAGATAGCGGCTTAATTCGTTTATGATATAAGTATACCCCTCCACCTGTTCAGCCGGGGCAAAGGGATGCATCATACCCCATTGTCTCCAGCTCAGCGGCATCATCTCCGTGGCGGCATTCAGCTTCATGGTGCAGCTGCCGAGTGATATCATTGATGTATTGAGGGAAAGGTCTTTGTTTTCCAGCTGTTTGATATACCGCATCATCTGGCTTTCGCTGTGATGGGTGTTGAACACCGGGTGTGTAAGGAAAGGAGAGGTCCTGGTGAGGGAAGAAGGAATATGCTGCAACCCCGTATCCTGGTGTATATCGAATGCTACGGGGTCTTTGTCGTTTTCAAAACAGTTGATCAGGTCGTAGAGGTTTTCCACGGCCGTTGTTTCATCCAGCGAGATACCGATGTGCTGGTGGTCAATATACCGCAGGTTGATCCATTGTCTTTCCGCCTTGGCTTTGATGGCGGCGATATCCTTTACTTTCACCACAATGGTATCAAAGTAATGCTGTGACAGCAATTCGAATCCTCTTTCTTCAATAGCATGTGCCGCAGTCTGGGTAAAGAGGGCTACTCTTTTAGCGATATTCTTTAACCCGTCCGGTCCATGGTATACTGCGTACATAGCAGCCATATTTGCCAGCAGCGCCTGGGCCGTACAGATATTGGAAGTGGCTTTTTCTCTTTTGATATGCTGTTCCCTTGTTTGAAGGGCCATCCGTAATGCCCGGTTGCCCTGTGCATCTATACTGATACCAATGATCCGGCCGGGGATACTTCTTTTAAAGTCATCCTTTGTAGCGAGGAACGCCGCATGAGGTCCGCCATAACCCAGCGGAACGCCAAAACGCTGGGCGGAACCAACGGCCGCATCAGCGCCCAGCTCGCCGGGGGGAGTGAGCAGCGTAAGTGCCAGCAGGTCGGTGGCCATCACCACAAAGGCGCCGGCTGCATGTACGTTGTGAATAAAAGCCCGGTAATCTTCTACAGCACCTTTATCATTCGGATATTGAACGATGGCGCCAAAGCAGGTATGATCGATCACGGCTGTTTTATAATCACCTTCCACGATCTCAATTCCTACCGGAACGGCACGGGTATGGAGCACATCCCTTGTCTGCGGGAATATTTCTTTGTCCACGAAGAACTTTGGCCGCTCAATATGATCCTGTTTGTTCAGGGTGTTGAAGAACATTGTCATGGCTTCCGCCGCTGCGGTGGCTTCATCCAGCAGGGAGGCATTGGCGATGGGAAGGGCCGTGAGGTCGCTGACCATGGTCTGAAAGTTCAGCAGGCTTTCCAGCCGTCCCTGCGATATCTCTGCCTGGTACGGGGTGTATTGTGTATACCATCCCGGGTTTTCAAAGATATTCCGCAGGATGACGGAAGGAGTGATCGTATCATAATACCCCTGCCCGATATAATTGGTGAACACTTTATTCTTCAGCGATACGTCTTTGATATGTTTGAGGTATTCATGTTCACTCATCGGCGGGGGAATATCAAGCTCCTCTTTCATCCGGATGGCCGGGGGAACGGTATTGTTTATCAATTCATCCATGCTTCCGGCCCCGGTCTTCTTCAGCATTTTCCGGGTATCCGCTTCATTGGGTCCGATGTGGCGTTGGGTAAACTCGTTTGCTTGTTGATCAAGGATGTTCATAATGGATAATCAAATAGATGGTGAAATAAGTGAAAGGCGGTGCAAAGTTAAAGCCCCTGAAGCAGATTTCCCGGTGATCAGAGTTTCCCTTCCTGCTCTAATCTGCGCAGTTCGTCGCTGGTATGGGTGCTCCCGTCATGGCTCCATCCCGGCGGGCCAAACAGGTAGTTCCACCGCTGGCGAAAGCTCAGCCCTTTTCTGCCCAGGTCTTTCCCGATGTTTTTCCATTCATGCACCACAATATTCAGCGGGTCCTCCTTTTCCAGGGGTTTCGTAAGCCCGTACCGGATGGGCTGGTATTCAGCGGCGGTAACTTCCGGCTGAAATGTGCCGAAGAGTTTATCCCAGATAATGAGGAACATACCCATGTTCTTGTCCAGGTATTTGGGATTGGATCCATGGTGTACCCGGTGATGGGAGGGGGTAACAAGAAAGTATTCCAGGAAGCCCAGCTTGTTGATCTTCTCGGTATGTACCAGGATGCCCCAGGTTTGCGTGGCGGCATAAATAAAGGCGATATCGATCGGCTGAAAGCCCAGCCAGGCAATGGGAATAAAATAAATGAACCGGTAAAGCGGCTCCATGACGGAAGAGCGGAACCCGACGGTTAGGTTGAATTTCGGTGAGGAATGGTGGGTAACATGGGTGGCCCAGAACAGGCGGCAATAATGATCCACCCGGTGCAGCCAGTAATACATGAAATCCTCAAACACCAGCAGTACCGTCCAGTAGATCCATGGGTTCCGGATCGGTTCGGTCAGCCGGTGATTATAAAAAAAGGTAAGAACGATACCGATCGAAACAGCCCGGAACAACAGGTCAAGGCCTGCATTCAGCAGCATGAAATAGATATTCTGGGCGGTGTCTTTTAAAGTGTAGGTATCCTGTTTCCTGAGTTTGCTGACAAACAATTCAAACCCGATAACGATCAGGTAGAGCGGCGTGGTGATCAGTATGAGCAGTTGCTCCCTTGCAGTTGTCATGCGGCGCAAAAATAGGGATAGCGGTCTAATGGGTCAAATGAGAAGGATCAGCCTGCCGGATCAGACAGGGTGCCATGTCCGCTGCACCAGGTTCCCTTGTCCGGCTGATGTGATCAATATAACCTTTATGACTTTAGCGGGTTCCTGTATCTTGCACCCATGCCCAAAGATCTTCTTACCAACTGGTCAAAAAAATCGGCCGAGCGGCAGAAGCTGTACAAACAGTATCTGCAGCGGGCCAGGAAGAATGATGTGCTGAAGCAATTGCCGGACCTGCATGAGGAGGCCTTTTCAAAAGTGGATTGTTTGCAATGTGCAGCCTGTTGCAGGAATTATTCACCCCGCTTCAAAACCCCGGATATAAAGCGTATCAGCAAACACCTGCAGATGAAAGAGGGTGCATTTATCGAAACCTACCTGCGGGAGGATGAGGATGGCGATTTTGTATTGCAGTCGTTGCCCTGCCCCTTTCTGGGGGCGGATAATTTCTGCTCTATTTATGAAGAACGCCCTTCCGACTGCCGGCGTTTTCCTTATACGGACGAAGATGTGATCATAAAAAGACAGCCGCTGACGCTGAAGAACTCCACTTTTTGCCCGATAACGTATTATGTGATGGAGCGGCTGATGGAGAGTGCGAAACAGACTTCTTAAAACTTATTTGTTTCTGAGTATTGGCGAAGAATCCTTTCCCTTCATCACCCGGATCATTTTATCAATATTCCTGGTTAGGGATTCCTCTGTCTTCAGGTTGTTGAGGTACCGGTTTACTTCTTTCTGCCTCGAAGGGGATAACTCCAGGAACCGGTCAAGCAGTTGATGTTCCTTCAGTTTCTTTTTAAAAGCGGGGTGCATGGGTACATTCCTGTTTCTTTCCCAGGTATCCTGTTCAATGATAAAACGGGCAGCTTTACCCACCTTCATATTGCTTCCTTTCAGCATGATCCCGTTCACATAGAGCCGGTAACCTTCCCCCTTTACCGGGCAGAGTGTTTGCTGAAAGAAAAATCCTTCAATGGTTCCTTTGACGGGAATGTATCCTTTGGTAGCAGTCAGCTGAGAAGTGATCTTTTGGGGAACCGGTACGCAGGGGTTGATGCCGGCTTTGATGATTTTGGATTTGAAAGTATGTTTCATACCACAACTTGCAGGACTTCGGTCTGGCCGCAGAATTTATTTCATCGTCAGCTCCTCCCATGCCGCCTGCAGCGGTCTTTGTATACCATCGCCTTTCCATTCATCGGCACCGGGTATGGCAGTGGCTTTTAATATATCATCTTTTGATTTACCGGCCTTGATCTCTCCCTCCACAAACTTCAATACACTGCCGAGATAGTCACGGAATTTAGCCAGGTCATCTGCCGTGCCGGTTACTTTATAGCCATTGCCGGAATGACCGAATACATAGATGGTTTCCTTATCAAATTTTGCAAGGGCCTTATCCAGCACTTCCATCCAGCTTTTCATATTGGCACCGGCGCCACGGTCAACAAAGGGATGGCGGCGGTTGAACACCAGGTCGCCGCAGTGCACAATATTGGCATGTTCAAAGTGCACGAAGCTGTCGCCGTTGGTATGGCCGGCCCCGTAGTAATAGAGGCAGATCCTTTCCTTGCCGGCTTTATGGCACCATACATTTGTATAGGTCTGATCAGGATAGAGCTGTTTGTCCTCGCTTTTGTTTTGTTTGGCAGAATTCTCCTGGTTCTTTTTTGAATTTTCATGGGCCAGCACATGCTCCACGATCCCTTTGAAAGAAATATTACCGGCTGTGTGATCGCCATGGTGGTGGGTATTGATGAGTAACCGGAATGGCTTCTCACTTCTTTTCTTCAGTTCATCGATCAGGTGCTTGCTCTGATCAGGAAACTGTGCATCCACCACCACAATTCCTTTTTTATTGATCAGGAAGGCAATGGTACCGCCTCTCTCTTCAAAGATACCGATATCATTACGCAGCATAGTGATCTTCCAGGGATCTTCCGTAAAAGCGGCCAGCATCTTTTGCTGTGCCAATGTCAATGCCCCGAAGGCAAGTGCTGAGTGCTGGATAAATGTGCGGCGCTGCATAGTAATGATGTTTCATTATTAACGATTAAAGGGTAAGGGGGGTTGCCGGAGAGCGGCCTGTACCGGGAAGTGAATTTAAACTAATTGACAGAATAAAAAATACAGGCTTCTCAATATTCAAATTTCCGTAATCCCGGCGCTTTGAACCAGGTGATGATCACCACGAGTAATGTCATACAGCCACCGAAGATGACGGAGGGTACCGTGCCCATGGCCTTTGCCATAAAGCCGCTTTCAAACTGGCCGAGTTCATTACTGCTGTTGATGAACATGGAGTTAACACTGGATACCCTTCCCCGTTTATCATCGGGAGTGGTAAGCTGCAGGATAGTTCCCCGGATGATGACACTGATACCATCCATCATCCCGGCGATCAGCAAGGCCAGGAAAGAAAGCCAGTACCATTTTGAGAAACCGAAAAGGATAATGAAGAGCCCGAACCCGGCCACCACATACATGAGCCGGTAGCCCTGTTTTTTTTTCATCGGCCAGAGGGTCAGGGTGGTGATCATGATCACGGAGCCGATATCCATCGCTGCATTCAGCCAGCCGAAGCCAATCGGGCCCACCTTGAGTATCTTGTCGGCAAATTCGGGGATCAGCGCCACGGCTCCTCCGAAGAGAACCGCAAAGAGATCAAGCGAAATGGCACCCAGCATGATCTTGTTGTTGAATACAAACTGAAGTCCCTCCTTTACGCTGTCCCATGCCCGGATATCCTTATTGGTATTCGCAGCCGGTTTTTTGCTGATAAAGGAGATCAGCAGCGCTGCGGTCAGCACATAAGCGAGGATGATATAGAAAGTGGCATGTACCCCGAACCAGGCAATAAAGAAACCGGCAGAAGCATGCCCGGTGATGGAGGCCGCCAGCCAGGTGGAGGAACTGATATTCGCCGCATACTGGAGTATATCCCGTGGTATCAGCTGGGAGATGATCGCATTCGTGGCCGGCCCGGTAAAAGCCCGGATAGCCCCGGTACAAAAGATGACGCCGTAGAAAAACACCTGTGGCGTACGGGTATGCACATGGCGGCCAAACCAGGGCGAGGTAATGATGATCAGTGCTATCACACAAAGTGAATAGGTAAGCACCCCTTTCACCAGCAGGGTTCGTTTATCGGACTGGTCGATCACATGACCGGCATAAAGGGCCAGCAGGAAGACGGGTATGAATTCTGACAGACCTGCCATTCCGATTGAGAAAGAATCCTGGGTAAGTTTAAAGAGCTGGTAGGCGGCGACGGTTCCCAGCATCCGCAGGGCCATGATCAGGAAATAGCGGGCAATGATAAAAAAACGAAACTCTTTATAGCGTAGCGGCTGCAGTGCCTGCGAAGGAGATAACAGGGGCATTCTTCCAAAGGTAAAGAAGAAAGGGGATTAAAAATGTGTAGCCCCGGGTGCAGTCTTTTTTCACCCGCAGGCCTGCGGCTATGGCAGGGTGATGTAGTGCTGCCCTTGGTCATATTCTTTTTCCAGCGCTTCATAAATGGCCTGCAGGTGTGATTCATTATGCAGAAAATCTGCATTGCTGACATCGATAAAGAGGGTCTTTACATTGTGCTGCCGGATATAATGCGTATAGGTTTCCTGTATGTTGAAGAGATAATCATCCGGTATGTTCTGTTCATAACTGCGGTTCCGTTTCCGGATGTTCGACTGCAGTTTGGAAACCGGTGCATGCAGGTAGATCAGTATGTCGGGCTGGATGAGCTGCTGGTGAATGATATCAAAGAGCCGCTGGTAGAGCCTGAACTCGTCTTCCGGCAAGGTAACTTTTGCAAACAGCAGGCATTTGGTAAAGAGATAATCTGAAATGGTGAGGCTTTGAAACAGGTCTTTCTGCTGGATGAGCTCCTTTTGCTGTTTGTAGCGCTCCGCCATGAAGAACAGCTCCACCGGGAACGCATATTGCTGCGGGTTCTCGTAAAATTTAGGAAGAAAAGGGTTGTCGGCAAATTCCTCCAGCACCAGCCGGGCATTATAATGTTTACTCAGCAGGTGGGCCAGCGTGGTTTTACCGGCGCCGATATTTCCTTCTATCGTGATGAAATGATAATTCATGAAGTCAGTGGTCGGTGCACATCCCGTGCAAAATAGGCTAATTGAAAGAGCAGGAAAATTCAGCCGGAGATGTTGTGGAAAAAATCAGGAATACTTTTTTACTTCTAATTTATCCGGGCATTCTTTCAGCAATGCAGCTATGGTTTTCTTCAGTACCGGGTGAACGAGATCCGGAGCGATCTCCGCAAGGGGCAGCAGGGCAAAACGCCGGTTGGGCAGTTCAGGATGCGGTACTTTGAGCAGGGGATAATTATGTTTCTCCTGGTTGAACAGGAGGATGTCGATATCAATGATCCGGGGCCCGTACTTTTCGTCCCGCATTCTTCCCATCCATTTTTCCAGTTTCAGTATACGCCGGATGAGTTGTCGTGCCGACAGGCTGGTCTCCAGTTTCAATGCCTGGTTAAGAAATGCCGGCTGGTCTTCTTTGCCCCAGGCTGCTGTTTCATATAAAGCGGAAGCAGCCATGATCCGGCCGCATTGTTCATGCAGCAGATTCCGGGCTGTTGCCAGGTTTTCCTCACGGTTGCCGAGGTTGCCGCCGGTAAGCAGGTAAGCAGTGCTGATCATCCGGGTCAAATATCTTTATTTTCAGCATTGAGCGGGTAAAATAGATACATTTGCCCACCACATGGAATCACAGCGTAAACCTTACAGCCAGTCAAAGGCATTATGGGCCATTACCCGGGCCAGTTTTAAAGCCATCTTTGCCAACCCGGCCGCCATTTTTTTCAGCCTGATGTTCCCTATCATTTTTGTTCTGATTTTCGGTGCATTTGGCGACAGGGGCGGGCCCAATTATAAAGTGGCTTTGTCGGCAGACAGCGATACAACCGGAACGTTCATTCAACGGATCAGGAAAGACGGGATCGTTCGCCTTGTCACTTATTCAGATACCGTGGCGAGAAGAAAGGACCTGGTGAGGGGCAATCTTTCCGCCATACTGACCATCAAAGAGACCAAAGACTCGGCGGGAAAAGTGTTTACCCGGGTCGGTATCCGTTCCACCACCGCCAGTAATAATGTGATTGGCGGATTGATCCAGGCGCTGGATTATGTACGGCTGCAGCTGGAATCTGAGGAATCCGCCGTAAAGAATACCATTGCCCTGCAGCCCTCTCCCCCGGAACAGATCCGGCAATACCGCCAGATCGATTTCATTTTGCCGGGCCAGCTTGGCTTTTCCATTCTTTTCTCCACCCTGTTTGGCATTGCCTTTACTTTCTTCGGGCTGCGGGAACAATTGGTGCTGAAACGGTTTTATGCCTCACCCGTCAACCGGATCAATATCCTGCTGGGCATCGGCGTAAGCCGTCTTTTTTTCCAGTTGCTGAGTGTGATCGTACTGATCCTGTTCGGTCACTTTGCACTCAACTTCACCCTGCAGCAGGGGATCATCACCTTTTTTGAGATCATCTTCATGACGATCGTGATGCTGTTCCTGCTGATGGGGGTAGGGCTTATCTTCAGCAGTATTGTAAAAAGTGATACTTCGATACCGCTGCTCATCAACCTGTTTGGCTTCCCGCAGATGATGCTGTCCGGCACCTTTTTCCCGATCGAGGTTTTCCCGAAATGGCTGCAAAGCATCTGCCGTATATTACCCCTTACGCAATACAACGATGCGATACGGAAAATTTCATTTGAAGGGCTGCATCTTACCGATTGTCTGAAAGAGATCGGCGTACTCGGTATCTGGATGGCGATCACTTATATTATCCTGACCAGGGTGCTGAAATGGGAGTAGCAAACCGGGTAAACCGGATCAGGAAAAGAAGAATAAAGATTTTGCTATGAGGATCATCAAGCTTGGACTGATCAGTGCGGTCGTATTTTCACTGCTGATCACCGGCATCTCTCTTTTTTTTCCTTCAAGGATACGCATTTCAAAGGCGGCTGACATAAAGGCCGGCCGGCCGGCCATCCTGCAGCAATTGAAAGATACCCTGGCCTGGAAGCAATGGTATCCCGGGACAGATTCCGCCACCGGGCTCCCGGTCATTACGGAAATAACCGACTCCTCTGTTACGGCCCAAAGCCTTTTGCAAAATGGCCGCCGGGGTATTACCGGATGGAATCTTTACGAATCCGGCGTTCCCGGCACGGTTACTGTGCAATGGTATATGGACTTCCGGCTCCGTTGGTACCCCTGGGAGAAATTTTCCGGTCTTTTATTCGAAAAAAGGTATGGTCCTGTCATGGAAAAAGGGCTTGAAAACCTGAAAAAACTCCTCAATAATTCCCCGGATAGTAAATAAACCCGGACATTTACAGGTGCAACGAACCCATAAGGGTGGTTGTCTTTTTTAATACTGGTTATGGATGATCGTCAACTGGTAAAGGAATGTCTTCGGGACAAGCCGGAGGCGCAGCGGCTGCTTTATGAGCGGTTCGCTAAGCCTATGCTGGGCATCTGTTACCGCTACACCAAGTCCTTGAGGGATGCAGAGGATGTGCTTCAGGAAGGATTCGTCAGGGTGTTCACCCGGTTATCCCAATTCAAGTTTGAAGGTGAGCTGGCCGCCTGGATCAGGCGTATTATGGTTAATACGGCCCTGAATTTCCTGAAAAAGAACAGCCGGTACAATTCTGAAATGGTTTTTTCAGAACCACCCCTTCACCCGGTATCAGACGATAATCCCATCATCGGATTGAACGCAAAAGAACTGGCTGACCTGATACGGCAATTACCGCAGGGTTATCAGACCATTTTTAACCTTCATGCCATAGAAGGATTCAGCCATGTTGAAATAGGAGAAATGCTCGGTATCAATGACGGGACATCCCGTTCGCAGTATGCAAGGGCCAGGGCATTGCTCATCAACTGGGTGGAGGAAACCGCCCAGGAACCAAAACAAAAAGCAAGAAGCTATGCAGGAAAATGAATTTGAGAAAAGTGTGCAGCAAAAAATGGAAGGGTTACAGCTTACCCCTTCCGCCGCTGTGTGGAATGAGGTGAAGGAAAGGATCCGGATGGAAAAACGCAGGAGACGGATGGTATTCTGGTGGATGCTGCCGCTGATGCTGGCCGCCGGCGGAACGATCCTTTATTTCAGCCAGGTTAAAAAGACAGGTACCGGCGTTATTCCGCAGGAGGAAACCGTTGCCAAAGCACCTGGAACCGGAACAACCGGTGCCTCCCGTACAAATGAACAACCGGAGACGAATACAACCGGTCTGCCGGTGGTGACCGGAGAACCGGGTAAAGAAGCTGTTGCCATGGCAGAACAGCCAGGGCAGGCCGGCGATCATACCATCGCCCTTCCGGCCAATGCAACGCCGACACACCGGGGGGTGAACCGTCCCGGCCAAAAAGATCTTTACCGGAATCAGCCTGCGGATAAAAATCAAACCGGCTATGTAGCAGCTCAGTCCCCGGTAAAAGCAGAAAAGAACCCGACAAAAGATACAGAGAACAAGGATAACGAAGCCCAGGCCGTCGTATCACCTGTTCTTCAGCCCGTTTATAATCTGCCCGATGTGAAGACCGAGAAAACGAATGAACACACTACGACTGCTGATGTAACCGGACCGGTTGAAGACCGGCCGGACATCTCAGTGTTGCGGAAAGAAGATGCCGTTATTGCAAAGAAAGAGGTGAGCAAACAAGAGAAAACAAAAGAACCCGCCTCGCCTCTTAAGATCAATACGAAAAAGAAATGGGAGACCGGCTTCCTGACCGGTATAGGCGTTTCGGCCCGGATAGAGCCCCTTACATTTGGTTCCTTTGCCAAAGGTTCCGGACAGGCCCAGCAATTTTCGAATGCAGTTCCTAATTCGCCTACGTATACTCCGCCCGGGGCATTACTGGGCAGAACCTTGTTCCAGGCTGGTGTGTATACCCGCAAACAATTATCTCCTAAAACAGCCTTCACCACGGGGCTGGTGTATGCAAACTACAGCACCAAACAGGAAACAGGTTCCTTCATCGACAGCATACTGGTCATTACCAGCAGCCGGCAGGGATATGTAAGGGCAGACGGTTTTTACCGGTCCGGTAAGATCTATGTGTACAACAACAAGTATTTCATGGTACAGCTCCCCCTTACATTTGAACTGATCATGAACAAGGATAAACTGGTGCCGCTGAGCTGGGTGAACGGGATCACCCCATCGCTTATTGCCGGAACCAACAGCCTGGTATATAACCCTTCGAACGCAACGTATTATAAAGACAAAACGGCGTATAATAACTTCCAGTTGTTTTATCATACCGGCTTCGAAGCCCGGTTCGGGGAAGACAGTAAGCACCCTGTTACTGCCGGCATTACACTTAACTATGGTATGATCGGTCTGCATAAGAACGGTTCAACAGAAAAGAACAACCTGTTGTCGTTCGGGTTCCAGCTGAAGTATGCACTGAAGAAATAAGGCAGGCCCTTTTTCATCCGTCAGGCCGGATCATTACTGCGCAGGAACCGCAGGTTCCGCTGTATGCCGCTGAACTTTGCCCTTTTGAGCGGCGAATGCTTAAAGATCTGGCGGAATGTCTCTTCCTTCATTTGTTCCCATTCACTGGTGCTGAGGTTGAGTATTTCAGGAATAGGGTCAAATGCTTTCTCTGAGTGCGGCCTGCTGAAACGGTTCCAGGGACAAACATCCTGGCAGGTATCACAGCCAAACATCCAGTTGTCAGACTTTCCGTTCATAGCGGAGGGTATCACCATATCTTTCAGTTCAATGGTGAGATAGGAGATACAGCGGTTACTGTCGATCACCTGGCCCGGCAAAATGGCCTGGGTAGGGCAGGCATCAATACATTTGGTACAGGTGCCGCAAAAATCTTTTACAAAAGGATCATCCGGTTGCAGTTCCAGGTCGGTAATGAGGGTGGCAATAAAAAAGAATGAACCGGTTTGTTTATTGATGAGGTTTCCGTTCTTGCCTACCCATCCCAGCCCGCTTCGTTGTGCCCAGGTACGTTCCAGTACCGGCGCAGAATCAACAAACCCTCTGCCATGTATATCACCGGCTTCTTCCCGTATCCGGTGAAGAAACTGGTCCAGTTTTTCCCTGATCACTTCATGGTAATCCTTTCCAAAAGCATATTTGGAAATACGGGGGGTACCGGGTTGCTGTTCTTTTTCGGGGTAATAGTTTTTCATCAGGGTAATGACGGACCGGGCATTGCTCACCAATTTCAGGGGGTTTACTCTTAAGTCAAAATGGCGCTCCATATATTTCATGCCGGCATGAAAACCGTTTTGCAGCCATTTTTCCAAGCGCCGTGCATCTTCATCAAGTGGTTGGGCTTTAGCGATTCCGCAATGGTCGAATCCCAATACATGCGCTATTTTTTTAATGAACAAACTATGATGTTGCAACGTATCCATTTCAGTAAATGTCATTACCTGATCTTACCAGGCGGTGAATTGATTGGCAAGATTGGATTTTTTTTGTATAATTGGTAAGGAAGAATATTCCGGGAGACGGTTACAATTACCACAAGCACCATGAAAAAACTGAAGCTTTTGCTATTGCTGCAGTTATTGACCGGGTTTTTATTTGCCCAGGATTACAGTAAACTGAAGTTTGGAGATGTTTCTGAAAAGGATTTCGCCAATAAAACATATAGCGTTGATACAGGAGCCGGGGCTATTGTGATTGCAGATATCGGATCCACAAAAGTCGTATCCGATAACAAGACCGGGTTCTTACTTGTTTTCAGGCATTACCGCCGGGTGCACATCCTGAAGAAAAATGGCTATGATATGGCCAGTTTCGGTTTTACCCTTTTTAAAGACAAGACAGCGGAGGAAAAACTGGACAAGTTCAAGGCGGTAACCTATAACCTCGTGAACGGGAAAGTAACCGAGACAAAACTTGATACCAAATCTGAACTGTTTTCCGAAAAGCTGGACAAGAACCGGACGGTGAAGAAATTTACATTTCCCAATGTAAAGGAAGGCAGTATCATCGAGTTTGAGTATTCCATCAAATCCGATTACCTGACCTATCCGCAACCCTGGGAATTCCAGGGCGAATATCCCCGCTTATGGAGTGAATACAGTATCACGGTCCCCAATTTTCTTTACTATGTTTTCTTGTCGCAGGGCTACCTGCAATTTGCGGCTGAGGACAGAAAGGATGGAGTTACTTCCTACAATATCAGGGAAGGCAATGCGGCCGACCAGAGCAAACTGGTGCAAATGGATGTTGGCTCCGCTGAATACCGCTGGGCGGTCCGGGATGCACCGGGCTTAAAGGAAGAAAGATTCATGAGCTCCATGGATAACCATATCCAGAAGATCACCTTTCAGTTATCAGAATTAAGGGAGCCCTACGAATACCAGAAAGTCATTGAGTCATGGCCGCAGGTCACGGCTATGCTGATGGAATCACCTGATTTTGGACTGGAACTGAAACAGGACCCGGGATGGATGAATGAAGTGGCAGGCCAGATCCCATCGAAGGGAGGCGGCAAACTGAACCGTGCCCGGGAAGTATATAAATATGTACGGGATAATTATGTGAATACCGGTAATTCGCTCTGGCTGGAGAAATCGCTTAAAGAAGCTGCCCGGCTTAAAAAAGGGAATGTGGCTGAAATTAATCTCACTTTAGTGGCGTTGTTACGGCATGAGGGAATTATGGCAGACCCGGTTATCCTGAGTACGAGGTCCAACGGTCTTACCTATGCAGAGTACCCGATGCTTTTCCGCTTTAATTATGTAGTTGCAAGGGCCCGGATCGATGGAAGGGAAATATACCTTGATGCAGCCGATCCCGGGGCAGGGTTCGGACACCTGCCGTTGTCCTGCTATAATGGTCATTCCAGGGTGGTGGATGCACCGGCAACGGCTGTTTATTTCAATGCCGACTCGGTTATGGAGCGCAAAAGAACAGAAGTGCGGCTTACCGGGTTCTCCGGGGGGGCTTTTACCGGAACGTATGCAGCAACACCCGGGTATTATGAATCTTCTGCTATCAGAAAGGTTATCCGGGAGAAAGGGTTGACAGGGCTCCGTACAGAAGAGGAATCTGTGTTTGCTGAAAATATCAGGACAAAGGACTGGACTGCCGACTCAGTTGACCAGGAGGAGCAGCCGGTACTGATCAAGGCAGGGATAGAAGTGCCTTCGGAAGAAGGTGACATCATTTATTTTAATCCCTGGATAACCGGCGCCTATAAGCAAAATCCTTTTAAGGCGGAGAACAGGCTGTACCCGGTAGAACTACCCTATGCTGTTGATGAAACCTACACCCTGACCATGAATGTTCCGGCCGGATATGTGGTCAGCGAATTGCCAAAGGACCTCATTGTAAAATATAACAGCAAGGGCGAAGGCCTTTTTGAATACAGGATAACCAGGTCCGGGGAACAGATCACCCTTCAAAGCCGCATCCTGCTGCAGAAGGCTAATTTCCCCCCGGGAGAATACAACCGGCTGAGGGATTTCTATAGCCAGATCATTGTTAAACAGGCAGAACAGTTTGTCTTTAAAAAGAAGAAATGAAAAATAAAATCCTACTCATTTTCCTTTTTGCCGGGTCATGGGCTTCGGCGCAGCAGGACCTCAGCAAAGTAAAATTTGGCGACATAACCGAAAAGGACTTTGCCGGCAAAGTATACAGTATCGACAGCAACGCTGCTGCCGTGGTGATCGTCGACAGGGGCTCCTGTGAGCTGCAGGGGAACAACAAGGGGTGGTTTTCCGTAGGCATCAAGCACTTCAGGCGGGCCCATATCCTGAACAAGAACGGGTATGATGTGGCCAATGTTTCCATTTCCCTGTACACCAGCGGAAATGCCGAGGAATCGCTTGACAGGCTCAGGGCGGTAACCTACAACCTGGAAAACGGAAAAGTGGTGGAAACCAAACTTGATGTCAAGGGGTCGGTGTTTGAAGATAAGATCGACAAACGGTGGAAGGTGAAGAAATTCACTTTTCCCAACATCAAGGAAGGTAGCATAATTGAATACGAGTACACCACCGTTTCGGATTTCATTGATGTGCCTGATCCCTGGGAATTCCAGGGCCCGTATCCTACATTATGGAGTGAGTATACCTTCACGGTACCATCGTTCTTCTATTATACCTTCCTTTCGCAGGGATACCTTAATTATGATGTCAGCTCCAAAAAGGAATACCAGACCTCTTACCATGTCACTGTTCCGAACGGGGCGGAGGCTTCAGACCGGATCTCGGTGGATGCCAATGCCGTTGATTACAAATGGGTGGTCAAGAATGTACCGGCACTAAAAGAAGAGAGTTTTACCTCCACGATCAGGAACCACATACAAAAAATAGAATTTCAGCTGGTGGAACAGCGGGATCCCCTCCGTTACCACAGGTATATCGATTCATGGCCGCAGATGACGGCTAACCTCCTGCAGGCGGATTTCTTCGGGCTCCAGCTTGACAAGGAAAATGGCTGGTTAAAGGATGTCGTTAACCCGGTTGTCAGCGGAGCGGCCAATACTACTGAGAAGGCGAAAAAAATATATGAATGGGTACGGGATAATTTCACCTGCACGAATTATCACCGGCGTACCATGGATCAGAACCTGAAAGCACTGGTAAAATCCAAAAGCGGTACAGAAGCAGAGATCAATTTGCTGCTGGCTGCCATGCTGCGGTACAGTAACATCAATGCCGACCCGGTTCTTCTGAGTACCCGGTCACATGGGTTCACTTACCCGGTCTATCCCCTGATGAACCAGTATGATTATGTAGTCGTACGTTCGGATATAGCCGACAAGGTCTATTACCTGGATGCCAGTGAACCGCATATCGGGTTCGGGTACCTGCCGCTTCGGTGCTACAATGGGGCCGCCCGGGTGGTGAATCCTGGCGCTGATGCAGTGCGGCTGGATGCGGATTCCGTTACAGAGATCAAATCAACAAGTGTATTTGTTGTCAATGATGAGAAGGGGAAACTGGTAGGAAGCGTAAATCAGCTGGCCGGATACTATGAATCCCTTGATGTAAGGGACAGGATCAAGGCAAAAGGGAAGGAGGAATTCCAGAAAGACCTTCAAAAGAACTTCGGGTCAGAAGTGATCCTCAGTAACCTGGGGATTGATTCCCTGACGCAATATGATCAGCCGGTTGGCATTCATTATGATTTTGATTTTACCGGCGAGAATGAAGACATCATTTATTTCAACCCCATGCTGAATGAGGCTAAAAAAGACAACCCCTTCAAGTCGGCAGAAAGGAGGTACCCGGTGGAAATGCCCTATGCCATGGATCAGACCTATACCCTTCAGCTCGAAATACCGCAGGGCTATGTGGTGGATGAACTGCCTAAATCGGTAGTGGTGAAGCTGAATGAAGAAGGCGATGGATTGTTTGAATACAGGATATCGCAATCCGGTAATAGTGTGTCATTCCGTTCCCGCATCAGGATCTCCAGGGCTTTTTTCACACAGGATGAATATGAAATGCTGAGGGAATTCTATAACCTTATCCTGAAAAAACATGCTGAACAGATAGTTTTAAAAAAGAAAAGCTGATGAGTAAGAGATTTTTGTTTTTGTTACTGATACCGTTTGCTCTCCCGGGGCCCGTACAGGCCGGAACGGGCGATGGTGATTATGCGGTGGCACGCATTCCGGCTGCGATGCTGAAGAATGCGAATGTGGTGAAACGGATGGAGGAAGTGACCTTCAGCATCCTGGAATCCAATAAGGCAGTACTGAAGCGGAAAGTAGCCTATACTATTCTTAACGAACAGGGAGACAGGTGGGCTTATTTTTCCGAGGGATATGACAAGCTGCGCAGTGTGGAATCTATTGAAGGCACCTTATACGATGCCATGGGCATCAAGATCAAAAGCCTGAAAAAATCGGATATAAAAGACGAAAGCGGCAGTGATGATGCAAGCCTGGCGGAAGATAACCGGATCAAATGGCACAGTTTCTTTTACAAGGTGTACCCCTATACCGTAGAGTATGAATCAGAGGTTCGCTTTAAAGGCACCATGTTTCTGCCACGGTGGATTCCGCAGGAACGCCCCGTGATGAGTGTACAGCAAAGCTTGCTGCGGGTTGTTTGCCCGGGTCTTAACCCCCTTCGTTATAAAGTGTATAATTATAATGAGGAGCCGGTTATCACAGTAGAGAAAGGGGATAAGATATACCAATGGCAACGGAAAGACATGGAGGCCGTTGAGTATGAGGAGTTCTCTCCGCCCTGGCATGAACTTACCACTTCTGTCTTTATGGCCACCGACCAGTTTGTACTGGGAGACTATGTTGGCAGTAATGCCAGCTGGAAAGACTTTGGAAAGTTTGTATATGCACTGAAGAAGGACAGGGATGCCTTACCCGATGCGATCCGGAATAAAGTACATGAGCTCACCGACGGAGTAACTGATGTGAATGAGAAGATACGCAAACTCTATTCCTTCATGCAGGAAAACACCCGCTATATCAGCATCCAGTTAGGAGTAGGCGGGTGGCAGCCGTTTGATGCCACCTATGTTTCTGCCAAGCGGTATGGTGATTGCAAGGCGCTAAGCAATTATATGTACTCCCTGCTCAAGGAAGCCGGCATCAGGTCGGTTTATACCGTTACACACCGGGGTGATGATGAAGAAGATTACCTGCTCAGGGACCTGCCTTCTTCCCAATTCAACCATGTGGTGCTGCTGGTTCCCCGGGATAAGGACACCACCTGGCTTGAATGCACGAGCCAGACCTATATGCCGGGATATGTGGGCGGCGACAACTGTAACCGGCTGGCCCTGGCGGTTGATGAGACGGGCGGTACCTTAGTGAATACTCCCCGGTATACGTATAAAGACAACCTGCAGGACAGAAAGATCACGGCGGGTATTGATGAGAACGGTAACCTTGAAGCCATGATCAGCACCGGTTACAGGGCCGTGCAACAGGATGGGCTCCATGAGATCATCAATAGGTTATCAAAAGACAAGCTGATGGAGCTGCTTAAAAAAGAGATTGACCTGGCGACCTATGATGTAAAGAATTATAAGTACGAGGAAGAAAGAAAGGGGCTGCCGGTGGTGAATGAAAAACTGGACCTTGTTGTGGACAATTATGCCTCCGTAAGCGGTAAGCGGCTGTTCATCATTCCCAATATCATCAGCAGGGTGCGTAACAAACTGAAGACTGATGAAAGCAGAAAGAATGACATCCTGATCGGGTATCCTTATACAGATGTCGACAGTGCGGAGATCAGCCTCCCGGCCGGCTATACGGCTGAATTCATGCCGCAGGATGTAAAGATCGAAGCCAGGTTTGGAAAATACTTTTCCTCCGTAAAGCTGGTGGATAATAAACTGTTCTATTACCGGCATTATGAACATTACAGCGGCCGTTTCCCGGCATCAGATTATCCGGAACTGGTGAAGTTCTATGATGCTGTGTATAAAGCTGACCGCAACAGGGTGGTACTGGTGAAGAACCAATAGTGCAGTATTCCGGGTAAGTGTGTTAAAGAATAACCTGACTAATCTTGAGTATGAAAAAGATAATTTGGATTCTCTTTTTTGTTTGCCCCTCTGTTTTGCTGGCTCAGCCGGGTCAGGATGCGAAATATGGTAAAATAAGTATCACCGACTTCAATACGAAATCCTATCCGATTGATACCTCAGCCAGCGCTGTAGTTATTTCTGATATTGGCAGTTCAAAATTTAAAGAAAATAAGAAGGGCTGGCTTTCAATAGAGTTCCGCCATTTTCAGCGAATACATATACTCAATAAGAACGGATACAAATATGCAACAATAGAAGTGATGTTGTATAGAGACGGCGATACAGAGGAAAAACTAACAGATTTGAAGGCGGCTACATATAATGTTGAGGGTGGTAAAGTGATTGTGGAGAAGTTGGATGCAGCTTCATCCCTGTTTACAGAGACAATAGACAAGGATTGGGTCAGGAAAAAATTTACATTCCCTTCTCTCAAAGAAGGCTCTATTATCGAATTTGAGTATAAAATCACTTCTGATTTTATGTTTAATCTTCAGCCGTGGGAATTTCAGGGCGAAATACCACGGTTATGGAGCGAATACAAAGTCGCTTTACCACAATTTCTGAATTATAATCTTATAGGGCAGGGTACCCAGTCATTTTATCTGAAAGATCTGACTGAAAAACAGGAAGCGTTTACAGTAGACCTACAGCAACAAAACACTTACGGTTTTGCAACAAGCGGACCTGACAGGGCTAATATCAGTTGCTTGGTTACTGAATTCAGGTGGGCTATGAAAGATGTACCATCACTGAAAGAAGAAGCCTATACCACCACATTGAATAATTACATTTCCAAACTGGAGTTTCAGCTTTCCGGTTACAGGGAGCCCTTTAAGGAGGAAAGCGTACTCAATACCTGGCCGTCGCTGACCAAAAAACTATTGGAGAGAGAAGATTTCGGACAGCTTATCATGAAATCACCTCCCTGGCTAAAGGGGCAGGTAGGAGTAATAATTGCCGGCGCTGCCACTGAAACTGATAAGGCTAAAAAGATATATAGCTATGTTCGGGACAATTTTGTCTGCAACAACTATTACCAACGGTATGCGCAAAATGATTTAAGGAAAATATTTGACAATAAAACAGGGGGTATTGCAGAGATCAATCTATTCCTAACCGCAATGCTGAGGGCAGCAGACATCAAAGCAGATCCTGTCTTGCTCAGTACAAGGGAACGTGGGATTATTTATTCAAGATATCCGATCATCAGCCGATTCAATTATTTAGTAACATTAGCAAATATTGACGGTAAAGAGATATTCCTTGATGCAGGAAAAAGAAAACTTGGATTCGGTAAGCTTGATTATTCATGTTATAACGGCGATGTACTTATTGTTGATGAATCAGCCCGGTTGGTGCCCCTGAAATCAGATCAGCTTACAGAAATACAGACAAGTGATGTTATCCTTTCCTCTGATGGCACTGAAAACTGGAAGGGAAAATATGTAAAGCAGTTGGGATATTTTGAGTCAATGGATGTAAGAAAACGTATAGAAAAAGAAGGAATTGATGAATTAAAAAAATCCTTTGTAAGGAACAACGAGAGCGAAATGGTGGCTGAAAATCTGAAATTTGATTCCTTATCAATTAATGAGTTTCCGGTCACAGCGAAATTTGATTTCAGTCTTCCCAATGGCCAGGCTGGAATCATTTACGTTAATCCTATGATGGGAGAACGTATTATTCAAAATCCTTTTAAATCCAACGACAGGCAGTACCCGGTAGAGCTGCCTTACCGTATCAGCAATAATTACAGTTTTACTTTATCTATACCTGAAGGCTACGTGGTAGATGAATTACCCAGGCCGCTTAAATTGAACATAGATGGTGGCGGCGGTTCGATGGAATACAATATCAGCCAGACGGATAAATTTATTAAGCTTCATTATAAACTGGACATCAGCAAAACGGTTTTCCTGCCTTCAGATTATTTGTCACTTCGTGATTTCTTTGCACGGATAGTTGCAAAACAAAACGAACAGATAGTATTAAAGAAGAAATGAATCGAAGTCATCATTCTACTCCTCCAGGTGCATCCGGTGGTAGATCCGGTGCAGCACCGGTGTCAGGATAATCCCGATATTGGTGATAAAAACCACCCCACTGAACAGGGCATAAAAAGAAGAAAATATTTTCCCGACGTTGTTATCAAAAGCAATCTGATCAATAAGCCCCATCCCGCTTAAGATCATCGCTGCATTGTGCAGGGAATCGACCCAGTTAAACCCGCAGGTATAATGATAACCCAGTATGCCGATTGACAGGCAAATCAACATCACCACCAGGGCCACCAGGATGTTTTTTAATACCCGCTGGTAATAAGTGGCCCTTGTGGCCAGCGGCTGTTTACGATGCTCGTACATGTTGATTATTGACAGGTACCGGTAAGTTGCTTATCCACGATACGCTTCAGCCCGGCATGTTCATTGGCCCGCTGCTCGCCCAGCAGGTTTTTTACAAATACAATATACGCATAACCCCGGCAATAATCAATCATTGGCCAGGTGCCAAACAAACCGGGACTGGCAGCTGCAGTGGCCTTTCCGTCCTTTTCTTCTATCACCCAGCAGCCGGATGCATAATTATAGCCTTCTGCAGCTTTGGGGGCATAAGCGATCATCCCGGGACGGGTGCGAACGGTCATCATTTCATTGACGGCAGTCTCACTCAGCACCTGTTTCCCGTTATACTTCCCCTTGTTCAGCAGCATGACCAGGAATTTCATATAGTCATCAGCAGTAGACTGTGCCCCGCCGGATGGATTGACCGGCCCGCCATTCAGGTCCGTAAACGTGGTTTTCGTCATCCCGAGCGGGATAAATAGTTTTGTCCGGATCAATACATCGAATTTCTTTTTGCTGATGATTTCCAGCACACGACCCGCAATATTGAGGCCTACGCTGCCGTACCAGAAATCGGTTCCGGCATTTGCCCGGATCTCCCTTTTGGCAAAGGCATTCACTTCTTCTTCAAGGGAGCTGTATTTTATTCTGTCGAGTATTCTCTTCAAAAACTTATCATCATCTTCTATCCCGGTCATATGGCTCAGGCATTGCCGGATGGTGATATAGCTCTTGAAGTACTTCTCAAACTCCGGGATATATTTCACCACTTTATCATCGAGTGACAGCTTTCCTTCGTCCACAAACTGCATCACCAGGGCTGCCGTCAGCCATTTGCTGCAGCTGGCAATGGGTGCTACAGTCCTGGCGTTAAAGCCACCCATTTCCTTCTTATAGACCAGGGAGTTTCCTTTCCAGACCAGGACCACCATATTGTTTCCCAGCAGTTTTTGCTTGGCTTCCAGTTCGGCATCCAGTTCGCTCCAGTTGTACTGGGCCTGGGCGGACTGAAAGAATAGCAGCCAACTGATAACGGATATGACTTTCATGCAGATAGAACTAACTTTATATGACATTGTTACGCAATTTCAGGGCTTGGATTATCATTTGTCGAACAGGTTTAAGTTCCCGGGTTTGTATGCAGGGAAGGAATTTCTTGTATAAAATAAACCCGGTCTGAAACAATTCACAAAAAAAGATAAACTAATTAATATATGAATCTTGGAAACTTTACCATAAAAGCAGCGGAAGCCTTTCAGCAGGCTCAGCAGATCGCCTTCAATGCAAAGAGCCCGAACATCGAGACGGAGCATATCCTGAAGGCGTTGCTCGAACAGGAGGACTCTCCCGTTGAATACCTGCTCAAAAAAAATAATGTAACACTGAACCTGCTGGACAACAAACTTGATGAACTGCTTGCCAAACTTCCTAAAACAAACAGCGAAGCAGCCCAGCAGATCAGCCGGGAGGCCAACAATACCGTATTGCGCAGCGGCGCCGCACTGAAACAATTCAATGATGAATTTGTAACCCCCGAGCATTTATTACTGGCCCTCGTGCAGGGTAATGACAGTACAGCCAAACTGCTGAAAGATGCAGGCCTAACCGAAAAAGGACTGGTCACTGCCATAAAAGACCTGCGGAAAGGGGAGACCGTAACCTCCCAGACCCAGTCACAGGAATTCAATGCCCTGAACAAATATGCCAAGAACCTTAATGAGCTGGCCCGGCAGGGGAAGCTGGATCCGGTGATCGGCCGGGATGAAGAAATAAGAAGAACACTTCACATCCTGTCCCGCCGTACCAAGAACAACCCGATACTTGTCGGGGAGCCCGGTGTTGGTAAAACAGCCATTGCCGAAGGGATTGCTCACCGCATAGTGAATGGCGATGTGCCTGAAAACCTCAAAACAAAGATCATTTATGCCCTTGACATGGGTTTGCTTATTGCCGGTGCAAAATATAAAGGAGAGTTTGAAGAACGATTAAAGGCAGTGGTAAAAGAAGTAAGCGGCAGCGACGGGGAGATCATCCTGTTTATTGATGAGATCCATACACTGGTTGGGGCTGGTGGCGGGGAAGGCGCCATGGATGCAGCCAATATCCTGAAGCCAGCCCTGGCCCGCGGTGAACTCCGGGCTGTTGGCGCCACCACGCTGAATGAATACCAGAAATTTTTTGAAAAAGATAAAGCCCTGGAAAGGCGTTTCCAGAAAGTGGTGATTGATGAGCCCTCCGTTGAAGATGCGATCTCCATCCTCCGCGGACTGAAAGACCGTTATGAAACGCACCACCATGTACGCATAAAAGATGAAGCCATCATTGCAGCCGTGGAATTATCTCACCGGTACATTACCGACCGGTTTTTACCTGATAAAGCAATCGACCTGATCGATGAAAGTGCTGCAAAACTCCGGCTGGAAATGAACAGTATGCCGGAAGAGCTGGATACCCTGGAGAGACAGATCCGGCAACTGGAGATAGAACGGGAGGCCATCAAAAGGGAAAATGATGAAGTGAAACTGAAGGAACTGAATACCGAGATCGCTAACCTCTCCGTGGAAAGGGATACGTACAAAGCCAAATGGAAAGAAGAAAAAGAGCTTGGTAGAAAAGATACAGATCAAAAAGGCTGACATCGAAAAACCTGAAAAAACTGGAAGCAGAACAGGCTGAACGGAACGGGGATTATGGCAAAGTGGCTTCAGGAAATACGCTACGGAAAGATAAAGGAGCAGGAAACTCCCTTATTAACCAGCTGACGACCTTCAACTGGCAGGTTCAAATCGAAAAGAGACTAAGCGAAAGAAGAAGTAGATGCCGAAGATATTGCCGAAAGCGTGGCAAAAGCAACCGGGATACCGGTTACCAAAATGATGCAGAGCGACAAGGACAAATTGCTGCACCTGGAAGAACACCTGCATGAAAGGGTAGTGGGCCAGGAGGAAGCCATTACGGCTGTTGCCGACGCTATCCGGCGAAGCCGTGCCGGTTTGCAGGATCCGAAGAAGCCGATTGGTTCCTTCATTTTCCTGGGTACGACCGGTGTGGGAAAGACAGAGCTGGCCAAAGCACTGGCTGAATACCTCTTCGACGATGAAAGTATGATGACCCGTATCGATATGAGTGAGTACCAGGAAAAACATACCGTATCAAGACTGGTGGGAGCGCCTCCCGGGTATGTTGGCTATGATGAAGGGGGCCAGCTGACAGAAGCCGTGCGCCGTAAACCCTACAGCGTGGTGCTGCTGGATGAAATCGAGAAAGCACATCCGGATGTATGGAATGTACTGCTGCAGGTGCTGGACGACGGGCGACTGACAGACAATAAAGGCCGGGTGGTAAATTTTAAGAACACGATCATTATCATGACCAGCAATATCGGCAGCCACCTCATCATGGAAGCATTTGACGGGGTGAAGGAAAAAGATATTGAAAAGGCCACCGAGACCGCAAGGATCGAAGTGATGAACCTGCTCCGGCAGACCATCCGCCCGGAGTTCCTGAACCGGGTAGATGAGATCATCATGTTCCAGCCATTACTGAAGAAGGAAATTGCCGGCATCGTGAAGATACAACTGGAAGGATTGAAGAAACTGGTGGCACAGAGCGGGATACAACTGCAGTTCAGCGATTATGCCCTTGATTTCCTCGCCGATCAGGGATTTGACCCGCAATTCGGTGCAAGGCCGCTGAAAAGACTGATTCAAAAGGAAATTGTGAACCAGCTTTCAAAACGTATACTGGCCGGTGATATTGATAAAACCAAACCGGTACTGGTGGATGTGTTTGATAATAATGTCGTGTTCAGGAATGAAGTACCCAAGAAGGTAAAATAGGCATACCGACCAGAAATATAAAAGAAGCTCCGGCCATAACCGGGGCTTTTTCTTTTTCGGTACCCCCGGCAGGATCAGCGATCTGCTTTTTCCTTTTCGATCACCTGCATGGCCTTTTCACAAAGCTTGTAAAACCTGTGATTGGTATAAAAGAACCGGGCAGGCATCACGATCAGTATAATACCGGAGAGAAGATAAATATTGCGTAACTCACCCTGCAGGCAGCCCACGCATAAGAGTACGCCTGTAAAAATGAACAGCATGGATAAAGCCATTGTCTTTTTGGCCTTTTTGTAAAGGTGTTTGGTGAGTGTTTCTATTTCGCCGGTCCCTTTCATGGCATCATCGGGATCAATACCTTCCTTTACCAGCCATTTGAAGATGGCATCATCTGAAGCGGAAGCCCCCTTTAAAACCAGTATCCCGCGGATGATCCTGTTGCTGTTGATGATGCCCTCCTGTTTGCGGTTTTCATTTATTTTATCTACGGCATGCTCCTGTCTTTTCTTCTCTATCACCTCAATAAATGAAGGGTCAAGGTGGCGCTTTCTGTATTCTCTTTTGATGACGATAAAAGCCTCATGAGTAACCGATAAGCCATCCTCTTTTATGACTTCGACCAGTTTCTGATCGGTCAGGTTTTCATAATACGCTTGTACCAGTTCTTTACTGATCATGCCTGAAATTAAACCGTTTTTTTAAGAAACAGGGGTGCCTTGCTCACAAAAGGTACCTGCATTATTTCGGTAATACTTGCTGAAATGCGCTACCTTCACCTTAGATATACCTGCGGGAAATTTGTTTTCTGAGCAGGTATTTTGTGAACCGGATACAAATTTTAAAACTATTGATATGGCCGACTCCTGGAACAAAAAAGAGAGAGAAAAGAAAAAACAACAGGAAAAGAAAGAAAAGGAAGCCCGTAAAAAGGAACGGAAGGAAAATGCTGCTAATAGCAATACTGCAGACAGCATGATGGCCTGGGTGGATGAAAATGGAAATATTGTAGACAGCCCCCCGGATCCCAGCAAAAGAAAAGAGATCAAACTCGAGGATATTGAAATAGGAGTGCCTGAACAAACGGCCACGGAAGAACTGCCCCGCACCGGCCGTATCATCTTCTTCAACCAGGAAAAAGGTTTCGGTTTTATTAAAGACCTCGTTACACAGGAAAGCATTTTCGTACACATCAACAACCTGCCGGGACCCGTAAAAGAAAGTGATAAAGTGATCTTTGAGATCGGCCATGGCCCCAAAGGCCCGGTGGCGGTCAATGTAAAGATGGCCTGACCTTCTTAATAGCGGTAGCAGACCGCATTTACATTCATACCAGCGCCCACAGAGGCAAACATTACCAGGTCTCCCGGAACCAGCCGGTGGCCGGTTACTTCTCCTTTTCGCACCAGGTCGTACAGGGTGGGGATCGTTGCAACCGAGCTGTTGCCCAGCCAGTGTATACTCATCGGCATGATACCTTCCGATATCTGATCAATTCCGTATAACTGGTAGAACCGTTTGATGATCCCTTCATCCATTTTTTCATTTGCCTGGTGGATGAATACCTTTTTAAGCCTGGTTATATCAGCCTGGCTGTTGTCCATACATTCTTTCATGGCAGCAGGTACACAGGTCATTGCATATTCATACACCTTGCGGCCTTTCATCTTGATATACCGGATATGGGGATCACTGCCGGGGCAATAAGACATGCCCATATTTATATATCCTGTTTCTTCCGTTGTATGGCTGACAGCGGCATAGCCCAGGACACCCTGGCCGGGTTCGCCCGTTTCCCTGTATTCCAGCACGGCGGCTCCTGCGCCATCACTGAAGATCATACTGTCACGGTCATGAATATCGATCACCCTTGAAAGGGTTTCTGTCCCGATCACCAGTGCTTTTTTGGCCATACCGGCTTTAAAGAAGGCATTTGCCTGTATAAGTCCCTGTACCCAGCCCGGACATCCGAATAAAATATCGTAGGCCACACAATGCGGATTGCGGATACCCAATGCATGTTTGATACGGCTGGCAAGGGAAGGTACTGCGTCAGATTGTATGGTGTGTTTAAACACATTCCCGAAATTGTGCGCCACAATCACCTGGTCGATCTCCTCCGGGTTGATCCGGCTGTCCTCTATCGCTGCGGCAGCGGCTATGCTGCCGATATCGGAGGCGTTAAGGTTGTTGCTGGTATACCGTCTTTCTTCAATGCCTGTTATCTGGCAAAATTTTGATACGATCTCTTCAGCCGGTGTTTCTATAGGTTTATTCTTTTCTGAATAGAAAACTGTTGCAGCAAAATCTTTGTTTGTTTTGATCTCCGGTGGTATGTAGGAGCCGGTACCTGTGATGACAGCATGCATCATGCCTGGAATGCTTAAGGATTAGTAGATAGGACCATTTAAATTGTCCGCGGAAATATCACAGCCCTTTTACTTTTTACTCTCTTCCGAGAGCCGGGTAAAAGACATGCCGTTGAATATCCGGTTCAGGTGCGGGTTCCTGGTTTTCTCCCACTCGTCCAGGTGGCTGAGCCGCACCACCCGCCACAGGTTCTTTGATTTCAGTTCGGTGTAATCAGGCATTTGAATAAATACGCCTGTCACCGTTTGCCGGTCTTTGAAATGGATACTGATAAGCGGACTTACACCGGTTGTTTTCTTTACATATTTTTCAATTTGTTCCGTCGTCATGGGAAGTGTTTTTATTTACAGTTATTTTATTTAAGGAAAGCGGTTTCAGTTTTTCCTGCAGTTGGCTTTGCTGATAATCGCCGGTCTTCCGCCAGGTCTGGCACCATGGAGGATCCCGGTCGTATTCTCTGCTTCGTCACCATTGCTTTTATCCCCAAACCATACCCGGGGCTTTGGATCTTTATTTCGTCAGGCACCACCCCGGCAGGTAACACGGTGTCAAGCGGCGCAACACCTCCATTCGGAACTGCATCGGTGCGGAAAAGACTTATATCAGAGGCATAGACGGTCATAAGAAATATTAAGCGGTAATAAAAGTTGAGAAAATGCAGGTGCAGGGGAAATGAAAGAAGAAAAGGTTGTATCCGCTTACAAGAGCAATAAAACTCAAATTATCTTATCAAATATAAGTTGAAATAACCGATCTCCGCATTTTTCTTTATCCTGCCGGGCTTGGAGCAGTCAGCCGGTTAATTTCCGGGTGGTTACCACACTCAGGTGATCTGCTGAGCAGGCTCATTTGCCGGTGTGTTTTTATTAAACAACTTTATGTTTCTAATGATTATCATGAAAAAGAAACCTGAAGGGATCAATGCAGCATGGCACCAGAAAAACAAAATGCCCCGGAATCCTACTTTGCAGCAGCGTATTGACTGGCACCTGGCGCATCAGAAAAATTGTGGATGCCGCCCCGGTCTTCCTGCAAAGCTAAAAGAGGAGATGAAAAAGCATAAAATCAAGATACCAGCAGGTTGCTGAGACCGGCCGGATAGAGCCGGTTTATTCTGTTTTTCTGTAAACGGTTACGGCCACACACTTCCCTTCCTCTATTTCAAAACTGATACCCAGGTGATCATCGGAATAGGTGTCGACAGGTCTGTTTGTTTTGGGCGAGGTTTCTGTACCTGATTTGGTAAGTCCGGGAAAATTTTTTTGTACTGCTTCCAGTGCTGATCCTACACCGATTCGGCTTGCCGTCATGAAATAGGAAGAGGTAACCCTGATATGATCGACCCGGACGATGGGGTTGGGCTCTCCAAAATGTTGTGTGTAGAAATAAATATCCGTTTCATTGATAAGGGTATCCGTACCATGAATAACCGGTTTTGAGTACCACACGGACATGGAATGACCGCCCATCGAAGCATCGCCGGAGGCCGGATTGCCTAAACGCCTGATGACACTGCTCATCTTTTGCTCAATGGCAGTGAGCCCGATACTTTTGCCCGGAACGATCAGCCGGGTGGATTTAACAGGGCTGGTATCCGGTTGAATCGGATCAGGCATATATGAAAATCTTCCCATATCGTTTGACCATTCCTTTCCCGCAGCGTGACCGTATTGTGTAAGCATCAGCAGAAAAAAGAAGGAAATTGCCGGCTTCATATGAATTGATTTAATCTTGGAAATAGTTTTTTATTGTTTTTAAATTTACGGATGGCAGTATCGGCGGCATCTGGTGCGATAAAATAGTTTCATGACAGATGTATTAAGGGTTGGAACAAAATGCCTGCCTAATTTACAGTATCTTCTTTGAATAGAACATCCTCCGGCCGTTAAAATCGCCGCCGGGGGTTAAAGAGAATTAGCGGACCTCCACCTCCTTCCTTATATTGCATGACCAATTTTCCAAACAGGCTGATATGGATAAAAAATGGATCTCATTTACCGGCGGCTTTCTTCTTCTTTTTGCAGTCTATCATTTCCCGGAGTTTTTTAATGCGCTCTGGATAATGGCTGTTTTCAAGATCGGTTTTTTGCTGGTGGCCTTTGCCACCGGAAGGCTGCAGGGCTGGAAAGGGCTGGAAGGCTATGGCCTTGGATTTAAATATGGCTGGTGGCAATTTCTTTTACGGGGTCTTTTACTTGGATTAGTTTTCTTCGGCCTTTCGGTGGCCTTATCTGTTATGATGGGCTATGAGCAGTTTACCGGGTTTGCCCCGCTTTCTGTTATCCTCCAAAAGCTGCCCCTGCTTTTGCTGATGACTGTTTTCCCTTCGGTGGCAGAAGATATACTAACCAGGGGATACCTTTTTGGGCATTTGTTCGTAAAAATGAAGCCCTGGCATTGGGTTTTGTTATCGGCAGGGATATATGTGCTAAACCATATCTGGAGGTTGTCGGACGACCCTTCGGTACTGGTGTACCTGTTTATACTCGGTATTGTGCTGGCATACACCGTTTGGAAAACCCGGTCACTCTGGCTGGCCTTTGGCATTCACTGGGGGGCTAATATCGCTTTTGAAAGCACCAATGGTCTCGTAAATACAACATCGCTGGTCAGTCATCACGGAAGTACCTGGTTGCTGGCCGGGTCCTGGTTACTGCTCCTGGGAGTATTCATTGCGCTTCGAAGGCGATAGCAACGTTTACCCGCTCCACGATAATCATTCAGTTGCGGACCACTCAGGCCTTAATGGCCGTGATTACCTTATCGATGTTCAGTGCACCGTAATTGAACGTATGCTTCGAGTCATCGTTAAGTGTCACTATTGCTTTCTTCGCCAGGAAGCTCTTTTCAGCCTGAACGTCCTTAATGTCGGACTTATTAATTTCAAGATAACCTTCACTGCCCCACTTGATGAATAAGGCTTCCGATAATAAGCCCTTTGCAGAAACATCATATTTCGCATCATAGAGGAGCCTTTTGCTGGTGATGGTCAGTTTACCATTATACTTGCCGCCACCGGGCGGGGTGTAAAGGATCGTCCAGGTATCAATGACGGTTTCACCAGGCTGCAATGTGAAGGGAAATTTGGACATAGTATATGTATTAGTATGAAAAGTTACTTCTTTTTTCTTTTCTCCAGTTGTTGCAGGGTGGCCCTCATATCTTTTGGTAACGGAGCTTCGAGCACAACGTTCTCCCCGGAAACATCCTCAAAGGACAGGAGGCTTGAATGCAGGGCCAGCCTGCTGAGGATAGGCCGTTCCTCTTCTTCATTTTTGGAAAGCTTGAACTTGTTTTTCAGAGAGGAAACCAGTACGGGCTTACCATCGCCGTAAAGGCTGTCGCAAACGATTGGATGCCCTATATCCTTCATATGTACCCTGATCTGGTGGGTACGGCCGGTATGGATCCTGAATTGTACCAGTGAGTAAATACCGAAATCAGACAGCACTTCATAATCGGTAAGGGACTCCTTTCCTTTCCGGTGAACGATCATGGTACCATTCTGTGCCGGATGTTCTGAAATGGGAGCATTGATGCTGCCGCTTGTATCCGGTAAAGAACCCATCACGAGGCCCTGGTATATCTTTCGGGTTTGCCTGGCTTCAAACTGAAGAGAGAGGTGCTTGTGGGCTGTTTCATTTTTGGCAAAGATGATCAGTCCGCTGGTGTCTTTGTCAAGCCGGTGAACGGTGAAGATATCGCCATATTTTTCTTTCAGTAAGCGCTTCAGAGAAATTTCTTTTCCTTCCCGGTCGGGAATGGATAGGAGACCGGAGGGCTTGTTGACGGCCACCCAGTTATTTGTTTCCTGTATGATCAGATCATCGGTCTTCATGTTATGGGGGGCGATGTTCAGCGGTTTCCTTTGCTGAAAAATTTCAGGTCTCTGACTTCTTTCTCTGTTAAAAAGCGCCACTTGCCCCTTTCTACATTTTTCTTGGTGAGGCCGGCAAACATGACCCGGTCCAGGCCTTTTACATCATAACCAAGATGCTCAAATATGCGGCGGACGATCCGGTTGCGGCCACTGTGTATCTCCACCCCAACCTGTGTTTTGTCTTTCAGATCTGCATAGGCCAGCACATCTACAGAAGCCGGTCCATCCTCCAGCACCACGCCGGAAAGAATTTTATCAAAATCCTTTTTCTCCAGTGCTTTGTTGAGGGTAACATGATAAACCTTCTTCACTTCATGGCTTGGGTGGGTCAGTTTTTGGGCGAGTTCTCCGTCATTTGTCAGTAACAGTACACCGGAGGTGTTACGGTCAAGCCGGCCAACGGGGTACACCCGTTCCGGGGAGGCCCTGTTGATGAGGTCAATGACTGTCTTTCTTTTCTGCGGATCATCGGTGGTGGTGATGTAATCTTTTGGTTTATTGAGCAGGATATATACCAGGTTTTTGGCGATGAATACCTTTTTGCCGTTAACCCGTACTTCATCTTTTGCACTTACTTTATGACCGGGCTCGGTAACCAGGGTTCCGTTTACTTTGACCAGGCCTTTCTTCACCAGTTCAGCTGCTTCCCTTCGTGCAGCCACACCTGCATGTGCAATGAATTTATTGAGTGGCATCATCCCGGTATTTACCGGCCGGGGGATAACGGGCCGGGCTCGGGTTGCCGCCCTGGTATTTGTGCCTTCTGCCCGTTCACTTCTCTTCTTGTCGAAGAAATCTTCCCGTTCCTTTTTCCATTTTCTTTTTTCCTGGCGGAATTGTTCCTTGATGGCTGCGTTACTTTTTTTGGCTGCAAACTTGCCGAAGTTGCCGGATGATTTCTTTTTCATGTGTAGTGGTGCTGTTTTACAACAGGAGGAGGCAAAGATACAAAAGAGAAGCCCCGTATCAGTATTTACGGGGCTTTTTTGCTGAAGTGTTCAGTGTATTTATATGGTTTCCTTCCTGGTATCTTCTTTTTTCCCTTCACCACGGGGCCCGTGCGGGCCTTTATGCTTCTGTTCCTTCATTTTCTGCAGCTGCTCTTCGGTAAGGATGGATTTCATGTTATCCTTTTGCTGCTTCATCAGGGTCTTCATTTCTTCCCGTTTCTTTTCCTCGCTCAGGGATTTGTTTTCGTGGAGGGCCTTCATTTTGTCCGAAAACTCCTTTCTGTTCTTTTCCATTTTGGCAGCCTGCTCATCAGACAGGCCGAGCCGGACCTTCATTTTATCCAGTCTTGCTTTTGCATCGATATCATGCATGGCCTTTCTTTCTGTTTTCATTTGGCTGAGCTTCGCCTTTTGATCAGTAGTAAGAATGCTTTCCATTTTTGATTTCTGCTCTTTCCGGAGGTTTTCCATCCGGGTCTTCCATTCTTTCACAGTAATGTTGTCATTTTTCTTCAGTTCATCCATTTGCTTGCGAAAGTTTTCTCTTTGCGTTTTCATCTGATCTTTCTGTGCATCAGTAAGATTGAGAGCTTTTAAGTCCATGTCACCTCCGCGGCGCTTATGCATCTTGCCATACCCGTCATGCGGCCGGAAGTCGTTTTTTCTTTCAGGGATTTCCTGGGCTTTCACTGCCATTACAAAGCAAAGGGCCAGGAGAGATACTGTTATTCTTTTCATAGCGATCATTTTTTGTTTGGACGCCACAGGTACTTGAAACCTTCGGCACTTATTTTTAAAAAATTTGTGAACGCTATTACAGACCGCTGTTGTTCATTGAGGTTTAATGAGAAGTATGAAAATCTTCGTAAAGGGAGAATCCCGTTGATCAGCGGGTTTCCTTATTAGCAAGCTGGCCACAGGCGGCATCGATATCTTTTCCCCTTGACCGGCGAAGCCGCACATTTACCCGGTGCTTTTCCAGGTATTGCATGAAGGCCTGCACTTTTTCTTCTTCCGGCTTCTCGAAGCTGGCAAAATCGATGGGGTTATATTCGATGATGTTTATCAGGTCTGCCGGTACCTGGCGGTATATCTTTATGAGTTCGTCAGCATCCTGGAGGCTGTCGTTAAAATCCCTGAAGAGAATATATTCAAATGTTATTTCATTACCGGTTTGTTTATAAAAGTAATTCAGTGCGTCTGTCAGCGATTTTATGTTGTTGCTGTCATTGATCGGCATGATCTCATGCCGTTTGGCATCGTTGGCAGCATGGAGGGATAATGCCAGTTTGAATTTCACCTTATCATCACCCAGCTGGCGGATGGCCCTTGCCACACCGGCCGTTGAAACGGTTATCCTTCTCGGGCTCATGCCCAGCCCGTCAGGGGATGTTATCCTTTCAATGGACCGGAGCACATTCTTATAATTAAGTAAAGGTTCTCCCATGCCCATAAAAACGATGTTGCTCAGCTTCTTTCCATAAGCGGTTTCGCATTGCTGGTTGATCAGCACCACTTCATCATAGATCTCGTCAAAATCAAGGTTCCTTTTCCTGTCAATATATCCTGTGGCACAGAATTTACAGCTCAGTGAACACCCGATCTGTGATGATACACAGGCGGTGAATCTTGAAGTGGTGGGGATCAGCACACCTTCCACCAAATGATTATCATGTGTTTTGAAACGGGATTTGATTGTGCCGTCGGAAGAATATTGAATGGTATCGATTGTAAGAACAGGAAGCGTAAACGTTTCGCCCAGTTTTTGCCGGAGTTCCTTGCTCAGGTTGGTCATATCGGCAAAGCTCATGGCGTGTTTTTGCCAGAGCCATTCATAGACCTGTTTGGCCCTGAATTTCTTCTCCCCCAGCTCTTCAAAGTACTGTTCCAGTCCGGCCAGGGTAAGATGCCTGATATTTTTAGCTGTGATTTTCACAGTGCAAAGATAACCTGCCTTTACCGGGTTTCTTTTAATTCACTGATATTTGCTGACAAATTTCTATTAATGAATGCTGTTTATATCGTTGACGCTGTACGCACCCCCATCGGAAAGTATGGAGGTATGATGGCAGGCATGCGGCCGGATGACCTCCTGGCCCATGTTATCAGGACCGTATTAAAACGAAACGAACAGATTGATGTCAGCGAGATAGAGGATGTAATAGCAGGGGCCGCCAACCAGGCGGGCGAAGATAACCGGAATGTGGCCAGGATGGCCTTATTACTGGCAGGCCTCCCGGTGTCGGTTGCAGGGTCAACGGTAAACCGTCTTTGCGCATCCGGACTGCAGGCGATCATGGATGCCGCCAGGCAGATCAAATGCGGCGATGCGGAGCTCGTCATAGCCTGTGGTGTGGAGAGCATGACCCGTGCGCCCTTCGTGCTGGCAAAAAGTGAGACAGCTTTTGGCCGGTCAGCAGAAGTTTTTGACACTACAATGGGTTGGAGGTTTGTGAACAAGAACCTGGCTGCGATGTACCACCCGTATACGATGGGCGAGACCGCCGAGAAGGTGGCAAAACAATGGAATATCTCCAGGGAAGAACAGGATAGGTTTGCCCTGTCTTCACAGCAAAAATACTTTGCGGCAAAAGCGGCTGATAAATGGGCCGACGAGATCGCCCCGGTAGAAATAAATCAGAAGGGCCTTATTTCCTGGCTGATCAATGATGAGCATCCCAGGGAGACTTCTCTTGAAAAACTCGCCTCACTTAAACCGGCGTTCATTAAAGACGGCACCGTTACGGCCGGGAATTCCTCCGGAATAAATGACGGGGCGGCTGCCATGCTGCTGGCCGGGGAAGCGGCGATAAAAAAATATGATCTCAGGCCATTGGCAAGGGTGGTATCAATGGCCGTGGCAGGGGTGGACCCCGCCATCATGGGCATTGGCCCTGTGCCGGCCACCCAAAAGGCACTCCGGCGGGCAGGCCTGGGACTAAATGATATCGGGCTGGTGGAACTGAATGAAGCTTTCGCTTCCCAGTCTGTTGCCTGTATAAAAGACCTTGGGCTGGATAGTGCCAAAGTGAACGTGAACGGCGGGGCAATTGCTCTGGGACATCCGCTTGGCTGCAGCGGTGTCCGCATTTCCACCACCCTGCTTCATGAAATGCGGAGGAGTGGTACCCGGTACGGGCTGGCGACCATGTGTGTGGGCGTAGGCCAGGGGGCTGCTTTGATATATGAAAAAATGTAACAGGATTTTTTCCGGCCTGTAACTTTTTTTGCTGAAATTCGTTTTGTCTTCAAAAACCACACAATATGAAAAAACTGTTGCTTTCCCTTTCCTTTATCGTTGCATTTTCAGCCCTGCATGCACAAACTGATTCACTCCAGGAATATACCGGCAAGTATAAGTTTCCCGACGGCAGCCCGGTGGCTGAGATCGGGGTCGTGTTAGAAAACGGGGTACTTACGGCCACCTCTGTTATGGGCAATTCCGAACTGAAGAAAACTGACAACAAAGACGTATTTGAAATTGTCGCTTATGCAGGCACTGCAACCTTTCGCCGCACCGAGGAAGGTAAGGTAAAAGGCATGCGGGTCCAGGTACAGGATGTGGATATGGAAGGCACCAAAAGTGAAGGCGCCTGGTCTTTTTATGGATATCAGGAGCTGCTGCGAAGCCAGTACTGATCCTGTCTGATCTTAAAATTGGTAGCCGGAAAGCCCGGCAAAGGAAACTGTCTCTTGTTTGCCGGTTCCAAGGTTTTTAATGTTGCAGCAGGATTCTTTTAATTCTTTCTCACCGATGATAATGGCAAAGGGAATCGATTTCTTTTCAGCGTACCTGAATTGCTTGTCAAATTTTACTGCTTCATGGTACAGTTCGCAGCGTACACCCTGCTGACGCAGTTGCTGCATCAGTTCAAAGGCCTTCCTGCTTTCGGCCTCACCCAGGTTGAAAAAAAGCACCTGTGTACTGATATTGATGCCTGGCGGAAAAAGGTTCAGCTCATCCATTACATCATACATCCTGTCAACCCCAAATGAGATACCGACACCCGGGATACCGGGTACCCCGAATAAACCGGTGAGGTCATCATAACGGCCACCGCCACCAATACTTCCGATCTTAACCCCGGCGGGTGCTTTTGCTTCGAAAATGACACCTGTATAATAATTAAGGCCACGGGCAAGGGTGGGATCGGTCTTAATGTTTATGGATCCGGGTTGAAGATTGTTCAGTACCTGCCTTAATTCCTCAATGCCTTTTTTACCGCTTTCTGCAGATCCGACAATTGAATACAGGCTGTTCAGGATCTCCTCATTGCTTCCTGAAATGTGCAGGTATTTTTCAATGATGGCAGCCTGCTGATCATTCAGCCCCCTTGACAATAATTCTGACTTGACTTTTTCTAATCCGATCTTATCAAGTTTATCGATGGCAATCGTAATATCCGTCATCCGGTCGGCCCCGCCACATACTTCTGCCAGTGCGGTCAGCACCTGTCGGTGATTGATCCGGAGTTCATATCCGGTGATACCTAACCGGGTAAACACCTCATGATAGATCAGGGCCAGTTCAGTTTCGTTCAGCAACGAATGGCTCCCTACCACATCGGCATCACATTGGCAGAATTCCCGGTATCTTCCTTTCTGGGGTCTGTCGGCCCTCCATACCGGCTGAACCTGGTAGCGTTTAAACGGGAAAACAAGCTGCTGATGGTGCATGGCCACGTACCGGGCAAAAGGAATAGTAAGATCGTATTTGAGTGCCCTTTCGGTAATACCTTTCACATTTTTCCCCTGCAGCACTTTTTCGAAATCTTCCCTGATCTGCTTTTCTTTTTCTTTGTTATCAAGCCCGTTGTTAAGGATCTTGAATATCAGTTTATCGCCTTCTTCCCCGTATTTGCCCATCAGGGTCTCTGTATTTTCCATGGCGGGTGTTTCCAGCGGCTGAAAGCCGTACAGTTCAAAAACAGTCTTGATCGTATTCAGGATATGATTCCTTTTACGAACCACTTCCGGGTCGAAATCCCTGGTTCCCTGGGGTAATGATGGTTTGGTCATGTTAGTTCGTCAGATAAAATCAGCAGGTTAAGTTAGTAAAACAGATCCTCAAACGGTTTATTTGATTACAGGCCGGTTGTTTTGGTGACAGCATATTTTTCAATGATCATATCACAGGCCTTATTGATCAGGTCATACACTTCGTGATATCCCGGCTCCGGTCCGTACCAGGGGTCAGGTACATCTAAGTTCTTTCCGGGATAAAGTTCATTCATCAGCAGGGCGGCTTTGGTTCCGTCATATCTCTTTCCGGCTATCCGTTTCATATCTTCCAGAACATCTCCTGCCATGGCATAAATCCGGTCGTATACATCGAAATCTGAAGCAATGAATTTTCTTTTTCGCTGATGGCTTATATCAATACCGTTCATACGGGCTACTTTCTGTGCCAGCGGATGCGGGGCCTCCCCCGTATGATAACTGTTCGTGCCGGCGCTTTCCACACTCCAGTTTAATCCTGCCCTGAACGCTTTGTCCTGTAATACACCTTCCGCAATAGGGCTGCGGCAGATATTACCCAAACAAACCATGAGAATTTTCATGCCGCAAAGTTGGGCTAAAACAAAGAATTTATAATTATTAATTAATAACTATTTCTGCTGCGGCTTTCATGTGGAATACGAAACCACCCGCATCTGATTTCCAAACGCACCACTATGACAAACAATGAAATTCTCCGGGCCGACTTCCTGGATATATTATTTGAAAAAAGGAATAAGGACTATGGCGCCTATGCTTTGCGGAAAACGTATGACAGGCGGTTATGGTTTGCATTGTGCGGCGGCCTGGTCTTCGCAGGCATCATTGCAGCAGCCGGCATGTTTAAATCGGCAGAAACAAATGCCGGTGTTACCTACAGCAAAAAAGACAGTGTGCTGATAAAGGAATATGTGGTAGTACACAAACAGGTTGAACAACCGGCACAGCCTAAAAAGGTGGTGAAACAACAATCGGTTCCTAAAACAGCCACAGCCAGGCTAACCAGTAAGATAGCTATCAAAAAGGATGACCAGGTAAAAAACACCATGACAACGGTGGCCAGCCTTACCAATAAGCAGGCAGGGGACCAGGATGTTACCGGGAAGCCTGATGATGGAACTCTGAAGGGCCCGGCAACCATCACAGACGGCGATAATGCAGGCGGCAGCGAAAAAAATGATATTCAAGTTACTTTCATGGCGCAGGAAAGAAATGCAGCGTTTCCCGGCGGACCGGAAGGGTTAAGTAAATACCTGGCCGATAACCTGAGGACCCCGGAAGACCTGGCGGAAGGGGAGAAGAAGGAAGTGAAAATACGTTTCCGGGTAGATGCGGATGGAGGGGTGAGCGGCTTCGAAATCGTTTCCAGCGGTGGCCCTGTGTTCGACAAGGAAGTGCTTCGTGTTTGTAAAAAAATGCCGAGATGGACACCTGCCCTTCAGAACGGGATCAATGTTCCTGTAAACTATATGATACCGGTAACTTTTATAGGTGTGGAATTATAAAATTTTAATAATTTGCTCCAATTCATACGTCCCTGGCAAATCGTTTCTGCCAGGGATGATTTTTCATCAAGAAAGAGTCAGCAGGATGAGCCAAATATTTGACGAGTACGAAAAGAAGAAAAGGCAGCAGGTGTCTCAGATGAAGTCGCTTATGGACTACGGAATGGGCATCCTCATCTTACTGGTTGGTTTGTTCTTTCTGTTCAGAGATAAGCTGGGACATTTTCCCTTAAATGATCAGCTGGGTAAACCAGATATGCTGGAAAGGGTTTTCGGCGGGATGAGTGTGGTATATGGCCTGTGGCGGTTATACAGAGGATATAAAAAACAATATTTCAAATGAAGGTTCCGGGCCAAAAGAAATTCAGCGGGTATTTAATCCCGTTTGTGGCGTTCCTGGTAATAGTGGCATCCTGCAAGTCGTTCGATCAGCAGCGGGACGAATTGCCGGATAATGCCTATAAAGGGACCATTCGTGTAAGCGCTGACGAGTCGTTCAAACCCATCATAGATGAGCAGGTTAAGGTATATGAATCACAGCATTCAGGGGCGCATATTTTGGTGGATTACAAGCCGGAGGCCGAATGCCTGAAGGATCTCCCGAATGATTCAGTAAGAATGGTGATCGCAACAAGACATGCGAGCAAGGAAGAACAGGATTTTGTGGCCGACTCGCTGAAGAAAGATCTTAAGAGCATGACCATAGCGCTGGATGCTATTGCCGTGATCGTACACCCGTCTGCACCGGATTCGTTGTTCACCGTACAGAACCTGCGTGAAATACTTACCGGGAAGTTTAAGAAAAATTTAATTCCTGTCTTTGATGGGGTAAAAGCAACCAGTACAGTAAGATATATCATCGATTCGATATTGCGGGGCGCTCCGCTGACACCGGATGCAATGGCGGCCCGCAGCAGCGAAGGGGTTATCAATTATGTCTCAGAGCACCCGGGTGTGATCGGTTTTATAGGAATAAGCTGGATCGGTAACCCGGAAGACACAGCGGCACTTAGTTTTTTGAAAAAAGTAAAAATGGCGTGGGTGGAAAGTACAGATCAGCCGGGAAAGTTTGTAAAAGCTTACCAGGCAAATATTTACCTGCGGCGTTATCCAATGGTACGGGATTTGGTTTATATATTGAAAGAAAATTACCGGGGACTTGGAACAGCATTTGCAAATTTTATGAGCGGAGAGACAGGCCAGAAGATATTCAGGCGGGCTTACCTGGTACCCACGAAAAAAAATTTTGGTATCAGGCCGGTGAGACTGAATGAGTAAAGACGGGACTTAGTTATATTTACAAACTTTAAAAGAAGAAGTAAAATGAAGAAAACCACTATCACTTTATTAGCAGCCGGACTCTTTCTGTCGTCCGCTGTTAAAGCGCAGACACTGCAGGAGGGGATGAACCACCTGTATGCCGGACGCATCAAAAATGCACAGGGAGTATTTGAGAGTTTACTTGCGCAAAACCCCAATAACATCGATGCGATCTACTGGTTAGGGCAGACAAAACTCGAAAGCGATGAAATAATGAGCTCAAGGATTGCCAGTGCCCGCAGTATCTATGATAAAGGGCTGCAATCTACCAATGGAGCACCCCTTATCAAGGTGGGAATTGGCCATGTAGACCTGCTCGCAGGCAGAAAAGATGAGGCCCGCCAGGAATTCGAAACCGCTCTTACCATGACCCGCGGGAAAAAGGGTGATGACCCCGTAATTGAAACAGCCATTGGCCGTGCCATCAACGATGCAAAAGATGCGGATTACCAGTATGCAGTAAGATTACTGGAAGATGCCTCCGCAAAAGACCCTAAGAATACAGAAACGTTACTCCAGTTGGGAAATGCCTACAGAAAAGCCGGTAAGGGAGAAGGCGGCGGACAGGCATTTGCCACTTATAAGAAAGCCCTGGAGGTAAACCCGAATTTCGCACCTGCAAGCTTTCGCCTGGCGATGCTGTTCCAGTCGCAAAAGAACTGGGAACTGGTACTCCAGTACCTGAATGAGGCCACCACAAAGGATCCGAAGTTCACAGAAGCATACTACGAACTGTTCTATTACTACTTCTACCGGGCAAAATTTGAAGAAGCGGAAACATATTTACAGAAATATATGGATAGCAAGCTGCCCGACGCAGATATACAGGACCAATACCTGTATGCACAGTTATGCTGGGCAAGAAAAGACTTTGATTGTGCGAATGCCAAAGGCCAGTCTGTGATCTCCGCAATGGGCGAGAACACAAAACCCAAAGTATACCGCCTGCTGGCAGACGCCAACCTGCAGAAAGGAGATTTCCAGGCTGCAAAAAGATACAGTGACCTGTTCATGCTGAAGAAAAACCCGGAGGACATTAATGCCAACGACTATACAACCAGGGCAAAGATCCTCGAAAAGACAGGTGGAACGGATGACGAGATCATAGAGGCATTTAACATGGCATCAGAAATGGACACCGTGCTCTCTTCTAAAATAGAGACCCTAAAGACCCTGGCTAAAATACTCAAGGAAAAGAAAGCAAGGGATAAGGAAGCGGTAGTAATACAGAAGATCATCAGCATCAAGCCCAAGCCTACGATCAATGATTATTTTGACCTTACGCTGTCCTATTATTTTACCCCTAATAACCCCCGGTCAAGAGAGGCCGCATTGAAAATGGAGGAGCTGTTCCCCGACCAGGTGTATGGTTATGAATGGGCTTTCAATAACTCACGGGTTATGGATACAGTAAGAAAGGACAGCATTGCCGTGCCCGATGCGATAAAACTGTTTGACTTCAGCAATAAGGACACCGCAAAGTTCAAAAAACAATACATCAGCTCTGCAAGCTTCCTGGCGATCTATTATGCCAATGATGCAAAGGATAAGGAAAAAGCGATCGACTACCTGAAGAAATGGCAAATGGTGGATGTTGCTAACGCCGAGAACATCCAGAAAAACATTGATATCCTGATGAAGGCGCCTGCCACAAAACCGCCGGCACAGCCTAATAAAGGTACCGGAAAGGCACAGGCCCCCTCAGCGATCATTAAAAAACCCGTTACAACTAAATCAAAGACAAGCACTGCCGGTAAAACAGCAGTTGCCAAACGATGATAAACTCGGTTTTCTTCTTTTACAAAGAAAATCCCCTTAAGCTCCTGGCTGAGGGGATTTTTCTTTTGCCGGGAGGCCCGGTTTTTTAATAAGGTAATTTCAGGCTACCACCTTATTTTTGCCGGAAGTAAGGGCTTATGATTCATTTACTTCAAACGGGTGCCGGCCTTGACAGCGCCCAATCTTACCTCCCGGTGGCCTTACAGGTGGCAATTGCTGTAGGACTGGTAATTTTTTTAACTGTGGTCACCCATTTGCTGGGGCCAAAAAGGAAAACCTCCGATAAACTTCAGAACTTTTCCAGTGGGATCGAAAGCCATGGCGATGCCCGCCATCCGATGGCGATCAAATATTTTCTTACTGCCATTCTTTTTGTGCTGTTTGATGTGGAAGTAATCTTTTTTTATCCTTACGCTGTGAATTTTAAAAGCCTGGGCTGGCCGGGCTTCTGGGCTGTTGTTATGTTTGTGGCCTTCTTCCTGTGCGGGTTTGTTTATATTATAAAAAAGGGTGCATTGAAGTGGGAGGAGTAGAAAGCAGAATATTTGTTCATTGAATATTGAAGATTGCAGTGAACTACCAGGAGTTCATGGTTGTTTTAAATACTATAACCTTCTATCAAAAAAGTAATAGAAAATGCCTCGTCCCGTATCATACAACCTCATTCAGAAGCCGCTGGAAAACGATATCAGTATCGTGGAGATGCCGGACGGTCACCAGGGGGAAGGTTTTTTTGCCACCTCCCTGAATAAAGTGATCGGTCTGGCAAGAAAAAACTCTATATGGCCCCTGCCTTTTGCCACCTCCTGCTGCGGGATCGAATTCATGGCCACCATGGGTTCGCACTACGACCTGGCACGATTTGGCTCTGAACGGGTAGGATTTTCCCCCAGACAGTGCGACCTGCTGATGGTGATGGGTACCATCGCTAAAAAAATGGGACCTGTGGTAAAGCAGGTTTACCTGCAGATGGCTGAACCACGCTGGGTAATGGCCGTGGGGGCCTGTGCCAGCAGCGGAGGAATATTTGATACCTACAGTGTATTACAGGGAATCGACCAGGTAATACCGGTGGATGTATATGTGCCCGGATGCCCCCCGAGACCCGAAGCCATTATCGATGGTGTACTGCGTATACAGGACCTGGTGGGTAAGGAAAGCCTCAGAAGGCGGAATGGTGACCAGTACAAAGCCCTTTTGGAAAGCTACGGAATACAGTAAAGTATAAAATCAACATCAGCAGCATAGCTGATGCAGAATGTCGATTAACGAGTATGAGTTTGACCAACGAAAACATAAAGAACAGGCTCACTGAAAAATTCGGCGAACAGGTCACCGGCTTTGAAGAACCTTATGGCATGCTGACCTTTGAAGCACCTAAGGAAATAAACCTGAAAGTGCTCAACTTCCTCTACGATGACCCGGAACTGAAATTCCGGTTCCTTTCAGATATCACCGCAGTACATTACCCGCAAAATACCGGTCGTGAACTGGCGGTGGTATACCATCTTCATAATATACAGGACAATGTGCGGATACGTTTCAAAGTGTTCACTGATATCAATAAACCGGATATCTATACTGCCACCGGTTTATTTTCCGGCGCAAACTGGATGGAGCGGGAGACCTATGATTTTTTCGGTGTGAATTTTACCGGGCACCCAAACCTGAAGCGTATTCTGAATGTGGAAGAGATGGACTATTTCCCGATGCGGAAGGAGTTTCCGCTGGAAGACCAGACCAGGATCGATAAGGATGATGAAATGTTTGGAAGAGGATAGAAAAATGCGAAAATGTGACAACAGGTAAATGTGAAAATGCGAAGCAAGGAACGACTGCATCTATTTTCACATTCGCACATTTTCAAATTTTCAAATTGATTTTATGTCAGAACATCATATAAAACTACCGGAAGGTTCAATTGAAAAAACCACCACCACGCTTAACCTGGGGCCCACCCACCCGGCCACGCATGGCGTAATGCAGAATATCCTTGAACTGGATGGTGAACGGATCGTATCTACCGAACAAACCATCGGTTATATTCACCGGGCTTTTGAAAAACTGGCAGAGAGAAGACCGCTGGCCCAGATCACCACGCTTACCGACCGGCTGAACTACTGTTCTTCACCCATCAACAATATGGGCTGGCACCTTACCTGCGAAAAACTGCTCCGGATCAAAACACCCAAGCGGGTGGATTATCTCCGGGTCATCATCATGGAATTGGCCCGTATTTCAGACCACCTCATCTGCAATTCCATCGTAGGGGTGGATGCCGGGGCCTATACAGGCTTCCTGTACGTGATGCAATACCGGGAACTGATCTACGAGATATATGAAGAGGTGTGCGGCGCCCGGCTTACCACCAACATCGGGCGGATCGGCGGTTTTGAAAGAAACTTCAATGACATTGCTTTTCAGAAACTGGAAAAATTCCTGAAGGAATACCCGCGGGTGCTGAAAGAATTTGAGAACCTGTTTCAGCGGAACCGCATATTCATGGAACGAACCATTGGCACCGGGGCCATCAGTGCAGACCGGGCGCTGAACTATGGGTTTACCGGGCCTAATCTCCGGGCCGCCGGCGTCGATTATGACGTACGGGTGCATACGCCCTACAGTTCTTACGAAGATTTTCAGTTCAATATACCTGTTGGCACCACCGGCGATAATTATGACCGCTGGCTGGTCCGTAACCAGGAGATGTGGCAGAGCCTGAGCATCATCGAGCAGGCCTACCAGAAAGTGCAGGAGTTCAAAGGCGCTGAAGCGGAAATATACCATGCTGATGTGCCCGAATATTACCTGCCGCCGAAAGCAGATGTGTACACTAAGATGGAAGCACTGATCTACCATTTCAAGATCATCATGGGGGAAACCGATATCCCGGCCGGGGAAGTGTACAATTGTGTGGAAGCTGCCAACGGGGAACTTGGTTTTTACCTGGTGAGTGACGGGGGAAGATCACCTTACCGCCTGCATTTCCGCCGGCCCTGCTTTGTGTATTACCAGGCCTATGAAGAACTGACCAAGGGCAGTATGCTGAGTGATGCGATCATGACGATGAGTTCGCTGAACCTGATCGCCGGTGAACTGGATGCATAAAAAAAATGAAATGCCGAAAGTGAAAATACTTGCTGTTCTTTCCGCTGTTATCTGCCTTCTTGAAGGACCTGCAGTGATTGCACAGCAAAAAACACCCTATGGTGATGATGTGAGTACGCTGGATGGTATTATGAAAGCTTACTATGCGGTGGTGACCGTGAAAAAAGGAGAAAAAGTAAGCTATGAAAGAGACAGTCTTTTACATGTACCCAATGCCCTGGTAGGCATGGCACAAAAGGGGGAAAATGGTAAGGTGACGCTGCGGCTGGTAACATTAAAACAGTATCACCAGGCCTCCGATGCGGAGCTGGAACGAAACGGGTTTTACGAAGCGGAGATCAGCAGGAAAGTGGAACAGTTCGGGGCCATTTACCAGGTATGGAGTACATATGAAACGAGAAATGAAAAGAACGGGCCCGTGACAGAAAGAGGAATCAATAGTATTCAGTTGTATTTTGACGGAACAAGGTTTTGGATACTTTCCTGGGTATTCGATAGCGAATCAAAGGGGCAGCCGATTCCGGAGAAGTACCTGAAAAATTAAATGATACATGCAACAGTTCTCAGACGATAAACTGAAAGAAGTACAACGGATCATTCATTTTTATCCCGAGGGTAAACAGAAAAGTGCTGTTATCCCTGTCCTGCACCTGGCGCAACAGGAATTTGGCGGCTGGCTGAGCACCGAGACAATGGATTATGTAGCCTCCCTCCTGAACCTGAAGCCGATTGAGGTATATGAAGTGGCCACTTTTTACAGTATGTATAACCTGAAGCCGGTGGGCAAGTATATGTTTGAAGTGTGCCAGACGGGCCCCTGCATGCTGAACGGAAGCGATGATATTATCAAATATATTTACGAGAAGCTCGGTATCCGACCGGGCGAGACCACGGCGGACGGCATGTTTACCCTGAAAACGGTGGAATGCCTTGGCGCCTGTGGTTATGCGCCCATGATGCAGATGGGAAAACATTACCGGGAACACCTGACAAAGGAGAAAGTGGATGCCATCATAGCAGAATGCAGAAATAAACAAACCATGCAGAACTAAATGAGGAAATACCTGATCATAATACTCGTTGCCGGCTGTTTGCAGGCAGGGGCACAGTCGAAAAAGACGGTGCAGGCCATGGCGAATTCAAAACTGCTGGTCAGCACCATCTTCGAAACCCGGGACAGTGCAACGCTGGAAAAGCTCTTTGCGCCGAATATGACCCACCTGAACGGAGCGGGTACACAAGAAACCAGGAGTGAAGCGATCAGAAATATCATACACAACCCCTCGAAGTATGTACAGGCCACCATGACCAATGGCTACGGGGTTTCATCGCATGGGGATTCGACAACTGTAAAGTTCTTTTATAAAGGAAGGGAATACAAGGCTGATGGCAGTTCAGTACCGTTTGCCGTGAACCTGGAGATGGTGTGGGTGAAAATAAAAAAGAACACCACTTTGTACAGCCTTCATACAGTAAAAGCGGAGTGATATGAGAGGAATATTGATCGCCTGTATGATGTTGGTGGTGCTGCCGGCTTTTTCGCAGACAGACGAGGAAAAGCTGACAACGACCCTGAAAGAATTTCACCAGGCGCTGGTAAAAGGGAATACGGTATCCATAAACCAGCAAACGGATAAGAGTTTAAGCTACGGCCACAGCAATGGCTGGGTGGAAACAAAGAACGATATGATAAAGAACCTGGAAACGGGTTATATGAAATATGTGAGTTACAGGGAAGACAGCATACAGGTGATGATGAACGGGAATATGGCCAATGTGCGGTTTGTGGCAGATATAGCCGCCAGGCTGAATGGCAGCGACGGAAATTATCATTTGAAAGTGCTGGAAGTGTGGGTGAGGAAGGGAAAGCGCTGGTTGTTGTTTGCGAGGCAGGCGGTCAGGTAAACTAACAAGATGAAATTCGACTACAGAATTTACTTTTTAATTGGTGTAGTTGCTGCATTCTTGTTTGTCTTTCTGACACGGAAGGATGGGAGCCGGAACTATATTTTTCTGGGTGCAACGATCGGGGCAGTAATCAGGGGAGTTTATGAAATGAACAAAAAGTTTAAACCGAATAACAAAGAGTAGTACCAGGATATGGGACGAAAATTATTATTAGACAAAGCACACATTGAAAACATCAGGCTTTACGATGTGTACCGCCAGCATGGCGGCTATCGCAGTGTGGAGAAGGCATTGAAGACGATGAGCCCCGATGCAGTAACGGAAGAAGTAAAGAAAAGCGGTCTCCGGGGCCGTGGCGGCGCCGGTTTCCCGACAGGGATGAAATGGAGCTTTCTGGCAAAACCGGAAGGAGTGCCCCGCTACATGGTGGTGAATGCGGACGAATCGGAACCGGGTACCTTCAAAGACAGGTACCTGATGGAGTTCATTCCGCATTTGCTGATCGAAGGGATGATCACTTCTTCATTTGCCCTGGGATCCAACCGATCTTATATCTATATCCGGGGTGAATATGCCTGGATCGTGGACATACTGGAACAGGCCATTGCTGAGGCAAAGAATAATGGCTGGCTGGGAAAAAATATTCTTGGCAGCGGATTCGACCTGGAGATCTATGTGCAGCGTGGCGCCGGTGCTTATATCTGCGGGGAAGAAACAGCATTGCTGGAATCACTGGAAGGTAAAAGAGGGAATCCCAGGATCAAACCTCCGTTCCCGGCGGTGAAAGGATTGTGGGACTGCCCGACGGTGGTGAACAATGTGGAGACCATAGCAGCCGTGGTGCCGATCATTAATGAGGGTGGCGAAGAGTACGCTAAGATCGGCATCGGCAAATCAACCGGTACCAAACTGATCTCGGCCTGCGGCAATATCAAAAAGCAGGGCGTTTATGAGATCGATATGACGATCTCGGTAGAAGAATTTATTTACAGCGATGAATACTGCGGTGGTATGGCCAATGGCAAAAGACTGAAAGCCTGTATTCCGGGCGGTTCATCGGTACCGATTCTGCCGGCGAATTTGTTGTTGAAGACGGCGAAAGGGGAAACGAGAATGATGACGTATGAAAGCCTGGCGGATGGTGGTTTTGCCACGGGCAGTATGATGGGATCAGGTGGGTTTATAGTGCTGGATGAAACCCAGTGTGTGGTAAAGCATACCTATACACTGGCCCGCTTTTATCGGCATGAGAGCTGCGGGCAATGTTCGCCCTGCCGGGAAGGGACCGGCTGGATGGAGAAGATTTTGCTGAACATCGAGAATGGAAAGGGGAAGATGAGTGATATCGATTTGCTCTGGGATATACAACGGAAAATAGAAGGGAATACGATTTGTCCGCTGGGTGATGCGGCGGCATGGCCGGTAGCAGCAGCGATCCGTCATTTCAGGGATGAGTTTGAATGGCATGTCAACAACCCGGAAGAGTGCCTGCGGAGGAATTACGGGCTGGCGGGATATGCAGATGCGGTAAAGTTAGTGGCACCTGCCTAAAATTGTTTCTCGCAGCGGACGCAAAGGGATAAGGCCGCAGCGGGTGTTAAAATTGATTTATGAGTGAGAATGAAATTGTGACGTTAGCCCTTGATATCTGTTTTAGGATTCATAAGGAGTATGGACCCGGGTTATTTGAAAGTGTATATGAAGAGATATTTTGTTATGAATGGAGTAAAACGGGGTTATCATATAAAAGACAGCAGGGTATTCCGTTGGTTCATGAAAATAAGGTAATGGGAGTGGGGTTTAGGGCGGATATAATTTTAGAAGAAAAGGTAATAATTGAACTAAAGAGTGTGGAGGCCCTGGCTGATATTCACTATAAGCAGGTTCTGACTTATTTGAAATTGACAAATATGAAACTTGGGTTGCTCGTAAATTTTAATGAAGTCCTATTGAAAAATGGCATAAAGCGAATTGCGAATAAGTTATAAGCCGTTGCGACGCTGCACCTTTGCGTCCGCTGCGAGAAATAAATATTATGGCCGAAGAAAAAAAATTATTCAAAGTAACGATCGACAACATCACTATTGATGTTGAACCGGGTACCACAATATTACATGCCGCCCGCCAGATCGGTGGCGATGTGACGCCCCCTGCCATGTGCTATTACAGCAAACTGAAAGGCAGCGGGGGAAAATGCCGTACCTGCCTGGTAGAAGTGGCAGCCGGTTCAACAGCGGATCCCCGGCCGATGCCGAAACTGGTCGCCAGTTGCCGTACCAATGTCATGGACGGGATGGTGGTTAAAAATATTACCAGTGAAAGAGTGCAGGACGCCAGGGCCGGTGTGGTGGAGTTCCTCCTCCTCAATCACCCGCTGGATTGCCCCATCTGCGACCAGGCCGGAGAATGCCACCTGCAGGACCTGGGCTATGAGCATGGAAAGGAAGGCACCCGCTACGAATTCAAAAGAAGAACATTCGAAAAGGAAGATATAGGGCCTTACATACAGCTGCACATGACCAGGTGCATCCTTTGCTACCGCTGTACCTATGTCGCCGACCAGCTCACCGATAACCGGGTACACGGCGTACTGGACAGAGGCGATCATGCGGAAATATCAACCTACATTTCGAAAGCCATTGACAATGACTTCAGCGGAAATATGATCGATGTATGCCCCGTGGGGGCCTTGACGGATAAAACATTCCGCTTTAAGAACAGGGTATGGTTTACCAAACCGGTGGATGCACACCGTGATTGTGATAAGTGCTGCGGCAAAGTAACCCTTTGGCAACGGGGGGATGAAGTATTACGGGTAACCGCCCGGAAAGATGAATGGGGTGAAGTGCAAAGCTATGATGGCAAACCAGGCTGGATCTGCAACACCTGCCGCTTTGATAAGAAGCAGGCCGGTGACTGGGTGATCGAAGGCCCGACAAAGATCAGCCGCCACTCGGTGATTTCGCAGGGCCATTATATCGGGTTGCAGCGGCCTAAAGAAACCATGCCCGAAGTAATGGGGGGCCGCGGTCCCAAATTGCTGATGGATATACATAGTGTAAGTGATGTGAACAGTGTGGATATATCCTTGCTGCCGGGGCCGGCGACCAGTAAGACTTTTGAAAAAAGTGAATAGCGAATTGTCAATTGTGAATGCAGCTTTAGACCATTCACAATTCACCATTGACAGATAACAACTGAAGACATGATATTATTATCAATAGACTGGTGGTTCATTATCGGAAAGGGGATCCTGATCCTTGCGATCATCGGGTTGTCTTTCTTCATTGCTATGTACACCACCTATGCAGAAAGAAAAGTAGCCGCCTGGCTGCAGGACCGCCGCGGGCCGAACCGGGCCGGTCCCTTTGGTATTTTACAGCCGCTGGCAGACGGAGGAAAACTTTTCTTCAAGGAAGAGATCATACCGCTGGCTTCTAACAAATTTCTGTTTGTGCTGGGGCCGGGGCTGGCGATGATCACGGCACTTATTACCAGCACTGTTATTCCCTGGGCGGCACCCTTTGTATCAAAGCATGGCCATGTATTGCCGATGCAGGTGGCGGATGTGGACATGGGAATACTGCTCGTCTTCAGCGTGGTGAGTGTGGGGGTGTATGGTATTATGATCGGCGGATGGGCCTCTAACAATAAGTTTTCACTGATGGCGGCGATCCGCGGCGCCTCACAGATGGTATCCTACGAACTGCCGATGGGACTGGCCTTGCTTGCCGTATTGTTTATGACCGGTTCTTTGAAGATGAGTGAGATCGTGGCGAACCAGGTACAGCATGGATGGCACATCCTTTACCAGCCACTTGGCTTTATCATCTTCTTTGTGTGTGCCCTGGCAGAATGTAACCGTACACCATCTGACCTGCCGGAAGCAGAAAATGAACTGAACTTTGGATATCACCAGGAATATTCATCCATGAAGCTGGGCTTTTACCTGTTTGCTGAATACATCAACATGTTCATCAGCAGTGCCGTGATGACCACGATCTATTTCGGCGGCTATGATATTCCTTTTGTGAACGAAGCGTCGTGGGGGCTGAGCCCGGTGTGGATGTCGGTCATCAGCTTTGCGGTGATGATGACGAAGATATCATTCTTCCTGTTCCTGTTCCTCTGGATCCGGTGGACCATTCCACGGTTCCGCTACGACCAGCTGATGAACCTGGGCTGGAAGAAACTGATACCGCTGGCGCTGGTGAATATGATCCTTACAGCAGCGGTGATCCTGTGGCTGAAGAAGTGAGTAGTGAACGGGACGATGAAGAGTGCGACGCAAGGGACGATGACCAGGGAACTGAAGCCGGGTTAAAAAAGAAAGAAAGAGAGAAGACCGAAAGAGGGGAAGCCGGAAAAACAGTATCTGTAGCGGGGAGAAACATGTAACGTTCCGGAAAATAACTTTTGGACTTTCTGACCTCTGACTTTCGGACTAATAAATAATATATTTGCGAACTTTTGAAAATGAGTATAAGGTTAACAAACAGGGCAGCGGAAGTAAACAGGAAGCCTATGACATTCCTGGAGAGCATCTATCTGTGGAATATCCTCAAAGGAATGGGGATCACCGTCAGCCACCTGTTTAAAAAGAAGGCGACCATCAACTACCCGGAGCAGAAGCGAAGTTTTTCGAAAGTGTTCCGCGGGCTGCATGTACTGAACCGGGATGCGGAAGGCAGGGAAAACTGTACGGCCTGCGGGCTGTGTGCGGTGGCCTGCCCTGCAGAGGCCATCACCATGGAGGCTGCAGAACGGCTGCCGGGTGAAGAACATTTGTACCGGGAAGAGAAATATGCAGCAAAGTATGAGATCAACATGCTGCGCTGTATCTTTTGCGGGTTGTGCGAAGAAGCCTGCCCGAAGGATGCGATCTACCTTTCGCAGACGTTTGCCCCGGCCAATTATGCCAGAAAAGGATTTATCTATAAAAAGGAAGACCTGCTGATCCCCCACCCGGTGAATGAACCGGAAGCATATAAAAAAGCGCTGGGGGAGAAAGCATAATGTTATTGATTGGGATTTTGTTATTCGGAATTTTGACCAGCTTATGGGAATGAGTCAGATTTTATTTTGGTTTCTTACTGCTGCAGCGATCCTCAGTGCACTGATGGTCGTTACCAGCCGGAATCCGGTGTACAGCGTACTGTGGCTGATCGCCACTTTCTTTGCTATTTCGGGTCACTATATTCTTCTCAACGCCCAGTTTCTTGCCATTGTAAATATCATCGTATATGCCGGCGCCATCATGGTGCTGTTCCTTTTTGTCATCATGCTGATGAACCTCAGCAAAGAAACAGAGCCGCAAAAGAACCGGTGGTTAAAGATAGCGGGGGCTATTGCAGGCGGATGCCTGCTGCTGGTGCTGGTGGCAGCGCTGAAGGATGCGGATATTAAAAAACAGCAGGCGATGGTGGTGGCCGGGAATGCCGGGCTGATCAAAAACCTGGGAAAAGAATTGTTCACCACCTACGTGGTGCCATTCGAGATAAGCAGCATTTTATTTTTAAGTGCCATGGTAGGGGCTGTGGTGATAGGTAAAAAAGAGTAAACGGGAGTAGTATATGCCAATCAATTATTACATATACCTGGCGGTCGCCCTTTTTGCAATAGGCGTGGTGGGGGTGCTGACACGCCGGAATGCCATTATCATCTTTATGTGCATTGAGCTGATGCTGAATGCGGTGAACTTACTCCTGGTGGCATTTTCGAAAATGCACGAAGCAAGGGCAGTGGTTGCCGGCGCTGCGGAAGGCGGGCAGATATTTGTTTTCTTCATCATGGTAGTGGCGGCAGCAGAAGTAAGTGTGGGACTGGCCATTATTGTCATGATGTACCGGAACATACATTCAGTAGATGTGAACTTTTTAAACAGGCTGAAGCACTAGCAGAAATTTATGCAGAACGCATTGCAATTGGTTTATCTTATTCCGCTTTTGCCATTGATCGGGTTCCTGGTCAACGGGCTGGGAAGAAAATACCTGTCGAAATCACTGACGGCGGTCATCGGGTCAGGGGTTATCCTTGCCGCCTTTGCCATCAGTATCTGGGTTTTCCTGCAGGTAAAAAACGGCAACACCCATACGGCTGACTATTTCAATTTTATTTCAGTTGGCAACCTGGTCATCCCTTTTGCTTTCCAGATCGACCAGCTGTCATCATTATTCCTGCTGATCATTACCGGGGTGGGCTTTTTTATTCATGTATATTCCACCTCTTACATGCAGGAAGAGAAGCCGGAGCACTATGCCCGGTATTTTGCCTACCTGAACCTGTTCGTCTTCTCCATGCTGCTGCTGGTAATGGGGGCCAACTATGTCATCATGTTCATTGGCTGGGAAGGGGTAGGGCTTTGTTCTTATCTGCTCATCGGGTATTGGTTCAAAAACCCGGAATACAACAAAGCCGCCAACAAAGCCTTTATCATGAACCGGATCGGCGACCTGGCTTTCCTGATCGCCATTTTCTGGCTGATCAATAAAGTGGGGAATGTAAACTTTGGCGATGTATTTACGGCGGCTACTGCGCCGGTGGAGGGCAAGGGGCTCAGCCATGCGGATATTACCATCATTACCATATTGCTCTTTATCGGGGCCACCGGTAAAAGTGCACAGATACCTTTGTACACCTGGCTGCCGGATGCGATGGCGGGTCCCACACCTGTTTCAGCGCTGATTCATGCCGCTACGATGGTAACGGCCGGCATCTATATGATCGCCAGGAGCAATATCCTTTACTCGATGTCGCACCTCACGATGGATATCGTGACGTACACCGGCCTGGCAACCGCCCTGCTGGCGGCTACCATCGCTTTAAAACAAAATGATATTAAAAAAGTACTGGCTTACTCCACTGTCAGCCAGTTAGGGTTTATGTTCCTTGCCCTGGGTTGCGGGGCTTATACGGCCGCTGTTTTCCATGTTATGACGCATGCTTTCTTTAAGGCGCTCCTGTTCCTCGGCAGCGGCAGTGTGATCCATGCCATGGGAGGTGAGCAGGATATAAGAAATATGGGGGGGCTGAGTAAGAAGATGAAGATCACTTACCTCACGTTTCTGATCGGGTGTATCGCTATTGCGGGTATTCCGCCATTCAGCGGGTTCTTCTCCAAGGATGCCATTCTGTTAAGTGCCTACCTGAAAAGTCCGGTGATATATGGGGTGGCGTTATTTGCCGCCTTGCTCACTGCCTTTTATATGTTCCGCCTCTTCTTCATTACGTTCACCGGAAAATTCCGGGGTACACATGACCAGGAGCATCACCTGCATGAAAGCCCTGCTGCCATGACGGTGCCGTTAATTGTTCTTGCCGTGCTGTCGGCGGCCGGTGGTTTAGTAGGTATTCCTGATGTGATCTCAAAAGGCGGGGACCAATTAAGCGCCTTCCTGTCACCGGTTATTGCCGCACACGGAGAAGGGCACGAGGTGTCTCATTCAACGGAATATATGCTGATGGGGCTTTCAACAGTGCTGGTGCTGATCATGATCGGTTTTGCCTGGGCTAAGTTCAGGAACTACCAGCGTACAGAGGCTACCGGCTTTGGAAAAGTGCTGGAGAATAAGTGGTATGTGGATGAGCTCTATGATAAAATATTTGTACAACCCCTTCACCGGTTTGGCGGGTTCCTGAAATCGGTCATTGAGAATAAAGTAGTGGATGGATTGGTGAACGGGGTAGGTAAGGCGGTCAACTACGGCAGCCGGCAGTTACGGCTGTTGCAAAGCGGCCAGGTAGGTACATATGTACTGCTGATGGTGCTGAGTATGGTGGTGATTTTTGTTATTCAATTCTTTTTGAGAAAATAGTATGGTCCCTGTTTTACTGATATTGATCCCTTTACTGGCTGGTTTTGTCACTTTCTTTTTAAAGAAAGGGCAGTCGGCCAGGGCCTGGGCGTTGCTGGCTTCCCTGGCAACACTGGTGGTTTCAGTTCTTGGCCTTACCGCTTTGCAGGATGCAAAGAACCTGGCGTACAGTTGCGACTGGCTTACAGCCCTGAACAGCAGTTTCTCGGTAAAGATGGACGGCATGTCTCTCCTTCTTACCCTGCTCAATGGGGTGGCGTACCCGCTGGTCCTCCTTGCTTCCTGGAACAATGCTTACCAGAAACCCCATAACTTTTATGCCCTTATGCTGCTGGCACAGGCCGGTATGATGGGATTCTTCGTGGCATCCGATGCGTTATTGTTCTATTTCTTCTGGGAACTGGCGCTAATCCCGATGTATTTCCTTTGTTCGCAATGGGGAGGGGAGAAGCGAATTGCGGTTACGTTTAAATTCTTTATCTATACGTTTGTCGGTTCGCTGCTGATGCTGATCGGTATTTTATACATCCAGTCGAACACCCCCCTGCATTCATTTTCGCTGCAGTCATTCCTGGATGCTAAGCTGTCCGGTCATACACAGCAATGGTTGTTCTGGCTCTTCTTTGCTGCCTTTGCGATCAAGATGCCTGTTTTTCCGCTTCATACCTGGCAGCCCGATACCTATGAACAGTCGCCGGCCCCGGTTACCATGATCCTGAGCGGGGTAATGGTGAAGATGGGGTTGTTTGGTATGCTGCGGTGGTTATTGCCGGTGCTGCCGCTGGCCTCATTTGAATGGGCCGATTTCATTACACCGCTGGCACTGGGAGGCGCTGTCTATGCTTCCCTTATTGCCATCCGGCAGGATGACCTGAAAAGGCTGGTGGCTTATTCCTCCATTGCACATATCGGGCTGATGTGTGCGGCCTGTTTTGCACAAAACACTACCGGGTTCCAGGGGGTGATGATCCAGATGTTCAACCACGGTATCAATATTATCGGGTTGTGGATCGTGGTGGAGATCACCGAAAGACAATTCGGGACCCGGAAGATCTCAGCGCTGGGGGGCATTGCCGCCAAAGCACCGGTACTGGCCATCTTCCTGGTGATCATTGCGCTGGCAAATATTGCCCTGCCGCTGACCAATGCTTTTCCCGGAGAGTTCCTGATGTTCAATGGTATCTTCAGCTCACTGACGGTGTACAATGTCTGGTTCACAGTCCTCGCCGGCCTGGGGATCATCTTCGGCGCTGTTTATACCCTCAATATGATCCGGAAGGTGTTTTACGGGGAAGCAAATGAGATTACGCAGTTTGCCAGAGATATTTCCCTGAATGAAAAACTGGTGCTGGGTGTGATCGTGCTGATGATTTTTGTACTGGGGGTTTACCCGCAACTGATGTTGAACGAGACCGCCGGTGCGGCCGGGGTGCTCAATGAAAAATTTGACCTGGTAAGGCAAAGCCTGCTTAAGAAGTAAGTAATATGAACGCTTTAATTATATCGGCTTTATTTGGTGTTATCATGATGTTCAGCGGCATCCTGTCGAAGAGCAGGGCGGTGGTCCGCAACCTCGCCGTGGCAGGCATGGTGCTTTTACTGGTGGTGAATATCCTGGAAATGGGCGGAACGGTTTTCTTCCATGTGAACAGCATGGGGATGATCCAGTTCGACCGGTTTGCTTTGTTGTTTGATACCGTGGCCATCTTCTCCACCCTGCTTTACTTCCTGCTTTCAGCAAGGGATATGGAAAAAGTGGGGGTCAACTATGCAGAATACTTTGCACTTATCTTCTTTATCATCTGCGGCATAGCCCTGGTGGCCTCTTTCCGTTCCCTGCTGATGTTATTCCTGGGTATCGAGATCATCTCTATTCCCTTGTATATCCTTACCGGCAGCGACAAGCGGAACCTGAAGAGTAATGAGGCTTCCCTGAAGTATTTCCTGATGGGCTCTTTTTCCACCGGTCTGATGCTGATGGGGATTGCACTGATCTACGGGGCAACAGGCAGTTTTACCATCGGGCTGGAATCATTCCAGGCAAAGGGGGCACCGGCTTTACTGATCGTGGGCATGCTGCTGCTGCTCTTTTCAATGGCGTTTAAAGCCTCTGTGGCACCCTTCCACTTCTGGACGCCGGATGTGTATGATGGGGCCCCGACGGTCTTTACCTCCTTTATGGCCACTATCGTAAAGGCAGCCGTGTTCATCGGCTTCATACGTCTTTTCGGGGATGGATTCGGAATGATGCAGCCCAGCTGGAAATTGTTTGTTGCCATTCTTACCGCCGCTACTTTGTTCATTGGCAACATCACGGCCGTGTTTCAGCAAAGTGTAAAAAGAATGCTGGCATATTCGAGCATTGCACAGGCCGGGTTCATGATGCTTTCTCTTTATGCTTTGAATGCAGAAGCCAAAGAGGGACTGCTGCTGTATGTAACCGCCTACAGCCTGGCCACGATCGGCATCTTTGCCGTGCTGATAAAGATGGGCGATTATACTTTCAGTGGTTTTAATGGCCTGGCAAAACGGGAACCCCTGCTGGCAGCCACCACTACGATCTTCTTATTATCACTTGCCGGTATTCCGCTTACGGCAGGCTTCCTTTCCAAGTTCTATATGCTTAAATCGGCCCTTGCCGCCGGAAACAATCTCTGGCTGGTGATTTTTGCCGTGCTGATGGCCGCAATCAGTGTGTATTATTATTTCAGGGTGATCCAGGCCATGTATTTCAGGGAAGGTGAAGGACAGGTGATGGAGACGACCCCTGGTTTCAAATGGACCCTGGTGGGGCTGGCAGCCCTGGTGATCCTGCTGGGTATCTTCCCCAACCTGCTGCTCTTCTGGATGTATTTCTGAAGGAACGGTTGTATTATAACGTACCCCCTGATGGAATATGGGTGTATCTTCGTTCTATGAATTTCAGCGATGTGTTTTCTCTGGCCTTTCGTACGGTGCGGAGCAATAAGCTCCGGACAGGGCTTACCGTTGCCATCATCGCTTTTGGTATCATGGCCCTCATCGGCATTATCACAGCCATTAAGGCGATGAACCAGAAATTCATGGAAAGCTTCTCCACGATGGGGGCAAATGCATTTACCATCCGGTTTAAAGAAAGAACGATCCGTTTTGGCGGCGGCAATAATAACAATGAGGTAAAACTTTCCAAGAAGGGAAAGCGGAAGGAGAAGAAATCAAGTCTTGGCAAGTATATTACGAAAGATGAAGCCGAGTATTTTGTGCAGCGCTATGATTTTCCCGCCATCAAGAGCGTTTCGATATTTGGCAACAGAAGCAATATCGTGGCTTACCAGGACAGGAAGACCAGCCCGAACGTAACACTTTTCGGCGGGGATGAAAATTATCTCCAGCTCAATGGGTTTACCTTACTGACAGGCCGCAATATTACCCGCCAGGATGTACTGTCCGGCCATAATGTCTGCCTGATGGGATATGATGTGGCAAAAAAACTTTTCAGGGAAGGGATTGAAAGGGCAGTGAATTCCATCGTTCGGCTTAATAATATTCCTTATCGGGTACTTGGTGTGCTGGACAGCCGCGGATCTTCTTTCGGGTTCAGCAGGGACAATCTGATCATATCCACCTATACCAATGTGGACCGCAATTTTCCCTCCGGCTTTTCTTTTGTAATTGCCATTATGACGAATGACCTGATGAAGGTCACGGAAGCAATGGGCGAAGCCGAAGGAGTATTCAGGGCGATCCGTAAACTGAATACCACCGAGGATAACAACTTTGTGATCGACAGAAGTGATAGTGTGGCCGAAAAGGCAATGAACAGTCTCGGGTTTTTGACTATTTCTGCCACGGTGATCGGGTTGATCACCCTGATCGGGGCTGCTATCGGGCTGATGAACATCATGCTGGTGGCAGTGTCCGAGCGAACCCGGGAGGTGGGCCTGGTAAAAGCTATAGGGGGGAAAAGGAATATGGTGCAGCGGCAGTTCCTTACGGAAGCCGTTATCATCAGTATGCTGGGGGCTTTGTTTGGTATCATACTGGGCGTGGTGGTCGGAAATCTCTTTTCGATCGTCCTGAAAACAGGATTTGTCGTTCCCTGGAACTGGGTGGTATATGGCATTTTAATCTGTACGGTGGTAGGCCTTGGGGCCGGATTGTACCCGGCATTAAAAGCGGGCCGGCTCAACCCGATCGATGCCCTCCGCTATGAGTAGAACCCTCGAAACCGTTTGCGGAAAAATTCCTTAACAGTTGTCACTATTTCTTATCAAATTATTATTCAGGGGCTTGTTTCATTTAAAAAATTCCCTAACTTGACGCCTCCTGTCCGGAAAAAGAAAGACGGGGGGTTTTTTGTATAATCTTTTTTCTTAGCATTGTACAACTAACAGGAAAATTATATCTAACATTTCAAAAAACTAAAAACACAAGATCATGGCAGAGATTAAACCAACTGCATCAGTTAAGGCTACTTCTGTTCAACCGAAAAAGAGCAGCAATGCTATTTCCTGGATTGCCCCTGTCGTTTGTATAGTTGCGGGCTATGCCATCTGGCGTTTCATTCTTGGAGATCCCGGAGGATTTAAAGAGCCGGCAAGCGGCGGATTCTGGCCTCACCATAAAGGTCCCAAGGATGCCCTTCACAGAATTTATGAAGGGGGTATCATCGTGCCGCTCCTTATCGGTATGCTGCTGATGGTGATCGTATTCTCTATTGAGCGCTATCTTACCATCCGCAAAGCATTGGGCAGTGGTTCAATTTCTGACTTTATCCGTAAGGTGCAGTATCACCTGGCTAACCGTAATGTAGACGCAGCACTTTCTGAGTGCGACAAACAAAAAGGCTCTGTTGGCAATGTAATGAAAGCAGGTCTTCGCCGCTATAAAGAAATGATCTCTGAAGCCGGCCTGGACACCGATCAGAAAGTACTGGCGATCCAGAAAGAAGTAGAAGAAGCTACGGCGCTGGAATTGCCTATGCTGCAGAAAAACCTGGTATTCCTCTCCACGATCACTTCTGTGGGTACCCTGATCGCCCTGCTCGGTACGGTAATGGGTATGATCCGCTCCTTCGCAGCCCTCGGTGAAGAAGGTGGTGGCGGTGCAGCAGGCGACCTGGCGGTAGGTATCTCTGAGGCCCTTTATAACACAGCCCTTGGTATCGGTACTTCAGCCCTGGCCCTGATCATGTACAACGTATTTACAACTAAAATTGATTCAATCACTTACGGCATAGATGAATCCGGATTCACCCTCACACAAAGCTTTGCTTCATTATACAAATAATGGAGACCGGTAGTGTGGAAACAGGTAAACTATTCATCTAACTGTAAATCAGATAAATTATGCCAAGTGTTAAGATACCGAGGAAGAGTACGTTCACGGATATGACTCCGTTTGTGGACGTGGCCTTCCTGATTCTCTCGTTCTTTATCATGGCGACCAAGTTCAAACCCCCTGAGCCGGTGGTGATCACGACCCCGGGCTCAGTCTTGTCTCAGAAACTGCCCGAGAACAACGCAGTACTCATCACGATCGATTCTTCCAACCGGGTCTTCTTTTCAGTGCTTTCAGATAAGGATCAGACAAAATATGATGATATTATCAAGGACCTGAACACTTCCCGTAACCTCGGGTTAAGCCCGGCTGAAATAGCCAATTTCCGGAAAACCTATGCTGTAGGTGTTCCGTTCGGCGGGTTAAAACAACTGCTCGGTACTGAAGCAAGGGCCCAGGCAAGTTTGAAGCAGACAGGAATTCCGGTACTGGATACAACAAATAATGAACTGGTATGGTGGATCGGGGCGGCCAAGAGGGCTTTTGCCGGTGAAAAAGGATTCAAATACCTTATCAAAGGCGACGGAGCTTCCAAGTACCCCACGTTTGAAGCGGTGATTGCTGCTTTAAAGAAGAACGAAGAATTCAAGTACAATCTTGTTACCTCTCTGGATGAAGTGCCAGGCGGTACGGAATATGACAAAGCCCAGTATTTCAAACCGGAAGGGAAATAATTTTTTAAAAGAAAAAAATAATTAATTATGGCAAGTATAGAAGAATCCGGTGGTGGTGGTGGTCATAAGAAAGGCCCGGGTGTGAAAAAAGCCAAAAAACTTTCTACCCGTGTTGACATGACCCCGATGGTGGACCTCGGTTTTCTGCTGATCACGTTCTTCGTGTTTACAGCAACCATGAATGAGCCCACCGCACTTGATCTTAATATGCCAAAGGATGTAAACGATCCCACAAAACAGACAGAAGTAAAAGAGTCTGGCGTATTATCGATCCTGCTCGGAAAGGGAAACCAGGTGTACTATTACGAGGGCAAACTGGAACCCGATGCGTCCAATTTCAAAACCACTACCTACAAGGGTATCAGGGATGTGATCATCAAGAAGAAACAGGATGTGAAAAGCAGGTTCAACCCCGCCACTGTTGACCAGCAGACCTGTGATGAAGAGAAAAAGGCAGCCAAGAAAAGGGGAGACCCCAATTGGGAGAAAGCCTGCGAGGATATCGATTTCACCGTCATTATTAAGCCGGACTCAGAGGCTACTTATAAGAACACCGTGGATATTCTTGATGAAATGACCATCAACCAGGTAAAAAGGTATGCCATGGTCAAACTTTTCGAGGATGAATTGAAAGTGATCAAAGCAACAGAAGCCGCAAATGGCATTAAATAATAAGAAGTTGTGGAATTGTCATTATTTCACATCTTAGTAAAAACCCTAAATAATGGAAGCCAATAAAATTTTATCAGCGGACCTCCTTGATATCGTCTTTGAAGGGCGGAACAAGGATTATGGTGCTTATGAACTGAGGAAAACGTATAACCGGCGCATTACAAGGGCCCTTATCATCACTGCTTCGCTCGCCATACTGGCGCTGCTGGGTTCGATCTTATCCAGTGCCATGGGTGGTAAAAAGGATAACAAGATCAAGCAGACAGAGATGACGATACAGGACCTTAAGCAGGAGGAAAAGAAAGAACCGCCTCCGCCTCCGCCGCCCCCGCCTCCCAAACAGGAACCTCCTAAAGTGGAAATGAAACAGTTTACTCCCCCTGTGATCAAAAAGGATGAGGAAGTGGAAAAACCACCTCCACCACAGGAAGAACTGAAAGAAGTGAAGATCGCCGAGGTGAACCAGGAAGGTGTAAAAGATGAGAACATCGTTACCCCCACTGTAATTGATGAGGGTAAGCAGATCGTGGAAGAAAAGAAAGAAGAAGACGAGAACAAGATATTTGACAAGGTTGAAATTGAAGCCAGTTTCCCCGGCGGAGATGCCAAATGGCGCCGCTATCTCGAGACAAACTGTAACGGCCAGGTGGCATCTGATAATGGTGCCCCCGAAGGAACCTATACCACCGTTGTTCAGTTTGTAGTGGATAAAGAAGGAAATATCAGTGACGTACGGGCATTGACAAATCATGGATACGGAATGGAAGATGAAGCCATGCGGGTTATTAAAAAAGGTCCTAAGTGGATCCCTGCTGTGCAAAACGGCCGCCAGGTAAAAGCTTACCGCAAACAGCCGATCACCTTCCAGGTGACTGGTGAATAATAACTTCTGATCGCCTTTAAAGCCCTTTCCCGACGGAAAGGGCTTTTCTTTTTAATGCCGGATCCATTATATGCGCAGACTGCAATTTCAATCCATAATTTAGCAGCATGGCAGGTAGTCTGGCAGGCTGGGATGATACCATTGTAGCGCTGGCGACCCCACCCGGAGTGGGGGCCATCGGCGTGATCCGGCTAAGTGGCACCTCAGCGTTCAGGATCATCAATCAGCTGTTTCCTTCCAGGAACCTGGAAAAGGAAGCCTCACATACGTTGCATGTAGGGTTCCTGCACGACGAAGGCCGGATAATTGATGAAGTGGTCATTTCGCTGTTCAAAGCACCCCGGTCTTATACCGGGGAAGATGTGGTGGAAATCAGTGCCCACGGTTCCCCTTTTATTCAGCAGGAAATCATCGCCGCTTGTATTCAGCGGGGAGCACGGCTTGCCAAGCCAGGCGAATTCACCCAACGGGCATTCCTGAATGGTAAAATGGACCTTGCCCAGGCAGAAGCAGTGGCCGACCTGATAGCCTCCAATACCAGCGCTTCCCAAAAAGCAGCCTTACACACCCTGAAGGGTGGTTTTTCCCAAAACCTCCGGGAATTGCGGGAACAGCTCATCCGATTCTCAGCCCTGATTGAACTGGAACTTGATTTCAGCCAGGAGGATGTGGAATTTGCTGACCGGAAGGCTTTTTACGACCTGCTGCAGCAGTTAAGCAGCGCAGTGGATGCACTGGTCAATTCGTTTCGTCTCGGGAATGTAATACGGAATGGAGTCAGTGTTGCGATCATTGGAAAACCGAATGCCGGTAAATCAACACTTTTGAACACACTGCTCAACGAGAACCGGGCTATCGTAAGTGAAATAGCGGGTACCACCCGTGACACCATCGAAGAAGTGCTGAATATTGATGGGATACTATTCCGCCTGATAGACACAGCAGGGATCAGGGAACATACAACAGATATAATAGAAACCGCCGGTATGGAAAGAAGCCTTGAAAAGATGAAACAGGCCGATCTTATCCTGTATGTATTTGAAGCGGCTGAAAATGCGGAACACATCAGATCAAGGAAGCAGGAGTTTGCGGAGAAAGGAATGACCTGCTTGCTCGTGGCCAATAAAATTGATATAGAGGGGGAGGCAGCTGTCAGGGAAAAATTCTCCGGTATTGACGGCATTGTTTTTATTGCTGCAAAGAATCACCTGCATACCGAAGTGCTGAAAGAAAGGATGGTGGATGTTGTTTTAAAAGGCCAGGTTCAGACTGAGAACACGGTCGTGACCAATGCCCGCCATTATCATGCCCTGCTCGAAGTCAGCAAGTCCCTTGGGGATATAAAAACCGGGCTCGATAATAATTTACCCGGAGACCTCCTTTCACCGGACATCCGTCGCTGCCTTCACTATCTTGGCGAGGTATCGGGCGAAATCACCAACGAGGATCAGCTGGAATACATATTTTCAAAATTCTGTATCGGCAAATAGCTTTAAGGCACAACACTTTTAGCAAAAGGAATTTATGTCTTGCCGGCCACACAAAGTAATTGTCAGGCTGATATTTCGTATTTTCCTGTTATTAACATGAGTAACCAGAACCATGTACCTGCTTTCTATATCTGAAAATGTTCTCCTTTTCATTTCCGGGCTGGGGATTATCCAGGGATTCCTGCTGGCAGGGTTGATCTATTTTCACCGGGGAAGTGATAAATCTGTCAATATATTCCTTGCCTTTTATGTTTTCTTCATCTCCTGTGTAATGACAATGCCGATATCGATGAACCTCGTGGGCTGGCGAAACAGTTATGTTATACAACCGGTACCGCTGCTGCCCGGTATTGTCCTTTACTTCTACTTACGCAGCTTTAAAGAGCGAATTACCTTTAAGAAGATGGTGCCTCATCTTATACCTGTAGCTGCTTTTTTTGCACTCAGCTATTTTAATTTGTCCGCAATCAGCAAACTGTACCCGGAAGCCAAAGATGTTCCTGCAGAGGCGCTGAAAAGACCTTTTTCCCTCCTGGTAATGTTTGTGCGAATGGCACAGCAGTTTATGTATTATTTTCTTTGCCTCAAAGCAGTACGGTTGTACCGTCATTCTATTAAGAATTTATTTTCTGAAACCAGCCGGATCGATCTGAAATGGGCAGGGTTTCTTATCAACGGGTATTTGGTCCTTATCGCCTCTTTCCTGGTCATTTTTCCGTTAATGCTTCGCTACCCGGAGCATTTCAATTTATTACTATTGATAAACATGACGGTGGCCACACCTTATTTATACCTCGTTACGTACAGGGGGTTTATGCAGCATACCATATGGCAGGTACGGCCGGAAAACAATAAGCAAACCGTGCAGGAGGAGCTTCAGAAGATGGAAATCCGGCATGCAGACAAGGTCCCTGAAGAAGTTATCAAACCTGTCAAACCGGGAACAGACACAAATAAAATGGGGGAGATCGCCAGGAGAATTACCGAGCTGATGGAGAATGACAAACTTTACCAGGAACCGGAATTAACCCTTCAGCACCTGGCGGATAAGCTTCAGCAACAACCTTACCTGATCTCCCAGGCTATCAATGACGGGATGAAAAAAAGCTTTTATGACCTCGTAAACGGCTACCGGGTAGAAGAGGCCAAACGGCTGCTGCTTCATCCCGGTAACCGCAACTACACGATCCTTTCGGTGGGTTTTGAGGCAGGCTTTAATTCAAAGACCACCTTCAATACGGTGTTTAAAAAATTCACCGGATTTACTCCTACCGAATTCAGGGACAGAAATAAGATCGCTGGCACGGCCTGAATGAATCCTGCTTTTTCCGGGGATTTTCAGCAAACGAACAGCCCTCCATCCGGCGAACTTGCATATTCCTTCAAAATTACCGGCCGTTTTCGCCCTCAATAACGGGTACGGCATTTGAATCCTCAGCCCGGTTTCAGAATGACCAGGTTTTTCCTCTTTTGAACCTTACCCGGGGTCACCCGGGTAAACTTTTATTAACCAGTTTATTAGGAAATCCGAACGTACGGATTTGCAAATACGAACCACTACTGGTGCATCAAACCGGTTCGGATTAACGAATCGGAACCGTATCGCTTTTCCGGCGAGCCATTTTTGCCCCGTCAACAAAACGTAAAAACAAAAACAACAATTATGCGAAAAACATTGAAATGGGCGCTGGTGTTCCTCCTGCCACTTTTGCTGGTGCTGCTGAGGTACGATGCAAAAGCACAATCACCGGCACTCGACATCAAAACGGCGATCAACACTGCCCTTGCGGGCAACCGTCCTTTGAAATCCGACAGCCTGAATATCCTGCTGGCTGAAAATAAAACCACGGAACTGGCAGGGTATTTCAAACCCCAGGGCGGCCTGTCCTCCGGTACAGAATATAATCCCGCTATCCCTGCACAAATGCTGCCCGGAAAATTTACCGGTCAGCCGGATAAGGACTATGTGGCCATCCAGATGGGAACCCGGTATAATGTAAAAACAGGTGTGGAGCTTACACAGACTATTTACCGGAAAGACCTCTCGCTGCAACTCAAATCATCAGTACTGCAAACCGGTATTGCTAAAACCAGGTACAGTATGTCGAAAGAAGAACTGGTATACCAGGTAGCCCGGACGTATTATTCGTTGCAAAACAGCGCTGAACTGATCCGCACTACTACCACCGATTATAAAAATCTTCAGGAAATACTCCGGATCGCAAAGGCACAGTATGAGACCGGGGTGCTGAAGCGGATTGATTATGAGTCGATCGAAATCAACACGGCGAACAAGGAATCATATTTAAATCAACTTCAAACACAGTACAATGATGAACTTGCTTATTTTAATTATTTACTCGGTCTTCCGGCATCCGCTGAGACTGTTATTGAGAATTTCATCGCCACGGCTATACCTTCTTTTGATGGCGGTGAGCCTGTATTGCAGAGACAGGACATCCGTTTATCGAATCAAATGATTGAATTGAAGGAGCAGGAAATAAAAAAGATAAGAGCGGAAAAACTTCCCGTTATCAGCTCTTACTTGCGTTACAGTTACCAGTCGCAGTTCAACAGTCCCGGTAAGATTTTCAACAGCGACTATTGGTCCAACGGTTCTACAGTGGGGATCTCTGTAAGCATCCCTTTGCTGGATGGCAACCGAAGGAAAACAAGGGTGAAAAGCGCACAGACAGAACTGGAACAGCTTAGACTGCAAAAAGATTATACAAAGGAAAAAGCCGAATTGGAACACTTCAGTGCCGCCGGCATCTTTAATAACTACCTGAAGCAATATAAAATAACAGAGAAGAACCTGGCACTGGCGGAAAAAGTATTTGCCTCACGCAGGGCATTGTATACAGAAGGCGTAACCACGCTGATGGAATTGCTGGATGCTGAAAGTGAACTCAGCCAGTCCAGGACATTATACATGCAGGCCGCCATCAATATGCAGAACGGCTGGCTTAACCTGCACAAAGCCAAAGGAACTTTATTAACTGACTTTTTAAAATCTATTTAATAACAAACAAAACATAAAAAATGAAAAAGAAAATAGTTACGATCACCCTTTTACTGCTTACCGTAGCAGGTATCGGCCTTGTCCTGGCCAGCAATAAAGCCAGGATTGATAAAGCGGCGAGGCCCGAAAAAGAAAAACCGGCTGTACTGGTTAAAACAACAGCGGTCCGGGAAGATTCTTTCAATACGTCATTTGTCATCAATGGCATGACCATCCCGGCAAAGGAAGTAAAGATCGCCTCTGAAGTGCAGGGCAAACTTGTTGCCCTTTATATCAGGAATGGAGATGTGGTAAGAGCAGGCCAGACCATTGCTTCACTGGACGCCTCCGTGTACACCGTACAGCTCAGCAGCATCGAGGCTTCCATTGCAAAGGCTAAACTCGACTTAGCCCGTTATACTAAACTGATCGATATGGGGGGCGCCACTCCGATGCAGGCAGAAAGCGCCCAGCTGCAGATCAACTCGCTGATTGCCCAGAAGAAACAGGTACTTGACCAGATCGCTCACATGCAGATCAGGGCTCCGTTCAGCGGAAAAGTAGAGAATGTTTCAGTAGAGCTTGGGTCCTTTGTAAGTTATGGTACCGTGCTGGGCCAGTTAATTGATAACGCTTCATTGAAAATAAATGTGTTCCTGGGTGAGCAGGAAGCCTTAAAAGTAAAAACAGGAATGCCTGTCACCATCAGCAGTGCCGTGCTTTCACAGCCAAAGGCAGGAAAGATTACGATGGTAAGTGATAAAGCAGATGCTTCCGGGAAATTCCTGGCTGAGATAAGCTTTTCCAATACTGATAAAGAACGGCTGAAGGCAGGGATCCTGGCTGATGTTCATTTCGCTATTGAAGAAAATCAAACCGGCCTGTCACTTCCCGTAAGTGCCCTGGTCAGCGGTACAAAAGAGGCCAAAGTATTTGTTGTGAACGGGAATAAGGCCGAGCTGCGCAATATCAAAACCGGAGCCATCAACGCCACCAAAGTACAGGTGCTGGAGGGTCTGAAAAGCGGGGAAGCAGTAATCATATCCGGGCTGCTGAACCTTGAAAACGGAACTACTATTTCAATCATTAAATAAAAAATTGTATGTCATTAACAGCATTATCAATAAAAAGGCCCACGCTGATCGTGGTGATATTCACGATACTGGCCCTGGCAGGAATTATATGTTACCGTTCCATCGGGTACGAACTCCTGCCAAAGATGTCAAAGCAGCTGATTACAATAACCACAGTATACCCCGGGGCGGCCCCTTCTGAAGTGGAGAATTCGGTCACCAAAAAAGTGGAGGATGCTGTGTCATCGCTTGAAAAACTCGATAATATTAAATCGCAGTCCATGGAAGGCGTATCCAGGGTGGTGGTGGAATTCAAGGCGAGTGCCGACATCAACCAGCTGATGCAGGATGCACAACGCAAACTGGATGGGATTGCTTCGGACCTGCCCGATGATGCAGAAGCACCGGAGATCTCTAAGTTTTCAACGGACGATGCGCCGGTGATGAAGCTTGGCGTAACCGCCAGGGCCGACAGCCGGGAACTGTATGATATCGTCGACCAGCGCATTGTTCCGCTGTTTTCAAAACTGGATGGTGTCGCCAACGTCGCCCTGGTTGGCGGTGAGGAAAGACAAATCCGGGTAAACATAGACAGGAATAAACTGGAAGCCTTTGGCCTGGATGCACAGCAGGTGTTGCGGGCCGTTGAAAGCTCCAACCTGGACTTTCCTGCCGGCTCCGTAAAAAATGAAAGCAATGAAACCACCATCCGCCTGGCTGCAAAGTTCAGGACGGTTAAGGATATTGAGGAGGTGGTGATTGCAAGCAAAGAAGGCCGGGCGATATTCCTGAAAGATGTGGCGGCCGTGATCGATGGCACAAAGGAAACAGAAACGATCAGCCGGTTTAATTCGGCAGGAGCTATCGGTCTGCTTATATATAAGCAATCGGATGCAAATGCTGTAAAGGTGAGTGAGCAGGTGATAGAGGAAATTGCCAAACTTAAAAGTGAATACGCTGCAAAAGGGCTGGAACTCGCCATCGCCCAGGATACGTCTGAATTTACCCTGAAAGCGGCGGAAGCGGTGAATCATGACCTGATGCTGGCTATCCTGCTGGTGGCACTGGTAATGCTGGTGTTTCTTCACAGCATGAGAAATGCAGTGATCGTAATGATTGCAATACCGGCATCACTGGTTACCACCTACATTGCCATTTATGCTTTCGGCTTCACCTTTAACCTGATGACATTGCTGGCCCTTTCACTGGTGATCGGCATTCTTGTGGATGACAGTATTGTTGTCCTCGAGAATATTCAGCGGCATATGGAAATGGGAAAAGACAGGCGAAAAGCGGCGCTGGAAGGAAGAAACGAGATCGGGTTTACGGCCTTGTCCATTACGATGGTGGATGTGGTCGTGTTCCTTCCCCTGGCCATGGTGGACGGGCTTATCGGGAACATCCTGAAACAATTTTCCGTGGTGGTGGTGGTTTCCACACTGATGAGCCTGTTCGTGTGTTTTACGTTAACGCCCCTGCTGGTATCCCGTTTCGGGAAACTCACGCATCCCAACCCAAAGAAAGCAGGCGGCCGGATCATTCTCTGGATTGAAAAGGGTATTGAACGCCTTGCCAAAAACTATACTACGCTGCTCAGGTGGGGCCTCGGGCATAAGCGCTGGGTACTGATCCCGACACTGGCATTATTGTTTGGCGCCTTTGCCCTCGTTGGCGGTGGCTTTATCGGAAAGGAGTTTGTAAGCATGGGAGACCGTGGTGAATTGGTGATAAACCTTGAACTGCCCAAAGATGCCACTATCCGGCAAACCAATTTAAAAACACAGGAAGCGGAACAATACATCCTGTCAAAGCCTGAAGTGGTAAATGTTTTTTCTACTATGGGCAAAAGCGAGAATAAAATGGCCCAGCAGGGAGAAAGGTATAAATCGGAGCTGGGTATCACCCTGGTGGATAAAAGCAAGCGTTCGATGAACTCCGAACAATTCTCAGCTATCCTGAAAAAGGAACTGGAACAAAGGCTGGAAGGAGTGAAGATCACCACCAGCCAGGTGGACATGATGGGTAATACCAGTGAGGCGCCGATCCAGCTGGTGTTATACGGAAGCAACACCGAGGAACTGCTTCATTATGCTGACACCATACTGGCAAAAATGAAGCAGGTGGCAGGTACTACGGCGCAAAAAATATCTATTGTAAACAACAAGCCGGAAGTAAGTGTCAAAGTGGACAAGGAGAAAATGATGGCCCTGGGGCTGCGAATGGACCAGGTCGGAAACATCATCAACCTTGCCTTCAGCGGCAACAGTGATACAAAATTCACTGAAGGGAAATACGAGTACGATATCATGATAAAACTGGATAATGCAGAAAGGCAGTCGGAAGAAGATCTGAAACAACTGTCATTTGTAAATGCAGCCGGTGAAACAGTGCGGCTGGGCCAGTTTGCCGCGATAGAAAGGACTGTTGGTCCCGCCAAACTCGAGCGAAAGGACCGCATCAGTTCAGTCACCATATCCACGGAGGTTGTAGGACGTCCGCAGGGAACCGTAGGTTCAGAGATACAGGCCCTGGTGGAAAAAGATCCCTTGCCTGACGGGATGACGATCTCCTATGAAGGGAATATGAAACAACAGGCCGATGCATTCGGAAGCCTTGCCATGGCATTGATAGCTTCCATCATTTTGGTTTACCTCATCATGGTGGCACTGTATAATTCATATATCTATCCTTTTGTGGTACTGTTTTCAATACCGGTAGCGCTGGTGGGTGCATTGCTTGCACTGGCCATGACCATGTTGTCGCTGAATATATTCACGATCTTGGGGATCATCATGCTGGTGGGGCTGGTAGCTAAGAATGCCATATTGATTGTTGACTATACCAACCACCTGAAGGAGAAAGGTATGAAGACGAAAGAGGCGTTGATGGAATCCGGTAAAACCAGGTTACGGCCGATATTAATGACGACGATCGCAATGGTGATCGGTATGCTTCCGCTGGCTTTGGCCAGCGGGGCCGGCGCCGAATGGAAAAACGGTATGGCCTGGGCGCTGATCGGCGGGCTGACCAGCTCAATGTTGCTTACGCTGCTGGTTGTACCGGTGATGTATGTAATTATTGACCGGTTAAAGGAAAAATTCACCCGGAAGCCTAAAAAGGCTGCCGGTGAGATCCGTGTTCAGACGGCCTGATCCATTGTAAAAACACGAATATGAATTTCAGCTGGAATAAAATGGAAAATAAATGGCGCAGGCAACTGCTTGCTTATGCAAAAGGCAAAGTACTTGAGTTAGGGGCCGGAGTGGGAAATAACTTCAGGTATTATCCGATCGGTGTTAGTGTTACAGCTACAGATATGAGTGCAAGGATACTGGAGAAGGCCAAAAGCAGGGCCGGTGAATACGGTGTTAAATCGGCGTTTATCGTGTCATCAGTTGAAAAACTGGTCTTGCCCGAAAAAAGCTTTGACACCATTGTCTGCACATTTTTTCTGTCTGCACTTGATAACCCGGAGAAAACACTCTGGCAAATTGGCAAGTGGTGCAAACCCGGCGGAAACATACTGATCCTCGATTACGGGCTGAGCAGGATAAAACCGGTAAGCTGGTTACAGCGTGAATGGGAGAAAATGAGTTACAGGAAGACCGGTTGCCTGCTCAGTCGTGATCTGCTGAAAATATTTTCTGATATAAACCTTCAGTTAAAGGGAACGGAGGCAAAATTCCTGGGAACTGTTTACCTGATCAGGGCGACCTCCGGAATGAATACTCTTTAATAAACAACTTAATAATTGTGTCGGTATGAAAATTAAATCAACCTCCTTTTTCAGGGACCCCGGAAAGGCCAGGCGATTCTTCGATACCTGGGTGCATGAAGTGTCTGAACACAGCGGTACAGCGTATAAGAGAATTGATATCAACACATCGCTGGGTAAAACAGTGGTCTGGGGGATACACACAGATAAACAGGAGCGAAAGCCGGTGGTAATCTTCCCCGGCTTCCGCACCTCCGGTTTGTTCTGGGATATGGATCATGCGCTGTCATCGCTGAAAAAGGACTACCGGGTTTACCTGGTGGAAACCAATGGCCAGCCCAACCTGAGCGATGGCAACACGCCTGATATAAAGGGGCAAGGGTATGGTACCTGGGCTAATGAGGTACTGGAGCAATTAGGACTTGAAAAGGCCGCTATTGCCGGGGCATCTTTTGGTGGCCTGGTGTGCCTGAAACTCTGTATGGTCAATCCCGCCCGGGTGGAAAAGGCTTTTTTGCTGAACCCGGGTTGTTTGCAGCCATTCTCTCGTTCTGTAAAGAATCTGTACTACAATCTTCTTCCGCTTATAGCACCAGGTGAAAGGAATGTGGAGCGGTTCCTCGATAAGGCTGTTTTCTGCAAGGACAGGCACATTGTTTCCCCGGAGGCCAAAAAACTGATTACGGCATACGAGGTGTTTGCCATAAAGGAGTATAAAGACAGAACACAGAAACCATATGCCATGAAGGATACTGAGCTCCGACAGGTGGTCTCTGATATTTACCTGCTGCTGGGAGAAAAGGATTTGTTGTTTCCCTGCAAAAGGTCGGCAGCCGTCGCCCGAAAACATCTGAAGCATCTCAGGGATATTATAATTCTTCCGGGCACAGGTCATGGCATTGAAACATCCGTAAAGGCGTTAACGCTGATGACAGCGATTTTAAACCGTAAAGGCGATCTATGAAAAAGGAATTATTCCGGGAGCAATACCGCAGTGCGTTGCTTAATAATGAAAAAAAGAGAGTGCAGATCCTGCTGGTCATTTTCTCGGCGGGGCTTATGTTCAGGCTGGTCAGTTTGTTCGTCCTTTCTGCGGAACAGGAGGAGCAGTCTGCCGGGTTACTGTCAGTCTTGTGGGTGTTTCCAGCCGTCATAATTGTATTTGAGCTGTTCACTCTTTTTTTTATAATCAGGAAACTGAAGTCGGCCAATAAAGATATCCCGCCCGCTTTACAGTTTCTGAATGCTGTGTTTGAGATACTGGTTCCTTCAGTGATCATTTATTTTTTTGCAAAGCAATACCCTGCCTTTAATATACCGGAGTCGCCGGTGGTATATATTTTCTTTGTTTACATCATTCTGTCCACGTTACGGCTGAACTTCATTTTGTCATCTGTGTATGGGATCCTGGCAGCTGCGGTCTATACCTTTTTCAGTGTTGTATTGTATCATCAGTTCAGTACAACGGATGCCGCCAGGGCCATCATACTTTTGTTTTCCGGTGTAGCGGCGGGTTTCGTGGCAAAACAGATCCGGCAGGGGATCGGCAATACGTTGAAAGAGGCCAGAAAGAGACAACAGACAGAAAATCTTTTTGGACAACAACTGTCCGCTGAAGTGGCGGAGATCATGCTCAGGAACGAGGGTGAAATGGAGAGCAGGCGCATGCGTGTCGCCATCCTCTTCATTGATATCCGGAATTTCACCGGTTTTACCGCCGGAAAAACGCCGGAAGAAATCGTTAAGTACCAGAACAACTTTTTATCGGTGGTCATTGATACGATCAGCCATCACGGCGGTATCGTCAACCAGATACTGGGAGATGGATGTATGATCACATTTGGCGCCCCGGTTCCATTGCCCAATCCGGCAGCACCGGCTGTGGAGGCGGCCATGGACCTGTTAACAAACATTGCGTCTGCTGTTCAAAACGGCAGCCTGGCCCCAACCCGGGTCGGGATCGGTATTCATGCCGGTGAAGCTGTTACCGGTAATATCGGCAATGAAGAAAGAAAGCAATACTCAATAACAGGAAGTGTGGTGATAATGGCTTCCCGGATTGAACAATTAAATAAAAAACTGGGATCGCAGATTCTGATTTCCGAAGAGGTGATGAAGCTGGCAGGCACTGCCGGTATTCAATCAGAACGGTGCGATCCTGTTTCTTTAAACGGGTTTGAACAACCGGTGACTGTTTATAAACTCGCTTAATCCGCTGAAAAAATAACTATGCCCGGGCCGGAACCCGGCCGGCAAAGGAGCAAGAATATCTCCCGGGCAAATATCATAACGAGGAATGCCTGTAAAGTAATACTTCAATCTGCGGCAATCCCTAAAGACCCCTTTGTGCCAGGATGAATAACGGAAGTACCGCACAGAGCCGGTTTTGGTCAGGCAGACGGCCCGCCCGCCCGGATCATTTGGGTGCAGTACGCTTTTTTCCAGGGAAAACCACGTGAAGTCTGTTTCTTTCTACTGAAACAATTACGATAAGGGCTTTAATACTTTCCTTTTCGCCGGTTTATTTACTGACAATTCCGCCTGCTGGCATCTGCTTTGGTGCTGGTGATGTAAACCAATCATCATGAAAAACTTTACATCTGTTCTGATCGGATCGGTCCTGTGTCTTTGCACGTCAGCGGTCAGCGCCCAGCAACATGCGGGTTTGAAAGCCGGAATTAATTATTCAGGCCTCAGCGGGTACGACGGTGGTAAGACCGTCAATGCGCATGCCGGTTTTTTTACGCAATGGAGCCTGGGCGGGAAATGGCAGCTTCGTCCGGAGCTGTTGTGGTCAGCCGGTAAGCAGCAGTATACTGTGGACGAAAACGAAAGCATTGCCACACAAACACTGAATATGCAGTTTGCTTCAGTACCTGTTGTATTCAGGTATATGTTTAACTCAAGGTTTTTTGCAGAGGCAGGCCCGCAGTTTTCTGTCCTTGTTTCAGCAAAGGATATTTCCACATCCGGTGCAAAGGCCGATGTGAAAAGAAGCCTCCGCAGTACCGATTTCGCCCTGGTGGCAGGAGCAGGGTTTTCACCCGCCAAAAGGCTGGAAGTTTACCTTCGTTACAACTATGGATTTACAGACCTTACCCTCTATGATGGTAACCGGGATTGCAACCGGGGCTTGCAGGCAGGTGTGGCATTCAGCTTAAAATAAATTGGATTCAGATTTTCGGATGTGAAAGCCGTTAACATCTGTTAACGGCTTTTCATTTCATGCACAAATTTCCTCAATTCGTGCAAGTGCGGATTGTTTTGCCGTTTTCGCCACTTCATCTTTGGTCAGCAAATAAACAAAGACCATTAACCATTAAACCTTATCAACTATGCGCACAAAATTTTTTACGACCGGTACGGCCATTGTAGCCGTGACTGCTATCATAGCAGCCTGCACCAGCAGCTCGGCAAGCAAAAATGAAGTAAAGCCTATGACCCAGTCCGAACTGGTGAAAAGAGGGGAATACCTGGTAAATGCCGTGGGCTGCGATGACTGCCATTCTCCCAAGAAAATGGGCCCTAACGGACCGGAGATCATCCCGGACCTTCGGTTTTCCGGTTACCCTTCCGAAAGACCGGTCAGCAAAGCGGACACTAATACCGTAAAGCAAGGCTGGATGATGTTAGGGTCAGACCTTACTTCCGCAGCAGGCCCCTGGGGTATGTCTTTCAGCGCTAACATTACAGGCGATGCCACCGGCATCGGTAACTGGAAAGAAGAGCAGTTCTTCAAAGCGATACGGGAAGGGAAGTCAAAAGGACTGGATGGGAACAGACCATTATTACCGCCGATGCCATGGTTTGTGTACAAAAATTTCTCCGATGATGACATCCGTTCCATTTTTACCTATCTCAAATCCACCAAACCGGTGCATAATGTGGTACCTGCTCCCCGCCAATGGAGTGAACTGAAATAACCATTAACCAGATCAACAACCAGCAATGCAAACGATAACAACAAATAAAAAACCCCAGGTACTGGTAACCGGTGCTACCGGTGCGCAGGGAGGCAGCGTGGCCAGAACGCTGATGCGGGAAGGTAAATTTCGTGTCAGAATACTAACGAGGAACCCCCAGTCATACCGGGCACTGGTACTGCAAAGAGCCGGTGCGGAAATAGTTGTGGGTGATATGCAGGATAAAGAAAGCCTGAAAAAGGCAATGGCTGGAGTATACGGTGTTTTCGGTGTTACCAATTTCTGGGAACACTACGGGAATGAATATGAACTGGGAAAGAACCTGGCTGATGCCGCAGAAGAGTGCGCCGTGTCTCACCTTGTGATGCATACACTGCCGGATTATCATCAACTGAGCAATGGAAAATATTCAGTACCGCATTATGACCTGAAGGCAAAGCTGGAGACATATATACGCAGCCGGCCTGTCCCGGCCAGTTTTGTACACATGGGTTTTTATTACGAGAACTTCCTGAGTTTTTTTCCTTTGCAGAAAGATAACAGCGGCAACTATTACTTTGGATTCCCGCAGGGACAAACAAAACTGGCGGCAGTGAGTGTGGAAGATACCGGGCCGGTGGTATCGTACCTGTTCGGTCATCCTGCAGAAATGATGGGAAAAACCGTGATGATAACAGGAGCAGACCTTACCTGCGATGAATATGCGGCGATCATGGAAAAGGTTCTTGGCAAGCGGATCTACTACACACACATTCCCGCAAATGTGTACAAGGCATATGATTTTCCCGGTGCAGCAGAGCTCGCTGCCATGTTTGAAGTGCAAAGACTTTATATCCCCGGAAGGCAAAAGGAGCTGGAAGAAAGCCTGCGGATGAACCCTGCCATGCAGTCTTTTGAAGCCTGGGTGGCAAAGAACAAGGCGAAATTCATCAGCTATTTTAATTCCCAGCTTGAGGCAATGGTCATTTGACCGGGGCTTGTGCCCGGACGGGTGCCGACGGCCCGTCCGGGCTTTTTCACAATTCATCCGGCCCTGATGTCAGCCCATCCTGCCGGGGCGGCGCCGGTTTAGAAAAAGATGGTAAATTGGTTAAGGTTATGAAACTCAAGCTGCCCCAATATAGTGGTAAGGATCACCTGGTACTTGCAATCATTGTTTTGCCGCTTACCCTGCTGATCAATTCGGTGATATTTGGTTACCAGTATTACAGCAGCTTTTCCAGGTTCCTGTCCGCCACCGCCATTACGGGTATTTCGTTTTCCTTATACTTTTCTTTTTGCGGATGGGTGGCCGTTCAGATGAAGCGCCGGTTCCCGTACGATTCGCAGACAGCACTGAAGCTGTCCCTGATGATCCTCACGTTTGTGATCACCACCGGTCTTTTTTTACTCCTTTTGTTCCAGGGGTATGAGTCCATACCCGGGTTTGACTACCAGTTCAATGAAAAGGCTTTTGTCTGGTCATATATCTGTATGGCCATCGTCAACATATTTATTACCCTGCTGATGGAAGGGATGGCGAGGTTCAGGAGCTGGAAAGCAAACCTGGTGGAAACAGAAGCACTTAAAAAGACCTTCCGGCAAAGCCAGTTACAGGGCCTCCGCAGCCAGGTAAACCCGCATTTTCTCTTTAATAGTCTGAATACGCTTTCGTCCCTGATTGAAGAAGATGAAGAAAAGGCAGAACGGTTCCTGAATGAAATGACGAAGGTGTACCGGTACATGCTTCGCAGTGACGATGACCAGCTGGTAGAGCTGGATACCGAACTCCGGTTTGTCGATTCTTATATCTACCTGCTCCGGGAACGTTTTGGCGATGGCCTTTGTGCCAGCATTGAAGTAAGTGAGCAAGACCGCTCGAAAACACTGCCGGCCCTTTCACTGCAGGTGCTGATCGAAAATGCCTTTACAAAAAATGCAGTGAGTAAATCAAGCCCGCTCAGTATCGTTATCCGGTCCGGCACCGGCAACTGCCTGCAGGTGATGTATAATAAACAGGAACGGCCTGCCGGTAATGACACCGGGGTGGACAAGGAACTTGAGAACCTGGTGAAAAAATACAGTTTGCTGAACCAGCCCTCCCTGAAGTATAATGAGACAGCCTGCGACTGTTGTTTCCTGCTGCCCCTGCTCGAAAATAAAAAGGAGGTACCGGTATGAAAAACTGGAGATATCCTTCAAAACTGCAATGGTTCAGCTTTTTTGCTTCCATGCCCTTCATCACGATCCTGGGATGTTATATCCTCTATGATGGCCGTCTTTTCCGGGACATCAGGGTATGGCTCGTTGCTTTCCCGGTCATCTATGTGGGCGGGCTGCTTATCTTCCGCTTGCAGTGTATGATCGGCAATTATATCAAGTACAGGAACCCGGCAATAAGCCAAACCACCCGCCGGGTGTTTCTTTATATTCTTTTTATTATGCCGTTCATGGCTTGCGGGGTGTCGTTGCTGTACCTGGTATTCCACCGGTTTTCTGTACTGGGTTATTCCTGGAACACCGGGGATTATTTTATGAGCCTGCTGCTGGGGTTTTGTGTGAACCTGGTGTTCGAGACATTATACGAGTCAGCTTTCGTACTGGATGAGTACAAGGAGACATTAAAGGAAAAGCAGCAGCTGGAAGACCATTCGGTGTATGCCGAATTCACCAGCCTGAAGAACCAGGTGAACCCTCACTTCTTATTTAATTGTTTCAACACCCTTTCCTCGCTGATCTCTGAAGACAGGGCCAAGGCGGGTAAATTCCTGGATGAACTCAGCAAGGTGTACCGCTACCTGCTTCGTAATAATGAAGATGGCCTTTCCACCGTGCAGAACGAAATACGTTTTATAGAATCATATTACCAGTTGCTGCAAACCAGGCACGGACAGGCCGTCCAGATCAATATGGAGATCGACAAGCGGTATGATATGTACCTGCTGCCATCCCTTTCTTTGCAGCTGCTCGTGGAAAATGTGGTAAAGCACAATGTTCTTTCGAAAAACAAACCCCTGATCATCGATATCTTCACCACGGCCGGAAACAAGCTGGTGGTGAATAATAACCTGCAACGGCGCTCAGTAAAGGCGCCGAGCAATAAAGTGGGGCTGGATAATATCCGCACCAAGTATAACCTGCTGCAACAACCCGGCTTCCAGGTAATGGAAGACAAAAATAACTTTACCGTAGTACTGCCCCTGATCTGGAATAACGGCGCTGCCGGAATTTCCATGATACCACAGCGCCAGTATGAAAACCAGTAAAACACACCATTATGAAAGTGCTTATTGTTGAAGACGAAGACCTCGCTGTAAAAAAATTACAGAAAACACTCGCAGCGATTGACAATACGATTGAAGTGACCGGTATCACAGACAGCATCAGCGGAACACTTGACTGGCTGCAGGATAACCCTTCACCGGACCTTATCCTGATGGATATCGAGCTGGCCGACGGGCAGAGCTTTGAGATATTCAGGATGACAGAAGTAAAGAGCCCGGTCATCTTCACCACTTCCTACGATGAGTATGCCCTCCGGGCCTTTAAGGTAAACAGCGTTGATTACCTGCTGAAGCCCGTACAGCAGGAGGAACTCCAGGCGGCCATCAATAAATTCAGGAAGATGAGAGGGGAGGATAAGAACTCCATCAGCATCGATCACCTGGTAAAGGAGCTGCAGCAAAAACTGCAGCCAAAGGAATTCAGAAAACGCTTCCTGGTCAAGCATGCACAAAAACTGGTAAGTGTGGAAGTGGAGGATATCGCTTATTTCTACAGCGACGGACGGCTTAATTTTTTCAAAACGGAAGACAACCGCAAATTCATTGTGGATTATACCATGGATGAACTGGAGGAAATGCTTGATCCCGAAAGATATTTCCGTATCAGCCGGTCCTTCTATGTATCCATCGGCAGTATTGATAAAATAGAGGATTATTTCGGAAACCGGCTGATCCTTCAGCTGAAACCGGCAGTGGATAAGGAAGCCCTTGTCAGCCGGGAAAAGGTGACAGATTTTAAAAAGTGGATGGGCAAATAACGGGAGCTTACGCTTCAGCGGCTGTACTGATCAGCCGTTTTTCAGACAAGAAACGCTAACGGTTACAGACGGCGGATCCCCGGCCATGGGGTTAATGCCTGCCGGTTACTTTTATCTAACCGGCACCCGCAGCGAAATGGCAGAGTGATTTTTATGCAGGTCCAGCTCAATGGTCGCCTGCATCATCGTAAGCCGGTTTTCCAGGTCCTGTCGGTTCAGCAGGTTATGCAGCTGCTGCATATTGCATTTGTCACTGTCAAATAAGGTGGTGAACAGCAGGTCGCCCCGGTTATCGGAACGGATATATACATGACAGTTGTCTGCCCCCAGTGTCACCAGGTTTTTGATCCCTTCTTTAAAAAGCAAAAAGGCATCGTGGCGCAGCTTCATATTGAGCTGCAGGCTTTCTACTTTCTTATCCACGGCAATATCGATGGTTACGCCATACCGGTTCCGGAGGGCGTCGATATATTCCCTCATCCGCTCGGTGGTCTTTGTCATCCCGTCATTCATCGGGTCCAGGCTCCAGAGCATATCATCCATGGCAATGATCATGCTGTGGCTGCGGGTATGGATCTGTTCAATATATTCCTTTGATTTCTGCGGGTCTTTATCGGCTTTCAGCCGGGCCATTTCACTCAGGATATTGATATTATTCAATGCTGAGTTCACTTCATTGTGCAGGTTATCGGCAATGGTGCTGCGCACTTTCTGCAGTGACTCTTTTCTTTTCATCCGTTCCCTGTCAAACCAAAACAGCAGCAGACCGCCCAGTAAGGCAAGCAGGCTGTAAAACCACCAGGCTTTCCAGAATGGCTGGTTCACCCGTATCCTGATCGCAGTGATGGGCGTACGGGTGTTCTTTTCAGCATCCACCGTCTTTAGCAGAAAAGTATACTTGCCGGGAGGCAAATAGGAGTAAATGGCCATATTCGTTTTATCGGCGATCCGCCATTCTTTGTCCAGCCCCTCCAGTTTATACGCCATCATCACGGCATTATTGTAGGTCAGCGGTGAAAACTCGATCTGCAGAGAATTGTCATCATATCCCAGAACGGTTTGTGTCAGCCCCATGATCGAATCAACCCGCAGGGCCGTGTTCATCACTTTAAAATCGGTGATCACCGCAGCCGGGGCCGTAGCGGAAAGGTCAATGGCAAGCGGGTCAAAAACAATGAACTGATCGCTGCTGCCAAAGGCCAGCCTGCCATCCCGCAGCATAGTGGATGAGGAAAGGTAAAAACGGTCATTATCGATACCATCTTCCCGGTTAAAGCGAACGAAGACACGGTTTTTAGGATTCACCCGGTAAATGCCGTCTGTGGTGGACACCCACAGGTATCCTTTAGGATCCCTTTCAACAGAAGCGATATTGCCCGGCATAAAATCCGGCTTACCGATCACCTGCATGGATCTGCGGTAGCGGTTATACAGGCATATGTGTTTGGATGTTGTAATGACGACCGTGCTGTCATCATAATCATACAGACAGGAAATACTATTCTCGGGAATCGGTAGCTTCCCGGGTCCCCCGGACGTAAAATGCAGGACCATGTCGTCTGTAACGGGATCAACGACATACAAACCGCTGAGGGTGGTGCCTACCCAGAGAAGACCTTTCCGGTCAGCCATTAATTTGTTGATCTGTGTTACGGGTATCTTATCCAGCCTCCTGATGTTCTCCATCCGGCCGGCTTTTTTATCTGCCACCTCCCATTTGAAAACGCCGTAATTCTGCACCCCCAGCCACAGGTTGCCGAGATGATCCTCTGTTACCTGCCTGATCGTTTTATTGATCAGTTGCGGAGGATTGTAATAAGAGGATGCGTTGCGGGACTGGTCGATTGCAAAAATCCCCGGCTGGGAGGCGATCCAGATGGTATTGCTGTCGCCGGAGGCACAAAAACTCCATACCGTAGGGCTGTTGTTTTCTGCAATGCCTTTGATGTTTGTGGGGATCAGGTTAAGGTCTTTGTCATAGTGATAAAGACCTTCGCCCCAGGTGCCGGCAAAAAAAGTACCGCGGCGGGTATTCACCAGTGACATTACCGTACCATGCCCTTTTTGTTTGGTGACACGGTGCAAATGCGGAATATTGATGAAGTACTGACCGGCCGGGTTAAAACGATAGAGGCCGTTATTACTCGTGGCCACCCAGAGGTTTTTTTCCCGGTCTTCTGAAATGGTATTCACCCGTTCAAAGGCAATGCTTCTTTCATTCAGGTAACCGTTGTACACAAACTGAAAGGTCTTTTCTTTTTCCAGGTATTTGGCAAACACATTCAGGCCGATGATCCATATGGTGCTGTCCTGCTGTTCATAAAACGGCTGTGTTTCATAATAGCTTCGCAGTTGCCCGGTAAAATCAAATTTCAGGGTTTCGGCATGACTATCTGCCAGGCTGAACATAAATACTTCCGGGTAGCCGGGTCCCCAGGTCTGGTACCAGCAACGCCCTTTTTTATCAAAGTGAAAATTATAGGCAGTGTTTACCTCCGCCAGCCGGTAGACCACCGGATCATGTTCGGGGTTATAGCCCGGATAATTCAATACCCCGCTGGCCTGGTTGTATATGGCCACCCCTGAAGTGCCGGTTCCCTGAAGCGATATCCAGTATTTGTGTGTGCCCGGTTGCTGGATAAAGTCGGCAGGGAGTGCACCCGGGGGCAGGCGGAAAAAATTATTTTCATATGAGAAACCGGTGCCTGCACTATTGAGGGTTACCACTTCCACTCCGCCGAACAAAAGAAAGATATGACCGAATTCATCCCGGATCAGGCGCTTGATACTGGAGAGTATTGCACCAGGCTGTTTTGTCTTTATCGGGACTTCTTTGAACCGGAAGGTTTTTGTATTGAAGATGCCCACATTCCCTTCGGCGCAAAGCACCCATAGATTATTGTTTCCGTCCAGCATCAATTGCCAGATATTATTGGTGGGGATCGAAGACGGGTCGCCGGGAATATTTTTGAATGACTTAAAACGGGTACCGTCAAAACGCTGGAGCCCGCCGGCAGAACCTGTCCAGATATATCCATCGGCATCCTGTATCACACAGTTAGATTCATTAGAAACAAGACCTGAGCTGGTGGTGTAATGGGTAAAGTAATACTGGCGAACCTGGGCGGTAAGTTTTGTACCTGCAGTTAAAAAGTAAAAAAGGATCAGTGATGGGAGAAGTGGCCTCAACGGTGCTCATTTATATCTATCAAATTTAAACATTGCCTGCAGAAACATCCTTCAGCCCTGCGTGAACTGTCTTCCTGCCAAATGAATTGAGCAAAGCCATGTATGAACTGGAACAAGGGTACCTGAAAGCAGCAGACGATAATCCTGTTAACAGATTTTTCAAGGTTAAGTTAATGAAAGTTAATTGTTTGCGGCTTCATCAATTGATGCCGGCAAGATGTCATTTCATACAGCAAAAGCTTGTTGCCGGGTAACAATGATCACATCTTTGAGTCATAGTTATAGCCATTAAACCTAAACCTTGTAGTATGAAAAAGATTATTGATTACACCACCTGGGCTTTTATAGCCGCCGTGATCGCCATGATGGCGCAACGATTTGAAGTAGGAGGAGAAGTAGTCGGTTTCCTGAAATCCATTGCACATAAACTGGTGCCCTGGGTAAATGCAGCGGTTTATTCGTGAGCCATGCTCTTTTCCTGTCGGGGAAGCGATGTCGGTACTCGTTTGTATAAACCTCCCATTTTTTTCAGCAGCACTGTTGTGAGCAACATGATGATCAGTAAAATTCCGGCAACAAGTTCCTGTCTCAGGCCCCTGAGCCAGTACACTTCGATCAGTACAAACCCATGAATAAAACAAATAAGTTTTGCGGCAAACCCATGTGTGAAGCCCTGGTTGGTAAGCAGGTGGTGAATATGTGTCTTATCAGCTTCAAAAGGCGATTTTCCTCTCCAGATCCTCAGGGCAAATACCCGGATGGTATCATATACGGGTATCAGCACAATGCCTAATACAAATACGGGGGCATGCGGGATCACCGGGTTTGCCACCATTTCATTTACCTGTATAAGCCTGATGCAGAGCACAGCGGTTACAAAACCCAGTACCAGTGAACCGGTATCGCCCATGAATATTTTTGCAGGATTGAAATTGAAGTACAGGAAAGCGAGTATCCCGCCTGCCAGTGCAAAGGCAATGAGTGCCGTAAAGGCATCGCCGTTAATAGTGAGAATGAAGCCGAGTGTCATAAGGCTCATAAAACCCAGCCCCCCTGCCAGCCCGTCAATGCCATCGATAAGATTGAAGGCATTGGTGATCCCGACCAGTGCCACTACGGTAAAAGTATACTGTGCACTCACGGGCAGTTCATAGATACCAAACAAGCCGCCAAAAGTGGTAATGCGGATACCCGAAACTGCGATGAGCAGTGCCAGCCCGAATTGTATCATGAATTTATACCTCGCAGAAAGATCTTTCAGGTCGTCCAGTATCCCGAGGCCGAAAAGAACCGTGATGGAAAAGAAAAAGCAGACCTGGGCAAGCCCGGTACTGAACGGAAACCACATGAAAAGCCCTGTCATCATACCGGCCATGATGGCAATACCACCCATGGTTGGGATCGGCGAAGTATGCAGCTTCCTGGCATTCGGAATATCATGCAGCCGGAAGCGGTTGATCAGGGCGATGATCGGGGGAATAGCGATCAGCGTTACCACAAAAGCACTGATAAAGCAGAGCAAGGCAAGTTTATAGTCCTGGAAATGCAGGTCGATCTGTAAAAGGTGGAGATGGCTTTTCATTGTACCTACTTTTGTTCGTCAGGTAGTATTGGATTCGGATCCTAAGATAAAGCCCCTTCGTATAACCGGCAAGGGCAGTTACGGCGATTGGACTGAAACCGGCCCTGCTCCCTGAAAATTGAGGGGTTTCCGGCCCCGATTGCGGGGTTGTTCCCTGTGTGGCACCGTAATTTTCACATCTGCTTTACGAGGAAGGAGGCCTGCTCCGGCCTGTGGACTGTATTTTTGCCAAAACCGGCTTTATCGCATCGGCACCTTCCATATTGTCAAATCCCATCGAATACCTGAAAGGGGTGGGGCCGCAACGGGCGGATATCCTGAAAAAGGAACTGGGGATCTTCACCTTTGGCGACCTGCTTGATCATTTCCCGTATCGCCATGCAGACAGGACCACGATAACCCCGATCGCAACCCTTACCTCCGCCGCTGACTTTGCCCAGGTAGCCGGGGTGCTCATGCATTTTGAGATAGTGGGCCAGCGGGCAGGCAAAAGGCTTGTTGCCGAAATAAAGGATAAGACCGGCACGCTGGAACTTACCTGGTTCCAGGGACTGAACTGGGTGCAGAAAATGCTGGAAGCAGGCCAATCCTACCTTGTTTATGGCCGGGTCGGATTTTATAATGGCAGCCCGCAGATCATTCACCCGGAGATAGAAGTATGGAGACCGGAACAGGCTTCCGGAAAGGATTTCCTGGAACCGGTATACCCGACCACGGAAAAATTAAAGGGAAAAGGCCTTGGCGGCCGCCAGATCGGCAAGCTTACCCGTTCGCTGCTGGCAATGCTCAAAGAAAATGACATTTCAGAAAATTTACCGGCCGGTATGATCAGCCAGCTCAGGCTGATCAGCCGGTACCAGGCATACCGGCAGATCCATTTTCCGCAGACTGCTGCGGAGTATGATGAGGCCGTAAAACGGTTGAAGTTCGAAGAATTATTTATCGCCCAGTTACGCACCGGGCTGCTGCGGATGGGGCGGCACCGGTTCTCCAAAGGAGTAGTATTTGATAAAGTAGGAGACCTGTTCAATACTTTTTATAAACACCACCTGCCCTTTGCCCTTACGGCTGCCCAAAAAAGGGTGATCAAAGAAATAAGGACTGACACGGCCAGGGGGAAACAGATGAACCGCCTTCTGCAGGGCGATGTGGGAAGCGGGAAAACCATTGTAGCGGTACTGATCATGTTGTTATCGGCAGATAACGGCTTTCAATCCTGCCTGATGGCGCCGACAGAAATATTGTCCCGGCAGCACTTTGGGAATATCAGTTCCTTACTAAAGGCAATGGATATACCTGTCCGCTTACTGACCGGTTCCACAAAGGGAGCCGAACGAAAAAAAATACTAAAAGAGCTGGAAGAAGGTTCGGTGAAAATCCTGATCGGTACACATGCCGTAATTGAAGATGCGGTAAAGTTCAGTAACCTGGGACTGGTGATCATTGATGAACAACACCGCTTCGGAGTGGCCCAGCGGGCCCGGTTATGGGAAAAAGCAACGATCCCGCCCCATGTACTGGTAATGACCGCCACCCCCATACCCCGAACCCTGGCCATGACAGCTTATGGTGATCTTGACTACAGTGTGATCGACGAATTACCACCGGGCAGGAAACCCGTGACCACCGTTCATCGTTATGAATCACAGCGTAGCAAGGTGATGGACTTTTTAAGGAGTGAGATCGACAAGGGCAGGCAGGCCTATATTATTTTCCCGCTGATCGAGGAAAGTGACAAACTTGATTACGAAAACCTGATGAAAGGCTACGAAAATGCAAAAGCCTATTTTCCGGAACCCCGTTACTGGATCAGTATGGTGCATGGACGCCAGCCGGCGGAACAAAAAGAAGAGAATATGCGGCGGTTTGTGCAGCATGATACGCAGATAATGGTCTCTACCACGGTGATCGAGGTGGGGGTGGATATACCCAATGCCTCCGTAATGGTGATAGAAAGTGCGGAAAAATTCGGGCTTTCCCAGCTTCACCAGTTAAGGGGCCGGGTAGGCAGGGGGTCAGAGAAAAGCTATTGCATCCTGATGACGGGTTCAAAATTGGGGAATGATGCCAGAGAACGCATCCGGGTCATGGTTTCCACCACCAATGGTTTTGAAATTGCCGAAAAGGACCTGGAGCTCCGGGGGCCCGGGGAGATCGAAGGAACAAGACAAAGCGGTGCCTTAAACTTCAGATTGGCTCATTTAGTCCAAGACCGTCCGCTCCTTGAACTGGCAAGAAACCTTTCACAGAAGCTGATTGAAGAAGACCCGGACCTTACTTCGGCAGAAAATTTGCCGTTGAAGGCCTTTCTCAGGCGGCAGAAAAATACCGTGATGTGGAGTAAAATTTCCTGACGCTGCCGGCGTTTTTAAACAGGAGAGGACCTTACCGGTTATTTGACAGATAAATTACAATGTGATTGATTGTTAACAGAAAATTTCAAGCTGTTTCTGATGAAATTTGGTTATTTTAATACTGCAAAGACTACTACCCTGAAACAAATTTTTATCTTCTTCTTCGCCTTGCTTGCTTTCCATGCTGCTTACTCGCAGGGCAATATTGAATTTATTGAGAACAGGGGCCAATGGGATGACCGGGTACGGTATAAAGGCGCTGTGAGCAACGGCGATATTTTCATCCGTGACAACGGGATCACCATGGTGCAATATGACCCCGTGGATATGTACAATGTGATGCGCCTGCTGCACGACAGGACCGATCAGTTACCTCCCCAGCGCTACATGGTTCGTACCCATGCCTTCAATGTCGATTTTGTGGATGCGTTGCCGGGCCGTAAAACCGTTCCGGATAAAAAGATCCAGACGGTCAATAATTATTTCATCGGGAATGATCCTTCCCGGTGGGCCGGCGGATGTGAGATCTTCCAGGCGGTCACGCTGAAAGAAGTTTATCCTAATGTGGATGTGCGTTATTATACCGATAACGGGTTCCTCAAATATGATATCCTGGTGAAACCAGGCGGCGATCTGTCCAAAATAGCCTTACGGTATGACGGTATCGACAAACTGCAGGTAAAAAATAAAGAACTGTACATTTCCACTTCTGTCGGGGAGCTGAAAGAGTCTTCCCCCTATACCTACCAGGCCAGCCTTGCCAGCCGCCAGCAGGTTACCTGCAAATACATCGTAAAAGATAATGTGGTGCGGTTTGAAGCCAGGGATTACGATAAGAGTGCCACCCTAGTCATCGACCCGCTGATCGTATTCTGTTCTTTTTCCGGCAGCTCGGCAGATAACTGGGGCTATACCGCTACCTATGGACCCGATGGTAGTTTTTACGGCGGGGGCATCGTACACAATACCGGCTTTCCCGTATCTACAGGAGCCTTTGAAACAAATTTCCAGGGAGGCGGTTTTGATATCGGTATCATCAAACTGTCTCCAAACGGAAGCAGCCGTGTGTATGCCACTTATATCGGTGGTTCAGGAAGTGACCAGCCCCACAGCTTGTTTGTCGATCCAAACGGGAACATGATCCTCGCCGGAAGAACCAATTCACCTACAAGCGGGCCGAATGCCTACCCGGGAACAGGTGCTAATAACGGGTTTATCGGATCCGTCAGCGGCGGCTATGATATTGTCGTCACCAAGCTCAATGCCACCGGCACCGGCCTGATCGGTTCAAAACGGATCGGCGGATCTGGTGATGACGGAGTGAATATAAAACCCACCCGCAGTCAGGGTTCCCTGCAACAGAACTACGGGGATGATGGGCGCAGTGAAGTGATCATTGATGGTTCAGGAAATGTATTAGTGGCCTCCTGTACACAGTCGGGGAATTTCCCGGTCACGCCGGGTGTTTTTCAAAGCACATTTGGCGGAGGATCACAGGACGGCGTTCTCCTTAAATTCAACCCGGACCTGAGCAGTTTGCTGTTTTCCAGTTTTCTTGGCGGCAGCGCAAATGATGCGGCCTATGTCCTCTCCGTCGGCCCCGGCGGTAATATCTATGTGGCCGGGGGTACGGAGAGCAGTACGGCTTCTTTTCCCGGCAATAAGGCAGGTACGGTAGGGCCTGCGGCCAATGGTGACATCGATGGATTTATAGCAGAGATCACCAGCAATGGGGCCTCTGTGGTTCGCTCCACCTTTATCGGCACACCGGCCAAAGACCAGATATTTGGAATCCAGTTCGACAACAAAGGGTTCCCTTATATCACCGGTCAGACAACCGGAAACTGGCAGGTGGTGAATAACCTGCCCGGCAACCCCTCCATGTACAGTAATGCCGGCGGAAAACAATTCATCGCCAAATTGCAGCCGGACCTTTCTGCCTATGTATACTCTACCATGTTCGGGACAGGAGCCCCCACGCCGAATATTTCTATCACGGCTTTCCTGGTCGACCGTTGTGAGAACGTCTATGTCTCCGGATGGGGAGGATTTTACGGAACCGATAACCTGTTCAACAGTGCAGGAACCACCGGGCTTCCGGTTACGCCAAATGCGATCAAATCATCAACGGACGGAAAAGATTTTTATTTCTTCGTACTCAAAAGGGATGCTTCACAGCAACTATTTGGAAGCTTCTTTGGCGAATTCAACAGGGCGGGTGCCGGTTGTGACCACGTAGACGGAGGAACCAGCCGCTTCGACCGGAACGGCGTCATTTACCAGGCGATCTGTGCCAACTGTAACCTCGATCCGGCCGGCCGGCCGTCATTCCCCACCACAGCCGGTGCCTGGGCGACAAATAATACCGCAAGCGGTGCAGGATGTAACCTCGGTATGCTTAAGTTCGATCTGCAGCTCGCCGGGGTAGACGGTGAAATAAGATCAGCACTTGGAGGAAAATCAGTACGGGGATGTGTGCCATTAAAGGTGGATTTCATCGACTCTGTTGCCAACGCTGTAACCTATGAGTGGCATTACAATTACGTACCCGGCGGTCCCCCTGACCTGGTAACAACCATTCCATCGGCTTCTTTTACATATAACACGATCGGAACTTATACCGCCATGCTGGTGGCCGTAGACCCGAACTCCTGCAATATCCGGGATACTTCATTTATGACGATCCGGGTAGGGAATGTAAGAGCAGACCTTCGCCCATCCTGGCAGCCTGTAGGGCCGGGTTGCCCGAAATTCAATTACGAGTTTACCAACAATTCCATAAGCAGCGATATCACCAAACCATTCCAGGACACTTCCTTTGTATGGGATTTTGGCGATGGCAGCCCGCAGGTACAGGCGCTGATCGGTGCCGCCAATGCGGTTACACATACTTACCCGGCGACAGGAACCTATCTTGCTAAACTTATTCTGAAGGATACTGTTTATTGCAACAGCCCCGACGACAGTCTTATTACCATCAGCATTGCTGATAATGTAAAAGCGATCATCCAGACACCGGCTACCGGCTGTGCACCTTATAATGCCCAGATCAACAGCGGATCCCAGAACGCCGTTTCCTGGTTGTGGAACTTTGGCGATCCCGGTTCACCGGACAATAACTCCACCCTGGAAAACCCCACGCACCTCTATCTGAATCCCGGTACCTATACGATCAGGCTCACGGCATCCAACCCGGGTACCTGTAACCTGACACATGATACCACTTTCACCATTACGGTGTATAAGGACCCCATACCGGATTTTACCTGGGGACCCGATCCGCCGCTGGTGAATACACCCACCGTGTTCAATAATATTTCTTCCGCGGATGCGATCCGTTTTAAATGGGTGTTTGGTGATGGCGACAGCCTGCTCACCACTTCAAGGGCTCCGGTCTCTCACCAGTATAATGCAACCGGAACGTATAATGCCTGTCTTACCGCCTATAATGTTGCCGGCTGCGACAGTACGCTGTGCAAACCCGTCAGGGCGCTGATCGATCCGCTCGTGGATGTCCCTAATGCTTTCACCCCGCTGAGCGGTGATGATAACAGCATCGTTTATGTAAGGGGATTTGGTATCGGCAAAATGACCTTTACCATCTGGAACAGGTGGGGACAGAAAGTGTTTGAAACCAATAACCGTTTCCAGGGCTGGGATGGAAGAGTGAAAGGAGTGGTGCAGCCGATGGATGTGTATGTGTACACACTGGCTGTGGAGTTTACGGATGGCAGAAAAGCAACTAAAAAGGGAGACCTGACATTAATAAGATAAGGGAGAGAATATGAGTAAGAAGCTGACGATAGTATTGATGACCTGCAGTTTGTCTTTCGGGACCGGCACGAATGCGCAGGATCTTCATTTTTCACAGTTCATGAATTCGCCATTGCTGACCAATCCTGCCAATACCGGGTTTATTCCCGATGGCGATTACCGCATTGGTGCAAACTTCAGGAACCAATGGGCATCTGTCACCCCGTTTCCGTATAAAACGATCAGTGCTTTTGGTGATGTGCAAACCATGCAGAACAGTAATAATACCGGCTGGCTGGGTATCGGGGGGGTGATATTGCGGGATGTGGCCGGAACAAGTGTACTAACCTCCACCAAGATCTATGGTTCGGTGGCCTATCACCAGATGATCAATGCGGGCAGCCTGGTCAGTCTCGGTTTCACCCTGGGCTGGGCCAACAAACAGATCAATACCTCCGATCTTACTTTCCCCAGCCAGTGGAACGGGAAATTCTTTGATGTGCACCAAACCTCCACGGCCCCTAAACTTGACGCCAATAACATCAACTACTTCGATATGCAGGTGGGAATGAACTATGCGTATTTCCCCACCAACTCCATATATGTCAATGCCGGCTTCTCAGCCATGCATGTGAACAGGCCCAAAGAATCCTTTTTCATCGGGGAACCCGGTACCACCAACCGGATTGCGCCCCGCTATACGGCCTTCCTGAACGGCAGCTTCAAGCTGAGCGACAGGCTGATCGTCAATCCGAACATTTACGGGTCAATGCAGGCAAAATCCTATGAAATCGTAGGAGGGATGAACGCCCATTATAATGCCTCCGGCGATGGCGAAAAGGTGCTGATCGCAGGAATTTATTACCGGTATAAGGATGCCATTATCCCGATGGTCGGCCTGGGATATAAGGACCTTACCTTCACCTTCAGCTATGATGTAACGACCTCATCCCTGAGTAATTTCAATAATGGCAGGGGCGGGTTTGAATTCTCGCTGATAAAACAGGGAATTGTGGACCGGTATAACGGCAACAGGAAGGAATCCATGTGTCCAAGCTTCAGATCATCTTACTGAGTCAAAGTGTTTCTGCATATCCTCAATTTGTCCGACTTTTACAACTTATCTACAGCAACGAAATATGATGGACACCACCACCGGTACGATCACTTCAGAACATATCAGCCGGTTCAGGAAAATAGCAGGCGAAAACTATGTGCTCGCCGATGAGGAAACGATTAATAAGTACGGGCACGACGAGACGGAAAATCTGTTCTTCCCGCCGGAAGTGGTCATCAAACCCCGCACAGCAGAAGAAATAAGTGCGATCCTTAAAATATGCAATGCAGACAGGATACCGGTTACCCCCCGCGGGGCAGGTACCGGTTTGAGTGGCGGCGCCCTGCCGCACCTTGGCGGCGTTTTACTCTCCCTGGAAAGAATGAACACCATCCTGCACATCGATGAAAGAAACCTGCAGGTAACTACGGAGCCGGGTGTGATCACGGAAGTATTACAGCAAACTGTAAAAGAAAAAGGGTTGTTCTATCCGCCCGACCCGGCCAGCAGGGGCTCCTGTTTTATCGGGGGGAATATTTCTGAGAACAGCGGCGGCCCCAAGGCCGTGAAGTACGGGGTGGTAAAGGACTATGTGCTGAACCTGGAAGTGGTGTTGCCGGACGGGGAAATAATCTGGACAGGGGCCAATGTACTAAAGAACTCCACCGGTTATAACCTCACACAGCTGGTGGTAGGCAGTGAGGGGACCCTGGGTATCGTAACAAAGATCGTTTTGCGGCTGATCCCGCATCCAAAATACGACCTGCTCATGCTGGTACCCTTCCGCAGCCTGGAACAGGCCGGGGAAGCCGTGAGTGCCATTTTCAGGGCAGGATTTACGCCAAGTGCCATGGAACTGGTTGAGATCAATGCATTGAAGATCGTCAGCCGGATGGTGGAGAGCAGTGCCGTTCCGGTAACAGATGATACAGCCGCCCACCTGATTATAGAAGTGGATGGAAATGATATGGATGTTCTTATGAAAGAAATGGAAGACATCGGAGGGTTGCTGTCACAGTACGATATCGGTGAGATCTATTTTGCCGATGATGCGCAGCAGAAGGCAGAACTATGGAAACTGCGTCGTAAGGTTGCCGAGGCCGTAAAACTGGACGGGTATACCATCGAAGAAGATACGGTCGTGCCAAGGGCTGAATTACCGGCACTGATAAAAGGAGTGAAGGAGATCGGAAGAAAACACGAATTCCAGGTGGTTTGTTATGGTCATGCCGGTGATGGCAACCTGCATATCCGGATCAAAAAAGAGGGGATACCCAACAGTCATGGAAACCCTGTCATGCAATCGGCCTTGCGGGAGCTCTTTGAACTGGTGCACGGGCTGGGAGGAACGATCAGCGGGGAGCATGGGATCGGCCTGATCCAGAAACCGTACATGGATATTGTTTTCAAAGAGACCCAGCTCCGGCTCATGCAGCGTATCAAGCAGGGCTTTGATCCGAATAATATTCTTAATGCCGGAAAAATATTTGGCTGATGGAGATGCAGGACAATATGCCGGCTTCGCCAAAAGAACAATTAAGGGCTTTACGGATACTCAACAGTGCCCTGGTCATAGGTGCGGCACTGTTTGCGGTAATTGCCATTACAGTCACCCTTATCAACGGGAAAGGAGCTTTTAGCATCTCCGATACCAAAAAGACCGGTGTGGTCTTCCTGGTGCTGTCCGTTTTGCTGGCCGTGTTTTGTTTTTACCGGGCCATCACGGTGTATAAGAAAAGAATGGAGGCAATCAGGAACGGTAACGAATCGCTGCTGCTCAAATTAAACCAATACCACAGTGCCCTTATCTTATACCTGGCACCCTGTGAGGGGGCTGCTATTTTTTCAGTGATCGTTTTTTTTCTCACCGGCGATTACAAAGCCCTTATCGTTACAGCCTTCATGGTGGCCGCCATGATCATCAAGATGCCGGCCCGGAAAAAGATGAGGGAGGAGCTGGGACTTAACTGGAATGAGGAGCAGGAATTTTATTAATCATAAACCCATTGTATGAAACAGTTAGCAATCGTACTTATCGCCGTCATGACATTTCAGGCGGTATCTGCACAACGTGAAGAAAAAAAGGAAGAAAAAGGCGGATTCAAAAAAGAGAATCTCTTTACAGGCGGCAGCGTCACCCTGTCTTTTTTCAACAAACAGACTGTATTGGGGGCCAACCCGATTTTTGGCTATAAGATCAATGATTTCCTGGATGCCGGCTTATCATTTGGCTACCAGTATGCCAGTGCGAGGGATAATTATTATTTCGATGACAAGATCAGGCAGACAACGTTTGGTCCCGGTGTATTCATGCGGGTATACCCGGTGAACATTATCTTTTTGCAGGGCCAGTTCGAACAGAATTTCATTACCCAGAAATACTTTTATCCCGGCGGCAGCCCGTTGGAGAAACAACATCAGTCAGTCAGTTCGTTACTGGTCGGGGGCGGACTGGCCCAGGGAAGGGAGAGGGGCGGAACGACCTTCTATTATATCTCTGTGATGTTTGATGTGTTGAAGGATAAAGATTCTCCCTATACCCGGGTTAGTTACAATCCTGATAACCAGTCACAATACCGGGTGGACGTTGTTCCTATCATCAAAGCAGGGATCAATATCGGCCTGTTCCAGGGAAAGTAACCGGGCTGGTTTATAAAAAACGCAGCAGCGAGGAAGGATCATCGATAACAGTGATCCTTTTAACGGCTTCTTCATAGAGAAACCCTTCTTTCTTCATCAGGTTGATATGATCGACGAGGTGGTTGTAAAACCCGCCGGAATTCAGGATATAGATCTGCTTGTCATGAATAGTGAGCTGGTTCCAGGTTACGATCTCAAATAATTCATCAAGGGTGCCAAACCCGCCCGGCAGGATCACGGCAGCATCACAAACACTGTAGATCCTTCTCTTGCGTTCGTGCATGTCGTCGCAGATAATGAGTTCGGTGATACCCCGGTGCTGCACTTCCCATTCCAGCAGCAGTTTTGGAATAAAACCAGTAACCTGTCCGCCATGCCGCATGGTGCTGTCGGCTACCACACCCATCAGTCCCGCACTTCCTCCGCCATAGATAAGGCGAATTTTTTTTTCAGCAAGCAGTTTACCCAGTTCCGCTGCATGCGCAGCAAAGACAGGATCAGCGCCGTCTTTGGAGCCGCAGAAAACAGCAATAGCATGTATACCCATATTCATATAAATTGCAGCAAAGGGAGGATAAATTTTGCTACCTTCAAAATTCTGTATTGCATAGTACATTTCCCTGGCAGTTTAATAACAGAAACATTACACTATGTCGCCGACCATACTTTTTTGTTTTGTGATTGGATATTTTGCCTTATTGCTCGGGGTAGCCTGGTACACGTCCCGCAACTCGGATAATGAATCTTTTTTTATCGGAAACAGGAACAGTAACTGGATGCTCGTGGCCTTCGGAATGATCGGTACTTCCCTGAGCGGGGTCACGTTTGTGAGTGTGCCCGGCGGTGTCGGCAGCGGCAATTTTTATTATTACCAGGTGGTGCTGGGATACCTGCTCGGTTATATGGTGATCGCATTTGTGCTGTTGCCGCTTTATTACCGGATGAACCTTACCAGTATTTACACCTACCTGGAAAAAAGGTTTGGCATCAACGCTCATAAGGCCGGTGCTTTCTTCTTTATCCTTTCCAGAACGGTGGGGGCCACGGCAAGGCTTTACCTGGTGATCAGTGTGCTGCAGTTATTCATATTCAATAAACTGGGCATTCCCTTCTGGGTGACGGCACTGGTGATACTGGTGCTCATATTACTTTACACCTTTGAAGGCGGAGTGAAAACGATCATTTATACCGATACCCTGCAAACAACCGGTATGCTCTTAGGCCTGGTGGTTTGCATCATTGTTATTATTAAGGCGCTGGGCACCGATTTTGGCGGGGCCTTGCACATGATGAGTGAAAAAGGCTATACAAAGATCTTTAACTGGGATGTGAAGGCGGGGTCCTTTGCCCTGAAGCATATACTCGGCGGTATGTTTATTGCCATCGCAATGACGGGGCTTGACCAGGAAATGATGCAGAAGAATATCAGTGTGAAGACACTGAAGGATTCACAAAAAAATATCATGACCTTCACCGGCGTGCTCATGATCGTGAATTTTCTTTTCCTGGTACTCGGCGGGGTGCTGTATCTCTATGCAGCAGATAAGGGAATTAATGTGCCGCCGGATGACCTGTTTCCCACTATTGCGCTCAGCGATGCCTTTACCGGTACGATCGGGATCATCTTTATTATTGCGCTGATTTCCGCCCTGTTTCCCAGCGTAGATGGGGCTATCACGTCGCTTACTTCCTGTTTTTGCATTGACATACTCGGCATAAAAAAGAGCACGGCTTCTGAAAAGGAAAAGAAAAGGACCCGGCTGAAGGTGCATTTCACCTTCGCAGCCGTCTTCTTCCTGATGGTGTTGCTGTTCAAATGGATCAATGATAAACTGATCATCGATTTCATCCTCAAGTTTGCCGGTATCACCTATGGTCCGCTGCTCGGTTTGTTTGCCTTTGGTATCCTCACCAAACGAAAACTGAGGGAGGACCTGATCTGGACGGTCTGTATCCTGGCACCACTGGCGGCCCTCCTGGTTGACCTGCTGAGTAACCCGGGCTGGTATGAGGCCAAGCTGCATATTAAGCTGGGGCTTGACAGTCTTTCGATGTCGGTCTTCCATGGCTATAAGATCGGGAATGAACTGATCCTGATCAACGGGATGTTCACATTTGCCGGGTTGTGGATGATATCGAAAAAAACGGAGCCGTCGGCAGGGGTTGCCGGTGCATGAGTATACTACCTTTGCAAAAAACTCCCATTGGACCTGATCAATCCTTCTGTTTCATTGTATGCAGAGCAATACTCTTCCCCGGAGGATGCTTTGCTGAAAGAAGTAAATGAATATACACATCAGCAGCATCCCGAATACCATATGCTCAGCGGGCACCTGCAGGGGAAAGTGCTGGAAATGCTGAGCTGTATGATCCGCCCCCGGCGCATTTTAGAGATCGGTACTTTTACCGGCTACAGTGCTTTATGTCTTGCCAAGGGACTTACAGAGGATGGGCAGCTTCATACCATAGAACTCAGGGAGGAAGATGCCCGGAAGGCCAGGGCGTTTTTCGACCGGTCTGACAGGGCCGCACAGATAATTTCACACACCGGAAATGCGTTAAATATAGTGCCTGAACTGGCGGAAAACTGGGACCTGGTGTTCATAGATGCAGATAAACCCGCTTATATTCAATATTTTAGCCTTGTTTTCCCTCATTTGCGGAAAAACGGTTTTATTTTAGCGGATAATATCTTCTTTCACGGCCAGGTATTGGAGGAAAAAGTAACCGGAAAGAGCGCCAAAGGGATCCGGGATTTCAATGCGTTCATCCGAGAAAGAAATGACATCGAAAAAGTGATTTTGACCATCAGGGATGGCCTTTACCTGATCAGAAAGATATAATGTACCGGCTGACAGAGAACAATACGACCTATGCAAAAATGTAAAAACCTCTTCCTTTTCTTCCTGCTTTTTGCAGCAACAAGTGCTTCTGCCCAGCAATCAGACCTGGTCAGGAATTATATCAGCCAGTACAAGGACCTGGCCATTGCTGAAATGCAACGTACCGGTGTACCGGCTTCCATCAAACTGGCACAGGGAATTAATGAGACCATGGCAGGCACCAGCGACCTGGTCATGAAATCCAACAACCACTTCGGGATTAAATGTAAATCAACCTGGACCGGTGAAACGGTAAAGCATAATGACGACCAGCGGGGAGAGTGTTTCCGGAAATATCCAACCCCGGAAGATTCCTATCGGGATCATTCCGATTTTCTGCGGGCCAATGACCGCTATGCCTTCCTTTTTGATCTGGACCCTACCGATTATGCCGGCTGGGCCTGGGGGCTGAAGAAAGCAGGGTACGCTACCAACCCGAAGTATGCTTTATCCCTGATCAAGACCATCGAAGATTACAACCTGCAGGAATATACACTGATCGCACTCGGAAGAAAGACTGATCCGTCAACTATCCTGGCCGCCGCTGATGCAGCGCCTGCGGGCACAACCGGCATCGTTACCGCCTCTGTACCGGCGACAGGCCCTGCTAAAGAGCCAGTGCTGGAAACGGCTGCTGCCGACATATCTTCCTATCCGAAAGGTGAATTCAGGATCAATGAAACCAAAGTGGTGTATGTACCGAAGGGAACTCCTTATCTCGTTATTGCAAAGGAGTATGATGTTGACCTGGCAAAGCTTTTTGAATTCAATGATATGCCCCGGGCGGAAGAGGTGGATAAAGACAGGCTGATCTACCTGCAGCGCAAGAGAAAAACAGGCCTTAATGAGTTTCATGTTGTAAAGCAGGGGGAAACCTTACTGGATATTGCCCAGGAAGAGGCGATCAGGCTGGAGAGCCTGATGGAATTAAACTGGCTTAAAGACGGTGAGATGCCGGCAATAGGAGAGCAGCTCAGCCTGATGAAAAAATCATCTGCCACACCCAGACTGGCCCTGAATACAAACTATTCGCTATTACCTCAGGCACCGGTGAGGGCCACCAACTAAAGACAACTGTTTATGGGCACCATTAAAGTGCATGACAGAATTTTCGAAACCTATCTTACTGAAGAAGTCATTCAGCAAAGGGTAAAAGAGATCGCCGGGCAGATCAATCATGATTTTGCCGGCAGGAGGCCCCTGTTCATTGCCATCCTCAATGGCTCATTCATGTTTGCTTCTGATCTCTTTAAACAGCTTTCCATTGAAGCAGAGCTTTGCTTTATCAAACTTGCTTCTTACAAGGGCATGAAATCTTCCGGTAAGGTGGTTACTTCTATCGGCCTGGAAGAAGACCTCTTTGGCAAGGAAGTCATCATCGTGGAGGATATTGTGGATACCGGTAAGACGCTGTATAAATTCCTGCCCAAATTGCTGCATCAGCAGCCGCGGGTGCTAAAGATTGCCGCACTGCTGCACAAATCAGAGGCGACCGAATATCCGCTGACAATTGATTATGTGGGATTTGATATACCCAACAAGTTTGTGGTAGGATATGGCCTTGATTATGATGGCCTGGGGCGAAACCTGAAGGAGATCTACCAGGTCGTATAATCTCAACAGACCAGTCGTTGTTTTTTTGTACCTTATCCAGATAATATATCCGTTTGAAGACCGCTTGTCATATATTCCTTTGGCTGCTTCTTAGTTCGTCCTTATGCGCCCAGCAGTATTACCTCCGCGGCGAAGTAAAGGATGAATCGGGTAATATTTTACAGAATGTCACCATCCTGCAGCATAAGACCGGTTACGTATTCCGCAGCGGTACACAGGGCACTTTCGGCATACTATGTCACCAGCAGGTCGACACATTCAGCTTTTCTTTTGAAGGATACCGGACCGAAAAAATGCTTTTAAATGCGGATAATTATGCCAGCATCCGGCTGAAACTGTTGCCCGCCGGTTCATCGAACAGCCGCCGGGACAAGCTTTCCTCTGTTACCGTAAATCTTGACAAGGAAGAACAGCGGAGCTGGTACACCGGTGATGAAACCTATGCCAGCCTGCTGGAGAATCATTTCATCAATGCAAGAAAATTCCCCACCACAGGAATGTCCTTGAATGTGGACCGGGCCTCTTACAGTAATATCAGGCGGTTTATTACCCTGAATACACTCGTGCCGCCGGATGCAGTCCGTATCGAGGAAATGCTGAACTACTTCAATCTTAACTATAGCGAACCGGCCGGCAAGGATGTTTTCAGCCTGAAGACAACGATCAGCGGTTGTCCCTGGAATGATGATAACCAGTTGTTCTTTATCAATCTTTCTTCCCGTAAACTGAATCTTGATTCTTTGCCTCCGAGTAACCTTGTTTTTCTGATCGATGTTTCAGGTTCAATGGATATGCCAAACAGGCTCCCGTTACTGAAATCTGCTTTTAGGCTGCTGGTAAATAACCTCCGGGCTAAGGACACGGTATCCCTGGTGGTATATGGCGGGGTCACCGGTATCATGCTGAATCCAACCAGCGGGGGCGAAAAAGAAAAGATATTAAAAGCGATCGATGAACTGGAGCCGGGTGGTTCCACGCCCGGTGAATCGGGAATACGTATTGCCTACAGTGTTGCCCGCAATCATTTTATCGAGGGGGGTAACAACAGGGTGATCCTTGCCACGGATGGAGATTTTAATGTGGGAATGAAGACAGAAGACGAATTAAATGAACTGATCTCCCGGCAGCGGGAGTCCGGTATCTACCTGACTTGCCTGGGTGTCGGTATGGGAAACTACAAGGATTCCAAGATACAGACGCTGGCGAAAAAGGGTAACGGGAATTTTGCTTACCTGGATAATTTCCAGGAAGCAGAGAAAGTACTGCTGAAAGAGTTTACGCAGACATTGTACGCTGTGGCCGATGATGTGTACATGAACGTGGAGTTCAATCCGGAGCTGGTAAAGGAGTACAGGCTGATTGGGTTTGATAATAAAGTGGGAGCCCTTAAGGATTCTTTGTCGGTGATCGAAGGAGGGGAGATCGGTTCAGGGTATTCTATGATCGCCATATTTGAGATAACCCCTGCCGACGGGAATAGCCATTCCGTCCAAAGGGGGTTTACCACCGGCCGGTTTGCCAAGATCGGCCTCCGGTATAAAATGCCAAATACAGAAAAGGAGCTTAACTATAATTACGAAAGTGATTTTTCTTATCAGCCGTTCAAAGACCTGGATAATTCCTACCGGTTTTCGGCAGCAGTGGCCATGTTCGGCTCATTGCTGAGGGGGTCGCCGTTTATCAGGAATGCAAACTGGAATGAGATCATTGCATTGGCACAGGCCTCATCAGGTGAAAATGACCTTGTGCAAAAGGAATTCATCAACATTGTGCAGATGACCAAAACACTTTACTCAAAAGTGAAAAAGAAAAAGGGAGGCAATTCGCAATCCTACTGATATCAGCGGTAAGGTTGCAGCTCCTTTTCAAAGTAAAGATCCCACTTCCGCTGCTGTACCCGGTTGTAAAAGTGATTGGTTTCATTGTCATACAATAACTCCATCTGCCGGTACTTTTCCAGCTCCTCGTTAAATATCCCTGCAATGACGGATTCATAGTTTTGCCTGAGCAGAACGGCCGCATTTACCCTTTTCTGAAATGCAATGGCGCAAAGCCAGCCGATATAAAAATGCCCTCTTTCATGATCAAGCAGGGAGTCAGTTACCTTGTCTGTTTTTTTCCAGGAATTCTTTCCAAGTTCTACGATGACGTTTACTTTGAGTTGTGCGGTATCTCCTTTATACGTAAACGCATCCCAGTTGTAACGGATATTCCAGTAGGTGTAAGCAAAAAGATTCGTACTCTGATCGGGGGTACCTGTAAAATCATCCCAGCGGATGGGTCTTGTAGTTTTCTCTCCGTTGATCAGTACAGTTTGTCCGGATGCTGAAAAAAAGCAAAGAAGCAGGAAAGCAGCAAGGAGATTTCGCATAAGGGATCAATGATCACTTAAATTACGAAAACATCTCTTTTATCCTGTCAAAAAAGTTCTTGCCGCCTTTTTCCGGCTGCGGTTTGAAATTCGGAGAGTTGCTCAGCTTTTCCAGCAAGGACTTTTCTTCTGATGATAAATGCTGTGGTGTCCAGACATTTACCTGTATCAGCTGGTCACCTTTCTGGTAAGAGTTGACAGCAGGGAATCCTTTTCCTTTCAACCGGAGTATCTTACCGCTTTGCGTACCGGCCGGGATCTTGATCTTGGCCCTTCCGTCGATGGTCGGCACTTCAACCTGTGTACCGAAGACAGCATCGGTAAAGGAAAGGTGCAGTTCATAGGCAACATTGAGTCCCTCCCGGTGTAATTCTTTATGCGGTTCCTCTTCGATCAGGACAATAAGATCGCCCGGCATTCCCCCTCTTTCCCCGGCATTCCCTCTTCCGCTCACATTCATCTGCATCCCTTCCTGCACACCTGCGGGTATGTCTATTGAAACGGTTTCTTCTGCATATACCCGGCCTTCGCCTTTGCAATTGGTACATTTGGCGGTAACGGTGGTTCCTTCCCCATTACAGGCCGGGCAGGTGGTTACGGTTTGCATCTGCCCGAGGAATGTATTCTGCACTTTTCGCACCTGGCCGCTTCCTCCGCAGGTGGTGCAGGTTTGTACACTGCCTTTATCTTTTGCCCCGCTTCCGCCGCACACATTGCAGCCGACATATTTTTTTACCTTGATGTTTTTGGTTACGCCTTTGGCGATTTCCTCGTATGTGAGACGGAGCTTTACCCTTAGGTTACTGCCTCTAATACCCCGGCTGCGCTGACCGCCGCCACGGCGCTGACCGCCGCCAAAAAAGCTTCCGAAAAGGTCATCACCGAAGATGTCTCCAAACTGGCTGAATATGTCATCCATATTCATATTGCCGCCACTGAATCCGCCTCTTCCGTTTCCGCTTACACCGGCATGGCCATAACGGTCATACTGGGCCTTTTTATCGGTATCACTTAATACCTCATAGGCTTCTGCCGCCTCTTTGAATTTTTCTTCCGCAGCTTTATCGCCGGGGTTACGGTCGGGGTGGTATTGCATGGCCACTTTACGATAAGCCTTTTTGATCTCATCGGCTGAAGCGCCTTTGCTTACGCCCAGTATTTCGTAATAGTCTCTTTTACTCATAAAAGTGCGAAGGTGATAATAATAAAATTACAGAATGCCTTTCCGCAATTTTATCGTTCTCACTATTTCAAAATTCATATTATTTACCAACCACCACTTTGGCATGGCGGATAATCTTATCGTTCAGGTAATATCCTTTCATCACTTCATCGATCACTTTCCCCTTCATCTCTTCAGCCGGGGCGGGTATTTCCGTGATGGCCTCATGCAGGTCCGGGTTAAATGCTGTATTCAGGGTTTCCATTGCCTTCAGGCCTTTTGCCTGTAATGTGTTCCGGAGCTTATTGAATACTAGGAGCACTCCCTCTTTTACCGGGGCATTGTCTTCCGCAGATTCCAGCTGTTTCTGGGCCCGGTCGCAATCATCCAGCACATCCAGCAGGTCAGTGATCACATCCTTGCCTGCAGTCTGCATAAGTTCGATCCTTTCTTTGGCGTTGCGCCGTTTGAAATTTTCGAACTCAGCTACTTTCCGGAGGTATTTGTCTTTTGAGTCCTCCAGTTCAGCCCTTACTTTTTCCAGTTCTGACTCTTCAGAGACCGGTTCATTAAGGTGGGTGGTGCCGCTGAGGTTTTCGTCGGTATTGATATCAATTCCTTCATTCATACCGGGGGAATTTTTCTCTGTGTTCTTCATATCTTTTTCTGCCATTTTTTCTAATTGAATGCCTGTCTGTCCGGGGTGCCGGAACAGGCAGGCAAAGGTACACCGGTCAATAATATTGCCAAGCAGAATAGAAGGGACAAATTGACCTTCAGATAGGGCTGGTGCTGACGGATTTGTGCCAATCAGCCTGTTTACAGTACCTTGCCGGCATGAACAGGATATTGCTTAAAAGGAAGATTTCGCCCCGGGTGGTCAACGGGCATCCCTGGATATTCAACAATGAAGTAGATAAGACGGCCCAGCCTATGCAGCCTGGTGAAATAGCCGAGGTCTGCAGCCATGATGGTAAATTCATCGGTAAAGGCTATGTAAATCCCCAATCACAGATACAGGTCAGGTTACTTACAAGAAACAAATCCGATGAAATTAATGAAGGGTTTTTCATGCGGAGGATAGAAGAATGCTGGGAATACCGGAAGAAAATAGGGTACACTGAAAACTGCAGGCTGGTATTTGGCGAGGCGGACTCTCTCCCTCAGCTCATTATTGATAAGTTCAACGATTATTTTGTGTTACAGACCCTTGCTTTGGGTATCGATGTCTGGAAACCTGCCATTGTAAAGGCAATCGAACAACTGTTCAACCCCAGGGGTATTTATGAAAGAAACGATGTACCGGTGAGGGAACTGGAGGGTTTGCCTCAGCAAAAGGGGTTCTTATCGGCACCATTCGACACAAAGATCATTATAAAGGAAAACGGGCTGCAATTCTATGTAGATATAGAGAATGGGCAGAAAACAGGTTACTTTCTCGATCAGCAGGATAACAGACGGGCTATTAAGCATATTGTTAAGGATGCCGATGTACTGGGGGCATTTACCTACACGGGCACCTTCGAAATACATGCCGCTTCATATGGCGCCAGGTCGGTGCTTGGCCTCGATATTTCGGCGGGTGCGGTAGAGCAGGCAAATGCAAATGCAAAGCTCAATGGCCTTGAAAATAGTTGCCGGTTTGAAACAGCGAATGCTTTTGATGTACTTAAACAATGGGCAAAAGAAGGTAAGCGGTATGATGTGGTGATGCTCGACCCGCCGGCATTTACTAAAAGCAGGGAAACCATTCAGAAAGCCATTACCGGGTATAAAGAAATAAACCTCCGGGGTATGAAACTGGTGAAGCCGGGAGGGTTTCTGGTTACTTCATCTTGTACGAACCTTGTACATCCTGATCTTTTTTTGCAGATCATCGATATGGCAGCCAAAGATGCCAGAAGGAAGATACGCCAGGTCACTTTCCAGGCGCAATCACCAGACCACCCGATCATCCGGGGTATGGACAATACACAATACCTGAAATTCCTGATCATACAGGTACAATAAAAGAAACAAAAAAGGGGCTGAATTACCTGGACACCTGGAATTTGCCGGATTCGATGATCTTACCACTGGCATCGACTATGTGGTAGATATAGACACCCCGGTTGAAGTCATCCAGGCTGATAGTAACCTTGGAAGGGGCATTAATGGATTCGTATACCTTCTTTCCCAGCACTCCGTTGTATACGTTAATAGTAAGACCGGCTTTGTAATTCTTTTGCATATCAAAAGTAATGTAGCTGGTAGCCGGGTTGGGGTACAGCTTCACGATACGATCCTGCTGACCATCAGAAGTTGGGGTTGTTCTTGCGGATTGGCCCTGCGACTGAATGGCAATCAAGAGAATAAAGGATATTATTGGTAGAATTCGTCTCAACGAAACAAATTTACTTTTATTATTCGAAAAATAGGCCATTATTTTTTTCTGCGCAACGTAAATCTACGATTTGGCCAAAAAAATTGAAAACCAGTTGGTTACCAGCCACCTGGGAGGACCTTTTAACTAAGTTTTATTTCAGGCGCTCCAGTGTCTCCCTGATCCTGACAAAGTCCGGTACCTGCCCGGCATTGTCCAGCACTTCTGCATATTGGACGATCCCCTGTTTATCAATCACAAAGGCGGATCGTTTTGAAACTCCTTTCATATTATACCCGAACATTTCGTACAGCGAACCGTAGGCGGCTGAGACTTCTTTATTAAAATCGCTCAGCAGGGTAAAATTCAGTTGCTGATCTTCTTTGAACCGGCCCAGTGTCTGCAGGCTGTCCACCGATATCCCAAACACCCTGGCATCGACAGTATTATACCAGGCAAGGTCATCTCTTACCGAGCAAAGCTCTGCGGTGCAAACGCTGGTAAATGCAAGCGGGAAGAAAAGAAGTAAAACATTATGCCCTTGTTGTGCTGAAAGTGTGACTTGTGATTTATCACTGCTGTATAAAGTGAAATCCGGTGCTGGCTTACCCAGGGTAACTGACATAGTGGTTATTTTTTGTTTTCAAAGAAACAAATAAGCCCAGGAAAGGTTGAAAATTTTTTGGTGCGGATACCGGAAGATCCTCCGCATTTAAAACCGTGGACAAAGCAAGTAGTCGTTCTTTTGTTTGCGGAAACCAAAATAAGAGACAGAAAGTTCAAAGCCGCCGTGCCCGTACGAAGAAGGTTTGAGTTTTGAAATATTGGCATCGTAGCTGAAAGCAACCGAAAAGGGTGTGTAATCAAGTTTGATCACAGGGATGATGGCGTCATCCCACCTTAAAAAGGCACCAGCATGTAAGGTGTATTTCGGGTTATCCGGGTCATCACCCAGTTTTAGTCCGTACATACCACCGACAACGGTTTCCTTAAAACTTCCCTGCCGGCTGTGATCTGCCTGTACCGTTATATAAGCGAAGTCGGTTACCCCCATTCTTAAACCACCTGAGAAAACCCATTTTGGGTGTACTTCAATCGATGCATTCCTGTAGAATGAGTTTTTGGGACGGTTGAAATGGTGATAAGCAGCCCCTACAAAGAAATTATTGTTTTCATTACTGCCGATTGACGAATTAAAACTCATCCCCACACTTCCGTCAATATAGCTGTAATTATTATTAATAAAATTTTCTCCCAGCCCGGCATTGTCATACTGGCTGTTTGTGGTCACTTTTGAAGGGTCAAAGCGGCGCTGCACCCATCCACCCATAAAACCCATGGACAGGTACCGGTTATGTTCATTGCTCAGTGACTTGTGATAATTAAGGGCTGGCAGCACATTGGTGGTGGTAAAGCCGATGGTACCCGCCCGGTCATACAGGATCTGCATGCCCGCGGTAACAAAGTCATTCATTTTGCCTACCGGCATCTTAAATTCAGCATTGACCGATCCGGTGTGGTAGGCGTTCGTTACATTATTCCATTGGTCACGGTATACCAGTTGTACCCGCATATCGCCGGTAAAGATGCCGGCCAGCGAAGGGTTTCTCCACAAGGGCGCTTCAAAGAACTGGGAGAAATGAATATCCTGCGCTTTCACCGCTGACCCGTTGTCCGGTTTCCAGAAACCGGGCAGTACAACTAACAGCAATATCGTAAGCCTCTTTCTCATTTTTCCATTACAGGATCAGTGAAATATTTCCGTTTAGTTTTATTACTTCCCCGTTTTCACAAAAAACTTCTGCCTGGTAGATATAAACATCCGCCATTGGTTTTCTCCCCTTGTAGGTTCCATCCCATCCAGCTGCCGGATCGTTTACGGGCACATCCCTTTTTTCAAAGACCACTTCACCCCAGCGGTTGAAGATGCGAAGTAATTTCACCCTTTCCAGGCCCTTGCCCCTGGGATAGAACACATCGTTACTGCCGTCGCCATTTGGCGAGAATGTATTGGGGATAAACAGGTTTGCATTTTTACAGATCACAAACACCTGGATACTCCCTGTATTGCTGCAGCCGTTGACATCTGTAAACCGTACCTGGTAAGTTGTATTCACTTTGGGCCCGGCATCCGGATTGGGGCAACTGGTACAACTTAAACCTGCGGACGGCGTCCAGACCCAGTTGATGGTATTAGGAGAATACACAGCCGGGATCGTAGCGGGAAAACCATTTTGGACCGTCATCTGTCCCGGTATGGTTATCGTTGGCAGGGGGTTGATCAGCAGGTTGAGTGATGTGGTGTCTTTACATCCTGAACTGTTCGTTGCTATGGCGGTGATAGTAAACGGACCTGCACTGTTATAGGTTTGTGCCGGAGGATTCTGAAGTGCGGACGTGTTTCCGTTAGGGAATACCCACGACCAGGTAACAACAGAAGTATCCGGTTGTATAAATATCCCCCTGTGTGTCTTGGTGGAATAAATACAAAAAACGGAGTCTCCTGCAATATCTGCCAGGGGGCGCTGTACCACGGCAATGAGTTGTTGCTTTGTTACGGTATCAATACAACCGGTTTGTGTAGTTACGATTAATCTTACTGTATAAAGCCCCGGCGCTGCATAAAAATGTGAAGGGTTCTGTTGTACGGAACTGCCACCGTCGCCAAAATTCCAGCCATAAGAGGTGACAGGGTCATTATACGTGGTGGAATCACTGAAATTTACGGTACCAACATCACAGAATAACGAATCGTCTGCACTGAACTTTGCATTGGCGCCCACCGCAAAAACTGTATCGATACCTGTCAGCGGGATCTGGCATCCGGAAGGATCTTCCATGATCACTTTCGGTACGAAGTTGCCAAAGGAAGTATAGATATGCGATATATTCGGAGTGGTGGTAGTTTGGGTATAACCATCGCCAAAATCCCAGAGATAATGCGCCATGGGCCCGCTTGTCGTCGTCGTAAGATTGACCGTAAAAGGCTTGCAACCGCCAAGCGGAAGATAACTTACTCCTGATCCTGTGGTATCGTAGACGGTCACCGTTTTCGTTATGGAATCCTTACACCCGCCCGGACTGGTAATGATAAGTTTCACCGCATATGCGCCGGGACTTGAATAGTAGTGTACGGGGTGCTGCAGTGTTGAAGTTCCCTCGCCGGGCCCGAAATCCCAGAACGATGAAACATAATAAGAAGATGTATTGGTAAACTGCACTTCAAGCGGTGTGCAGGAACTTATTGAATCACTCATCTGGAAACCCGGAAGCGGCACACTTACCCTTACATACGCTGTTTTGATCAGGGAATCGGCACAGCCATATAGATCCGAAACCTTCAGCTTTACATCGTAAACGCCTGTTGCCGTATAGGTATGAACGGGTGATGTTACCGCAGAGGTACCCCCGTCACCAAAGTCCCATGAACTGGTAAGACCGGCCGGGGCAGAGTTATTCGTGAAATGCACTGCCGAGTTCGGGCAGGTGAGGGTATCACCGGAAAGAAAGGCCGGAACCGGGTCGGTGGCGGTTACAAGGTTACTAAGCGTAAGGCTGTCCCGGCAACCGGCGGCATCCGTAACAGTTAGTTTTACAGAAAATGTGCCGACCGTATTATAGGTATGCTGGAAAGGAGGAGCGGTAAAGGTCTGGATATTACCATCACCAAATTCAAACTTCCAGCTGGTCAGGGCATTTATCCCGTCAGGAACCGACAGGTCCTGGAAGGTGGTGACCAGGCCTGTACAACCCGATGTGTTATTGCCGCTGAAATTTGCAACCGGCCCGTTGATGCGTATATAGTTGGTGATCGTTTTGGAATCAGTACAGCCGTTTATATCTGTTGTGGTCAGTGTAACAGTAAATGTGCCGGCATTGTTATAAACGTGGGAGATGACCGGGTTGGCAGTGGTTTGAGTTCCGCCATCACCGAAGTCCCAGAAATAACTGGCAATATTTGCCGTGTTGATATTGGTGGCTGTAAAGCTGATCGTGGCGATCCTGCAGGCCGTGGTGATATTGGCATTGAAGTCAGGGTTTTCATCAATGGCATGAACGGGTTGTACCAGGGTATCCCTGCATCCGCCGTTGGTCACGATCAGCCGTACATTATAAGTACCTAAAGAAGGATAAATATGAACAGGGTTTTGGGCCGGTGAATTCCCGCCATCACCAAAATCCCAGTCCCAGCTTAGCGGCAACGTGGACTGATCGGTGAACGTAAAGCGCAGCCTGTTGGTACAATCCGGGGTAATGGAAAAACCAGCGATCGGTGGAAGTACATTTACATAACCTGTTTTGGTCATGGTATCCGGGCAGCCATTATTATAGGCTATCAGCCTGATATTGAAAAAGCCGATCGCATTATAGCGGTGAGTCGGGTTTTGCAGTATGGAAGTGTTTCCATCGCCAAAATCCCAGTTCCATTCATCTGCGGGTACCGACAGGTCCGTAAACTGTACGGGCTGATGGGCACAAACAGGGATAGGCGCAGCATTGAAATCAGCCACCGGCTTTGAACCCACTTTTACCGCTTGGGGTATCGTTAGGGTGTCTGTACAGCCAGAGCTGGTAGTAATGATCAGCCGGACATTGTATGTGCCCTGGGTTATATAAGTATAAACGGGGTTGGAAGCCGTCGAGGTTCCACCGTCACCAAAGTCCCATTGGTACGACGTGACCGCATCCACCGCAGAGATAGCAGGATTGAATGTAAAAGTATAGGGAATGCAGCCACGGGTGGGCAGACCGGGTATTGTTATCACCGCACGGCGGATAACGACATAGTTTGGAATAATCAATGAGTCTTTACAACCGGAGCCATTCGTAACCACCAGCTTTACGGTAAAACTTCCGTAATTAGAATACGTGTAAGAAGGGTTCTGCTGGGTCGAGGTACCGCTATCAAAATCCCAGTCCCAGCTCACGGCACCGCCGGTGGACAGGTCCTGAAATTGACGGTGAGCGAAGGCTCACATTTTTGATCTGACGGGCGCCGTAAAATTCGCTACCGGGTTTGCATTGACCGTGATCGGATGGGAAACAGAATCGGTACAGCTTGAATAGGTGTTATACAACCAAACGGTATAAACACCGGGTGTGCTGTAGGTATGTTGAGCATGAATGACATTGGCAGTGCCGCCATCGCCAAACGTCCAGTTGGCATTCACCGGTGTCGGGGTGGATAGGTTAGTGAAGGTCACAGGTTCATTCACACATACCTGTGCAGGAGCATTGAAATCGGTGGTAAACCCGCCGATAACGATCGGGTTGCTGTAAGCGGTATCCACACAGCCAGCCGAACTGGAAGTGACAAGCATGGCTGTAAAGGTGCCGCTGGCCGTATAGGTATGTACGGGGTGCTGGGCGGTGGAGAAGTTGCCATCGCCAAAATCCCAGAAATAGGAAAGAGTGGGCGGACCGGTCGAATTATTTGTAAAGGAAATATCAGCCGGAGGGCGGCAAACGGTGGCCTGCGTATTCGTAAAGGCGGCTTTTACTCCATTGGTAACGGTAATATAGTTCGGCCGGCTTAAGACCTTCACACAACCTTTGTCGTTGGTTACCCGAAGCGTTACAGAATAAACACCGGCGGTAGCATAGGTAACAAAAGGATTTTGCAGAGCGGATGTGTTACCATTTCCGAAATCCCAGAACCAGGCAACATTGGTGTTCCCTGCACCTGGCGTGGAAAGGTCCTGGAAGAATACCCGGAGCGGGAAGCAGCCGCTTTGAATATTCACAGAAAAGTCCACTGTCGGGGATTCATATACGGTTACATATTGTGTCTTGGTGATCGTATTCGATCCTGCGGCATTGGAGGCTGTAAGCGTAACGGTATATGTACCCGGTGTAAAATAGGTAGCAGTTGGATGTTGGAGTGTGGAGGTGTTTCCGTTACCAAAATTCCAGTTCCAGGCTGTCGGGCTGCCGGTCGATTGGTCCTGGAAGGTTACTATAAGTGGTGAACAACCGGAAAGCGGAGAACCGGTGAAGGCGGCCACAGGAGCCTGCCCGGAGAGTTTCAAAACACCGGAAAAAATAATTGCCTGTACTGCAATTAGTTTTGTGAGGATATTGCTGCGGTTCAGCTTCACACGGGCTTGTTTAAAGTTCTTTCAGAAAACGCTATGCTATTAGCAAAAACTATTCCTCAGTCCGCCTTTTTGATTGACTATGAACAATTTTGTTCAAAGCTGATCAAAGCTGTAGTGAGAATGTAGGTTGGGACGCATACAATAGCATAATGTTTAATGTAGGGTATGCGGACTTTAAGGAGCGCCGTTACCGGCCGTGTAAAGATAGGTATTTAAAGGAAAGAAGGCCCGGATTATTGTTTGTCGAGACGCATGGTCTTCGTATCACTGCCGCTGGTTTGTCGGGCTTCCACATAGGTCCAGCTGTTGCGGGTGATGGTCCAGCTCCCGTTGATCAGGGAAAGCGGATAGGCAGGGTTATTAAAGTTGGCCCAGGTGGTCATGGTGGAAGCATCACCATCCCAGTTACCGGTCTTCTCTACCGTTCCGTTGTTGATCGCATCAACCGTTTTGTTGCTGTAATATTTGAATTTATAGGGAGCAAAATCTGCAGTGATATTATTTCCATTCAGTGTAAAACTGGTGACGCCCCATTGGCCATCTGTCATCGCCTTGATGACAAGGTCTTCCTGGATATTCTGTACCGCCTTTTTACAACTGGAAAGTACTACCAGGGCCGGGAGGAGTATAGACAGCCATCGCTTCATAAAGTATAAGAATATGCAGCACAAAATACTGTATTATTGCTGTGCCAGCAAACAAGGCAGGTATTACAGCTCCTGTAGTTTAACAAGTGTTTTTTTGCAGCTAATAATCAACTGTTTAATTTCACCGCTCAACAAAGACTTACGGGTGAAAAATATCCTTTTCCTGGTCTTACTCCTCATTTCCTCTGTGGTCATTGCACAGAAACCTGAAGACCTGCTCGAACGCTGGGCAAATAAGCAACCGGTGGAAAAAGCATACCTCCATTTCGACAGGGAAAGCTATATAGCTGGTGAAACAGCGTGGTTCAAGGCTTATCTCTCTTCCGATTACTTGCCGGATACCATCAGTACCAATCTTTATGTTGAACTGCTCAGCCCCGGCCTTGCCCTGATCAGCCGTTCATCCTGCCCCGTGATCCTTGCCGTGGCAAACGGTCAGCTGGATATCCCGGATACACTTCGTGCTGGCACCTACACCCTAAGGGCATACACCCCATATATGGTGAAGCAGTCCCCGGATTTTATTTTCAGAAAAAGAGTCTACATACATGGAAAAAAGGTCAGTGATGAAGGCACTGCACCTGTTCCGGGCACAAAACTCAGCTTCTTCCCCGAGGGAGGTAACCTCGTAACCGGGATGGAAAACAATATCGCCTTCAAGGCAGTGGACGGAAACGGACTTCCGGTGACAGTAAAAGGAACAGTTCAAAACAGCAAAGGGGAGGAAGTAGCTTCAATCAGCGACTACCATGATGGGATGGGAGTGTTTCTCCTGAACCCTGTCGCCGGAGAAAAATACACAGCCGTACTGGGTACCGCGAAATTCCCCTTGCCCGATGCCGTCGCAAAAGGCATTGCCGTTTCGCTGATACCCCATCCCAAAGGAAATTTTTTTGAAATTCACCAGCAGCCGGGGGATATCGATTTCACGGTAGCCTATATGATCGGGCAGATGCAGCATCATGTTGTTTTCAGGCAGGAGTTTAAAGCTGCCAGCTCTTCTTTGCAGGGGGTGATTAATACAGAACATCTCCGCTCGGGTATTTTGCAGGTAACTTTTTTCAATAGGAACGGGATGCCCCTGGCGGAAAGGCTGTGTTTTATTAACAACAAAGAATACCTGCAGCCGGCTCAACTGGTCGAAGACACCCTCAATACGGATGTACATGCAAAGAACAAATTCCGGATCGTTTTAAAGGATACGGTACAGGGCAACCTGTCTGTCTCCATCACGGATGCGGCATATGAACCCGCTTTGCGGGAGAATAATATCCTTACCGGCTTGTTGCTGACCTCCGACATTAAAGGATATGTACATAACCCGGCCTATTATTTTTCATCCGACGATGATTCGGTAAAGACGGCAGCGGACCTGCTGATGATGACGAACGGCTGGCGCCGCTTCAGCTGGCAGGAACTGCCGAAACTGGTACCGGCTGTTATTGCCACACCTGCCTATATTACACTGGCCGGCCGGGCCACCTTGCGGGGTACCAACCGGTCTTTCTCCGATAAGTCATTATTGCTGATGATAACGGGCATCACCAATAAAAGAAGCAGAAGCACCCAAATGCTGCAAACGGACAAAGAAGGGAACTTTCGTGTTGACTCTATGCTTTTCTTTGATAAGAACCGCCTTTTGTTCAGCGATGTCCGGGGCAAAAAAAGCCAGTACATTGATGTGACCCTGAACGATTCCCTGAACAAGCCTTATTTGTTCCCCGGTTTTTCTGCCTGGCCTGCTGAAAGGATCATGGAAGCCAGCCGGGCACGGTGGCAGATGGATTACGATGCGATCCTGAAAGAAAACGGACAGATGCTGGAGGGTGTAACCATCAAAGTGCAGAAAAAAACACCGGCCGAGATAATTGATGAGAAATATACCACCGGCATGTTCAGCGGGGATGCCGTCAAATTCATTGACCTGGTGAACAGTGACGAGGCCCTTACCTACCAGAATATCTTTGACTACCTGCAATTCAGGGTAAACGGACTCCAGGTGTCGACCGATGGGGTGGATTACACCATAACATACCGTCAGGGCCCTTCCATGAGTTCGATGGGAAATATACCGATGGTACTGTACCTGGATGAGATCGAAACAGACGCATCGGTTATCGCCACGATCCCGGCTAACCAGATCGCACTGGTAAAAGTATACAACAGTTTTGCGGCAAGTACCGGCAACGGGGCCGGAGGAGTGCTCTCCATCTATACCAAGAAAGGGGAAGACTATGGAAAATCCGGCAGCTATGGCAATCTTGTCATCTATAACGGGTACACGGTCAGCAAACAGTTTTATTCACCCGACTACAGTGTGAAAAAGGAAAGTGACCGGCCGGATAACCGCATCACCCTGGAATGGCGGCCCTCCATTTTTGTCAATAATGTCAATGCCCGGATACCTGTCAGTTTTTACAACAATGACCGGACAAAGAAATTCAAGGTCATGGTGGAAGGGATGACGAATGCGGGCAAGCTGATCTGCCTGGAAACGGTTACCGGAAGCAAATAAAAAGCCCCCTGATCTTACGGGAGCAGAGGGCAGGTTTTTCAACCGTTGAAAATCAGTTTTTCGGGAAAGCCGGGTCGGCTTTTACTTCATTCATTTGTTGTGTATGCCGGTTGCTGTGTGCAGCGATCATCAGGTAAAGCTGGTAACAGTCGATCCAGCCGAACGGCATTTGCACCACATGGTTCCGCAGGTCTTCCGTGGAAGTCTTCATGTATTTGATATGGGCCATCCTGTTGGTCTTAAAATCTGCCAGGGCTTCTTCAAGCGATTTGAATCCCGTATTCTTGGGTTCAAATGGTTCGGCTGTTTTCACTTTTGTGGTCCTGTCCTCCAGCCTTTTTATAAATTCTTCGTCAGTTACTTTTATTTCCGAACGCTTTTCGGGGTTGGCCGGGGACTTCAGGGCGCCCTCAAGCAACGCCCAAAGGCCTTTTTCCGTGACGGCAATATGGTACATACATTCCTTCACCGACCATTTATCTGGCGCTGCCCGGAAATTCAGCTGGGCTTCAGAAAGACCCTTCGTGGCTTTTACAGCATCTTTATAGGTATCCTTCATCAGCCCGGTGGCAAACTTCCGCTCATCTTTCGAAAGTGTGTTATCATTTACAGTGCCCGCAAGGCCTGTGATAACGAGAAGTGTAATAAGAATACGACCGGTGGTTCTTTTAAGCATAGATAGCCGTTTTGTTGAGAACTTGGACAGGTGCATCCAAAGGGCGGGAAAGCGTCGAAAAGGTACAAAAAAACCGCAAACATCAAAATTTAGTTTTAGAACAATGCAGTATGTAAAATGCCCTTGCTGTACCTTTCGACAATGAAAATCAATGCAGTTATTGCTGCACTGGAATCGGCAGCACACCCCTCCCTGCAGGAACACTACGACAATGCAGGCCTGATCACCGGCAGCGGGGATTGGGAATGCACGGGCATCATCTGTACCCTGGATGCAACAGAAGAGGTCGTGCAGGAGGCCATCGAAAAAAAATACAACCTGGTGGTAGCCCATCACCCCATTGTTTTTGGATCGCTGAAAAAGATCAATGGGAAAAATTATGTGGAAAGAACGGTGATCCGGGCAGTCAAACATGATATTGCGATCTATGCCATTCACACCAATCTCGACAATGTGCTGGCCGGGGTGAACGGGAAAATAGCCTCGCTCCTGCCACTCCGGAATACCACCATCCTGCAACCGAAAGAGGGTACGCTGCGAAAACTCTTTACGTTTGTCCCCTCCGCCCATGCAGACCAGGTGCGCAACGCCGTCTTTGAGGCAGGCGGAGGTCAGATCGGTCACTATAGTGAATGTAGTTTCAACACGGAGGGCAAAGGCACTTTCAAAGCGGGGGAAGGTACCCGGCCCTTTGTTGGCGAACAGGGCAAGCGGCATACGGAAGAAGAAGTCAGGATCGAGATCATATTTCTCTCGGTGGCGGAGCGCCGGATCATCTCGGCGTTACAGGCTGCCCATCCGTATGAAGAAGTGGCCTTTGATATCGTACCGCTGGCAAACACACATCCCGGGATCGGGTCAGGACTGGTCGGTTCGCTGGAACACCCGGTTGATGAACCCGGTTTTCTTTCCCTTCTCAAAAAGGTGTTTGGTGTCCCCGTCATCCGGCATACGGCCTTTACCGGCAAACCGGTTCAAAAGGTAGCCATTTGTGGCGGTGCAGGAAGTTTCCTGATTTCCAAAGCTTTAGCCGCCGGGGCAGATGCGTATGTTACCGCCGACCTGAAATACCACGAGTTTTTTGATGCCGATGGACGGATGCTTTTATGCGATATAGGCCATTATGAAAGTGAACAGTTCACCATCGACCTGTTGCAGGACTTTCTGGTACAAAAATTCCCTACCTTTGCCGTCCTTAAAACAAAGGTGAAAACCAATCCGGTACACTACTACCAGTAGGCGGATGGCCGAGCCTGAATCGCAAACTTCAAACAATCACTGTAAATGGCACACGTCAAAGAATTTTCAGTTGAAGAGAAACTCACTTCCTTACTTACCCTTCAGAAAATCGAAAGCAAGCTGGATGAACTGAGGATCCTCAAAGGAGAGTTACCCATGGAAGTAGCTGACCTTGAAGATGAGATACAGGGACTGCATGCCCGCCAGACCCGGATCGAGGAAGAGATAAACGGGGTGACCGACTTTATTGAGCAGCGCAAAAATGCGATCAAAGAAGCCGAGGCCCTGGTGAAGAAGTATGAGAAGCAGAGCAGCAATGTGAAGAATAACCGGGAGTTTGAAGCCATCAACAAGGAAATTGAAATGCAGCAACTGGAAGTGAAGCTGGCGGAAAAACATATAAAGGATGCCACGGAAGAAATTGCTGAGAAGGCGGTACTGCTGGATAAAGCCAAAAAGAATATCGCTGCAAAAGAAGGCGTGCTGGCTACCAAGAAAGGCGAACTGGAAAAGATCATTGCCGCAAACGAAAAAGAAGAAAAACATTTCAATAAAATGGCCCTCGATGCGAGGAGCCATGTTGATGAAAGGCTTCTTTCAAGCTACGACAAGATCCGCAAAAGCTACCGGAACGGCCTGGCGGTGGTACCGGTGGAAAGAGATGCCTGTGGCGGTTGCTTCAATGCCATCCCTCCCCAGAAACAAAGCGAGATCCGCCAGCATAAAAAAGTCATGATCTGTGAAAACTGCGGTCGTATCCTTGTGGATGAGGAACTGAACAATAAAGTAACGATCGAATAACTAATACCGAACGCATAGCAGGCCGCCCCGGTAACCGGGGCGGTTTTTTTATTTCCGGCTTGTCAGCGGTGAAATAAAATCTGCCGCAGGCTTATCCTGAATCTCCTTCGAAACATTTACCTTGCTGATGATTAGATGAACGCCTAAATCAGTGCCCCGTCATTGTTATCCCGTCTGCACATACAGAATTATGTCATCATTGATGAACTGGAAATACATTTCTCTTCCCGGATGAATGTGATCACCGGCGAAACAGGGGCCGGTAAATCTATTATTATCGGGGCACTTGGACTGATACTTGGGGAAAGGGCCGATACGGCCGCCCTGGTGAACAAGGAAAAAAAATGCGTGGTGGAAGGAGTATTTACCGCGGAGAATAAAAGGGCAGTACATGCCTGCCTGGAAGCACTCGACCCGGATAACTATTCCGCTGCACCCGACAGCGAACTCATCGTCCGGCGGGAGATCGCTGCTAACGGGAAAAGCCGGGCCTTTATTAACGACACACCGGTAAACCTTACACAGCTCCGGGAACTCAGCCTGCTACTTGTCGATCTGCATCAGCAGTTCGACACCCTCGAACTCACGAAGAACGACTTTCAGCAGGAAGTAGTGGATGCATTGGCCGGTAACTTTTCCCTGTTGGATGAATACCAGAAAATATATCATGACTGGACCGCTGTGAAGAAAGAAACGGAAGCCTTATTGCAGCAACAGCAGCAGTTTGAAAAGGAAGCAGATTACAACCGGTTTCAGTTCAATGAACTGGAAGAAGCAGGGTTCAGGGAAAATGAACTGGAAGAAGCCGATGCTGAATTAAAACTCCTCAATAATGCAGAAGGCATCCGGGCCGTGCTGGATAAAGTAAACTATGAATTGACTGAAAGTGAAACACCTTTGGTGCAGCAATTAAAGATCCTGCTCAACCAGCTAAACGCTTACTCATCTTATCACCCCGATATACTGCCCCTTGTGCAGCGGATGCAGTCCCTGCAGGTGGAACTCCAGGATGTGGCCGGTGATGTGGAACGGATCAGCAGCCGGATCAGTTACGACCCTGCCCGCATCATGCAGTTGAATGACCGGTTATCCGCCGGGTATAAGCTCCAAAAAAAACATGGTGTCAGTTCCACGAATGAATTGCTGGCCATACAGGCACAGTTTGCAGAGAAACTGAAAGCAGTGCTGGATATCGGGGAAATGATCCGGGAAAAGGAAAAGCAACAGGCTCACCTTGAAAGCAGCCTGCTCAGCCTTGGTGAAAAGATATCTGCCAGCCGGAAAAAACAGGCAAAGCCGCTTGAAGAAAAAGTAAATAAACTGTTGCAGCAGGTCGGTATGCCCAATGCAAGGCTGAAGGTGACAGTGGAAAAGACAGCAGCCTTGCGGGAAAGCGGGCTGGATGAAACTGCCTTTTTATTCGATGCCAATAAAAGCGGTCAGTTTGCAGCGGTTAGGAAAGTAGCCAGCGGCGGCGAACTCAGCCGCCTCATGCTTTGTATCAAATCCCTGGTGGCACAATCTGTGGACCTGCCCACCCTGATCTTTGATGAAATCGATACCGGCATTTCCGGGGAAGCCGCCCGCCAGGTAGGGATCATTATGAAAGAACTGGCAGCCCGGCGGCAGGTCATCTGCATTACCCATCAGCCGCAGATCGCCGGCAAAGCAGATGCCCATTTCTTTGTTTACAAGGAGATCGTAAAGGATAAAGTGAAAACCAATATACGTCTTCTTACCCCGGAGGAACGGATTACCACCATCGCTAAAATGCTCAGCGGGGAAAAGCCCACAGCAGCCGCAATTGAAAATGCAAGGGAAATGCTGATGAATTAACCCTTCGTTATTTCCTCATAGCGGCAGGAATTCTTTTACCTGTCCTTAGTAACTCTACTGTTTGAACTGCTGAAAAAGCCGCAGGCTGCCGGCTCCGGCCTGTTTGCAGCACGGTTGTTGATTCTTTATACCGGAACGAATCGTACACCTAAATCCGGCTTTATGAAAACACCTAAAATCCTTTACCTCCTTTCCCTCTTACTGCTGCAGGTCAGCTTACGGGGACAAATGCAATGGTACCAAAACCAGGATGGCAACAATGCAATACCTTATGGTACGTATGCATCAGCAATCAATGAGTATTCGGGTAGTACTTTTATCGCCTGCTACCAGTGGCAGGTCGAAAACAATATTACCACCTGGAAGATCTCCAAGACGAGTACCAGCGGAACAGAACTTCGTACCTTCTTTGTAAGCGGTATCACCGCTTCGGCAGAAGTGCGGGTTAAAAAGAACAGTTATATATATGTGCTCAAAAGGAGTTATCCCTTCGGGCAGGATCCTGAATATACGGTTTACCGCCTCAATGCCAATCTTGATATTGTGGCCCAGCGTACCCTCACTTTTCCCGGCAGTTACTCCATTATCAACCTTAATGCATTTGAGATCGACGACAATGGCAACGTATACCTGGCCGGCGACGGCCAGTACCCGGATGGCTATGGTTACGGTTTCTCCTCCTTTGTACTGAAAACAACCAAGAACCTGATTACCCGCTGGCTGCGGATGGATTCTGTTCAGACCTCTTATGCCCGCCTGCACATCGACCCGTATGAGCGGGTGACCGTGATCGAAGACTTTTATACTTTTTATCCGGCAGTCAATGTTATTCAAATCAATAAGAACGGGACACAGGCGGTTAAAAAAACCATTGTTCCCGATTCCTCCCGTTATACTTTGTATTCTGTGCTCGACCGCAACAATAACCTCTACCTCTACGGCGGGAAGATGCCGAATGATACCACCCAGGGTACCTATATCTGCAAGGTATCCGGCACCACCGGAAATGTACAGTACCGGAAAACGCTTTTCACCGGGCCGGTATCCGTGCTGAATGACCTGAAGATGGACCGTAACGGTAAAATGTTCAGCCTCTCCACCCAGTACTATCCCGGAGAGATACAAACCAGGATCAGCCGGATAAACCCGAATGACGGGCACCTGATGTGGAATCACACGATCAGCTTCAGTAATGACAGATGCCTTTTCAACCGGCTGGTGGTAAATGAATCAGACCGCTTTTTTGCCGTGGGTGAGGAAAGAAGCGGCGACTACTTTGCAAAAGGCTTTGCCCTGCGGATGAAAAAATCCGGACAGGCCGACGGAAACCTGCCGGCACCGGACAGCGTGGCCTGGCAGCGTTATCATACACTGCTCGATGGCATCATCGATAATAATAACCGGCTGATCAGTATCGGTAACACCAACGACCTGGATACTGCCACTTACTCCAGCACCTACTACAGGGCCTTTGCCGTACGGCTTGAAGAAGGCGGGGGAGGAGGATGCAACAGGAATGCCCCGGTAGGAGAAACAGTCATAGAGGAAGAAGAGACCGCAGCCGCGGAAACAGCACCGGAGGAAGTACCGGCAACCGTGACCACGCCGGCCACAGAAGAGAGCAAAGAGACCAATGTACATTTTCAGCTGTTTCCAAACCCCGTGCAGGATCAGCTCAGTGTAAGGAATATTGATATGACAGCGTATGATAAGATCACGATCTATGATATGAAGGGCCAGATCATGCTGCAGCAGAAAGTGACCATGGCTACCGCCAGGTTTGATGTGAGCACCCTCGCAGAAGGGGTGTATGTGATCGCCTTACGCTCAGCAAAGAGCATGAAGGAGAAGACCACAAAATTTGTCATAAGCCGTTAGGTTATACCTGCGGACCAGGCAGAGCAGGATTTTGAAGATACATCGGCAGGTCCAGGAATTTTCTTGGATTACACCGGGCTATCTGGTCAAAATCCTGCTCGCTTAATCCGCCCATCATATCGGCCAGCATGTTCTTGTCGCTTTTATGATTGCGCACCACAAAAAAATCGGTTCCATACAGGACCTGGCTGCGGAGTTTTTTATTGAGCAGGGTTTCTTTCAGCAACGGCAGTATCTCAGCATCCGCATGCAGGATATAACTGATATCGGCATAAACGTTTTTGTGCTGCAGCATGATGCTGCTGATGATGGAATACCAGTCGGTGTATTTCCACAATTGTTCCGGTTTGCCCCATGACCGGTCCGTGGTCGACTGCCCCCGGTCAAGCGTATAAAGGAAATCTATCCCGAAGTCCGGGCGGCTGATCACCTGGGTACTGTGCCTGAACCTGTCACTTTCAAAATAACGGTACCATTCATCGCCTCCGCCGTAATGACCAAAGCAGATCTTAAGGTCATCCAGCCCGGAGGTAACAACCGGATCATTGCCGGCCGATGCCGGGGTAAACCCGAATAAGGCTGCCAGGTTATCTTTTGTTTGCTGATCAGGTGCGTTATCCCAGGCGATCTGCACGGCAGGTGCCAGGAACTCCTTTTTCAGCAGGCAAAGAAAATTCATCGGGTGTGTGAAATTGGCGGAGAATACATCGTTCTTTTTGTCTGCCAGCAGCAGGTCCGTATAATCAGCAGGTGTATCCGGCCTGTTCTTTGGTTCAAGCGGCCTGGTGAGTTCTTTAAAGACCGGGTGTTTGTCCCACGCAGTTTTTTTCTTTCCCCGGAAATACATCGGCCCGCGGACACAATGTGTCATAACGGGCAGGTTTTCCTGCTGGGCATATTTCCACAGCGGGAGCAGCAAGGGATCAAAAGGATAATATCCTAATGCCGGGTAGATCTTAAGGCCGCAGAATTTTACCATTACTTTCCTGTCGCCCTTTTCCACTTCATGCCCTTCCAGGTATTTCTTCATGAAACAATCCTGGTCAAGCACCACCCGGCCCCCGGAGACGGTGTATTTGAAAAAGGAAGGGTCTTCCTGCATTCTCCTCGGGTCAGCAAAAACAAAAGGGTAAAGGGAATCATCCCCTGCTTTCAGGCGGGCAAGTTCTTCCATCTGATCTTTATAAGGTACAGCGGGTGCCCCGGCATCCATGTAGATCATATCCATGGGCAGTATCACAAAACCTGTATTGTCCGGGTACTGGTTCTTCAGGTTGGTTAGCGTTCCCTGTTGTGTTTTATGAAAGGCATACCGCCCGATGGTCAGGTACCTTTCAAATAACTCCCTGGTTTTTTTTCCCGGCAGCTTGCGTATTACACTGAACAGCATCCCGGCAAGGGCCCACAAAAGATTTCTTCCGGCTTTATAAAAAAGAACTACGAGGATGACAACCCCTGCCTGCCACCAGACGGATTTCAGGTCAAACAGCACATAAAACCTCGTCAGGAAATGATGGATGCTGATCAGTATCCGTATAAAAAGATTGGGATGCTCCGGTGCAGTAAAGGCCCAATGCAATAAAATATCAATTGATTGAAGGGTGAGATAGAAACCGGCCACCAGGTAAATAGTGTACAATATCTTCTGTTGCCTGAACTTCTTTTCTTTTTCGTATTTGGTTCTTGCTTTCAGGTTGGCACTGCCATCAAATGTATCCCTGTCCCTTTTTGTGTAGTAACGCCTGAACTTTTTGAATATCCAGCGGAAATTGACAATACAGTAAAACGGCCAGTTCACAATCGATTTGGCGAGGTACGGGGGTACATGATCACCGGTAAAAATATGGGTGTGACAGTTAATGATCGGGTATTTTTCCGGTGCCGGCTGCGGCGCCGGGCATTGCTGTTTGTTGGTGGCTGTTCCTTCCATCATTTGATTAAGTTAGGTTTTTATTCCGGTCCCGGTATTGAAATGATCAGGCATGGATCCATTGCGCCGGCTGAAAGGTTTATGATACTGTCCGTCTCACATTTACCAGTTTATTCAGCATATCAAACCAGAATGGAGCACCCATTGAAATACAGCAGGCGGCAATAAGCCAGCCGGCCAGCATCAGTAAAAAGTTGATCAATTTATTACTGTCGGGTTTTCCGGTTACCTGCGATTTCAGGGTATCATTCTTCCACCCTAAAGGCAGCCCGGCCGCATCGAGCTGGCTTACCATCGAACGAATCGCAGCACTGTTCTTTTGTGTATAGACACCGGCAAGGCTGTCCAGAACCGCAGCTTTTTCTGCCAGGATCTTTTTCTTTCCTTCAGGAGTACTGTCTGCCTCAAGCCGCCGCTGGTAAAGGCTGTCGATATTGGCACTGACAGTCTTAAAAGCAGAAGTATAATATTGTGTCACGGCCTCCGGCTTGTCAACGACCTTTTCAGCCATCGCAACAAGCTTGCCCCGGAGTGTGCCGTCTGTATAGATCTTTTTTGCCAGGTAGATCACATTGATATTAAAAATGACCGTAAGAAAGACAGCGATGATCCTGACCGAGGTTACCACCTGCGATTCATACCAGGCGCTTACTCTTTTCATATAACTGTCGAACCATTCTTCCACTTTCAGCTGCAGCTGCTGGATCGTGAAAGAAGTGTCCAGGAGGTTCTTCAGTACGGTGTAAAGATTACCCTTGCTGTCAACATAGGTTTGCAGCCCGGCTTTTACATCTTCAAAAGTGGTGGTTTGTGTGAGATTGTTTTTGCCCTTGTTGGCAGGGGCATTGGCGGCCACAAGGTTCAATACAGCCAGGGCAAAGTTTGCTGCCGGAATATAACTCGGCGGTTTTTTTCCCTGCAGGTCTTTTTTCAGGCTCTTTATCTGCGGATGATCATAGAAGGCGTCGGTATGGGTGGTGTTTTCGGTGGGCAGGCTTTTCATCAGCTGCAGGCGGCCCTCCAGTTTTTCCCCGTCAAAAAGCTGCCACATGGATTTCCAAAGCATCTTGCTGCGGTATTTCAGGTTCACGGCTATCAGTTCCTGTATGACGTAGGTAATGGTGCTGAAAATAAAAAAGATCAGTACAAGCGAAATGGCGGTCTCTAAAACAGGTGTCATAAAGAGGGGTTATGAATTTATAACGTTTGAAAAACTGTTATTCGCTGTTCGCAGGGCAGGAAATGCAGCAGCCATGTTTATAAATACCATTTTTTCAGAAAGGCTTCCCCGTTCTTAAAGAAAATATTGTCCAGCAGCGTCTGCGGGGTAATAAAATCCGAAACACGAAAACCTTTTGCCTCTTCAAATTCATCTTCCCATACAGAAAAATTTTGCAACAGGAAACTCCTGAAGGAAGGAAGACCTGTAACATTCGGGCAGCAATCCACGGGGTTGATCATTCCGTCAAAATCAGAACCGATGCAGATCCGCTCCGTCATCGTGGTATCCGGAATACCGTATTGCCTGGCGATGGCAAAAAGGTGGAAAACATGGTTCAGGAAATGGCGGGCATGAAAGCGTTTGGAATTCCGCCTGTCATTGGCGGTGCTGATCTGTTCGGTTTTCAGTACAAACTCGTCGCCGGCAAATTCCTTATTCACATCACGGAACCATTCCCTTTCCCCGTCGCTGATCACTTCTTCTTCAAAAAGCTCATCCGGGTATCCCTCCGCCATCATTTCATCCATGGGTGAACCCAGGATACGCTGATCCATTGAGAGTCCGATAAGCCCGCCCGATTTGACAATGGCAGCCACATCATCATCATAGAGGTTGATGCTGCTCGGGTTGAAGGAAGTGCCTTCAAGGTAGCCGGCAGGTTTGTAATGCTTTACCCGCAGGAAACCTGCACCAAAACGCCGGTGGGAAAGAAAATACCTGCCTCTTGCGGTGGAAGGTATCCCTGTTAAACCTGCATGGGTGCATACAAGCGGCCAGTTGCCGCCATGCCAGCCAAGCAGGTACAGTTGCTGCCGGGCAAAAAGACTGGTGTGTTTAATATCACACAGGATCTTTTTCTGCTGCATGAGCTGGAGCAGTTCAAGTCCTTCATTACTGATCCCTTTTGATCTTGGGAAAAAAGGCTCAGGCTTGAATATCTGGATACCGTAGGCATGATTGCAGAAATCGTTCTTCTCCAGGTGGGCAATGTTCATGGCAAAAATTCGTACACCCCGTACTTCGGTAAACTGTTTGAAATTGTTCTTTACGTCGGTCATAATCTGCGCCAGCGTCTTCCCTTTCCGGTTACCATAAAAGGCATGCGGGCCTTCTACGTTCAGGATCGCATGGATCGTATTGGGTTCTGCGGGGTTATATTCAGAGATGCTCCGGAGTATCTTCAGTTTGCGGCCCTGCAGTTGCAGGTGCTGTTCCAGGTGATCCAGTTCCTGGTTCAGCAGGTCAAAATACATATTGCCGGTACCGATCGCATCTACTTTGGTGTTGTCAATGTACTTTGTTTGTTCTTCGTCGGCGATCTTCTGGATCAGACCGTCATTCATCATGGCGGCCTCCGGCGGGTGCAGCGCAATGGCAAACAGGTTCATGCCCGCATCGGATAACTGTGCCAGGCTGGCCTGTGAATCGATCACTTCATCGATGCCCTGGCATTTGATCAGTTTCAGGATGATATCCGGATGGGAAAAAGTAAGGTGTATCTTTTCCCAGGGCGATGGTTTATCTGCCGGGGCAGAAAACTGTGCTTTGAGGGAAGGGTGGAGGTGAAAATCAAAGAATGACATAGGAAGAAAGTTTAGGTGAACGGAAGCTCGGATTTTTCATGGAAAGCAGCAATAACCATTTTGGGGTACATGCGGGCGGGCCGGCCGATGGAAATTCCCGAATGGCAACGGGCTGCCTGGCAAAGAGGCTTTAGGCCGCAACCGGTCCGGTAAGCCGGGAAAAACGTTTTTCGTGAAAGCAGAGAATGAAGGTAAACATTGAAACGCCGGTAAATACAGACGGTATCCGTATATCGTCCATGACCTTTCCGGGTACTTAGCCGGTAACAGCAAAAAAAAGTCCCGCCGGAGCGGGACAGGTCCGTCTGTAAGATACCTGCATTAAGGCTTTAAGGATGGTGCATCGTATTTTACAGAGCCACCGGACCTGCTGCAAGATGACCCCGCCGGTCAAAAAAGTCAATAACCATTTTTGGGTATTTTATTAAGTAAAACCCCGCACTGCCGGGCAGAACGGGGTCTTCGGATATAAATCATGGCTTATCTGTTACGTCGGGGTGCCGTCAGGCGCACATTTCTACTTTAAAAGCAAGGCTGAAGTAAGAAAAGAAGCGTTCACCTTTTCGGCCGGTGTCACTGCTCCAGGCCTGTCCGAATGTAAAAGGCTTGTGGGCATGACTGATGGCTTCACCGAACCCGATGATCCCTTTCTCTGTCTGCAACCGGAAGGCATAACTGGCATTTTTGTTCAGCTGCACCGGTTCCAGTTCAAACCGGAGCCACTTGGAGGTATCATTTTTATCAATGGTCAGCACCGAATGGCTCAGGGGAGGCCCCCAGGTCTTGGAGGCCGGATCAAACTCATGCAGGCTGAGGGCCACTTCACCGGGTTGGGTAACGGCAGCCGAATAAACCTGTATGTTATTCAGCAGGCCATCTGAAGGGCAAAAAAAGGTTTGACCGGCAAGGCGGTCGTTTGATTCATTAGTTAGGTGTCCGATCCAGAGGGTGATGTTATTTTCTGTCTGGCTGAGAATGGGGCGGCTGTTACTGGGTGTTTTCATATACTGCAGTTTTAAGAAGATCAGGCATAGAAGCAGTTACGGTATGGATGCTATAGGAGATAACTCCCCGTTCCGGCATTTATTGCCCCCCGGTTGTTAATTGTAAGCCCGGCGGATAAAAAAATTATGAACAGTATGAGAAAACCCCGGGTAATTACTAAGGTTTTTAAGTAAATTGTCAAAGACTTTGCGGCAAATTATTTTTGTGGATAACCCCCGAAATCGGGTGGATAGCTGGTGCGAAAAGAAAAAGTTTTAGCAAAAGAATTTTGTTTGTTCCTGCACCTTTAAATTCGCCTTCCTGACCGGACGGAAATATTCCACTAACATAGAAATTACAATTTCTTAATTATAAGACGGAAGATGAGCCCAGGGTCATTAGTGAAAAACTGATGGTTTAACGCTTTATCGCTATAGACGAACATGGACCTTACTAACCTTAATAAAGACAGGAAGCAAAGAAGAAAGTCGACCCTTGAACTTGGTACCATGGTATTTGGCAAAGTTCCCCCGCAGGCCAAAGACCTGGAAGAGGCCGTTCTGGGTGCCATCATGCTGGAGAAATCAGCCTTTGATACAGTAGTGGAGATACTGAAGCCGGAGTGTTTCTATGTGGAAGCACACCAGCGCATCTTCCGGGCTATGCAAAGCCTTACCAATAGAAGCCAGCCGATCGATATCCTCACTGTTGCGGAAGAACTGAAGACAAAAGAAGAGCTGGAAATGGTCGGTGGCGCCTACTACGTTACCAAACTTACCAATGCGGTTGTTTCCTCAGCAAATATTGAAACACATTCCAGAATCATCCTGCAGAAATTCATTCAGCGGGAGCTGATCCGCATCAGCGGCGAGATCATCGGTGATGCCTACGAGGATTCCACAGATGTATTTGACCTCCTGGATGACGCAGAAAGCAAACTCTTTGAGATCACCAACAACCACCTGCGCAAGAACTTTGATACGATTGACTCCGTGCTGGTGAAAACGATCCAGCGTATTGAAGACCTTCGTCATAAGAATGAAGATGTAACCGGGGTAACAAGCGGGTTCCCTTCCCTGGACCGTGTTACATACGGCTGGCAGAATACAGACCTTATCATCCTGGCTGCCCGTCCGGCGGTCGGTAAAACTGCTTTTGCCCTGAACCTGGCCCGCAATGCCGTGATGAACCCGGCCAAACAAACACCGGTAGCCTTATTCTCCCTGGAGATGAGCGCCGGCCAGTTGGTACAAAGGATCCTCGCCGCCGAAAGTGAAATCTGGCTGGAAAAGATCGCAAGGGGTAAACTGGAAGAACATGAAATGAAACAACTCTATGCCCGCGGTATCCAGCGGCTGGCACAGGCGCCTTTGTTCATTGATGATACTCCGGCGCTGAACATATTTGAATTAAGGGCAAAATGCCGCCGGTTAAAGAACAAACACGATATCGGGCTGATCATTATCGACTACCTGCAATTGATGAGCGGTACCGGTGAGAACAGGAATGCCAACCGTGAACAGGAGATCAGCAATATTTCAAGAAACCTGAAGGCACTCGCCAAGGAACTCAGCGTTCCGATCATTGCCCTGTCCCAGTTAAGCAGGGCCGTGGAAACAAGAAGCGCCGGTAAAGACGGAAACAAGATGCCGCAGCTGAGTGACCTGCGTGAATCCGGTGCGATCGAACAGGATGCTGACCTCGTTATGTTCCTTTACCGCCCCGAATACTATGATATTACGAGCAACGAAATGGGAGAGAGCAACCGCGGCGAAACCCATGTCCGTATTGCCAAACACCGGAACGGTTCGCTTGAAACCATCAAACTGAAAGCATTACTGCATATCCAGAAATTCACGGAAGATGATGGCAGCGGTGGCTTCGGTCCCGGCCTGCCCGGAAACTGGAAACCGGTGAGTGATATTGACGGGGAAGGCGGCGCAAGAATGTTTGTCCAGACCGGCAGCAAGATGAACGATCTTCCGGAAGAAGAGGACACCCCCTTTTAAATTTCCGATTGACGATTTTAGATTTTAGATTTGCCCTGCCCACACAGGGCTTTTTTTATGGCACTTCCTTTCTTTTATTTCAGCGGATATAGCGGATCGGAAAAACAGGTTATGCTCGATGAAGAAACCAGCCGCCATATCATTCAGGTTCTTCGCATGAAAGAAGGCGGTCAGCTCAACCTGACCGATGGAAAAGGAAACCTGCTGACCTGCGAAATAACAGCGACTGGGAAAAGGTCCTGCACAGTTGAAATAACAGGTATCCGGAAGCAGGATCCCGGCAGCAAAAATATTTCAGTCGCCATCTCTTTACTCAAAAACCCTTCCCGCTTCGAATGGTTCCTGGAAAAGGCCACCGAGATCGGTGTCAGGGAGATCATCCCTTTGATTTGTGACCGGACGGAAAAGGAGAAATTCCGGTTCAGCCGGATGAATGCCATCTGTATCAGCGCCATGCTGCAAAGTCAGCAAGGCTGGCTGCCGCTTTTACATGAACCGGTTGCCTACAACCAGGCGGTCAAAAATTCCGCCGCAGCTCTAAAACTGATCGCTCATTGTGACCCGGGAGACAAGCCCCGGTTAACTGATCAGCCAGCAGTTTCCTCCGTTATTATACTGATTGGACCCGAAGGTGATTTTACACCGGCAGAAATCGAACTGGCCCTGCAAAACGGTTTCCGGCCGGTAAGTCTTGGTGAAACAAGGCTGCGCACCGAAACGGCGGGTGTGGTGGCAGCAGCGCTGCTCGCAAATAGTTAGCGTTTCTTTTCATCCTCCAGTGTCGGCTCGTTCAGCTCCACAAGATGAGCTTTCCTTTTCTTTGCCCGGCTCATCATCGTCATGTTGAGCATTTCAACGGCAAAAGAAAACGCCATTCCGAAATAGATATAATTCTTCAGGTGCAGCTGGTGTGCCGCTTCACTGTCCCAGCCCTCGATGACGAGCCCCAGGCCGATCATCACGAGGAAGGAAAGGGCAAGCATTTTAATAGTGGGATGTTTATGAATGAATGAAGAGATCGAAGGGCTGAAGAGGAACATTACGATCATGGCGATGATCACGGCGGCGATCATGATCTCAATGTGCTTGGCGGTACCTCCGGCGGTGATCACACTGTCGAACGAGAAGACTGCATCAATGAGCATGATCTGGACAATCGCCTGACCCAGTGTGATGCCCTTTTTCTTTTTCAGGTCCACATTAGGATCTTCCCCCTCCAGTTTATGGTGGATCTCCATAACGGATTTGTAAATAAGGAAAAGCCCGCCGGCCAGCATGATAAGGCTCGCAAGGTCAAAACCCTTACCGGCCACTTCAAAAAGGTGTTTGCCTTTTTGTTTCAGCAGCCAGGTTAACCCGAAAAGGAGCAGGCTGCGGGTGAGGATGCCGGTGATCATCCATATCTGCCGGGCACGGCGCTGGTCTTTTTCGGTCTTCAGCCGGCTTAGTGAGAGCGATACAAAGATCACATTGTCGATCCCCAGTACTATTTCAAGTACGACAAGAATGATAAAACTGATGATATTGTCGGCGGTAAATAATTCTCCCATCGGTTATGCTAATGTTTTACAGATTCGTTTAACTATTCCGGGTCCTTCATAAATAAAGCCTGTCCATACCTGCACCAGTGATGCGCCGGCTTCCAGTTTTTCCTTTGCATCTTCACCGGTGAAAATACCCCCGCTGGCAATGACCGGCAACCGGCCCTTTGTCTTTTGGCAAATATATTTCACTATTTCAGTGCTTCTTTGTTTTAATGGTCGCCCGCTGAGCCCCCCGGCGCCTGCATGCTTTATTCTGTGTTCGCTGGTCAGGAGCCCGTCCCTGCTGATGGTGGTGTTGGTGGCAACGAGCCCGTCGAGATTAATTTCGAGCGCCAGGCCGATCACATCATCAATTTGCTCCTGTGTAAGATCGGGAGCAATTTTTAACAGTAAAGGTTTCTGAACGGCCTGTTCCTTATTGACCGCTTGTAAATGGGTAAGGATCTTCCGGAGTGATTCTTTCTCCTGCAATTCCCGGAGGCCGGGGGTATTCGGCGAACTGACATTCACCACAAAATAATCAGCATAGGGATGCAGTTCTTTAAAACAGATCTCATAATCCTTCCAGGCATCTTCATTCGGGGTCACTTTGTTTTTACCAATATTGCCGCCAATAATAAGTTTGGAACCCCTCTTCTTTTCCTTCCACACTTTTAACCTCCCGGCCACTGCTTTTACGCCCTCGTTATTAAAACCCATGCGGTTGATCAGGGCTTTGTCCTTCGGTAAACGGAATAACCGTGGCGTATCATTTCCCGGTTGCGGCAACGGTGTTACGGTCCCGATCTCCACAAAGCCAAAACCAAGACACTCCAGCTCCCGCAGGTAGTTAGCGTTTTTATCAAAGCCGGCGCCCAGGCCCACCTTATTCGGGAACCGGATATTGAATGCGGAACATTGCATATTTCCGCCGGGCACATAAAGCCGGCGAAGCAAACGGCCCAGGCCAACCCTGCAAAGCAACTTCAGGCAGTTCATGGAGAAATAATGCACCCATTCAGGTTGGAAGAGAAACAATAAGGAGCGGAGGATCTTGTACATAACCTGGTTCAACTATTTAAGCTGGTCGAGCTTTTCGATCACTTCTTTACTGAAGAGCAGCCCGATCAGCGGACTGTCCTTTTCAAAATTAACGAAGCTCCATTCTTTTGCATATTCATCTTTTATCGCTATCAGGTCAGACAGCATTTTTATAACAAATGAACCGCTGCTGTTTTCAAAACGAACATTGCCTTTACCAAATTCCGGTTCAAGTAACGCAATGATATCCGGGGCAGAGGAGGAATCAATACCTTCCTTAAATTTCATCCGCATGACCATGCTGTGCGTGACCTTTGCATAAGAGGCATTGCTGACCGTAAACACAGGATGTATCTTCAGCAGCTTTAACGAATCGATGCCGGCGGAATACTCTTCTGTTTCGAAGGATTGCCTGACAGCACTTATCATTTCTGCACGGGACACGATGGTGAAAAGCCTGGGGTAGGTATAATCCATTATTTTTTCGTAATCAAGCCGTCCGGTGATCTGCAAGATTGAATCAACCCGGGCCGGCAGGCTGCTGCCCGGCTGTGCGGCAAGAAACATATGGCTGCTCAGGATAATAGCCAGGGCCCCCAAAAATTTTTTCATACCAGAATTTGGGCCAAAACAACCATATAAACCGAGTACGGCAAAAACTTTTTTTCTGGACCCATTTCCACTAATTTTGGTTTCGAAAGTTGCATAAACAACCATTGGGAAGACCGGGTGCTGTTTGCCCTTGCGGGTGGTGATCGTGGCAGGAAGGAAGTATCAGGGATCCGGTGGCCAGCCGCAGCTTCAAATCTTAAACGTTAAACACATCTCATGCAGGAAGCATACATCATCGCCGGTTACCGCACCGCTGTGGGCAAAGCAAAAAAAGGAGGGTTCCGCTTTTATCGTCCCGATGATCTCGCCATTGAAGTGATCAGGGGAGTGATGAAATCGGTGCCGCAACTGGATCCAAAGCGGGTGGATGATGTGATCGTGGGCAATGCCGTACCGGAAGCGGAACAGGGCCTTCAGTTCGGACGTATCATTTCTGCCAGGGCCCTTGGGTTTGATGTACCGGGTGTTACCGTGAACCGCTATTGTGCTTCCGGGCTGGAAACCATCGCCATGGCCACCGCCAAGATCAGGACCGGTATGGCCGATTGCATCATCGCCGGCGGAACCGAAAGCATGAGCCTCGTTCCCACCGCGGGCTGGAAAACGGTTCCTTCCTATACCATTGCCAAAGACGAACCGGATTATTACCTCAGCATGGGCCTGACCGCCGAGGCCGTAGCAAAGGACTTTAATATCAGCCGGGAAGCACAGGACGAATTTTCTTACCAGTCGCACCAAAAAGCTATTGCTGCAATTCAAAACGGCTATTTCAAACCCGGCATCCTTCCCATCAACGTGGAAGAAGTGTACCTGGATGCAAAAGGCAAAAAGCAAAAGAGAAATTATATCGTGGATACGGACGAAGGGCCAAGGGCGGATACATCGATCGAAGCGCTGGCAAAGCTGAAACCGGCTTTTGCAGCGGGCGGGTGCGTAACAGCAGGGAACTCATCCCAGACCTCTGATGGTGCCGCCTTTGTGATCGTGATGGGAGAGAAGATGATGAATGAACTGGGCCTGAAACCTGTTGCCCGCCTGGTGAGTGCTGCCGTCGCCGGTGTGCATCCCCGCATCATGGGCATCGGGCCGGTAGCCGCCATACCCAGGGTGCTGAAGCAAACGGGGATGAACCTTTCACAGATCGACCTGATCGAACTCAATGAAGCCTTTGCTTCGCAGGCACTTGCTGTGATCCGTGAAGCCGGGCTGGATCCCTCCAAAGTAAATATCAACGGCGGAGCCATTGCATTAGGCCATCCGCTGGGCTGTACCGGCTGCAAACTCACCATCCAGAATATTCACGACATGAAGCGCCTTGGCAAAAAATATGGCATGATAACCGCCTGCGTGGGCGGGGGTCAGGGTATTGCCGGCATCATTGAAAATTTGTAAGATCATTATCAATGTTTTCTCCACACTTATGCCTGAACGGCATTAGTAATCTTTCTATTCGGTATTGACACCTGTTTCTTCTTTTTTGCCCAACCATTAGAAAAAATCTTAAACTAATTTGTAACTTACTGGTCAACTACACTTTCCCGGAACCAAACCACTCTTATGGACAGAAGAGCCTTTCTGACTGCCCGACGCCGTCATAGAACGGAAGAACAAAGCAGTTTCCGCACTACTTCCGGCATCAGCCCTTATGCAGGACCCTGGACTGAAAAGGAGATCATCCACCTGCTTAAGCGCACCATGTTCGGCGCCCAGAAAGCGGATGTGGATTATTTCAAAACCAGGACAATGGACCAGGCTGTGGATGAATTGCTTAACCCCACTGCCCCGAACCCGGCCCCGCCTGTAAAAGAATATGCCACTTCAGCAAATGCCACTACCCCGGACACCGGAATCGCCCAGGGCACTACCTGGATCAATGATATTAACAACGACGGAACCGTTCAGTCACAACGGCTGGCTTCCTACAAAAAATGGCTGACAGGTGTTATGATAAGACAGGACAGAAGCATCCGTGAAAAGATGATCATGTTCCTTGTCGATCATTTTGGAAATGAAACCCAGGATGTGGGATCCGGTAACTGGGCCTATCGACAGCACAGCCTTATCCGCCAGTATGCGCTGGGGAATTTCAAGAACCTGGTCCGGGATATCACCACCGATCTCATGATGCTCCGTTATCTTAACGGGTACCTCAACCAGGCTTCTGCCCCGGATGAGAATTATGCCCGGGAACTGATGGAACTGTTTACCGTAGGCAAGGGCCCCGATTCCCATTATACCGAAAGCGATGTGAAGGAAGCCGCCAAAGTGCTCACCGGCTGGCAGATCAACGGAAATACCTGGACAGCTGTTTTCAACAGTAACCGGCACAGTACGGTCAATAAGAATTTCTCTTCTTTCTTCGGCAATACAACGATCACGGGGCGGACCGGGGCCACCGCCGGTTCCCTTGAACTGAACGACCTGCTCAATATGATCTTTGCCCAGAACGAAGTGGCCAGGTATATGGTGCGGAATGTGTACCGGTGGTTCGTCTATTATTCCATCGATGCCTCGGTGGAAGCCAATGTCATCACCCCGCTGGCAGATATCTTCCGTAATAATAATTATGAACTGAAACCGCTGTTATCCGCCCTCTTCAAAAGCGAACATTTTTATGATGTGCTCAACAAGGGATGCTATATTAAAACACCCGCAGACCTGGTCATCGGTTCCCTCCGGGAAATGAACATCCAGTTCCGCCCGGATACGGACTGGGATACCAACTACGGTCTCTGGAATACCTTTTATTCATGGATGCTGAACCTGGGCCAAAACCTGCATGACCCGCCCAATGTATCCGGTTTACCGGCCTTTTACCAGGAACCTTCTTTCCATGAAATATGGATCAACTCGGATTCATTACCCAAACGGAACCAGTTCACCGACACGATGATATTGTCCGGGTATGCACGGAACGGGTTCCGGGTCCAGTTTAACTGTGTTTCTTTTGCCCAGACTCTTACCAATCCGGGCAACCCGAATGACCTGATCGATGAAGTACTGAAATATTTTTTCATGAATGATCTGTCGGCACAATCCAGGGCGCAGATAAAAACACAGATACTGCTGACCAACCAGCAATGGGATTATTACTGGACCAATGCCTGGGCCGCTTATATCGCAAACCCGAACACGGCCAATTTCAATACCGTCAACACCCGGCTGCGGTCGCTGTTCCAGTATTTCTTTAACCTGTCTGAATACCAGCTGGCCTGAAATAAATGCTCACCATCAACTGCAAAACATGAAAAGGAGAAACTTTATATTCAACAGCATACCGGCGGCCGCCCTCCTGCCTGAAGTGATCGACCGGTATTCTGTAAGGGCCTTTACGGCGCATTCGCCGCTTGTACAGGCATTGATGCGGGGCAACACCCTTACCGATCATGTACTGGTGATCATACAGCTTTCGGGAGGAAACGATGGCATGAACATGGTGATCCCGGTTGGCGATTACGCTAACTATTTCAATGCAAGAAGCAATATCGCCATACCGCAGAACCGGGTGCTGAATATTGCCGGCGTGAACGGGACGGGCCTTCATCCTTCCATGACAGGGTTACAAACCTTGTTCACCGAAGGCAAGGCCAAACTGGTGCAGGCCGTGGGCTACCCGCAGCCTAACTTCTCTCACTTTCGTGCCACCGATATCTGGATGAGTGCTTCCAACAGTGACCAGGAAGTGTACAGCGGATGGGCCGGCCGCTACCTGAATTATGAATACCCGAATTTCCCCGGCGGTTATCCCAACCCGGACGCACCTGACCCGCTGGCGATCCAGATCGGTTCCACCACCACACTGACCACGCAGGGACCCCTGGTAAACATGGGAATGAGTATTACCAACCCGACCTCTTTTTATAACCTGATATCCGGCGTTACCGACCCGGCCCCCAATACTCCTGCAGGTAAGGAATTATCTTTTATCCGCACGGTCAATCAGCAGACACAACGCTATGCCGCCGTGATACGCAATGCAGCAAATAATGTTCCCACACAGGGCGCCTATCCCTCTAATAATTCACTCGCAGACCAGCTGAAGATCGTGGCCCGGCTCGTCAAAGGAGGATTACGTACAAGGATATATATGGTAAGCTTTGGCGGGTTCGATACCCATTCCGTACAGGTGAATACCGATACCACTACCGGCACCCATGCCACCCTCCTGCAGCGAGTATCCGATGCGATCAAAGCATTTCAGGATGACCTGAAAGGACTGGGGGTGGAGCAAAGGGTTGTCGGGATGACCTATAGCGAATTCGGCAGAAGGATCAAATCAAATTCAAGTGTGGGGACAGATCACGGCGCTGCCGCTCCCATGTTTCTCTTTGGTTCATCGGTCAGCCCGGGCATGCTGGGAGTGAACCCTTCCATCCCTTCCAATGTAACCGTGAATGATAATGTGCCCATGCAATATGATTTCCGCAGTGTATATGCCACCTTACTGGAAAAATGGTTTTGCCTGGATAAAACAACAGTGAATGGCCTTTTCCCTCCGAATATCAATAACCAGTTACAAAGTCTGCCCCTCCTGAAGGATGGTGTATGTTCCGGAACTACGCCACCGCCTGTTGTAACATCGGACAAAGTAATATGGAATTACCCGCATCCGTTTACCAACAATACCGAGATCACCTTTAAAACACAGGGCGGACATACCTTGCTGCAGGTATTCGACACCTTAGGCCGGCTCATCGTTACACTGGTTGACAAGACCTATACGGGACCTGCCACTGATAAGGTGACGTTTGTGGCGGAGGGATTACCCACCGGCATTTATTATGCCCGCCTGCAGAATGGCGTCTCACAAAATGTGTGGCCGATGATGAAAGTGCGGCAGTAGGTACACTTTCTGCCGGTTATACTTCCTCACCCTCCCGGGTATCACCATAACCGGTCATGACCTGAACGGGAAAACAAAGACCATAAAAGGAAAAGCAGGATGGAATGGATATCCTGTCCCCGCAGGCACACACTGGAAAGTTAACGGCATTAAATAATAAAAGGGGTTAGTCACTCACCCGGTGCCCTGCATTCACCCAGTCGGTGATCTTCTGTTTATCGGGCGCAGTAAGCGGCGCATTAGGGAGGGCCGGCATTTGCGAAGGATTATTGTCCACGGCACGGGCCTTGATACGGTCCCAGCTGGCGATAATGCTTCCATCCGTATCAAAATTCTTTCCGCCGTTCACCGTTCCGTTAAGGTGGCAGGGCCCGCAGAAACCGCCAATACCGTTGGTACCGGCGATCAGCAGTTTTACAGCCGCATATTTAGGACCATAGTTAAGGATCGTCACCTGTGCCGTGTCCGTGCATCCTTTCTGGTTTTTTATTGTGACAACATAATTACCGGGTGCAAGATTGGAGAAGCTGTTGGATGACTGAAAGGTCCCGTTTCCGATCTTATATGAAATCGTGTCGCCAACCGGCGCATTGATCGTAATGCTTCCGTTATTGGAGGTGCCGACTGATTCTGTCTTGAAATATTCGATGGTGTAATTCACACCGGTGCAGGGATCCGGGGCAGGAGGGCTGTCCGTTTTATTACAGGCAGTCACCATAATGAGCAAGGTAAATACCCCGGCAATTCGTAAAAAGTTCAAGGATCGCATAAGCCTGTTGATGGTTACTAATATACTACTCCCCCGGCAAAAGGAAAAGAAGACGGCATAGGACTGTGGCACACGGGATTGGATTAAACACAGGAGGCGCCGCTCATCCTATTTATTTGAATCGGTGTTGCAAAAAATAAAATTCCCTTATTTTTGCACCCATGCATTCACTGCCGGCATATTTAAAGAAGCTCTCAGCATTTTTACTGCTCGGGCTTTTTCTGTTCATACAGGCTGAGAAAAGCCTGCATGAGCATAATGCCGCTGCAAAGCAGCATACCGGTTATACCCATGTGTCAGATGCAAAAGCAAACTGTCTTCTTTGTGATTTCCAGCTTGCCGCCGATGCAGATGTTCCAGCCTTGGGTTTTGAGCTAAACCCGGTACGGTTTACCGCTGTACAGGCAGTATTCCATAACCCGGTTTATTTTTCTTCCTCCGCACATGTTTCCGCTTTGCGGGGGCCGCCTTCCTGTTGCTGAAATATTTCTGCTGCCTGCTCCGGCGGCCTTCGCATCCATCCTATTATTTCACACAGCACATGCTGTTTACTATTTCAGTATATGAAAAGGCTTATCCAATCGGTATATATCTCTTTGAACCCTGAAAAAGGCCGGGAGGCCGGACCGTTCAAACCTGCCCATCCCGTAAAATATTCTCTCTTTTTCCTCCTGCTGCTGACCAGCCAGGTGGCTGTACAGGCGCAAACCGCACTCACAACTTCCCTTAAAACTGAACCGGCCCGTACCGGTAAGGTTACGCTTTCCGGGAAAGTAACGGATGCGGTAAGCGGGCAACCGCTGCAAGGCGCTTCAGTTTACCTGGCAGAAGATAAGATCGGTGCATCCGCCGGCGCCGATGGTAAATACATCATTACAAATATTCCGGCTGGTCATCATGTGGTGGAGGTCTCTTACACCGGCTACAGCACCACGGTCGAACACCTTGAGCTGACCACCGACCTGGAAAAGGATTTCGCTTTATCACCTGTCATTACCGAAAACCAGGGAGTGATCGTTACAGGTGTTACCAGCGCCACGAGCATACGTAAAACACCGGTACCGGTTTCCACGGTTAAAAAATCATTGCTGCTTCAGACCACTTCATCGAACATCATAGATGCGCTGACGCATGTGCCCGGTGTATCGCAGCTTTCTACCGGCCCGGCGATCTCAAAACCATTTATCCGCGGTCTTGGCTATAACCGGGTAGTAACGGTAAACGATGGCGTCAGACAGGAGGGACAGCAATGGGGAGATGAACACGGGGTGGAGATCGATGAAATGAGTGTCACAAAAGTTGAGGTCCTCAAAGGCCCGGCTTCCCTCATGTATGGCAGTGATGCCCTGGCCGGTGTCGTGCATTTTATCACCAACACACCTGTGGCAGAAGGGACCATCAAAGGAAATATCCTTACCAATTACCAGTCAAATAATGGCCTGCTGGCCGCCAATGCCATGCTGGCCGGAAATAACAAAGGCCTTAACTGGAATGTATATGGCACCCTTAAATCTGCCGGCGATTACAAGAACCGGTATGATGGCAAGGTGCTGAACTCCGGCTTCAACGAACAGAACTTCGGCGGTTATATCGGTGTCAATAAAGGCTGGGGGTACAGCCATTTCATCATGAGCCGTTTCAACCAGCATATCGGGCTCGTGGAAGGGGAGCGGGACCCCGCTACCGGGCAGTTCATTTTATTTGGCGGCTCGCCACTGGAAAGAGTGGCCACCGACGCTGACCTTTCTACCCGGGAACTCTTTGTTCCCAAACAGCATATTCAGCACACAAAATTTGTTACCGACAACAGTTTTGCCATTGGCAAAAGCCGGCTTAAACTAAACCTCGCCTACCAGCAAAACATCCGCAAGGAATTCGGCGATCCCGAAGCGCCGGCTACGGAAGAACTTTTCTTCGACCTGAAAACCTTTAACTACAACCTGCAATGGCAGTTCCCTGAATTGAAAGAGTGGCATACCACTATCGGCGTGAACGGCATGGCACAGGGTAACCGTAACAAAGGCGAAGAAGTGCTGATCCCGGAGTATAATCTTTTTGATGCCGGCGTTTTTATATACACCCAGCGCCTATTCAAAAAAGCCACCCTTAGCGGCGGCCTGCGGTTTGATAACCGCTCTGTCGATTCCAGGCCACTGATGGAAGGGTCGGCAATTAAATTCAGTTCCTTCAACCGTTCCTTCTCCAACGTATCAGGCAGCATCGGATTAAGTCTTGAGCCTTCGGAAAAAACCACGATCAAGCTGAACCTTGCCCGTGGTTTCAGGGCACCTACCCTGGCCGAACTGGCGAGCAATGGCGCACATGAAGGCACTAACCGGTATGAGTATGGTGAACAATCCTTAAAATCAGAGACCAGCCTGCAGTTCGATGCCGGCATCGACCTCAACTTCGAACACTTCAGCTTTGGTGTGTCGGCTTTTTATAACCGCATGAAGGATTTCATCTTTTACCGGAAACTGGAATCCGTTTCCGGCGGCGATTCGCTGGTGAATGTAAATGGTGATGATATACCTTCTTATAAGTTCAGCCAGCAGGATGCTGCACTCGCCGGCGTGGAAGCTTCGCTGGATATCCATCCGCACCCGCTCGACTGGCTGCATATTGAAAACTCGGTATCCTTTGTAAGGGGAAAGTTTGATACCCCTGCCGACGGAAGCAGTAACCTGCCCCTGATACCTGCTGCCCGGTTACTCAGTGAGCTGAAAGGAGAGTTTAAAAAAAGCGGCAGGTCGCTGAGAAACCTTTATGTGAAACTGGAAGCGGATAACACCTTTGCACAGAATAACCCGTTCACAGGCTTCGGTACAGAAACGAAAACCAATGGCTATACCCTGCTCAATGCAGGAACAGGCGCCGATATTGTGAACAATAAAAAGAAAACGATCTGCAGCATTCACCTGGCCGTTTCCAACATCGGTGATGTGGCCTGGCAAAGTCACCTCAGCCGGCTGAAATATACGGACGTGAACATGGTGACCGGCAGGATGGGGGTGTTCAATACCGGCCGTAATTTTTCCGTAAAACTGAATATCCCGCTGGACTTCGTGAAGAAGTGATCTAAAGTTGTTTGTCCTTTTGCCACCGGTAGACCTCAGGGTTTCCCGGTGGCCATTTTGTACATCCGGAACCACGGTGAAAACAGGAAACGGTTTACGGCCGGTACACTCCGCCTTAAACCATCAAAACCATTTCCCCATCCCTGCTATTTGATTTATATTCGGGTTATGAAGATCGCAATCATCAATGGCCCGAACCTGAACCTGCTGGGCAAAAGAGAAACGGATATTTACGGCAATATGCCGTTTGAACAGTTTCTTGACAGCCTGAAAAAGAAATACGCCAATATTGAGATCAGTTATTTTCAAAGCAATGTGGAAGGTGAACTGGTGAACGAGCTGCAACGGGTGGGTTTTGATCATGAGGGGATCATCCTTAACCCGGGTGGATACACCCATACTTCAGTGGCGATCGGCGATACCCTGGCGGCTATTAAAACCCCTGTGGTGGAAGTACATATCTCCAATGTGCATGCCCGGGAAGAGTTCCGGAAACTATCACATGTCAGCGGCAAGGCAGCCGGCAGTATTTTCGGATTAGGTTTAAAAGGGTATGAACTGGCGCTGGAGTGGTTTCTTTCAAAGCAAGAAGGCTGACACTTGTCATTTCTGTTAGTAAGATTGATCATACCCTGCGGACAGTACACGATTAGCTTTGCAGCATGAAAACCCCTTTTACATATACGTCTGCGGCCGAAGCCTTGTCAGTGATTCAATCCGGGCACCGGGTATTTGTGCAGGGCAGTGCACAGACGCCCCTTTTTCTTCTGCGTGAACTGGGCAAGCGGGCCCCCGAACTCCGCAACGTGGAACTCACTTTCATAACCGTACATGGTAATATTGAACTGGATAAACCGGAGTATGCAGACTCGTTTCATATCAACTGTATGTTCGTTTCAGAATCCGTCCGGAAAGCCGTGAACGACGGGCGGGCCGATTATATCCCGGTCTTCCTGAGCGATATCCCGGACCTCTTCCGCCGGGAAATGAAGATCGATGTGGCAATGGTACAGGTCTCCCCGCCGGACGAACACGGGTATTGTTCTCTTGGCGTATCCGTGGATATTGCCCGCAGTGCCGTGAATACCGCCCGGTATATCATTGCACAGGTGAATCCCCGGGTGCCGAGAACACATGGCGACAGCCTTATTCACACCAAACGATTCACCTCAATGGTGTACCAGGAAGAGGAATTGCCGGAAGTGGATTATGGCACAAAGACCGGACCTGCCGAATTAAAGATCGGCGGCCTGATTGCCGGGATGATAGAAGACGGCAGTACCTTGCAGATGGGTATCGGTACCATACCGGATGCGGTACTGAAATCACTGACCACGCATAAGGACCTTGGTGTGCATACGGAAATGTGCAGCGACGGGATCATCGATCTTTTCGACAAGGACATCATCAACAATTCAAAAAAGAAGATACACCCGAATAAAACGGTAACGGGTTTTGCCGTAGGCACCCGCCGCCTGTATGATTATGTGGATGATAACCCCGCCTTTGTTTTCCTGGATATCGATTATGTAAATGACCCGCATGTGATCCGCCGTAACCCGAAGGTGGTAGCGATCAACAGCGCCATTGAAGTGGATATAACCGGGCAGGTCTGTGCCGACTCCATCGGTACCACCCAGTACAGCGGTATCGGCGGGCAGATGGACTTTATGCGGGGGGCTGCTTTAAGCGAAGGCGGCAAACCGATCATTGCACTCACCAGCCGCACCGCCAGGGGCGTCAGCCGGATCGTACCGGTGCTGAAGCACGGGGCAGGTGTGGTGACCACCCGGGGGCATATCCATTACGTGGTGACCGAATATGGCATTGCCTACCTGTTCGGGAAAAACCTGCGTCAGCGGGCCAAGGCGCTTATCGAAATTGCCCACCCCGATGACCGGGAAATGCTGGAGCAGTGCTGCTTCGAACGGTTCCATCATTTTTAGCCTCCCTTTTTAACAGGAGTAAAAGATTTCTCTTTCTAAACTATCTTTATACCAGATGCGTTTCACCTAAACCAACTGACATGAGAAAATATCTTTTTATCCTCTTACTCTTCTTTACCGCTGCCGTTTCAGCACAGAAACTCAGCCCTGTTCAGATCGCCGAAAGGAACAAACCCGGAACGGTTATGATCCTGGCCACTTTCAAAGGCACGGTCACCGCCATCCAGCCGGTATTTGACGAGGCCGCAGCACAACAACTCGCTGCCCAGATAAAGCAGGAACTGGAGGCAAATAACAGTTTTACCAACGATCTTTTCTGGAGCACTTACTTAAAGGCATTCTCGCAGAACATTGACAAGTACATGATGAGGGGAACGGAAAGGATCTCCAAAGAACTGAACACCACGATGGTGGGTTCGGGGTTCATCGTCACTCCGGACGGGTATGTGATCACCAATGCCCACGTAGTGGATGAAAATGATGAAAGCACCAAGCAGAGCTTTGCAGAGGAAGCTTTCCAGGAGATCATGCAAAATGATATCAAGGACCTTGAAAAATCCATGGGCCGCCAGATGACAGAGGATGAAAGGAAAGACCTTACTGCTGCCAACAGCTGGTACTTTTCCCAGACAATGGAAGTGGGTGATATACAAAAAGAGTTCAGTGCGCTGATCGGTATCTCCGGCAAAAAAGGGAACATTGAGCCCATGAAGATACCTGCGAGGCTGGTGACGATGGGCAGCCCCATACCCGGAAAAGATGTTGCCATTTTAAAACTCCAGGAAAAACACCAGTATCCCACCATCCGGATCGGCGACGACCAGGAAATGAGGGTAGGCGACCAGGTCTTTGCCCTGGGATACCCGGCCGTGGCCACCTTCCACCCGCTGATTTCGGAAGAATCCATTTCAGAAGCTACCCTGACAAGAGGACTTGTCAGCGCAAAAAAGAACATGAAGGACGGATGGGAAGTGATCCAGACCGATGCTTCCATCACACATGGTAACAGCGGCGGCCCTGCCATGAACGAATACGGCGAAGTGATCGGGCTGACCACTTTCGGTAGTATTGACCAGCAGCGGGGGCAGGAAGTACAGGGGCTGAATTTTATCGTGCCCGTCACGATCGTCAAGGAATTTATCCGCAAAGCCAATATCCGCCCGCAGATGAGTGATATCTCCCTGACGTTTGAAGAAGGAATGGACCTCTTTGATGAGGAACGCTATAAAAAGGCGCTGGAGAAGTTTGATGAAGTAAAAGACATGAACCCTTCTTTCCCCTTTATAGAAAAATATATCGCCGATACCGAACGTAATATTGACCGCGGACTGGATAAAGAACCGCAGGACTACACTATGTACTACTACATTGGCGGCGGTGCAGTGGTACTGATCCTGCTGCTGTTCCTGATCTTCAGGAAAAGGAAAAAGAAGACAGCCTGATTATTACAATAAAAAACAAAATATTAAAAAGGGCAAAAACGATCCGCTTTTGCCCTTTCTTATTTAATCCATTTCTTCTTCCTTTTCGCCCGGCTCTGCTTCATTGTCATCCTCATCATCGTCTTTGGCTGCCGGTTTATTTTTCTCCTTCTCTGTTTTCTTTTTGATCCAGTCAGGGTCTTTGCGCTGCATCTGGATATCATCCAGTTTGCATACATACAAACTCCGGCCATGTGTGCCGAGTACGATCTCATTATCCCTTTGCTGAATGGCAATATCATGCACCGGAACGGATTTGGGCAAACCGCCGGTCCAGATCATGAAGCTGTTTCCTTTATCAAAACTTACATACAGGCCTCCGTCGGTACCCACATAAATAATATTCTCATCCCGGGGATCTTCTTTTACAACATTGATCGGTTCAGCAGGAAGGTCTTTGCCAACCTGGGTCCAGGTGTTTCCATAATCCTCACTCATGAACAGGTAGGGAGCAAAGTTGTCGTAGCGGTACCCGTTCAGGGAAACGTAGATCCGGCCTTCTTTATACTGGGAGGCCGTAACCCGGCTTACCCAGAGTTTATTGGTTTGCAGCTTTGTGCCGGCGGGTAAAGGTTTGGCTCCCTTTTTTACCGGGGCCGGCGGAGTATTCTGATTCAGTTGCTCCCAGGTATACCCGCCATCATAGGAGCGGTGAATATTTCCGTCATCTGTGCCGGTATAGATCAGCCCGAAACGGAGCGGGGACTCGGAGAGGGTGGTGATCGTTCCATAGGGCACATTGCCGGGAACCCGCCCGTTAGACAGGTCACTGCTCATGGCGATCATGGTATCACCTTTGTTCAGGGAACGGTATAACCGGTTGCTGCCGAAATACAGTACATCCTGGTTATGCTTGCTGAGCAGGATCGGTGTCTGCCAGTTAAACCGCAAAGGCTTTTCACCCAGTTCATGCTGCGGGCGGATGAATTTCTGTGAACCCCGCTGGTTCTTGTTGTAGCGGCTGTACACCCCGAACTGGGAACCGGAATATACGGTGGCATTATCCCGGGTGTCTATCTGTGCCTGCATACCATCACCCCCGTTGATGCCCCGGTACGCATACTGGCCGTTTTCCACCCAGCCGATATCTTCTTTATGGGTGGAGGGCCCCCACCAGCTGCCATTATCCTGCAGTCCGCCATAGATATTATAAGGTTTGGCATCATCAACCGTTATGGAATAGAACTGGCCGACGGGCGGTGTGTTTGCCTTGAACCAGTTATCGCCGTTGTCGTATGTAATATTCAGGCCGCCGTCATTCCCGTTGATCAGGTGAGAATCTTTTTTCGGGTTCACCCACAACGCATGATGATCGGGGTGAACATTGTTCTTGTCAATCGTCTTGAATGTTTTTCCCCCGTCGGTTGACATTTGTGCATAGAAACCAAGAATGAAAACCTTATCTGCATCGTAGGCTGATGTATAGATCTTCGCAAAATAATACCCGTAGGTACTGAAGATCGTAATAGGTTTCTGGTTGGTTTTCTTCCAGCTTATTCCGCCGTCATCGCTTTTATAGACCTCGCAGCCATAGATACCGGTGTTCTGAAAACCGTCATCACTGTCAAGGTAATCCCAAACCGCCGTCGGTTTTATTTTATCAGCGGCCACCATTTCCTTTATATTCTTTGCTGTGTATTTCCGCGGAAAGCCGTTCTTCTTCAGAAAGGTATCCAGCAGATTACTTTTCAAGGCCGCAAACTGCTCCTTGGTGATGTTTTTGAGATCTTCTTTTTTATAGAATGTATCCACTTTGGTGGAGGTGTCAGGCTTAGGCGTGTTATTATCCACCACGGCCCATATGGTGTTCGGGTTCTTCGGATAAACGGCGATACCGATCCGCCCGATCTTGTCACCCGTCATAAAACCAGAGCCCGGACCTGAGATCATTTTCCATGTTTCCCCGCCGTCTGTACTTTTCCAAATGCCGCTGCTTTTGCCGCTTTCCTCAAACTTCCAGGCACGGCGGGTACGGTACCACATGGCGGCATATAATTCAAGCGGATTGGAGGGATTGATATCAATATCCACGCAACCGGTATTGTCATCCACATACAGGGTTTGCTTCCAGGTGTAACCGCCATCCGTTGTCTTGTAGACGCCTCTTTCTTTGTTTGGTGAGTAAAGGTGTCCCAGTGCAGCCACCCAGGCAATGTTCTCATCGGTGGGGTGTAATTGTATCTTGCCAATATGCTGCGACTCCGGCAGTCCCATATGCTGCCAGGTCTTGCCATTATTGCTGCTTTTATAAATGCCGGTACCGGCATATGAAGAACGGCTGCTGTTCACTTCGCCGGTTCCCACCCAGATGATCCGTTTCGCCCAGTTAACGGCGATATCACCGATGAACAGCACATCCAGGCTGTCCATTACAGGAGTAAAACTTTGCCCGTTGTTGGTGGTGTACCAGAGTCCGCCGGTGGCATAGGCCACATAAAATTCAGTAGGGTCATCCGGGTTCACGTCCACATCCACCACCCGGCCGCTCATGATCGAAGGGCCGATGTTCCTGAACTTAATGTCGTTCAGCGGTGAAAGCGCTGCCATATTGTAATGGTGCTGAACTCCCAGCATCCGCTCACCGGCCGGGGTGGGGTTTACCTGCGGGAAAACAACAGGCCCGTAATGAAGGATTACGAGGAGAAGGCTGATTTTTAACAGGCGGAACATAAAAGCAGTAGTTTTACGTTAGTAAATTGTGGCTCAATACAACGGTGACAAGCCGGGGTTTGCAATGCGTTTATCAAACTTACTAAACTATGCGGTTAATCCTTCTGTTCCTGCTGCTGATTTCCCTGAACGGCCATACGCAATGGAAAAGCTATATCATCAGTGTAAAAGGTGATACCCTGAACCGGGTGGACCTGCAGGGCAGGAAACAGGGGCCCTGGGTCGTTAAGGTGCCCGACCTGCGGGGCGAGCGGGGTTATGAAGAAGAAGGCTTTTTCGAAAATGACCTGAAAGAGGGGGAATGGAAAAAGTTCTCACTCGATGGCGTCAAGATCGCACAGGAAAACTACCGCTGGGGCAAACTGAACGGCAAACAGGAATACTTTACCTATAATGGCGGCCTGCAGCGGGTGGAAAGCTGGCGGGCCATCGACCCGGCCCGGGCCTTTGATACCGTAGCGATCTATGACCTGAAGGATCCTACACTGAAGATCGGGGAAGTGGTGGTGAAGAATGATGGCGTGTCAGTGAAGCATGGTAAATGGACCTATTACGACCCCCGTGAAGGGACCATCGAAGCCACCGAGAATTATGTGATGAACAAACTGCAGACCGATGATAACACCATGGTAGGGGATGATGACCTGCGCCCGATCGATGTAAGCAAGGCCAAAGCAAAAGCCGATACCGCTAAAACTACTGCCAAACCACAGGTAGTGCTGGACTACGAAAAGAACAACAAGAAGAAACATAAAGTAAGGGATGGAAGTACCGGCTATTCACCGGATCCGGTGCCAGCGCCCGGGCCACGGCCCTAATTTATTGGTTGCAGGGCGGGCTACCGTATATTTCACGTTTACACAATATTCTTCCTCTTTACCGCTGAGTCAGCTGATGTATTTACTACGTACAGGAATAAAATAATCACCGGAGGCGGCACCTTTATTTTCTACTTCAGCTTGTTGCGCCTGAAATAATTACTAAAAAACAGGAACTGGTACTGCATCGCATTCTTCCAGTAATCCCAGTTGTGCTCGCCGGGGCGAACGATATAGTCGTGCGGAATCTTCAGCTTCATCAGTTTTTCGTGGAGCATATTATTCACCTCAAAAAAGAAATCACTGCTGCCGCAGTCAATGATGATGGCCAGTGAGTCCTTTGGCTTCTGCTCCACCACGTTCACCACGGAATACTTTTCCCAGTTCTCCGCTTTGCTGATGGTGTCGCCAAGTCTTTTCATCAGTTGCCAGTTCTTCGGGAAGGGGCGCAGGTAGACCCCGCCGCTCATACTGCCACAGGCGCCGAAGATATCAGCATGACGAAAGCCGAGGAAGAGGCCGCCGTGCCCGCCCATACTCAAGCCGGTGATCGCCCTGCCTTTCCGGTCCCGGAGGGTATTGTAGTGTTCGTCTATCCAGGCAGGGATCTCTGTGCCGACATAGGTTTCAAATTTCATCTCCGGGTCAACGGGGCTGTCGATATACCAGCTGTCTTTTCCTTCCGGGGTTACAATGATGAACTGGTACTGGTCGGCATAATTCACTATTTCCGGTACCCGGGTTATGTAATTGCTGTACCAGCCACCATAGCCATGAAGAAGATATACCACGGGGAAACTTTTCTTCTTGGTGGCCTGCATGGGCGCTTCATATGAATCCGGTTTGATCACCACGCATTTGAAACTTTTGCCCATTGCCTTGCTCGGAATGGAAACGGTATCCACAATGGCTGCCCGGGTGGCCGTTCCGGCCAGTAAAAAGAAAAGAAGGAGTTTACAATATCTCATGGCTTAAAGATAAAAAAACAAGCGGCACCGTTGCAATGGTGCCGCCTGCTTTATTAATGATCAACTGGTAAGGTTAACCTCAGAACCCTTTCTTATCCTTCTCCTGTGCCCGCTGCATCGGGTTGCCGGACTGCCCGCCTGCATTCCTCCGGTTACCCCCCTGGCCTTGTTTGAAGAGGGTGAACTTCGAAGGTTCGGCGATCGTGTTCCAGCCGTTATTGCTGACGTTGATATCTGCTGTTTCCTTGTAGGGGTCCAGCTGTATGGAGGCCACTTCTTTGTCCTTGATGAATGTTTTGACCACTTTGTTTTCATTCAGCCGCCATACCTGTGCCGGTATCCTTTCTATTTCCTTAGTACCGTCTTTATAGGTCCATTGAATGATGATCGGCATCACGAGCCCGCCTTTATTGCTGAAAGTAAGTTCGTACATGTTCTTATTGCCGTATTTCGCTTTTTCTTCCGGTGTCAGTCCTTCCGGTTTGCTGCCGGGGAAAGTAAGGGTCATTTTGCTGGTATCATATTGTTCCAGCCCGCGGTCATATCTCCAGTAGAAATCACGGGTGGTGGTATCGGCATCGGTGGCGAACACGATGTTCTTATCTTCCCGGTTCCTGATCTTGGAGATATCATCAAAGGTGGGAACCTGCGGTTTGTCGGCCTCCCTTTTCACCACGCTTTCTTTGGTTTCATTGGGCAGGGTTTCCAGGTCGGGTTTTGCATATTTGACTGTATCAAGGGAGATGTCGCATACTTCGGTGCTGTAGAACCAGCCTCTCCAGAACCAGTCAAGGTCTTCCCCGCTGGCATCTTCCGGGTCCGGAAAAGATCGGCCGGTTCAGGATGCTTGAAGGCCCATCTCCGGGCATATTCTTTAAAGGCATAATCAAACAGCTCACTGGCCATGATGGTCTCCCGCAGGATGTTCCAGCCCGGTAGCCGGTTTTGAATAGGCATTCGGCCCGAACTGAACGATGTTCTCACTGTTGGTCATGATAGGTTCGAGCTGGTCTTTTGGCAGCTTCATGTAATCTGTGATATAGGATTGCGGGACCGCGGCGGCTGGAAATTTATTATCCCAAAGTTCTTCGGTGAGGTATTCCACAAAAGTATTGAGGCCTTCATCCATCCAGCTCCACTGGCGTTCATCGCTGTTGATGATCATCGGGAAGAAGTTATGGCCCACTTCGGGTTACTCTACCCCGATCATACCGTTCTTGGTGCCTTCACTGTAAGTACCATCTTTTTCTGTTCTCCCGAAGTTGAAACAGATCATCGGGTATTCCATTCCATTAGAGCCTCGATGCTTTGTGCAACCGGGTAAGGATAGGGGATCGTGAATTTTGAATAGGTCTGGATCGTATGCTCCACCACTTTTGACGACAGTTTGCGGTACAGTCCGTAAAAGCTTCTTTGGGATAGCCCTCTTACCATCACCCTTCTGCCCTGGATCTTTGTTGCCAGTGCATCCCAGATGAATTTGCGGGAAGAACCCCAGGCAAAGTCACGTACATTATCTGCTTTGAAGATCCAGGTCTTCTTCTTATCACTTTTTTGTTTCTCGGCAGCTTTTGCTTCTTCCAGGGTTACCACCTCAACAGGTTCTTTGGAGTTCTGTGCCTTGTTCCAGCGGGCCAGCTGGGCCGGTGTAAACACAGCGGGGGTAGTTCTGGCATTCGCCGGTAGCCATGATCACATGGTCAGCCGGAACGGTCATAACCACTTTGAAATTGCCGAAGGTGAGTGCAAACTCGCCGCGGCCGGTACTTGGTTTTGCCAGCCCTGGAAGTCGCTGTACACACAAAGACGGGGATACCATTGTGTCATTGTGAAGACATGGTTGCCATCTTCCGGGAAAATTCATAGCCGCCACGGCCGCCGCGGTTCAGCCGGTCGGAGATATTATAGCTCCAGTCCAGCTTGAAAACGAATTTCTGACCGGGTTTCAGCACGGCAGGCAATTCCACCCGCATCATGGTTTTATTGATCGTGTACGTAAAGGTCCTTGCCCATGGCATCGGTCAGTTTGAGGATCTTGCTGACCATAGCCATTGTCCGATTGCTTCATCGGCCCTGTCGAGTTGCTGCGGGCTCATGTTCCGCTGCATCGGTACTGTTCTGGTAGTTGGCATTGTTTACGCTGCTGTGCTGGTTCTCGTCCAACTGCAGCCAGAGAAAAGGTGAGTTCGTTCGGCGAGTTATTGAAATACGTTACGGTTTCACTGCCGGTCAGCTTCAGGTTCTTTTCATCCAGTTCGCATTTGATATCATAATCGCAGCGTTGCTGCCAGTACTTGCAGCCGGGGGCACCACTGGCCAGCAGTACTCGTTGGGGGTGGGAAGCTGCTGCCCATTTGTTCAAACTTATTTCCATGGTTGCTGCCGGGATTGTTTTGTATGTTCTGCGCCTGTAAGGAGGCAGAACCGATTACGGCAGCGATAGCAAAAAGGAACCGTTTCATTGATTAACTTTTTTGTTATTTGATGTGCTTTTGCGGGGGCTTCAGCTAAGGTAATTGGATAAAGAAAAAGCCGCCTTTGATAAGCGGCTTTTTACCTTGCTGTAAACTATCATGGCTTAGAATCCTTTCTTCTCATTCGCCTTCTGCATAGGATTGATACCCTGGGTGGGCTGAATGTTCTGCTTCTGCTTGAAGATCTTCAGGCGGCTCGGCTCTTTAAAGTCGCCAAAGCTGTTGTTGGTCTCGTCAATATCGGCGGTCTCCTTGTAGGGGTCAGTTTGATAGAAGCCACTTCCTTTATCCTTCATAAATGTTTTCACAACATTCTTTTCATTTTCTCCATACCTGTGCCGGTATTCGCTCCACTTCTTTGGTACCGTCTTTATAGGTCCATTCAATGATAATGGGCATTACCAGGCCTCCTTTGTTGCTGAAGGAAACTTCGTACAGGTGTTTGCTGCCGTATTTATCCTGCCCGGCCGGATCGAGCGGTTCCAGCTGGGCACGCATAACCACCGGGTATTTGGCAGTATCTACTTTTTCGATCTGCCGGTCATATTTCCAGTAAAAATCACGGGTGCTGGTATCGGCATCGGTGGCGAACACGATGTTCTTATCTTCCCGGTTCCTGATCTTCGAAATATCCTCATAGGCATTTACCGCCGGCATACCGGCCTGCATCAGGATGGTGGTATCATTGATCAGCGACGGACGGGCAGGAACACCGCTTACATCCATCACAGCATGCTTCACAGAATCGATCGAAATATCGCAGGCATCTGTTCCGTAGAACCAGCCCCTCCAGAACCAGTCGAGGTCTTCTCCGGTGGCATCTTCCAGGGTGCGGAAGAAATCAGCCGGGGTGGGGGATTTGAACTCCCAGCGCCTGGCATATTCACGGAATGCATTGTCGAATAATTCACGGCCCACAATGGTTTCCCGGAGGATGTTCAGCCCGGTGGCCACCTTCGCATAGGCATTAGCGCCGAAGTTGTTGATGTTCTCACTGTTGGTCATGATGGGCTCCAGCTGGTCTTTCGGCAATTTCATATAGTTGGTGATCGTATAGGCCGGGCCGCTGTTGGAAGGGAATTTATTATCCCACAGTTCCTGGGTGAGGTATTGAAGGTAAGAGTTCAGGCCTTCGTCCATCCAGGTCCATTGTCTTTCATCACTGTTCACGATCATCGGGAAGAAGGTATGTCCTATTTCGTGGATGATCACAAAGATGGCGGCGTTCTTGCTGCCTTCCGTATAGGTGCCGTCAAGCATGGCCCTGCCGGGGTTGAAAGCGATCATCGGGTATTCCATTCCCTGGTTTCCTTCCACACTGGTGGCAGAAGGATAAGGGTAAGGGAAGGAAAAATGAGAATAGGTCTTCAGTGTATGGGCCACCACTTTGGTGGAATACTTGCTGTAGATCGGGTAGGCTTCTTTTGCATACATGCTTTGTGCCATCACTTTCTTCCCTTCCACGTTTACGGCCATTGCATCCCACACAAAACGGCGGGAAGTGGTCCAGGCAAAATCCCTGACATTTTCAGCTTTGAAGATCCATGTCTTTTTTGCCGGGTTGCTGGTTTTCTTTGATGCGGCCAGGGCTTCCTCCAGGGTTACGATCTGAACAGGCTCTTTGGCCGTCTGTGCTTTTTGCCACCTGGCCATCTGCACCGGTGAAAGGGTTTGTGCATAGTTGGTGCAAAGCCCGGTACCGCCCACCACATGATCGGCGGGTACGGTCATCTGTACATTAAAATTTCCAAAGCACAGGGTGAATTCTCCCGTACCGGTGAACTGGTGGTTCTGCCATCCCTGGTCATCGCTGTAGCGGCAGAGGCGGGGATACCACTGTGTCATGGTATAATTATTATTGTTGTCCGAAGGGAAATTCTCGTAGCCGCCTCTTGCGCCGCCAAAGCGGAGGAAATCACCGCGGTTGGCAAGTTTATAATTCCAGTCCACTTTAAATACATATTTCTGCCCCGGTTTCAGCGGCACCGGCAGATCTACCTTCATCATGGTCTTGTTGATGGTGTAGTTGAGGGGCTTGCCTGCAGCATCGGTAAGCTTTGTGATATGAAAGCCGTACCCGTTGTCGGACCTTTTCTCCTCGAACCGGTCGAGCCATTTATCCGTGGCCTGCTGGGTGGGCATCCGCTGGTTGTCCTGGTAGTTGGCATTGTTCACCGTGCTGTGCTGGTTCTCATCCAGCTGCATCCAGAAATAGGAAAGCACATCCGGTGAGTTGTTGAAGTAGGTAATGGTCTCACTGCCGGTGAGTTTGTTGTTGGGCTCATCCAGTTCGCATTTGATATCATAGTCAACCCGCTGCTGCCAGTATTTTACACCGGGAGCGCCACTGGCGGTACGCTGTTCGTTTGGCGTGGGCAAAATGGTACCCAGTTGCTCGAACTTATTTGCGTGGTTGGAAGCGCTGTTATTATTGACCTGTGCCTGTACCAGGCCGGCGGTCATCATAAACAGTACGCACAGAACGATCTTGTTTTTCATTGCTGTTTGATTTATTGATACTAATGAGGAATTCTTTCCAATAACATTTTTAAGGCCAGCCCAAAGGCGGCAGCCGACAGAAAAATCACCCACTCCCGTCTGTTTACCCTGAATATACTGATCAGCAGGTGTGCCAGCAGCAGCAATATCACCACCACCACGATCTGCCCTGCTTCCAGCCCCACATTGAACCCAAACAGACCCCAACCCATGTTCTGGTCAGAGGCGAGCATGAAACGGATCGTATTGGCAAAACCCATCCCGTGGATCAGTCCGAAGAAAAGGGCAAGGAAATAATTGATCCGGATGGTTTTCGGGGTGAACTTCTTCTGAAACAGGTTCGACACGGCCGTGAGCAGGATGGTTAGCGGAATCAGGAATTCAACCAAACTGTTCTTAATGGCAATGATGTTGTAGACACTCAGCGCCAGGGTAAGGGAATGACCGATCGTAAAGGCTGTAACCAGTACCAGCACCTGCTTCCAGTCTTTTAATAAATAGATGGCCACTAAGGCGGCAATAAAAAGCTGGTGGTCCAGGGCATCCCGGCTGATGATATGGTGCCAGCCTAACCCAAAATAAAATCCAAAGTCCTGCATCGTAATAGTAGTTCCTGCCGTCCTGCTCCGGTTGTCGTGGTGATCCGCGGATAAGAATTATATAAACGGATGGCCGGTTTTTTGTCCGGCTCAAAATAATCCAGACTTTTGTAACCCAGAAAATTATTGTGTCAATGGCATCATGGTTAAATAAATGGCTGTTTTTTTCCATATCAGCCGTATTATTATTCCCCGGGGAAGAAACCCGGCGTCCCGGTAACGGAGCGGGGCCGCTGTTTCCCCATCCCTTTCATGTCAGTGTGGTGGAGATCAACCACAATGCAGCAGATAAGACCCTTGAGATCAGCTGCAAGATATTTACAGACGATTTTGAAAAAGTACTGGCCCAGAATTACAAGACCAAGACTGACCTGATCAACCCGCCGAATAAAGCAGCGATGGATACCCTCGTCAAAAAATACCTGTTCAGTCATTTTTCTCTCCGGGCCAACGGAAAACCCTGCACCCTGACCTATGTGGGCTTTGAAAACGATAAGGAAGCAGCCTACGGGTATATCGAGGTGGACAATATTGCTTCCGTAAACAAGGTCGAGATCAGTTCAAACATCATGTACGATATGTTCGACGACCAGATGAATATCTTCCATGTGATCGTGAACGGAAACCGGAAAAGTAACAAGCTGAACTACCCGGACAAAGACCTTACCGTTACTTTTTGATGACCCGTTTATTTGTTCTTATAGTATACGATCACCGGCATTTCCCGTACGGTTTTCTCCAGAGTGAGTCCCAACGGTTCAATTGATTTCAGAATGCCTTCTTTATTTCGCTGCTCAACATTTGTTTTGATGTCATAGAAGCCTTTTAACCCGGTTTCATCCACCACCGGCAGCACCAGTTCATTGGTCAGGTAGGCTGCAAAAGCAGCAACGGTGACCCTGGTGCCCTCATAGCCCCGGCCGCTGAAACTATATCGCTGTGTTTCGGCGGCGGAGGGAGTGATCATCACCGGCAGGCCTTGTTTTTGTTTCAGCACATATACCGGTATCTCTTTTTTTATCAGTCTTACTTTAACAGGCAGTACCCGGTCAAGATACTGCTGTAATATAAAGTATAGACTATCCTGCTGGCCCGGTGAAACAAGCAGGTCCACACAATACAGCTGCGACCGGTTGTCCGGATCAGCGCTGTATATTTCCTTGCTGTTTACAGTACTGTCAAATAGTTCCTGTTTTTCATAGGAATTGATACCGTAGGCAGTACGGTACAGCAGACCTGCCGGCACATTGAACCAGGAAAGCCTTCTGCCACGATAGTTCTCATTGTTCGTATAGGTCATGCCCATGGCCGGTTGTCCTTTTTTATAGCCACGGATCGTGAAGCTATGCGAGGTCAGCGAGTCCACGCCAAAAGGATCCCCTTCAGTTGCAACACCTGTTTCCTTTATACCTGCACTTGCCGGTACCGGTACGCCCTTTAAGATCTTTTCAATCAGCGGCCTGTTAATTGAATCCGTTCTCACCAGTGCTACGATCTTTTTACCGGGGTCAATAATGGCGCTTTGTCCAACATACTCCAGTTGCAGCATCTTATACAGGATATAGGTGGTATCCGTGGCAAGCCAGATAGCCGAAGGTTTATTTTTCAGGTATTTTGTTTTTCGTTCCTCGTTATCATCCGATATGGCAATTACCTGGATCTTTCCTTCAAATTGTTTTTGCAGCCTGGCCAGGCTGTCCATTTCCGGAATGCAGGGGCTGCACCAGGTGCCCCAGAAGTTAAGAATGAAATATTTGCCCGATTTGTCTTTATTCAGGTAGAGTTCCTTTACCGGGGCATTCATGATCCGGTTGATGACCAGGTCGGGAAAAGGGCTGCCCACCGTCAACAAGGGTTCCTGTGCCCGGGTCTTCATTGCCAGGAGGAGAAGCAGGGATACGATGAATGGTCTCATATAATTGTTTTGGTAAAATTCGGCTGCGCAGACCTGCGCCGGGGTTAACCCGCCGTTATGGAATGTTATCGTTTGTTAACAGGGGGACATCCATTTTACCGGATTCTATATTTGCAGTATGACGAGAAACTCCCGGGGGCTTTTTGCAGTGTGCCTGGTCGCTATTGCAGGACTGATCGTACTGCAGTTCTACTGGATAAGGGATTATTACAAAAAAGCAAGGTTCAATTTTGAGCGGGAGATCAACCTTGCCTTTGAGGATGCCATTAAAAAGGATTTTGAGCTGCGCTGTGATACGATCGAGCAGCTGCTGACGGAGCAGCTGATGGACAGTTCGGCGTACAATATATCAAGCCGGTTCATACCCGCTTATAAAGTAGTTCAGCATATAATCAGTAATACAAAAAATAAGAAGGATTACAACGCTTTCAGTTCAGCCGAACTGCCTGATCCTTTAAAAGCAGGCGATACATCGTATAAAAGAAAGATCGCTTCCTTTTATGCACATACCTTACGAACAGAGGACCTTGAAAACTATATTGTCTACTACCGGGTGCAAAGCCTCGGACAATTTCTTTCGGACCGGGTAAAGTTATATGGCTTTGATACGCTGCGGCTGCGCAGGGTCTTCAGCAACTATCTCCGCAAAAAAGGAATTACCACCAGTTTCAGGTTCAGCACCACCCTTTCCGACAGTCTTTTTAATGAAGTGCAGGTGCCGGATTCGCTGGCAAAAAAAGGGGTGGTGTTTACCAAGGCCTTTCCAACACATAAATGGTGGGTGAAGGGCGAGCAATACGTCCGGGCCGTATTCGATAACCCGGACAGGTACGTCCTCGCCCGGATGAAATGGATCCTTGCCGGCTCCTTACTGCTGATCCTGCTGGTAGCCCTGTGTATATGGCTCCTGCTGAAAGCACTTTTTCATGAAAAGAAAATGGCCGCTATCAAAAATGATTTTATCAATAACATCACGCATGAACTGAAAACACCGGTAGCGACTATTACTGCTGCCCTTGAAGCGTTGCAGGAGGATGGGCTTGAAAAGGAGAAGCGATCACGGTATACCCGCCATGCAAAGAATGAATCAGCAAGGCTGGCAGGCCTGATAGATAATATCCTTGACCTGTCCCTGTACCAGCAAAAGAAGATGCCGGTACACCCGGAAACCATCAACATGAATGAAATGATACAGGAACTGGCCGAAAACCTGGAACTGTTCTCCCCGAAGCCGGTTCATTTCCGGTACAGGAACGAAAGCGGGTTGCAGGAGATCAGGGCAGACCGGCAGTTGTTCCGGCAGGCGCTGATGAATGTGCTAGACAATGCCGTGAAATACTCCGGCAGCGAAGCAGACATATCTGTTTTCTGCCAGGCTGATAAAAATTATTTTACCATCACTTGCACAGACAGGGGGGAAGGGATTGCCCGATCCGCCCTGCCGTATGTATTTGAGAAATTTTACCGGGAACCCAAAAACGGCCACGCTGTAAAAGGATACGGGCTGGGGCTGAATTATGTACAGGAAATAATGAAAGCACACCACGGGAAAATTGCATTGCAGAGTGAGAAAGGAAAAGGAACCACCGTCAGTTTATCATGGCCGCTATGAACCAGGAGAAAATATTATTTATTGAGGACGAAGCCGCACTTGCAGAAATTGTCAGGGAAAGTTTGGAAGCCCGTGGGTTCGAAGTGCAGCATGCCACCACCCTTGGGCGGGCCGCTTTGCATTACCGCCAGCAACGGCCGGATATCATTGTGATCGATGTAATGCTGCCGGACGGGGATGGTTTTGAATGGATATCGTCCCTGCGGAAATCCGACACCAGCACCCCGGTCATATTCCTTACCTCCCGCTCCCAATCAGCCGATGTGGTAAAAGGGTTTGAGCTTGGTGGAAATGACTATGTGAGAAAGCCCTTTAGTATTGCAGAGCTTATTGCCCGGATACAATCCCTGCTAAAAAGGGAACACCTGCCGGCTGCTTTATCCCGGACGGAAGCCAGTACCTGGAGAATGGGGACATTCATCTTCCAGTACCCGGCAGGTGAACTGGTGACAGGCAGTCATACGAAGCAGCTTACTTCCCGTGAAGCAGACCTGTTGCAGTTGCTGTTGCAAAAGCGAAATGAACCCCTGAGCCGGACCGATCTCCTCCGGGCACTATGGGGTAATACTGATTATTTTTCCGGGAGAAGCCTGGATGTATTTATCTCAAAACTCAGGAAATACCTGAGCGCCGACCGTTCGGTAAAGATCATCAATGTAAGAGGTATTGGCTATAAACTCATTTACTAGCAGAGGGCCTGTCGTCGCTTAAGCGGCGTTTCATCCAAACAGCCGGGACGGTTATTCCTCGATCTCTCCCCTGAGTTCTTTGCTGAGGGTGACCAGCAGTTTGTCGATCCGGTGGCCGTCCATATCAAGCACTTCTATTTTAAAGCCTTTCCATTCCAGTTTGTCACCTGTTTTAGGGATCCGTTCCAGCTCATGCAGGATAAAACCGGCGAGGGTATCAAAATCATGCTCCCCTTCATTCATCCATTCGGTTTTTTCAAACCGGGTAAGGAAATCATAGAAAGGGATCTGCCCGTCCACCAGGTAAGAGCCATCGTCCCGCTGGCGGATCTCGTATTCCGGCACATCCGGTTGCGGCAATTCGCCCACGATCGCCTCCAGGATATCGTTCAGTGTAAGCAGTCCGAGAATGCTTCCGTATTCATCGACGATAAAGGCAGAGTGTATTTTCGACTCCTTGAATTTTTCCAGCACCTGGTAAGGTGAATTATTCTCGGGGATGAACAGGGCAGGCCGCATGATGTCACGGAACAGGGTGCTGTCCGGCGAAACATAAAGGTCCTTGATGGAGACCACTCCTTTGATATTATCGATGGTGCCATCGCAGATCGGGTAGGCCGAGTGCGGTTCCTGCAGGATCTTTTCCTTGATCTTGTCTTCGTTATCATCCAGGTTGAACCAGATGATATCGCTGCGGTGGGTCATGAGGGAAGTGATATTGCGGTCGCCCAGGTGAAAGACCCGTTCGATGATCTCCTGTTCGGTCTCATCGATGGTGCCGGCTTCGGCGCCTTCGGTGATGAGGGTCTTGATCTCCTCTTCCGTTACCGCATCGTCTTTTGACTTTTTGATATTGAATATCCGGAAGAAAAGACCGCTGACCTTATTGAGCAGCCATACGATCGGGTGGGTGAGCTTTGCAAAGAAGTTCATGGGCCCGGCCACTATCTTGGCGATCTTTTCAGCCCGCAGCAGCCCGATCTGTTTGGGGATCAGTTCGCCGAAAATGATAGAAAGAAAAGTAACGATCACGACGATGATGGTGGTGGCAATGGTATTGGCATAGGGTTTCAGAAACTCCACCTGCTCAACGTAGGGCTGCAGTTGTTTGGCAAACCGTTCGCCGGAGTACACACCGGTCAGGATGGCGATCAGGGTGATCCCGATCTGTGCTGCTGAAAGGAATTTTTCAGGGTTATTGGAAAGCTCGAGTGCTTTTTTTGCATTCGGGTCCCCTTTTTCAGCCTGGCTTTCCAGCCGGGCTTTACGGGCCGAAACCAGGGATATTTCCGACATAACAAATAGCCCGTTCACAAAGATCAATAACAATAGTATAATTATTTCCATTCTATGCAGCTGGTTGATTACCGAAGATAGTGATTCCGTATTGCTTGCTGAATACGTAGCCGGTGGTGAAACCGAGGATGATACCTAAGATCCCTCCTGCCAGCACATCGAGCGGATAATGCACGCCCACATACACCTGTGAATAAGCGATGGCGGCAGCCCAGAAAAAACCGGCCCAGGCCCAGCGGCCGGCAATAGGGCGGAAGGTGACATAAAAAAAAGCGGCCATCCCAAAATGATTGGCTGCATGGTTGGAGATAAAACTGAAACCTCCGGCGCAGTTCTTCAGCAGCATACGTACGTGGGAGGCAAATTCCGGGTCACGGCAGGGGCGGAGCCGCTCAATATTGTGTTTAAAAATGTACGTGCCGGAAAGGTCTGTCAGGGCGATCGTGAGGATAAAGAAAAGGATCCACCACAGCCCCTTTGTCCTGAAATTCTGCAGCACCAGCACCAGTACAAAAAGATACAGCGGTGCCCAGTTAAGTGAAGTGCGGAGGAAAGGCATCACGGCATCAAAGAAGGGATTTGACCAGTCGCCGTTGATCTTTTCAAACAGCGCCTGGTCCCATCGTACCATGATCTGCCAGATAGATGCGGCGGCGGGGTCCATAGCAGCAAAAGTACAGGATGAGGATTGCTTCGCAGAGGGCGGCAGGAAAGATTTAATAGCTTAATTTGCATTGTTCAGCCTATTTCAGCGAACCGGAAATGCTCAGGCGATATAAAATACCAAAAACATTACTGTGGGTGGCAAACCTGCTGCCTATCTTCCTGCTTATTTTCACCCTGTACCGGCTTATTACGTTCATTGCTTTTAAGCCCAAAAGCATTTCATTCGGGGATGTGATCCCTTCTTTTTTAATGGGCATCCGGTATGACCTCCGCTGGATCGCCTTCATCCTGTTGCCCATCGTGGTGATCAGTATGTTCCCCAAATTCTCCCCCTTCTATTCTTCCCGCAATAAAAAGTGGTGGACCTGGTACCTTGCCGTGGTCACTTTTATCGTGTTTTTCTTTTTTGCAGCCGGCTTTGGCAGTTTCTCCTACAACAAAACTCCGCTCGATGCGGGGGCCATGAACTTTGCAGAAGACTTCAGCATATCCTGGAAGATGATGCGGCAGACCTATCCCTTGTTCTGGATGCTGCTGGGACTGGTGGTGGCTGTATTATTTTTCCGGTGGATGTATCACCGCAGCCACTGGCAGGTGATCAACCGGACAGATGGCCTGGGGATTCCTTACCGCAGAAAATTCTTCTTTGTGGCCGCATTGATACTGGGGATCTTTGCCTGGGGCAATTTCTCCTGGCCGCCGCTGAGCCGTAATGACTGTTTTCATTTCAACAACAGTTTTAAATCCTATCTCGCCATCAATCCCCTTCAGAATTTTTTCGCCACCCTGAAACTGCGGAAACCGGATTACAACGAACGAAAGGCAAAACAGGCGTTCCCGCTGATGGCGGAATGGATGGGACTGCCGGATAAGAATAATTTTTCCTACCGCCGGGAGATCGGGCCAAGGAGCAATGCTTTTGAGAGCAAACCGAATATCGTGCTGGTGCAGTGTGAATCGTTCAGCATGTACAAGACAACCATGAGCGGCAACCCGCTGAATGCAACCCCTTTTTTCGACTCACTTACCCATGACGGTATATTCTTCAACCGCTGTTTTACACCGCATTTTTCCACGGCCCGGGCCTTGTTTGCGATCATATCCGGTATCCCGGATGCACAGCTTTTTAAATTCTCCAGCCGTAACCCGGATGCGGTGAAGCAGCATACGATCATTGATAACCTGGCCGGTTACGAAAAGCATTATTTCCTGGGCGGTAATCCTGAGTTCGGCAACTTTGAGGGATTGCTGAATAATATCGACGGGCTGCAGATGCACACCGGTAAAAGACCGGGCATACCGGAAGTAAATGTATGGGGCATCAGCGATAAAGAACTTTTCCTGAAGCGAACCGGGTCTTGCCCAAAAAAAACAGCCCTTCTTTGCCTACATACAGACCTCAGGGAACCACCGCCCGTTTGACAAGACAATGGCGGCTACCGACACCGATTTTATCAAACTGAATATACCGGCGGAGGAACTGAAGAAACACGGCTTTGAGTCGATCGATGAATTCAATGCCTTTCGTTACTTCGATTACTGCATCCGCCAGTTTATTGCTGCGGCGTCAAAAGAAGCATATTTCCAGAACACCATATTTGTATTCGTCGGGGATCATGGAGTGGCAGGCAATGCGGAAGCCATGTACCCGCCGGTATGGACGGAGCAGCGCCTCACCGATGAACATGTACCGCTGCTGTTTTATGCCCCGCAACTGCTGACACCGCAGCAGCGCACGGAAGTGGTGTCCCAGATCGATATACTGCCCACGATCGCCGGGATGCTCCATGAGTCGTATGTAAACACCACCCTGGGCCGTGACCTGCTCGATCCTGCCAAGAAGAACAACTATGCCTTTATTACCAATACCGCCGATGTAGTGGGCATGGTAACGGATGATTTTTATTATACAAGGAATATCAACTCCAACGAAGAACAGCTGAATTATATAAAACCCGGTTCAGCGCCGTACAGCAAGGCACAGCAGGATTCAGTGCGCACAAAACTTGCTGCCTTTACAGCTGCTTATTTCGAAACGGCAAAATACCTGCTGATGAATAATAAACGGGATTAGGCTTGTTTTTTTGCCATAATGATCAGCCGGGGAGTTTTGCGGACATCATAAGGCCCCAGCCGGTAATCGCCAAAAACTTCCTGCACCTGTAAACCCTGGTATGCCAGCATTTCAGTGAAATCACCCAGCGAGAATTTGGCTACTTTTTCGGTGTACTCCAATGGCTTTGCCAGTTCCGGGTCGGTTACCGTTATCATTTTGTAGAAATGCGACTCATCATCCCAGCGATGAAGGGTATACGTAGTGGAACCGGTGCTTTTTACTTCCTCCTGCACCAGGTGATCTTCTGCATAATGCACATTCAGGTAGTCGATAACAAAAAAACCACCCCGCTTTATACTGCCGGCAATGGTGCGGATGGCATCATCATGTTCCCTCCTGGTCTTGAAATAACCAAAGCTGGTAAAAAAGTTGAAGGCATAGTTGAAATAATTGCCCCAGAAAGGCAGCCGCATATCATGCACAAAAAAATCCAGGTGACCGCTTTCGTATTTTTTTGCTGCTGCAATACTCTGGAAGGAAATATCAATACCGGTCACATTGAAACCCATGGAAGCAAGTATCTTACTGTGGCGGCCTTTTCCGCAGGCCACATCCAGCATGCGGCTTCCTGCGGGTGGCTGCAAGTGGCCGATCAGCGCATGAATAAAGGCTTCCGCTTCCTTTTCATCCCTTTCAAAATACAGTTTGTGATAAAAAGGGGAGCTGAACCAGTCGCTGTACCATTCTTTTCCGGACATGCACAAATGTAGGCAGGAGGTTTCAACCTATTGCGCCTGAAAATAGTATTTTTGCGGCCTTAAATAACTTACCCGTTGGCACTTATTAAAAGCATTTCAGGAATCAGGGGAACGATCGGCGGAAAACCGGGTGAAAATCTTACCCCGGTAGATATCGTCAAATTTACGGCAGCATATGGCACCCTCCTGGCAGAAGGCAGGACCGCTGTCAAAGTAGTGGTAGGAAGGGACGGACGTATCAGCGGCAGCATGGTGCAGGGGCTGGTCATCAACACGCTTACCGGACTGGGTATCGATGTGATCGATCTTGGCCTCTCTACCACACCGACCGTTGAGGTGGCCGTTAAGATGGCCGGCGCCGATGGCGGTATCATCCTTACCGCCAGTCATAACCCGAAAGAATGGAATGCGCTGAAATTATTGAATGGTGACGGGGAGTTTATTTCGGCCGAAACGGGAGCCCGGGTGCTGGAGCTGGCTGCCAAAGAAGAGTTCTCATTTGCATTCGTTGATAAACTGGGGACCGTAATAACTGATGAAAGCTACGGCCAGAAACATATAGAAGCGATTGTAAAGTACCCGCTGGTGAATACCCGGCTGATCAGGAAACAGGACTTTAAAGTGGTGGTGGATGCAGTGAATTCGACCGGGGCCATTTTTGTTCCGGCCCTCCTGCATGCCCTGGGCATTAATGAAGTGATCGTACTCAATGAGGAAGTGAACGGGAAGTTTGCCCATAACCCGGAACCCTTGCCGGAGCACCTTACCCAGTTAAGTGCTGAAGTGGTGAAGCAGCAGGCCCATTATGGCATTGCCGTTGACCCGGATGTCGACCGGCTTTGTTTTGTGTGTGAGGACGGGAGCATGTTTGGCGAAGAATATACCCTGGTAGCGGTGGCGGATTATATGCTGGGAAAGATCAGGGGTAACAGCGTAAGCAATATGAGCAGTACCCGGGCGCTGAAGGAGATCACGCTGAAGCATGGCGGGGAGTATTTTCCATCGGCAGTTGGCGAAGTGAACGTTGTAAAAAAGATGAAGGAAGTAAATGCCGTGATCGGCGGGGAAGGCAACGGGGGGATCATTGTTCCGGATTTTCATTACGGAAGGGACGCACTGATCGGGATCGCCCTGTTTTTAAGTCACCTGGCTGCCCATAAAAAAGGCATGAAATCATTCCGCAACACCTATCCTGATTATTTTATTTCCAAGAACAAGATAGAACTGGAGAATGGTATTGATGTGAAGACCATTTTTGAAAAGATCAGGAAGAAGTATAAAAATAACCCGGTCAACACGGAAGACGGGTTAAGGATAGAATTCGATAGTGACTGGGTACACCTCCGCACTTCCAATACAGAACCCATCATCCGCATCTATGCAGAAAGCGACCTGGAGACCAAGGCAAACAATATAGCCATGCAGATCATGCGGGATATAAAAGAATTTAGCTGATAGCCATTGGTTATCTTTGCAGGGTATGAACCGCATCTATTTTGATAACGCCGCCACCACCGCCCTTGATAAAGAAGTGCTGGATGCCATGTTGCCTTATATGACCACTCATTTTGGCAATCCTTCTTCCATTTATTCCTATGGCCGTGAAAACAGGCTCGCCATTGAGAATGCCCGGAAAACGGTGGCCCGTATCCTGAATGCGAATCCCGGTGAGATATTCTTTACCAGTGGCGGAACAGAAAGCGATAACATGGCCATTTCATCAGCCATTTATGACCTGGGATGCCGGCACATTATCACCTCACCTATCGAACACCATGCGGTGCTGCATGCCGTTGAGCACTTTGATCATGATGATGTGGTGACCAGCAGCCTGGTCAGAATATTGCCAGACGGTCATGTGGATCTGAAAGACCTGGAAGCACAGCTTGCCTCAAGAGAGGAGCGCTGTCTTGTTTCACTCATGCATGCCAACAACGAGATCGGTAACCTGCTGGACATCTATGCGGCCGGTGAGATCTGCAAACGATACAATGCCATTTTCCATTCGGATACCGTACAGACGGTAGGGCATTATAAGATCGACCTGCGGAGCAAACCTGTTCATTTTGCTACCGGGGCAGGACATAAATTCCATGGCCCCAAAGGGGTGGGTATCCTGTATATCAATGATAACATCAAAGTCAATCCCATGATCCGTGGCGGAGGCCAGGAACGGAACATGCGGGCGGGTACGGAGAATGTGTATGGGATTGTCGGGTTTGCCAAAGCCCTGGAACTGGCCGATGCCTCCATGGAAAAGGATGCGGCCTATGTGCAGTCCCTGAAGACCTATATGGCAGAACAATTGCAGCAGCATATCAGCGGCATACATTTCAACGGGGATTATGCCGGGCGCAGCCTCTACACCGTGCTGAATGTATCATTCCCGAAGACGGAGAAATCCGAAATGATCCTCTTTAACCTGGATATGCAGGGTATCTGTGTGTCCGGCGGCAGCGCCTGCAGCAGCGGGGC
>JAXLUG010000005.1:0-220458 GCA_046329665.1 Chitinophagaceae bacterium | reverse complement strand
TGCGGGAAAAGGAAAACAGTTAGTAATGCCGCTGCCACGATCAGAAAGACCAGGGGAATAGCCGGCTTGTAAAAAAAGAGAAGCCCGGCCACCAATACCAGCAGGAGTATATTCAATACCGACTGGACCTTACCGAATACGTTCCGGTTTTCTGTTGCCAGCTTCACCACAAAGGCTGCCGTAAGGATGGCAAGGAAAGGAAAAATGATGTTGGTATAATGCGGCAGCTGAAACCCGGAAAAAGAAAACAACAGCAGGGTGAGCAGGCTGCCGGACAGGGTAAACCATTCATTGAAATTTTCGGTTACCTTTTTTACCCTGTTCCTGATCCGGGTGAACAGGGCGGCATACATCAGCAGGGCCCAAGGCAGAAAAGCCCAGAGCAGGGTGTGAAGGAAAAACAATTTATCGCCCTTTCCTTTTATCGGGCCCGTGTTGAAGAAACGTCCGAACTGGCTGTCCCACAAAAAGAATTTTATCCCTGACACATGATCACTGCCCAGCACGGTTTTTTCGGGATGGGTATCAAACTGTTTCCACAGGCAGTATAGTTCCGGGATGATGAAGATCCCTGTAAGTACGGCAGCCAGTATCCATTTCCAGTGAAACAACTGGCGCCATTTTTTTTGCAGGATCAGCTCACCGGCTACGGCGCCGCCCACCGGTATCAGTGTAAAAATTCCTTTTGTCATCACGGCACAGCCGGTATAGAAACAGGCGGCCACCAGTTGCCAGCCGGGCTTTTTATCCAGGGCATTGGAGAAGTGATAAACAGCGGCTATGATCAGCCCTGTCAGGAAAGGCTCTGCCCGCACATCATTGTTTGAGATAATAATGTGCATGGCAGTGAGCAGGATCAGCGAAGACCATAATGCGATCGTGGTATTATAGAATTTGCGTGCAAAAAGAAATGTGTAGTACGCCCCCATGAGTGTGAAGAGGATACCCGGCAGTTTATAGCTCCATTCATGGTAGCCAAACACTTTAAAGAATACAGCCGTGACCCAGAAAGGAAAATGAGGTTTGTCCAGCCAGTCGGCTTCCTGGAAATACAGGTTCACATAGTCGTGCCGCTGTGCTATTGATTTGCTGATCGAAGCATACACACCGGCATCGGGATCCATCAGCGGAACAAACAAGCCGCTGAAGTTGATGAATATGGCAAAACCGATAAGCCAGAAAAGAGTGCGGTGAAGGGATTGCTGACCTGTTTCCGTTTGCATGGCCAAAATTACGGGTCTGTGCTGGCGGATAAAAAAGAAGTGGTAACCGGTTCAGAATAACCGTTTGCCGATAAGGGCTCCCGGCAGCGAAAAAAAAGGCCGCACTTTAAAGTAAAATTCCCCGCCGGCCGTCTTCCTGATAAAGCGGCGGCAATGAACCCGGCAGTGGCACAGCAAAAACAAAATATCGTACAGACCATCAGCGAGTATGGACGCCGGCTTTTTGGTTTTATCAGGGGCCGGGTGCGGACCGATGAAGAGGCAGAAGACATTCTGCAGGATGTCTGGTACCAGCTCAGCAGCCAGGCAAGACTGGAAGATATTGAAAGCATCAGCGGCTGGCTGTACCGGGTGGCCAAAAACAAGATCACCGATAAGTATCGCCGGAAAAGAACCGGGGCCCTTGATGAAGAATATGAACCGGATGACGATGAAACCCGGACGGGCTTTTCCTTTATTCCGGTTGCGGAAGATGACCCCGAGTTTGAAGTATGGAGAAAACTGTTCCGCGACAGGTTATTTGATGCCCTGCAGGAGCTGCCTGCCGCACAAAGAGATGTTTTTGTAAAGAATGAGCTGGAGGGAATGACACTGCAGCAAATAGCCGACGGGGCGCAGGAGAATATCAAGACCATTATTTCAAGAAAAAGATATGCCCTGCAATACCTCCGCAGGCGGCTGGAATTTTTATACGAAGAATTTTTAAACGATTAAACAGACCGTAAAATGAAACATGTATTCAGAAGAAAACCGTATTTGATCCCATTGTTCATGCTGCTGGGCCTGGGTGCGCTGGCATTCTTTGGATGGGCGGTGATGGCACTATGGAATGCCGTGCTGGTGCCGGCAGCAGGGGCTCATCTCATCACTTTCTGGCAGGGCCTTGGCCTGCTCGTGCTGAGCAGGATACTGGTGGGCGGCTTTGGTGGCCGGAGAGGGCGCCATCGCCGCGGATGCAAAGAGAAATGGGATAATATGACCCCGGAAGAAAGGGAGCAACTGAAGAATGCCTGGAAACAGCGCTGGGGCGGCGGGGAAAAACAACCGGCCCCGGAAGAAAGTACGCAGTAGGGTTTCACCACAAACCTGCCGGCGGGCAGAAATGCAAAGGCACGAAGCAACACATGATCATTCCTGTGACTTCGTGCCTTTGTGATCATTATCCTGATCAGTCATCTCTTTTATACTTATCCTTCATGAATTCAAAGTAGATAAAACCGGAGCGCTGGTACCAGCCCTGCTGCCCGTATTGCGCTTCGCAACGGTCGATATCCTTCAGGGCTTTTTCCAGGGTGCCCATCAGTCCCATATACTTGTCGTCATAGGTCTGCTTGAAGTGGTTCATCGATGCCACGATCTCTCCTCTTGCCTGCTGCCAGGCGAGGCCGGTGACGGCGTGGATACCGCTGGCATTATCACCAAAGGCAATGGCGCTGTTGGTAAAATTCTTCGTGTTCTGGTAAATGCAGTTCAGCCTTCCCAGCTGGCGGCGTACAAAGTTCAGTTCCCGCATGGCGCTCAGGTAGCATTGCTCACATTCGCTGCCGCGGGTGCATTCGGACGACATCATGGCGTTTTCACTGGTGGCAAAATCAGGTGCACACTCGCCGTTGCTGAGGGCCTGCGAAGCATTATAGAGGTCCTGTGCACTGTTGTAAATACTGAGGACCGTATTCAGGTGCCCCAGCGCATCGTTGATCCCGCTGATGCTGTTTTCTGTGGCTTCAATATCTGCCTGCGCCTGTTCGATCTGTGATTCAGAATACTGATTGATCTGGTCTTCACCAAGGTTCACCAGGTCGTTGGCATTCTGACCGAATGAACTGCGGGTGGCCAGCAACAAGGCTGCTGCCATCAGGATTTTTTTCATGATTGTTTCTTTTTAAGCTTGAAGGCTAATAAAGCGACGGCTATGACCAGCACGCCGATGATGATATAAAGCAGGTTGTTCTTCAGGAACCCTCCTCCTTTGGCTTTTTCTGTTTTACCGGCATTGTCCCCGCTTCCTTTGAAGGGAGAAGAGATCCCCACCTCCTTTGCTTCGTCGCCTGTCCATACACATAAGGTGTATTCGGCCGGTTTTTCCTGTGGTATTACCATGATGCCGAAATCGCCTTCTGTCTTAAACCGCACTTCCCAGTGTGCCGAGTCGGCGGTACCGCCCGTTCTGTCCATTGTATGCCAGTTGTTCTTGCACAGGTTTACTTTGATGTTCGGGCTGCCGCTTTTGGCCGTAATGCCAAAATAAGCGGGGGAATACATACTCAGTCCCTGCACAAAATAGTAGGCGGTATCATGTACCTGTGTCACACCGGTCACATTGATCCGGCCCCGGCGCAGGCTGTCGTCCTTTTTATACTCAACTAAGGTAAGCTCCGTGGGTTTTACCCTTTCATCCAGGCTGAAGGGCTGGGCAGTAACAGAAAGGACAGAGCTGGCAAGTAAAAGGAACAGGAGGCATTTTTTCATATCGCCGAAATTGTAGTAGGGTAAATGTAAAAAAACATCAGCAGATTACTAAGCGAACCTGCTTCAAATATTACCGCCGGCAGGTTACTATACTATGATCGGTATGGTTGCAGCGTAAAAAGTCTCCTCCGTTTCAGGCAGCCTGTTTTTTCCATTCCTTATATCCCCACCAGGCCATGGCGAGGAATAAAATGTACATCAGGCAAAACAACATGAGCCCTTTATAAAAATTCAGCGGGATCGCCACAATATTTGAAAAGATCCAGGCCAGCCAGTTCTCGATCTTTCTTTTGGCCATCCACCACATGGCGGTGATAGCGGAAGCCGAAACCAGTGAGTCAAGTACCGGTGTGTTGCTGTTGGTGAATTTTACCAGCACGGCCCATATCACCGCCCAGAAGAATAAGAAGAAGCCGGTGCCGAATAACAGCTGGGAGCGGCTGCACCAGCTGATCGGGTAGGTATAATGTTCACTGTCTTTTTTCTGGACCCAGTTGTACCAGCCATACACACTCATCAGGAAATAATACAGGTTCAGGGAAGCATCTGCATACAGCGGCGGGCTGATCATAAAGAAGTATACATATGCCGCCAGCAATACCCCGACGATGCCGGTGGGGTATACCAGTACATTGTTCTTACGGGCATACCATACACTGGCCACCTGGGTAACGGTGCTTACCCATTCGGGCCACTTGGTCTCTTTTACATTGGAAACAAACTGCTGCCATATCTCCTCTAAGCTCACCTTTTATTTTTTGTAAACATAAATAAAAAGCCCCGTTATCAAACGGGGCTTATGGAAGCGGGTGCTGTTATCCGAACAGCCGGGCTCCGAGCAACAGGAGCAGAAGGCCCTTGATAACACACCAGCATATGTAAAATACCAGCAGTTTTCTGCGGTGCTTTTTCCAGTATGTTTTCAGCTGCGCTGTTTGCATACGTGCCGGTTTTATTTTCTGATAAATTTTTTCTTCGGAAAGGGGAAGATCATCGGAACCCAGCGACGGTAGTTCCTGTACTTCTCGCCAAATGTTTTCACCAGGTCATTCTCTTCGAACTGGATCGCCGTAAAAATATACCCGGTGGTAAGGATCGCAAAGAGCAGGTGGGCCGCCGTCATCACGGGAGTGGCCCAGAAAGCGATCAGCCAGCCCAGGTATAGCGGGTGTCTTACATATTTATAAAACAGCGGCACACGAAAACGCAGCGGCTCATATTTCTTTCCCTGGAAATAAAACCACACCTGCCGCAAACCAAACAGGTCAAAATGATTGATCATAAATGTGCTCAGCAGTACGATCAGCCAGCCGCCAATAAACAGGGCGGTCAGAAAAACCTTCGCCCCGTGGTTGGTTACCGACCAGATGATGCCGCCCATTGGCTGCCATTGCCATACCAGCAGCAGCAGGCACAGGGTGGAGAGCAATACATAGGTGCTGCGTTCAACCGGCACCGGTACAAACCGTGTCCACCATGCCTTAAAGGCCGGTCTTGCCATGATGCTGTGCTGCAAGGCAAACAAGAGCAGCAGGCTTCCGTTCACCGCCAGTGCAACCGGAAGGGACACCTGTGGTTCCCCGTCGATCGATTTAGGAACAAACAGGTTTCCGACAAAGCCGAAGGCGTATAAAAAGGTTCCGAAAAAGAGGAGATAGGTGATCCCTCCGTATAATAAAACAAGTGTTTTTTTCATGACTGTTCTTTTAATGATTAAAAAAATGCCTCCGCCGGGGCGGAGGCTTTATGTATCCAACCGTCCTGTTATGTGAGTTTACCGGGTAAGATTGAAAAGACGGCAGGCCCTTGCGCTTGCCCGCCCGCCGTCCTTACCGTTTCAAAGGAGTACTGCCTGGATTATATTTTTTCTGCTATAAAAAGCAGGAAGCTGTTCTGCAGGTGGTACAGTTCTTCGGTAATATGATAGGGTTGTAAGGCCCCGGCGATCACCCGTTGCACTTCTTCTTTGTGTACCCGGTTCATTGCGGCGGCAGCCGGCCCGGTACCCATAAAACTGTTCATTCCGTTCTGCAGGGAATAATAAATAAAGGGGCAGCTTACCGCTGTTTTGTACACCAGTTTCATCCGGAGCGGGTCCAGGATGTTCTCGATCGCACCGTCTTCTGACAAGGCGAAGGGGCCGGGAGTGCCCGGGGGTGGTGCCGGCAATAACGTACTGATCGCTTTCAATACATTCGTCGCATCACTCTTACCAGGTTTATCCCAGATGCCGATCACCAGTTTACCACCGGGTTTCAGCACCCGTTTGGCTTCGGCCAGGGCGCCTGTTACATTGCCCGCATACTGAAAAGAGTTGAACCCGCTTACCACATCGAAACTGTCGGTGGCAAAGGGTAAAGCTTCGATCTCTTCTTCCAGGAAATTAGATCCCGGGTTTCTCTGCCGGGCCACTTCCAGCAAGCCGGGCGCTGCATCAATGCCTGTTACATCGGCACCGGTATTGATCGCCATATAGGCGAACATCCCGGAACCGCAGCCGGCATCCAGCAGCAGGGTGTCTTCGCTCAGGTTCAATTGTTCCAGGGCCTTTTTGTAAAGCGGCAGAAAAAAGGGTTCAAAAAAAACGGACCAGTGTTCGGGTGCTGTGCTCCACAGCTTGCCTTGTATGTCTTTTGTTTGCATGATCAGAAGATTGAAGGGTTATTGAGTATTTGTTTAGTTCTTCCGGGTAAAGCGGTACACCGCCGTGTAGGGCACATCCACCGTATCCGTTGCGCTTACCGGTGGTGTGGCCGGCGCTTTGCCGCCAACGGTGGCTATTCTTTGCACATAGGAAACATTGTTGAAGAAACCTGTCGGCGCCTTTCCTGTTTTGGGCATCAGTTGCAGCCAGGGGATACTGTTTACATCCGGTGTGGCTGTTTTGGCGGGAGTGAAGGCCTGGGCAAAAATGGAATCAAAGGGACTTAAGGCCCAGCAGGGTCCGGCTCCGTGAGTGCCCACTTTGATGTTGCTTGAATTGAACAGGTCGGCCCTGGGCGCTGTAAACACCCATTCGTATACACCGGAGCCGCCTGTTTTTGCCTGGGCCCTGTACTTCTGCACCCCGATGGCATAATACGTAGCCACCCGTGTATTACCGGCCGGGCGGTTTGACGGCAGGTCCACTTCTGCAGGGATGAAAAGCTTTTCACTTTCTGCAATGTGGAAGGCAGGTGTGTCATTCACCGGGTGTTTGTCTTTGTCACAAGCGGTCATTACCAGGGTGGCAATAACGGGAGCAAGGACGATCCTGTAGAGATTGTTCTTTTTCATATAGAAGGTTTAATGGTTGCCTGCTCTTCGCCGGAGGCGGTTTTTAAAGCAGCGCTGATTTTTGATTATAAAATGTTTTATCGTTTTAATACTACGGGTCTTGAGAACTCAGCTTCCAGTTTTTCGATCTTCTTTGTCAGCGTTTCAATAAGCTGTTGCTGTTCCTGCACGGCTTTCACCAGGGGTACCACAAAATCAGAGTAGCGTAAGCTGTAATTATCGGTTTCATTGGCGGGCGCATGTACTGCATCGAAAGCACTGAACCCCGTTTGCTTTACCGCTTTCTCCACATCCTGCGCCACAAAGCCAATTGTGCGTTCAGCTGATTGCCGGCTCAGCGTTGCGGCTATTTCAGGCGTAAGTGGTTGCCGGATATGCCGGGCATAGTTCAGCCGGTTGAAATTGTAGGAAACGGGATGAAGCTGCAGAATGAAGTCAAGCCCCTTCACGTCTTCCCTGATATTTTCTTTGAACCTTCCGTCTGAGACAGACGAGAATCCGACCTGGCCTTCGATCGCCAGTACAGAAGTACTTCCTATCCTTACTTTATTGCTGGCATTTGATATGGCAAAGGCTCCCAGGGCAGTAGCCTGTGAAAGGGTGCCGGATGACACCCCCGCCCCAACGCCCACCCCTGTGTTATTCATCCCGGTGGTGACCGTAGCCAGCGCATTTGCTCCTACAGCAGTATTCTGAATTCCGGTGGTGGTATATTCCAGCGTTCCGAAACCGATGGCTGTATTATATTGCCCGCCGTTAACCGAGCTCAGGGCCCATGCGCCTACTGCGGTATGATAACTGCCGGAAGTATTTGAGAGCAGGGCCCTGAATCCGATAGCCGTATTTCTTTCCCCGTTTGTATTGGCGTAAAGGGCTGAATCCCCGGCAGCCGTATTTTCCCAGCCGGTCGTATTGGAGTATAATGTTGTGTGGCCAACAGCGGTGTTGTATATACCGGTTGTATTTCCATAAAGCGATTTGGCGCCTAAGGCAGTATTATAAGAAGAGGTATTATTAAAAAGTGCATCATAACCGACGGCTGTATTCTCGTTGCCGTTGCTGCCGGAATAAATGGAGTGGACCCCTACGGCCGTATTGAAATCGCCGGTGGTGTTCGTCCGCATGGCCTCCACGCCTACGGCTACGTTGGAAACACCGTTTGTATTGGAGTACAAAGCGGCGGCCCCGGCAGCGGTATTAAAGTTCCCGGTTGTATTGGTAAATAAGGAGAAAGCACCGTTAGCTGTGTTGGATTGTGCCGTGGTGTTCCTGTACAGGGCCGCATGGCCGGTGGCGGTGTTATTAAACCCGCTCGTGTTATTCTCCAGCGCTTCGCCGAAGGCGCAGTTGCCAAAGCCGGTTGTATTGGCATAAAGCGAATGCCAGCCGATCCCCGTATTATAAGTACCGGAGGTGTTATTGTTCAGGGCATGTGAGCCGATACCCAGGTTGGCCGATCCTTCGGTGTTACTGTACCCGGCTGAAAGCCCGATGAAAATATTGTCTTTCGCAAAGTTGGGCGCCTCATTCACCCTTCCGGCATTGATGCCGATGAATATATTACAGGTATCATCGGCATGCAGCCAGAGCAGGTCATTACCGCTGCTATTGCGGAGCCTTATCAGCGGATTTGTGTTCTGCTGCGAACCGGCGGCATCGATCACCAGCTGGGAGTTATCAGCTGTTCCTTTGATATGCAGCTTTGCAGCCGGGGCGGTGGTTCCGATCCCTACATTCTGCGTGTAGGCATACCGGCTGAACAGTAACAGGCAGCCCAGCAGGTAAAAAACGAGGTATTGTTTTTTCATGGCTATACTTTAAGGTGTTGTTCAATGGCGGCGTAAAAGTATAGCGGCCGGTTGCCCTTCCTGAACGGGCTTTCACGAATGGCGGCAGGTTTTGATTATGCGGAACTGATTGATTTGTAAAATTTTCATGGCGGGCTTGCACCAATGGCGGGTTTCGGTGAAGGAACGGCAAGCCTGTTCATACCAGTTACAGGGCGGGCCGCCGGCTGTCTGCGGACACCGTAATATCAGGAGCAGGCAGCTTAACTTTATTGCAGCGCCAACCCTGTCTATGCGGAATGCTTATGTCCTCTTTTATTGGTTCTTCATCCTGCTGTTGCTGTGCAGCAGCTTGCCGGCAGCGGCACAGTATGAGGAGAAGAACTTTACCCGGTATACCGTCAAGGACGGGCTGAGCGATAACACCATCTCCTGTCTCCGGCAGGATGACCAGGGCTATATGTGGATCGGCACCGATGACGGACTGAACCGGTTTGACGGAAATGCCTTCCGGAAATATTATCCCGCCATACCGCCGTTAAACCTTTCTTCCGGCGCCATCTGGCGGCTGAAGAAGACCGGTCCTGACCAGCTGGGCATTCTTACCCGCAACGGTTTTGTACTGCTCAATACAAAAGACTATACCGTTGCCGGGTACCGGATCAGCGACACCACCCCGATAAGTGCTTACCTGAATGCGGACTGGGATGCTGTACCCTTTCCCGATAATACCTATGGCGTTTCTTCTGCCACCGGCTTCTATGTTTATGATCATTCCGGCCGGGTGGTCATGCGGCATGATGCCTTTACGGCAAAAGATATCGGTAAGGAACGTTTGCTTTACGGCAGGGATATACTGCAGCTCACAGACGACCGCTATATCGTTTATGTCAACGAAACCAATATTGCTGTGTACGACCATGCGAAAAGGGTATTCCGGGAGATGACGGCAAAAGAAGAAACGGAAAATCATCTTACCGGCACTCCTTTCAAACAGGGTGAATACTGGTCGTTCAAATACCAGCTTGCAAAAGGGGAGTTTGTTTTTATGCGGGGCCGGTTCAACCAGGCCGTTTATTACAATCATTCCACCGGCAAAGTGGTCTCATCACTGCTGGATAAACGCATCACCGATTCTGTAAGCTGGGAAAGCAAACTGGTACCCCTGAATGACAGTGTGCTGGCCCTCAACTCCGGTGTAAGCGGATTTTACCTGCTCCGGGTGAACCGGCAAACCGGGGTGATCACCTGTGATGGTAAAAAATTCCTGGCCGGGTACAAGATAAACTGTCTTTATTACGACCGGGACAACCGTCTCTGGGCCGGTACGACCGAAGGGCTTTTGAAACAGGAACTGGAACCTCCTGTGATCAATGCTTTGTATTACCCGCCTCCCGGTGGCATTAAGCTTGACCAGGGGTTCAGTACCGTGTACCGCTACAAAGGAAGGATCTATGCCGGAAGATTCGCTTACAACAAAGGGCTTGCCGTTATTGATGCCGCCACGATGAAGGTCATTAAGGATATTGATCTCTTCTCCGGTAATTCCAGCTGGAACGAGATAAGAAGTATCGAAATGTATCACCCGGATACCCTGTGGCTTGGCACCAATTCCGGCCTGGCCTGGTTTGATACCAAAACGGATCATTACGGTACCGTACTGGATAAAAACAAATACCCCTGGAGCGAAGCTTTTTACCCGGTGCTGGCACCGGCCCGTGCAGACGGCTATGCCTGGATGTGCAGCATGATGAACGGGAAAGTGATCCGCTATCATATCCCCACCCGCACTTTCACGCTGTTTACACCGCAAACATCTCCGGCGCTTCCTTTCAGTAAAGTAAAAGCAGTGGTGTACGATGCGTATGGTGATGTTTGGATCAGCGGGCATTCGCTGGCCAGGTGGAACAACCGGCGCCAGGCATTTGATACCCTGATCACCGTGTACGGAGGAGAAAATAAATACAACGATGATATCATCACCATCCGGGCTGATAACAACGGCTCTCTCTGGCTTACCAACGCCGGCAATGGTTTACTGGAATACCGGATCCGGGAAAAACGTTTTGTCGCCTATTCCATGAAAGAGGGTCTTCCTTCCAACGCAATCGGAAGCTTCAGCCCGGTGATAGATGATAAGCTTTGGCTGGCCGGCAACAACCAGCTTTGCCTGTTTGATATTAAAAGCAAACAATTCACCGTATATGATTACAGGGACGGGTTGCCCGAACATAAACCCACTTCCCGCAAGATCTACTACGACAACCAGAGCGGCTACCTCTATATCTGTTATAATGAATACCTGGTCCGTTTTCATCATTCCCCGCCAAAGGCCAGGGACCGCAGCAGCGACCTGCTTATCGGGGAAGTGAAGGCAGATAATAATTTCACTTATTACAGTCCCGGTGACAAGATCAGTATCCCGCACGACAGGAATAACCTGGCGATCAGCTGCACCGTTATTGATTTTGATAAAGGCAATTACCGTTTTGCCTGGCAGCTGAACGGCAGCGGGAACTGGAACAGCATCGGAAGTGAACGGACCATCAACCTGAGCAATCTTCCGCCGGGAAAATATGCCCTGGAGATCAAGGCCTCCGGCAAACCCGGTGTTGAAAAACGGAAATCATTCTCCATCCTCATCAAACCGCCTTTCTGGAAAACAGCCTGGTTCATCAGCCTGGTATTGCTGCTCGCCGGTTCTGCCTTTTATTATATCTACCGGAAAAGGATCCATTACATCCGGCAGCGGGCCGATATCGACAAACAGCTTTCGCAAACGGAAATGAAAGCGCTGCAGGCACAGATGAACCCGCATTTTATTTTCAACAGCCTGAACAGTATCCGGGAAATGATCCTGAGCAATGAGAACAAGGAGGCTTCTCATTACCTGAGCAAATTCGCCCACCTGATACGCATTACCCTCGACCAGTCCACACAACCGATGGTATCATTGCGCAATACGGTCGATTACCTGAAGCGGTATCTCGAAATGGAGAATATCCGCAACAGCCAGCTGACGTACGAGATCACGGCAGATGACCGGCTCGATACGGATGAGACCGTGGTGCCACCGATGCTCATCCAGCCTTTTATTGAAAATGCGCTGTGGCATGGCGTGTCGGCCGGCAACCGGTCCATTCATATTAAAGTGATCTTCGCCCGGAAACAGGATAAACTGCTTTGTATGATCGATGACAACGGAATCGGCATCAACCAGTCCCTGCAGGCCAAGACCGGGTCCGCTATCCGGCACCGGTCACATGGTATCCAAAACATAAAGGACAGGATCGCCCTGCTCAATGAAAAATACGGGCTGCATGCACAGGTGGATATCCGCGACAAGAAGGAGATCCCCGGCGCTGCGGAAACCGGCACGATCGTTACCCTTTTTCTACCACTTGAAATGGCAAACACATGAACAGGATAAAAACCTTACTCGTGGATGATGAACCAAGGGGTTTGTCATCATTAAAGAAACTGCTGGAATTCAACTGCCCTGAAGTAGAGGTGCTGGCCGCCTGCAGCAGCGCTGATGAGGCCCGTCATGCGATCGGTCAGCTGGAACCCCAGCTGGTCTTCCTCGATATTGCCATGCCGGAAAAAAGCGGTCTCGACCTGCTGCGGGAAATGGAGAACATTCCATTTGAGATCATCTTTGTTACCGCACACAATGATTTCATGCTGCAGGCCTTCCGTTTCAGTGCCGTGGATTATTTGCTGAAACCGGTGGAGGACAACCTGCTGGTGGAAGCGGTGAAACGGGCCGCCAAAAGAATTGAAGAGAAAACGGCAGAAGGTACACTGGAAACACTCGTGTACAACCTGCAGCACAAAGAGGGCGGGCAAAAACTCAAGCTCTGCATCCCTTCACTCAAAGGATTCCAGGTGGTGAAACTTTCTGAGATCATTTACTGCGAGGCCAGCAGCAACTATACCAACTTCCACTTTACCGGAAGGCCGCTGATCTGTGCCAGTAAACCGATACATGAATATGAGACCCTGCTCGAAGACTGCGGGTTCATCCGCATACACAAATCCTTTCTCATCAATATTGAACATGTAAAGGAATACCAGCGGGGGGAGGGCGGTCATATCGTTCTGTCCAACGGGGACGTTGTCGAAGTATCAAGAAGAAAAAAAGATATGCTGATGACGAAGATGAAGGAGTATTATAAATATTGAACCGGTGCTTATTCCGGTTCATTCCTGTACCTGTTCCAGCTCCGCAGGTACTTCACCCCTGCTGATGTCCGGAACCTGGTAGCCATCTGCTGCCATTGTCCGTTTTCAAACCGCCAGACGATGAAATGAAGATGGGGCACAAAGGCATACCCTGTCTTGCCCGCCAGCCCGATCGGCTGCCCTTTTTGTACTGAGTCACCGGTGCTCACCAGGGCCCCGTTGTATTGCAGGTGCCAGTAACCGGCACGGGTTCCGTCCGCATGCTGGATCACGATATTGTTTCCATCCTGCCGGTACTTTTTATTCCACCCGCCTTTCTTTCCATCTTCCTTTACCCTCACCACGGTACCGGCCCTTGCGGCCGTGATCGTATCGCCCCGTCTTAAATTAAAATCCAGGGCCGCCCGTTCCCGGTGGGAGTAATGACTGAAATAACCCTGTATCACCCTGTATTTTTTCCCTTCGGGAAAAGGCAGCGCATACACATAGCTTGTATCATCCCTGATCTCCCCTTTTTGTAATTGCTTTATTTCCTTCCGCAAAGGATTGTTACTGACGTAACAGGAAGAAAGAAACAGTACTGATATGAACAGGCATGTTTTCAATCCTGTAAAACTAAAACCAGCCCACCAAAACTGGGGCATAATAAATATTTAATTTTTCTGCTTGAAAAACAGGTGTACCTTATTCCCCCGATTTTAAATCTTAAAACCAATTATTATGTCAACAGAAGCAGTGGTAATGACTACACAGGATGTGGCCAACCGGTTTAATGAGTTGTCACAAACAGGCCAGTGGCAAAAGATCCAGGAAGAATTGTACGCTGACAATTGCGTTAGCATCGAGCCTGCGCATGCCTCCCTGATGGGGATGGGCAATGCAGAAGGAATGGAGGCGGTCCGTAAAAAAGGAGAAGCCTTTGGTGCGATGGTGGAGGAAATGCACGGAGGCTATTGTACACCTGCTGTGGTGGGCGGTAACTTCTTCAGTGTGGCGATGGGTATGGACTGCACCCTGAAGGGCGCCGGAAGGATGAAGATGGATGAGATCGCCGTGTATGAAGTGAAGGACGGCAAGATCATAAAAGAACAATTCTTCTTCTGAGCCAGACATTCACCGGGGCACGAAGACACCCATGGATCAGGTTAACCCCGTGGATTGCTTCGTGCCCTTTTCATTTCCTCTCCGTTTTCTTCTTCCTATTATTCGGCCGCTATTTCACAAAATATATTTGTCAGCTCCACCGGTTTGCTGAAAAAAGGGGAATGGCTGGTGGGCAGGCTGTACACTTTCTTACAGGGTGTTTCTTCATACATCTTCCGCTGGATGAAGGGTGTGACCGCCCGGTCTTCCGTGCATTCGATATAATAACGGGGCACCGAGCCATACCGGCTTTCCGTCAGGCGCAGGGGGGTGATCCCCGATTCAACCGGTTCGTGGCTTAAGAGCAGCCGGGCCATTTCCGTAATATCATCCTCACAGTCGTGGTACAGCCCTTCTTTATAGATCACCGGCTGCAGCGTATGCGCATTCAGTTCCGGGTAACTGGTGACATAGGGTTTCAGTACACCGGCTGTATCCTGCAGGGAATATTCCCGCTGTGTCTTTCCATCCGGTACCAGGTAAGCTGCGAGATAGATCAGTTTCTCGATCTTCTCCGGGCGGTATTCCGCCGCCTGGGAGATCATGATCCCGTTCTTGCTGTGCCCTACCAGGATCACTTTCCCTTCGGTCCGGTCAATAAGGTCACAGATCCTTTGTACGGTGTTTTCCATTTTCACTTCCCGGATGGGGGTTTTGTCCCTTCCCATTCCCGGCAGGTCGATCGCAATGGCCTTATGCCCTGCTTTTTCCAGTAACGGAACTACTTTGTGCCAGTTCCAGGCATTGTGCCAGGAACCATGAATAAGAATGAATGTTTTCATGCTGCTGTTTTTTGTTGATGTAAAAATGTAAATGATACAGTGTGTGCCGGACGGCGGACGGGCGGAGTTCTTATTCTGCATAAACCTTTGCGGCTTCCCAGCCGATCATGGCTGTCTTCCGGTTGCTGCCCCAGTGATACTGGCCCAGTACACCGGTGGATTGTATCACCCGGTGACAGGGGATCAGAAAAGCGACCGGGTTATCGCCAACGGCAGAACCAACCGCCCTTGATGCTTTTTCATTTCCCACGGCGGAAGCGATATTCCCGTACGTGGTCAGCTGCCCCATCGGTATTTTCAGCAGGGCTTCCCATACTTTCAGCTGAAAGGCTGTGCCCTTTAAATGAAGCCTGATCTTTTCCAGGTTCTTCCAGTCCTGCGTAAAAATAAAAAGGGCATTCTGCTGAATCGTATCCACCACCTGTTTTAGGGCTGCATTGGGAAACAGGGCTTTCAGTTCCTCCAGTGCTTTTTGTTCCTCATCAGCAAAGGCCAGGTGACAGATGCCTTTCCCGGTGGAGGCTACAATGATATTTCCAAACGGCGTTTCGGCAAAACTGAAACTGATCTCCAGTTCTGCGCCCCCGTTCTTGTATTCTCCCGGGGTCATGCCTTCTATACTGATGAACAGGTCGTGCAGGCGGCCTGTACCGGATAATCCTGTTTCAAAACTCACATCGCTGAGTGAATGATTTTGTTTCAGCAGCGATTTGGCGTGGCTGGTGCTGATGTATTGCAGGAATTTCTTGGGGGATACCCCGGCCCAGTCTTTGAACATCCGCTGAAAGTGAAAGGGGCTGACATGCACCTGTCTGGCCAGTTCCTCCAGGCCGGGCTGTTCCCTGAAATGTTCATTCAGGTAGTGGATGGCCTTTTCTATCCGCTGGTAATCGTTCATCGCATTTAAATTTAGAAAACAAAAATCAAACTCTTCCCGTCCCCCGGCAACCCGCTTCTTGCGGAAATTCTACCTTTAACAGATGGAAAAAGTAAACCTCGCTGAAAAACTGGCTCTCATCAATGATCATTTTAATCCCCGTATCGCCGCTGAACTTAACGGGCAGATGGTAAAGCTGGTGAAATTCCAGGGAGAGTTTGTCTGGCATCATCATGAGGAGGAGGATGAATTGTTCTATGTGGTCAAAGGCAGTTTCGACATGCATTACCGCTCCCCCGAAGCGCCGGCGGAAGACCGGGTCATCACCCTCAGGGAAGGAGAATTCCTCGTCATGCCCAGGGGAGTGGAGCATAAACCGGTAGCCAGGGAAGAGGTGGAAGTGATGTTGTTCGAACCGGCTGCCACCCTCAATACCGGTAATGTGATCAATGAAAAGACCCGGGCGACCCTCCGGCCGATCTGATTCCCGGCTCATGGTGTGCTGATCTTTCTCAGCCTTCCCCTGTCAGCATCCTAATATCATTATCTTCTTTGAGGCCCGTCATTGGAATCGCCTGTTCCGAACCTCACCTTTAAGGCGTGATAAGCTTTCTGATCATTACAGGTTGTGTGCTGGGGTTCATCCTCCTGTGGTTGTTATTCGCCCCGTTCACGATGGAAGCCGACACAAGGGTTCCGTACCTGCGGTTCAGGTGGATGGGCATCGGCAGTGCAGAGATCCGGTATGAGGATGACTGGCGGTTGCAGTGGAGACTGTTCTTTTTCGGGAAAAGCATGAAGCTGGGGGATATGAAATCAAAGGGGCCCAAAAAAGAAAAGCCCCGCAAACAGGTGAAGAAAAGAAAGAGAATGCCGGCCGGAAAGATGTTCCGCAAAGTGGTGCGGATCATTAAGACCTTCCGGGTGGAGTATTGGCAATGGGCCCTTGATACCGGTGATCATACCCTGAATGCAAAATTGTACCCGGTGAATTTTTTCCCGGGATGTTACGGGCACCTGCAGGTGAACTTCAACGGAATGAATTATTGCAGTTTCCGGATCCGGAACCGGGCCTGGAATGTACTGAGGGCTTATATGAGCGCATAAACATAATTAATCACCTTAAACTGTATACTATGTCATTCAATTTTGAAGCAACAGTAAAAGAAATTACTGACTTCTTTAAAAACGAAGCAAAGACAGAGACCGTAGTGGGAGAATCTTTCCAGTTAGGGCAGTTTACCTGTGTACCCGTTATCAAGTTTGGCCTGGGGCTTGGCTATGGTGGCGGCGAAGGTAAGGGCGGACAACAGGGAAAAGGAAGCGGTGAAGGTATCGGCGGCGGTGCGGGCGGTGGTATGGGTGTTGAACCCATCGGGTTCCTGGTTACACACAACGACCAGATCTCCTTCATCCCCGCCAAAACAAGCCGCGGACTGACTGCTGCTTTTGAAAAAGTACCTGACCTGCTGGAAAAATTCTTTGAAAAGAAAAAAGCGGAGAAGGCTGAAAAAGCAGCAGCAATGATGTAGCGGGCGGACGGTTTGTGTGAAAGGAAAAGCAGCAGTGACCCTGCTGCTTTTTTTTATGATTGTTACCCCTGTGATTTTCTCTTTACTTCCGCAGGCGGGTAGCCATATCTTTCACCGAAGCACTTGCTGAAATATGCCGGCGATGAAAAGCCCGTCATGAAAGCCACTTCCGTTACATTACCGGCTCCCTGCTGCAGCAGGTGCAGGGCCTGTTCCAGCCGGAAGTTGCGTATCAGTTCATTCGGGCCGCTGCCGGTCAGTGCCTTGAGTTTACGGTGCAGCTGGCTCCGGCTCATATTGACCGCATTGGCCAGTTCCACCACGCTGAAGAATTCATTATCGAGATTATCGCTGATCGTTTGCCGCACCTTGCTGATGAAATCCCCTTCCTGTGAAGTCACGTCCGCTTCTTCCGGCTGGATGCTGATCACTTTCCTGGAAAAGAGATCCATCAGTTTCTGCCGTTGCTCCACCAGGTTCTTTATCCGTACGATCAGTTCATCGCCATCGAAGGGTTTTACAAGGTAATCGTCTGCACCTGATTTCAATCCTTCGATCCGGCTTTCGCTGGCGGCTTTGGCGGTCAGGATGATCACGGGTATATGACTGGTCTTTTCATTCTTTTTTATCTCCTGGGTCATGGTTACCCCATCCATCACCGGCATCATCACATCACTGATGATGAGATCGGGGATCTGTTCCAGTGCTTTTTCCAGTCCTTCTTTTCCGTTCAGGGCCCGAATGACATTGAATTCTTTTTTCAACGTATCGGTGATGAATGTCTGCAGGTCTGCATTGTCTTCCACGACCAGCACAACCGGTAATAAGCTATCTGCAACGGGTTCTGCCATTTCTCCTTCAGCCGGCCGGCCGGCCACCGGTGCGGCAGCCGGTTCTGTTTTTCTTTCTGCGATACCTATCTCCTCTTCGGCATAAAATTCCCTTGCCACCGGAATGCTGAACCGGAATGAAGCGCCGCGGCCGGTATCACTGCTCACACTGATCTGCCCCTTGTGCAGCTGCACCAGTTCCTTCACAAGGGAAAGCCCGATACCGGTTCCGCCTTCTGTTCCTTCCACCTGGTAAAAACGGTCGAAAATTTTATCCAGCTGCTCTTTCGGGATACCGGGCCCGTTATCCTGGATGGTGATGCGGAGCCGTTTATCACCGTTTTCCACATCCACGGATACGGTACCGTTTTCCGGTGTGTATTTGAATGCATTGCTGAGCAGGTTGGTAACGATCTTCTGGAATTTGTCTTTATCGATCCAGCCGATGATCTCATGTTCCGGAAAATGTGTGTGGTAATTTACCTGCTTCTGTTCCGCCATGCTGTTGAAAGAATAGACGGTTGCCTTCAGCAGCCCGGTAATATCTGTCCGGGCCACTTCCAGTCCCATCTTACCGCTCTCGAGTTTGCTCAGGTCAAGCATCTGGTTGATGAGGTGGAGCAATCGTTCCCCGTTGTGCCGCATCATCTTCAGGTATTTCCGGCTGTCGCTTTCATCGAGGGCGCCCTGTTCCATTTGTTTCAGCGGGCCCAGCATCAGGGTAAGCGGGGTGCGGAATTCATGGGAGATGTTGGCGAAGAACCGGCTTTTGATCTTATCCATTTCCTTTACCCGGATCGCCTCTGCCTTTTCCGTTTCCGCTTTGCGGTAGCGGTAGGCAAGCCCGAAGAAGATGATGATCATATACCCGATCGGTGCAATGATCCAGGGGTTGAGCTGGTGTGTTACGAACCAGGTGTTGGTCGCTTTTATTGTTCCCAGTGTCTGAAAGAGGACCAGCCAGCTCAGGGCAATACCGAGGCAGCGGGCGGAGAAGGTCTTTTCCAGCAGTAACCGGATACCGGTAATGGCAAACACCGGGATGCTGATCAGCATCAGCCATTTCCAGTAGCTGAAAAAAAGCAGGGCAGCGAGGAAATCTGTAAAATAAAAAAGGACATAGAACAGGGTATAGGCGATCAGTGCCAGCAGCAGCCAGTCATTCCACCGGCTGATCTGCCGGATGCCGGCAAACCTTCTTCCAAACAGGATAAAGAAAATAACATTGGTGCCAATGAAGAATTCAATGGCATACATGGAAATGGCCGGGTGTTCCGGGGTCAGCCATTTTACAAAAGGATTTTCCGGAAGGATGAGCATGGTGTGCATGAGGTGCGACAGGGCGCAAAGGGCAAACCACAGGTAAACCTGCTGACGGGTAACAAAAAGAAAGGCCACCCCAAAGGCAAAGAGGATAAACATGATGCCGAGGTAGAAGAACTCAAGATCATTGAGCGATCCGGTCTTGATGACCAGGGGATAATCGGGATGTAAAAGGTAATAACTGTCGCTTCGCCAGTAGAACTGCTGGTCGTACTGGCGCAGGTAAAGCTCCACGGTCTCCCCGCTGTCCAGGGAAATGGGAAAGGCATTGACATTAACGGGGTCTTTGATGATCTTTTTGGAACGGGGTTCCAGGTTGCCGGCCTCATAGTGCTGCAGGAGTTTTCCGTCTTTGACAATATATGCGCCGAGCAGACCGGTTCCGTTCATACAGCCGGCGAGGTTTCGCAGGTTGGGTACGGCGATCCGGTAATCCTTTATAGCGAACGGTGCATGGAGGGTGAGTTTCAGCCAGAAGGGCCGGTACCAGTCAAAAACAAACCTGCTGTCGGCCAGGTCGTATGCCCGAAGGGCGGCGGCCGGAATTTTCCCGGACAGAAAATCCTGAATCGTTGCTTTCTCTGAGGTATCGAAATAATAGAGGAAGTGGTCGTAAAGGGGCTGCAGGGGTTCATCCCGCTTGATAGTATAGTCACCATATGGCTGTGCGGCAGCGGTAAGGTGCAGCCACCAAAGTAGCGGTATAAGAAGCCCCTTTCTCAAAACAGTTTCTATAAAGTTATCTTCTTTCCCCGTTACCTTTTTGTAAATCCGCAACGGGAAAAGGCCTGGCCTGTTTCATACTGGTAAAAGGAAACAGGAAGTCATCCTTCCGGATAACTTCCTGCTGCAGAAAATTTATTTCCCGGCGGGAGGGTTGCCCCCCATCATCTTCATCATTGCTGCCATGGTCATGAACTCCCAGTGTTCGGTGGCTTTACCGGCCTCATTGAACCGGGTCACTTCAATAGCTTCGGTATTGTAGTTGTCGCCGGCCTTCATACCATAGCCATCTGTCTTCATCTTGCCGCTCACCTTCATCCACTGGAAAACATAATCCTTATCAGCCAGTTCTTTGATGGTGGAGCTCGTCATATCTGTCGCCATCCCGCTCCACTGTTTCATGGAAGCCACGATGCTGTCGGCGCCTTTTATATCACCGTTCGGGCCGGCATGATCGATCCCGTCGTCGGCGATCAGGCTGCGCACTTTGCTGAAATCGCCGGTTTCAAAGGCCTTATTGATAACATGCACCGTTTCCAGGTTTCGTTGGGTGGCTTCTTCTGTTTTGTTTGCCGCAGCACTGGTGGTTTCATTTTTCTTTTCGTTCTGGCAGGCTGTAAAAGCGAGGGTCAGTGACAGGAAAAGAACCGGTAAGTATTTTTTCATGATGATCGTTTTTGGCGGTTATTAATTAAAGCATCGGCTTCGCAGGTGTCATGGAAACCATCTCACAAAGCCAGCCATCCTTTGTTCTTTTCAGGATCACATTCAGGGCAAAAACCGTTTTGTCTGTTTTATCACCAAAATGGCTGACCTGCTCATCGTTGTATGTAATTGTTACGAGGTCCTTGCTGAGGTAACGGGCATTCCAGTTATTCTGGCTGGTTTCCTGTTTGTCCGGCTTTGGCTGTGTCTTAAAAAAGGAAAACAGTTTTTCAAAAAAGGACTGGAGTGCGGCCCGCCCGGTGATTATTTGTCCGTCAGGTGAAATATGGGTGCCGTTTTCGGTGTAACTGGCGGCAAGGGCAGCGGCATCCCCGCTGGTAAATGCGTTTGTTATTTTTTCATACAGGGCCAGGGTTGATTTGGTATCTGCATCAGAAAGCTGGGCATTGGCCTGTTGGCAGAAGGTGGTGGCGAGCAGCAGGGCTGCGATAATAAACTGTTTCATTTTTTTTGTTTGATTGTTTTAGATTTTTTAAATGGTTGGTGACGCAAAAATGGCCCTGCAGCGGGGCCGGAAACTAACAGGTCTGTGGCGGTTTGTTGCAATTTTGTCGCATACTATTCCTGCTGCGACAAATCTGTATGTCTGTGCGACAAAAAAACCCGCCGGGCGGCGGGTTGGAATAGCGATGACCTGTTACAAGGGGATTACAGCGATCCTTCCACAGCATTTTTCAGGTTAGCAAGTCCCTGGTCAAACTGGTGGTTCAGGTTCTTATTGATCATGGGCCCCATCAGGCGGGCAATCGGCCAGGCCAGATCGCCACTGTTCTGCCAGGTCACTTTGGTTTCATTTCCATCGCCCCAGGGTTCAAACAGCCAGTTGTCTTTGGCCTTTGCTTTCCAGGGCTTCAGGAATTCCAGGTCGAAATGAATATGTTGATCGTCGGCAGAAAGAAAGGTGAGGCTGCCGGTACCGATCTTCTTTCCGGTCCATTCATATTTATGCCCGGGGGAAAGCGGGGCGCCGGTAATAGTGCTCCGGGCAGCGGGTTCCATTTTAGCCCAGGGGTTCCAGTCCCGGTAGCGGTTCAGGTCGCCGATATAGTTCATGACTTCCTTTACCGGTTTTTTGATCACGGTTGATTTTTCAACATTATAGGTTGCCGGCATCAGGGCCGCCCCGGCCAGGAGCGCAACGATGAGTCCCAGCAGGATATAGATAACGATCATAGAAATAAATTAGGGACAGTAAGGTACACAATTAATCAGTCGGGTAAAGCCGTTCATCAATAATGCAGGGTGCGGTAGAAACGTCCGGGGGTCAGGTAGATCACTCCCCGCTGGGTGAAAAAGCGGGTGGCCAGCTGTGTGTAGTTTCCGGTGGCGGGGTCGGTGCCCCTTACTTCAAAGTGCAGGTGCGGAAAAGCAGAATAACCGGTATTGCCGCTCAGGCCGATCACCTGGCCGGTCTTCACCGTATCTCCCACGGCTACAAGCACCCCTTCTTTTTTGAAATGCCAGTAGTTCGCTTCCGTGCCATCATTGTGCCTGATAAAAATATAATTGCCGTCAGACAGATTCCCGGGTTTCAGCCCGCCTTCATCTGAATCGGCCCGGGTGGCGATCACCACGCCGCTGCGGGCAGCACAAACTTTTGTACCGGTCCTGACTTTGAAATCAAGGGCCCGTTCGCCTTTGTGACTGAACATGCTTTCATATCCCTGTACCAGGAAGACTTTCTTATGGTGTTCGAACGGCAGGGTATACACATAACTTGTATCCTCCCTGAACTTCCCGTTCTTCAGTTCATCGACAGTATATACCCGCTGGGCCTGTATGAAGACAGGCAGCAGGAACAGGAGAAAGCAACATGATCTTATCATCCGGCTGTTATTATAATATTATATATAAACGGCGGATTACCGTTTGTCTTTTATTCCTTGCAGATAAAAACTATCCGGGTATCTTTATGTGCAGTTTATCTAAAGTTAAACCATACGGCTGTTATTGAGCACTTCCATGCAGCTATTTGCACCCGATACAGAACAAAAGGCTGCTGACACCCGGCAGATGCAGGCCAATGCTGTTTATTTCCGGCTTATTGCCTTATGGGTTTTTTGTGAGGCCATGCTGGGTGGTATCATTCACGGTTTCAGGTTGCCGGTTTCCGGGCTGGTGGTGGGCAGTTGTGCTGTTATCTGTATTGCACTCATTGGCTGGTATGCTCCGGCAAGGGGTGCCATTATTAAGGCCACCCTTATTGTAGCGATCTTTAAAATGATGCTCAGCCCGCAGGCGCCGGTCACTGCCTACATAGCCGTGTTCTTCCAGGGATTGCTGGGGGAACTGCTGTTCCTGAATAAAAAATATTACCGGGCGGCCTGTCTTACCCTTGCCGTGCTGGCCCTGCTCGAATCGGCCCTGCAGCGGGTACTGGTGCTCACCCTTGTCTATGGAAAGGATCTGTGGGAAGTACTGAATAATTCCATTTACCGGCTGGGTGGTTCCCAGCATACCGACTACAGCTACTTTATCATCCTCTGGTATGTGCTGCTCCATCTTATTGTAGGGGTGCTGGTAGGTATCTGGACGGGTTTTTTGCCCCAGCGGATACAATTGCTCGGCCATGTGCAGCAGAAATACCATATCGAACCCGAAGCAGCGGACAGCGGTGTTGCCCGGAAGAAAAAAAGGAAAACGATCTTTCAGCGTATCTTCTTTGTTATCTGGATCGCCCTGCTCATTGCCTGGCTGATGTCTGTGCTGCATATCGGGAAACCGCTGATGCCTGCACATGCTTCCCTCCGCATTCTTATCCGTTCTTCTGTTATTATTCTAACCTGGTATTTCCTGGCAGGCCCGCTGCTGAAAACACTGTTACAGAAATGGCTGCTGCAGAAAAAACACCAGTCGTCCACATATGTGCAACAGGTGGTGATGCAGCTGCCCTTTACCCGTCACCTGGTGCTGAAGAGCTGGAAGCTCAGCGCCGGGGCCCGGGGAATCAGCCGTATCTTTCTTTGCTGCCGCATCATCCTGGCCAATACCTTTCATAATGTGAATGCCTGATACGAACTGGTACATACTCACCGGGCCGGTGCAAACCGGTAAGACCACTTCGCTGCTGCAGGGTTTCCGCAACAGGAATGATCTGCAGGGCATCCTGACACCTGTACAAAACGGCAGCCGTGTTTTCATGAACATCCATACCGGTGAACAATTCCCGATGGAAGCCCTGCCGGGGGAAAAAGAAACCCTTGCCGTTGGGCGTTTCCACTTCAGTAAATCCGGTTTTGAAAAAGCCACAGCGGTGATCCGAAAGGCGATCCATACAGCCGGGTGGCTGATCATCGACGAGATCGGTCCGCTGGAGCTGAAGGGCGGCGGGTTTCATGATGTGCTGCAGGAAGTCATCGCAGAGCGAAAAGGAAAAACGCTGCTGGTGGTAAGGGAAGGGCTTACCGCCACGGTACAGCACCAGTTTGGTTTTACAGCAAGCATTCGCACAGATACGGGTTTTATATAACCAGCTCAGGGCACCGGCTGGTGCAATGGCATCCAGGCCCGGATCATAAACCCCTTGCCCGGTGAGGTCTGAACTTCTGATTTCCCTTCAAAGATGCTGAGCCGGCTCTGGATATTGCGCAGCCCCACTCCTGCAGATATTACTTCCGGCGAAGCGCCCTGTCCGTCATCGGTTATCTGTAAGGAAAAACCCGCCAGGCCGGTTTCGAGAAGTACTTCCACCTGCTTTGCCCGGGCATGCTTGATAATATTCGTGTACTGTTCCTGTATGATGCGGTACACGGCTATTTTTTGTTTGGGATGAAGCCTTTCTTCCGTAAAGTTATCGTGCACGAGGCGGGTGCGGATACCGACAGGGTTCAGCATTTGCATATTGATCCGGGAAATTTGCTGCAAAAGGTTTTCGGTTGAAAGGTCGGGGCTGACCAGTTCATGGGCGATCTTCCGGTTCTCTTCGATGGCATGCGAAATATTCCCGATGCATTCGCTGATCATTTCCCTGGCGGCTTCCGGTTTGTCCCGGATCACGGATAAAACCATGTTCACCCCCACGAGTATCTGGTTGACGTTATCGTGCAGTTCGATGGCGATTTCATTCCGTTCTTTTTCCTGTGCATCCAGTACGGCTTCGGTAATCCGCAGTTGTTCCCTTCGCTGCTGCTCCAGCAGTTTTTTCTCCAGTTTCTTTTTTTCGGTGATGTTGCGGATGAAAACGGAAAGCCCGTCGGGTGAGGGATAGATATGGTTTTCCTGGTAGAGGTCGAGCGGTTCATAATAATCGGTATTGCTCATGTACCGCTGTTCGGCCAGGGCCCGGTGAAAGGCATGGTAGGTATCTGAGCCCACCGCATCGGGGAAAACCTCCCATACATTCCGGCCCATCACTTCTTCCCTGTTCTTGTGGATGAGTTCGGTGGCCTTTTGGTTCAGGAAGGTATAGCGCCACTCCCTGTCGAGGGCAATGAACGCATCGGTGATCCGCTCGATCAGCTTCCGGTAGTTCTCCTCACTGCCGATCAGGTTTTGCAGGGCTTCTTCTCTTTCCTTTTGCGTTTGCCGGAATTTTATGGCGCCGTCAATAGCAGCGGGCAGGCGCACCAGGCTGCTTTTTAAGATATAGTCATCGGCGCCTTTTTTAATAATGCCGGCGGCATATTCTTCGGAGACGGTGCCGGTGACCATGATAAACGGCAGGTTGGGAAAATGTCTTCGTACAATATCCAGTGCTTCTGCAGCGCTGAACTGCGGCATGGAGTTATCGGCCAGTATCACTTGCGGGTTAAAGGCGGTAAGGGCTTGTATAAAGTCGTCTTCCGTCATACAAAGATTGAACGTTGCCGGACGGTACTCCCGCTGCAGCCAGCGGCGGATCAGTTCCGCATCGTAGACATTGTCTTCCAGCATCAGTATTCTTACAGGTTCAGTCATAGTCTTTATTTAGCAGGTGATTGATTTAACAGCAGCCAGTAAAAGCCGAGGTTACGGATCGCTTCTGCAAATCCTTCAAAGTTTACCGGCTTTACGATATAGCTGTTGGCCCCCAGTTCATAACATTTGCTTACATCGGGGTGTTCTTTGGAAGAGGTCAGTATCACCACGGGCACGGCCCGGGTGCGGGGGTCCTGTTTCAGGGCCTGCAGCACTTCGATCCCGTTCACTTTCGGCATCTGGATGTCCAGCAGGATCACTTTGGGATAATGTATCGTGTTGCCGCGGGTTTCATACTTTCCCCTGCCGAACATAAAGTCCAGCGCTTCTTCCCCGTCTTTTACATGCGCCAGTTTATTGGCCATGTTATGTTTCTTCAGTTCCCGGATCGTGAGCTCCGCATCGTTGATATTGTCTTCGACCAGCAGTATTTCGACAGAATTCAGGTCCATACTTTTTATTTTAAGGTTGAATAACCGGAAGCGAGAAATAAAAACGGGCTCCTTTGTCTTTTTCCCCTTCGGCCCATATTCGTCCGCCATGGCGGAAAATGATCCGTTCGCAAAGCGCAAGCCCCACCCCCGTGCCTTCAAATTCATCATGGCCGTGCAGCCGCTGAAAGACCCTGAACAGTTTGTGCTGGTATTTATTATCAAAGCCCACCCCGTTATCAAACACGGAAAAGATATATTCCCCGTTGCGGAGCTTGCAGCCGATCTGGATCTCCGGCTGTTGTTTCTTCGAAGAATATTTCACGGCATTGGAAATAAGGTTTACCCATACCTGCCGCAGGGTGTTCAGGTCGGCCATGACAACGGGAAGCGATGCCACTTTCCATTCTGCAGCCCGGTACCCGGGTTTACTGATGATGTCTTCAATGATCTCCTGTACAAGTGCGTGGGTGTTCACGGGGATCTTTTGCAGTTCCTGCCGGCCCAGCCGGGAAAAGGTGAGCAGGTCATCGATCAGGTGCCCCATGCGCAGGGTGTTGTGACGGATCACCTGTGTGATGCGCCGGGCTTCTTCATCGAGCTGGCCGGCATATTCTTCCTCCAGGATGGTGGTGTAGCCAATAATGGCCCGCAGCGGTGCCCGCAGGTCATGCGAAACAGAATAAGAAAAAGCTTCCAGTTCTTCATTTGTCTTGCGCAGGCTGTTTTCCAGAATTTTCCGGTCGGTGATATCCCGTACCGATGCCGATACCAGGAGTCCGTCATCGGTGCTGATCGGTGACAGGCTGATCTCCACGGGAAAACTGCTGCCGTCTTTTTTTACCGCATTCAGTTCGATCCCCGCTCCCATGGCCCGTACTTTGGCCGCTTTCATAAAACCATCGCGGTGCTGGGTATGGACCGAACGTTTGGTAAGGGGTACCAGTATTTCCACCGGCTGTCCGATCATCTCTTCGCGGCTGTACCCGAAAAGTTTTTCCGTTTGCAGGTTGATCATGCTGATGATGCCGGCTTCGTTCACGATCACGGTAGCATCGGGAGCGGCATCCAGCAGGGCGATAAACTTTCGTTCACTGACCTCCCGCCGGCTGATATCTTTTTTGAAACTGTACATCATGTACAGGCTGAGCAGGAACACGGCGCCGAACACGCTGTATAAAAGGATATTCAGGTTCCGGATCACCCGGTCATTATTATGCATACGCTCCACCATCATGGTGTTAGCGATGGCTTCCACCTGGTTGCTGAAATAGCGGATCTTGTCTGTATAGGCTTTTCCCGCACCGCCCCGCACCATCGCCACCACCTCCTCCATGCCTTTCTCCGTACGGACCCGGACCATTTCCCGGGAATAGGCCATTCGTTTTCCGGTATTGGACCGGAGGGAATCAAGCAGCTGTTCCTGTTTTGCATTTCCTTTGAACAGTACGCTGAGTTCAGTCAGTTCCTTTTCGAAATTTTCTTCGGAGCGGATCAGCGGTTCCAGGAAATTCTTTTCCCCGGTGATCACAAATCCACGGGCCCCGGTTTCATTATCGAGTGCTGCCACCACGAGTTTCTGCAGGTGTACCTGCTGCTGATTGGTCAGCCTTACCAAGGCGGTCGTATCATACAATCGCCGGGATTGCTGTATGGATACATAGAGGATGATAGCCGCTACGAGAAAAGCGGCTGCCACACCTGCCTTAAGCATGCTGCTGAGAGAAGGTTTTTTCATGCTTTTTCTTTTGGTCTGTGCAAATGATCCCCTGGTCCTGCTGTTTGCAGGACAGGAATGGTTTACAGACTGTGCTAATCCTTTTGATTACCTTAACCAGTTCAGCAGGCGACGGATCGGTGACACCGGAAAACAGGGAGTGCAGCAGGGGGCATCCGGTGATCGTTCTCTTACATTTCTTCTATCAAAGTAGTCTATTCTGACTGATTGTGCAACGGAAAGCCCGGTTAATATTCCATTTGTTTACAGATTCTTTTTCAGCTGCAGGGCATGGCTGCACTAAGAAAAAACCATTACCATATGTTGTAAAATGAAAATCATGAAGAAGCGTATTAATCCCTCCTGCTGTTCAATTATTCAGTACCTTACTGGTTGCAACCATTACCATGCCTTATCCAGGTCGCTTGCCGGCCAAGTCCGGCATTACTAAATATATTCCTGCACGCCGGGCGGGTATGCTTGTATTATCCCTCCTCCTTTTTATTTGCTCTTTTGCACAGCCCGGGCCGGATACTTCTGCCAGTTTCAAAAAAAAGATCGGCGGCCTCGTCAACAAACAAGCCAAGATCCTGCTTACTGATATATATAATAATGATACGCTTCTTAACCTGGTCTTTGGTCCCTGTATCAGACCCGTTCCATCCGCCAGTGTAAAACCGGCGGTAAGTGCTATCCAGCGTTTTCAGGCTCTTTTATATGACCGCATGATGCAGGTGATCAATAATGACTACCTGGATGCAGAGAATGCTTACAAGTACTATGGTAACCGGAGCAAAAAGGCAGCGATGGGTTTTGTCAACGGCTGGATCAAAGATGATAATACAGATAAATCCATTCTGAAAGAGGTGGCTGTCCGGTGTAATAATTCCTTTACTCCTTCCTCACCCAACAAAAAACCGGTGGCGGTGATCAGATCACCGGGATTGATCTACCTGCCCCAAAACTATTTTAACCTGGATGGCAGCAACAGTTACGACAGTGATGGAACGATTAAATCCTATACCTGGTTCAGAATAAAAACTCCTCCGGGCAGTACTGATGTGTTACTTGGGCAAAACTTACCCACTGCCACTGCCAGCAACATCACAGTTAAGGGTACATACGTGTATGTGCTGGGCGTAATGGATAATAATAACGAGTGGGGCTATGATACGTTGTCGGTAGAAGTAACGGACGAGAGTGGTCTGCCACCTGCCAAGCCCCGGTATCCCATTGCAAAAGCCGGAAATGATACGGTGATCAAATTACCCGCCGGCCCTGTTACGCTTGATGGCAGCCAAAGCTATGATCCGGCCGGGAGACAGCTTATCCTTTATCAATGGAGTCTTGCACCGGGTTCCCCTTCCTGTACGATCGCCAACTCAAACAGCGCTGTTACAGCAGTGACCGGTCTGACAGAAGGCACTTATACCTTCCGGCTTAAAGTAACTAATGATGCCTACCTGGACAATACAGATGAGAGAACCGTCACCGTTCAGAAGCAGGACCGTCAACTGATCGGACCTACCGCTACTGCTAATCCAAAGCTGGATACGATCACCGGCACAAGCTATATATTGAATGGCTATGGTACCGACCCCGACGGAACGATCGTTTCGTATAAATGGGTTGAATCGGATGGCCCCGGTGGTTACAATATTATTAATGATACGGTGGCGCAGACAACCGTAGAAGGGCTTACACCCGGACGATATACCTTCCGGTTTACCGTAACAGACAATGACGGACTCAGCGGTTCTGATACACTCACCCTGCAGGTAAACAGTCCGCCCCCGGTCGTTACTTCTTTTCCGACCTGGATATGGATCCTCATCATCCTCGTCGTAGCTGCTGCGGCGGCTTCCTCCTGGTGGTTCTTTGTGATCTGGTGGAACCGGAAAGAAAAACTGCTGGTATATTTCCTCAATAAAGAAGAAGAAGCACTGGCGCATCGCTTCATGCCCGGGCATCACCGCACGGAAGGATATATCGTCGGGCACAGCACCCGCCGTCATATCCGCCAGATGAAAAAGAAAGGACTGGCGCTGAAACTCCTCAACACCCGCAAGCTGGTGGTGCAAACGCCGGGAGTGACCAGCGTGTACCAATACTCCCTGATCAAAGGAGAACTGAAACTGAAATCACAGGTAAAAGAACGGCCGGGATATGAGTATGTAAATATTCTTCCGGACCACTCCGCCGTTCCGGGTGATGCGGGGGTACCGGCCTCTGTCACTTCCCTCCCGGCATTCTATATCATCACCCTGGATGCGCCGCTGCTGCCCCAGTTCAGCGATCAGCTCCGGCAGACCGGTCTTCCTGTTCTGCAACGAATTCCCAAAGACAGTTACCTGGTGTATGTAAAAGAGCAACAGCAACTGGATGCGCTGCATGATAAGGAACGGTTTGACTTCATCCGGGCTGTTCGTCCTTATACAGCAGAAGATACCGGCTTCACGGTGCGCAGGGAAGAATACCTTCAGGCGCTGCTGCCTGCCAAACATTCATTCCTGGTGCTCGACCTGGTTTTGCATCGGGAAGACGACGGTCCGCTGGTCAGAATATTCCTTGCCGGTCACCAGGCGGAGATCATCAGCAGCAATGGCAACACGATCCGCATCCGCCTGGACCCCGGTGTCCTGTCGCCGGAAGTACTGGCAGGCAACAGGTATATACAGGCCATTTACCAGCACCTGCCCTTAGTGTTATATAATGATATCGCCCGGGAAATGATCGGCATTGAAGAAGCCGGCACCCATCACCTGCATTTTACCGAAACCGGCGACGGAGAGATCATTGCCGTGGCGGACACCGGTATCGACCAGTCGCACCCCGATCTCTCCGGCCCCCGTATCAAAGCAGTATCCTGGGGCAGAACAGATGATACCAGCGACCCGCAGGGACATGGCACCCATGTTACGGCTACCATTGCCGGTGACGGCAGCGCTTCCGGCGGCGCCATAAAAGGAATGGCCCCCGGCGCTTCTGTCTTCTTTCAGTCATTACTGGCGGCAGACAATCATTCGCTGTGTGATATTGGTATGAAGATGCCCGACCTGCTGAAACAGGCTTATGAGAGCGGGGCCCGTATCCTCAACATCAGCTGGGGTGCAAATACAGAAGCTTACTACACCTTTAATGAAGCCAGGATCGATGAGTTTGTTTACCATCACCAGGATATGCTGGTCGTGATCGCGGCGGGAAATACCGGCGGATCCAAAAAAGACAGCCAGGGGAACCCGCTTCCCGGTTTCAGAACGATCGGTTCCCCGTCGAGTACAAAGAACGGGCTGACGGTCGGGGCCAGTATGAGCAAACGCTGGAATGGTGACCCGGAATCCATTGCCGCTTTCAGCAGCAAGGGACCCTGCCGCAATGATCTGCGGATAAAACCTGATCTGGTGGCGCCGGGCACTCATATCCTTTCGGCGGTTTCAAAACAGGCGGACCTGAATAACTACAACCGCTTCTATGATGCCGCCAAATCCTATGCCTTCCTGGATGGTACCAGCATGGCCACCCCGGTGGTGAGCGGCGCTGCTGCCCTGGTACGGGAGTATTATAAAAAGAAGATGAATTGTCCGCGGCCCAGTGCTGCGCTGGTAAAAGCCACCCTGCTCAACGGAACCCGGCCGCTCCATGGCGCCAGTGCCATGCAGGGCTCTTCGATGGTGCCGAACAACAACCAGGGCTATGGCCTGCTCGACCTGCTGCAAACCCTTCCGAACGACCGTGCCGCCTTCTCGCTGTGGTATTGCGATTCTTATAATGATCCGACGCTGGTCTTACGCAAGACGGGGGAAAGAAAAATGTTCCGCCTGCAACTGGAAGAGAAGACCTGGTTCCGGGTATGTATGGTCTTTGTGGACAAACCGCTGAGCGGTGGTATGCAGAGTGATATTGACCTGATCATACATGAAGAACGTTCGGGCAGGAAATGGATCGGCAATGCCGGTGTAGGGGCGTCGGTAAGTCCCCTGCTGGCCGATGAAGAAAAAGATGACCGGAACAATATCGAGATCGTCAGAGAATACAATGCGGAACCGGGAGAGTATATTATCGAAGCGGTGGCTACCTGTGTGGCAGAAGAAGGAGAAGCCGCCATGGCGATGGTGGTGACCACCGGCAATACCCGCAGTACCATCAACCCCGCTACGCTGACATGATAAAGGTGCATGTGATACAGGCCCGCTATGGCGATTGTCTGCTGCTGGAATACGGCGAAGCGGACCACCCGTCCTTTATGCTGATCGACGGCGGACCGGCCCGGAATTATAAAGAGCGGCTGAAACCGGCGCTGGCTTCCCTGCTGAACGGGCAAACCGTGATCGGTGATATCGTGATCTCGCATGTGGACAATGATCATATCCTGGGTGTGCTTGATATGCTGACCGAATGGCTGATCGAAAAGGATACCGGCGGCGCTGCTTCGCTTATGGCCTCCCATTGCTGGTTCAATTCCTTCAGCAATACGATCCGCACCCGCCTGCTGGAAACCCGCCTGTCGGCGATCAACAAAGTGGCTTCCCTGCAGGGAGTGCAGATGCTGGCGATGAACTTCACCCTCACCGGTATCCGGGAAGGGGCGAGAGTGATCCAGCGGGCCGGCCAACTGGGCATCCCGGTAAATGAAGATACCGGCGGCGGCCCCCTGATTGCTGCTGCTGCCAATCCGCCGGTACATCGGGGAAATATGGAGATCATCATTGCCGGGCCCACCACCGATAACCTGCAGAAGCTGCAGACGGAATGGGAGGAATGGGTAAGGAAAAACGAAAAGAAGATCGCTGCCGGGGAATATACCCCGCAGGCGGCGGCAGACCTTGATAAGAGTATTCCCAACCTGAGCAGTATCGTGCTGCTGGTAAAAGCAGAGGGCAAGACCATCTTACTGACCGGCGACTGCCGCAGTGATCATTTGCAGCAGGGACTGATCGAAACCGGTTGTTCTGCAGACGGCCGCCTGCATACCGATGTTTTCAAGGTCCAGCACCACGGCAGCTGCCGCAATGTAAAAGGCGGGCAGGAATTCTTTGAGCAGGTAACGGCCGATACCTATATCATTTCGGCTGATGGTACCTACCATAACCCGGACTATGATACCCTGCGCTGGATCGTGGAAGCGGCACACAAGGCCGGACGAAAGATAAAACTGGTGCTGACCAATGCGACCGCTTCTTCTGAAAAACTGCTGCAGGAATACGACCCCGCGGTGTACGGCTATGAACCGGTGATCATGAAGCAGGAAGAGAATTATCTCACACTTGGATGGTAAGACAGCACTGCTGCTGGCGGGGACTGCGTGGTTCTTCCCGGATAACGGTGCCCTTCTTTTCTCCTGAAATTCCGAAGTGCAAATCCTGAATTCCCGGTAGTGTCTCAGTTTGAAATTTTATGCTTGACCGGAAAAGCAGTCAATTTGTTACCTTTGCTCTATGGCAAAAAAAGCAAAACTCCCGGCAGATACCAATAAGCGGGCAAAATCCATTGTTGATATTGCAACCGGAGAAAATCAGGATAAACCTATAGACGAAGTAAAGGCAGCAGCAGCGGCATTAGGACGTTTAGGTGGTTTGAAAGGTGGTAAGGCAAGAGCTAACTCCTTATCGCCTAAAAAGCGGTCAGAGATAGCTAAAAAAGCAGCGGCGGCACGATGGAGTAAATAAGCCTAAAACAAAGAGTTTTGGTATACATAAGGCACACCATGTTCTTTTGCCATTTTCAACCGGAACTCATGCCATGTTTGACATTTCTCCATGACTTCGACAGCCTGATCTCTGTATTGCAATACCAAATTTTGTCCTTCCTCATTTAAAAATTGGAAATTCTTAAACCCTCTAATACACATCCCCGGCAAAAAAGGGTTTAAAATCTGAATTGCAGGTAATACGTCTTTTGAAAATCTGCCGTAGATAATTTCATTTATCCAATTAGGAACTGGCAACGGTTTTATCCACTCATTTGGATCTCTGTCCGTCCATCCGTTTAGGCGGTACATTTCTTTGAAGAATGGGTTATCGTTTGGAAACATTGGGCGATAACGCTGAGCGTTGGCCATAACAATATCCTGAATGTCTTTAATTGAAAATTCTGCACCACCAATGAAATTAATCTTTTCACTTTCTCGTTTCTTTCTAAGTAATTGCGATTCTTGCGCAAACTGGTCAGATTCGCGAGTAAGCAGGTCAATTAATAGCTGCTTGTTTTCAACTTTAGGACTCTGAGCTTTCTGCTCTGCCTTTTCGCCAGGAAACCCAATTTGGGTTTGGTTCGGGACTGCTTTTTCTTCTTTCATTGTATTAATTATAAATTTCTATTTTTTTCCGTTTAACATATTCCACTATTGGCTTTGAGTCTTGCCAAGGATAATCAACAGGCTTAATGCACTTTTTAATATCCCCGTCATATCTCCTCGCTCTTGCCCACGCCATTCGGTCATTATTCCCGTTGTCAAAGGCATTGAATGCGTAAATGAGGCTTTCGTGGACGTGATTATCTATTGCAAACTCCTTTACATAAGAAATATCATTAAGAAACGGCTTAATTTTTTGTGACTTATCCTGAGAAAAAAGATATTGACGTGCGTATTTATTTGTTTCTGACTCTTTTTCTTTAACAGATAAGTCTGAGTTGCTGTCATCGGACAAATGGTATGAATTAGCCTTTATCTCCTCCCAGTCAAAAATTACGTGTAGAATTTCGTGAATCAAAGCAAACCAAAGTGTAGCATAAAACCCTACATAGTTTGTTATAACAATACAGGGCTTTTCGTTGACAGAAAAAGTAGCCCCCCTTAACTGCAATGTGTGTAGAGGCGGTTGGTAAATAACCGTAATACCTATCTTATAAAGCTGTTTAATAACGTTTGAAAAGCCATGTTCTACGTCCGTTGAATGCCATCTTAGTTTGGGGAAATAATCAGTTAAAGCCTGCGGATTAAATTCATAGGGGTTATCTATTTCTTCAAAACAAGCTTTTGCTGAAGCAATCCAAAATGACCTGGTTAATTCGTTCTGCGGTTTGAATTGATTACCTGAACTAAAAGCTACATCCATTCTTGGTCTACGGTATTCAAATATTGATTTTAATCCAAGCCGTGAACATATACGTTTTTCAATGTGCTCAAAGTCGGTGATATTGTCAATGAACTTATCTTTTTTAAGTATTGCTAAAGGGAAGTTTGCTTTGATAAATTGAATTTTCTCAGGGGTCGTGGAAGTAACAAATGGATGCTTTTCTTCTAAAGCATCAAAATATAGTTTAACAACCTTTTCCCTTGGTTCCTGTAATAGGCTGGCAATTTTAATAAGTGCAGTATGGTCAAATGTCTTTTGGGTTCCTTCAAGGATGCCTTTAAGGGTTCTATATGACATACCCAATATATCCAATGCCGCCGTTGGGGATATTTTGAGCTGGGTGATCTTGGTTTCAAACAATTCCTTCAGTGTTACATCCTTTAGGGCAGAGCTTAAAATATCCTTGATAAACCTATCTTTTTGATTTTCATCCATTTTAATGACTATTGTAAGTTTGCAATCCTGTTTTGGTAGCCAAATGTATTGATTTTCAACTTACCAAACAAATTTATTGTATGTTTACAATACGAAATAATAAACTGAATTAAATGCTTGACCGAATAAGAAAAGTTCATTACCTTGGTGGCATGAATAAGTTGCCTTTAGAGAAACGGACACAGATCATCAGCCTGCTTGTTGAGGGGAACAGTTTAAGAGCTACTTCCCGGATAGCCGATGTAAGCATAAACACAGTAACAAAATTGTTGGTTGACGTAGGCCGTGCTTGCCAGGAGTTTCATAACAATACAGTTGTAAACGTAAAATCTGAAAGGGTGCAGTGTGATGAAATTTGGTCTTTCTGCTATGCCAAGCAAAAGAATGTAAGACAGGAAATGCCTGATGGGTCAGGTGACGTTTGGACGTGGACGGCTTTAGATGCTGATAGCAAGTTGATCGTTTCTTGGTTCGTGGGTGATCGTGAGGCTGGTAGCGCCTATGAGTTTATGAGCGATGTAGCTGAAAGATTATCTAACCGGGTACAACTAACAACCGATGGCCATAAAGCCTATCTAATGGCTGTAGAAAGGGCTTTTGATAATGATATAGACTTTGCTCAACTTGTAAAGATGTATGGTGGAAGCGAAGGAACAAGCGAACAAGAAAGAAAATACAGCCCTGCTGTCTGTACAGGTTGTAAGAAAACAAAAATCAGCGGGGACCCTAACCCTAAGTTTGTTTCTACTTCATACGTTGAGAGACAAAATCTTACTATGCGGATGCACATGAGGCGTTTTACCCGTCTTACAAATGCTTTCAGTAAGAAAATAGAAAACCACTGCTATGCTATTGCCTTGCACTTCGTTTATTACAACTTTTGTAAATTACACAAGTCTTTAAGCGTTACCCCTGCAATGCAAGCCGGACTGACTAAAAGGTTTATGAAAATTGATGATATTGTGATGTTAGCTGATATCGAAGCCCCTAAAAAAAGAGGTGCTTATAGAAAAACAGAGAAAGAACTTTAACCAAAAACAAATAAAATGGAAGAAAAACTAAACCAAATTCTTAGAGAATTAGCTTATTTAAGGGAGCAGATAGAACTTGCCCGTAATGATTCACAGAAATTTGCAATCAACTTGGATAAAGAGATAAAAAATAGAATTAGTACTGCCGAAAGCAATATCTCAACTCAAATCAGTAATATTTCAAACTGAGACACTACCGAATTCCCGCCGGCGGGTAATACCTTTAATCCTCCATTACAAACCCTGAAACGAACAGCATGAAACTCGATCTCGCCGCCCTGCGCCCTGTTAATGTGCAACGTGCCAAAGAAGGATTCAAGTGTTACGACAACCAGCCGCTTACTTACTGGACCACGGCCCTGGCGGGGGAAGTGGGTGAACTCTGCAATATGATCAAGAAGATGCAGCGGGTGGAAAAAGGCGGTGTGGATGGCGGCAGCAGTTATACCGCCAAAGACATTACCCCGGACCTGCTCAAAGAAGAGATCGGCGGCATCGCCATCTATCTCGACCTGCTGGCTTCCCTGCTTGGCATCAGCCTGGAAGAGGCGATCATCGATACCTTCAACCGCAAATCGGAGAAGTATGGTTTTACACAGGTCATTAAAGAGACCTAGCGGCTGACCTGTTCTTCCTTTGCTTTCCCGCAGGTAAAAATAAATTCCCGTTCCTCAATCGTTTTTTATGAACCGCATCGACCGTCTTGCTGCCATCCTGATCCAGTTGCAGTCTCGCAGCCTTGTAAAGGCACAGGATATTGCGGACAGGTTTTCGATCAGCCTCCGTACCGTTTACCGGGATATCAAAGCGCTGGATGAAGCGGGTGTACCGGTGATCGGGGAAGCCGGTACCGGTTACCGCCTGATGGAGGGATATAAGTTACCGCCGGTCATGTTCACCAAAGAAGAGGCCACGGCCCTGCTGACGGCTTCGAAACTGGTACAGTCGAAGACCGATGCGGGTATCATCAAACATTATACTGCGGCACTGGATAAGATCAGGGCTATTCTCCGGTATACGGAAAAGGGCCACCTGGAAGGGATCGATGAACATATTGCGGTGATCAATCACCCGGCGATCCTTTACAACCCGAAATCCGATCTCCACCTGCAATCTCTTCTGCAGGCCATCGGCGCCGGGGAAGTAGTGGAGGTCAGCTATACGGCAGTGGGTAAACAGGAGCCGACGCTGCGACAGCTTGAACCGGTGGGTATCTTCTATCTCGGCAGCTACTGGTACCTCGTGGCCTGGTGCCGTCTCCGGAATGATTACCGGCATTTCCGTACGGACCGGATCGAATCTTTGCGGACCTCCGGGGAGAAGGTGCGGCAGGACCACCCGCCGCTGCAGCAGTTTATTGATAAGATGTCCGGTGAAAGGGCCCTTACCCGGGTGGTGACCGACGTGAATAAAGACGTGGTCAGGTACCTGGGGGAACAAAAATATTATCATGGTTTCCTGCAGGAGGAAAAGCGGGGCGACCGGGTTCGTATGACTTTTTTATGTGGTTCGCTGACCGGCTTTGCCCGCTGGTTCATGTTGTTTGGTGATCATGCGACGATCATTGAACCGGCTGAACTGAACGGAATGGTGGCGGGTATTGCAGAGAGCATCCTGAAAAAGCTGGAGGAAGTGGTGTAGGGTTTATTGGGGAGGATCGCTATGGTTTTTTCCCGCAGCGGTCGCAACGGGGGAAGAACGCAGCGGGGATCATTGCTGCGCAACGATCTGCGGCCAGGTCCCTTTCCGCCTTCCCGGTCTGCTGCGACCGTGGTTTCCCCTCCTTAACGCAAATTCTTTTTTTCCTCCTGACATAGGGCTGTCACTACCCCGTTGTTGATTTGTGGCAAAACAATACAGCATGACGATCATCAACTACCTGAAACAGCAATTCGAAGAAGAAACCGCCACCACCCGTACCTTCCTCGAAAGAGTACCCGACGACCAGTTGGATTACCGGCCGCACGAACGGTCCATGGTCATGAAATCCCTGGTGACCCACCTGGCCGACCTGCCGGGCTGGATCCACTTCACCTTTACCACTGATGAACTGGATTTTCAAAATGCGTATGCCATCCCGGAGATCAGCAACAACAAAGAACTGCTGGCCTATTTTGACCAGCGCCGCCAGGAAGGATTATCGGTACTGGTACCGGAGAACGAAGCGTTGCTTTCCAAACCCTGGACCCTCCGCAACGGGGAGACCATTTACTCCACCCGTTCTAAAGCGGAAGTGCTGCGGATGTCGCTCAGCCAGCAGATCCATCACCGGGCCCAGCTGGGGGTGTACCTGCGCCTGCTGAATATTCCGATCCCGGGGAGCTACGGGCCGAGTGCGGATGAAAACAATTTTGCCTGAACCCTCCTGGCGCCGCACCCTGAAAGGGGTCTGCTTTATCCTGTCCTGTATCCTGCGGGGAATTTCCGCAGGCTGCAGGACCTGTTCGGGTAACCAGGGCCGGCTGTATTAACACAGCGGCGGACGGATCCTTCCGGGCCCTTTATTTTTTCCTTCCCCGCAGCAGCAGGGCCATCAGTACAAGCACTACGGCAGCGATCACATACCAGTATTTCTTTAACCGGGTCAGCACATCGGTCCGGGTGCCGGTGCTGTTTTCTTTTGCAGTGGCCGTGGCCGGCAGCTGCCAGGAGGCGCTGTCCTTCGGAAGGGTCTTCAGCACATCGGTGGATGCAAAGGATGCGGTATCGCTGAGGGTATAGCTGTTCTGCAGATCATTCCGGTATTCCTTCCCGGCGGTAACGGTGATGGTATCGCCGGTCTTCTTCCGCAGCAGCTGCACTTCGCCTTCGTACACGATGAGCCGGGTCTGTTCCTTGTTCACGGTATAGAGGAAGCGGGTGCCTTTGCGGAATAATTTTTCATTCACACTTTCAATCACCAGGTTGCGGTTGCCCTCTGCTTTCTCCCCGTTCACCATGATGCTGCCGTTCTGCATTTCGAGCAGAAGGTTATTGCCTTCTTTATCGGTGATCAGTATTTCCGTGTTGGGCAATATCATCAGCACACTGTTCTTGTCCGGGCTCATTACCACCAGTCCCCTGGGTCCGGTGACCATGGTGGTACCGGCGGGCGGGTTTTTCCCGGCAGCGATCTTGTTGCCGCTTTTATCGGTAAAGGTCACATCGCCGGAGAGGGCAGTAAACCCGGATGTAAAATAACCATCGAGGCTGACGAGCTGGCCCCGGCCGCCGCAGTGCTTTGTTTCGCTAAAGGCCATGCAGGCTGCTCTTTTTCCGTTGATCAGGACCTCATCGTCACCGCCGACAATGACAAAGTTGTTGGGACCGGCACAGGATACATGGCGGCCGCGGTCGCCTTCGCAGGCGGCGGGCAACCCGTTGATGAGGACGTTGCCGTTACCTGTCATCACGGTACCTATGACCGGCAACGGGTCGGCGGGACCTCCATGGGCATCGGCCATACATTTGGCCACGCTGCCCACCCGGGCATATTTCTGTGCATCCACGGTGATGACCGGGTATTCCTTACTGTATTTCTTTCCTTCATAGTTTACGGTCAGGATGATCTTATTGGCTCCGACGGATTGAAAGGCCGGGCGGCTGCTGGCGCCGGTGGCAGGTTCGAAGGTGGCGGTACCGCTCCATTCGATCTTGTCGCTGAGGTCAGTTTCTTTTCCCTCATTATCTGTTATTTTAAATTCAGCGCCGAAGAGCCAGCCCTTGTCAAATACTTTGGGGCTTTTTCCCAGCGGGAAGGTAAGGGCCGGTACGATCTCTCCTGCCTGCAGGGTGAAGGTCATATTGGTTTGCCGGGCCCCGTTCATGGTCACGTAGAGGTTGCCGGTATAGACATTGCCGCTGAGGGTGCCGGCGAGTTCGCCGGGGGCATCGTTTTCCTGGAAGTGGTTGCCGAGTGTACTGGCATCCATCAGGGCCAGGTGGAGGGTGCCGGTCAGTTTCAGGGTACCGGCTTCGAGGGTACCTTTCAGGGTGCCGGCACAGGTGAAGTAGTCGTCGGGTTCACTTTTGGGGCCGGCCTTTACATTGATGGTGGCGGTGGCCGCATTTCCCGAGACGATCACCTGCAGGGTGTTGGTGTAGAAGATAGCATCGGAGGAGTTTTGCCCGTAGGCAGCGAAGTGGCCGGTGAGGGTGGTTTCCTGGGCATGGGTCACCAGGCTCCCCAGGAAAATCATCAGCCCGCTCAAGAGGGGTTTCATACTTGATTTTTGTAAAGCTTACATCGGATGATTCCTGAATCCAATGATCCATTTCAGCAGCGGCTATGATTGTGGGCCATGCATAAATATGCCGCTACGGAAAACCGGGGTTGTTATCTCCCCGGAGGGGCTGAAGGGATTGGCAGCAGCATTATTTTCGAAGGGGCCGGGCCGGAGACGGCTACTTTCCGAAATACTTTCTGCATTCCGCCACCTTATCGGTATTGATGATATCCACGCCGAGGCCATGCATGTTTTCCCAGGAAGGTTCTGTATCCGGTATGCCCCAGACCCGGAGTTTTTTTCCGAGTTTATGTGTACGCAGGGCAAGCTGGTATAATTTCACTTCGAGGCTATCGGCAGGGCGGGTATAGCGGAGGTAAGCGTCGCTGATAAAGGCGACCCGCTCCAGGGTTGGTGCATCATATTGCTCCTCCGGGCGGCCATCAAATTGGATAAAGGCCGGCCATGTTGTCCAGGTTTGCAGCGGTCCCCGTTCACCACTCAGTACGATCTGTACCGCAAGCGGATTGATCTGCCGGTTGAATACCTGCGGATAGGGGGACAGCAGTTTCACCAGGGCTGGTATGACGGCGGCCGCATTTTCCTTGATGTCGATCATCAGTACGGGGGCATAGTTGTCTGCCGCACTCACCCGGTTGTGGTGTTCGGCAAACAACTGCACCAGCGGCTGAATATAGAGGCTGCTGAGAGCGGGTGCCGCCGGCAGTTCTTTGGCCTCATGCGCTACTTTCAGGGTATCATTTACCAGGTACACATCGGCCTCCAGCGAGTACACCTGGTTTTGCAGGGCCTTGGTCAGGGGTTGGGGCTGCTGGTAATCATTGTGGGCGTGGATGAGGATGGGTTGGGCGGATACTACGACGCAACAGAAAAGGGCCAACAGAAGGGCGGGGAGTTTCATCGGGCAAATGTATAGTTTTGGGGAATGGCAGATGTACACGATCAGAAGACCCGGAGCTATAATATGAGCCGTATCCGGAGTACGGATACAAAACCGGAACTGCTGGTGCGGAAGTTTTTGCATGGGAACGGATTTCGCTACCGCCTGCATGTGAAAGACCTGCCGGGCAAGCCGGATATCGTACTGCCGAAATACAAGACTGTGATCTTTGTACATGGGTGCTTCTGGCACGGGCATACAAATGCAAATACTTTACAATACCCTGACACAGTCTTATCCGCTTCAAGATGCTGATATTTTCTCTGAATTACTTTCAGACCTCCCTTCGGATAGGGCTACATGGCAAGTAGTGTCACCAGTTTTTTTGTTGTATTATAAATCTCACCTGAAGAATCAACAATAACCGTCAACTGCGAATTCTTTTTAATGGTTTTGTACCCTTCCATTACCTTAGTTTTATACCAAGCAAATCGCTTGTTAATAACACTTAAGGATCCATCTTTTCTGACAGAACTATCTCTTGCTATAATTCTTTTAACACATATCTTTTTGAGACAGGTGAGCCTAATACAAAAAATGTTTTTTATGTTGTTTTCTTTTAAAAGAGAAATTGTTTTTTGAGCTTGATATACTCCACCTGGGTTGCCATCAAGTACAACTCCATTTTTAGCTGTCTTTATATTATCCTTATAAATACTAAGAATTAATTTATCGCTGGCTCCTTTGCCTGACTCAATAGCCTTCCTTACTGCAGCAGACCTGCTATCCTTTTTATTGTACGCTACTTTTCGAAGCAATTTGCCCATACTAACCCATTTTAAAGAATATCGCTGCTCAAGGAATGAGGCCACAGAAGATTTTCCTGACCCAGGAGGTCCTATAACAAAAACACCTTTTTTGATTTTCTGCTTCATTAAAAAGTGACTTGTCTAACCGTATGAATAAAAAAATCCACTACATTTTCCATTGCTTCTTTTTGATATTTATCGTCCTTATTATATCCCCAATCACATATTCCCTTAACTAGTATCCAGTCCTTTTTATCTCTATGACTGATGGATTGTAGTCCAGTACCTTCCATTTCAGCTCCAATTGCTTCCGGAAATATTTTTTTTAGAGCTATAACCAATGATTCGTTATTTGATAATTTATCACCCGATACAATAAATCCAAAGTGAACTTTTACACCTTTCCAAATAGCAACACAGTTTTCAAATCTCGACACTAACGAAACGCTTGCCGGAATTTTGTCAGCTCTTGGAATTATATCAGTCGGACCCACTTTTGATAGCTCATAACTCTGCAACTGTTTTGACACTAGAATTTCAGTTAGGTTTTGCTTATCTTCTTTTAACCCGTACGCAATGCCTAACATTATAATATAATCTGGGTTCAAATGTTCTATTGATTTTGTAACTGTAATCAAAGATCCTTGAACTCCTGAGGTTCCCATACCAGATTTGACAAGAAAAATTTCACAATTATTAAGTTTTCCAAGATCCCAAAAAACCATATCCCCTTTCGGGAATAATTTCGGCGAATTAAATTCTTTGAATTTAGAAACCATGACATCCAACTCTAGGTCTGTTGCGATGACAATTAAAATTTTTTTCATTTTTTCTTCAAATTCCATTTCAGATTGAATAACAAAACTACTTTTTATATTAATAAGCCCAATTTCTGCTATTGTCCTTGAAATTCGATCAAAAGGATTACTTATTTCTTCACGGAGAATTCTTTGATACTCAGTTATTCCTCCTGCATTATCTGCAATTGATTTCAGTAGCTGTAACCGGACAACTGCGTTCTGTTCAAATTCAAACCATCTTATTATTAACTTCTTTACCGTTTGATTCTTGCCAAATTTCCCAACCCCAATTGCTAGCCCTTCTCTCGCGGATACATCAGACTCGTTAAATGCCGCTGATTCAAGTACCTCAAAGTTCGCTGATAAAGTTTGAATATCTTTTGCTATAAGCCGATATAACCATCGCCGGACATTTGGAGGGCATTTGTCAACTTCTTGAGGAGAAAATTCGGAATCGGCAAATGAACCGTTATTACTTTTATGTAACGCCCATACAGAATATTCTGCAACTACATTATCCTCATGTCTATTCAGCCGTGTAAGTCTATCTGTTAAGTCCTTCTCGTCAATTTGAAATTTATCGATAGAATTCCCATATAATAGCCCAAACCATCGAAGTTGCAAGGAATCATTGTGATCAATAATTTTCGAAATAATTTTGATATCTTTTGGCAGAAACTCTGGTTCAAAAAAACCAGCTGCTAAAAAGAGCTTTGAATCAATATTTGTTGTTTTAATAAATTGATATGCTTCCGCTTTCTCCAGCAAATGATATAAGGTCGAAATTATCCAGGCCTTATTCTCCTCATCAGTTTCATAAACTTTCAATTGCTCCTTTAAATAAGGTAAAAGAATTCTTGCTTTTAATAGACCAATAGTTTTATATAACCATCGTCTTACTAATATATTTGGCGATTTTTTTAGCTTTGACAGCGAGAAATAAAATTTTATTCTCTCATCCTCGTCTATAATCAAGCCATTCTCTAAGAAATCACAAAAATCTTGCAATCCCCTTTTTTGTTGTCTTTCGTCTGCGGATTCTAATAATTGAAAAATTAATTTCAAATTATTTTATAATTTTTTTTGATCCAAAATACTAATTGCCTTGTATAGTTTTTTATCATCGATGCTTTTGTAAAGCAACCAAAATTCATGATTGTCACATACCTGATTATTGTCTGCAGTTACTTTAATTTTAAATCCTGAATCTATCATTCGTTGCATTACGGTTTTTCTTTCTTCCGATAATAGTTTATAAACATTTGCAATTAGAATACCGTCTTCGGCCAAAACACGGTATAATTCCTTTATTTGGGAGCTCGATACTTCGAAATGAAATACAAATATTGAAAAGATAAATTCCACAAAATTATCAGGGATTTTCAAACTAACGCTTCCATCAAAATGTATAGCTTCAATTCCACTTTTTTTTAAATAAGATATTGAATTATGATCGAAGTCTACTAGAAATATTTTTTCGATGCTGTCCTGCGGTTCGCTTAATAAAGGGTTAGAGTCGGGGCCAAACTCCAAAATTGTTTTCGGTTTAAGCTGTTTAATCAGTTCCAGAAAATATTTTCTTACCTCGGAATTTTTTTGAAACTGCGGATGCTGTTCTAGATATTTGGACCTGATAGAGTTTATTATTATTACTTGTTCCTTGGATAAATTTAGTGTTCCAGCTGGTATAAAAATGAAATCTAAAAACCGATAATATTCTTTTTCGCGGATTAGAACTGTTTTAGGAAGTTCTATACTAAAATCTTCACAATAATAGATGTCTTCCCCAGCATCAATAAATCCCGGAGGTATGTTTGGCGGCATGTGCATTGTCTATTGTTTTACATAGACCTTAATTTGTTCGTTTTTAACTTTTGCCATTAATCGCCTTTTTGTTTCTCGGATTTGTCTTTGGAAATTGAATTCTTTTTTGAAGCCGCATTGTGATGCGTAAAAATCTATCACATCGATTGTTTGATTTCTCGATTTTGAATCACCCATTATTAGAACTAAATAACTTCCTTTTTTTAAAACACGATAGCATTGTTCTATATAAGTTTTCATATACTTAATATAGTCATCAAAGCTACTTAGAGAGTGGCGCTTTGATCGGGCCCCTGTTTCTATCTTTCTCAGGACCTCAAAATCCTCATATGAAAATCCTTCAACGCTCATAACTTCTTTATGAAACCATAAAAAAGAAAGCCTTTGCGCTTTTACATAATCTGCAACACCATAGTAGGGTGGCGAGGTTAATATAAGATCTATTGATCTTTGATCTAATTCTGACATGTGTTTAATTGTGTCACCACAGTTGATTTTCCATTTTGATCTTATTTCTTTTCTATTAATTGAGATATTTCTTTGCTGCATCTCGCTTAAAGTATCATCAATAAATTCACAATAGGCGGATAGTGTTTTATTATAAATTTCGATAGCGTTTTTGTAAATAATTTCTCCTTCTTTGGGCACCACATTATCACAAACCCAACCCCAGTGTCGGCTCTGTGATGATGCTTTCTTAAGAATACTTGAGAAAATCATTTGAGAAGGAATTCTTAACGTAGGGTTTTCTATTTCTCGAATTATCGCCAATAAATTATTCAGTTCATTAATTGTGTCTTCATGATACCATTGCTTGAGGATTTTTTCATTGGGATGTCTTTGAATTTTTCTTTTTAGAAGAAAGGGGTTCGAAAAAATATCTTCGAAAAGATTTTTTAATGAATTTGTTTCTGGGAATAAAAGTTTTGCTTTAGAAATTAATATTGCTATTGGGTTGTTGTCAATACCAACGTAACTTCTTCCAAGCCGTATACTTTCATAACCCGTAACGGAGGTGCCACAATAAGTGTCTAGTACCAAATCATTTTTCTTACTTAATATCGGAATAATTGAACCGGGAATTGCTGAAATAAATGTAGCCGGATACCAATGAACGCTATTCAGTCCTTCATTACTAAAACTTGAAAAATTCCAATCAATAGCTTTAAAATCATTGCGCAAAGAGTCTAAGTTGCTCATACGTTATCTTAGAATTGAAAAATTTGTCGCTATAATCAGAGGGGAATTTAACAGAGAATTTCCAACCTGGTAATAAGCCTTGCACATAATTGTGAACCTCTTTTCTCCAAATAGATTTACTATTTTCTGGAAATTTAGGAATTCTTAGCGACAAATCAGACTTCGTAACCAAACTAACTAAAATACTATGTGAATTCCTACCTATGGTTTTACTCATTTGATTAGGCAGGTTGACCATTACTTCTCTTGAAATTAATTTGTTCTCCGTCCAAAAGAAATAAAAAGACGTTTTCTTAGGTGTTTCAAAATTCTGCTTCTGAATTAGGCGCTCTAACTCTCTTAATTCAATTTGCGGCCTTTCATTTGAAATAAACCAGATGTAATCAACTAATTCATACTTTGGTCTTGTTAATAATGAGGAGGCCAATTCACTTGTTCTTGGATCGTCAATTAGTTTAGCTTCAAAATCTGCATCTGTTATATACCACTCATTTTGTTTTACTATTTCTAAGTCAACAGACTCAGTTAATAGTTTACTTAAAAAAGCATTATATGGTACACATTCTGGATGCCCAATAATCATCGTGTATATGCTTTGTCTCATTCTTAGCCATTCTTCAATATTTTCAAGAGCTTCTTCTTCAAATACTAGGTTTAAGTTATTATCTATAGTTATTTTATTTGAAATGTTATTGAGGTTTGACTTGGCCTTTTCATACCCTAAAAGTGCTGCCATTCTATGAACATTGTCAAGATTATCCAAATCCACGTCAGCAGAAATAGCGCTTTTTGTTCCTTTTTGGGGGCAAATAATATCAAAGAGTTCTTGTGGTTTAATATCATTCTCGTTTAAAATCTTATGTAGTCGTATTGTTACTGAGCGAAGAATTTGGTGATATCGATTTAATGGATGATAATTACCGGTTAGAATTGAATAAACTAGTTTTTCGTGTGAAAACTCAGCGTCTTTCGTTTTTATTATCGACTCAAGGAGATGACCATATGGCAAAATGCCAATGTCATGTAATAAAGCTGCAGCTATTAGTTTCTTTTTTTTCTGAAGCGGAAGAGCCGTTTTTTCAACGGTTTTAAAAGCTAAAAAGCAAGTGCCAATGGAGTGGGGAAATCTCCTGGTTGATGCTAAATCTTGAATATACGGAACATCAAAATTCATTAACCTCATGTGTCTTAATCTTTGAACTTCCGGACATCCTAAAAGCTCGTAAATCAAATCAGCATACGGCGTTCCCCTGAAGTCTATCGTTCCATGTAAAAGGTCTGTAAATAGCACAAAATTTTTAATTGTAAGTCAAATAAATTTACATCTTTGAAAGCCTCGCTAACGGATGCCAAACTAATAATAATTATGCACAACCAGTGTTTAAATCTTTTGAATTATTCACAATTTTCGGAGCCCCACTTGTCAAGCTGTTACCCGATTTCTTTCAGTTTTATTATATAAAAAGATTATTCTAAGCCTATCGATGTCAATTCTATCTATCATTTTATGTAGCATTCTATGACAATTGGCGCAAACTAATGCCAGATCGTCCAGGCTGGTTTTGGTTTCCGATTTCAAGCTACTAAGTGGGGTTAAGTGGTGACACTCAATATATCCTTTACCCAAGTCTCCGTAGTTCAAGAAGAAATCGAAATTACAAACCTGGCAAGCCAACCTTCCTGTGTTTTTCAGTACTGAATTCTTTTTCTTTCTGGCAATACTACTATCCCTTTCCCGAAGTTTGTGCAGGCGGTATAATACTTGTCCTTCTTCCACAGTGTCGTCTTCGGTCTGTTCATCTTCTTCAACTAAGGAAAGTCGGGAAGAAAGATCTTCATCTAAAGCGATCTTTTTGATCTCTGCAGCCAGTGCGTGCAGCTTACCTTTTTGATTTACAAATTCTTTGAAGAGTTCTTTATCAAGCTTCGAAACAGCCTCCATCCCCTTCCCTGTATAATCAGGGTCAATAGCCAGAAAATTGGATAGCTTAAGAGAAACACCATTGGGGTTCCTGAACTTTTGCGCATCTGGCCTGTCCTTGAAAATAGGAAGTTTATTAAGCAGTTTACTCAGTGCTATCACCTTAGGGTTGCGACTGTCCACACTGCCCCTGTCCTTATCAAAATAAAGATCAAGCGCAAGGATGATCTCATCCCGATGCCATTTGGGGTTTCTGGTTGTGGCCATTATGTATAGCATGTAAACCCGATTGGAGTCGGGTTCGCTCAAGTATGCTTTATTTTTTACTTCTTAAACTCCCTGCTCAAAAAAAACTCCGCAAAGCTGCTCTTCAACGCTTTGATCAATCGCTCAAGTATATCAACGGAGACATTCCGCCGCCCGTTCTCGACATCACTGACATAGGTACGGTCTACGCCGGCTTCGAGGCCCAGGGCTTCCTGCGAGAGGCCGAGCTCCTGGCGAAGCTGCTTGATGCGCTGCCCTACCTTTTGTTTGATGTCCATCTCCGAAAGGTCATTGATTGTCGGTTATAAGTCAACGGACTTTAAGGGTACATCCCTATCTTTGCCCAAACCCTGCCCATGAAGCGAATTGATTCTGTGGCACAACTGAAGCAGGAAGCTGCTTACGACGACAAAAAACCAACTGCCGAATTCTTTATCCTGCTCAAGGGCGGCATGCGAAGCAGCAAACATATCGTTTACTTTCCCAATACCGGCACCTTTGATGTATTTAACTCTATAGACGATAGCTGGGAGGAAGACATTACAGAAGAGCAGCTGGAAAATGACACACATATTGTACTGGCCATAAAAAGAGGCGCCTTTTTTATGCATGATTAAGGCTGCTGAAATGGAACAAATAGCCCGGGAAGCGATAAGAGCACTCCGGTTGCAAAAACTCAGGGGAGGCCAGCCATTTATGATCAACGCAAACGACCATGAACCGGGTACCTGTTGGCTGGAATATCCTGACGGGCATATTCATCTTGTAAGATTGAATGCTTTCCGGACAGATTTTGAAACGATCACAAAGATGTCAATTGAAGAATCCGATATGATCAGAAAAGACCTGGGGCTGAAATAAAATATATTACAACTTTAAGTCCCATTATCAACCAATTGGCTTATAACCAAACCCCTCACTCCTCCTGCGTAAACGTGATCGGCTGCCGCCGCCAGGCTTTTACTCTCACATTATGCCATAGCCCCGGAAGCCAGGGCGGACTTTTGCGGATGATGTCAATCGCCTCTTCATCAAACACGGGGTCAAAAGGTATCCAGGTCTCCACATCGGTTACCTTTCCTTCTTCATTCACACAAAACTGTATGCCTACCGTCACCATATTTGTATTTTCCAGTTTGTACCGCACCGGCCAGCTTACTTTATTCTCCAGGTAGCGTCGCCATCCTTCCATGCCGCCCTTGGCAAACGTAGCTTCCCGGTTTGCTTTGGCCGTATCAGGCTGCGGGGTACCGTCTTAATTGAAATAGGTTTTGGAGATCACCTTTCCGTTATCATACACTTCTTCACCCGCAAGCTGGCCGTTGCGGTGATAAAATTTCCATTTGCCATGCATGTTATCGTTTTGCAAGTAGCCAGCAGCAGCAAGGCCGCCATTATCCCACCAGCTTACTTCTGTACGGGTATTGTTGTTTATGTAATTAATGGAATCGGATACATACCCATTGCGGTGCCAACGGAATTGTATTCCCTGCGGAACATTCTCATGCCAGAAGGCGGAGTCCGACATCATACCATTTGAATGATAAGATACACAAATACCTTCCCGCTTACCATGCACCCGTCGCCCGGCTGATTGCAGATTTCCATTGGCATAATAATAATATGTCTGCCCATGCTGCACCTTGCAGTCGGCATCTTCATACAGGGCCTGCATCTGCAGGGTAGCCTTGCCGCTATGCAGAAAATAATCTTTGCGAAACCAGCCGCTGTCAGTCTTTTCCACCGTACCGTAAAACCTTGCCATCGGTGGCTCGCAGGGTTTCCAATTATAATCATACCAGGTCTCGGTCTTTTGTGCTATGACCGTTGTGGTGGTAATAATGACCAGCATCGTAAGTAAACAGATCGTTTTCTGCATACACCTAAGTTAAAGAATTGCTTTATGCTGCCTGACATTTTCCATACCCGCACCATGGGAAACAGATCTCTTCATAATGTATACCCTAATCTTGGTGCCCTCTAACACACCACCAACACCGCTCTGATCCTTTACAAAGCCACTGATGTCTCACCCAATAGGCGCAGTGGGATATCTGTGGGACACGGGTGGCGCAGCCATGCGAAACGGGTGAGATACCGGCGTATTACCATAGCCTTCGGGGTATGATTACATTCTGGCAGGCATAGCGGAGCTGTCAGCGGGGGCAGGGCAACAAGGATCTTTGCGGATACTGCCTTGTCAGCCTTTTACTTTCAAGCGTTCTCCCGCCCCTACCTTTGCCCTTCAACTTCATAATCATGGAAACGACCCCGCTGGACTTAGTGATCAAAATGACCCTTACCGCCTGGTCTGCGCAGAACAACCAGCTGAATAAACTGGTGGATCACCTGACGGAAGCGGAGCTGGCCCGGCAGGTGGCCCCGGGTAAGAACAGCGGGCTGTACCTCTACGGTCACCTGGTAGCGGTGAGCGACGGGATGCTGCCCGTGATGGGGTGGGGGGAACTGCTGTTTCCGGACCTGGCACCGGTATTCATCAACAGCCCGGACCGGGCGGGTCATTCTTTTCCGGACCTGGCCACACTGAAAGCCTGCAACGGGACTATACATGCCAGGCTGAATGAGCATTTTCAGTCCACCCCGCCGGCCGCCTGGTTCAGCCGGCATATGTCTGTTTCGCCGGAGGACTTTGTAAAGGAACCGCACCGGAATAAACTGAATATTGTGATCAGCCGCACGAACCACCTGGCGTATCATTTGGGACAGCTGCAATTGCTGAAGCAGTAAGCGGCTGACCTTTGCTTACCCTGGTCAGAACCGGATCAGCGGGGGCATTCTCCTTTATCTCTTTTCCCGGTCTGTCTTTCTCATTCACTCTTTACTTCTACCTTCCAGGCATTGCCGGCGGGGGTCATGTACAGCAGTCCCCGCTTCCCGTCTTCTTTTTGGATGAGGAAGCAATGCTGGTAAAAATCCCCGCTGTTGCGCACCACGGCAAAATGGGCCAGCGACCCGGCAGAGATATAGCCGGTCATCCGTTTCAGGTCGGCGGCTGTCTTGCATTGATCGAACTGGTCCCGGTCGAAGCTGATGGCCATGATCTTTGTCTGTGTTCCCCGGAGCGGCGCCGGTACTTTTTCATTATCCGGTTTCAGGTTATACCACTCGATGGTGAGGGTCTTGCCGTCGGGGGTTCCGGTAAGGGCCAGGTCGGTCACGGCCTTCATTTTTACAGCGTCTCCGGCCTTGTATGCCTTGCTGTTCTTAATACTGAGAAAGGCCAGGCTGTCGGGCTGCATGGTTACGGTAAAGGTTTTGAGGTTCTGGGCCTGCAGCACCAGGGCAGCCAGCAGGGCCAGCAGCGTGAGGCGGGTTTTCATGCTTTGCGTTTTGATCTGCAAAGATGTTGGAAAAATGAGATGGGCGGGGGTATTCATTTTTTCTTTTTTCTCTTTTTGTTTGAACTCTGCTTTACCTCAGTTGTTCTTCTTCTTCTTTTTTCTTGAAAAAAAAGAAGCAAAAATTCAAGCCGGTTCGATGGGGAATATCTGTAGATCGGATACTCCGCAGGCGAACCGGCAGAAGCCTGTAGCTTTCAGGTTATTTTTAGCGCCTTGTTCCGCCGTACTTTAAGACACTGTATTCTTTAAAGACTTGCAAGGCGGAACACAGCGCTTTCCTGAGCTTACATTATCACGAAGCGGAGACTGGCCATGGGCTTCACTTGATAAGTATGCTTAATTAAATTGGATGCGGTTGACGTGTATAGTGCGGGTGGGCGGCAGGCCCGCGGAGCATTGGGCCTGCCTTGATTTTTTGGTTCTTTTGTATCCAGACAAAAGAACAATAAAGAATAGCAGTTCTTCCTCTTCTTTTTTCTTGAAAAAAAAGAAGCAAAAATTCAAGCCGGTTCGAATGGGAGTGGCGGCAGATCGAATACTCCGCAGGCGAACCGGCGCCGGGAACTCAAGCTCCCTGGAAATCCTTATTGCTGATAGCTTGCTGCCGGCTATGGCCGGAACCCGACAGCGCTGATTTTTCGATCTGCAGGATAGTACTTACCTGGAGCGTTTTGCTGATCGAAAAAGAGGCGCTTACCAATCTCGCTTATGGCGGGTGTACTGATTTCGGAAGAAAGGAGTTTTCCGGCGCCTTGTTCCGCCGTACCTTAAGACACTGTATTCTTTAAAGATTTGCCAGGCGGAACACAGCGTTTTGCTGATCGAAAAAGAGGCGCTTACCGATCTCGCTTATGGCGGGTGTACTGATGCCGGAAGAAAGGAATTTTCCCAACGCCTTTGGAACAGGCCTTGTAAATTTGCAGCCCTGTATTAATAATCCTTAATTCTTACGCCATGACTTCCGAAAAAGGTACTATCTCCATCAATACGGAAAACATCTTTCCTATCATTAAAAAATTCCTCTACAGCGACCACGAGATCTTTCTCCGGGAACTGGTGAGCAATGCCGTGGATGCCACACAAAAGATCAAACGCCTCAGCTCCCTGGGTCATTATAACCGGGAACTCGGCCGCCTGAACATCAGCGTGGCGGTGGATAAAGAAGCAAAGACGATTACCATCAGCGACCGGGGAATCGGGATGACCGCCGAAGAGATCAAAAAGTATATCAACCAGGTGGCTTTTTCCGGCGCCACCGAGTTCATGGAAAAATTCAGGGAAGCGAATGATGCGAACGAGATCATCGGCCGCTTCGGACTGGGCTTCTATTCCTCCTTTATGGTGGCTGAAAAAGTAGAGATACAAACGCTGAGCTACCAGGAGGGCGCCGCTCCGGCCCGCTGGATCTGTGACGGCAGCACCGCCTTCGAGATCACCGAAGGGAACCGGACCGAAAGGGGAACGGATGTGATCCTTTATCTCAACGAGGAGTCTGTCGAGTTCCTGGAAGAAAGCCGTATTCAATCCATACTCGATAAGTACGCTAAATTCCTTCCCGTACCGGTACAGTTTGGTACCAAAACAGAATCGGTGGAGGATGGAGTGGATGAAAACGGCAAGCCGAAATATAAAAGTATTGAGGTCGATAACATCATCAATAACACTTCCCCGCTCTGGACCCGGCCCCCTGCCGACCTGAAGGATGAAGACTACCTGCACTTCTACCAGGAACTGTATCCCTTCAGCGAAGAGCCGTTGTTCTGGATCCACCTGAATGTGGACTACCCGTTCAACCTGACGGGAGTGCTGTATTTCCCGAAACTGAAAAATGATTTTGAGGTACAGAAGAATAAGATCCGGCTCTTCAGCCGCCAGGTCTTTATCACCGATGAGGTAAAGGATATTGTCCCGGAGTTCCTGCTCCTGCTGCACGGCGTGATCGATTCACCGGATATTCCGCTGAATGTAAGCCGCTCCTTCCTGCAAAGCGACAGCAATGTAAAAAAGATCAACAGCTATATCAGCCGCAAGGTGGCGGAGAAACTGGCGGAACTCTTTAAGAAAGACCGGAAGAGCTATGAAGAGAAGTGGAGTGATATCGGACTCTTTGTAAAATACGGCGCCCTCAGCGATGAGAAGTTCTGGGAAAAAGCAAAGGAGTTCATCCTGCTGGATAATACCAGCAAGGAACATTACACCCTGGAGGAATACCAGGTGAAGGTGAAAGATTTCCAGACCGGTAAGAACGGGCAGCTGGTATACCTCTACACGGCCGATGCGGAACACCAGCACAGCTATGTGGCGGCGGCACAAAAGAAAGGCTATGATGTGCTGCTGATGAACTCCCCGATCGATACCCATTTTATCCATCACCTGGAAATGAAACTGGAGAAGACCTCCCTGAAACGGGTGGATGCCGATACGGCCGATAAGCTCATCGAAAAGGAGGATACGGAAAAACACCAACTCACGGAAGAAGAGACCGGCCGGCTGAAAGCGATCTTCGACAAGGCGCTGAATAATATGAATATGAAAGTGGAGATCGAAAGCCTTCCGGCTGATGCCTTGCCCGTTACCATTACCATGGAAGAATGGATGCGCCGGATGAAGGACATGAGCCGGTTAGGTGGCGGCGGAATGAACTTCTACGGCAGTATGCCGGATAATTATAAGGTTGCGGTAAACGCCAATCATGCCGTGATCAGTAAACTGCTTTCAGCTGATGAACCACAGCAAACAGGTATGGCAAGGCAATTAACCGATCTTGCTTTGCTGGCCCAGGGGTTATTAAAAGGAGCGGACCTCACGGCGTTCGTTGAGCGGAGTATTGACAGGTTGAGCTGATCCCTGAACCATACCGGAAACAGAAACACTGGGTTTCACAACTTGTCCGCCGCAGGCCGTATAGAAAGGCGATGTGTTCTCTATGTGCACGAGGAACGGGGTGGTCCGGAATTATCGCAGCAACAACATCGATGGCACACTCTCCGGCGCTGCCAATCGTAAAAAGAAATAACCGATCCCGCTGCTGCCGAGCATGAAGTCGGGTGTTTCATGCCCGCTCTGCAAACCATTGGGCACGGGGATCCGTTTGCTGATATACTCTTTTATACATTCCTCTGCGGCGGCCAGGGCTTTTTCTTTCCAAACCGGTTGCTGAAACAATTCCGCCGCATAGAGCAGCAGTTCTGCATTGCCAAATACCCCGTGACAGAGGGAGTAGTTGCCCAGCTGCAGTACCGAGAGGTTGTTTGCCGTGGTGGTCACCGCCGCTTCGGCTCCCTGTCTGAAACCGGGATCACCGGTCAGTTCCATGATCCGCAGGCGGCTCATCCCGATACCCGGCGCTCCATGACACCAGGCAAGAGAACAAACCTGCTCTGTTGGTGCAGGCGCCGTTGAATTGAAGTTGCGGAAGTCGGGCCAGTTCTGTTGTGCGGCTACAAAATGCGAGTCTTCATATTTCGCCGTGGCATTGGTTACCTGGCGGTATTCATTATTACCGGTAAAGGCATAGAGTTCGGCAAAGGCTGCTGCAAATCCTGCGGCGCCATGCCCGTACCCGGTCAGCGGGTGCGAACTGTCGGGCAGGGTATTCCAGCTCCAGCCGTCGGGCCGCTTCTCTGCTTTTTCAATCAAATAGGTGCCGACCGACAGGATGAACCGGCGCAAGGGTTCTCCCGGTTTCCGGTTGTGTATCCGGATCAGCGCCGGTATGGCACCGGCTGCCCCGTCGATCACATCCAGTCCCCAGTATGCGGTGGGTAATTGCATGATCTTTTCCAGCAAGGCCGCTGCTGCTTCGGTATACCGGGGTTCATTCAGCATTTCACCGGCCCTTTGCAATACATACACCATGCCCGTCCACCCGGTTTGAAAACCCAGTTTGCCGTGCAGGTCTTCGTTCTTTGCAGCCGTTTCCTGTTGCACCAGTTGTTCCAGTGCCCCGGCGAGTGTTTTCCGTACCAGGGCATGCGGGTGCTGTTGCTGCAGGTGCAGAAGAAACCAGGCAATGCCTGAAAGCCCGTCATAAAAATTCGCAGAAAGGGCACGGGCATATCCTTTCGGCATGCCGTAATGATCTTCGGTGCCGGTGCCGATCCAGTTACAACGGTGATCCTGCCAGATGGCATCCCGGCAAATGCCCAATGCGATCTGCAGGGCGGCTTCAGTACAGGCGTTTTGTGTTGTGTTCATATATGGTCAGTATAATTCAGGAAATGAATAAGGATAGTTGGTTTCCGGGTTCAGGTACAGCAGGTCCATTGAAGCATACTTGTGTTTTTGTTCGATCGTGATCCGGATCTCATTCAGCCATTCCTGCCGGGGCAGGCCTTTGGTATAGGCATTCATGATTCCCTGTGCGATCATCTTGCTGCAGTGGGTGCCAAAACTCTCTTCTGCTTTCAGCGGGTTTTCGGCAAATGCCACGCCGGGCGCCAGCACCCGGGTGAAGGCGGGACAATCCGGCTGCAGGTAAGAGCGGACAGATGCATGGATCTCTTTCAGCGCTTCAAATACAACGGGGCTGTAGCGTTTATCAAAATACAGCACGGCGGTATCACATCGGGTATAATAGAATGGATGCTGCAGGCATTTGAACGAAAAGGGTACCTGCAGTTCATTGAGGATCGTGGTGCATTGTTCGATGAGGACCGGTGCCCCTTCCGGTTTTATGTTGAAATAGATCCGTACCAGCTGACCGGGGTTGTCTTCGCCGGCGGTATTGCTGAATACATAGTAGAACCCGGCGCCCGGGTCCTTATGCTCCCTGCGGCTGATCAGTTTGATGCCGGCATGGAGCAGGGGCCGCTGGTGAAACATGCTGGTGCTGATGAATTCCCCTGCAAACACCTGCCGCTTCAGGTTGCCTTTACGGGCCATGATCTGACCCTGCAGGTCGATATTCTCGATCGTCCATCCTTCATCAAATCCCTCTGTGGAGCGGTTGCTGGCAGAAAGCCGGCGGAGGGATTGCTCCAGTTCCGGGTAAGAGGGAGGCGTTTGCATCTGTTCCTGCGAAATGTTGTTGCGGCTGTAATAAACAGCATAGAGCAAACCTTCCAGCGACTGGAAGAGCATCCTGGTGCTGGGCTGCTGTATATAGGCATTGCTGAGCGGTTGCCCGTACGGTTTTCCGTGGTGGGTCAGTACCCGCTGCGGGCTGATATCGATCGCTTCGAGGATCCCGGTAATATATGTTGTGTTACTGGTAGACTTTTTCATACTGCATATTGAGGCCAAATAATTTTGTTGCGGCGTCAGCCGGGGCTTTCAGGATGTTGATGCTTACCTGCAGCATCTTTACCGTTACCGGTTGCAGGACGGACAGTTGTGTTGTTGTTTCAAAACAGGTGTGGATCAGTTTCAGTGCGCAGAAGCGTATGGTCTTCAGCAAAGCGGCCTGCCGTTGGGCGGGCTGCCAGTTTACCTGCCGGGCATACCTGTTCCAGAGTTGCTGTATCCGGGGTTGTACCTGTTCAAGGGTTATCTTTTTAAAGAAGGATTCCTGTTCGGGTACATCTGTGGTAAGCCAGAGGGTGAGGTAATGCTGCATCACGGTGGCGAGGTCCCATAAAGGGTCGCCGATATCGGCCAGTTCCCAGTCGATCAGGCGGATGAACCGGACCTTGTTCTTTTCCTGATCATATCCTACCAGGAAATTATTCAGTTTGGCATCGTTGTGCAGCAGGCTCACCGGCTGCCACAGGGAAGAAAGCGGCTGGATGAGCCCGGGCAGGTCCTGGTTCTTGGCGATCAGCTGCATCAGTTGCTGATCGGCCGATACTGCCGGTGCCTGCAAAGAGGCGGGGGCCTGGCTGGCGACGGAGAACACCCAGGGGAGCTGTCGTTTGAAATAACGGAAGGCCTGCTGGTCGCCGTTTGTGCCGATCGTTTTATGGAAGGAGGCCAGTATATCGGCGATCAGGGCCGGCAGCTGGTCATCCGGGGCCGGTACCTGCATATAATAGTCATATACCGACAGGGCTTCCTTTACCTGGCCGGTCACCAGGATATGGTGGTGGTTATCGTAATAATGAAAGTCCGGTAAGAAATCTTTCAGGGCCTTGTACTGCGGATCGGTATGGGCCAGCCGGTAGGCGGTGGCTTCCACCTGCATGGTCTCGATCTTTTCTGTGTCCGGGGCTTTTACCTGTTTGATGAAATAGGAGTGGTGATCATATTCTTTGTTGACGATAAAGTTATTGTTGCGGCTGTCGCTTCTCCTTACGGTGAATTCGCCGTTGATGACGGGTGACAGGTCCGTCATGCCTTTATCAAGCAGGTAATAAAACAGGTTGTGTTCTGTGAGCAGCATAGCATTTCAATAAAAGTGAAGAAAGAGTGCTGTTTGTGCAACAGCACTCTTTGTATTACTGTTTCAAAAATGATCAGTACCCGTAATCATAGAATCCGCCTCCGGGGTTGATGGTATCGGTCCTGATCGTCCGGGTGATATCGGTCATACAGCCACCGGGTGTGGAAGGGCAGCCATCCACGGCGCTGGGGCCCGTTGTTGTTTGGGTAGTTACCCAGCAGGGCCTGCAAATGGACGGCAGGTTATTCCGGGTGATGATGCACCTCCAGGCGGGCCGGGAGATACAAACCACCTGTCTTGAAAGACAGACCACCTGCAGGGAGATACAATTCTGCGGCGCTGAAATCGGCTGCGGGCAGACCTGTGTTGCCGGTGAAGGCCCGAAGTTTTCCATACCGGGACTGTAAGCGTTCTGCATATAATCATTATATACATCTCCGCCGGTGTAATCTCCGGCAAACTGTGCGCCCACGGTAGCCGCTACGGTAGCACCTGCGGTTTGCAGTGTTGTCTGCACCCTTGTAAAATCGGTGGCGCATCCAACCGTATAGCAGGCGATCGACGGGATGGTGGTAGGCCGGATGGTTCCCAGGGCACAGGTTACAGGAGGACACCAGGGGGATCCTTTGGTGAAGCGGCACATGATCACATTGGTGCGGCAGAAAACAGGTTGTGTGATCCTGCAGATAACCGGGGAGGTCTGGCAGGCGCCAATCGTTACCGCCTGATAGCATACCTGCGGAGAGGTGGCAGCACCGGGGCCGAAGTTTTCTGTTCCCGGCTGGTAGCTGTTCTGCATGTAATCATTGTACACATCGCCGCCGGTGTAGTCGCCGGCAAACTGTGCGCCGCCGGTACCGGGGTTGATCACTGTTGTACCGGTCTGAATGGTGCATCCCCATTGTGAAGGACATGCATCGACCCAGCTTGGCTGCGGGCAGGTGGCCTGTGTGATCGGGGGCGGACATCCCAGTCTTGTTCTCGGCGGCAGTGTGCAGATGATCAGCCGGGAGACCGGAGTGGGACAGATGAAGCGGGTCGGGCGGCATACCGTGGTGTTGGTAAGCTGACCGATGGTGCAGGTAAGCGTGGCGGCACCGGCCCCCATGGTTTGTGTACCGGGGGTGTACATGTCGTTCATGTAATTGTTGTACATATCGCCCTGTGCATAGGTCTGCGCTGCATCTGCATAATTTACAGTAGCGCTTTGCTTCACCCAGAAGCGGCTTCCGCCGAGCGGGTCATCCTCGTTGGGAAGACTGTACACAATGTCGGCTTTGGCAATGTCGGCATACTCATTCAGACTGGCATCGCTGTACAAGCGGATCTTGTCGTCTGAAGTGGACGCACCTACATAGCCATGAAGCAACACCAGCTGTTCGGAAGACCCGGGGTCGGGCCTTACGTTCTTGACAAAGTCATCGTACCGGATGCCGGTACCTCCTTTTTTTTCATTTGCCATGGTTTAAGGTTTAAGTGATTAAAGGTTTTGTTGAGAGACATTCTTTATCCGTTTTGCCGGTCTTCTTTACCAGTAATAAGCCGGCGTAACCGGCACCGGTGAGGCCAGGGCTCTTTTGATGGCGCCAAATGCATTCACCAGTCCGTTGCCTGTGGCCAGGTCGGGTCCGGGCAGGGCAGGGTTACCGCCCGTGGCCGGGTTGCAGTTGCCGGTGGTAACATCCACGGCGGTTGCTTTCAGGATATTTTTTATCTGCTGGGGAGTTAATCCCGGTACGGCCTGTTTCAGCAGGGCACATACCCCGGCGATCTGCGGGGCGGCCGCACTCGTTCCGCTGAAAGCGGCCCATCCGTCATTGGGCAATGTCTGGTCTGTGTTGGGAAAAGCGCCGGGTGCTCCTAACTGTGTATCGATATCGTCTCCGGGTTGTACCGGCAGCATGATGTACGCTGCCATTGGTTTCATCCCTACCAGGCCGGATACATCGGGAACATTTCTTCCGGGATAAATATTGCTGGCAAAGCCACTGGCATAGTTGCTGGCCTGCAGGCTCATGTTCGCCTCCATGAACACACCGCCGGCACTGATCACATCGGGATGCTGGCCGGGATAACCCCAGTGCCCGTTACCGGCAGAGAAAACAACAGTGATCCCGCGGGCCACGGCATTGGCGATGGCCGCAGACAATACCAGGTCGGCGGCACTTAAGGGTCCGTTCTGTTTACTGCTTCCCCAGCTGCAGCTGATCACTTTCGGATTTTGCGCCACCGCTGCATTGAAGGCACCGGCGCTGTCTGCGAAATTCATTTTTACCATCTGGAAAGAAACATCCGGCGCCACGGCCAGCAGGTTGGCGCTTTCACCGGTACCGTGCCCGGAGCTGTCTGTCAGCGGGTCGGTGGCGGCGGGGCCCAGCAGTACCGGTCCGCTGCGGTATCCTCTTCGTATGAAGTACGGATGACGGTACCATCCGCTGTCCACCATCATGACTTTAATACCCCGGCCGGTATAGCCCATCCGGTGAACGGGGTCGGCCTGTACACCCAGCGATACATCCCCGGGCACTTCCAGGTGCCAGTAGTTTTGCCGGGGCGGGTAGGGATTGTTCATATAATACACCGGTTCGTTGATGGAAATTCCTTCCAGTACATTCCTGAAACCGGTCTTTGATACATTGATCATCCCCCTCACATTGCCGTCTTCGGGTAAAATAAAGGTGGCGGTGTCTTCCACACCGAATTCTTTTATGGCGGGCAGTTCCGCCGGGAACAGTTTTGTGCCGAAGGCTTTTTCATACAGTTCGGCAGGAGCGCCGATAGAGATGGTGATCCCGTTGGTGCCCATGATGCGGAAGCCGGCCGCCTTTAACTGTTCGATCGCTTTCTGTACCAAAAACGAATCGGAGAAAAACCCTTCTACGTTCTGGTTGGTGATGTTTCCCCCGGCTTCAAACAGGGAAGCGCCGCCAATGGAATGAACGGAGGCATGGGCAAACACTACGGGGGGTAAAACGGGGCTTGCGCCGGCTACCGGCGCTGTTTTTTTAACAGGAGGCATACTACCAGGTTTAATGGTTAATGATCAGGTTTGCAACTAACCGGGTAAATGCCTTAACCAAAGTACGCAGCGGGTTCGCTGAATACGATCTCTTTCAAATGGGGTTGCAGTCCGGGTGGAATAATGGGTTTCGTAACTGCGGTGGCGTACTCCTGGCCGTCCTTGCTTTTCAGTTGTATGGAAAAATGGAAAACCTTTTCAAACAACGATTTCTTTCCGCTTATGGAAAGGGTCGGCCCGTTTGTGTTCACGTTAAATCCGTTCTTTTCAAGAAAAACCGTAACTGTTTTTTTAGTTTGTGCTGAAGGAAGCAGTTCACCGATATTTCCGGCAACGGGTTGAGCGCCTGTAATTGATTTGCCGGAAGGGGAAATCAAAACGGCCTGTGCATATATTATTTTGTGTTCATCATTCATGCCCGCTGCTTGTACCTCAGCCTCCAACTAAGACTGCCAAGGTAGGTTAAATGAAGAGGGGAAAAAATAACCCTTTCGTGGTATTTTCATTAACAAACCGTTTCCGGTAAGTGATCAGTACTAACACTTATAGCGGGAAAGACTTCGGGTGAGGGGCGGTATCTTATTTCTGCATGGTATTCAGACCTTCCAGCTCCGGCCGCAGATCGGGGTTACAAACAAGAAACTCCGGCGGTTCATTGGAAGACTTGAGCAGCTGGTCGTATTTTTCTTTGAGGTGACGTTTGAATTTTCCAAGGTAACCAGGCACCCTGATGTCCTGGTCGTTGAGGGGTACGGCTTCAATAAGGTCGTTGCCGATGAACATCATTAGTTTCATAGCGTATCGATATTGGATCGTGTAAAGTAAATTTATCCGGCTTTCCCAAACAATCACACAAATACGCTTTTTTAAAGGTAGATTTACGATAGGATTTTATACTGCCCCTGTTCACCTCACCCGTCTTTGGTAATATGAAACGATCCCTCTTATTATTTTTTCTGTTTGCCCTCCGTGTTATGGCCGGCGCCCAGGAGGAGCGCTACAAAGAAAGATACCGGCCACAGTATCATTTTTCGCCGCAAAAGAACTGGACCAACGATCCTAACGGGTTGTTGTATTATAAAGGAACCTACCATCTGTTTTACCAGCACAATCCGTTTGGCAACGTCTGGGGGCATATGACCTGGGGGCATGCCACCAGCACTGATCTTGTTCACTGGAAGCACCAGCCCGTGGCCATCCCGGAAGAAAAAGATACCATGATCTTTTCCGGTACCTGTGTGGCCGATGTACATAATACCAGCGGACTGGGTAAGAACGGTAAGGTTCCCTTTGTGGCGATCTACACCGGGCATATCGAAGGCGTGAACCAGTCACAGCACCTGGCCTACAGCCTTGATGAAGGCCTGACCTGGACCAAGTACAACAGGAATCCCATCCTTGACCTGCACAAAAAGGATTTCCGGGATCCCAAAGTATTCTGGTATGCCCCGAAGAATTACTGGGTGATGTGTGTGATGCTGCCGGTGGAGCACCAGGTTCAGTTCTATTCATCCTCCAACCTGCTTAACTGGAAACACCTGAGTGATTTTGGCCCGGCCGGTGATACGAGCGGCGTATGGGAATGCCCGGACCTGGTACAGGTGCCGGCTGAAGGCGCCCCGGAAAAGAAGAAGTGGCTGCTGCAAATGTCGATGAATGCCGCCATGCAATATTTCGTCGGTGAGTTTGACGGAGTACGGTTCACCAGTGAAAACCCGGCCGGTAAAATTTTCCGTCCGGACTACGGCCCCGATTATTATGCGGCCATTACATTCGGGCAGCTGCCGGCCCCGCATCCCCCGGTGGCTATTGGCTGGGTAAATAACTGGAATTATGCCAACGATATTCCCACCACGCCCTGGAAGGGGGCGATGTCGCTGCCCCGTACACTGAGTGTAAAGAAAGTAAACAACGAATGGGTGCTGGTACAAAAACCGGTTCCGCAGCTGAATGCCCTGCGCAAAAAATTAAAATCCGGTTCCAATATCATTATCGAGAAATGGGAGCACCTGCCCTTTACCTCACAGCAGTACGAGATCGATATCACATTGCTGCCCTCAGACAGCGCTATTGCAGGGCTGAGGCTGAATAAAGAAGGCGACAACTACCTGGAGATCGGATATGATAACCGTAAGCAGATCCTGTATGTGGACAGGAGCTCGGCGGGGCAACATTCCTTCAGCAAGAGCTTTGAAAAACTATCCCGGTGGGAGGTCCCGTACACATTGGCCCATAAGGAGCTTCGTCTCCATGTATTTGTTGATAACAGCATTGCTGAAATATTTGCCGGTGACGGCGAACGGGTCTTCACGGTTCAGCTTTTTTCCGGCGAAACCGAATACGAGGTGGATGCGTTCAGCGATAATGTGTATTCAAGGATAAAATCCTTTGTGGTGTATTCAATGCGCTCTGTGTGGTAGGCCCTGGTTAAGTTCTGTTTTGAAATTGCGGATTCGAGAACGGCCTGCACCACATAGCACACAGGCTCCTTGTTGAAAACACAGACGGCTATGCAAAGTCCTGTCTTCCTTATGTCCGGTGTGGTTTCCATCCGTTAAAAAATATCATCCCGCCGGTAGTGATCTCTCCCTCCACAATCACCTTCCTGTCTTAATTTCGCAGCAAATTATTGCTATGGCTTTCCGCAATTTCAAGATGATCGGCTATGTAGTGTATGGCCGGGGATCGTTTAACCAGTTAGATGAAATACTGGCCCCTCATCGCAAACAGGGGGCGCCGATGATCTTCCTGGTGGACCACTACTTCAGGGGAAAGCCGCTGGCTGACCGGGTGCCGCTCCGGGGAAATGACCGGGTGGTCTTTGCCGATGTTACCAGCGAACCCAAAACAACTTATGTCGACAGCCTTGCCCGGCAGCTTAAAGAGGAGTTTGGTACCGTCAGCGGTGTGATCGGTATCGGGGGCGGCAGCACCCTGGATCTTGCCAAGGCCGTTTCACTGATGATGAACAACCCGGGTTCTTCTGCCGATTACCAGGGCTGGGACCTGGTGAAGCATCCCGGTGTTTATAAAGCCGGCATCCCCACCCTCAGCGGTACCGGTGCAGAGGTATCAAGAACAACCGTGCTGACGGGGCCTGCCAAAAAACTGGGGATGAATTCTGACTTTACTCCGTTCGACCAGATCGTACTCGATCCTGAACTTACAAAAGATGCCCCGGTCAACCAGCGCTTCTACACGGGCATGGACTGCTACATACATTGTATCGAAAGCCTGCAGGGAACTTACCTGAACGAGTTCAGCAAGAGCTATGGCGAAAAAGCGCTGGAGCTTTGCCGGGATGTGTTTGTGAACGCCCATGAATGGACCGATGAATGTGATGATAAACTGATGATGGCTTCCTATGCCGGCGGGATGAGCATTGCGTACAGCCAGGTGGGTGTGGCGCATGCCGTAAGCTACGGCCTCAGTTACCTGCTCGGCACCAAACATGGTATCGGCAACTGTATTGTGATGAACCACCTGGAAGAGTATTACCCGGAAGGGGTGAAGGAATTCAAATACATGGTGGAGAAGAACGGGGTTGATATCCCCGCCGGTATCTGCAAAAATTTAACGGAAGAAGATTTTGAAAAGATGATGAATGTTTCACTCGGTATGAAGCCGCTTTGGGAAAACGCCCTGGGCAAAGACTGGGAACAGATCATGACCCGGGAAAAATTAAGGGCCCTGTATGAAAAACTTTAATCGCCTTTATACGCCGGTATGAAAACTAAAATACGGGTTACGCTTATTCTGCTGATCAACACTCTTCTCGCAACGGCACAGCACACCGGCCGGCTGACGGTGCTGGCGGGCGCCTCTGTTCCGGCGGGTGTTTTTGCACAAAAAGATATTACCGATCCCGGTTCCGGGTTTGCTAAAACCGGTGAAGCGATGGCCCTGCAGTATTCACATCCGGTAAGTAAAAAATGGAACCTGCTGATCTTCGCTGCTGCACAGCGGAACCCGCTTCATGTAAAAGCCTTTGAGAACGGTCTTTCTGCTGTCAGTATCGGGCAAAATTTTTACTTCGGCAGTACGACCGGTACTCCGCCGCCGCCGGGCCATAATTATTACAAGAACTGGATAGTTGAAAAGAGATCCTGGTTTGCGGGAAGCCTGCATGCCGGAATGGAGTGGCTGCCGGGTGGCGATTCAAAGAAAAGCTGGTTTAGCTTGTCGGGTGCGGTGGGCGCCGGCTATGTTTTACTTCCGCATGTCAAAGGCTCAAGTATTACTGATACCGCCACTGCTGTGGTTGAGCAAACCAAGGAGACCGCCTTCGGGTTTTCGTATCATACCGCTGCCGGTTTTCATTACCGGCTTACAAAAAATATTTGCCTCAGCGGTTCGCTCCTGTATTATGGTACCGGGGATGTAACTTTTAAAGAAGTGAGATCAACCACCTACACGACCCGGGGGGTGTACGGCAGTCCCGGCTACACCGTTTCACAGTCTTTTATCACCTTCAGGGGACAGCAGCGGTTAGGTACAGTTTGTGTGCTGGCCGGCATCAGCTTCCGCTTATAACTTTTCCTTTCCGGTTTCCGTGCAAACGTCTGTGATGTGCTTTCTCCGGCAGGAGCCGGGTTGTTTTGTTAACGATTTACAAACCGGGCCTTATTACTTCTGATTCTTGGAGGGTGCTTCTATTTTTGAGCCCCTGATGAAATCGGCCCCGACTTTTTTACCAGTCCTGCTGGTACAGCTGATGAACGGGTGCGGGAATACACGGCGCCCTGTACACCATTTCTTCCTGCTGTATTTTTTTAAACCAGAAGCAGGCTTGTTTAATCGCCGGGGGGCATCCGGGATTCGTACCTCACGGGATTCACCCGTTATTTTCCGGTATGCCTGCCACCACCCTTTTTATCGCCCGGTACTGACACCGGTTTTCACACGACAGTATTAAAACCCCTGAAGAAAAAAATGAACAGAATCACCTGGCTTATCGGCTTATATGCCCTTGCGGTATATCAAACAGGCTGCTCGCCAAAGAAAAAAGAAAAAGAAGAGGCGGGTAAGTACACCGTCACCAGCCCGCTGAAGATGGACACTTCCTTTGTCAGGGATTATGTTTCCCAGATTCAGTCGGTGCGGAACATTGAAGTGCGGGCCCAGGAGAAGGGATACCTGCAGACCATCAATGTAGACGAGGGTCAGTATGTACATGCCGGGCAGCTCCTTTTCCGCATCATGCCCAGGATGTATGAAGCAGAAGTGCTGAAGAACAAGGCTGCGGTAAAGGAAGCCGAACTGGAGATGCTGAATACCAAAACGCTGGCCGATAAAAACATTGTTTCCAAAACCGAGCTGGCCATGGCACAGGCCAAACTCGATGAAGCAAAAGCTGAACTGTCCCTCGCCCAGATCCATCTTTCCCTCACTGAAATAAGGGCGCCCTTCGACGGGATCGTTGACCGCATCCGGTTCAAACAGGGAAGCCTTATTGATGAAGGCGGGTTGCTGACCACTTTATCTGATAACAAAAGCATTTACGCTTACTTCAATGTATCGGAAAGCGAATACCTCGACTACAAGGAAAAAACAAAGGCCGGCCAGAAACAGGAAGTGGGCCTGAAGCTTGCTAACGGGGCGGATTATAAATACAAGGGGGTTATTGAAACCGTGGAGGGAGAGTTTGACAACGAAACCGGCAACATTGCTTTCCGGGCAAGGTTTCCCAACCCGGATCTGCTGCTCCGTCATGGTGAAACGGGAAATGTGCAGATGACCGTCAACCTTACCGGCGCCATCGTGATCCCGCAAAAAGCGACCTACGATATCCAGGATAAGATCTATGTCTTCGTGGTCGATAAGAACAATGTTGTAAAGTCCAGGAACATCAGTATCAGGGCCCGCCTGCCGGACCTGTATGTTGTTGATGCGGGTCTGTCGGAAAACGACAGGATCATTGTGGAAGGGGTGCAAAGCGCCAAAGACGATGATAAGATCGCCTACACCTATGCCGATCCGAAAAAGATCATTGCCGACCTGCAACTGATAAAACAATAGTGACCCCAACCCTGCAAAAGCCAATCCATGTTCAACAAGTTCATACACCGGCCGGTTCTGTCTATTGTGATCTCGCTGATCATCACCCTGCTTGGGGTGATTGCGCTGATGCAGTTGCCGGTCACCCAGTTTCCTTCTATCTCTCCGCCTAAAGTAAATATCACGGCCGAGTATCCCGGCGCCAATGGTGAGCTGCTGATCAAAGCCGTGGTCATCCCGCTGGAAAGGGCCATCAATGGCACACCGGGTATCAAGTATATCGCTTCCGATGCGGGCAATGACGGGGAAGCAACGATCCAGGTGGTCTTCTATTCCGGTGTCGATCCGAATATCGCTTCTGTAAACATCCAGAACCGGGTGGCCTCCGTGGTGAACAAGCTGCCGCCGGTGGTGGTGCGGGAAGGGGTGAAGATCACCCGGGAGGAATCCAACATGCTGATGTATGTGAACCTCTACAGCACCGACCCCTCGCTGGATGAAAAGTTCCTGTACAATTTCGCCGACATCAACCTGTTGTCTGAATTAAAAAGTGTGGATGGGGTCGGTTTTGCCGATGTGCTCGGCGACCGTGAATATGCCATGCGGATCTGGCTGAAACCCGACCGGATGCTGGCCTACAAGGTGTCGGCAGATGAAGTACTGAAGGCGATTGATGAGCAAAGCCTCGAAGCTTCTCCCGGAAGAACGGGTGAAAGTTCCGGTAAACGTTCGCAGGCCTTTGAGTATGTATTGAAATACCCCGGCCGGTTTACCACGAAGGAAGGATATGAGAACATCGTCATCAAGGCAAGCCCCGACGGGCAGCTGCTGCGGGTAAAGGATGTGGCAGATGTGGAGTTCGGCACCAGCTTCTATGATATCTACTCCAAACTGAATGGCCGTCCTTCTGCTGCCATTATGATCAAACAATCCTATGGCAGTAATGCCAGCCTTGTGATCAAAAACATCAAAGCAAAGATGAAGGAGATCAAGGCCAGCAGTTTTCCAAAAGGAATGGATTACGAGATCAGCTATGATGTTTCTAAATTTCTCGATGCGTCCATTGAAAAAGTATTGCATACGCTCCTGGAAGCCTTCCTCCTGGTGGGGCTGGTGGTGTTTGTGTTCCTTGGCGACTGGCGTTCGACCCTGATCCCGGCCATTGCCGTGCCGGTTTCGCTGGTGGGTACTTTTTTATTCATGCAGCTGTTTCATATCACCCTTAACCTGATCACCCTGTTTGCCCTGGTGCTGGCGATTGGTATCGTGGTGGACAATGCGATCGTGGTGGTGGAGGCGGTGCATGCAAAGATGGAAAACGACAACCTGTCGCCGGTAAGGGCCACCGAGGAAGCCATGCATGAGATCAGCGGAGCGATCATTGCCATTACCCTGGTGATGGCAGCTGTGTTCATCCCCGTCGCATTTATGTCCGGGCCGGTGGGTGTTTTTTACCGGCAGTTCTCCATCACCATGTCCACCTCCATCGTCCTGTCGGGATTAGTTGCGCTGACGCTGACACCGGCCCTCTGTGCTGCATTGCTGAAGAACACCCATGGTACGAATAAGAAAAAATCATGGCTCACAAAATTGCTCATTGGCTTCAACAACTGGTTTGGCAGGGTGATGGGCCGGTATAAATACCTGCTGCGTTTTATTGTGAACAGGCGGATGGTTACCCTGCTCGCCCTGGGCGGTTTCTGTGCCGGTACTTATTTCCTCAGCGGTACCGTGCCTTCCGGTTTTATTCCCAACGAAGACCAGGGAACGTTCTATGCCATTGTGCAAACCCCTCCCGGCGCCACCCTGGAAAGAACCGATGAGGTGGTAAAGCAATTACAAAAAGTGGCCACCGGAATTGAAGATGTAAAATCTGTTTCCTCTCTCGCCGGTTTTGAGATCCTTTCTGAAGGAACGGGTGCCAATACCGGTACCTGCCTGGTGAACCTGAAAGACTGGAAGGAAAGAAAACACTCCGTAAAAGAAGTGATCGCCGAACTGGAAGAGCGGGCAAAGAACATCAAGGGCGCTGAGATCGAATTCTTCCCGCCGCCTGCCGTGCCCGGGTACGGTGCTGCCGGTGGTTTTGAATTACGCCTGCTGGATAAAGCCGGAAGCGGTGATTATAAACTCATGGAGAAGGTGAACAATGATTTCCTGCAGGAGCTGAACAAACGTCCTGAACTTTCTTCCGTCTTCAGTTTTTACAGTGCCAGCTATCCGCAGTATATGCTGAATATCGACAACGACATTGCACAGCAGAAAGGAGTGACCATCGATAATGCCATGAATACCCTCTCCACCCTGGTGGGCAGTAACTATGAAACAAACTTCATCAAATACGACCGGCAATACAAGGTAATGGTACAGGCTTCGCCCGAATACCGGGCGCTCCCGGAAGACCTGCTGAAACTTTATGTCAAGAACGACAAAGGCGAAATGGTTCCCTTCTCTGCCTTTATGCGTATTGATAAGGTGTACGGCCTGTCGGAAATAACCCGGCATAATCTTTACAACTCCTCCGAAATAAGCGGCGGCGCCGCACCGGGTTACAGCAGTGGTACTGCGATCAAGGTCATCAATGACGTGGCAAAGACAAAACTGCCGAGGGGTTTTGGTATCGACTGGGCCGGTATCTCCAAGGATGAGGTGGACCAGGGCAACCAGGCCATTTACATCTTTCTTATCTCGCTTACGTTTGTGTACCTGTTGCTGGCAGCCCAGTATGAAAGTTTTCTCCTGCCCCTGCCGGTTATCCTTTCCCTGCCGGCAGGTATATTCGGCGCTTTTCTGCTGCTGAAAGTGATGGGGCTTGAAAATAATATCTATGCGCAGGTGGCCATGGTTATGCTGATCGGGTTGCTGGGCAAAAATGCGGTACTGATCGTGGAATTCGCCGTGCAAAAACACAAGTCGGGAAACTCTGTTCTTAAATCAGCTATTGAAGGGGCGGCCGTACGGTTCCGCCCGATCCTGATGACATCGCTGGCCTTCATTGCCGGCCTCGTCCCGCTTGTATTCGCCAAAGGCCCCGGTGCGGTCGGAAACAGAACGATCGGATCGGCGGCGGCCGGTGGTATGTTGCTGGGAACGGTGTTCGGCGTATTGCTCATCCCCGGCCTTTATTACCTGTTTGCTAAAATTTCGGAGAAGAATCCTATCGTGGACGATCAATATGAAAATCCATTAACCGAAGAAATAGATCACAATGTCGAACCCGTTTAAGCTTTATCATTACGTATTCTTTGTCTGCATCGCTATTGCCTGTACCCGGTGCAAGGTGCCTTCGCTGGCCAAGGCGCCGGCACCGAAACCCGTTCCTGTTTCCTATGGCCATTCAGACGATACTGCGAATACCGCCACCATCCGGTGGAAAGAGTTCTTCACCGACAAGAACCTCGTGATGCTGATCGATACCGCTCTGAAGAATAACCAGGAGTTGCTGATGACCCTGCAGGAAATTGAAATTGCCCGCAACGATATACGGGTGAAGCAGGGGAAACTGCTTCCATCCGTGGTGGCAGGTGGCGGTGCCGGAGTTGATAAAGTGGGCCGCTACACCAGCCAGGGCGCCGGTGATGCTTCTACGGAGATCACTCCCGGTAAAGAAGTACCGGAATGGCTTACCGACCTGCGCATCGGCGCTTATGCCAACTGGGAAGTAGACATCTGGAAAAAACTGCGCACAGAAAAAACAGCCGCCGTTACCAGGTACCTCGCCACCGTGGAGGGGAAAAACTTTGTGATCACAAACCTGATCGCCGAGATCGCAAATGCATATTATGAACTGCTGGCGCTGGATAACCAGCTTGATATTGTCCGGCAAACCATCAGCCTGCAAAAAAGCGCCCTGGAGGTGGTGCGGGTACAGAAAGAAGCCGCCAGGGTAACCGAACTGGCTGTGAAAAAATTTGAGGCGGAGGTGCTGAGTTCGCAAAGCATGGAGTTCGACCTGCTGCAGAAGATAAAAGAAAAGGAAAACGAGATCAACTTCCTGGCCGGTCGTTATCCGCAACCGGTGATAAGGGATAAATCGGCCTTTCTTTCCCTGGTACCGCAACAGGTGTTCACCGGTATCCCCTCGCAACTGCTGAAGAACCGGCCGGATATCAAACAGGCCGAGCTGGAGCTTACGGCCGCCGAGCTGGATGTTAAAGTGGCCCGTGCCGAATTCCTTCCTTCGTTTGAAATATCCTCTGCGCTTGGCTTCAATGCCTTTAAACCATCCTACCTGGTAAAATTTCCGGAGTCGGTGCTTTTTTCACTGGCCGGTGATCTTGCCGGGCCGCTGATCAACAAGAATGCCATCAGGGCAGAATTCAATACGGCTAACGCCAGACAGCTGCAGGCCCTGTATAATTATGAAAGAACGATCCTGAATGCATACATCGAAGTATCCACCGGGCTGTCAGGGATCGACAACCAGCAAAAATCCTACGAACTGAAAACAAAGGAGGTGAATGCGCTGGCCAATTCAGTCGACATTGCCAATGAACTCTTCAAATCTGCCCGGGCAGATTATTTTGAAGTGCTGATGACACAGCGGGATGCGCTGGATGCCCGGCTGGAGCTGACCGAAACAAAGTTGCAGCAGTTCAATTCGGTAGTCAATATTTACCGTGCCCTGGGGGGCGGGTGGAACTGACCGCTTCGTTCACCGGGGTGGTATCCATTCCAGCAAGAGGTTTCGTTTTATTTTGAACGGGATCTCGACGGCGTAAGATGAAAGGTCCGGTGATATATTCACCCGCAAACGCAGGTTCAGTTCGTTGGTCATCGTGGCGCTGATGATCTTTCCGTCCCGGTTATCGATCCGGCAGGTTACCGTAAAGGATTCGGTTCCCCACAAGAGGTTCAGGCTGCCGCCGGCTGTTTTCTGCAGCATCTGGAAATTATTGGGATGATCAAATGTCTTTTGAGCGATCGTATCGGTCAGTGGTGTTATACACCGGGATGCCGGCGGCATAAAATCCGTTTGTATCACCGTATAGCGTTTCTTATGTTTTACCAGCCGTTGTGAGGTCTGGATACAATCGGAACCCCGGAGGATGCTGATGCCTTCTGCGAAATTTCCTTCCAGCGTTTTTTCATTTACATATACAGGCTGTCGGCGGGAGAGCTTGTGCATGTTCAGCTTCGGCGAGATGGCCACAAAAAAAGTATTCAGGTCGGTGATCTCGCCTACCATGACCGGGTTATCCAGTGTTGGAAGCGGAACCGATCCTTCCGGCAGCAGCGAGATGCGGTAGGGCTTTACCCTTCTTGCGGCTGGTGTAAGATCCGTGGTGTCGCTCCCGCTGTACGTTGTTTTTGCCCGCCAGGAGATCTCTTCTGCCAGCTGCCCGGAGTCGCTAACCACTTCCATCTTTGCAAATGCCACACTTTTACCCGAGAAGGTTGCGTTCTGAAAACTTTCGCTGGTCAGCCGGTATTCAAGCACACTCCCTTCCCGGTATTGCCGGTACGGGATCGTCTGTGAAAAAGAGGCGGCCGGTAAAAGACAAATGAGGAGGAGGCGCAGCATGAAAAGGCCGGGGTTGATTGAATCATCAATGTAAACAAAGTTCTTCTGCCGGAAAAATCAGTCTAAATTTAGCCTGCTGTAACGGCCGGTCTTTATGAAGCATTTCCTGTACATTACCTTTTTCTTTCTTTTTTATTCCTGTGCTGACAAAAATGAGGAAGCCCGGTCCGTTCGCATTGAAGGTACGGTCACCGGTTTGCCTGATACCAAGCTCTATCTTGTTGATGCCGGAAAATGGAAAACGCCGCTGGATTCGGCTGATTGCATCAACGGTCATTTCGTTTTTCAGATTAAAACCGGTCCATCTTTTTATCCCTGGCTGGCGGCTATTCATTTTATCAGGAATGGCGATATAGCCCACCCGCAGCGGTTAAAGTTCCGCAATCCTCTGCTGGGGGCCGACAGCCTGCAAAGCCTGCGGGATGCTTTTTATGTTGAACAGGGCCATACTACCATCACCGGTGTATACAATGCCTCTCCCTGGCTAAGGATAGACGGGGGAAGGGAAACCCGTCTCTGTTTCAAAAACCAGTTTACGGATATCGGGTGGATGGGAGATAAGGACAGTGTCCGCCGGAAAGAAAAATTCCGGCTGCTGACCGAAGAAATAAAACAACACCCCTGGTCATTCTTTCTGTTGCAAAGCATCTATGATTCCAAAGAACTATATCAGAAAGAAGAGCTGAACAGCCTTGTTGATCTGTTCAATGATACGGTGCGGTCTTCCGAAGGCTTTCGCCGGTTCCGTCACTATTTAACCATACGTCCGGCGGCAGGGGAACCCTATCCCGTCCTTGTACTGCCCACACCGCAGGGGGAGGCCGGGCCGGTAATTGATACGGCTTCCGGAATGAACATGGTGGTATTCTGGGCAAGCTGGTGTATGCCGTGCCGGAAAGAGATTCCGCAGCTGAAGGCCCTGTACCGGAAATATGCCGGAAGAAATATAAATCTTGTAAGTGTTTCGATCGATACCGATACCGGGCAGTGGCAACGGGCCCTGCGGCAGGAACAGCTGCCCTGGCGACAGTATATCATTCCGGCTGACCGCATTGAGGAAACAGAGAACATATTCGGTTTTACAACCATACCGCTGGTGGTGTTCACCGATACTAAAGGAAAAGAAACGGGCCGCATTGCGGATTATGATCCCGGCAATACAGCCCGTTATGATTCAATTTTGATGCGGTTCAGCCACCGGGCAAACCGGTAATTCTATCTCCAGCGACCGGGAACCCACCGGTAGCCTCTGCGGGAATATTTCCAGTGGCCCGGCACCCATACGGCACCATAGCGGCGGGGGCTTGCCCAGTAACCGGGCACTTCCACATACCGGCCCCTTCTCCATTGCCATTCCGGGCCGATCCAGATCGCTCCGCCATACGGGGCAGGACCCGGCGGGCCGATCCTTGTTCCAACTGAAAAATTAAGCCTCACACCTACACGCTGGGCATTTGCGGTGATCCCCGCTATCAGCAGGCCCAGTCCGATCAGTAAAACTTTTGCTTTCATGGTAGTTATGTTTTGTGCGTATGACCCGGACCGGGGCTTATGGTTTATTTCTTTCATTTCTTTTCCTACCTTTCTCCAATGAATCTCGATAAGCTTCGCCCTGATAAATATCTCAAGTACCTGTACCTGCCCAATCTTTTCCAGGTAAAAAGAACAAAGGAGATCCTGGCGGTCAACCCGACGGTGATGCCTCACCGGGAGGAGGCAAAGGAGGTGGTGGTTTCTGTGTTTGACTATGATGCCACCACCCTGGAGGAGAAAAAGCTCCGGGGTGTGACGGATTGTTTTAAATATAAAACCAGCGGGCGGACCACCTGGATCAATGTCGACGGGTTACGGAAAGCAGATGTGGAGTCGATCTGTGCACATTATGATATTCACCCGCTGGTGGTGGAGGATATTCTCAGCATCAACCAGCGGCCCAAACTGGATGAAGCCGACAACAGTATCTTCTGCCTGCTGAACATGCTTTATTACAATGAAGAAAAACACTCGGTGGAGCAGGAGCAGATCAGTATCATTCTGGCAAAGGATGTGGTGATCAGTTTCCAGGAAGATGCCCACCGGGATGTGTTCACCCCGCTCCGGGAAAAGCTGAAGATACCCAATACAAAACTGCGGCAGCGGGGCGCCGATCTTCTTTGCTATGCCCTGCTGGATATGATCGTGGACCACTACTTCGTGGTGATGGAAAAACTGGGCGACCGTATAGAAGAAGTGGAGGAAGAAGTGATGAAAGCAAACAATCCCAGGGCCCTTACCCATATCACACAGCTGCGAAAAGAGCTGATCGTCCTGAAAAGAAACTTCAACCCGGTACGTGAACTGGTAAACGGTTTTTTGCGGAGCGAAAGCGAACTGCTGGATGACCGGCACACCAAATACTTTAAGGATGTGTATGATCACATCGTTCAGGCCATCGATCTTTCGGAGAACTACCGGGACGTGATGGTGAGTTTACAAGACCTGCATATCAATAACGTGAACCTGAAGATGAATGAAGTGATGAAAGTAATGGCGATCGTTACCTGCCTGCTGGCGCCGGCAACGGTTATCGGCGGCATCTTCGGGATGAATTTCGATGCTATTCCCTGGTTACATAATCCTTATGGATTTTTTGGTGCTGTAATATTCATGCTGGTCATCCCTATCTGGATGCTGTGGGTATTCAGAAGAAGGGGCTGGTTCTGAGTCTTATTTTTTCTTGTACACCGGCACGGTGCTGCAGGGCTCCCCGTACATGATGCTTTTTACTACCGGCCGCAGCTTGCGGGTGATCTCCATGTAGACATAATCGGCGATCGGTGTTTCGCCGCAGCCTTTTATCACCACCCGTTTATCGGCGAACTCGTTTACATCAATTGCATCGATGTTTTTCAGGTAAAGCCGCCGGTGCAGTTCCTTTTCGTCGCCCATTACGATCTCTTTTGCCACCGGTTGCAGGTAAGCGGCGGCCAGCATCCAGGCCCATACCGGTATGATGGCATCGGCGCTGCAGAAGAGGGCCACCTCTTTATCCTTGTATTTCGACCAGTCCAGTGTTTTCAGTGCTTCCCGGAAATCTTTTTCTTTCAGGATCAGGCCCATGAAGAGATGGTCCTTCATGTCAAACAAAGCGGTCTCGCCCCGGGGGTAATATTTTTCCAGGTCAAGGGTGATGAGGCCGCTTTCGGCCACTTTATTAATGAAGGGTTCGCTCATAGCCGCTGTAAAAATAACAACTTGGTTTGAGCCGGGTTTGCGACTTCCGCAAAAGAAAAATCCCGCCGCGGGATTCCGGAGGCGGGATTCAATTATTTAACGGTACCCGTTAATACCTGTCGCTTCGGTTGTCTTTGATGGTTGCGGCACTCTTCAGGGCCCCGAGCGGGTCGTTGGTGCTTTGTTGTTTCTGGGCTGTCATATTTTTTTCTTTGCTCGGCCATGCCACACTTCCCTGTGTCACCGGTGTAGCGGTAACGCTGTCAACCCTGCCATACACACCGCGTTCACACCTTCCAGTGCTTCCGGTACAAGTTTCCCTTGTTGCCAGGATTAAATATAGCGCCGGTTACCCTGGGTTCATATCCAAGTTTCGGCTGCCGGTGATCCGGACGCTGTCGATCGTTTCAATCTTTCCGTTTGCCTCCCCATGCTGCAGCGGCGGTTTCCAGTGTGGCGGGTTTGCCCAGAACACTTTTGTTTCAGCACATCGGCTTTCTTCTTGTTGCGGAGTACTGCTTCCGCACCCGGTCTTGCTTTCTCCACGGACATCGTTCCTTCTTTGAGTATTTCAGTAACGGCTGCCACAATATAATTCTGGCCAACCTTTACCGGCTTCAGCACTTCCCCGAGACTGGCCTTGTATATATCTTTTACCAGGGCCCTGGAAGTACCAAGCGGTCCGATCTGTGCATCGTTGGGACCTACAGAAGCGAAGGCCTTGTTGATACCTTTCGGTTTCAGAAGTTTGTCAACGTTGGCGTCAAAAGATTTGAGGTCACGGCAATCGCCGGCAAATTTTGCGGCTTCATTGCTGGCATTGTCTTCTGTTACATTGCTGACAACAATATCCACGGGTACTACGGTTACTTTATAACCGGTCTGGCCGCCTTTCTGGCCAAGCACTTCAATATAGTGATAACCGAAATCTGTTTTCACAATGCCTTTGGTGCCTACGGGGTTGCCGAGTGAAAAGTCGTTGAAGGGGCCCACCATCTGCCCGGGGTACACCATGTTGTAGTCATACACACCGCCCTTGTCTTTGCTGCCCGGGTCATCTGAGAATTTAGCACAAAGGGTATCGAAGTTGGAACCGGCGGCAATTGCCTTCCGGATACTATCGGCAAGTGTATAGGCACTTACGGTATCCCTTACCGGGTAAAACTGTCCTGTCTGCTGATCCCTTTGCATGGTAGCAATGAGTATGTGTCTTACTTTGGCAGAGTCTGCAATTTGTTTTACGCTGTTGAGCCGGGCAAGCATATAGCTGTTGCCCTGTAAGAACGGGCCGTACACCCGGCCGGCCGGCATACGGATAATGGAGTCCTTGTCCTTCAGTTGCAGGGCCGCTGCATTTTTATACCCGTCATAGTTAAGGGCGGGGTTTACCGCTTCCCTGTCCAGCAGTGAGGTCACATTGGTAATCGTATCCAGCTCTGCTTTCAGTTGGTTTGCTTTGTCCAGGGCAGCCACCGAATCGGCTTTCGACGGTGCGGCACTGAACATTACATAGCTGATGCTGCGGCTTTCGGTTTGTTTGAAATCGTCTTTGTGCTTGCTTACATAATCCGCTATCTCCTTGTCATCGATCTTAATGGTGCTGTCGGGGATCGAGGAGTACACTTCTTTCACCAGCGATGCTTTTGCCATCAGGCTGTTGTCGCCATTTTGTTTTTCTACGAACCACCTCGGCACATTAGTACCGTTGCTGTACAGCGACATGTATTTTTCATACTTGCGCTGGATGATCAGCTGGTTGATATAATTATTGAAGGAGGCTTTTTGTTCCGGCGAACCTTTTTTAAGGATCTGGTCGATCTGCTGCTTTGCCTGTGCGGCATTATAGATACCGGTCTTGGGATCGGTGAACTGGTTTTTCAGATCCTGCGGGGCATTGGCACCATAAAGGATATCGCCGAGTTCTTTCTTGCTTACTTCAACACCCAGTTTATCAAACTCATCTTCCATGATGATGCGGTTAACTTCCTGGTCCCAGGCACTGTTCAATGCCATCTGGGTGGCCTGGTCTGAGGGATATCCCTGGTCCACCAGTCTTTTCTCTTCAGCGGTTACGGCACTGTTGAAACTGGTAAACCCGATCTTGGTTCCGTTTACACGACCGACACTTTCTGAACCACCGCCACGGGAGCGGTTACGGCTCTGGAAGTAATCGGTAAGGATAAAACCAAGCAGGGCCACGGCAATAATAACCACCATTATTTTGGCACCCTTGTCCTGTATCGTTTGAATAATAGACATACTGATATTTATATAAATAGGGTTTTGAAAACCAAAGATTACCAGCCCTCGGCAGGGCCTTCTTTGGGGGACGGCAAAATTAGGGTTTTTGGGGATATAGTGTGGGTAAGTCTGTCAATTAGTTTGCCGGTTCAGCGGCGGGTGAAATCCCCCCGGAAAGGGCGGGATCCCCCGGCTTTATCGCTTCGTTCTCAGGCTTCTGCTCCGGGGACTCAGCGGCCTGTCCCGGCACCCACCAGTTTCATTTCCTGCACCAGGTGGCCGGCGCCGGCATATTTGTCGATAATGAAGAGGACATACCTGATATCGACCATTATGTTCCGGCAAATAGAGGGATCATAATTGATATCGCTCATGGTACCTTCCCATACCCGGTCAAAATTGAGGCCCACCAGGTTGCCGTATGCATCAAGAGCAGGGCTGCCGGAGTTGCCGCCGGTAGTATGGTTGCGGGCAATAAAGCAAACGGGCATCTTTCCATTCACCCCGTACCGGCCATAATCCTTGTTTTTATATAAGGTGATCAGCTTCTCCGGTACATCAAATTCGTAGTCGCCGGGTTTATATTTTTCCATCACCCCGTCGAGGTAGGTGTAATAATCATACGACACCGCGTCGCGGGGGTTATATCCTTTTACATTTCCGTAGGTAACCCTTAGCGTACTGTTGGCATCCGGGTAAAATGTCTTTTCCTTAAAGGCCGCCATCTGCGCTTCCATATAAGTACGTTGTGCCTGGTTGATCCGGGGCTGGATCACCCCCAGCTTTGATTGTACCTGCGACTGATACGTTTTCAGTATATCATTATACAGCCGGATGACCTCATCATTCTTCAGCAGGCTGATCAGTTCAGAAGCCGGTTTCTCCAGCAGCTTCCTGGTGGCCTCCTGGTTTTGAATGCTGGTGGCGGCATATGTTTTATCCGCCAGTTTTTCAAAGCTGTTGCCTGACGCACTCAGCCAGTCCTTCACCATGGAGGAGACATACACTGCGCTCTGTTTATTGACATAAATATCCATCAGCGCCTCAAAGAGTTTCTTATCTACCACGGGATTGTATTCCCCGTAGAAACCATCCAGCATGTTTTTTACAGCACCTGCTTTTTGCTGAAACCCTTTCTCCCCGTCCTTTTCATAGGCGGTCACCAGGCTGTTCAGCTGGGCGGCTATCGTAAAGAGTTCGATCTTGCTGATGATCTCTGTATAATAATCCCTGGCCAGGCCGTACGGTTTTATTTCTTCATACAGGTCTTCCAGCGTCTTCAGTATGCCGGACCATTCGGGTTTATTGCTTACCCGTTTCCGGAACTCGGCTTCATACGCTTTCTTTTTATCAATAGCATTACTGATCTTTAATCCCAGCACTTCACCCTGCCATTTTTTGTAGGCATTTTCGATATTGGCATATTTGGCGGCGTACTGGATCCTGATCTGTTCATCCTTGCGCATAAACGCATCGATCACGCCAAGTGCTTTTTCCCGTACAGCGATCTTCGCCGGATCATTCAGGTTCATGATCTGCTCCACCGCTACGGAAGGAAGGTACTCGGTGGTTCTCCCCGGGAAACCGAATACCATCGTGAAATCGCCCTCTTTCAACCCTTTTAATGAAACAGACAGTGCCCGTTTGGGAGTATAAGGAATATTGTCCGGTGAATAATCGGCCGGTTTATTATCCTTGCCTGCATAAATGCGGAACATGGAGAAGTCGCCGGTATGACGGGGCCACATCCAGTTATCCGTATCCTTGCCGAAGTTTCCGATGGAAGCAGGCGGAGCGCCTACCAGCCGCACATCCTTGTATGTTTCTGTTACAAAAAGGTAATACTTGTTTCCTTCGAAGAAAGCCCGGACAAAGGCATCCTGGTAGCTTTCCTTTTTCACGGTTTTCCTGATCGCTGCAATATTCTCATCCACCTGCGACTGGCGGTCTTTTTCATCCATCGAGGGTTTGATATTCTTTAATACCTGGTCTGTTACATCATCGATCCTTATAATAAACGTGACGAACAGCCCCTGGTTGGGCAATTCTTCCCCGTTGTTCTTCGCCCAGAACCCGTCCCGTATATAATTATGTTCAAGCGTGGAATGATTCTGCACCGCATCAAACCCGCAATGGTGATTGGTAATAACCAGTCCTTTGGACGATATGATCTCACCGGTACAAAATCCGCCAAAACTTACAATAGCATCCTTTAAGCTGCCTTTATTAATATTATATATATCGGCCGCCGTTATCTTCATCCCCATGCTTTTCATTTGTTTTTCATTCAACTGGGCCAGCAGCTGGGGCAGCCACATCCCTTCATCAGCCCGGGCTGAAAAAACAAACAGGGCCAGGATACAGGATACCAATATTCTTTTAAGAAACAGCATAAAATAAATTTATTGGTTAAATGTACGGGTTTCCTGATTTCAGTTATGCCCGCTTATGTATCAGGAACCGGTTGTTTTTGGCAAACAAAAAAAGGGCGGGGGCTGATTTTTCCCCACAGCGGGTTGTTAATTGCTGCTTTTTTCTGTGGATAAAGCGCTGTGGAACGTGAGGATGAAAATGAATTCTTTGAAATAAAAATTGTTCCGGCCCTGTCCGGGATCCCCCGATGGAGAAATCGGCAGGATTATCCAACAGCTGTTCACATAGCCTGTTTATTCGTAAGGGCTGAAGATATGCAGACCTTCTAATTCACATTTCTGTGCAAAACCTGTAAAACCCGTATTGACCGGCGCCGGCCCCTGTGGATTACTGTTGTAAAAATGTGGATTGTATGAAAAGAGTAACTTTATAAAATAAATTATCCACGAATCCACAGCCATAATAATAATACTCTCTTATTTAAAAAATTATATTAATACTATTATTGTATTTAAGGGGGGACTGAAAAATTTTGTTTTTGAAAATCCCGGTATGTTGCCGGAATATTGTGCTTCTGAAGTAAACGACGGAAAAAATGAATAAGGACGCTGCACTGGAAAAAATAGAGAAGACCGGGTTTCTCGATATCGATATTGATCCTTCCCTTGACCTGTTTGCTGCTATCGAAAGGCTTAAGAAGGAAAAAAATGCTGTATTACTGGCCCACTACTACCAGGAGCCCGATATCCAGGATGTGGCGGATTATATCGGCGACAGCCTGGGGCTGGCCCAGCAGGCCGAAAAGACCAGTGCGGATATGATCGTGTTTGCCGGTGTGCATTTCATGGCTGAAACGGCCAAGATCCTGAACCCGGCTAAGAAAGTGGTGATCCCGGACCTTAAAGCCGGCTGTTCACTCAGCGACAGTTGTCCACCGCCCCTGTTCAAGAAATTCAAAGAACAACACCCGGATCATGTGGTAGTGAGTTATATCAACTGCAGTGCGGGGATCAAGGCGCTTAGCGATGTGATCTGCACCAGCAGCAATGCCCGGCTTATCGTGGAGAGTTTCCCTAAGGACCAGCCCATCATTTTTGCACCGGATAAAAACCTGGGGGCATACATCAACAAGGTAACAGGCCGCAATATGCTGTTGTGGAATGGCGCCTGTATGGTGCATGAGATATTCAGCCTGGAAAAAATTACGAAACTGAAAATAAGACACCCGGAAGCAAAGCTGATCGCACACCCGGAATGTGAGGAACCGATACTTAAAATTGCCGACTATATTGGTTCAACTACGGGGTTGCTGAAATATACACAGACCGATCCTTCTAAAGAGTATATAGTCGCTACAGAAACCGGGATACTGCACCAGATGATGAAAGCCAGTCCGGATAAAACATTTATCCCGGCCCCGCCGAACAACAGCTGTGCTTGTAATGACTGCCCGCATATGAAACTGAACACACTGGAAAAACTGTACCTGTGCATGGAATATGAGGTGCCGGAAATTAAGATGGAGGAAGAACTCCGGCTGGCGGCTTTAAAACCTATTAAGCGAATGCTTGAGATAAGCGGAAAAGCAGGACTTTAAATTTTCGACCAATGAAATTATTTTTTGTTTTAGCAGGGTTTCTTTTCTGGGGACAGTTGCTTCATGCACAAACAGAAGAAGCCACCACAAAATCCGGGAGGAAAGTGATATTGTATACGGACGGTACATGGAAGTATGCAGATGAACCTGTTAAAGCAGAGAATAAGCCGGTTGTGGCGGAAAAGCCCAAAAAGTCAATAATAAAGCCCGTGGAGAGCAAGGTGGCAACCGTACCGGAAAACTGCAGTGAGCTGTTTGAGACCATTGAGGAAAGAAAATCAGGCATCACCACTATCCGGACAAAAAATATGATGATCCTTACAGAAGATAACAGCAGTAAGGAGATCGATCTGTTGCTGCAGAAGAATTCAAAAGGGATAATATCACTTGTGCTGCGTATGATCGGAGCAGGTGACTGTATCGGGGACGGGAATAAAGTGAATATCGTTTATGAAGACGGCTCCAAAACCGAGCTCAACCACGACGGGTTTCCTAATTGTAACGGAGAAATAACGATAAGTTTTGGCGGCAATTACGGAAAGAAGAAACAACTGGAAGATCTTTCGGTCAAGAAGATCAAATCAATAAAAGCCTGGACGCAAAAAGGAACGATCCAGGAAAACCTGACGGCTGAAAACCAGGCCGACTTTCAAAAGGCAATGAATTGTCTCCTGAGTAACTGATCTCAGATCATTTGCAGGAGGGCTTTTACTTTTTCGGCGATAAGGTCCCTTACTTTATTGAATTCTTCCGGGTCCATATGTTTGGGATCCGGAATTTCCCAATCAAAAAATTGTTTGGCCGGCATCCAGGGACAGGCATCGCCACAGCCCATGGTAATGACAGCGTCAAACGGAGCAAACGGCTTTACTTCCCCGAGTGATTTACTTTTATGAGCGGCGAGGTTATAATGAAGTTCCTTCATGGCTGCAATCGCCTTTGGGTTGATCACACCGGACGGTTTTGAGCCGGCACTGTAAGCTTCTACACCGTCGCCGCCAAATATCCGGGCAAAAGCCTCACTCATCTGGCTCCGGTTACTGTTTTCCACGCAAACAAAAAGCAATTTCTTTTTCATCGGTAGTAAGAAGGCCACCCCACCAGGAGATGGCCTTTTGGGTTTGTTTTCTACACTGACATGGCTTTACCCGGATCATTTTAGCAGCAGCCGCTGCCGGGTTCACAACATTTGCGTTCATCCTTCGCCGGCTTCTCGCCATACACGGTAATGCTGGCAATCCTTACAACGCCTTTTTTATATTCAGCAATTTCTTCTTTACTCAGATAAGAAGTAAGTATTTCATCCGGAACAACGATCGTTTTATCTTTCTGCAGGGTGATGTTCGAAAATCCGGCTTCCCGGATAATGCCGAGGTATTCTTCTTTCTGGATGGCCCCGGACACACAGCCGGCATATAATTCAGCCACCTGGCGCCATTTGGCAGGCAGCTCACCCTCCAGCACAATATCAGAAATGGAAAAATGCCCGCCGGGTTTTAATACACGGAAGATCTCACTGAATACCCTGTGTTTGTTCGGAACCAGGTTGAGCACACAATTGCTGATGATGACATCGGCTTTATTGCTCGTCACCGGCATGTCTTCAATATCACCCTGCCGGAATTCAACATTGTTCAGGTTTAATTTTTCCGCATTTTTCTTAGCCAGTGCAATCATGGCGTCTGTGAAATCAATTCCGATCACTTTCCCTCCTTCGCCGGTGATCTTTCTGGCAACAAAAGCATCATTACCGGCCCCGCTGCCCAGGTCTATTACTGTATCTCCCTTTTTGATGCGGGCGAATTCTGTGGGAAGGCCGCAGCCCAAACCAAGGTCTGCATCAGGATTATATCCTTCCAGCCGGGAATAGTCGTCGGCCATGATGGTATATACTTCTTTCGTGTCACAACAACCCGTAGCCCCGCAGCAGGAGCTGAGGTTCTGATCCTTGGGCTGATTGGCAATGGCCGTATACTTTTCACGGACCATGTTTTTAATTTCTGTGTTTGTATTCATGACTATATTTTTTTGATTCGTTTGTCAGCAGCAGGCCTTTTCGTTGGCCAGCTTAAGCTTATTGAAAAGGAAACCAAACGCTGCGTTGAATTTTTCAAATGCCTTCCAGTTGATACAGTAGCAGCTCCTCGGGCCATGTGTTTCCCCGAGGATGAGCCCGGCATTCTTCAGTTCCTTCAGGTGTTGTGATACGGTGGATTGTGCCAGCGGCAGTACTTCTACAATTTCGCCGCAGATGCATTCGTTCCGCTGGGCCAGCACTTTTAAAATGGCGATACGGGCAGGGTGACTCATGGCCTTTGCAAATGCAGCGAGGTCCTGCTCTTTCTGTGAAAACTCCTCTTTTTTATGAAATGCCATACCGGGGATTATTAATTATATATCGCAAATATACGATTAATCATTTCATATAGCCAAGAGCCGCGATAAATATTTTTTTATTGCTGCCCGGCCGCTCTTCTTTTTATCAAAGCAATGATTACACCGCTGAGAATGATACAACTAATACCGGCCCAGCTCATCCAGTCGGGGAAGGCATCGCCGAGGAACAACCCGATAAAAACGGAGTAGATAATATTTGCATAGCCAAAAATGGACACGATTCCGGCTTTGTCCGCACCATAGGAACGGGTAACAAAGTACTGGCCAAAAAGGGCGGCCAGCCCCATCAGCAGCACACTGCCCCATTCCATACCAACGGGCAGCCTGAAGTCAACCACGAATAAACCATCGGCCGGCACCCCTGCCGTATAATGAATGATCATTGTGATAAGCGGAACCAGAAAGCCGCTCAGCAGGAAAGAAAGGACAATGACCCTGGGATCATAAAACCGGGTGAGACGATTTACGGTGAGGTAAGCAATAGCGGATGTGATCCCTGAGATCAGCCCCGCTACATGGTAATACCAGGGAAGGTGCATCACCGGTTTGTAGATAAGCAGCATGCCGGCAAACCCCAATACTACCGCCAGCGCCACCCCGGGCCCATGATATTCCCGGAACAGGAACCAGGAAAAGACCGCAATGAAAAGGGCAGAAGTCAGGTTATAACTCATGGCGGTGCCCAGGGGGATGTGCAAAATGCAATAAAGGAGGGTGTACAGCGCTATCGTTCCCATCAACCCCCGGAAAGCCAGCCGGACCGGCTTTCCTCCTTCCTGTACCGGCGGCCTTATCAGCAGCCCGGGCACCAGGAATAGTAACCCGACAGCGTTGCGATAAAAAACGAGTTGCCCGGCATTGAAACTCCCTTTTAGAACTTTAGCGGCCCCGCCCATAACGGAGAAGCCTAATGCAGCCAGCAACATGAAGAAAATTCCTTTGTATCTGGGATCTTTCAGCATCAGATTTTACTAAGCCTTTCCACCGCCTCTTCCAGGGTGTCCTTCTTTTTAGAAAAACAAAACCGGACCACTTTATTATCTGTGCCTTTTTTGTAAAAGGCAGACACCGGTATGGTGGCCACACCAAACTCTTTGGTGATGCGGATAGCAAAATCCTTATCCGTTTCCTCGCTGATGCGGCTGTACCCGGCGCAGATAAAATAACTGCCCCGGCTGGTCAGCATATCAAACCTTGTCTGTTTCATCAGCCCGGTAAAATGATCCCGCTTTTCCTGCATGATCCTGCCTAATGAAAGATAGTCGTCTTTGTTCCTGAGGTGTTCAGCCAGCGCCACCTGTGAGGGAGTGTGGCAGCTAAAGCAATTGAACTGGTGTACTTTTCTGAACTCCTTCATCAGTTCCGGGGAACTAATGCAATAGCCAAGTTTCCAGCCGGTGCAGTTATATGTTTTACCAAAAGAAAAACAAACAAAACTTCTTTCCAGCAGATCCGGATGGCGCAACAGGGACTGATGCGGGATGCCATCGAAAATAAGGTGCTCATATACTTCATCACTGAGAATAAAGATCCCCGTATTGTGTACAATGGATTTCAGTTGCCGGATATCTTCTTCCCCAAGCACTGCCCCGGTGGGGTTGTGCGGACTATTGAGCATGATCATTCTGGTGTTGGGCGTGATCCGCCGGCGCACTTCTTCCCAGTCGATTTTATATTCCGGGAACTGTAAAGCAACTAATACCGGTACCGCCCCGTTTATTTCCACGTTGGGTATATAGCTGTCATAAGCGGGTTCAAAAATGATGACCTCATCTCCCGGCTGCAGCACAGTGGTGAGAGCCGTGTAAATAGCATAGGTGCCGCCGGGTGTAATGGTGATTTGTGTATCCGGCGAAAGGCTGGTGTTATATAAGAACGCCGCTTTTTCTGCTATCGATTCCCGCAACGGCATATACCCCTGCATCGGTACATATTGATTCCATCCTTTATGCATCACTTCGTTTACTTTGTTCATCAGCGCTTCACTCATGGGGTAATCCGGAAAGCCCTGTCCAAGGTTAATGGCATGGTGCTGCTGGGCCAGGCCACTCATCACGGTGAAGATGGTGGTGCCCACATCGGGAAGTTTGGAAACAACAGAAGGGGTCATAGCGGTAAAATTAAGTTTGTTTGCCCATTTCATTGTTTAACTTCATCCGCAACAAAAACCATTCATGTTTAAAAGACTTCATGCCTTCTTTAACCCGGAAGAATTCCAGGGGTGGAGCCGGAAAAAAAAATATTTCGAGGGCTGGTATTATAAAGTGGTGAATGCGGATGAAACCCGTGCCTTTGCATTCATTCCGGGTATTGCCATGGATGAAAAGGGAAACAGGCAGGCGTTTGTGCAGGTACTGGACGGAAAGAAGAAAACAGCTGCCTATCACCGGTTTGAATTTTCTTCTTTTAAACCGGCCGCCAAAACATTCCGGGTGGTTATTGCATCAAATAGTTTTTCCGAAAAGCATCTCCGGCTTGACCTGCCGGAAGTAAAAGGCGAACTGCTGTTTTCAGGGAATGTACCCTGGCCCAAACCATTTTATTCTCCCGGCATCATGGGGCCCTATGCTTTTGCCCCGTTTATGGAGTGCTATCATGGTATTGTAAGCATGGACCATTCCATTACCGGAACGATAGAGACTGCCGAGGAAAAAATTAATTTCAATGGTGGCCGCGGATACATTGAGAAGGACTGGGGCCGCTCGTTTCCCTCCGCCTACTTCTGGTTACAGACAAATCATTTCAGCGAACCCGGTATTTCACTGAAAGCCTCCGTTGCAAAAATTCCCTGGATCAGGAAGTCCTTTACCGGCTTTATTGCAGGCGTGTGGCTGAAGGATAAACTCGTTCGCTTCACAACGTATAACCGCTCTGTATTAAATAAATCATTTGCCGATAAGGAAAAGCTGGAACTGGTGATGGAGAACCGCCGCTACCGTCTTGAAATACTTGCCCGCCGTGACCGTGCGACCGCCCTCGCTTCGCCCATACTTGGGTTAATGGATGGCCGCATTGAAGAAAGCATGACCGCTGTAACGGAAGCCCGGCTTTACGATAAAAAAAAGAAGCAGGTACTGCTCGATGATAAGGGAAGAAATACCGGGCTGGAAATTGCCGGCAGGATCGATGAGATCATGACCTGATCTTTTTCTCTTTGGGTTTTACCAGGTCATATGAATGATCGATCCATTCTTTGAGCTGCCGGGCGGAGACCGATCCGTCCACCACGATCGTATTCCAGTGTTTCTTATTCATGTGCCAGCCGGGCAGCACACAGGGAAACGCTTCACGTAGCTCAATGGCTTTGGCGGGTTCGCATTTTACATTGAACTTTAATTGTTCTTCATCCAGGCCGGTTAAAAGAAAAGCCTTGCCGCCCACTTTAAATACAAGTGTGTCCGGCCCGAAGGGGAGCGTTTCTTCCGCCCCGGGTTTAGATAGGCAATAGTCACGCAACCACTCAATATTCATCTTTTCTGTTAAAGAGTAACCGGATGGCCCGGATGGTTATTTTTTCCATTTCCTTTTTTACTGCGGGCATATCCGTGTTCAGTTCTGTATCGCCGTACAGGCTGTTATCAATATCTGTTGTATCAGCGATACTGTACCGGATGGGGGAGTTCTCCAGCGTACCCCCGTTAAAGGAACTGATCTCCCCGCCATAATCCCAGCCAAAACCGGAAAAGGAGATACTCCGTCCGTTAAGCCGTAACAGCTCTTTGAAGCCGGTCCCAATTTTTAATGTATCGGCCGTATGCCAGTCCGAACGGTCGCCATAACATTCGATAAAGGAGATCGTCCGGTGATAGGCGCTGTCTTTCCAGTATATCGTGGATTCATTCTTCGATCCGGGATAAAGGATCGTTACGTCTACCGAGTCCACACACTCTGCGCCGCAGATACGTGCATCTTTCAGCAGGCTGTCATGACCGTATAAGACCTGCAGGTCGGAGAAACTCATGTTTTCATGAATCAGCCCCCAGGTGCTGTCTGTGATCAGCAGCGAGTCAATCACGGGTTTGTCCGGTACCGGGGTGCCGGCTGTTTTTTTATCACTGTTCTTACAGCTGATAAAGAGCACAAGGAGGAATAAAATAAAAAACGGTGTTCTCATACAACGGGTTTATCGTTTATCCGGCAATGACCGCCGTAGCTTCGATCTCCACAAGGTATTCCGGGGAGATCAGTTTGCTTATCTCCACCATGGTGGTACAGGGCCTGATCTCTTTAAAGAATTCTCCGTGTGCCCGCCCATATTCCTCCCAGCGGGAGATATCAGTAACAAATATTCTTGTTCTTACCACATCTTTCAGCGAGGCGCCTGCCCGCTGCAGCACGGCTTCTATCTTCCGGATAACAAAACAGGTTTGTTCATAGGCGCTGTTTCCGCCTGCCAGGGCATTATTATCATCCACCGCCACGGTACCCGTTACTTCTATAATATTTCCGATCCTGACCGCACGGCTGTACCCAACGATGTTTTCCCATCTGGCACCGGAGGAATAATTTGTTCTTTCCATAAAACGGAGGGTTTTAACGTTGAAAATTGTCAAGAGTATTTCCTGAAGGTAAAAACTGTCTTGGTAATGCCGAAACCTGCTTTTTCTTATTCTTCCATTTTAAACACTACCCTTTAATTTCAATACCCTCCTCCCTGATCAGCGGCTCGCCGTTCATCCGTAAAAGGATCTGTGCCACGGTCACCACATCTTTCTGGCAATAGGTAACGATCCTTGACAGGTTTTTTTCTTCCCAGTATACTTTCCACACCATGCTGCCGTCAATATCATCTTTCGGGGTGGCGATGCCCAGGGTGGCGGCCAGCAGGTTTAAAGACGTGTAACTTTTAAAATCACCGAACTTCCACATCTCCAGTGTATCATAGTGGTTTACTTCCCAGGGCTTCTTCCCGGATATGTTCAGCAGACCGGGTATGGGAAGATTGTGAACGATCATCCGGCGGCAGAGATAGGGAAAGTCAAACTCTTTGCCATTGTGGGCACATAAAAATTTAGCCTCGCCGGCCGACCATTTTTCCAGCATCTCGCTGAACTGCTGCAGCAATAACGCTTCATTGTCCCCGGCAAAACTTTTAAGAATGATCTTTCTTGCACTACGGGTTCCCTGCAGCACTCCGCAACTGATACAGACCACCTTTCCGAACTCAGCATAGATGCCGGCCCTCGGGTAGAGTGATTCGTTGGTTTCTCCCTCGTGGTATTTGATCAATGAATTTGATTTGGTATCCCAAAGCTGCTTCCATGCATCGGGTAATTCACCGTACCCGGCATATTGCGGTACGGTTTCTATATCCAGGAAGAGGATATTTTGCAACGAAGTACTGTTCATGCGTTAAATATAGGGAACCCGTATGAGAAAGGGAGCCGTCTGGCAGGATCTCAGGCGCCCTGGATAAGCCCGATATGATTACCAAAGGGGTCTTTCACAACAGCCACGATAATATCACCACCAACATTAGTGGGTTGCTGAATAAGCACTGCTCCTGCGTCTGTAAATTTTTTGGCGGCAGCTTCCACGCTTTCTACCGACCAGTAGGAGATGGTTTGGTTTCCGGGGGTAACGCCTGTCATATCCGGGTCGAGGCCCAGTTCGCACCCGTTGATATCGAAGCCGACATAGAAGGGCTCATCAAAATACGGGCTGATGCCGCAAGCCTTGCTGTACCACTCTTTTGCGGCGTTGATATCCGGTACATGATAAATAACGGTGCGGAGCTTATGGAGCATTTTCAGAGAAATTTATCGCCTTTGTTTCGTTTTATTTCAGCCACGTATTCCTTTATCTCCTGCTCTTTTTCTTTTTTACAGATGAGCAGCACATCTTTTGTGTCCACGATAATATAGTCTTTCAGTCCCTGGAGCAATACCAGTTTGTTGTCGGGTACATGCACCATGCAGTTCTTGGCATCCACCACCATTACATTTTTGCCCACCACGGCATTGCCGAAGTAGTCCTTCTCCATGTTCTCCCAGGCGCTGTTCCAGGTGCCGAGATCGCTCCAGCCAAAGGTGGCGGGGATCAGGTACACGTTATCGGCTTTTTCCATCACGGCAAAGTCGATCGAGATATTGGTGCATAAGGGGTAGATATCTTCTATGGCCTTTTTTTCTTTTGCGGTATTGAACTTGTCCTTTTCAGCAGCAAACAGCTCATACAGTTCCGGCTCATATTTTTCCAGCGCCGCCACGATGTTCTTCACCTTCCAGGTAAAGATGCCTGCATTCCACAAAAAATCACCGCTGGCGATAAAGGTCTTGGCCAGTTCTTCATTGGGTTTTTCGGTAAAGGTCTTCACTTTATACACACCGGGTGCTGCCCCGCTGGTTTCGTGCTGTATATACCCGTAGCCGGTATTGGGATAGGTGGGCTTTACGCCAATTGTAACAAGGGCGTTGATGTGATCAACAAAATCAAGCGCTTTCCGGGCGGTGCGGATGAACTCATCGGTCTCCAGGATCAGGTTATCTGCCGGGGCTGCTACCATCAGGGCCTTCGGATCTTTTTTCAGCAATTTAAAAGCGATATAAGCGATGCAGGGGGCTGTGTTTTTCCGGGAAGGCTCGCAAAGGATATTGTCGTCGCTGACAAAGGGCAATTGTTTTTTTACAATACCGGCATATTCCTGTGCGGTGATGATGTAAATATTTTCCTGCGGAACCAGCTTTGCATACCGTTCAAAGGTTTGCTGGATAAGGGTCTGGCCGGTACCAAGGATATCAAGAAACTGTTTGGGGTAATCGGTGCGGCTCATCGGCCAGAAACGGCTTCCGATGCCCCCGGCCATTATTGCTACGTAGTGATGTTTGTTCATTCTCTATAGTTGAAACGCTGAAAGGCGAACAGGCCCAGCTGGCTTTTCTGCTAAATAAAACCCTCCCTTATCAAATCATGCAAATGTATAATTCCGGTGTATTTTCCCTGTTCAGTTACCACCAGCTGTGAGATCTCGTTCTTCCGCAGCAGGTCAAGTGCATCCACGGCCAGTTCATCGGGTCCGATGGTTTTGGGGTCTTTGGTCATGATATCCCCGGCGGTCACCGTATCGATCGCCACTGGTTTTTCCAGCATTCTCCGCAGATCGCCATCTGTAATTATGCCAAGCAGGTTCTTTTCTTCATCGGTTACGGCTGTTATACCCAGTCGTTTGGCTGTCATTTCCACGATCACCTGTGTAAGGGAATGATGCGGCTGCACGGCCGGTTGCTCATTTCCGGCGGCAAGGTCGGCTACCCGCAGGTATAGTTTTTTTCCCAGCATGCCGCCGGGATGAAACTTTGCAAAGTCGTCGCTTTGAAAGCCCCGCAGTTCCATGAGGCAAACCGCCAGGGCATCACCCATCACCAGTTGTGCGGTGGTACTGGTGGTCGGCGCCAGGTTATTGGGGCAAGCCTCCTGGTTGACGGTGGTGTTTAAAAGGATATCTGCACTCCTGGCAAGAAACGAATCGGTTTGTCCCACCATCCCGACGAGTTTGTTCCCGAAGCTCTTTATCAGCGACACCAGGACTTTTATCTCCGGGCTTTCGCCGCTTTTGCTGATCACGATCACCACATCTCCGTTTTGAACCATACCCAGATCACCATGGATGGCATCTGCCGCATGCAGGAAAACAGAAGGAGTACCGGTGGAATTAAAAGTGGCAACGATCTTTTGAGCAATGATGGCGCTTTTACCAATACCGCTTACCACCACACGGCCGGTGCAATCGCTGATGCATTGTACAGCCTTTTCAAAATCATCATTAATAAATGCAGTCAGCCCCGAAACAGCCTTCGCCTCTAAATCAATGGTTTTCAGAGCAACTTGTTTTATAGAAACCGCCATATAGAAATCCCGCCGGTAAGAATGACAGCAGGGATGCGGACAAAATTAGAGGATTTACTTACAAATCATCAGTGAACACCGGCAGGTATTCGTTTTTAAGCTGTTAAACGGTTAATGGTAGGCGAAAGAATCGTACATTCGCTGTCCATTAAAAACGGGGATTGCCATTGTGCGACAGGAACCCTCAGCTGGAGGCGCTTATTACCTGCCCGGTCTGGTTACACTAAACACTGAACCCCCGCTCATTAAACCAAACAATATGCTTGTTTACCCGTTGCCGGTTTATGCCGGGCGACGGTATAAAAAATATGTTGTCAATGCCCTGCTGTTTCGGGCAAAAATGAGTATCTTAAATAAATACATTCCGGTATTTACCGGTATGAAAAACCCGGAGTCTTGCTCCGAGAAATATTTGATAAATGGGAACATCAACAAGAAAGCCGGCTGCTAAATCCAGCCCTTCCAAGGCCGGCAAAATGGTTAAGGCAAAAGAACCCGCAGCAACGAAGAAAAGGTTCGACCTGCACAAGGCTTTGCAGGAATACTTCGGGTTCGACAAATTCAAAGGCACACAGGAAAAAGCAATTGAATCACTGCTTGCCGGTCATGATACCTTTGTGATCATGCCCACCGGCGGCGGTAAAAGTCTTTGCTACCAGTTACCGGCCCTGGTCAGCGAAGGGGTGGCCATCATCGTATCTCCGCTCATCGCCCTGATGAAAAACCAGGTAGATCTCGTCCGGGGCTACAGCAGCAACGACGAAGTGGCCCACTTTCTTAACTCCACCCTCAGCAAAAAAGAGATCAAGGAAGTACACGACGACCTGCTGACCGGCAAGACAAAAATGCTGTACGTAGCACCGGAAACACTGACCAAGCAGGAGAACCTGGAATTCTTTTCCGATCTGAAAATATCCTTCTTTGCCGTGGATGAGGCACACTGTATTTCTGAATGGGGGCACGACTTCCGGCCGGAATACCGGAGGCTCCGTGAAATGATGATACAGATAAACCCGGATGCCCCCGTGATCGCCCTTACTGCCACGGCAACCCCGAAAGTGCAGAGTGATATCATCAAGAACCTCGACCTCCGTCATCCCAATATTTTTATCTCTTCTTTTAACCGTCCGAATCTCTATTATGAGGTCTTGCCCAAAATAAAAAAGGCGCAGACCGATGAGAACATTGTCCGGTTTATAAAAGGGATGCACGGGAAAAGCGGGATCATCTATACCCTCAACCGGAAAACAACCGAAGAACTCGCCGATATCCTGATGGCCAACGGCATCAAGGCCGTGGCATACCATGCCGGGCTCGACAGCAAGCTGCGGGCCGAGCGGCAGGACCAGTTCCTGAACGAAGAAGTACAGGTGATCTGTGCCACCATTGCCTTTGGGATGGGGATCGACAAACCGGATATCCGTTTTGTGATACACTATAATATTCCCAAGAGCATCGAGAATTATTACCAGGAAACCGGCCGTGCCGGCCGTGACGGGCTGGAGGGGAAATGTGTGCTTTACTACTCACATAAAGATGTAAGCAAACTCGAGCACCTGATGCGGGATAAGCCGCTCAGTGAAAGAGAGGTCGGCGCACAGCTGATCAACGAGACCGTTGGCTTTGCCGAAACCGGGGTTTGCCGCCGCAAAGTACTTATGAGCTATTTCGGCGAAGAGTATGAAAACGAAAACTGCGGGGAGTGCGACAATTGTAAACACCCGAAGGAAAAAACAGAGGCAAAGGAAGAAGCTGTGGTGGTGCTCAAAGCCATTAAAGAACTGGATGAACGCTTTGCCACTGAATACGTGGTGCAGATCATTACCGGCAAGCTTACGCCGCAGATACAGATGTTCCGCCATGAAGGACTGAATGCGTTTGCCAGCGGCAACGACCGGGAGCCTTTTTTCTGGAACACCCTTATCCGCCAGATGCTGCTCGAAGGCTTTCTTAAAAAAGACATCGAGGAATATGGGGTATTGAAGTTTACCAAAAAAGGAGAAGCGTTTCTGAAGAAGCCGAAGTCTTTCAAGATCGTTATCAACAATACGTATGATGATGCCAATGCTGATGATGAGGAAGGAGCCGAAGCTACCGGGGGTGCGGCCGCTGATGAAAAACTGATGGCCATGCTGATGGAACTCCGCCTGAAAGAGGCCAAGAAGAAAAACCTTCCCCCGTTTGTGATCTTCCTGGAAGCATCTTTACAGGATATGGCGACCTTTTATCCCATCACGCTGGAGGGACTGGAAAAATGCCAGGGCGTAAGCAAGGGAAAGGCGATCAAGTACGGAAAACCGTTTGTGGACCTCATCGCCCGGTATGTGGAGGAAAACAATATTGAGCGGCCGGATGATTTTGTGATGAAGAGTGTGGTGAATAAAAGCGGCAATAAAGTATATATCATTCAGAATACGGATAAAAAAGTATCCCTGGAAACCATTGCCAGGAATAAAGGCTGGCGCATGGACGAGATGCTGGAAGAGATGGAAACCATTGCGGCCAGCGGCACCAAGCTTAACCTGGACTATGCCATCGATGAAATGCTGGACGAAGATGACCAGGATGAGATCATGGAATACTTTAAAGGCTGCGAAACCTCTTCCCTGCAGGTGGCACAGGAAGAGTTGTCTGATTATAACTTCAACTGGGAACAGTTAAAGATCATGCGGATCAAGTTTTTGAGTGTGTACGGGAATTGATCTTCCGCTCAACGAAATAAAAAAGAGACTTCATTGAAGTCTCTTTTTGTTTGTGGTGTGGGGCGTCCTTCGGAACATCTTGATAAACTCCCTTAATCCGGTTATAAACCTGATTTATAATGATTTTGCTACTGGTTTACACTAGTATATACCTGTCTAAATCGGGGCGGTTAAGATATTTCTGCGCACGGTTCTGTGCACAACCAAACTCAACACATCTTTGATCTAGTTTTCAATCAGTATAGCTCTATTTGAAGGGTCCGGTCTATTTGATATTACAAAATTCCACGGATAGGAAAATTGTTGAATCTCAATGATTACAGGATTGTTTGTTTTTCGTAAGTTAATTAGGGGTGTGATGGAGAGATACTTATTTGCGTCAAATTGACTGTATCTTTATAGCAAATGTAGTATATGTATACTGTCCCTGACGCGGTTAGATATGCCCTTCAACAGATAAAAGATGGGTGGGTATTTGAAGAGTTCGCACAAAAATTCTTATCCGCAAGGTTTGGATTTGCATTTATCCCTGTTGGGGGAGTAAAAGATCGCGGTATTGACGGATTAGAACACACCTATTCAAGAAAAGGGTTTATTAAACAGGTATTCCAGATCTCAACTGAATTAAATGTAGAGGCAAAAATTGTTAACACCCTAAAGAAGCTTGATGAAAATGGGGTAAAGTATTCAAATATTACATATGTAACAAACAGAAAGGTTAATGATAAGGATGCTATTATTAATAGCCTTCAGGATAATCATGGTATTAATTTGAGAATATTCGATCAAGAGTGGTTTGTTACCTCTGTCGATTATAATGTTGGGACCAAGAACGCATATTTCACTTTTATAGATAGCTATCTGCATGAATTCAACAGCCCCGGGAAGTCATATGCGGTACATAAAATGGAAAAAGATTCTCGTCTTTTCGTCTTTTTACGGCAACAATTAGACAGCAGTTGGAGTAATGCAAAGATCGATGATATGTTAGCCGAAAGCCTAATACTCTTTGCATTAGAAGGAACCGATCCTGATAAAGAAATATTTAAAACTACCGATCAAATAATGGATTCAATTCGTGAATTTGTAAAGTTTGATCCCAAAATTATTCATGATAGTATTAAAAAAAGACTCGTTGTTTTATCTGCAAAAGCAGGAAGAAAAATTAACAGATATCCAAAAGAGGACAAATACTGTTTACCACACGAAACCAGATTAGAAATATCTCAGCGTAATTTATCTGACAAACAATTACAGGAGGACTTCTTTGAACAAACTACCGCGATCGTCAAACGCTTTCTTAGAGAAAACCATGTAAATATAAAAGATGCAGTAGAGTTAATAAACGAGGTCATACATAGAATATTTTATCAACAAGGGTTAGAATTTTCCGATTTTGTTCTACATGGGACGAGTCGTCATACTATGGAGAAGGATTTACAAGAAACAATTAATCTAACGGTCGACGAAAGTTCGGTTATTTTGAAAAATAAGGAACAGGTCAAAGTTGCTCTGCTAATGGCTATTCGTGATATAGTCTATAATGGTACAGAGTCTCAAAGAAGATACTTAAAAAGTTTGTCTAACACGTACATGATGATGTTCCTTTTACAATGGAACCCACAAATTGCATTGTATTTTGAATCGATGGCTTCTAAAATGCATATTTATGTATGCACCTCAATTTTAATCCCCGCCTTTTCGGAATATTACTTAGAAGAACAAAACAAGAGACATTGGACATTACTAGAGGCAGCCAATGCGGCTGGTATCACGATGTTTATTAGTGATGCCATAATCGACGAACTTGTAACTCATTTTAAGATGTTAAAGTCAAAATATGACAATTTTTATAGTGCCGACGAAGAAATGTATTTAGAAAATGAACTCCAACTATTATATATAGAAGAAATCATGATGCGAGCATATTTCCACGGAAAGGCTAGGGGTAAGGTTAGAACTTTCAATGATTTTATGGATAATTTTTGTAGCCCTGCGTTGAATAACCCCAAGGATGAATTAATCGACTATTTGAAAAATAAATTTGGAATTACTTATCTCCCGGACCAAAAATTGAACGTAAAGATTGATTCTAATGAGCATAAAAGACTTTCCGATCACTTAAACTCGTTTAAGAAATCTGCAACCCGGGCCAAAACAGATGCTAAAATCATATTGACAATTTATGGCCTCAGATCTAAAAATAACGAGACCGCAAATGCTGGAATTTTTGGTTACAAAACTTGGTGGCTATCAAAAGACACGACAACTTATGAAGCGGTGCGAAGTGTTTTTGGTGACAAATATCCGGTGAGCTGTTATATAAGACCTGATTTTTTATACAATCATATAGCACTAGCACCTAAGAAAGTTGAGGTTGATGAGTTGTATAAAAAAATATTTCCAAGTATGCTCGGAGTAAATTTAAGTTTTCATTTACCCAAAGATGTTCTTGATTTCATTCAAAAAGAAATACATGAGCATTCTATGAAAGATCCGGTAAGAATTAAAGCAATACTCCGTCAATTAACAGAAAGACTACAATCAGACCCAAGCAGTCGAACTCGTGCATATGTCAAATCGTTTTTTGATGAGGAGTTTAAGAAAGAGTTATTAAAATAAAAAAGCGGGCCCCACGAGGTAGAGAGCCCACTTTCCAATCTGCATCTTTCGATACAAATTTCTATGAATGATTATAGAATATCATGCCAATTCAAAATTATCCTTTTAAATAATTTGTTTAAAAATGTCATAGATAACATATTGTTAAAGATGTAGGAGTTTTACACAAGGGATCATTTGCTGTTTTTGGGTCAAAAAATTCTATACACTTTCAAGCGTAAAATTCTGCGCACCTTTCTGTGCACTAAAACACAAAACCCACGACCAGCGTGGGTTTTATTTTGTCTTCGTGGTGTGGGGCGGGATCGAACCGCCGACACAAGGATTTTCAGTCCTTAAAAATATGGTTCAATATGGTTCGATGTGAACCTATATGTCTGATAACCAACATTAACCAACATAAATATAGCCGCATTATTTCACATAAATACTAAAAATGTTGTACCTATGTTGTACCAAATCCAGAGGTGCAACATGTCGACTGTCAAAATCGTTCTTCGTCAGAAACCCAATAAGGACGGCACTTTGCCGCTCTGTCTCCGCATTACCAAAGATAGGAAAACAAGCTTTATTCATCTCGGTTATTCCCTCAAAGAAGGCGATTGGGATGCCGTTGCCCAGAAAGTAAAACGCTCCTATACGAACCATGTTCGGATGAATAACTTTCTGATGAAGAAACTTTCCGAAGCGACAGACAGTACGCTTGAACTGGAAACAAACAAATCAGCCGTCAGCGTCAAAGCGGTAAAGAACAAAATCAAGCCAAGTGCCGGAACATCATTCTTTGCCCAAGCTGATGCCTATTTAAATAGGTTAGAGAAATCTGGAAAGTACAATCAGTACACGGCAGATAAACCCAGGGTGAAACACTTCAAAGAATTCATTGGGGGCGATATCGCCTTTCAGGATATTACTCCTGTGATGCTTGAAAGATTCAAAGGCTATGTGCGCACAAACCTTAAGTTGAGTGAACGTAGTGCAGTCAATCACCTTGTGATGGTACGAAGCGTCTTTAGTCAGGCGATCAAAGACAACGTTACCGATCCGAAGTACTATCCCTTTGGAAAAGGAAAAGTAAAAATCAAGTTTCCTGACAGTATCAAGATCGGCCTCAGTCCAGAAGAAGTTAAAGCTCTTGAGGACGTCGAGTTGAGCGACCCGGTTCAAAACCATGCAAGAAATCTTTGGCTATTTTCTTTTTATTTCGCAGGCATGCGTGTATCTGATGTTCTCCGAATGAGATGGACGGACATTCAAAATGATCGTCTTCACTATGCAATGGGTAAAAACAATAAAGGCGGTTCTCTTAAGCTGCCCGAAAGAGCAACCTCAATTATCAATCAGTATAAAAAATTCAAAGAGAACAAAGATGATTTGATATTTCCTGATCTAAAAGAGTGTAATTTTGAGAATAAGTTTAAAACTCAAAAAACCATTGCTTTTAGAACAAGCGCAATAGATAAATGTCTACGAACCCAGGTAGCGCCAAAAGCGAAGATTGATAAGAAACTAACCATGCATATCGCACGGCATACGTTTGGAAATATTTCCGGTGATAGAATCCCTATTCAAATGTTGCAAAAGCTTTATAGACACTCATCAATTACGACAACTATCGGCTATCAGGCAAACTTCATTCATAAAGACGCCGATGATGCATTAGACTCTGTTTTATTGTTTGAACCAAATTTAAAATTAGGCTGACTCAACTATTTTAATCTCCTCAGAGGTCAGATCAAAAAGCTTATAAATTAAGTTATTTAATTCCGATATAAGTAGTGTATTGTCACCATCATGGATTTTATTCGCCATTATTTGCTCAACGATTTTTACAATTTGATCGGTTTGCTTTTTGGACGCTATGGGCAGAGGGATATTTTTGACCGATGTCAGTTTGATTTCAATGTCTGTATCGTAGTTCTTATACCAAACATTTGCTAAATGAGAATTGATAACGGCAAGCACATATTTCAATTCAATTGTGGTTTCCTCTTTAGGATAAATAACAGAACAAGTGTAAAGACCATGAATTTTTGATTCATCATAAGCCGCAACTATTCTTGGAAACAAAGAAATCTTCCTCATTCTTTGAAAGTAAATCTTTGGATTATTGACTATTGTCTCATCTAAACACGAATGCAAATCATCGCTGCGTAGAACATAGTCGTCTTCGAAGGAAATATGAAACTGGCTAATATTCCTTCCATTTATTGCAGGTTCCCAATTCTTGCTTTTCTTGGTCTTTGATAATAATTCTACTGATTTATTTTCTTTTTCACCGTAAGGTTTGGTGCCTTGTTTCAAATCGAATGAAGCGCCTAATCTCGGGTGCGAATTCATTTTATTGATGATTCCATCTAATTTGAAATCTCTGCGGAGATTTATTTTCTTTTCGTCATCATCTCTGAACGTCTTAATCGGAATAACCTGGTTTATCATCCACTCATCAAGATCAATATTCGAATATTTGTAATCGGCATATGCGACTTTCATAGGAAAATCATACTGGCCTTTATGACTGTATTTCAGGAGCATTATAACAGTTACAACATCAGGAGCATCTTCAAAAATGTTCTTTCGAAGCTCTACCGCGTTCTGTATAGTTGATTTATCTAATAAGAAAGTACGCAATTTCTTAGACTGAACGTTATAAAGGAAAGTGTTTGGCGCAATAAACGCTTGATAATAGTTTTGCTTGAGGATTCTAAAAGAGAGCTCATAGAAAAGTTTATAGGAATCTATTTTTCCGTCACTGGAAATCGGGTAGCTTAATTTGAAGTAGGCTCTTTCATTATCCTTAAACTCGACACCATATGGCGGATTAGCTATAACTAAATCAAATCCTATAAAAAGCCCTTTATCGTCAAGCACCTCGGGAAATTCAAATCTCCATTCAAAAGCATTCTCATAAAGTCTATTACTTTTGATTTCTTCTATTTTTCCTTCTAGCTCGTTAATCGTCTCATTGAGCTCCTCCTCTTTTTCTTTTTGGATCTTCTTTTCAGCTTTACTCAATTCAAAAAGAGAGTGTTGGTTGAGAAGCTTTTCCAAATCTCCCCTTGCAGAACTGAGCTTTTTCACCAGAGGATCATTATTGCTGATTTCCGTTCTAAAATCTGATTTAATCTTTGCAATAAGAAGTTCCATATCCCGCTTCTCATCTTTTGTTGAAGCATGACGATAACTCTGAACTGCTTGCTTATAGCTTTTAATTGTTATTTTAGATTTTTTTAGAGCAGGCGCTAAATCCAAACCTAATGCAAAACGGCTTATTAATGAGTTGCCGCATTTAATATTAATATCAATGTTAGGTAACGTCTCAAGCTCAAGATAGTTTCCTTCTCGTTTATAATACGCCTGTTTTAATAACTCTATCCAAAGTCGCAGGCGGCATATTTTTACGGAGTTGGGATTTATATCTACTCCAAATAAGCAATTTTCAATGATTGTTTGCTTTTCGTGAAAAAGTGCTTCTTGAAGGCGTTGACTTTCTTTATTACCGGGAATGTAATCAAACAACTTTCCATCTTCATGTGAAATGACTAACTCGTCATTAGACACTTCAAAAACATAATCCCTTAATCGCTTTCCATCCAAGTCTAATAGAATTCCCAGTTCTGCCTTTAAAGAGATGATTTCATTTAATGCAGATACGAGGAAGTGCCCCGAACCTACAGCAGGATCACATATTTTAAGATCGTTGATGATAGAATTCGCTTCTTTTTTATCATCAATTTTATCGTACAGTTCATAAATGGTGCTACAATTCCATTTCTTTGCGTCATTAAACTTTTGTATTACCGCTCTTCTAATCGACTCTCGGGACATATGCATAGTAATGAATCCCGGTGTGAAATACGAACCATCCTTATAACCATTAATTTTTTCGAAAATGAGTCCCAATACAGACGCGCTGATTAGAGTCTTATTATCTTCTTGAATTTCCTCTGCCCCCTCGCTGCTAAAATCGTAGGCATCTAAAAATGAAAAGAGATACTCTAACGCATTAAGCGTTCCTGTTCGTTTTTTGCCTTTGGTATCTTTCAGAACAGTATTTGATATAATAGATATGCCTTTTTTATCTTGCAGTTGACTGATAAAAAGACAGCTATGCTCAAGGTCCGTCGGTTCAAATAGAGAGCTGTTCAAATATGGAATTTTGGAAAAAGAATTTTTTATTGTCTGTTCACGCTCAACGGGTTTCTTTGCTAGTACTTGAAAGAATAAACTGTTTAAGTCATCGAAACTTTTAATGACATTATTATTAAGAAAGGAATAGGCTTTTTCATTTTTATGGTAGGAAAGTAACTGCGCTTCAAGAAGCTTTAAAAATAAAGTGCGATTTACCCAAGTAATAGCCAACTCAAGAGCAACGTTAAAGTATCTTTCATCTGAATTAGCACCGTAATTCGTTGGCTTTTCCAACCTAGATATTTTGTCCAGCGCGTTAAGTTGGGAAATGGTATTTTCTATTATTGAACCTTCATCTCTTTTGCCTTCAGGCTTTCTTTCAATTAGTTTCTTCCCACCATCTTTGACTTCGGTTAAACCGATGATATGCAGGAGCTCTGCATAAAATGTTTTATCAAGGCTATTGCTGTCATTACGAAACGGTAACTTCAAAAGATGTTCAGGAGAAAGCAACTTAAACAATGCTATAAGTTTCTTATCGTCTTGTTTGTCCGCATTGCGAACTATTTTCTCATATTCTCGAATGTCAAAATAGGTGTATTCGAGTTCCTTCCCCAGCTTGCTTTTTCCAGACAATAATTCGTCGACTGCTGGCTCAGCTATTTCCTTATAAAAGAAATCGGTATTTTTTCCGGCTAATCGTTTTTCTTCGAAGTCAACAAATTTTTTTTCGAAATCTTTATTTTGAGCAAACGCTTTTTCAAAAATATCAACATCAAAAATGAACCATTCATAGATATTGGTAATGATTAGGTTCTTCACTTCCAGGTTGTTTCCAGAAATGCGTTCTCTCATATAATAAAGAACTAGTTCCTGAAATGCCTTGGTGTTCAGGTTTCCCTTTTGAACCATTTCACCTTTATTGGTCGGTTTCTTAGTTTCAATGATTACACCAACTGAACTTTTGGCATCTTTCTCTGTATGAATAACTAGATCATTACGCCCTTTGGTATTGATATAGTGATTGCCGCCATAGTAAGTCTTATCGAGAAATTTTGAGATGATATTCTTGTGAAACTCTTCCGTCTCTTTTTCATTGATTTGATCGAGCAACTCAATCACATGAGCTTTGAATTTTTCAATGTCGTTCCTGTTGGGCTTTACCTTCAGGTATGACTTGTTCAGTGCGATGCGTGGTGCGACGGGTTTGTGAACCATGTATGATCAGTCTTTTTGAATTATTTCAATAGAATGTCTACAAATCTAAGTGCTAGCCGAACTAATGGCAAGCCGCAGATTTGCGATGAAGGAACCATTTAAAATTTGCTGAGCCGATAAAACAAAATATTCGACCCAAGAAGCTCAAAAATACTATGTTTTATGATGCTAAATATCGGGTTTTCAAATTCTTATAATAGAGGCCACTACAACTCCAATTCTTTCAATCTGAGTTTCATCATTGATAGGAAGGCTTTTCTCTCGTGGATCGTCAGCTACTAGGAGCCATTCACCAGATGGTGTTTTTGCGAGCCTTCGGATAACTGGCTGACCGTTATACCGGACAAATACAATCGACCCGAGAGATGCAGCTTTCCCTTGATCAATTAATGCAAACCCGCCAGGAAGCAGCCCGCTAACCCGCATGATTTTGGTACTGATGGGAACTATCTCGATAGATGACGAATGATTGGTCAAAAACGCATGCAGATCGACCCTGTCGCCTTCTATCCCTCTCAGGAACCCGGAAGGCTCAACAACGTATCGCCCTTTCTTATGGGCGGTATAGACAGGTGTGGTTCGAATGTCTTTTCCGTGGTATGGCATAGAGACATTCTAGAACGAAGAAGTATAAAATATCAATAGATTCCTATTTAGGTATATATTCCTTTAATTCGAATGGCTTAATTCAAGCGCATTTTGCCAGCCCCGACATTCGTGCCGTCTTTAGCCTTCAGACGTCCTACGGATACCCGTGAGGGCACTCGCACTTATTTTGGCTGGCTGCGCTTTTAATATCATTTGTACTTCAATAAATCCTTGTATTGCCTAAATGACGATCCGCTCTTTTTTTCTAAAACGACTTCAATTCGCTTGCAAATAGATGACACTCTTGTTGTAGAAAGTTTGAATTCTTTTGCTACTTCGATAAATGTTCTACCGTCTTTCCAGTACTTATAGATCTTTTTATTTCTCGGAACCAAATTCAGTTTCGGCGGATCAGGGTTGATACCTGCATCAGTCAATGCTTTTCGCAGTTCGTCTATTTCTTTTCTGATAATTCGTTGAAGATTTCGTGCCGATGCGAGTTTGTCTTTTGTTTCTCGAACATTCATAGTCTCAGGTTTAATTATGTGCGATATTAAATAGAGAAAGAAATTTGTAGTTATCCAATCGGTAGTTTTAATTATCCAAAAGGTAGTTTTTGATCTTTTGAAGGGCGGCATGAACCGTACTTTTATGCCACTTAGAACCTGGGCGATAAGTTGGAACTTGCCTCATGTTTAACTGATCGGTGATGGCTTGCACAGTTGTAAAGCCTTCATTTTTTAATTCGTCAATCACGGGTTTTAGTTTGTTACAGAACATTTGTGATAATTCTTTATTCCGAATAGCAAGCGCTTTCCCATTCTTGCCTAATTTAACCCCCCTTTTCTTCGCAGCTTCTAATGCCCCTTTGGTTCTTTTACTGATTTGTTCCCGTTCATATTCCGCAAATGCAGCAAGTATATGTAGAATTAGATGGTTGGCTTCCGGGTTATCTACCGCGACAAACTCCGTTTTACTTTCCATCAACTTTGAAATAAAAGCGACGTTCCTCGCTAATCTATCAAGCTTTGCAATAAGCAGAATAACACGATTCTTGCTGCAGAATAAAAGTGCCTCTTGCAAAACAGGCCGTTTGTTCTTCTTACCGCTCTCAACTTCTACATATTCCTTTACTAACTGAATCCGTTTGATCTTGATATATTGATGCACCGCTTCTTTTTGCGCTTCCAACCCCAATCCACTTTCGCCCTGGCGTTCGGTCGATACTCGGTAATAAGCAACTCCTCTTCTCATGATTTCACTCATTGAACGTTCACCAATAAACCAACAATTATTTTTGAATAAATTATTTCAATAGACCATCATTGGCACTATTTCAACTGCCTGAACTATTGTTCTTTTGAAGTCTGGAAAAACGCATAACAGCCTCACTTTCATTCAGATACTAACGTTGGTATACATACGAACAAATAAATTTGTCTGTTCGTTTCAAGTCTCATTTGTTAACCACTAAACTTTCAGTCTATGAACATTACGAGTGCTTCACTTCCGTACGAAGTGATAAAGAATGGAGAAAATCATGTTTTCAAATATAAAAAGTCAAAACTCGGCTTTCGAATGCTTTTTGCCTTGCTCTGGCCGAGTCTATTACTGGCAGCTTTTTTAGCTTATCGAAAAACTGCATCAGATAACCTGCATAATCTTTCGGAGAAAGTTGAATCATGGGTTTTCTATACGGTTCTGTTTACCGTACTGGTTGATATTGGAGCATTAGTTCTTCTCAATTTGTTCCGTCTATCCGGAAAATTCACTATAAGTAAGCAAGGCTTTTTGTTAGGGGAAACCCTTTATCCGTACAATCAAATTCAAAGAATATATATTAAAACGCCGAGCGGAGATACATCAACAACGCTGACATCAACCGAAACAGGTTATATCGTTCTAAGTAATGATCGTGTACAAACCATAGGGCTAAGAACTGCGGCAATGGTAGGTGCGACTGCTTCGACGGTAGCCAATACAGCGGTTAGAATAAGCGATGCCTCGGGAAAACTTATAAGACATTCCATTAAAATTAAAAGTTATAAGGTCTGCTTTCGATTCGGAAAGAAAGAGAAAGTTTTGGCGAATAAGCTTTCCGAAAGCAATGCCCTTCTAATCCTGCAAGAGATAGACCGTCTTATTTAAAATCAAAATCTAAGTTTTTTATGCATAGAATATTCATCGCGCTTGCAATATCATTGATAGACTTTTCCTGTTCAAAGAATGATACACCAAAACAGAAGTCAAATATTGTTGCAAACTTGAAATCATTTTCATTGAGCGCGAATTCATCGGGGCAAATTCGTGGTGTCGGTGCCGTGTGGATCGATGACAACGGATCGACACGTAGTTTGACAATAGATATTGGGCCTGATGCAAGTTTGAAAAATGGAACGACGACAATAAACAATGCGGATATCGTCGCCGATAACAGTCAAGTCATTGCAAGCAATATCTCAAACGTAGCAGCAATCACGAATGCGACAACTCCCAATTCTTTGAAATTGGTATTGGATGCAAATAGTGACGTTCAATCGGCAACGCTAAATGTCACGTCAAATACAATTTTGTATCTCGGAGATAACAGTCAGTTTCCGACCTATACTTTACATCAACTGGATTCCGCTTTCCGTGCGGTCGCTAATCAAATTCCAGGATTGTATTCACAGATAACATTTCACTGATTATTTCAAACAACACTAAAATTTATTTTATGAATATTAAATCAAAAGGCTCAATACTACTTTTCGCAATTATTTTTCTATTAGGCTGTAACAAAGGCAGTGATTCACAAAGCGACCCGGTTAATCCTGACGCATACAAAGTTCAAGCAGTCACCCGTATTGATTTTATGATACTCAATAGTAGTGGCAATCCAACCCGAATAGGTTTTAAAAATAGAACGACGGCTTTAGGTGTTTATAACATAAATTCAACAGGAGAATACCGTTTCGAATTCCATGGGAAGAATGGTCGAGAAATGCTGCAAGGTGACCCACGTAATCCCAATATTACCAATGTAGCTGTGTGGTCTATTAACCCAGGCGATACAATAAAGGCATTCAAAAACGGTCTTCTTTACCGTGATTTTGTGACAGAGATCGAAGACAATATTAACGATGGTATTGAGTATGATCTTATACAAGGGACACCCATCGCGACGGTAAGAACAAATGCAAATTTGTTTGTTTCAACCAATGGTGCTTTCTCTTCGATGAAATTTAAGTTCGGATTATGATTACAAATTGACAAAGAAAAAGAGCGGAATGACCGCTCTTTTCTCTATCTACCCCTTTCTCTAATTTTTTGTCGTTGTGCTTCTAATTGTTCTTTCATTTCTCGTATCATTCTTTCTCGAATAGTCTCTTGATGTTGTTGGAGCATCGTCTCTTCCTTCTTTTTATACTGATCGACCCAATGACCCTTCTCTTGTTCAATGGGAGCTTTGAATTGTTTTTCCATCTCCAATTCTTTTTGTCTATCCCGACATGCCTTAATCGCGTCTTTCTCAAGCGGTAATTTTTCTTTGTGCAGCTTTTCAGATACTTCTTTAGTTTTTACACCTTTCAATTGACGTGTAAGATCAAAGCTTCTTCCTGTATCGTCAACAACCATATAAGGCCTTCTAAGTTGACCTTTGGCGATCATATACCCTTTTTGAAAGGCTTCCTTGACGAACTCTTTTCCAGTTACGGTTTTCTGCCACAAATCAGAAAGAACTTGCTTCATCTCGGGTCTTTTCAGATTTCGTACCGGGGTTCTCTCATGGCCGAACTTTTGTTCCATTGTCTTTCTGGCCCTATCCTGGGCAAGCCCCGAAAAACTATCAGTAATCATTATTCCCTTTTCGTGATCGTAACGCTCCCAAACCACATGTGCATGAATTCTATTTTTCTTTTCGTGTAAAACGATAACTCTTTTTTGTCCATTCATGGACAACTCCTCTTCGAGTGTATCTGCGGCATTCAACCAATCCGCATGAGTCATTTTTTTGTCTTCGCCGTAGGCCGGGTTTATTTGCGCATGAAATAACCCCTTCTCACTTTTAGTGAGTTCGGACGTTAAGGACATCTCGATAAGCGATGCCTTTAGATCGTCGACTTGAGATGTTCCGCGTATATCAAAAACACGGACATTATCGTTATCAGCCACCCTCATCAGGTAGACCGCCAACTGCGCTCCGTTTCCACGGCTTTTACCTTTGATCACCATAGGTAAGGTGTTTAATGAGGTTCTTCGATAATGTTTGAAGGGCATACAGTGAGGCATTAATCAGATCCCCTGAAACCGTCGCCCTTTGGCGAGCCGCCAGGTCGGTATTCAGTGCCTTCGCAATCTGATTAACATTGCTGCCGATCTTGCCCAATTCAGCCAAGCCCTTTATGAATGCAGCCCGCTCCGGTGTCGCTTTACGTACACGCGGTTTGCTGCCCAAGGCTGCCTTTCGAATGTGATCGCTCACCGAAAGCCCGCAACTCGCCGCAAGCTCCATAAGAGCTTTTTCTTCGGCATCAGTTAGCCGAATTTCCACACGTTTAGTGCGGCGGTAATAGTTGCTTTTTTGCGGCCTTGGCATCGATTCAGGCTTGTCGTGTTTTTGATGCGTGAGGGTTAAGGGAGAATGCTTGAATGTCTCTCTTACAAGAAGGTTTGCAAACAATACTCATCGAGTTTTTGTACGGACAAACCACTTCTTGCGGTAACCCTACAATGTAAAACTAAGCTGAATGATCGGAAATAAAAATGCCTGAAAGCCTTGTCCAGACTTGATTACAGAAGATTGTACTGATATGAATTAATGTGGTGCTATATGAAAGAAAAATAATTGAAAAAATTTTCAATAATCACGACGTTAGATTCCTCTTTCGTGTTTTTGAGTCATGCTTTGCGAATTTTCTTTCATTTGAGCGATCAGTTTTTCACGCTCTGAAAGTTCTTTTCCTTCATTGAGATTCTCGGATTGAGGTTGTTCCTTGGCAATCGCCTTTTCTTTTCCAGACTGCCCTTTCATTTGCTCGATAAGGTGTTTTTTTTGTTCTTCCTTTGATTGTCCCTGATTATTTGAAGCTTGAGCGGCTTGTCTTTCTTTTTGGGAAACTTCTTTCACAGGTTCTTCTACTTCTTTTGCTATTATAGTTTTATCAGTTTCTAAGGATTTTTCTTCAAAATCGACCAATGATATACCCCCATTTTTTGCATACGAATTAGCAATGTCTTTTGTTTCGGCTAGACACTTTTCCCTAAGATTTTTTAATTCGTAAGCGACTGAATAAGGATTTTGTTTGCCTGTAAGGTCTTTATACCTCCTATCCCCTGCGTGTCTTTCAGGAGTATCAATTTTATTTCTGTCGTGCTCGTATTGCGACGCAATCCTAAGCAATTCCCTGGTGCAATCTTCACCAATCCCCTGATCCATATAGTGCGCAATAAAATCTGGTATCTGTGCCACTTGACATTCCATTTATATTATGGCAATATACCAATAATCCTGTAGGTGGCCCGATGCTTTATTACATGAACAACGAAATTGAAAAAGCTATGAGCCAGCCTAAAACATTGCCTAGATATTCAGGCTTAGCTCGCAAAGCAATCCAGTACTATCTTGGTGATATTTACAACCCAGAAACATTCCCAATAGAGCTGGAATATAGATTTAGATTCTATATTCAGGGTTTTATCGAGCTAAAGGTGCTCGAAAAACAGCCATATGATTGGCCTGTCATCGACAATTTCTTTCGGTTCGTTTTAAATTACGAGGGTTTTTCTCATATTCCCTTTAATGACGACATTATCAATAAAGGATATAATGGTGTTATGCGCGGTGAATTGCCAAAACATCATGCTTAGTATGTTGCAATTAAACCCTCGCATTTGAAATTCTTCATTATAAAAACTTCATTTCCAGAACAATGGAAATTGCAGTTTTTTTTCTAATTTTCGGAAGATTCAAAAACCAAAACCACCATGAGTAAAGGCAATCAAAGTTTCGTCCTCCTTGTTTTAATCGCAGTTCCCGCAGTTCTTATTTGGCAAAGTGAACATTTTTCATCGTCTGTCGTCTGGGGTGTGACTGCCATCTGTGCCGTACTCTTGATCCTGTGGTTGTGGCGACTTTCCAAGAGAAAGTAATATTCAAAATTAAACCTAACAACTTATGAGGTCTGGAAACACATACCTTAAGGCTGCTGCTATCGCTATCCTTGGCATTCTTGCGCTTAGATTCATCAACAACTTCGTTGTCTCGCTTCTTACATTTGATGGCTCGGGAATTTTAAAGTTGGTATCCTCAATAGTCGTCTACCTCGGCGGCATTCTCATCCTTCTGTTCTGGATTCTTAAAGTCCTCAAGAAAAAACCCGGCCCTCCGCAAAAAAACACGGACCACGGATCGGCAGAATGGGCGACACCTGAACAGATAAAAGCCGCAGGGATAGATACAACTGATCAGGGGCTTTGGCTCGGTGATTTTTATCGAAGAACAAAGCAAGGGCATTTAATAACGATTGCTGGTTCAGGTGCAGGAAAAAATGCTTGTTTGATAATTCCTAACCTTCTTGTTAACCCCTTCGGTTCTTATGTTGTTACAGACCCGAAAGGCGAAAACGCCTGCATCACTGCTAGGGCACAAAAAGAGTCAGGTCAGAAAGTTTATATTCTCGATCCTTGGAAACAACAGGAAAGAATTGGCGCAAGGCACGGAATTAAATCTTCAGGATTTAATCCATTCGATTTCATAAAAGCGGACCCTGACGAACTTAGAGATAACTGTGAGTTGGTTGCAAGTTATATAGTGCCTGATAAGCCGAATTCGAAAGAACCGTTTTGGGATGAAAGAGCTAGAACGCTTATCAAAACTTGTTTGATGCATATAGTCACCGCACTTCCTAAAGAGGAACATAATTTCTGGACGCTATATAAAATGATTCGTGTTTCAGGTGATAACTGGCTCGGATTATTAGCCGATCTCAAATTAAATGATGCGTGTGACGGACTTATCAGTATTGCTGCTGAAGAGTTCATCGGCATGGATCAGAATGGACCAACTATAAGCGGTATCAGGTCAAATGCACAAAATGCAACCGCAATCTTTGAAAGTCCGCAATTGCGTTCTTCTATGGAGCATTCCGATTTCGACCCATATACTCTTTCCCAAGGGAACAGTACCGTATATGTCGTAATCCCCGAAAGGTATCTTGAAACTCATGCTGCCTGGCTGCGTCTCGTTATTGGGCTTTCTCTTAAAGCGGTTAATTCACGACCTAATAAAAGAGTTAACTTCTTAATGGACGAATTTGCAGTATTGGGCAAGATGAAAGATGTCCAAAACGCATTTGCATTTTCTCGCGGACAGAACGTTTCAATTTGGGCATTTGCTCAAAGTCTTTCTCAACTAAAAGAGATATATCACGAAGAAGGCATGAATAACTTTCTGGCTAACGCTGCCGTGTTTCAAGCTTTCGGCGTTAAAGATCAATACACGAAAGAATATGTAAGCAAGTGGCTTGGCGATGCAACGTACATTAAGGCAACGCAAACTGTCGGCACATCATCAAATAGAAATCAAGGCGGATCGAGTAATGGTACAAGTCAAGGAACGAGCTATTCTTCTTTCGGCAGAAATTTATTAACGCCCGAAGAAATCGAAAAGACTCCGATTATAATCACCATTACCGAAGGGATTAAGTTTCCCATCAAGAAAATGGGCTATTGGGAGAACAGATTTGATGGGATGGATTGGCGAGATAAAAGGCTAGATGAAGAAAATAGGAAGCTTCTTAAAGCGGGTAAAGTGCCGCCCGATCTGCGGGAGATTTTCGCTCAACGTGCCGATCCGCGACCGATGGAATTAGTCTAATATTAGCTTAATCTTTTGTCCGAAGCTGTGCTTAGGGAAGATGTCTGATGGAAGTTTATTAACCATCATTTCGAGGTTTTTTGATCGGTTTCACTGCAAATCTTACTTCCGGTTCCATCGTAAAATCTTCACCATATTTCATGAAGTGAAGCGTCATGTCTGTCTTACCTATAGAGGTTACCCGTATCAGGGTCATCCCGGCCATAAGGCAGTCATAGCAGTCTTGGCTTGATACCTTTAGCTTGGACCAAGAGATGCTGTTATCAATAGTTCCCTTGATCTCGTATCGATCAACCTTCCCGTTAACGTTTACCTCTAAATCTGCTCCGCTCTTGCCTCTGTTAAAGATCACCCCAGGATACCGATCAAGAAAGTAAAGCTCGACAACCTTAACGGCAATGTTGCCGACATGACTATTCTTTCCCGTATTAGGATAAAGCTCCAGTAAGGTCGCAAGCTGTGTCTCTGATATGCTGAACTCGTAAGATTGCATTAGGTGGTAGATTTAACGAATAGCTCCAAATCGCCTTTGTAAACAGAACCAACCTTCGAAAAGCCATACTTACCGAGTATATGGCCCATTGAATCCTTTCTTGTGGTCGCAAAAACGTTTCTATCGCCCACCAAGGGCATCATTTCTGAAAGCAGCGCCTTGCAATACCCCTTTCCTCCATGGCCCTCACGGGTCACTATATAGCCTAATTCAAGCTGGTATGATTTTAATAATTCCGGCACCCCGGCATCTTCGAATACACCTTCTATGTATGACCCCAAAGGGTTCTTAATCGTCGCAGTGCTTATGATGGTGTCGTCATCAAATAGAATACCCACACATAAGGCGTTAGGAACACCGATCTCGACATAGTGTCTATCGACCTGTCCACCTTCCGAGATTAAGTCATAGAGCTGCTCAAGATATTCTTTTGGTATTTGTTCAGGTTTGTAGATTTCAAGTTTCATATATTACCCTAAAATAGAGAAATAACACAAAACAGGGCTAAGCAAAAAAGCCCCTGCTCGATGGCAGGGGCTTAATTTCAAATCAACTGGAAGTTAGTATTGAAGTTTATGTAGGTATTCGGAAGCCTTCGATGCTTCGCTGGCAGCCGCAAAGATTGCATGTTTGTTCTCTTTAAGTGTCTTGAGCCAGGAACCGATATAGCTTGCATGATGCTCCTTCGTAGGACGGGAAATGTCGAACTCGGTACACAGAAAAGCTGCGCCTAATTCAGCGACTAGTTCCTCGACGGCATAATCTTTATCACCGAATTTCTTGCCCAGGCTACGGTTCATCCGATTAGGGTGACCTGTCCAATGGGTCAACTCATGCAAAAGCGTCGAATAATATCCTTCCGTCGCTGAGCAATGATCTGTGTCGATAAACAACGTTTGATCGGGAATAGAAATCTTATCGGTAAGACGATTGTAACAAGCTCTATCGCCGCTGTTATCAACTGATACGCCAGTTTTGAATACAAAGTCCTCGACGTTATCTATTCTTTCAACGAGAGGTTTTCGTTCTTCGAAACTTTCTTTAGCCGTCGGATTGAAACTTACCAATTGGTCTTTGTTGAAAACAATTGAATGTTTCAAGAATGGGATCTTCTTCACTTCACCATCAACTTCCTTTTCGAAAGTATCGTAGTAAACGATCAAGCTACCCTTTTCATCTTTGCGGATGGCTTCATCCTGAAACTTCCATTGTTTGTAAGTTGCCCACTCATTCGATTTGAAAGATTTTTTCTGAGAGGCTGCCCAAAGGAGAACGATATTGATACCTCGATAATCGTGGCCGGATGAAATATTCTTCGGGATTCGGAATGAAAGATCATTCTCATCTCCCTGCCAGGGCTTTTGCCAAGGGACAATTCCTTTCTCAAGTTGCGAGACGATTGTATCGGTTACTTCTTGATACAGGTCTTTTCGTGCAGGTTTGTTTTCAGAATGTGTTTGTTGAGTCGCAGTTGTCATTGATCATTTCCTTTCTGATCGGTGTTAAATGGTGACAAGCTTATTTCAACCGAAAGGCAAGAGAACAAACCGGCTGAAATTTTGGTGAGGCGTGGAATCGCTTGCGAGGGGAAAATTTTAGTTGGTGACGTGAACGATTTCGGTAAAGCGATGTCAGTACCATTTACTTAACTATCGATCAAAAATGCAGAAATGATTTGTTTGATTAACGACGAGTAACGTCATTTAGAAAATTAAAAACATCAAGAAAGTTTTGATCTTTATCCGATATGAATCACGTCTAACGAAATACGAAAAATCCTGATTCCAGGAATATCTTGGCTATAAAGCTGGGCATGATCAGAATGATACAAAGCATCTCCGCACAAAACGCCAAAGAGTATTTCAACGACGCCCTTCTTCAAGCAGATTATTATCTGAATGATCAGGAATTAGGTGGACATTTTCGTGGACGATTGGCTGAACGATTAGGAATAAACAAAGCGGCCAGTAAAGAAGTATTCCGCGCGTTGTGCGATAATATTCACCCAGGATTTGGCAGCAAACTCACTTTGAGAAATGCTGATCGAAGAACTGTCGGCTATGATATAAATTTTCATTGTCCGAAATCCGTATCGGTCATTCATGTCTTATCGAAAGACAATCATATTCTCGATTGCTTTCAGGATTGCGTGAATGAGATTATGTGCGACATAGAACGGGACGGCAAAACACGAGTTCGAAAAAAGGGAGTTGATGAAAATCGTGATACGGGCGAATTGCTCTGGGCTGATTTTATCCACCAAACAGCCAGACCAGTTGAAGGCATGTCACCCGACCCTCATCTGCACGCTCATTGCTTCACTTTCAATGTGACGTGGGATGAAGCTGAAAGTTGTTATAAGGCAGCGCAGTTTCGTGACATCAAACGGGACATGCCATACTACCAAGCAAAGTTTCACAAGAACTTTTCTGATAAATTGATGCAGCTAGGCTATGGCATTCGAAAGACAGAAAGCTCTTTTGAAATAGAAGGTGTTCCACTGGCAGTAATTGATTTGTTCTCCAAAAGGACAAATGAAATCGGCCAACTTGCGAAGATGCACAATATCACTGATACGAAGGAACTGGATAAGCTCGGGGGAAAGACTAGAGCAAAAAAGCAAAAGGGTTTGTCGATGTCACAATTAAAAAAAGATTGGAAACAACAAATCAAAGAATGCGGATTGGCAGGGAACAAAGCAAATGGAACCATTATTCGGAATAACCCGGATCGCAAAGCATCGTCGGATCACTATACCGATTGTCTTGAGCATTCGGTTGAGCATTGCTTTGAAAGGGCCTCTGTTGTTCAAGATCGGAGAATTCTGGCGAAAGCGTTTTCGTTTGCCATTGGTAAGGATTCAATTACCTCTGGTCAAATTGAAGCCGGGTTCGACAAAGATGATTCAATCATCAAAGTCAAAGAGAATGCAAAAACTCTTTGCACGACTAAGCGTGTTATTTCCCAGGAAAGAAAGCTGATCGAATATGCCCGAAAGGGAAAATCTGCTATTGTACCGCTATATAACAAAGCGCCTACCACGAAACTATCAGCGGAACAGCAATCCGCTATTGGGCATGTACTGACAACCTCAGACAGTGTTTCGGTCATCGAGGGTCGGGCTGGAACAGGCAAGACCACACTGATGAAAGAGGCTATTCATCTTATTGAAAACACTGGCAAATCGGTGACGGTCGTAGCCCCTACTTCCGCAGCTTCTCGCGGAGTGCTCAGGGATGAAGGTTTTGAGAATGCTGAGACTGTTGCCAAGTTGCTCACCTCCCCCGAATTGCAAAAGCAGTTAAAAGATCAAGTTCTATGGGTCGATGAAGCGGGGCTATTAGGTGTCAACGATATGGTATCGCTTCTTTCACTTGCCGATCGACAAGGCGCAAGGGTTATCCTGAGCGGAGATACAAGGCAACATGGCCCCGTAGCTCGTGGAGATGCTTTGCGAGTACTTGTAGAATTGGCGGGAGTTCCTGCCGCAAGTGTCACGACGATCTATCGCCAAAAACAGGAAGGTTATCGCTCTGCGGTTTATGCCCTTGCTAAAGGAGAAATGCCCAAAGCGTTTGACCTACTAGATAAGCTGGATGCGATACATGAAACGTCGGCACAAACTCAAGCTGCTTCAATCGCTGAAGGCTACGTCGATACTTTGAAGAAGGGTAGAAGTGCCCTTGTAATCTGTCCGACCCATAAGGAAGGGCAAGCCGTCACGGATTCTATTCGGCAGCGGTTGAAAGAAAAAAGACGCATTGGTAAAAAAGAAAAGCAGTTCACTAAGCTTGTGAACTTGAATATGACTGACGCTGAAAAGAAGGATGCCCGTAACTATAAAAAAGGGTATGCGTTGCAATTCAATCAAAACATCGAAGGTGCAACTCGTGGAAGTGTTTGGAAGATTCATTCAGTAAACAATCAGCAGTTGACTTTGATGAATGGTCAAAAGCAAGTCAAAGAAATTTCGGTCAAAGAGAAAGCTGAATTTGATGTTTATAGGGAGACGGATTTATTACTTTCAAAAGGAGATGCTATCCGCATAACCCGCAACGCATTTGACAATAATCGAAAGCGATTGAACAACGGCCAGGTTCTCGAAGTTCAAGCCATTGATAAGAAGGGTAAAATCATTGTACAAAACAAAGAAAGCAAGGCCGTTTATCAACTACCCGATACATTCGGACACTTGACGCATGCATATTGTATGACATCTCACGCTTCACAAGGGAAAACAGTTGATGAGGTTTTTATTTATCAGCCATCCGATACATTCCCGGCAACTGACATGAAGCAATTTTACGTCTCCGTTTCTCGTGGCAGAAACGCCGTTCATATTTATACTGATGATAAGCAAACCCTGATCGACCACGCATCAAAGATGCGTGATCGTCAGTCTGGGTTGGAGCTTTTAGGTTTTGCGGAAGTTAAATCTCATGTCTCCCAAAAGCCGTACAGTCAAAAGCGGTCAACTAATCCAAACGAAGACCGCCCTCGTCAGCGAATGAATAATAAGACCTTGGTGTTACAATAAGATGATCCAACACTCTTAAGTCCAGGATGTGGCCACCTGCGACTAGTGACTTGGTGATCGTTTTATCCGCTTCACTCGGCTTCAGGTTTCCCGAAGGATGGTTATGGGCTAAGATGATACTCGATGCTCTGGCTTTGAGAGCTGTTGCAAACACGACTTTCGGATCGACAACGCAAGCTGAAATTCCTCCTTGTGAAATTGTTGAAATGCCGATGCATGAGTTACTTCGGTCGAGAAGTAAGATCGAAAACTGCTCAACCAGTTCAATCTTATTCATATCCCATGCCTCCATGAGAATATCGTATGCGGTTGAAGAACTGGTAATCTTGGGCCTTTCAGCCGGATTCACTTTATTTCGGTATACCAGCTCCACCTCCGTTACGTTGAACAGAGTTTGAATTGCTGCTGATTTCATGGGCTATTCCGACAAACCAAGTTTGTTCATGTGCCAGGCATTGACATCTTTGAACGGTTCGTAGAATTCATTCATCGGTGTATGCTGCAATAATTTTTGAGTTTTGAAAAACTCGGCAAGAGACTCGGTTGCTTTCTTTCCCGCCTCGTCGTTATCCATCCAAGTGTATGCAACTTTATAGCCGTAGTTATTGATATAAGGTGTTGCCTTTTTCAAGTTTGAGAGTGAGTTGAGAATGATTGTGTCATCCTCGAACCGTTTCCCCTGTTGATGGGTAATTACAGACAAGCAATCCATGAAGCCTTCAAAAATGTTGATGCCATCCGGCTTCGGTTTAGTCCCTCGAATGAAGGTGATGGACTTCTTACCGATTCCGCCTTTGAAGAAAGGATTGCGCAGCTCATACCCTGCATCTTCATTACGGATGCCCAACGAGAAAAACGTCTTCTTTGTTTCGCTGTTGCCAACCTTAATCTCTTTGAGATATTGGCATCCAACTTCGTAAGGAATGCCTCTCTTCTCCAAATATTGGATGAGTGCAGGATGCTCAATGTCTTTTTTGTCTTTCAGAAGTAGTTTGCTGTCTTCTTTGCTATAGTCTACCGATTTGACGTTGGCGATAATCGGTGCGTACCCCGTCATATTCTTAATCCAACGCAGGGCATCGGCAGTCGTGTGGTTCTCATTCACGCTCTTGAGATAGTTGCAAACGAAGTCAACGCTGTTCCCTCCCTTTGATTCACCGAAGTCATACCAGACGTTCCATTTACGGTTTACATGGAAGCTGGGGGTCTTTTCGTTCCGAAAAGGCGAGAAATACCAAGCCTCAATGTTATTTTCTTTCGTCGGCTTATAATTTATCTTGCTTAAAATTTCACATAGGGGTATTGACTTAGCAAGTTCGATATTCATGAAGGTTTCTCCTAAGATTCTGAGTGGTATTGAGCCAGGGAAGGAAGTTTGTCAGAACTTCCCTTCCCGCTCCTATTTTTCAAGCTGTCGTTCTAAAAATTTATCGAGCTCGGATTTCTTATAACGAACAGAACGACCAACTTTCACGGGTTTCAAATCATGTCGTTTAGTGCAATCCCAAACGGCAAGCGTTCCGGGATTGAGAGGCTTATTGCCGCCAAGATATTTTGCGGCTGCGGGCCTATCTAAAAGTTCATCTTCTTTTTTTGTATATGGCATTGCGGCTTCTCCGTTTGTGATTAAAAACTCAACGAGACTATGAGATGAATCTTAAAATAAGATTCTCGTTCCATAATGAGTTTAAGTAATACAACAGATAATCAACTTTAATCAATTCAAACGCAATTCGATTAATGAAGAATAATACTTGTTCATCGCCATCAATAAACTTGTAAAAAATTCTTGAATCGATTTTGCAATCAAAATTCCAGAAATAAAAAAGGGAATCGAATGCAATCCCCTTTTGCAACACATATTCGCGTATGTTATGCAGTAATCGAGTTGCAGATTGCATCTCTTTCTGGTGGGACAATCTAAGATTTGCAAACAGTGGCTTAATGTCAAATCGGAATTCGGTAAAACACGCTTGTGTAAAACGAGAATTTATGTAGGTTATAGAAAGTGAATTGGGGGACAATATGGGGGACATAAGAAATTTCGAACCGCAAATACCCAAGTGAAAACAAATATTTAGATAGCGATTTTCGACTCCTGCCCAGGGAGCCATTTCATTATTATCGCAAATTATTTGTTCTTATCAAAACAGGGAAAATGTACATTTCTCCCTGCACTTATGCGTATTCTTTTATCTCTCCTCATTATCCGAAGATAACCAGCAATAACCGCAAATGGGGGACATGGTGGGGGACACAAATGCCCCCCAATACAATCTATGTCCCCCACTTTTATTACATAACAAAACATAGATCGGGAGAATGAAAGATGCCTCTTTCTGACAGACAATGTCATGCGGCAAAGCCAAAGCATAAGCCGTACAAACTATCAGACTTCGAAGGCCTATATTTAGAAGTCGTGCCAACCGGAGCCAAATACTGGCGACTTAAATACAGGTATGGCGGCAAAGAAAAACGCCTTTTCATTGGCATTTATCCCGATGTCACTTTGCAACAAGCTAGACAAGAAAAACTAGCTGCAAAGGAAACCATTGCCTGCGGCATTGATCCTGTTCTTGCTAAACGAGAAAGGCAACAAACCGCAAAGCTCTCTTCTCTCCAAACCTTCAAGGAAACCGCTCTTGAGTGGCATAGCAAACAGGTTGAGTGTTGGAAGCCCCGATACGCAAAAACTATTTCTCATCGTCTGGAAAAGTATCTGTTTCCTGAAATCGGTGATTATCCGCTTCAAACGATCAAGCCGCTTACCATCTTGAGTTGTTTACAAAAGGTTGAAAAAACGGCACCCGACATGACAAGACGTTTAAAGCAGTACTGCAAACAGATTTTCATTTATGCGATAGCGACTGGTCATATAGAAAAAGACCCAAGCTATGGTCTTGAACACGCTCTTAAGAAATACAAGAAAGGTCATTTTGCTTCAATTGACGTTGACCAACTGCCAAAATTCCTAATTGATATGCATGAGTTCAGATCACGTCTTAATCGGCAAACATATCTAGCAATTCGCCTTCTGTTTTTGACGTTTGTGCGAACGAGTGAACTGATAGAGTGTAAATGGAGTGAAATAGATTTTGACAAATCGCTTTGGACTATACCTAGTGAACGAATTAAAATGAGCCGCCCCCATCTCGTGCCGTTGTCTCGGCAGGCAATTGAAATTCTCAACGAATTAAAGGAACTCAATGGAAACAGAGAATTCGTTCTTCCAAGCTTGCCGTACCCTCAAAAACCAATGAGCAATGGAACAATTTTGGTCGCACTTAAGCGCATGGGCTATAGGAACAAAATGACCGGGCACGGCTTCCGAGCCTTGGCAATGGGAATCTTAAAGGAAAAACTAGGATATACTCATGAATTAGTGGATAGACAACTTTCACATGCCCGTAAGTCGGGAAATGATCGGGCCTATGATCGAGCCTTGTTCTTGCCACAACGAACTGAAATGATGCAACGATATGCGGACTATTTGGATGAGGTATATTTAATGGAACTAAAAAGCAAGTTGGCGAAACAGTAAGCTTATCTCTCCATACCTCTTTCCTTAGACTTTTGAGACTGCTTCAATTGCTCAAGCAATTTTTCTTTATCATGCGCTTTCTTCCCCATTGTTATGGCTTGAAAGTACCTGCTGTCCTTGCTGGTCGTTTTTAAGATGCTTTGTAGCAATTCGGGATCATGCTTGCTCAGTAAATAACCGGCATTAAACCCTTTGGCGTATAATTCATCTTGCTCTTCCATGATTGAAAGTGTCTTTTGAATTTGCTTCTAAATATTGATTTATAGAATCAGCATCATAGAGAATGATTTTCTTCTCTGGCTGTGAGAAGCGGATTTTTCCTTCATCACGAAGTTTCTGCAATGTGGTCTTGCTTGTAATGCGAAGCTTCTGCATGGCTTCTTCGCCTGAAATCCACTTATCTTCCCTAAGATCGTTCTTTTCTTTTATGCGATCAACGACACGATCAATAAGGGCATAAAAGGCATTATCTTCTAAACAGATTACTTCCATGTATGCTGATTAAAAAGCAAAATATTGCTAAAATATTGATTGATCAAACCATTAGCTGTTTGCGCTCTCAAGTTAGATCACATTACAATTTATCTTCTTATTTACCGTTATTCCGTAGAATTTTACTTTAAAGCTGTCCGAATTTACATTAGAATTCCGATTTTCGATTTCAGAACTATATTTACGGGTAATTTGCTTATGCGTGATCAAATAGTAAGACAGGCCTTTCATAAAACTATACTGAAATCAGCCCATGATGATGCTGAAACCTTTGTAGTTGATGAGCTAGGCTTAAAAAACGGCGAAATCCGTGCTGACATTGCTGTGCTAAACGGAAAGCTGGTTGGCTACGAAATTAAGACAGAAAATGACACCTTGGCCAGGTTGCCCTCTCAGGTCGAAGCATATAGCGAGGTTTTTGATAAGGCGTTTATTATTGTCAGCCAAAACCATTTAGATAAAGCAGTAGAATCAATCCCCGATTGGTGGGGGGTATATACAATCGCCTCAACAGATAATAAGTATACATTCCCCTGCATCAGGAAGGCTAAAATAAATAAGAAGCAAAGCTCATTTTCACTTGCCCAATTATTGTGGAAATCCGAAGCGCTTGAGGTTGCCAATGTATTACTCCGTCACAATATCAAACCTAAAACGACAAAGCACGAAGTCTATGACGTTATCTCCAGCACTTGCTCTTCCAGAAAACTGAGTAAAATTGTTATCAAGTATCTTAAGCAGCGGGAGAACTGGCGAACAAATCGGATACAACCTTTGTAAAATGATGGTTGTTACCAACCCAATTCCAAACTGTGGGGCTTCCTGGCGTTGTTTCACCCTTAGAACATTTTTTCAAATGCGAGTCTCCTTCTGAAAATCCTTCGCCTAGATAAAACCCAGAATTTAAGATATTGGTTGCCTGACTAATGTACTGTTTGAAATCCTCAGATTTTTTAAGCGCTTTCCCTTTCACAACATACCAAATGTCATTATGAGTGTATCGAATATTTGCACTTCTTGACATTTTTGTCGGATCAAATTCAAAATAGCCAGGTGACACAATACTATAATCACCATAATTTATCTTGCGGTTAAAGCTCTCGGATTTTAGTTTTTCTACTAGCATACCATAAAACTTCCACTCGTTTCTTGGAATTTGATTTACTCCTGCTTTTATCAGACTTGTTGCTGGAAATGAGCCGCCACAAATTGTGAACGATTTCCATTCTTGAAACTTTGGAAATTCACCCAGGGCTAGAATAATTCCATCTGAAAAATCTTCGGGGTTATTAAAATCAGATTCGTTAAGATCCAAAATTAAATGACAAGCTTTTATCGGCAAGTCAATTTTAGCCAGTAGCCCTTGAATGTTATCTTCAAAATCCGGTGATGTAATATCATTAATAGTTACTCGGAGTCCAACTTCATCAAGACCGTACATTATTGAAACCATATTGATTCCTCCTATGAAATTATCAGGAGATGTTATTCGTATAACAGGCAAAGGGGAGATGTTCTTTTCATTAAGCAAACGAAAAACGTACTCAATGCAGGTCATTTCATCTGCTTGTTTATCATTAATGAGACTTGTATCAATAAATGCATTGTTACTGGGCCACTTTTTAATTACCTTCTTGCAAAAATTTTGTAAGTGAACCTCCATTGTTCGTGGCTTTTCTTTTGTTGCATGATCCCATTCCATTGGAGTAATTTCTAACAATGGCACAATTGAATTTTTTGTTTCTGGAGACAATTTGGAAAGTGCGTCAAACTCTCCTAGTTTCGATTTTAAGACCGGTAAATAAAATTCTGTGATCATTTCTCCCTCCTCTAGTTTTTTAATTCTTGTAAAAAATTTGATCTCACCTCGCCCTGACCTATTAAATCAGAAAACTGAAAATATCGTCCAGTCTCTTTTCTAATACGCCCAGCCACTAATGCTGGATGCACTTTTAGTGTTTTTGCTTGATTTATAATTGTTTCCGGCGATGGGCTAAAACGCACTAAGGATTTCCTCCAAACCAAATCAGGTATAAGTGCATTTAGTGCAAAGGCATCTGCTTCTTGTTCTATTCCTTCAATCTTCACATCCAAATCATCGAAGATGACGGTCAGTGATTCCGATAAATGCAGATATATGTGTGCTATTTCGTGAAACAAAACAAACCAAAAATTATCTAATCGATCGTGTCTCAAAGTCATAGCGACAATTGGCGAATTATCCTCCCATAGTAATGCCGCTCCATCTAAAAAAGTACCTTCTAGCTGAGGCTCGATGATAAACCTAATGCCGCTATTTCTTAGATAATCAGCAGCCTTTGCAGGACCGTTATTCTCCATGCTTAGCTCGGCTAGGCTTCTTAACCAACTTTCATTAATTATACTTTTCTCAAAGACGCCATTTATTTGTTGGCTTTTAGCTTTCATGAGCACTTGTGCATACCAAGCGTTTAAAGCGAACATATTTAGGGTTGAACCTGTACGAATTGATTTCTTAGTAAAACCGTATTGCAGGCTGCTAAACCCTGCCGATTCAAAAAACTTTTCAATTAGATTTCTTGAATCTATAACAGCATCATTGTACGATCCTGAGAAGTTTCCAAACCATTTACGCTGATACATTTGTTTGAACGGATAATTATTTACGTCCAAATTCGATGGAGCATCAACTGTTTTGATTTGAACCTCAGCGTTGATAGTAATGTTTAAATGCTCCGCTATTTTCAGTAACGTTTTTACACTTGCAGAATCATATTTTTCTGCCTCATATCTCTGAATTTGCTGCATCTTAACACCGACTTTTTCTGCCAATTCAGCCTGTGTTAAACCATTGGCTATTCTTGCCTTAATTAAGGCGAGAGGCAAGTCTTTCAAACTATTTACCTCCGTAATAGCTAATTTACCTGCTTTCAAATCCTCGTATTCCTTGACTTCTGAAAGCAAATCATTCAATTGCGCTTCAATTGCATTTTTTTGCACTTCAATCAGTTTCGGGTGAATATTTTTAGCTGTGCTTGATGCCAAGGCAAGACTATCTAATGACTGCTCAAAATTTTCGATTTGAGTTTTCGCGATTTTATATTGTCTATCATTAGTAATCATATCGACCCTCCTTTCTTTAGATGGTTTGTTAATCTAACAATTCCCTTCTGTTTACCCGTATCTCGGTCTGTTTGAAAAAAGTCCAGGAACGGTTTTCCCGAGACGCCCTCTATTAGTATTGCGGGGAAATATTCCCCTAAAAATTTTTTCTTTTGATTATATCTGCCATTGTCAAAATCAAAAAAAACGGGGTCTAGCAATCCAGGATCAACATATTCTACATCCCAACAAATCTCATAGTCATTTGGGATCGGTTTAGCTGTAACGTAACTGCCATCCAAAAAAACCTGCGGACACCCACTTAGAAATAAATTTTCTAACCCTCTCTCCAATCCTTCAAATAAGAGCAGCCTGGTTGGATTGATTGCGTACCGTGCGTACACTTCTGAAAGTGTTGAATCGTGAATGCCAGGCGGTAGTAACGGCCAAGGACTACCAGGAATGCTAATATAGTCAGGTATCATGACACAATTATATTGTTGTGTTCTTCAAAGGTCAAGGATTATTTTGTACTGGCAAAATTTTTCTTTTGCTTTTATATTTATACTTAAGTCCTTGTATTTAGATTAATTATCTCGGGCTATTACTGTCTACTGATTTAAAACCACCTGAAAATTGGATAAAACAAAGAGTAAAAATTGTTGTACCTATGTTGTACCAAAGAAAAAGGCGACTATGAAATTACTTCATAATCGCCTCATTTTCTTGGTGGTGTGGGGCGGGATCGAACCGCCGACACAAGGATTTTCAGTCCTTTGCTCTACCAACTGAGCTACCGCACCCTCACAGCCCGAAGGCTGGATCCTCCGCACATCCGCAGGGTAAAGTGGAAGCCTCCCCCCGTTTTTGTGCATCGGGCTGCAAATATAGGCATGATTGGCTAAAAAGTGGAAATTTTAAAGTGCTTCTGCCCCGGCAAAGCCGGCCCTGTTTTCAGCAATTAATCCCCTGTTTTTGCCAACTGGTACACGATCCTCTTTTCCAGGCAGGTGCCCCATCACATCTTTGGGCATCTAATTAAATCATTACCATTAAACCTTATTGTATGAACCGCTACAACATCTTTTACCAGGTACACAAGGGGCTGCGGGAAATGCTGTATGATACGGCCAGCCGTTTACAGCAAACCGATTTTAACCAGCCGGAAGAAACCAGCTTCATCCTGAAGCAGGTAAGTACGGTCACCGGCCTTTTTGATCATCATGCTGCCACAGAAGACAGTATGATATTGCCGGCCATTGAAAAATATGAACCCTCTGTAAGCACCTTATTTGCGGAGGAGCATGTACAGGATCATGCTCTTGGCGAAAAACTCCGTTCGATCATTAAAGGCGTGCAGGAAGCCGCTTCGCAAAACGACAAGAACACCTGGGGAACTCTGCTCCGCCCTGTGTTTATCGAGTTCATGGTGTTCAACCTGGAACATATGGCCAAGGAAGAGGAGGTGCTGAATAAACTATTATGGCGCTATTACAGCGACGAAGAACTCCACGGCATTACGGAAAAAATACTGGCCCATTTACCTCCAGAAATTTTGCAGCAGCACAGTGTGTGGATGCTGCGATCTCAAAGCAACAGTGAGATCGTTGCCTGGCTGAAACAGGTTGGCGCCACGGCCCCTGATTTTATCTTCCGCGGGCTGGTGGAGGCGGCTGAAAAGGAATTACCCGAACAAAGATGGCGGGTGGTCCGGGAAAGTCTGAGAGACGGTGCCCTTGCGGCCTGATAATAAAGTATAGCAATGAAGTGACCCGGTCAGCTGACCGGGTTTTTTACGGCAGCCCGGCGGTCAAAGTCTCCATCCCTTTGCAATAAGGAAGGCCCTGCACTGCCGGCAAAACTCTTTTTCTTCCCCGGTAGGATCACCGCCTTCGGCATCCCGCATGAAACAGGTCTTTACCGGGCAATGGGGTAATCCGGCAGTATGGCCGAGTTCGTGTATTACAACTTTATAGAAATTGGATTTGTTTCTCAGCCGCATTTGGGAAGCCACGCAGGCCTTTCCCGGCTGAAAGCCCAAACCCATTACACCATAGTCTGGATTAGCACCTTTGGTGGTGCTGATATCCTGCATCGTGATGCCGACATATACTTCATTATCTTTTGCCCGGTTGCTCATCCAGTGGATCAGCGTATCAGCCCGGTAGCGGTTACGGGGTTTGTAAAAAGCAATGGCCGGCATCGCTTCAGGCGGCAGCAATTCAACAGCGGAAATAATTTTTTTCAGGCTGTCATAGACGGATGTAATAAAGGGTTCGGTGGTGTTGCCCAGGGGCAACAGCTTAACGGTAATGCTGCTACTGGTTGCCGCAACATTCTTTTGTTTTTCCGGAACCGGGTTACGGTTGTCCTGGTTGCAGCCGGCACCAGTCAGTACCGCCCCTAACAAGATCACCAGGGCCTGCCTCATTTTTAATTGCTGTTTTTATACTTTCCCCTGCTTTTCCTGATCGTACAGGCCACTACTTTGTACTCCGGGCACATCGCTTCTGTATCACTGATACTGCTGGTGATGTTGTTCAGCATAATGTCGGGGAAATGGAAGGTGCTGCTGAGGATACCGGGCTTTACTTCATCGGTGATCTTTGCTTTGATATCCACCTTGCCTCTTGCTGATTCCACACAGACCATGTCGCCGTCTTCTATATGATGTTTGCGGGCATCTTCTTCGCAGATAAGCAATACGTCTTCGGTCAGTATTTCGGCGTTGCGGGTGCGGCGGGTCATGGCGCCGCAGTTATAATGTTCCAGCTCCCGGTTAGTAGTGATGATGTAGGGGTATTCCTTGCCGTGCTGTTTTATTTCTTCGGTTTCTATAAACTCTTTGAACTGAAACTTTCCTTTTCCTCTTGTGAATGTTTCTGTATGCAATATTTCCGTATCGGTTCCGTCTTTCTTCACCGGCCATTGTTTGCCGTTATCACCCAGCTCCTCCCACTTCACCCCGGCAAAAAAGGGAACGATTTGCGCAATTTCTTCCAGCATGGTGTCGGGAGCATAGTCTGCCTGTTTATATCCCATGCGGTTCATGATGTCCGCAATGATCTGGCCATCGCATTTGGTTCCTTCAATGGGCTCCACCACTTTATTCACCCGCTGAATCCTTCTTTCACCATTGGTGAAGGTGCCGCTCTTTTCCAGGAAAGAAGCACCGGGAAGAATAACCGTAGCCAGTTTCGCTGTCTCTGTCATAAAGAGTTCCTGCACCACAAAAAGATCCAGGCACTGCAGCGCTTTCACTACATGATGGGTATTGGGATCGGTCTGCGCCATGTCTTCACCGATCACCCACAATGCTTTCAGTTTGCCGTTCAGTGCGGCATCATACATCTGCGGAATTTTCAGCCCTGCATAATCGGGCAGTTTGGCGCCATAGAACTCCTCGTACATTTTGTGTATCTCAGGCCTTGTCACATCCAGGTAGCCGGCGCCCTGGTAAGGCTGGCATCCCATATCGGCAGCGCCCTGCACATTGTTTTGCCCGCGGAGCGGGTTGACACCAACCCCTCTCCGGCCGATATTGCCTGTTATCATGGCGAGGTCTGCGATCAGCATTACCGCATAAGTACCATAAGAATGTTCGGTAACCCCCAATCCGTGAAACGACATGGCATTTGGCGCCGATGCATACGCTATGGCGGCTTCACGTACCAGGTTACGGTCCACACCTGTTACCTTTTCCAGTTCATCTATATTCAGTCCCAGTATCCCCTGTTTGAACTCTTCATAGCCCTCCGTTCTGGCCGCGATGAAATCCCTGTCTTCCAGATTTTCTTTGATGATAAAATAGAGCATCATGTTCAGCAGCGCCACATTGGTACCGGGGCGAAGCTGCAGGTGATAGGTTGCGTATTTGGTTAACTCTGTTTTTCTCGGGTCCAGCACGATCAGCGTCTTTCCTTTTATGGCCTGCTGTTTTATTTTGGCGCCTGTAACCGGATGGGCATCGGTGGGATTGGCGCCAATTACCATCATGCAATCGGTGTATTGCATATCAATGATGGAATTAGTGGCAGCGCCGGTGCCGAAAGTTCTTTGCATGCCGATAGCTGTGGGCGAATGGCATACCCGGGCGCAGCTGTCAATATTATTAGTACCGATCACGGCCCGGATGAATTTCTGCATGATGTAGTTCTCTTCGTTGGTACACCGGGCAGATGAAATGCCGGCTATTGCATCAGGGCCATATTTAGCTTTTATCTCTGTCAGCCTGCCGGCGATAAAATCATACGCCTCCTCCCAGGTAGCTTCCACAAACTCCCCATCCTTTTTTATCAATGGTGTTCTTAACCGGTCGGGGTGATTATAAAATGAAAAAGCATAACGTCCTTTTAAGCAGGTATGCCCGCCATTCGCTTCGGCATCATAGGGCGCCTGTATGGATTTTATGGTTCCGGCTTTTACGGCCACTTCCAGGTTGCAGCCTACCCCGCAATAGGTGCAAACCGTTCTCGTTTTTTTATCTGCCACGACGGACTTCGATTCAAACACATCACTGATGGCCGAAGTAGGGCAGGCCTGTGCACAGGCACCGCAGCTTACACAATCACTTTCTTTAAAGGAAACATCGCTGCCCTTGATGATGTGGCTGTCAAATCCCCTGCCGGCCATACTCAGCACAAACTGTCCCTGCACCTCATCGCAGGCCCGCACACAGCGGAAACAGTTGATACACTTGGAAAGATCGGAGGTCATGTAGGGATGACTCAGGTCTTTTTTTCTGTCTAAATGATTTTTCCCTGCGGGATAACGTACCTCTCTTACTCCCGTTTTGGCGGCCACGGTTTGCAGTTCACAATTATTATTCACTTCACAGGTCAGGCAATCCAGCGGGTGATCGGTCAGCACCAGCTCAATGATATTTTTCCGGAGCTTTTGTATCCTGTCAGAGTCCGGGTAGATATATGAACCTGCCATCACAGGAGTGTGACAGGAAGCCTGGGTTTTTACCGGGCCATTTTGAGTTAATGCCACATCTACACTGCATACACGGCAGGAGCCAAACGGTTCAAGATTGGGCGCATCACAAAGCGTAGGTACGGCATCCTTTCCAAAGTACCTGCGGATAAAAGAAATGATGGTCTCGCCCTCTTTTATTTCAAACGGTTCATTGTTGATGTAGGCAACCGGAGCTTTGGGTGTACCATTACCGGCACCCCAGGTAACTGTTTTACCCTGTTGCTGCTGCGATAACATATCTTCTTTTCTGTACACAATACCCATGGTAAGAAATTTTGGCCACAAAGACACTAAGGCTCCAAGTAACATGAAGCAAATTCATCAGGTCTTTGTGTCTTCGTGCCTTTGTGGCAATAATCACTTTTCAAAATATACCGACAATTCCTTTTCAAAATACTGCAATGCATTTTTTACCGGCAACGGCAACCCGCCACCCAATGCACACAGTGAACCTATTTCTAATGTTTCAACCAGGTCATCAAATAATGCCCGGTCTATTTTATATCCTTCCTCCTGCGCCTTTCTCAGCATTTCAGCTCCTCGTGTGGAACCTAACCGGCAGGGAAAACATTTGCCGCAACTTTCATGGGCTGTAAATGAAAATAAATGTTCCAGGTATTTTACGATTGGAAAATTTTCAGGAATACAAACAACCGAAGCATGTCCTAATAAAAATCCGTTTTTATGGAAGGACTCAAAATCTACCGTGAGGGCGCTGATCTTTTGCACCGGCACCACCCCCCCCAGCGGTCCGCCGATATGCATGGCTTTTACGGGTGATTTAAAACCTCCTCCCAGTTCGTCCACTACCACTGATAAGGGCGTTCCCATATCCACTTCATATATACCGGGCCTGTTGAAATACCCATCCAGGGAGATCAATTTTGTTCCGGTTGATTTACCAATACCGATGGAAGCAAATTTATTTCCGCCATTCTGTACGATCCAGGGAATGCAGGCCAGGGTTTCTACATTGTTAACCACAGTAGGTTTATTGAACAACCCCTGCTGTACAGGATAAGGAGGACGAACCCTTACCTCGGGCCTTTGCCCTTCAATGGAAGAAAGCAGTGCTGTTTCTTCCCCGCAGATATAAGCGCCCTGTGCGCCGATGACTTTGAAATGATAAGTGAAGCCGCTGTTCAGGATATTATCTCCGAGTAATTTCTGTGTATACAGCTCATCGATCGCTTCCTGTGTAATGCGGATCGCTTCCGGGTATTCTCCCCTGATATACACTACGCCTGTTTCAGCCCCTGTGATATAGCCGGCGATCATCATTCCCAATAAAACACGATGTGGTTGTTGTTCCAGCAAATACCGGTCGCTGTATGCGCCGGGGTCGCCTTCGTCTGCATTGCAGACAATGAATTTCCGATTGCCGCTGGCGTTTCTGCACCCGTCCAGTTTTATAGCGATGGGAAAGCCGGCGCCGCCTCTTCCTCTGAGTCCTGATATTTTTAATTCATTCAGCAGGTCGTCCGGGGTTCTCTTCAGTACATGAACAAGAATGGAATAATATTCTTTAATGCCCGGGAACGGCTGAGTAAGAACCGGTGTTCCTTTAGCGGCAACAGTATAGTTATCAAAAACGGTGGGGGTTTCTTTTTTCAGCAAAGCAATATTATCGATGGCGCTCCCGGAATAATTATGTCCATTGATGTGAAAGGAGTGGTTCTCATGACAGCGGCCCAGGCAGCACATTTCACCCATTTCGCTTTCGCTGTAATGCGCCAGGAGTTTTTCTTTTAGGGCGGGTTGTGTTCCGGCTGTCAGGCAGGCGCTGCCATTACAGAGATACACTTTCTTGCCCTGGTTCTCCGGTTTCAGAAAGTCATAAAAACTGGCGGTACCCAATACATTGGCCTTGCCGAAAATAAAATTGTCGGCCAGTTCCTCCATTTTCTCCACCGAAGGAGTACCGGTTTCCCTGGCAGCAATACCGAGTTCTTCAAACAGGGTTTGATTCACTCCTTTTCTTCCGGCCAGTTCACTGAGATTTTTTGACATGACAATCGTTTATTATTTCAGCAGGTCTTGTTTGGATTTGGATAATTATCGCTCTGGTCTTCAAACGTATGGTCCAGGCAAACAAAATCTTTTTCTATGAGCAGGAACAATTCCTTTCCCTGGTCCAGGGCCAGGGTGTGATTAAATCCCACCGTTTCTGTTGTGGTCCATTCATCCGCTATCTTTTTCGGAACAGATACGATAAGGGTGTTATCTGAAAAAGAAGCCGTCATATTCTCACTATCATCTTTCTTTTCGAGCCGGTAATGAAAAGCGGCCCCGCCCGGAAAAGAAGTCTTCTCTTCAAGATACCCATTCTTTCCAAAATTTGCAATCTCCGTTTTGGTCAGCCGGTATCTTATAGAGTTCCCTTTGATCCTGATCTTCATAGCTCAGTTTTTTATTCTTTGTTCACCGCAGTAAATATTAAACCTGCCATCCCGTAAGAAACCAATCAAGGTCATGCTGCAATCTTTTGCCAGTTCTGCTGCCAGGCTTGAGGGGGCCCCTACGGCACAGACAATTTTTATTCCTGCCATCGCTGCTTTCTGAATCAATTCAAAACTGGCCCGGCCACTCAGGAGCAAAATATGTTTATTCAGCGGTATATGACCATTCATTAATGAAGCGCCGATCAGCTTGTCCAGTGCATTATGCCGGCCTACATCTTCCCGGGTCATTAACAGATTCCCTTCCAGGTCAAATAAGGCCGATGCATGGAGACCGCCGGTATGTTTAAATACCTCCTGCTGTTTTCTTACTGCATCAGGCAGCGTGGTAATGACAGCCGCTTCCGCCTGTAAAGCCACCGATTCCTGCTGGCAAACGATATTGTTCTTTACCGCATCGATGGATGACTTGCCACACACACCACAACTGGAGGTAGTATAAAAGTGGCGTTCCACCTTTTTCGGATCAAAGGAGATACCGGGCTTCAGGGCTACGGTAATACGGCTATTCCCGGAATCCCTGAGGGAACGGCATTGCAATACCTCCTCCCGGTTTTTTATTAGCCCTTCGGTAAACAAAAAACCGGTCGCCAGCTCTTCCTCATTTCCCGGCGTGCACATGGTCACCGAAATGTTCTTTGTCTGCCGGTTATTTTCCTCTCCGTACAGGATGCTTATCTCAAGGGGTTCTTCTACTGCCAGCAAGTCTTCCGAACGGGCAGAAATAAAGTTATTATTGTCGCTTCCCTGTGAAGTAACTTTCATAACCTGAACCGCAGCGACTGAAGGAGGGTGCATGTTTCAAATTTACTTAATATAAAGGGGAGTTTAGCCACTAAGACAGAAAGCAGCGTAGCCGTACATATAAATTTTTATTGAATCCTTTGTGGTTTAGAGGTTTTGTGGCAAAAGAGTATCAGGACAGGCCTGAAATCCTTCCATTATTGTCAATATCCATTCCTTCTGCCGCAGGAGTGGCAGGCAGACCCGGCATCCGCATCATATCACCTAAAATTGGAATAACAAACCCGGCACCGGCAGCGAACTCAAATTCCCGTACCGTTACGATAAAATCCCTGGGCCGGCCGATCTTGTTTTCATCGTCCGAAAACGACTTCTGTGTTTTGGCCATGCAAACCGGAAGGCTGTCGAACCCAAGTTCTTTAATTGTTTTTAATCCGAGTCTTGCTTTGGGGGAATACTCCACATCATCAGCCCCGTAAATTTCTTTGGCGATCGTCATGATCTTTTCTTCTACCGGTATATTCCAGTCGTACAAAGGCCTGAAATGATTCGTGCCGCTGGCAATGACATCCACCACGGCCTGCGCTATCTCTGTCATTCCTTCGCCGCCTCTCGCCCAGCAGTCGCTGATAAAGGCCTTAACACCCTTGCTGGCGCAGGCTTTTGTTACATAGTCGATCTCTTCTTTGGAATCCGTCGCAAAATGATTGAGGGCGACGACCGGTACCAGCCCGAACTTCTGGCAGTTCTCAATATGTTTTTCAAGGTTCTCAAACCCTTTTTTCACCCGTTCCAGGCTGGGGGTGTTGTAGTCCGCTTTTTTTGCCCCGCCGTGATGGCGTAATGCCCGGATCGTGGCCACCACCACCAGCGCATCCGGCTTCAGGTTTCCATAGCCGCATTTGATATCCATGAACTTCTCTGCTCCCAGGTCGGCACCAAACCCGGCTTCCGTGACGACATAGTCTGCCAGCGACAGCCCCATACGGGTGGCGATAATAGTGTTGGTACCCTGGGCAATATTAGCAAAGGGCCCGCCATGTAACAGGGCCGGATTACCCTCCAGCGTTTGAACAAGATTGGGTTTGATGGCGTCTTTCAGCAATAAAGCCATGGCACCCTGCGCATTTAAGTCCCTTGCAAAAACAGGCTTTCCGTCTTTACAGAAGCCAACCAGGATCTTCCCCAGCCTTTCTTTCAGGTCGTCAATACTTTTTGCCATACAGAGAATCGCCATCACTTCTGATGCCGGGGTGATATTAAACCCGTCACTTCTTGGCATTCCGTCGGCGGTACCGCCCAGCCCGATCACGATATGGCGCAGCGAGCGGTCATTCATGTCCATTACCCGTTTCCATACTACCGTCCGCGGATCGATATGCAGGCTTCTTGTTTTGCTCTGAATATTATTATCGATCAGTGCTGCCAGCAGGTTATTGGCTTTTTCCACTGCATTAAAGTCGCCGGTAAAATGCAGGTTGATGTCTTCCATGGGGATCACCTGTGCATAGCCGCCACCGGCAGCGCCTCCTTTTATTCCGAACACGGGACCGAGGGATGGTTCCCGCAACACAGCCATGGCTTTCCTCCCAATCTTATTAAGTCCGTCCGCCAGGCCCACAGAAGTGGTTGTTTTACCCTCACCCGCCGGCGTGGGGCTGATCGCCGTTACGAGTATCAGTTTACTTTTTCTGATCTTCTCTTCATCGATCAGTTTAAGGGGCAGCTTGGCTTTGTACTTGCCATAGTATTCAAGGTCGTCGTTGGAGATACCGATCTTAGCAGCAATCTCCTTGATATGACGGATCGGCGCAGCCTGCGCAATGGCCAGGTCGGGGTTGATGGTGTTTGACAAGCAAAATCGTTTTTCTGTTAGTTAATTTATGGTACCAGCTGCAGTACTACTATCAGCTTTGTTGCGTCGCACTCTTCATCCTCCGGTTCGCTGTTCAGCCTTAAGAAGAATGTCCGCGGGATCCGGCGGACTGATGTAGCTGATTTGACGGGTTGCCGCAGGTATTATCCCCGCACCTCCGCCCGATCAGCGTCATCCGTGTTCCCATCGCTAAATTTGTTTAACTCTTCAATGGTATTGATATTCGCAAATTCGTTTCCCCGGAACCAGTCTTCTTTATCAAAGCTAATGACTCTGGTTTTTAAACCCGCCAGCGCATCTGTGATTTTGAGCTGATCCTGCTCAAGCAGGCCCCGGAAAGCTGCCGCACAGCGGTTGTCATATACGGAACAGAGCGGCTCGGCAAGTCCCTTATGTTCCGTAAGGAGCACATCCTCTTCGCCGCAACGAGCAGCCAGGGCCCGTAAGAGGTTTCCGGTAAGAAAGGGCATATCGCAACCGAGCAACAGGTTTTTTTGTGTACCGGAATTTATCAGCCCGGTGTAAATACCCCCCAGCGGCCCTTTATCTTTTAGTGCATCTTCAATACACCTGCAGCTGAATTGCTGGTACGCCGGGTTGGCTGTAATGATGATGATATTGTCTGTGATCTCTTTTGCGGCTGCTATCACATAAAGCACCAGCGGCTTCTCTTTGAAAAGAACAAGCCCCTTTTCTTCCCCCATCCGGCTGCTTTTGCCTCCGGCAAGGATGATGGCGGTGATGTTTTGATGTTGAGTCATTAAGTAATATCAGCATTTCATCCGGTAATAGGCCACCGCTATCTCCGCACCCGCTTTTGCATTGTGTCTGATCAGCGCAATATTTGCCTCCAGGCTTTCACCCTGTGTATGATCAGCGATATATTTTAATAAGAACGGCGTTACTTCTTTGCCGGTAATGTTCTTTTCTTTAGCAGCAGTCAGTGCCTGCTGTATATGTACTTCCATTTCCTCCGGACCTATTTCCTGGCCGGCAGGAACCGGGTTGGCGATGAGTACGGAACCGGTAAGGCCCAGTTCCCATTTTGTTTTTAATAAGGCAGCGATCTGTTCTGTACTGTCAAGCCGAAGCGGGGAAGCAAAGCCGCTTTTGCGGGAATAGAAACTCGGGAATTCATCCTGTCCATAGGTTACTACCGGAATTCCTTTTGTTTCCAGGTACTCCAGCGTTAATCCTATATCCAATATTGATTTTACACCGGCTGATACTACGGCTACTGAGGTGTTTTCCATTTCCGTAAGGTCAGCTGATATATCCATACTCGTTTCAGCGCCGCGGTGTACACCGCCAATGCCGCCGGTGACAAATATTTTTATCCCTGCTATTGAAGCGATGCGCATAGTAGCTGCAACCGTTGTAGCGCCGAACAACCCCCGGCTGATAACATAGGGCATATCCCGCAGGCTTACCTTCCACACATTCTTTTCTTTCCCGAAAAACGCAACCTGTTCTTCTGATAATCCCACATGGCACTTACCATTCAGGATGGCGATGGTAGCGGGCACGGCGCCGCTTTCTCTTATTACCTGCTCTACTGCTAAAGCAGTTTCCACGTTTTTAGGATAAGGCATGCCATGGGAAATGATGGTGGATTCAAGGGCCACCACAGGGGTGTTGCCGGCTAAAGCCTGTTGAACTTCGGCGTGTATTTGCAGGTATGGGTTCATCCGGCAGGATAATATTTTGAAACAAGCCCCAGCAATTCTTTCTGTGAAAGATGGGTGGCGATAGCCCCGTTCACCTGCAATATTTCGGCAGATAGTGTATGTGCCAGTTTCATGCAGTCGGCATCTTCTTTGCCAAGGTATTTGCCCAGTATAAAACCGGATAAGGAACCGTCGCCGGCACCGGTGCAGTCAACCACTTCTATATCCGGTGCATGCAGGGAGACAGATCTCCCCTCACTGTATAAGGCCGAGCCATGTTTGCCATTGTGCAGCCAGATCTGCTTCACCCCTCTTTGCAGCAGCTCATCTACCTGCTGCTGGGTGAAGAAGGATTTCTCGGAGCACATCACCGGCAACTCATCTTCGTTAGGTGTTACCAGATGAAGGCCCCTCAGGTTGGCCTCTTTATACTTCCTGGCCGGCGGAACGGATACGGGTTCAAGGATGAACGGAATACCGGTTTCATTGCTGAAAGCCAGCAGCCAGTCTGCCGTATCCACATTGATATTGGCATCGGCAAGAATATAGGAAGCGGTTTTCAGAAGGTCAATATATTTTCCCAAATGATAGGGGGTGATAAGATGGTTGGCGGCATTGGTCAAAAATGCAGAGAATAAGGAGCCGTCCACATTCAGGATACCGGTGTATTTTCCGGACAACCCTTCTTTGGTGATGGAGGCATCCAGCTTTACGCCAGCCTCTGTACATACTTTTTTCAGCCAGTCGCCATCGCTGTCATTACCAAATACACTGATCAGTTGTACCGGCACCCCCAGCAAGGCAAGCTGGTGGGCGATATTGCGGCTTACGCCACCGGCTGTTTTGGTTACAGTGGCATCGTTGGTGGTGGCCAGCAGCATTTCTTCTTTGGCATGAAAGAGCTCATCAATAAAGGCGGCGCCGATGCAGATAACGGGATTGCTCATGCTGCAAATGTAAGCGGCTTACTCTTCCTTTTTTCGTACCACCAGGTACCAGTCATTTTCCAGCGGGAGGTACCCATAGTCGTAGCAGTAATAGTAGGTCTTTCCGGTTTTGGTGGTATAGATATGTGTGAGATACCGGAACTGAAAGCCCAGGCGTTGCAGTTTATCCCGGTTTGCTTTTGCGGTCTCCTCAGTTTCCGGGAGAAGGCCCTCCAGTATTTTCCGGTTCTTTAGTAATGCATTGTTGATGTTGCGCACCAAACTGCTTTGGGCGCCCTTTGCTTTTTGGAGGTTGTTGAAGTTATTACGGCAGTAGTCGTTGCAGAATTTTTTGTCCACCCGGCCCCGCAATACCTCGCCGCAGGCCAGGCAGGTTTTTGACTTTTCGGATACGGCTCCCATCTTTCAAAAATTTATATGCCTAAGATACAGTTATTTATCCGTGTACAAACGTTTCTACCCGTTTAGCTTCGGGAGTAAACGGTGACTACTTACATACGACCACATAGGCGTATGAAATGGCTTTATAAACTTTTTTAAGTGATAAAATGTCAGTTTCCAGATCGCAAAAAATCTGACTGGTAAAGGACACCCATGACCGGGCATCGAAACTGATTTACCGATTTGAAAGAACTGTTTTGGGCTTAACCACTGCTTTCGGGTTTGTTCCTACTTTGTCAGCAGTTAAGGTTCTCATTGGGTTTGAATGTAAAGTTATCTATATTAGTATTGAGCATGGAGTATTTCTTATTCATAGACGAAAGTGGCGATCATGGATTAAACAAGATAGACCCCGGATTCCCGGTGTTTACCTTGTGCGGGATATTACTATCTGAACAGAACTACTCGGTAATAATAGAAAAGATAAACACTCTGAAAAGAAAATTCTGGGGTGACAAAAAAGTAATTCTTCATTCGAGCGATATACGAAAATGCGAAAAAGAATTCCAAATACTTTTCAATCAAGAAATCAAAGCAGAATTTTATAAAGACCTGAACGAAATAATATCAGAAAGCAAATTCCGTATAATCACAGTAGCAATTCAGAAAGATAAATACATTAAAAAGTACGGCAAGATTGCAGAAGGTGTTTACGAAATATCATTATCCTACATACTGGAAAGAGTTGTATTTAGCCTTGACGAAATAGCAAACGATCACAATAAGAGGCTTTCTATAGTAATAGAAAAAAGAGGAGCTAAAGAAGATTCTACTCTTTCGGAACACATACAAAAGGTCTTAACCAGGGGAACTTATTACGTTAATAGCGACAGGTTCAAAAACCTCGTGTGCGAGTATCGTTTTTTTGATAAAAAAGACGATATTCCCGGCTTGCAATTAGCTGATTTAGTGGCATATCCTATTTCTCGCTACGTTATTGACCCAGCTCGAGCAAATCCAGCTTTTGATGTTTTAGAGCCTAAGTTTTACAGAAGGAAAGGCCACAGATATGGCTTAAAAATATACCCCCAAAAGTAAAAAGCCGGTCACAAAATGACCGTCTTTAATACCGACCGGGGACACCCCAATCCAAAACGAATGTAGGCGAACTAAGGCATACAACAAAGAAAAACTAACTAATTTAGCAAAAAATTACTTATTTTATATAAATTTCAAAGAGCTTTCAACTCACCTAAACAATTAACAATAAACTATTTATAACCTTTCTTTTTTGTTTTCTTTTTCTTTTCTGTCGGTAATGGTGTGCTTAAGGCTTTCTTCATGGCTTCTTCAAAGCCCATATTCAGCTTTACTATTGGGTCGATTTTCTTCTTTGCTTTTGCCATAGATCAAATATATCATTTCACTATTTCATTTACTACTATAACTGGGATGGCCTCTTTAAATGTTCTACTAACTTCACTTCCGTACTGCAACAATTTGTAATGACCCTTTTGACTATTCTCACCTTGAACTAATTCAAACCATCCACCTTTACCCTTTTTTCTTGCATTTGTCAACTTCCAGTCAGCCAAAGACCAAACAATTAATAGATTTACATCACTCTTATTTTCGTGTGTCAAGTAATTTGGTAGAAATGGCTCTAATTCTGCATGAATAAAGGTTGCTCTACTGGTATCATATAGCATACAATCAAATGGCTCCTGAGAGTTATAATCTATTAGTTTGTAGTTGGGGTCTATTTTATTCATTATAGTCTCCTGGGAAATTAGTATTGCTAACTCTGCGTCGCTGGTAGGCTTAAAAACAAAGCCGGATTTCGCATCTTTTATTACTATGTTAGCAGCACGAGAAACACGCTGTTTTGCTAATTCTGTTCTTCTTTTTAACTTCTTGTCCGATTCTTTCCCTTTCGCAGTTTCAATCTTTTTGAACTGTTTTATACAGAAATGTCCCAAAGTTTTAGTGAGGATGCTTTTAAATAATTGCTCAATTTGAGGATTATTAAATTTAATATCAGTGCGGGACAGGTTTATTTGATCTCGGAGCCAATCAATAGACAACTCTGTTCTTGTGGAAGAATAAAAGTTAATGTACTTGGTTAAGTTTTTAGTAAATCTGGCAGATGAAAAGTCTGACTTAATAAGCCTCCCGTGAATTCTTATATATATTCCACGCAAAGCATCTTTTAGGGGTTTTGGCTTACCGCCGCTCATTCCTGCAAAATATATAACCCCCGTAGCATCATTATCCTTGTCGGATACATCGAATTTTTGGCAATCCTCTAATTCACTTTCAACCAAATTCGATACTAATTGAACCTTTTCTTCGGCGTGCAATGATTTGGCCGTGTCGGCTAATCCTATAAATTGATTTTTGAAATCAGAAATGACCTGTGCGCAGCCAGAGTAAGACCCGCAGTAACAATTAAACTTCCCATTTTCATTAGGCAGATTTCCAAGAACCTTTATAAATGAATTTAGTTCTTTTTTTGAAGTTGACTTTTTAAGAGTTAAAGTTATTAGTGTCCCTTTGCTATTAGACTTAGGTTTTTCTTTTTCATCAAAGTGATACCCTTCAACTCCGTCAGCCATCATGGCATCAAACTTGGACAAATCTATATTTGCAGAATAGCATTGATTTTCTTCTTCGGAACACGTAATTATGCTAATATCAGAAGCAATATTTTTTAGCGATTTAAATCCAAACCCGTAACTACCCAAATAAACTCGTGAACCAGCTTTTGCTAATAAGTCTTTTTTAGTGCTGCCTCCTAATGTAAGAATCTGGGACATACTTGAATGGCTAAATCCGCTACCATCATCAAATACGTACAACTTTCGGTTTGTTTCATCAAGTAGTAATAAAAAAGTTGAAGCATACGCATCGTAGCTGTTAGCCGCTAATTCTTCTATTATAGTTTGTTCGTCATAGTCCCTTATGGTGGTGTCATATCCTTCAGGAGTTATTTTTGGTTTAATGTATCCCATTACATTTTTGGTTTGTAGAGAAAGGTCAGTATTTTTCATAATACTTCCTCCTTTTTAGCTGTGTTTTCTTCTTTGTGAACCAGCGTTTTCCAAGTTAAGCGGCCATTGGTGTTTTTTAAGGTCTGAACAAATCGTTCTTTGTCCGTGATCTTCCGGGAATTATAACGGTAGCTCGTTTCTTCGCAATATCTCTGAAGGTGTTTAGGTGATACGCTGTGATATATACCGTAGATTGATCTTTTCAGTTGGCTAAAGAACCCTTCCACAGTGTTTGTATAGGCTATACCGTCCCTGTACTGGCTCTCTTTATGGTTTACTACTCCATGCCCTGCATACTCTAATGCAAGCCCCTGATAAGCCAAATGGCTATCTGTCATTAGTGTGGCATCGGTGCTTACATTCTCCTTTATTACGTCCTTAAATGTCTTTGCACCTATGATCGTTAACCGGGCTTTACCGTCCCTTTCAAGCAAACCCATTACAGCAACCTTGTTATCTAAATTATTTTCTTGGTAGAACTTTCTCTTGCCTCTATTAAAATTGGCGAATTTTCCCCCGCAGTATGTTTCGTCTGCCTCGACTATGTTTGTTAGTGGTTCGGGTTCCGGGTCACCCATTATATGGCGAATCCTGTGCAGTAAAAACCATCCGGTTTTCTGACTTACACCAAGATCACGGGCAAGCTGACAAGAGGATATTCCTTTCTTATGTCCTGATATAAGGAAGATAGCCCCCATCCAAGTAGCCAGGGAAATCTTTGACTTTTCAAATATTGTTCCTTTGGTAATACTGAAGTCTTTCCTGCATTTTTTATCGCTGCATCTGTATTTACCACTTGCAAGCAAGTAAGGTTTTGGTGCATTACAATGGGCGCAAACAGGATTCCCGCCCCAACGGAGTTCAGCATAGTACTCCCTGCATCTCTTACCATCTTTCAGGTAGGTCATTAGCTCCTTTAAGTTTTTAAATTCCATTGTTATTTATTTTATGGTGAATCACCAATTTCATTCAATCACAATTCACATTTCCGAATAGATCAGCACAAATTCTACATCTGTTTAGCAACAATATTAACAGTCAAAATGGCGGGAATTTTCGGTTGTGTTCATACGTTAGTAGTCGCCGAGTAAACGGGTAATAACCGGGTACGGCTTTACAGCGCCGGCATCTTTGCTGTGTCAATCGGAAATGACGTCGCCGGCTGACTGAGATAAAAAATTAATAAACCGTTCTGCATTCCGCAGGGCACAAATTTTAAAGTTATGTACGCATTAAAAAACAAAGTTCAGCTGATTGGTAACCTGGGTAAAGCACCTGAAGTAAAGACTCTTGAAAGCGGTAAAAAAATGGCCCGCTTCTCCGTAGCCACCAGCGAAAGCTACCGCAATGCCAAAGGTGAAAAAGTAACCGAAACACAATGGCACAACCTGGTAGCCTGGGGCAAGGTTGCTGAGATAGTTGAAAAATACCTGACCAAAGGAAAGGAAGTGGCCATTGAAGGCAAGCTCATCAACAGAAGTTATACTGACAAGGATGGTAATAAGAAATATATTACGGAGATACAGGTGAGTGAAATGCTGATGCTGGGGGCTGGTGCAGAAGCGTAGATAGTAAATTTGGCCACAGATGAACACAAATAAACACAAATGAGTTTCTTGTAACTAGTCTGTGGCCTTTAAATATGTATAAAAAAACCTTGTGGAAAGCTTTATTTACAAAACTGAAACGTACCAGATAATCGGGTTATGTATGGAGGTTCAAAATAGACTTGGTTTTGGGTTTTCAGAAATTATTTATAAAGATGCCCTGCAGTATGAGTTTATTTCAAATAAGATGCCTCACGTCAGGGAAAAAGAAATGCAGGTAATATACAAGGAGCAATTACTGGCACATAAGTTTTATGCTGACTTTCTGTGCTTTGACAATATTATTGTGGAAATAAAATCTACAGATAAAGGAATATCGGATGATTATGTTGCCCAAACTTTAAACTATCTGCGTGTCTCTGGATGTCTGGTTGGAATAATTTTAAACTTCGGCAAGAAAAGACTGGAATATAAACGCCTTGTTGTGACATAGGTATCAGGAAAATCTGTGTTTATTTGTGCTCATCTGTGTACAAGAAAAAAATAATCTGTGGCAACCTTTACTCCCGATAAATCCAACACCATCTTCCAGCTTGCTTCCAGCCTTATTAACGAAACAGCAAGAACCATTTTCCTTACCGGCAAAGCCGGTACGGGTAAAACAACATTCCTCCGGCATATCCGGGAGAGCTGTCCCAAACAAATGGCCATACTGGCGCCTACCGGTGTGGCAGCCATTAATGCAGGCGGCGTTACGATGCATTCATTCTTTCAATTGCCCCTCTCTCCTTTTATTCCGGCAATGCCCCGGGCGGGTTTTAAGGCAGCCGATGAAAGCAACGACCGGAACAGCCTGATTGCCCGGCTTCGTTACAATAAAGAAAAAAGAAAACTGCTGCAGCAGCTGGAGCTCCTTATCATAGATGAGGTAAGTATGGTTCGCTGCGACCTGCTGGATGCGGTCGATACTATACTCCGCTATTTCAGGAGGCGGCCCTACGAACGGTTTGGCGGCGTGCAAGTGCTTTTTATCGGCGACATGTTTCAGCTGCCACCGGTGGTGAAGGAGGCAGATTGGCAACTGCTCTCCGCCTATTACGACAGCCCCTACTTTTTCAGCAGCCAGGTAGTAAAGGAGGAACCACCTCTATATATTGAATTTGATAAAATATACCGGCAGCGGGATGAAAAGTTTATACAGGTGCTGAACCAGGTAAGGAACAACGAACTGGACGATGAAGGGCTGAAAACATTAGAAAGCCGGTATAATCCCCAGGTGAGAAGAAGCAAGGATGACGGGTACATTATCCTTACCACACACAATGAGCAGGCGAAAAACATAAATATAGCAGCGCTGAATAACCTGGAGGGGAAAGCCCGGCAATATGAAGCCGCAATATCCGGCGATTTTCCGGAGCATGCCCACCCGGCGGATGAAATGCTCATTCTGAAGACCGGTGCACAGGTCATGTTCATCAGGAATGACAGTGCTGACCGGGGTAAACGCTATTACAATGGAAAGACCGGAACGGTAACCCGCCTGGAAGAGGATAAGATCTTTGTTACCTGCAGGGAGGAGCCGGATGAAATTGAGGTGGCAAGGGAAGAATGGGAAAATATCCGTTATACGGTTGATGCGACCACACAAAATATGCAGACGGATACGCTGGGTTCCTTCCGGCAGTTTCCGCTTCGCCTGGCATGGGCCATCACCATTCATAAAAGCCAGGGACTAACCTTTGATAAAGCGATCATTGATGCCGGAGAAGCCTTTGCCCCCGGCCAGGTATACGTGGCCCTCAGCCGGTGTACCCGCCTGGAGGGACTGATCCTGAAAAGTAAAATCCGCCCGGGCAGCCTTTTCACGGACAAACGGATCGTTGAGTTCTCCCGGAATATTGCCTCTTCCGGGAAACTGCAGCAAGAACTTGAACTTGCCCGCCGGCGGTATCAATTACAATTACTGCTATCCACATTTGATTTCAGGATCCCGGCCAGTAACTGTCATGAACTCCTGGAATATTTGCGGGAGAATATTTCATCCTTCAGTCCGGATACAATGGCCTGGGCCGAACAGCTGGCTGCAGCGATCGCTGCGATGCAGGAAACCGCTGAGAAGTTTCATACCTGGTTAAAGGCACAATTTGAGGTACCGTTACCGCCGGAAGAAAACGGCACACTACAGGACCGCCTGAATAAGGCGGCCAGGTATTTTTCAGCCGGGATCAGTAACACGATTGATCATTTACATCAGTCGCCCGCCGTTACGGATAGTAAACTGCATGCAAAAGAATACAATGAATCACTGAAAGATATCTTTACAACGCTTGCCGTTTGCCGGCATTTGTTACAAGGGTTTGATGGTGTTTTTAATCCTGCTGCCTGGCACCAGCAGAGAAGAAGCTTTGAAAGCTCTTCTTTTGGCGTAAATGCTTATGCCGGTGAAACCCGGCGGCAAAGCCATGGCCCTCATCCGCTGCTGTATAAACAACTAAGGGAGCTGAGGGACAACATTTGCGCCAGGAAAAATCTCCCGGTTTACCTCGTTGCGGGCAGTACGACGTTAGATGAAATGGCCCGCTATCTGCCCCAATCGCTGACTGAGCTAAGAAGGATCAGCGGTTTTGGGGATGCTAAGACCCGGCAATACGGACAGCAGTTCCTGGATATCATCCTCCCATATTGCGGTGAAAGGAACCTTCCCTCTCTAATGCAGGAAAGAGATCCCCGAAAGGAAGGAAAGGGCAGCACGGGTACAAAAAGAAAGAAGACAGATACATATGCTGAAACCCTTCGCCTGTACAGGCAAGGGAAAACAATAACCGAGATCGCCGGGGAGCGAAACCTTGGACCGGCTACCATCGAGAAGCACCTGTGTAAGTATATCCGGAGCGGTGATATTCATCTTCAGGACCTGGTAAACCCGGAAAAGCGTGTACTCATCGAAGAAGCCTTAAAAGATTATGATGGCAAGTCCATTGTTCCTGTTAAACAGAAGCTTCCGGAGCAGATAAGCTTCGGGGAAATCAGAATGGTTATTGCCGGCGTGGGAACAGGCGCTGATCCGTTAACGGATTAGCACCAGGACCCTTTCCGAATTTACATCTGGGCCACGTCAGGCCCCTGCGATTCAGCAGCGGGTTCAATAACAGCTACCGATATAACAGGGTTTGCCGGTATGCCGACCGGTTGCTTTGATAAAGAGCAAACGGGTAATAAGGAATAGCCGGGGATACTTCAGGAGCATTGATTCAGGATGACGGAACAAAAGGTTAGCCCGTACAGGAAACCAAGACTGTTATATGGTTAAATGATCGGGTATAACCGCTCTCTTCATTGTCATGCTTATTCAACAAATGAAGCGGAATTATTCACATTTATGTGTAATAAACTTGTTTGTTTAAAGTTTATCTATAACTTTCATTTTATTACTTACTAAACCCTTTTATGGATACCCTCACCATCCCTGGCTACCGCACAGTAAGCAATCATGAGTTTTCGGAAAGAAGGCAAAAGATCACAAATGGTCAAAATGCCCTTTTCTCACTTCGCAGCTATCACCCGGGTGATATCATTGCTGATTTTTGGGCCGGCACCATTGCCACCGAGCCCACTTACCTTACTGTACAGGTGGGCACACGCCGGCATATCACGTTGCAGCCGGAGTTTCTTCAGTATATAAACCATAGCTGTGACCCTAACGTGTTTTTTGACACCACCGCTATGAAACTGGTGGCCCTGAAGGAAATTAAACCGGAAGATGAAATGGTGTTCTTCTATCCTTCCACCGAATGGAAAATGACCCAGACATTTGATTGCTATTGCGGCAGCCCCTTTTGCCTGGGAGAAATAAAGGGAGCAGCCTATCTATCAAAAGAAGCACAGGAAAAATACCGGCTCACTGATTTTATTCAGCAACAACTGGCCAAGCGGGCGGCAAGATCCAAAGTAGCCTGAAACCCGATGAAGATACCCGAAGCCTCCCGGTTATTAAAACCCTACACCATTTGGGTGCTGGCCCCGCACCTCGAGTCGGATGACCCCAACATAAAACACTATTACGATTTTACTCAAAGCATCAGGGAATATACCCGGGTATTTGAAGAACTGAAGGCAGACTGGAAGTGGCAACCGGTGACCATGGATGATTTTAAATCTGTCATCCGGGGAATTGCTGCCAGCAAGAATGGGAAAACACCCCTCATTCTGAACCTCTGTGATGGTGACGAAGTGAACGGAACCCCGGGGGTATCCGTTATACATGAATTAGAGAAGCACGGATTGATCTATACCGGGTCGGATACTCACTTCTATAACCTTACCACATCCAAGATCCCTATGAAAAAAGCCTTTGATAAAGGAGGGGTCTCCACGGCAAACTGGCGGGTAATAACGGATAAAAAGGGATCTTCCAGAGGGATTACAAAACGGGTGGGGGTTCCGCTTATTATCAAACCAGCAGTATCCGGAGGCAGCATGGGTGTTTCTGTAAAAAACGTGGTACATACAGAAGAAGAGCTTGCCAGACGGGTAGAAGAGATTTACAAAGGGTACCATGGATGGAACCTGCTGGTGGATGGCCTTTTTGTGGAGCAGTTTATTACAGGCCCTGAATACACCACCTTTATTACCGGGTCGGCCGATGATCCGGGACACTGCATCGTATATGAACCCGTTAAAAGGGTCTTTCATCACTCACTTCCGGCATCGGAGCAATTCCTGTCATTTGACCGGCTATGGGAAATTTATGAGGACGAATCCCCCATGCCGGAAAACGGTAATTTTTATGAATACAGCCCGGCTGAACAGGAGCTTATTCCTGCCCTAAAGCAGCTCAGCATGGATGCCTATAAAGCCTGCGGGGGCAAAGGATATACCCGTATCGATATCCGGCAGGATTCAGCCACCGGTAAGCTTTATATGCTGGAAGCAAATGCCCAATGCGGTCTGAGCGAGGACGAGAATTATACATCTATCGGGGCCATCCTGAAAGTTTCAAAAGTGACCTTTACAGAGGTTATTGCTGAAATACTGAAAGACGCATTGAGAAGAAGTATGGTAAAACCCCCGGCTTTCGGTAAGGCCCGGCGAAAGAAACCCGCTGTAAAAGGCCGGGTAGCTGTAAAATGAAATTGTCCCGTCTTCCTGCCGTAATATCTTTCTAAACCTATAGATTCGTGGCAATGAAAGTTTGTGTACTGCAACCTGATTATTCAACCACGGGGGTTGACTATAAAAACTATGATCCGCCCAGGGATCTTTCCGCATTGATACCGGAACATGAAGTACACAATGTTTTTCTCAATAAACTTACCACGTATAAACAGCTAAAAGAACTTGGGAAACAGGGGTATGATATTTTCGTAAACCTCTGTGAAGGTTACCTGGAATGGGAAGTGCCCAGCATAGATGTGATTTACTCTTTGGAATTGCTGAATCTTCCTTTTACCGGGCCAACCACCAAGCTTTATGATCCACCCAAGGAGCTGATGAAATACCTGGCTTACTGCGAAGGCGTTAAAACACCCGGCTATGTTATTATTCATGAGCTGAGGGATGTGGACGAGGCGGTAAAGCATCTTCAGTTCCCGCTTTTTGTGAAACCGGCCAAAGCCGGCGACAGCCTTGGGGTTGATGAACATTCACTGGTTCATACAAAGATCGAACTACAGCAAAAGTGTATCAGTATTATCGATGAATACGGCCCGCTGCTGGTGGAAGAATATATTGCCGGCAGGGAATTCACGGTGCTGGTAGTGGCCAATACGAACGAGCAAAGCTGTACCGTGTTCAGGCCTGTGGAGTATATTTTCCCGGAAGGAAGGGCCTTCAAAACCTATGCCTTAAAAACCTCTGAACTGCATCCGGATTGTAATGTGCCCTGCAGCGACCCGGTACTGGATACCAAGTTGAGACAGGCGACGGAAAAGATATTTAAAGGGTTTAATGGTGTGGGGTATGCCCGGCTTGATTTCCGGGTGAACGAACGAAACGAGATCTATTTCCTCGAGATCAATTTTACCTGCTCTGTTTTTTACCAGGATGGATACGAGGGCTCTGCAGATTATATCCTGAAGCATGATGGCGTTGGCCAGGGCGGGTTTCTGCGCCACATCATTGCGGAAGGCATTGCACGGCACAGAAGAAAATTCAAGCCGTATACGGTTAAAGGGAATTCTATTGCCGGGTATGGTATCTATGCAAGCCGGCCGATAAAAACCGGCGAAGTGATCTTTAAAGGAGAAGGAAGATCACAGCGGATCATCACAAAAAGGTTCGTGGAAAAGAACTGGACGGAAGAGGAGAAGTTGCATTTTCGCCGGTATGCCTACCCGGTAAGCGAAGAACTTTTTATACTCTGGGATGAAGATCCTTCAGAATGGGCCCCGCAAAACCACAGCTGCGATCCAAATACATTTTTCGACGGCCTCAACGTATTAGCAAAAAGGGATATTCATAAAGACGAAGAACTGACACTTGATTACGCCCAGTTTCTGGATGAGAACATGGAACCGTTTGACTGCCAGTGCGGCTCATCTTTATGCCGGGGAAGAATTTCCGGAATTCAACACAATTCGTTAACCGCTCGTGAAGTAAATTTGCAGTGGTTAAACCAGTGATAGAGCACCGGGTCTTAGTTCCCGGCCACCGATACTGCGAAGGCTAATAAGGTTTACCTCTGATCCCGACCCGTTACCTTCTGGTTCAGCTAATATAATCCATTAAGTTTTTTAGACAATGCCCGGACATTTAATTATGTCCGGAAGAAAGGATGAATTTATCTAAACAGGTGAACTATGTCCCGCTTTGCCATACTTAAACATATTATTAATCAGCACAGATACCGTCTGGTGCTTACCTATACGCTCTTTTCATTGGAGATGCTGGGAAACCTGTTGCGGCCTCTTTTCCTGGGGATCGCCGTGAATGACCTTATAAAAGGAAGTTACAAAGGCCTGATATTGCTATGTGCCGTACATTTTTCCTGGCTTGTAGCCGGAACGATTCGTCACCGGCTCGACACGAGGACCTATTCTGCCATCTATACATCACTTGTTACAAAATTCCTTTCCAGGAGATATAACAAAGCAGATGTATCAAGACTTAGTGCCCATTCCACGCTGGCAAGGGAGTTTGTGGATTTTCTTGAATTTGATTTAGTATATGTGATCGAAGCCGTTTACAATATAATTGGATCGCTTATCCTGTTATTTTTCTACGATACCTCTGTTGTACTTGTTTGCCTTGGTATTTTGTTACCTGTTACGGCAATCAGCTATTTCTATGGCAGAAAGATGAAAAACCTCAACAGGCAGAAGAATGATGAACTGGAAAAGCAGGTGGACATCATTTCAACAGGCAATACCCACCTCATTAAACAGCACTATGATAACCTGAGAAAATGGCAGATACGCATCAGTGACCAGGAAGCGTGGAATTTCGGGATCATGGAGATCATGGTCATGACAGTTATTGGTATATCGCTTCTTGTTACCAACAAGACGGCCGGTGCAGGAATCGAGGCCGGCAGCCTCATCGGCATATACAGCTATATTCAGCGGTTTGTATCAGGATTGGATACGATACCGTATACAGTACAGCGGCTCACCTCCCTTAATGATATTACCAGGCGGATTGAATTGCAGGAAGACGATCTGAACAATCCCGGTTTAAAAGAAGTAGCCTGATCAGCGTCCCATAAAGACCATCAGAATCTGCACATCACTCGGGTTAATTCCGGATATACGGCTGGCCTGGCCCAGGGTGCGGGGGCGGATACGGCTGAGCTTTTCCCTTGCTTCGTTGCCGAGGGAGCTTAGTTTTTTATAGTCGAAAGACTCCGGGATTTCTAATTCCTCCAGCTGGCTCATTCTTTCCACCAGTTCTTTTTCTTTTTCTATATAAACGTCATACTTCACCTGAATGGCGGCCTGTTCAATTTCTTCCCGGGTAAAGGGAGAAAGTGATTCTTTCAGATGGGGCAATACCTCTGCCAGCTGTTCCAGTTCAACCATCGGTCTGAGCAGGATCTTTTCAGCCTTTTGTTTTTCTGAGATTTTGGAGGAGCCGATCTGTTCAAACCAGGCATTGATCTCACCCGGTTCCACCGGCAATTCTTTTAGAATTGTTTTAATTTTTTCAACAGAGCGCCTCTTCCATTCTACCTTTTCCATTCTTTCGGCAGAAGCAAGCCCGGTCTTGTGACTTAACTCTGTTAACCGGAGATCAGCATTATCCTGGCGCAATAGTGTTCTGAATTCGGCACGGGATGTAAACATCCGGTAAGGCTCCTGTGTTCCTTTGCTGATAAGATCGTCAATAAGCACACCAATATAAGCTTCGCTTCTCTTTAAGATCACAGGAGAAAGTTCTTTTGCTTTCTGATGTGCATTGATACCCGCCATAAGTCCCTGGCAGGCGGCCTCTTCATAGCCTGTGGTCCCGTTGATCTGTCCAGCAAAAAACAGATTTTGTATGAGTTTTGTTTCTAACGAATAATCCAACTGGGTAGGTGGAAAAAAATCATATTCGATTGCATAACCCGGGCGGAACATTCGGGCATTCTCAAAACCAGGAATATTACGAAGGGCTTCGTATTGAATTTCTTCGGGCAGGGAGGTAGAGAATCCATTTACGTAGATCTCAACGGTATTCCAGCCTTCGGGTTCTACAAACAGCTGGTGCCTTTCTCTTTCGGCAAAGCGATTGATCTTATCCTCAATACTTGGGCAATACCTGGGCCCTACTCCGTCGATCCGTCCAGCGAACATGGGGCTTCTGTCAAAACCTGTCTTGAGAATATCATGCACAGCCTGGTTTGTATAGGTTATCCAGCAACTTCTTTGCTTTTTTGGTTTTGGGGTGTCCGTAAAGGAAAATCCCACCACTTCGCTATCTCCGGGCTGCTCTTCCATTTTCGAATAATCCAGGCTCCTTCCATCCACCCGGGGTGGTGTTCCCGTTTTCAGCCGGTCGCTTTCAAAACCGAGGTTGACAAGTTGCTCTGTTATGCCCGTGGCTGCTTTTTCAGCCATACGTCCACCGCCAAAGTTCTTTTCGCCTATATGAACAATTCCATTCAGAAAGGTACCATTAGTAAGCACTACAGCTTTTGCCCTAATTTCATGGCCAAGGCCTGTTACAACCCCCTTACATTTTCCATCACTGATGAGGAGCCCTTTCACCATATCCTGGTAAAAATCAAGGTTTGGCGTCTTCTCAAGCAGTTCTCTCCACTTGAGATGGAAAAGCATACGGTCATTTTGTGCCCGGGGGCTCCACATAGCGGGTCCCTTACTTCTGTTGAGCATCCTGAACTGTATAGTGGACAGGTCCGTCACAATCCCGGAATAGCCGCCCATGGCATCAATTTCTCGAACAATTTGCCCTTTAGCGATTCCCCCCATAGCAGGATTACAGCTCATCTGGGCAATGGTCTGCATATTCATGGTTACCAATAAGGTCCTGGAACCTAAATTGGCGGCAGCTACCGCCGCTTCACAGCCAGCATGGCCGGCCCCAACAACAATAATATCATATTCTGGAAACATGGGCTGCAAAGGTACAAGACCTAAATAGTAATACTAATTAAAGGCTTTAATACTGCGATAGTTTCACGTGAAATTGTTTCAGCGTGTAAATGTTCCACGTGAAATACGGGGGGGCCCAAAATACGATAGCAAATAATGATCTTCCCGGGCTCTCATTTTAGCCGTCTCGACTTTTGTTTTATCTGAAAACCCACACAAATGAAGAACGCCATGAAAAATTACCCGGTGAAGCTCACGGTTAAAAGATATCCCCAGTTTGCCAGCATTGTCTCTGACCCGGTCGATACTTATATGAATCTCAGCCTGGGTCATTTTGCTTTCCGAAAGGTCAAAAGTGATAATATCGGTGTAGAAGTTATGATTAAGGAACCGGCGGTTAATTTCAAGGAGCTGCTTATCAGTGCAAAAGACATAGTTAAGAGATAGGAGCTTTTTCCCCTCCTTTTTGAAAATACCTTCTATAAATTGTTTTAAGGGCCCCCGATCTTTCAGAGAAAAACTTTTGTAGGTATAAAAGAAGCAAACTTTTGATTTTGAAGGCATAATTTCAAAATTCGTAAAGAAATACCACAATGCAAGGGTAGATTTGCAGTTACTATTTTGTCATAATGATTGCCAAACTCTCAGAATTAAAACCAGGTCAGAAGGGAATTATCAAGGAGTTCATCAGCAATGAAATATTTCTGAAACTAATGGAAATGGGCTGTGTGCCAGGGGAAGTGATTTTGATGGAACAAATTGCCCCGTTGGGCGATCCTGTTTCTGTAAGTGTGGCAGGCTACCACCTAAGCCTCCGCCTAAATGAGGCAGAACACATTCTTGTGGAATTAAATAATTAATTATCAATTATTTATATAAATGAAAATCGGGTTATACTTTGGTTCCTTTAACCCCATTCATGTTGGCCATCTTATCATTGCCAGTCATGTTCTGAATGAAACTGATATTCAAAAGGTCTGGTTCATCGTTTCTCCTCAAAACCCGTTCAAACAGGAAAATACACTGCTTAATGAATATCACCGGCTGCACCTGGTCAGGATAGCAACCGAAGAAGACAACCGCATGAAAGCCTCTGATATTGAATTTGGATTACCTAAACCCTCCTACACAGTAAATACGCTGGCTTATCTGGCGGAGAAACATCCGGAACATGAGTTTTGTATTATCATGGGAAGCGACAGTTTTCAAAACCTGGACAAATGGAAAAATTATGAAGTGATTGTAAAAAACTATCCTCTTTACGTTTATACAAGACCGGGTTTTGATGTAGTTAATACCGTTGGTGCAAACCTGCAGCTACTGGATGCTCCGTTACTTCAACTCTCTTCAACGCAGATAAGAAAAAACATCAGAGAAGGAAAGTCCGTTCGCTATATGGTACCGGAAAAAGTGCTGGATGAAATTGAAAAGGGGGGCTACTACAAGAAATAGATCAGAAAATAAACCCAAGAAGCAAACAGCCAAGAACAATAAACGGTGGGGGAAGTTTTGAGAAGTGTAATAGGAGAAAAGTGCTGATAAAAACACCGATGTTTACAAAGCTGATCGTTTTCATTTCCCCAAACGAAATATCTTTCATAATGTAAATGGTAGAAGCCGTCATAATACCCGCTACGGCAGCATTGATACCTTCAAGGGAGCGGTAAACAACAGCATACTTTTTGAGGTTATGCCAGATCGGGTAAAAGAACAATACCAGCAAGGCACTGGGTAAAAAAATTGCGATCATTCCGATAAAACACCCCAGTACCTGCATTTCCTTTCCCATATCCTTAAGGGCCATTCCCCCCGTAAAAGAGGCAATGGCAAATACCGGTCCCGGCATAGCCCTTACAATACCCATCCCCGTGTACATGTCCGTTTCGTTTATCTGTATCGCATTGGGATTTCTCTTTTTTACCTTTCCGGCTTCAGGCCGCACACTCCATTGCTCATACATCATTGGAATCAGCACCTGCCCCCCGCCGAAAACAAGGCTTCCCATCCGGTATGTGTTCTCAAACAGGTTGATCGGCTTTCTTTGCGACCATTCTTCTATTCTTGCCCGTTCACTTAAAATGGCAGCAACGATGAATATTATTCCGAACAGCCAGAAATTCCACCATTTGATCTTTCTGGGCTTTTGTTCCACCTGGGGAATACGCTTATGACTAAAATTGGTGGCAATACCCGCTGCTATGATCAGGGAAGGAATTACCCATGGCTGGCCAAAAAGCAAATAAGTAGCCACGGTTCCGATGACCATGATGATCCAGGTAATCGTATTTCTTACTGCTAACGGGAGTGCCACCGCAGCGGCATAAGCAAGGAACCCGGCCGCCATAGGTGGGATAAACTTGAAAATATCAGTACCAAGCTCCCGCTGATCGATATACCCCAGCAAAAAAGACAAAGCCCCCATCAGTATACAGGCCGGCAATATCCAGATGATGAGGGTGATGACTGCCAGCGGCACCCCCCCTCGCTTATAACCGATAAGTGTAAGTGTTTGTGTGGAAGACGCACCAGGAAGTAACTGACAAAAGGCATTGTACTCCATCAACTCTTCTTTAGTTACATAAGGCCTCCGGTCAACAAAATTTTTCATCATTAAACCAATATGGGCCTGCGGACCGCCGAAAGCAGTAACACTATGAACTAAAACAGCCCGTAAGAATGGTATATGACGAAGCAACATTCTGCTTTAAACGTACTGAAAATTTTGCAGAGAATAGATAAAGAAAATCAGGCCTTACCCGCAACCGGAACGATGAACAGGTAATTACTGTAAATTCATAAAAAATATATTCATGAAAAGAACTGTTCTCCTGGTGCTGGTCAATATGCTACTGTCAAGCCTCTTTGCCCAGTCGGATATCGAAAAACTAAAAACGAAAGCATATGCCATGTCCGACAAACTCGAGACAAAGTGTATTGAATGGCGAAGGGATTTCCACCAGAACCCCGAACTGGGCAACAGGGAAACAAGAACAGCAAAGATCATTGCTGACCACCTGAGAAAACTTGGGATTGAAACAAGGGAAAACATCGCCAAAACAGGGGTGGTGGGGATACTCAGAGGGGCCCGGCCGGGCCCCTGTGTTGCACTCCGGGCCGATATTGATGCCCTTCCCGTTACAGAAAGGGTTGATATACCATTTGCCTCTAAACAAAAGACAATGTACAATAACCAGGAAGTAGGCGTGATGCATGCCTGCGGACACGATACACATACTGCCATCCTGATGACGGTTGCCGAAATACTATCCGGCATGAAAAACGACCTCAAAGGAACCGTCAAATTCATTTTCCAGCCCGCAGAAGAAGGTCCGCCCGAAGGAGAGGAGGGTGGCGCCGCCCTGATGGTGAAAGAAGGGGTGATGGAAAACCCCCACGTGGATGTGATCTTCGGATTACACATAGAATCCAATATTGAGGCCGGGACCATTGAATATAAACCCGGGGCATTTATGGCATCATCGGACTGGTTTCATTTGGTAGTAAAAGGAAAGGGAAGCCATGGGTCACAGCCCTGGCTGGGGGTTGACCCCATCCAGGTTTCTGCGCAGATCATTGAAGGCTTTCAAAACATTATCAGCAGGCAAACGGAACTTACCAAGGCACCGGTAGTAATAACCGTGGGTAAGATACAGGCAGGAGTAAGGAACAACATCATCCCGGATGATTGTATAATGGACGGAACCATAAGAACACTTGACAGCAAAATGCAAACAGAGGTACACGAAAAGATGAAATTAACCGCAGAAAAACTGGCAGAGGCCTCCGGCGCCAAAGCTGAAATAAGCTTTGACACTAAAACGCTGGTAACCTACAATACCCCGGACCTGGTTAAGAAAATGATACCCTCCCTCGAATCGGCCGCCGGAAGCGGCAATGTAAAAGAAAGGGAGTGGGTAACCGGCGCAGAAGACTTCTCTTATTACGGGACAAAGGCCCCATCCTTCTTTTTTTATTTAGGGGGCATGCCCAAAGGGAAAGACCCTAAGACAGCGCCGCCGCACCACACGGCTGATTTTTATATCGATGAAAGCGGGATGAAAACAGGCGTAAAGGCTTTTTGCAGCCTGGTACTTGATTATATGAACCGGTAATTTATGCGCATGAAAATATTGATCGTACTGTTTTTCTCTTTTTCAGCCCTGTATGCACCGGCACAAAGGCCTGATCACAAACTGGAAAAAAAGCTGCAGGAGGCCATCGCCGGGTATAATGGGGATATTGGTATCTATGTAAAGAACCTGCGTACAGGTAAGATAACTGCGATCAATGCAGATACTGTTTTTCCAACAGCCAGTATTGTAAAAGTGCCGATACTCGTCGGCATCATGGACCGGATAGAAAAGAAAGAGCTTGACTATGACTCCCTGCTCACCTATAAAGATTCCTTGCTCTATTCCGGATCCGATATTCTCGGCGCCTTTAAGTCCGATGAAAAGATCGCTTTGAAAAAAGTAATGATGCTCATGCTGACCACCAGCGACAACACGGCCAGCCTCTGGCTGCAAAGCCTTGCCGGTACAGGCACCCGGATCAACGAGATCATGGAGAGCCTCGGATTGAAAGACACCCGGGTGAACTCCCGCACACCGGGGAGGGAACCCTTCCGGGCCATTTATCAATGGGGACAAACCACCCCGCGGGAAATGGGAACCCTTTTTGAAAAGATCTACCGGAACGAAGTTTTTTCCCCCGCCGCCTGCGAAAGGATGATGCGCTGCCTGGGGCGCAACTACTGGGATGAGAACGAAGCGATTTCACAAATACCGCCCACCATTGAGGTGTTCAGCAAGAATGGATGTGTAAATGCAAGCCGAAGCGAAGCAATGATCGTGAATGCCCCGAAGAACCCCTATGTGTTCTGCATCTTTACAAAAAATAATAAGGATGAACGATGGGAGCATGATAACGAAGCCTGGGCCATGGCGAGGAAGCTGTCGAAACTGTTGTGGGAGTATTACAGTGAATAGAACCTACCTGAACAACTGGTACACCAGCCAGCTCATTACATAGGCCAGCCCCGTCATATAAACCAGCTGAATGATGGGCCATTTCCAGCTGCGGGTTTCCCGCTTTACAACGGCCAGGGTACTCATACACTGCATGGCAAAAACATAAAAGATCATAAGCGACAGACCGGATGCCAGCGTAAACACCGGCTGCCCGTCGGGCCGGGTGGCGCTCTTCATTTTTTCTTTCAGCAAACGGCTGTCCTGGTCATCCCCGACACTGTAGAGGGTGGCCATAGTGCCAACAAATACTTCCCTCGCAGCGAATGAAGTGACTAGGGCAATGCCGATCTTCCAGTCGTAACCCAGTGGTGAAATAACCGGTTCAATACTTTTGCCCAGGATGCCGGCATAGGAACTCTCCAGTTTTTCCGCCTGCAACCGGTGATCGAGCTGTCCCGGATCAGCACCGGGCTGTGCTTTCAGTATTGCATATTTCTCGGTTACCTTCTGCATTGTATTGCCCGGGCCAAAGGAGCTCAGCCCCCAGAGCACCAGGCTGATGATCATAATGATCTTTCCTGCATTCAGTACAAAAATCTTCGCCTTGCTGATCATCGTGGTAACCACATTATTCCACCGCGGAGAACGATAAGCCGGTAACTCCAGGATGAAGAAACTCTTTTCTTTAATCTTAATGAACCATTTGGCGACATAGGATACGATCAGCGCCATGACCAGCCCCAGCAGATAAAGTCCCATCATCACCAGGCCCTGCACACTTAAAAAACCAAGCAGGTAGGTTTTAGGGATCACCAGCCCGATGAGTATGGTATACACCGGCAACCGGGCAGAACAACTCATCAGCGGGGTGATCAGTATCGTAAGCAACCGTTCTTTCCTGTTCTCGATATTCCGGGCACTCATGATGGCAGGCACCGCACAGGCAAAGCCGCTGATCATCGGCATCACACTTTTGCCGTTCAGTCCCACACTGCGCATCAGCCGGTCGCTCAGAAAACTGATCCTCGCCATATAGCCGGAATCCTCCAGCAGGGTGATCAACCCAAAAAGGATCATGATCTGCGGTACAAATACGAGGATACCGCTCAGACCGGCGATAACGCCGTTGATTAACAGGTCGGTCCACCGGGTATTCGGTAAAGAAGAGGAGAGGGCATGGCTCACTTTTGTAAAACCCAGGTCGATCCAGTCCATCGGGTATTGCGCCAGCCAGAACACACTTTGAAATAATAAAAACAATACCGCCAGCAAAATGAGGTAGCCCCAGCGGCGGTGAAGCAGTACGTTATCCAGTTTTTCCGTGAACAAGGTCTTCTGCAGCGGATCCGGTTCAGAGACCGCCTGCTGCATGATCTGTTTGATCCGGTTATACCGTTGCAGGATCTCTTCTGCCTGCGTTTTGGTAGGATTGAATTTATTGCTTAGCTCGATATTCTCGATCGTATCCTGCAGGGCAGCCGGGAGATCGAATGATTCATGATTGATCAGGTAATGAATAGCCGCATAGTCGCTGATATCCGGAAAATGCTGCTTCACCTGCACGACCGACGCCTCGGCGAACGCCTTATTATCGATAAAATCACGCACCGGGCTTTGATACAGCTGCTGCGAGGTAAGCTCCACGGCTTTTTTCAACTGGGCGATACCTTTATTCTTCCGCGGGTTCACGGCCACTACGGGCACCCCCAGCTCTCTTTCCAGTGCGGCCAGGTCAATCCGGATGCCCTTCTTTCTTGCCATATCCATCATGGTAAGGGCGATCACCACCGGTACTTTCAGGTCGATGATCTGTGTGCAGAAAAGCAGGTTTCTTTTCAGGTTACTCGCATCGGCCACGGCCACCACCACATCTGCTTTGATATCCTTGTCCTGGTTCAGCATTACCCGGTAGCTCACCCACTCATCAAGACGGCGGGGATAAAGACTGTAGGAACCGGGCAGATCGATCACTTCCGCCGTCAGGGAGGGGGAAAGACTGGTGGTGCCGGTCTTTTTGTCTACCGTTACACCGGGAAAGTTCCCCACTTTCTGGTTGAGCCCGGTAAGACAGTTGAAAAGCGAGGTTTTCCCGCTGTTCGGGTTACCCACAAGGGCGATATGAAGCCGGTCTTTTTTCATGATACAGCGTATGTATCAAGTGGTAGTTATAACCCGCAAATGTAAATCCCGCACACGGAACCACCTTACGATTTGCGGTGTTTGAATGGCTTAACCCGGAATAAATATGGCGGTACGGGGACAATAAAACGGCAGGCCTTAATACCTTTACGGCATTATAACGAGAACCAATGCGCCTATTTTCCCTTAAAGCTCTAATAGCCATTCTCCTGTTATCCGCCTGTTCCTCCCCGAAGAACGTGGTAAAACCGGATACCACCACGCTGGATAACCTGCGATCACATATTCAATACCTGGCCGATGATAAACTGGAAGGAAGACGTACCGGCACCCCCGGCGAAAAACTGGCCATGGACTATATAAGCCATACATTTGAAAAATATGGCCTGCAGCCCAAAGGAGAGAACGGATACATCCAGCCGTTCGAAGTATACGACGGCCGGATTATGGACACGGCCACAAAACTCAGCATCAACAAAGAACTACTGCTTCCCGAAAAGGACTATTTCGTATTCCCGTTCAGTGCCAATGAAAAAATTGAAGCCCTTCCCTCAATCGCCGTACAGGAAGCCGATATGCCCTGGTTCTTCGATCTGAAAGAAACGCTGGAAGAGAATAAAAACAACCCGCACTTTGACCTGGTGGATTATATCCGCAACAATTGCAAAAAAGCAAAAGACAGAGGCGCATCCGCCGTTATCCTCTACAACAGTTCCTCCCTGGATGATAAACTCGTTTTCGACTCAAAGGACCGGTCCGCCACCCTGCCCCTGCCGGTGTTGTATGTAAAAAGGGAAGCGGCACAGAAATTTTTCAAAGACCAGACCGCCACCCTGGAAATAAAACTGAACACTGCTATTGCAGAAAAAAGAAGGACAGGACATAACGTGATCGGGTATATCGATAACGGATCCCCCTCTACAATTGTATTGGGTGCCCACTTCGATCACCTGGGCTACGGGGAAGACGGTAACTCCAGAAACACATCACATGAGTCGGCCATACACAACGGCGCCGACGATAATGCCAGCGGCACCGCCGCCTTGCTCGAACTGGCCCGCATACTGAAAGCCGGGCAGGACAAACACTATAATTTTCTCTTCATCGCATTTTCCGGCGAAGAACTGGGATTGTTCGGCTCCAAACATTTTACCGAACACCCGACCATTAACCTGTCGACTGTTGATTGCATGATCAATATGGATATGGTCGGAAGGCTGAACGACAGCACCCATGTACTGACCATCGGCGGCTATGGCACTTCACCGGCCTGGAGCGAGATCATCAGGCCGGATTATTTCAGCTCACCAAACGATAATAAAAAAACACCGCCCTCCCTGGTGATAAAAATTGACAGCAGCGGAACAGGCCCCAGCGACCATACCTCCTTTTACAGGAAAGACATACCGGTACTATTTTACTTTACCGGGCTTCACACAGATTACCACAAACCGACGGACGATGCTGACAAGATCAACTATACCGGCGAGCAAACCGTGATACAGCATATCCAGTATGTGATCGGGGCGCTGGAGAAACAACCGAAGCTGGCCTTTTTAAAAACAAGAGAAACACAAACCACCACTTCCGCCCGCTTCAGCGTAACGATGGGGATCATGCCGGATTATACCTACGACGGATCCGGTGTAAGGGCAGACGGGGTGAGTGAAGGTAAACCGGCCCAAAAAGCCGGGCTCAGGGCCGGTGATATCATTCTTTCGATCGGCGATTACAAGGTTTCTTCCATGGAAAGTTATATGCAGACACTGGGTAAATTCAAAAAAGGAGATAAAGTAAAAGTAAAATTCAAAAGAGGAAGCGAAGAGAAAGAAACGCTGGTTGAATTTTAAAAGATGACGACCGTTATTTGTAAATTGCTGTATACTTAAATGGCAGAAAGGGGTAATAAACTGGTGCTTGACAACAAAGAACTCACCGGGATGTTCTTTGAAGACACCCGTCTGCTGGGTATCATGGCCCCGGTCAAAGACTACCAGTTTTGCTGGCATATCAATACCACCACCGGTCTTGATTTCCGCCTGAACCAGGAACTGGAGATAAGGCTGATACGCAGGAAGCGGGATTATTTTTTCTCCATCTTCGAATACAATGAACCAGCCCGCTACCTCTCTCATTACATTTATAACAACCAGTTTGACGGGGAATACCTGCTGCCCGAATTCAAACACCTGGACTTTCTGTGGCTGATGAAAGGAGATGAAGTGTGCGAGGAAGCCCTGCAGGAAACGATACAGACCATCCGTTCGATCCCCCAGGTGCAACTGGTAGCGGAACTGACGGCTGATAAGATAAACAATAAGGAGAACCTGGTCTTTTAAAATCAAAAAAACAAATCTCTATGTGGCAGGAAAAAGACAACAGACTCTTTAAGAAATTCCAGTTTAAAAACTTCAGCGAGGCCTTCGCATTCATGACCCGTGTGGCCATTGAAGCAGAAAAAATGGATCACCATCCGTTGTGGACGAACGTATACAACACCGTGGAGATATGGCTTTCCACCCATGATGCCGGTGATGTCGTTACCGATAAGGACAGGAAACTTGCTCAAAAAATAGATGCTCTCTTATCCTGACCGGCTTTTTATGAAACGTTGCCGGTAAAGGATCCGCTCGTTAGTTAATGCCTGCTGCCGATACCATATTAATGATTCGTCCTGCCGGTTTTGGCTTTAATACCGAAACCGCAGTCAATAATTATTTCCAGTCAGCACCGCGGCTTACAAGAGAACAACTGCAGCAGGCAGCACTTGCCGAATTTGACAACATGGTACAGATACTCCGCCGCCGGGAAGTGAAGGTGCTGGTAACAGAAGATACAGCCATACCGCCCAGGCCCGATGCCGTATTTCCTAATAACTGGCTCAGTACTTCACCGGAGGGTAAGCTCTTTGTCTTCCCCATGTTTGCGGCCAGCCGGCGGGCAGAAAAAAGAGAAGATATCCTGCAGGAACTGAACAGGACCTTTATCGTAAAGGAGCTGCAGGACTGGAGTGAATATGAAGCAGAAGGCAGGTTTCTCGAAGGCACCGGCAGTATGGTGACCGATCACGACCACCGGCTGATCTATGCTGCGATCTCGGAACGAACCAACCTTTCTGTACTGGAAAAATTTGCAGCAACCAACGGTTACCAGGCGATCGTATTCCTGGCCACCGACAAGGAAAACCGACCGGTCTATCATACCAATGTTATGATGGCACTCGGACAACAGTTCTGTGTGATCTGCGAAGAAGCCATCGAAGAAGAATGGGAACTCATTGCCGTTCGCCAGTTGCTTGAATCAACCGGGCACAGCGTAATCCCCATTACACGGGAGCAAATGGGCTGCTTTGCCGGCAATATGCTGGAAGTAAAGAACAGCCGGAACGAAAGCCTGCTGGTATTAAGCCAGTCGGCATTTGACGCACTGCGCCGGGATCAGAAAGAACAACTTGAAACCTGTACCACCCTGCTGCCCATTCCCGTTCCGGTAATTGAACAGGCCGGCGGCGGAAGTGTACGCTGTATGATGACCGAAATATTTCTGGAAAGAAATACATAATTTAAGGTTCTTCATTTTACAAAAGCCATGAAACAACTTTTATTGCTTGTCATATCCATGACCCTGCTTCTCCGTATTCAGGCACAACGGCGGGACTCCGCAACAGGTAAACCACCCGGAAGCTGGGACAAATTTGAACCGGCCCCAAGAATAGCCTTCGGTGTGCAAAAAGGATTTTACCTGGAAGGAGGTATCGTATTCCAACGATACCAGTTCGATGCCCGGCACGGCTTTGCGGCTGTGGCATTCTATGCCTGTGCCGAATGGGTGCCGGCGAAGAATGGCGGCAGGGATATTATCGGCCCCAAGCTGGGGGCAGAGATGGTCTACAATGGAGGTACAGGAGGAATAGAAGTTACTTACCTGACCGACTCCCGGAAGAATGATGTTCTTATTACACCCAAGTATGGGTTTGGACTGGGGCTGGTAACCCTTTTTTATGGCTACAATATATCCACGAACAAATATGTTCTGGACAGGGTGAGAAGACACCAGGTTTCCCTGGCCTTTAATACCAACATACTGTTTTACCAGGCTAAGTATGACAGGCGAAGGAAATAACAAAAACGGGGATCACTTCACCAGGATCCTTTTTTCTCCTTCCTTCACCATCCTGCCCACCGGTACCAGCTCCTTTCCTGCCACCGCTTTTAATGCTTCCGCACTTTCTTCCCGTACACTTATCAGCAATCCGCCGTTCGTCTGCGGATCAGGCAGCAACGTAAATGCCTCCATTACATTCACACCCTTTTCGAATTTCACTTTATCGCTGTAGCTGCTCCAGTTTCTTGTAGTGGCATCCGGGAAGACCCGCTGGCTGATATACTCCCGGACTCCGTCAGCTACCGGGATATTTTGATAATATAACTCAGCAGACAGGCCGCTGCCTTCGGTCATTTCAACCAGGTGACCCAGCAAACCGAACCCCGTAACATCGGTCATGGCATTGACGCCTTTTATTTTTCCCAAAGCTTCCCCTGCCTTGTTCAGCGTTGTCATTTGCCCGATCATGACAGAAAGGAATTCCGGCTTCAGCAGCCCTCTTTTCTGTGCGGTGGACAAAATACCCACACCTAAAGGCTTGGTGAGGAACAAGAGATCGCCTTCCAGTGCCGTGTTGTTACGCTTCAGGTTTTCAACAGGAACGATACCGGTTACAGCCAGGCCAAAGATCGGTTCAGGTGAATCAATACTATGCCCGCCTGCCAGCGGGATACCGGCTTCGGCACAAACGGCCCGGCCGCCTTCGATCACTTTCTGTGCCAGCTCCGCCGGCAGTTTTTCTACCGGCCAGCCAAGTATAGCAATGGCCATAAGCGGTTTGCCACCCATGGCATATACATCGCTGATAGAATTGGCCGCAGCGATCCTTCCGAAGTCAAATGCATCATCCACGATCGGCATAAAAAAATCGGTGGTGGAGATAAGGGCCATCCCGTCGCCAAGATCATACACCGCTGCATCGTCCTTGCTGTGGTTGCCCACAAGCAGTTTGTCATTATCGGGTAAGGTGATATTGCTCTTTAAAATCTCATCCAGCACTTTCGGGGCGATCTTACAGCCGCAGCCGGCACCGTGAGAATAATGTGTCAGAAGGATTGGTTCATTCATGCGCCAAATCTCGGAATTGTTTCTCTAACTTTAGAAGAACGGGTTTGTATGGCGGTCATCAATACACCAGGCATATTTATCGAAGAACAATCACTGTTCCCGCCTTCCGTTGCGGAGACCGATCCTTCTGTTCCTGTATTTATCGGCTATACAGAAAAAGCTACCCGGGAAGAACCGGATGACCTGCTGCTGCAACCACAATCCGTTTCTTCTTTGCTGGACTATGAACAATACTTCGGCAGATCGGTACAGGGCGATTTTCTGCTGTATTACTCGATGAGGCTGTACTTCGGCAATGGGGGCGGCAAATGTTTTATCGTATCAATGGGTAAGACGCCAGGCAATATCAGCAAGCAGGACTTTATCAACGGGCTGGAGGTGACGGAGAAGATGGACGAACCGGCGCTGCTCCTTTTTCCCGAAGCGATGCAGTTGCCCGGCACCGGCTTGTATGAATTGCAGCAGGAAGCACTGGCTGCCTGTGCCCGCCTGCGGGACCGCTTCTGCCTATTCGACCTGAAGCCCGCCACCGATGCAATAAGCCACGCTGCAGCAGTGAATGAGTTCAGGGATAATATTGGTATGGCCAATCTGCAGTACGGAGCAGTGTATACACCACATCTTGTAATCAATGCAGACGGAGAAGAAAAAATAATACCCCCCTCAGCGGCGGTGGCGGGTATTTATGGCACGACCGATTCCACAAGGGGAGTATGGAAGTCCCCGGCGAACGTGAGTCTTTCTTCTGTAACAAGGCTGTTGTATACGATCAGCAGCGAAGAGCAGCAATCGCTGAACACAGACACAAATAGGGGACTGTCAGTAAATGTTATCCGTCATTTCACAGGGAAGGGGTTCCTGGTGTGGGGAGCCAGGACGCTGGCAGGAAATGACAATGAATGGAGATATGTATCCGTAAGACGGTTCTTTATGATGGTGGAAGAGTCTGTGAAAAAATCCACCCGATGGGTGGTATTTGAACCGAATGATGCCGGTACCTGGGTGAAGGTAAAAGCGATGATTGAAAACTACCTGACGCTTAAATGGAGGGCAGGTGCATTAATGGGAGCAAAACCCCAGGAGGCGTTCTATGTAAAAGCGGGCCTTAATGAAACAATGACATCCCTGGATATACTGGAGGGGCGGCTGATCGTTGAGATCGGGATGGCGGCCATCCGGCCGGCTGAATTCATCATCCTGCGGTTCTCACATAAGATCGCTGTAAGCTGAACAGGCCCGGGTTATTGCTGCTTTTTTCTCCGGAAAACAATTCCCGAACTTTTCTGAAAATCTGAACTGAAGCGAAGGTGATAGGTATCGGCCCCATCATAGACCACGAGCAAACCGGTATTGGGAGGATACTTGCCCAGGTTGTCCGCAAAGAGCACAATGGTAAAATCATCATCCTTCCCGGGCTCCAGGTGAATGGTCTTGCGGATGGCGCTGGCTTTTAGTCCCTGTTTGGGCATGATGGTTTCCCCGTTCATGATCACACTTACGGTATCACCATCGATCTCCCCGTTATCATACAGGGCAATGATCAGGCTGTCGGATTTGAATTCAACCACCTGGGAGAACTCGGACTTTCTTCCTTCGATCGTCTGCACATTCCGGGTCAGTTCTTCAATAGATCGCTTCGGCAATTCGGCCGGCCTGGGTACCGGGGCAAAGACAACGGTGCCGGCCGCTGGTCCGGCAGGCGGATCATTTTTCTTTTTCTCCGGATTGATTGCCGCCACAGTATTGCCGGCAACGGGTTTGCTGGTACTGCCCGGCTGCACCGGTTTGGGTGACGAAGTAGTATTGGTAACAGGAACGGCAGCAGGTTGTTTGACCGTGTTCTTTGCCACCGGTTCTGTTGTGACAGGTTTGTTCTCAGCAGGCAGCTCTTTAACAACGATCTGTTTGTTCAGCGAAGCGGTCTTGCTTCCCGGAGCTGGTTTCAGCGTGATAGCGTTTTCATCAACATCTTTTGTTGCTGTTCTGGCCAATGCATTGTCCGCTTTCCTGATATCCGGTAATACCGGATCAGCATCGGCCCGTTTCAGGTCAGGTGCCGCCACGGCAATAGCGGTTTTATCGGTTGAAATACTCTTTGTTTCGGTCCTTACTGTTACATTATCCGACTGTTTCAGACCGGGTACCACCGGGTCGGCATCAGCCCGTTGCAGATCGGGGGCATTTACGGCCAGTTCCGGGGCGGGGCTGGTATTGAATGTATAGTCGGTCTTTACTTTTTCCGGGCGGGCAATTTTTACAATGGGGACCGTTTCATTCTGCTCCTTGTAAAATGCCATATCGCCGGCCAGTTTCAGTTCTTCCAGGTGCGGAAAAATTTTAGAAGCAGCCAGGTCTTTTTCCTGCTCCAGGTCCACCTTGCCGGTGACGGAATAATATCGTTTGGTGGCATTGGTCTTCCAGGTGCCGGCGAGATACCAGGTACTGTCTCCTTTGTTCCTGCGGAAGGTGCTGGTTACCTTAACTCCTTTATCCAGTTTGCCGCGGAAGTTATAAGAAACGATCTCGTCATCTGTTACCTCACACACATCTCCCTCAATGGTGCCTTTTACCCGTTTGAGGATGTAATAGAGGGTGTCGTTAACGATAAACTCACTGCGGGAATAGCCATATACCTTTCCTTTATATTCGGTCAGTGCGATCTCGAACAACTGGTCTTTTCGTACCGAAGTACTGTCATTGCTGAGCGCCCCGGTCCAGAGGCCGGTCAGGGTTTGCCCGAAAAAGATCAGGGGAAGAAAAAGAAGAATGACGGTCAGTTTAAGACGCCGGGTGTTGCAGACAGGATATTCGGATAAGCTGGTTGGCATTTTCAGGGATTACGGATTTACACTCAACAGTGTATAATAACGAATTTAAGTTATCCCGATTGTGTAACCCCTTTAAATAATACTTATCGTAATATTTCAGCAGGATGCGGAAACTTTCTAAGGTGTTTCCCTCTTCGAGAAGTTGCACCGCCGCTTTTGCATGCTGTCCCCCCAGTTTTTCCCGGATACGGCCGATGGCATCGGTCATCCGTGTTTTGTCAAGGGCACCATATTCTTCGGTGATGTGTTTCAGCCGTTCATCAAAAGGGATATCCAGAAAATAAACCGGTGACCGGCGCATTGTTTTCCAGAGATCGTTGGGAAGGTTCACGAGACCGATGCGTTGTGATTCATCTTCGAGCCAGCAGGAGCCCGGTTTGTTTTGCCCATGACAGAGGGCCCGCAGCTCCGTGCTCAGAATATTTTCAAACAGTTCCTGTGTCGGTTGTTTCGGCATGCCGATATTTCCGAAGGCGGAACCTTTGTGTTTGGCGATGTCTTCCAGGTCGATCACCAGTTCGCCTTTTTCTTTCAATACTTTCAGCAGTTCCGTTTTACCCGATCCTGTATAGCCGCCCAGTATATTGAACTGAAAGGGCAGTTTAAAGGTATCCAGCACATAGTGGCGAAACTTTTTATAACCCCCAATAAGTGTGTACACTTTAAAACCATACAAATCCAGCAACCAGGAGACCGCCCCGCTGCGCATTCCGCCCCGCCAGCAGTAAACCAATACAAGTCGTGAGTCTTTAGTCGTTAGTCCATTTTCCCTGGCTAAAGACTCACGACTAAAGACTAACGACTCCACTTCTTCCACCATCTTCCGCATCTTCGGCCCGAAATAGTCTAAACCGATCTTTATCGCTGCTTCCCGGCTGTTCTGTTTATAGGCTGTCCCCACCGTTTTTCTTTCTTCATCCGTAAAGAGGGGAATGGAATGTGCGCCGGGTATATGGGCATGGTTGTATTCGCCCGGGCTTCTTACATCAATGACGGGATGATGTTTTGCCAGTTCGAGAAATTGTTCAATATTGATTTTTTCTGCAGGCATTGTGGCCATGAAATCACATAAAAGAACACGAAATTATTTCACTTTATGAAAAAGGAGAAATGTGTCCACAGATGAACGCAAATGAACACAGATGGTAATCTTTAAGTTTTACGGCATCAGTAAGGAATAATCAGTGTGAATCAGCGTTCATCTGTGGACAAACAAAAGGCTGCCTCGTTAAAAAGCAGCCATTATTACATTTTCAAATTAGCTAATTATCACATTAACCATTCATACTGGCCAGGAACTCTTCATTGCTCTTGGTCCCCTTCATCCGGTTCTGCAGTTCACGCATCGCTTCTTCGGGGTTCATATCCGTCAGGTAAACCCGAAGCAGGTTCATCCGCTGCAGCACATCTTTTTCCAGCAGCAGGTCATCGCGGCGGGTGGAAGAGGCCACAATATCAATAGCAGGATAAATCCGTTTGTTAGCGAGTTTGCGTTCCAGCTGCAATTCCATGTTACCGGTTCCTTTGAATTCTTCGAAGATCACCTCATCCATCTTACTGCCGGTATCCACCAGGGCCGTGGCAATGATAGTCAGTGAACCGCCGCCTTCGATCTTACGGGCAGCACCAAAGAACTGCTTTGGCTTTTGCATGGCATTCGCTTCGACACCACCGGAAAGTACTTTACCCGATGCCGGCGCCACCGTATTGTGGGCACGGGCCAGGCGGGTGATGGAATCAAGCAGGATCACCACATCGTGGCCGCACTCCACCAGCCGCTTTGCTTTTTGCAATGCGATCGTGGACACCTTCACATGTTTTTCAGCCGGCTCATCAAAGGTGGAAGCGATCACTTCGCCCTTGATGCTGCGTTCCATATCGGTCACCTCTTCCGGTCGTTCATCCACCAGTACCACCATCAGGTAGCACTCGGGGTGATTTGAGGCAATAGCATTGGCCACTGCTTTCAGCAGCATGGTTTTACCGGTTTTCGGTTGCGCCACGATCAGCCCCCGCTGGCCTTTCCCAATCGGGGTAAACAGGTCCATGATACGGGTGGAATAATCAGACGGCGTGGTAAACAGGTTCAGCTTTTCGAAGGGGAACAAGGGGGTGAGGTAATCAAACGGTACACGGTCCCTTACTTCTTCCGGGGTCTTGCCATTGATGGAATCGACTTTCAGCAGGGCAAAATATTTTTCCCCTTCTTTCGGAGGGCGAACGGCCCCATAAACGGTATCACCCGTCTTCAGGCCAAACAATTTGATCTGTGAAGGCGAAACATATACATCATCGGGAGAGGAGAGATAGTTATAATCAGAAGAACGGAGAAAGCCATAGCCATCAGGCATCATTTCAAGCACTCCTTCACTGAGGATCACGCCGTCAAATTCAACATTGAATTGCTGTTCACGGCGGGCCGGGTATACTTTCGGGGCGCCGCCTTGTGCCTGGGGTTCTGCAGCCGCCTGCGAAGCAGCGGCAATGATCTCAGCCACATCGCTGTTATCGGTTTCCGAAGCAATGGACTCTTCGGACACTACAGGTACTTCAGGTACTTCTTCTTCATGGGTTTTCTTTCTTCCTCGCTTTACCGGGGCTGTCTTTTCCCCTTCGGCGCTGGCGGACCTGGCCGGTTTCTTGATAGGCATACTGGGTTTTTTAGTGTTTGTTTTTTCTTCATCACCGCTTTCCACCACCGCTTCTTCACTGCTGATGCTGGTTGTGGTTTTTACAATGCGTTTCCGCTTTCCGTCTTCGGTGGGTTTAGCTCCTTTGGAGCCGGCAATGGCCTGGCTGTCAAGTATTTTATAGACCAGGTCCTGTTTACTTAATTTCTTGGCGTTGGGGATTTTCAGTTGCTCGGCAATATCAAGCAGTTCAGGAACGAGCATGTCGTTCAGTTGGAGAATATCATACATATAATGTTCTTAAGGTTAATCACAATCTCGAAGTAAACCAGTCTTGTGAATCTGAAATTTTGAATTTATGTTGAAAGAAACAGGCGGTAGTAAATGAGAGCTAAGCTTTGGGAGAACTATACTTATCGGCCCCTTTCCGCTGCAAGGATACGGCAAATTTGGGAAAATCAAAAATTTAGGGCTTTTCAGCCGCTTTTATATCAAAAACAGGGGGCCGGAAGCGCCCTGTCCATCGCCCTCTTCCTGATGAAGCTTACCTTTGCCGCTCTAAAAAACGAAGATGTTCAACAAGCGAACCAAGATCAAAGAACTGCTGGCACAGGAGCCGCAGGGGCAGGAAGTAACCGTAATGGGTTGGGTACGGACCTTTCGTAACAACCAGTTCATTGCTCTGAATGACGGCAGTACCAATAATAATATACAGGTGGTGGTGGAGCTGGGCAGTTATGACGATGACTTTCTGAAACGGATCACCACTTCCGCCTCACTGAAGGTGACCGGCACCGTCGTGGCTTCTTTAGGAAAGGGTCAAAAAATGGACCTGAAGGCCACGGCTATCGAAATACTTGGCGACAGTGATGCTGAGATCTACCCGCTGCAGCCCAAGAAACACAGCCTGGAATTCCTGAGGGAGATCGCCCACCTGCGGTTTCGTACCAACACCTTTGGATCTGTGTTCCGGGTACGGCATGCACTTGCTTTTGCCATTCATAAGTTCTTTAATGAAAAAGGATTTGTGTACATGCACACCCCCATCATCACCGCCAGTGATGCAGAAGGGGCCGGAGAGATGTTCAGGGTAACCACCCTTCCGTTTGATGAAGGAGAAAATAAAACACCGAGAAATGAAAAGGGCGAAGTGGACTTCAAACAGGATTTTTTCGGCCGCAGCACCAACCTTACCGTAAGCGGTCAGCTGGAAGGGGAGCTGGGTGCCACCGCCTTCGGCGAGATCTACACCTTCGGTCCCACCTTCCGTGCAGAGAACAGTAATACGGCAAGACACCTGGCTGAATTCTGGATGATAGAACCGGAAATGGCTTTCTGCGACCTGGAAGACAACATGAACCTGGCGGAAGAGTTTATCAGATACATCATTAAATATGCAATGGACAATAACCGGGAAGACCTTGACTTCCTGGCACAGCGGCTGGCAGAAGAAGAAAAACAACTGCCGCAGGATAAGCGCAGTGAAATGGGGCTGATCGAAAAACTGGAATTTGTGCTCAACAACAGTTTTGAACGACTGACCTATACGGACGCTATTGAAATACTGAAAGAAAGCAACCACAACAAGAAGAAGAAATTCCAGTACCCTGTTACCGGCTGGGGTATGGACCTGCAGAGTGAACATGAACGCTACCTGGTGGAGAAACACTTTAAAAAACCGGTGATCCTTTATAACTATCCCGGCGCCATCAAGGCTTTTTACATGCGGCAGAATGAAGATGGCAGAACGGTTGCGGCTATGGACATCCTTGCGCCCGGCATTGGTGAAATCGTTGGCGGATCACAAAGAGAAGAGCGCTTCGATTACCTGCTCAGCAGGATGAAAGAGATGAATATTCCCGAAGAACAACTCTGGTGGTACCTCGATACCCGCCGCTTCGGTACCGTGCCGCATGCCGGCTTTGGTTTAGGATTTGAAAGGATGGTGCAGTTTGTTACCGGTATGAGCAATATCCGGGATGTGATCGCCTTTCCGAGAACACCGGGCAGTGCGGAATTCTGAAACGGTCCACCGGAAATACGTGGTAGCGGGGATGCCGGTTCGCCCCCCTTTCTTTATACTTGCGGTATATTTCTGTATAATACCGGCAAATGCTAAGATACCTGCTGATACCTGTTTTTCTTTTTTCCGGCCTGGTTTCCCGTTCGCAAAACATAAAGGAACTAAGCGACAGCCTTCTTTATTATTACCAGCAGAAGAACTATACGAAGGCAATACCGGTTGCCGAGCAGGCCGTTGACCTTGTGAAGACAAAGTACGGGACCAATTCAAAGATCTACAGCACGTACCTCAGCCTGCTTTCCGGCATCTATTTCGCCAATTCAGATATGACCAAAGCAGAAACATCGCTGCTTGAACTGCAACAGGTCAATAAGACTCTTTATGGCACACAGCATGAAGAATACATCAAAGGCATCAGCCTGCTGGCCGTAGTGTATAATGTTACCGGCAAAAATGAACGGACGATACCGCTGCTTACCGAAGCAATGGAATATTATAAGCAGGCATACGGCGACAGCAGCTATGAATATGCATCTTCGATCAACAAACTGGCCAAGGTTTACGGCGAAACGGGCCAGTATGAAAAGGCGGCACCGCTTTCCCGGCAGGCCCTGGCCCTTACCGGTAAGGTAAAGGGAACCGGCAGTATTGAATATGCCACGATACTGAATAACCTCGGGCTGCTCAGTGAGAGCATGGGTTACCCGGAACAGGCCGAACCCTTAATGCTCCGTGCCATGGAGATCAGGAAAAAACTGGTGGGCGAAAAAGACCCGGATTATGCCAATAGCCTGAACAACCTGGCGGCATTATATGCAAAGCTGGGCCAGACGGAAAAAGCAACCGGCTACTATCAAAAGGCAGCAGCCATTTATAAAGAAACAGATGGCGAAACGGGTGTCCGCTACCTCACCATACTTACCAATATCGGCGTGGCATATGAAGAGGCCGGCGATTACACCCGGTCGGAGAAGACCTATCTCGATGCCCTGGCGATAGCAAGAAAAAAATACAACGATGACTGGCCGCTTATCCAGAACATACTTGCCAGCCTGGGCCAGTTGTACATCAGCATGGAAAACTATAAGAAAGCAGAACCGCTGATCAGGAATACAGTGGAAACAGAAAGAAGGATCAATGATAAAAGCGACAGATACGCTGCTTCGCTGAACGACCTGGCCTACCTGTACAATAATACCAATCGCAGGCAGGAAGCAGAAAGCCTGTATATCCGTGCCTCGGAACTGATGAAGGCAGCCGTGGGAGAAGCACATTACCGGTATGCAGCAGCATTGGATAATCTTGCTTTCCTCTATATGGAGGAAGCCCGCTACGCAGAATCGATACAGCTGATGAAAAAAGTGACTGGTCTGGAACTGGATAATTTCCTGAAACTGTTTTCCGTCCTTTCCGAATCGGAGAAGATGACCTATCTCAACCGTAACTTCTTTTTGCAGTACACCAACCTCAGCCTGCTCTACCGCTATCCCGCCGCACCGGCCTCGGCATACACCGATATTTTCAATATGCAGTTATTCATGAAATCGGCCCTGCTGACCGACAGCCGGAATGTGCTGGAAACAGTGGAGGCGATGAAGGATACGGCCGTAATAAAACTCCTGGACAAATGGAAGGCGAATAAAAAATGGCTTGCCGCAGAATATGCATTACCGGAAGCCAGCCGCAGCAAAGACCTGGTGGCAATGGAGGCTGAAACAGAAGACACGGAAAAAGAACTGGTGAGGCTTTCCGCCGCCTTTCGCAATATGCGCAAGGGACTCGATATAAAAATGCCGGATGTACAAAATAACCTGGACCCGGATGAGGCCGCTGTTGAATTTGTGAGCTTCCGCCTTACCGGCAGAGAAGTTACGGACAGTACCCTGTACGGCGCCTTCATCGTCCGGAAGCAGGATGCCCGTCCCGTATTTGTACCGCTGTTCGAGGAAAAGCAGATCAGCAAGATCTTCAACAGTGCCGGTAAAACATCGGATGCCATGGTAAAAAATATTTACCGCGGCGGAGAAACGAAGAGCAAAACAACAGGCCCGCCCAGCGGCCGGGAACTGTACAAACTGATCTGGGCGCCGCTGGAACCCTGGCTCAACGGGATCAGGAAAATCAGCTATTCACCGGCAGGTAAACTGTACAATATTGCCTTACAGGCCTTACCGGTTGACAGTACTACGCTGCTCATGGATAAATACCGGCTGACACAATATACCAGCACCCGCCAGGTAGCGCTGCGAAAGACCGAAGGACCCACTAAAACAACGGGCATTGTTTTATTCGGGGATGCAGCTTTTGATATGGACAGTGCCGCCATAGCCGGAAGTACAGCACGGATAAAAGAAGAAGCACCACTGTACCGGCCGGGTCCCTCTGTGCCTCCCGGCCGCGGCGGCCGGGGCGGTGTATGGAACCCGCTTCCGGGAACCGCAGAAGAAGTAAAAAGAGTGAAGAGCTTGTTTGAAGCCGAACAACTGCCGGCTGTATCCTTTACACAAACAGCCGCAACAGAAGAAGCCCTGAAGTCGCTTTCCGGAAAGGCACCGGAAGTATTGCATATTGCCACACATGGTTTCTTTTTACCAGGCCCGGATAAAGCAAAACAGGCAGCGGGTCCGAATAAAGAGAATGCCTATAAACTTGCCGGCGATCCGTTACTCCGCAGCGGCCTTATCCTGGCCGGAGGTAATTATGCATGGAGCGGAAAGATACCGGTTACAGGAGCCGAGGATGGTATCGTCACGGCCTATGAAATTTCTCAGCTTGATCTTTCTCAAACAAAACTCGTGGTGCTCAGTGCCTGCGAAACGGCCCTGGGTGATATCAAAGGCAGCGAAGGCGTGTTCGGATTACAGCGGTCATTTAAAATGGCCGGTGTGAAAAAGATGATCGTAAGCTTGTGGCAGGTACCGGATAAAGAAACGGCTGAACTGATGACCACCTTTTATAGCTACCTGCTGAAAGGCCAGGCAACCGAAGAGGCCTTTGCACAGGCCCAGGCCGACATGCGAAAAAAATATGCCCCTTATTTCTGGGCCGCCTTTATACTGGTTGAATAGAATTTGCCGGGCCGGAACCACTTCATTTCCCTGTCACCCTTTATTTGCAGCCCGCCGGAAAATTCGGTACATTAACATTCGTGTAAACTCACTGCTATGAGGCCCCTGCTGGTTTCAGTACTGCTGTTTTTTTCCCTTATGCTTTCCGCCCAGCAATCATTCCCGCTGGTGCAGCAGGTGATGGACCTCTTCAATAAAGGAGAATATGCAAAGGCAATCCCCCTGGCAGAAAAAGCAGTGGAGACCACCCGCACCGAACTCGGGGAAAAGAGCCCCTTTCATTCCGGCATGGTCTTGTTCCTTGCCATCAGTCACATGAGCCTGTTTCATTTTTCGGAGGCAGAAAAATGGATGGAAAAGCACAATGAGCTTACCCTGAAATACACGGGTGAAAAAACGCAGGACTATATTGCCGGGCTGAACAGGATCGCTTACCTGAAAAGGGAAATGGGCAAATACCCCGAAGCAGAAGCGGCTTACCAGAAGGCCATGGATATTTCAAGGGCACTCACAGGAGAGAATGATACTGCCTATGCCAAAAGCCTGAATAACCTGGGGTCGCTGTACCAGTTCATCGGGCAATACGGGAAAGCAGAAAACACTTTTATACAGGCAAGGGACCTGCTGAAAAAACTGACAGGAGAAAGTCCGCTCTATGCCAGCACGGTCAATAACCTGGCCACATTGTACAGCGAGGAAGGGGAGTATGAAAAGGCAAAAACACTATCACTGCAGGTGCTCGCCCTGCGGAAAAAAGTGCCCGGGGAAAACCATCCCGATTACGCACAGGCACTGAATAACCTTGGTTATGTTTTTGCCGCCCTCGGGCAAACCAAAGAAGCGGAACAATATTATTCTGCAGCGGCAGAAACCTATAAACGAACACTGGGCGAAGACCATCCCGACTATGCCAGCAGTATCAATAACCTCGCAGAACTTTATCTCACCATCGGCGAGTACAGCCAATCGGAAGCACTTTATGTACAGGCAAAGGAGATCCGGAAGCGAACACTCGGTGAAGACCACCCGGATTATTCGCAAAGCCTGAACAACCTGGCCGCTTTTTATGAAACGGCCGGGCAATATGATACCGCAGAAAAATTATTACTTGAGTCGAAAGAAAGGACCGCCCGGTCGCCCGGTGAAGACCACCCGTATTATGTAACAGCACTCAATAACCTGGCCGCACTTTATCAGACACTCGGCCAGTATGTAAAAGCGGAACCGCTGTACCAGCAGGCAAAAGAGATCCGTAAGAAACTGCTGGGGGAAAACCACCCCAGCTATGCCCTGAGCCTGAACAATCTGGCCACCTTATACCACGAGACCGGGCAATATGCCAAAGCCATTCCATTATACCTGCAGGCGGCCGAAATATGGAAGCGGTCGCTGGGTACCCGGCATTATTATTATGCCATGGTGCTGAATAACCTGGCAGCGGTGTATGAGGACCAGAAGCTATACGCTAAGGCAGAACCCCTCTACCTGGAAGCAAGGGATATACGGAAAGCTGTATTTGGCGAAAATCACAATGACTATGCCACCAGCCTGAACAACCTGGCCGGTTTGTACGCCAATATAGGGCAATACACCCGGGCTGAATCCCTGGTGCTGCAGGCCAATGCGATCTGGAAAAGAATCGTAAAGGACGACAACCCCATGATCGCCCTGGGCATGAATAACCTGGCAGCCATATACCGCAAAGGCCAGCTAAAACTGAAGGAAGCAGAACAACTGTACCTGCAGGCCATTGAAAGAAGAAAACAACAGCTGGGGGAAAACCATCCGCTGACGGCAGAAACTGAAAATGACCTCGCATTGCTGTATATGAACCTGAAGCAATTCAAAAAGGCAGAACCCCTGTTGCTTACCAGCAGCCGGGTAACCACGCAGCACCTGCTGAACACCTTTCCGGTACTTTCAGAAAAAGAAAAAGGCGACTTTATCAACGAAAACCTTTTCTTCAACGAATGCAATAACAGTTTTCTTTATAATAACCCCGGTGCTTCTGCGGCCGTTATCAACAACAACCTGAACCTCCTGCTTTTTTTCAAGTCGCTGTCCCTTGCCGATACCCGGAACATGCTGGAGGCAATAAGGAACAGCCATGATACAGCCCTGCAAAGAATGATCGCCGGATGGCAATCCGTAAAAAGCACTCTGGCGGCACAGTATGCGCTGCCGGTAGAAAAACGGATGAAAGACCTGGCTGAAAAAGAAGCACAGGCAGAAAACCTGGAAAAGGAACTCAACCGCCGCTCAGCCGTCTTTCGTCAGCAACAATCCACGCTGCGGGTAACCCTGCAGGAGGTACAGCAGCAACTGGAAGAAGATGAAGCAGCCGTAGAGTTTGTAAGTTTCAGTTATTATAACAAGCGAAAAACAGACAGCGTTATTTATGCAGCGTATATCCTGAGAAAGCATGATACCGTTGCTTCCTTTGTCCCGCTCTTTGAGGAGAAACAATTACAGGCGCTGATCGACCGGGCCGGCCGGCAACCCACACTCGCTGCAAAAAGTTTTTACGGAACAAACGCCAATGTCCCGACCGCTGCCGGAAATGAATTATATCATCTTGCCTGGGAGCCGCTGGAAAAACACCTGGCCGGTATCCGGAAGATATCCTACTCTCCATCGGGGAAATTATATGGCATAGCTTTTCAGGCGCTGCCGGTTTCGCCCGGTAAGCTGCTGCAGGACCAGTATGAGCTGCGCCAATATGTAAGCACCCGCCAGATCGCATTCCGTTCGGCAGGGCCGCCGAAAGAGATCCCCGGCTCCATTGCCCTCTTCGGTAATGCCAGTTTTACATTGGACAGTGCGGCCCTTGTGAAATTGTCTGCCGGCAACAGGCAGGAGAAAGACCCCGCACGGCGGGGCGGCACCGGGGGATGGCCTGCACTTCCCTATACGGGTGCGGAAGTGGATACGATTAAAAAAATATTCGACCATCGTCATATCCGTTCACTCATATACACAAAAGAGGAGGCAAGCGAAACGAATGTAAAACTGCTGAATAATCATTCCCCCTCGGTGATCCATATTGCCACACATGGTTTTTATGTAAGCGAGGCAGCATCGCAAAAAGCAGACAATACCGGCAGGGGCGGCGGCGGCGGTTACAAACTGGCGAATGATCCGCTGCTCAGGAACGGACTGATACTGGCAGGCGGTAATGATGCCTGGGGAGGCAACATTCCGCTGAACGGGGCCGATGATGGCATACTCACGGCCTATGAAATAGCCCAGCTTAACCTGGCGGCCACCCGGCTGTTGGTATTGAGCGCCTGCGAAACAGCATTGGGGGATATAAAAGGAAGCGAAGGCGTATTTGGCCTGCAGCGGGGATTTAAAATGGCCGGGGCCGGCCAAATGATACTGAGCCTCTGGCAGGTGCCGGATAAGGAAACATCACTGCTGATGGAAAAATTTTATAGTTACTGGCTGAATGGTGAAACGATCCGTCATGCCTTTTACCGGGCGCAGGCAGAAATGCGTAATGAATACCCGCCCTTCAGCTGGGCAGCCTTTGTTCTGGTGGAATAAGCCGCCGCCGCAATAAAAAACCACACAGCGAACACTGCCTTATTTACAATTCCGGTGTGCTGTGTGGTTTGGTCTTTTTCCCGGCCGGTGAAAACGAATGATCTTTATTCGTGTATGCACATTACCGGCACATGGGACTGAATGATGAGCTGTTTCGTAGAACTTGGTTTGAAGAGGGCATCCAGCAGCTTATGCTTCTTCGGAATAGCGATCACCAGGTCAAGATTGTTTTTTTCTGCAAACTCATTGATGCCCTCCTCAATGTCCTTGTGGTCGATGAAGTCATAAACCGGGTTCACTTCCTCCAGCATCGTATGCAGTAAAACAGATTCTTCCGGTGTTTCCGGTTTGAAATGCCTGTCGTTATGATCTACGTTCATGACATGCAGTTCGGCATGGAAGGTCTTTGCAAAATCCTTGATCACACCGGCGGGTGTTGTTTCCACAATATCCTTAAAGTCACAGGCAAAGCCGATCTTTTTGATACCGTTTCCGTAGGTTTTTCCGGGCGGCACACAGATAACCGGGGAGGTTACATGCTTCAGCACAGTAAGTGTATTGCTTCCGAACAGGGCCCTTTCCATACCGGTAGAACCTTTTGATCCCATTACAACGGCAAAGGGTTTTATTTTCCTGCAAAGGTCTTCCACTTCATCTGCCACATTGCCCATCCGCACTTCAGTATATACTTTCATTTCCCCGGAAGTAATATGCTCCACTTCTTTTTTCACTTCCGCTATCTTATCCTCTGCAGATTTTCGCAACTCATCGACAGACATCAGCATGATGGGTGCATCCGAATAGCTTACCGGCACCTGGTATACATGCAGCAGCAGTAAACTTGCATCAACAGCTTTTGCCATATCAATACCATAATGCAATGCATTGGTGGCAGTGGCAGAGAAATCGGTTGGGATGATAATTGTTTTCATGATCTTAAGTATTCATTATAAAGTTAACCATGATCATGCCGGAGCCGGTCTGATAAGCGTCAGGACTTGGTATGACTTTTTATGGAATGCCGGAAAGCTCCCGTCTCACTCCAAAACTGCTTATGGCACAACTGAATACTGAAAGCGAAGCACCCATTCGCCGGAGAAGGGGTGTTCGCCGGATGAAGAAAAACAATCTGCGGATCGATATGACCCCCATGGTGGACCTCGGTTTTTTACTGATCAGCTTTTTTGTGATCACCACCGAACTCAGCAAACCCGGGGCAATGGGGCTGAATATGCCCAAGGACGGACCACCCATCGAACTGGGCCAGTCCAATGCGATGACCATCCTGATCAGCCAAGAAAATTCCCTGTTTTATTACTATGGCGACTGGCAAACGGCCAGCAAATCCGGCCAGGTCTATCCTGCTGATTTTTCCGGCGATAACAGCATCCGCAAACAGATCATCCTGAAACAACAGCAACTGGCGGCCGATCCTTCACAAAAAGAAGGGAGGGAGGGCCTGATGCTCCTTATCAAAGCAACGGAAAAGGCTTCTTACGAAAACCTGGTGGACATACTGGATGAAGTGGCAATCAACGACGTAAAAAAATATGCGGTGGTGAAAATTACCACAGAAGAATCCGGCTGGCTGAGGCAACGCTGACCGCCGAAATCGAGATTAGGTACCGGACCGGTTATCGCTCACCTGCCGGGTACGTAATGAAGATTGCTTTAATTGCCCGGTCTACCTTATATGATGTTCCGGGCGGAGATACCGTACAGATCATCCAGACTGCCCGGCACCTGCAGTTAGCAGGCGCTGAGGCTGCGGTATGCCTTACCCATGAAGCGATCAGGTATGCCGAATATGACCTGTTTCATTTTTTCAATATTACCCGCCCGGCCGATATCCTTTATCACCTCCGGAAAATAACCAAACCGTATATCATCACCCCCATACTGGTTGATTACAGCGAATACGATAAATATCACCGGGGCGGTCTTACAGGACTGCTGTTCAGGGTATGTTCATCCGACAGGATCGAATACCTGAAAACAGTCTTTCGGTGGATCAAAGGAAATGATACCATCCGGGATAAAAGCTACCTGGTAAAGGGACAAAGGAGAACGATCCGGTTCATCCTGGAAAAGGCGGCCCTCCTGCTTCCCAACTCACTGGCCGAATACAGTTCGCTGCTCAGGAAATATGCTGTCAGCAGGGAATTTATGGTGGTGCCAAACGGAACCGATGCATCCATATTTAAAGAAGATAACGGTACCGAAAAAGATAAGCAGCTGGTGCTTTGCGTGGCCAGGATCGAAGGGATCAAAAACCAGTACAATCTTATAAAAGCACTGAAGGGCACGTCCTTTCAACTGGTGATCATCGGAGCCCTTTCCCCGAACCAGCACAGCTATTACCACCGGTGCCTTAGAACGGCAGGCGCTAATGTGACGTTTACAGGCCGGTTGTCACCCGGCGAGATCGCAGCTTATTATGCAAAGGCAAAAGTACATGTGCTGCCAAGCTGGTTTGAAACCTGCGGCCTCTCCTCACTCGAAGCGGCCGCCATGGGCTGCAACGTGGTGATAACAAAGAAAGGGTATACCGAAGCGTATTTCGGACCCCATGCATTTTACTGCAACCCCGGCGATACCGCTTCGATCCGGCAGGCCATCGAAGAAGCCGCGGCTGCCGGAAAGGATACGGCCTTGCAAAACCGGATACAGCATGAATACACCTGGGAAAAAGCAGCAGCAATTACCCTGGAAGGATATAAAAAAGCAATAGCAGGGTGGGAAAACTAAAAATAGGCATTATGGGAAGCAGGGGCATTCCTAATTATTACGGCGGGTTTGAACAATTCGCCCAATATCTTTCTGCAGGATTGCAGCAGCGGGGACATGAAGTATTTGTCTATAATTCTCACCGGCATCCGTATAAAAAAACAAAATGGAATGGGGTACATATCATTCATTGCAAAGACCCCGAACAGACACTGGGAACGGCCGGTCAGTTCCTGTACGACAGAAACTGCCTCCGTGATGCCCGCAACAGAAACTTTGATGTGCTGCTTCATCTTGGCTACACCAGCGATTCCATATGGCACCGCCATTGGCCGGGAGAGGCCATAAATATCGTGAACATGGACGGGCTTGAATGGCAGCGGAAAAAATACAACCGGCTTACAAGATGGTTTTTAAAAAAAGCAGAATCGCTGGCCGCCCGTAAAGGAAATGTCCTGGTGGCCGATTCACCTGTGATAAAAGAATACCTGGAAAAGAAATATCAGAAGGAGGCACATTTTATTCCTTATGCCGCCGAAGTTTTTTCCGGTCCCGACCCGGTGTACCTGCAGCGGTTCAATCTGCAACCCGGGGCCTACTATTTACTGATAGCCCGTATGGTTCCGGAAAATAATATCGAAATGATCATCCGGGGTTTCCTGGCTTCATCAGCACAGTATCCGCTGCTGATCATCGGCGACACCTCCAACCGGTTCGGCAGCTACATTACATCCGTGTACAACAGGAAGAATATTCATTATCCCGGGCCGCTGTACGACCAGGTGGTGCTGAATAACCTGCGCTTTTATTGTGCGGGATATTTTCACGGACACTCGGCCGGGGGCACCAATCCTTCTTTGCTGGAAGCGATGGCCTGTGGCTGCGACATCATTGCTCATGACAATAGCTTCAACCGGTCCGTTCTCGGTGATGATGCCTGTTATTTCAGCAGCAGCGAAGCGGTCAGCAACACATTAAGTGCCCGTAACGACCGGGCAGAAAAAGAAAAAAGAAGTAAGGCCAACCTGGAAAAGATAAAACAACAGTACAGCACCGCCGGCATCATCGACCGGTACGAAAACCTTATGCTGGAGAGTAAAAAATAAATGCATGGCATCAAAACTGTTCAGGGATATTTCAGCCAGCACCCTGCAGGTGGTAGTGAACCAGCTTGCCGGGGCGGCGGTGTTCCTGCTCACTTCGCTGTACCTGCCGAAAGAGGTTTTTGGCGAACTGAACTGGTCGGTGGCCGTGATGACCTTTGCCACCACCCTGCTGAGCCTGCGCCTTGAACAGTTGCTGGTAAAAAAAGCAGCTGCCGGCCAGGATATCTCCGGCGTCATGACCATTTTCGGACTGCATGTTTTATGCAGCGGCCTTTTTTGCTGGCTGCTGCTTTTGCTGTGCAGTTATCTGTTCCCCGCTTTCTTTTCCCTGCATGCTTTATTAGTGATGATCAGTATCAGCCAGCTGATCAGTTTTTTTTCCTCGCCGTTCAAACAGGTAGCCAATGGCAAAGAGAGGTTTGGCTTGCTGGCGGTCATGTCTTCTTCAGCCAATATCGTCCGGGCGGCCGGTTTAGCATTCACTATTTTGTTTTCCGGGCTCACCGTTGAGCGGGTGCTGCTGATCTTCATTGCCGGATCGGTGGCAGAACTGCTGGTTTCTTATTACCTGGTCGCGGTAAAAATGGGTATTAAGCTGACCAGCCGGGTTCGCCTGGCCGATTATTTTCTACTGCTGAAAGAATCCGTTCATCAAATAGGTGCAGCCTTGCTGATGGCGGGTATTGCCAGGATGGACTGGATACTGCTGGGTGTTTTTTCCACGGCTGCTTTTACAGCCGATTACAGCTTTGCATACCGGGTATTTGAATTGTCGCCGGTACCGTTGCTGATCATTGCCCCGGTATTACTGAGCCGCTTTGCAAAATTCTTTTCCGTTCATACAGAAGAAGACCTGTTGAAGAAAAAGGACGAACTCAGCACATTCGTCCGGGCGGAAATGCTGCTGGCCACATTCATTCCGCTTGTGCTGAACCTGTCGTGGATCCCTCTGCTTGAGCCGCTGAGCCGCGGCAAATACGGGCATTCCAACGCAACCGTATTCCTGCTGCTCTCCTGCTGCACCCCGTTTCAGTATATCACCAACCTGTTGTGGACGATACGCTTCACGCAGCATAAACTAAAACAGGTATTGCAAATAACGGCCGTCACATTTATGATCATTCTTGCCGGCGACCTTATCCTGATCCCGGTTGGGGGCAAAACAGCTGCGGCGGCTGTTTTCCTGTGTGCAACGGTTGTTGAATACATCAATTACCTGCGCACCTCTTCCCTGTCCCGTATAAAGGAAACCTGGACCGCTCTTCTTACCTGTATGGCCATTGCCTTTACGGCAGGGCTCCTGTCTGTTTATTTTTTCAGGGGCCTTGTACTGCAACTGGCCCTTGCTTCCGCTTTCTATTGCCTGCTGGCCATGGCAACCGGGCAAATACGTAAAAGCGACACGGCCGGCCTGCGCAGGCTGATCCGGAAAAAAAGGAACCCGCCAGAAATACCCGCCGCCATATGATCAGACCAGCAATAACAAGAGCCCGGAATTATTTGCAGCAGGTGAACTGGCCGTTACTGCTCTTCCTGGTACTGGTGCTGAATGTAAAGATGATCGTAAAGCTGGCGGCCCTTGTTCTCTTTCTCCTGTACAACAGGAAACGGCTGTCACCCCGGTTGTTTTTTCATCAGCGGTTTACCTGGTTCTATGCTGCGATGATCGGGCTGGTGATCATCAATACTGCAGGGCAGGTGCGGTCTCTTTCGGATAACTATCTTTTTGCCGCCGCCGTAGCCGTGTTCTTCTGGCTTTTGTGTATAGCAGCGGCGGCACTGACAAGCTGGTATGTGAAAACAACGGAAACGGAGAAACTGCATGCCACCCTTACCGTTTTCTTTTTACTGAATATTGCCGTTACGGCGGGGCAATTGCTCTATATCATTATTGATTCCGGTTCGGTCAATCCCTATCGTTACCAGGGGATGTACCAGAAGTATTTCATCAATACCGGCGATCGGATCACCGGGATCGTATTGGATGTATCCACCACCAATGCACTGATCTGCAGTTTCGGGCTTGTATATTTTCTTTCACGGAACAGGATACTGCCGGTGCTGCTTTCCATGGCGGCAATGCTGCTTACCACCAGCAATTTTGCCAATCTCCTGCTGGTGGCGGTACTGTTGATCCTGTTCATTTTTCAGAGCACCCGCCCCCAAAAAAGCCTCATCGTGGTTTGCCTTGCCATGCTGGTTTTTTTTCTGGCAAGGGTGACGCCGCAGAACGACCGTTATGTACGGGGCATCATGAACAGGGTATCCGGCATCAGGGACAGTACAAAACCAGCAGTACCTGACCAGCGCCCGGTAACTGAAAAGCCCGACTCGATCCTGGGTCCGGAAGAAAAAAGAAAAAAGATTGCCCTCCTGTACCTCGACAGTCTTTACATAGCAACCCGGCATACCGCCGGTGCCGATACCGCAGCACAGGAAGGAACCGCCGATCTGACAAAGAAACCGGGTATACCGCAGCCGAGCATACACAGCGCCCCGTTCCAGCGGAGAAAGGATACGAGTGATTACCAGCGGGAGCTCTTTGCCTACGGCGAAGCAACAGACCCTTCATTTAACAGCAGCCTGCAGCAGTCGGCCCGCCGGTCATTACCCGGCAAAGCCCTTGCCTTCCGACAGACCGTTCAGTATTTCAGGCAACATCCGTTAAAGATCATCACGGGTACTGGAGCCGGTAATTTTTCTTCCAAGCTTGCCTTCCGGGCCACGGGTCTCCGGATGGCTGGCGGTTATCCGAAGCGATTTGTTTATACCCACCCCGATTTTGTGAAGAACCACCTGGATCTTTTCCTTGTCTATTTCAGCAGGGACCAGGAGTTGCATTCACTGATCAATACCCCGAATGCCGTATATGATCAGTTGCTGGCAGAATATGGCCTTGCCGGTATCGGCTGTTTCTTTTTCCTGTACCTCGGTTTTTTTAAAACAGGAATAAAAAGGGGAACCTATGGTCTGCCGCTTTTGCTGCTGCTGCTCGGGGCTTTTGGAACAGAATACTGGTTCGAACAATTATCCGTCGTTATACTTTTTGAACTGATGATGCTGGTAAACATCAGGGAAACAGGGAAACTGCATGAGTGAAATAAAAATAACGGTACTGATGCCGGCCTTTAATGCCGGGCGTTATATCGGCGAGGCGATCCGGTCGGTACTGGCACAGGATCATCCCTCCTTTGAACTGCTTATTATCAATGACGGGTCGACCGATAATACGGCGGAAGTAATAAATCATTTCAACGATCCGAGAATAAAACTGATCAGTCAGCCGAACCAGGGGATCAGCATAGCCCTGAATAACGGGCTGAAAGGGGCGAAGGGAAAATATATTGCCCGGTTTGATGCCGATGATATCTGCCTGCCGGGAAGACTGAAAGTACAGGCGGCCTTCCTGGATGCCAATCCTGATTATTTTATCTGCGGGTCGGATGCAGCGTATATAACCGAAGAGGGGCAGCACCTGTTCGATTTTTATTGCAACGGTTATTCGCACGGCGATATAATAAAAGACCTCTTTACCCGCTGCCCGCTGATCCATTCTGCCGCCATGTACAGGAAGGAAATGGTTCTGCAGGCAGGCGGCTATCCCCTGTATGCCCACAGCTTTGAAGATCACCTGCTGTGGGTGCAGTTAAAAGACGCCGGAAAATTCCATAATATAAACGAGCAGCTGGTGAAGATCAGGTTCAGTGCTTCCTCTTTTACCATTGATGAAAAATGGCGGGGCCCCGCATTCAGGAACCTGAAACAAAAAATACTGCGCAGGGGAGCGGCAACGGCAGAAGACGGTGAACAACTGCTGGCTATTATCCGTCAGCAGGAGAAAACCGGCATCAAACAGGGCGCTTATTATTCATTGTGCGGAAAAAAGTTACTGGTGAATAACCACCGGCCCGCCGCCGCAAGGAAGTATTTAAAAAAAGCCATCCGTCTCCGGCCGCTTCGGCCCGATACCTATTTTTTTTACGGGCTGAGCTTTTTCCCGAAAGGATTTATCAAACGGCTTCATGAAATGACCGCACAAAAAAATAACAGGTGAAAGGACAACGAACATTTATACCGGACCAGGACGCTGTGCCGCTAACGGCCGCACCGGATGCGGCGAGAAAGATTACGGCAGGGCACCTGGCCTTATTCCTTATTCTCCTTCCCTTTGACAGGATATGTACAGAGCTGGTGCTGATCAGCCTGCTTGCCCACACGATCATTCACCTGGGCAGCACGGGGGCCGGCCGGATTTATACCCGGGAAACGCTTGTCCTGTCGGCGATATTCCTGCTCAATCTTATCGCCCTGGCCTGGTCGCCGGATAAAAAGGAAGGAGTGAATTATTTGGTCAGGCAGCTTGCGATCATACTCTTTCCTTTTATGCTTTCTGTTGCCGGGGATACGGTACAGCTTTACCGGGACCGTCTGCTGAAGGTATTTGGTTTTACCTGTGTACTGGTCCTCCTTTACCTGTATGCCGATGCGATCCGAATCATTTTGTATTACCGGCTGCCGGTTAAAAGCCTGCTTTCACAGGCATTTCTCAATCATAATTTTTCTGCCCCCATCGGGCTGCATGCTACTTATTTATCGGCGTTCGTCGCCTTATCGGCGGTGTATTTTCTGCACCAGCTGATCCGGGAAGGAAAAAGAAAACAACAGGCCGTTTACGGGCCGTGCCTGCTGATCCTTTTTGCCGGAATGATCCAGTTATCCTCAAGGGCCGTACTGATCTCGTTCCTGCTGGTCGTGGTACTGGGCTTTCCGTTCTTCATCCCTTCCGGTAAAAAGAGGGTGAGATACCTTCTCCTGTTGTTCACCTGTTCGCTGATGGCCCTCACCGGTATCATCAAAGTGGATTCGTTGAAAAAAAGGTACGTGGCCGACCTCAGGTCTGACCTGGCGCAGAACAGTATTAACAATGAAGTGCTTGAATCCAGGCTCACCCGCTGGAAGGCGATCATACCGGTTGCCCTGCAATCCCCGGTTATAGGACATGGCACCGGTGCGGAGAAACATCTGCTGCAGAACACTTATTTTGAAAAACGGTTATATAACTCCTATCTCAATGAACTGAACACTCATAATCAGTACCTGAAATCGTTCCTGGAAACAGGGCTCACCGGTTTATTCCTATTCCTTTTCACCATCGGCTGGGGCATTGCAAAGGCATTGAAGAACCGTGATATTATTTTTTTATCATTCATGAGTATCACCGCGGTTGTTTCTTTTTCAGAAAACATGCTTGATGTAAACAAGGGCATCTTCTTTTACAGTTTTTTCTTTTCTTTTTTTGTTTTCGGGAGTAAACCCCGGGCAGCTGATCTGCGATTAAGGAGTTGAAACAAGCAGTACCGGCCGATGTACAGGATATCAGCAGTGATCATCACCTTTAATGAAGAGCAAAACCTTGCCCGGTGCATCACCTCTTTACAGCAGGTGGCCGACGAGATCGTTGTGCTTGATTCCTTTTCCAGCGACAGGACAGTACCGATAGCCCAGAGCATGGGCGCCCGGGTTTACCAGGAAAAATTCAGGGGTTATATTGGTCAGAAGAACCTGGCCATGAAACTGGCGTCGTATGATTATATCCTCAGCCTGGATGCAGACGAAGAACTGGATGAACGGCTGATCCGCTCTGTCCGGGAAGAAAAAAATCACCTGCAGCACCGGTTGTATTGCATGAACCGCTGTACAAATTATTGCGGGCACTTTATACGGAGAGGGCTCTGGTATCCTGATAAAAAGACAAGGCTTTTTGACCGCAGGATTGCCAGGTGGGGCGGATTGAACCCGCATGATAAGATCATAGCAGAACCCGGTTACAAACCGGTACAACTCAGCGGCGAAATTTTACACTATTCATTCCGTACACCCGAAGACCTCGTTTGGCAAAACAACCGGCTCAGTTCCATCGCAGCCGCTTCGTTATATGCAGCGGGAAAAAGAAGTAACTGGTACCGGCTGCTCGTTCACCCGGCCTGGGCATTCCTGAACGGTTACTTTTTCAGGGGCGGGTTCCTTGATGGGGCCGATGGCTTTATGATCGCTGCACAAACCGCCCACCAGGTTTTTCTTAAATACAGCAAGCTGTACCGGCTGCAAAAGACAGAGCGGAACAGAAAACCGCTGGCAGAAAATCAACCGGCGGAAGAAATGATGTCTGCCGCACAATAAGTAATGACCCCGTTCTGTAAAACTGATACATGAGTGCTGCCGATGCCTCCATACTTCTTCTCACACCCGGGTTTCCCGAAAATGAAAAGGACACGACCTGTCTTCCCTGGCTGCAGAATTTTATACGAAACCTGCGCAGGCAATACCCTTCATGCACCATCAGGGTAGTGAGTTTTCAGTATCCCCGGAAAGAAAAGCGATACAACTGGTTTGGAACAGAAGTAACAGGCCTGGGCGGGGGAAATAAGGGCGGCTGGATGAAATTCCGGTTGCGGTGGAAAGCAGCCGGGGTGATTGAAAAACGCTACGCCGAAAAACCCTTCAGCGCCATACTGAGTTTCTGGTATGGTGAATGTGCACGGTCGGCGGAACGCTTTGCCAGGAGAAAAAAAATCCTGCATTACTGCTGGATAGCTGGACAGGATGCAAAGGAAGATAACCCGTACCCGGCCATCGTAGGTATGGAGGGCCGGCGGCTAATTGCCGTTTCAGATTTTATACAGGAGTATACAGAACAATGCCATGGCGTAAGACCGCAACAAGTGATACCCTTCGGAACGGATACCTCTTTGTATGCGGCCGGCTGCCCTGAAAAAGATATCGACCTGCTCGGCGCCGGCTCCCTGATCCCGCTGAAGCAGTACCCGCTGTTTATAGAAACGGTAAGAGCCGTAAAGCAACAGCTTCCTGCGGTGAGGGCCGTGCTGATCGGCAAAGGCCCGGATGAAAAAATGCTGCGGCAACTGATCGCCGAAAACGGGCTTGAAGATACGATCACACTGACCGGCGAACTTCCTTACCCGGAGGTGCTCAGGTATATGCAAAGGGCAAAGGTCTTTCTTCACCCTTCAGCCTATGAAGGGTTTGGCTGCGTTTGTACAGAAGCCTTGTTTGCCGGGGCTTTTGTGATCCGCTTTACACGGCCGATGAAAAAAGAAATGCAAAACAGTTTTGCAGCAGCTTCAATAGAAGAAATGATCAGCAAAGCAGTTGAACTGCTCCGGCAGCACAGCACAGGTGTACCGGTGAATGAATACCCCGTGGAAGAAACCGTGCAAAAGGCGGCGGCCTTACTCGGGTTGTAAACGGGTAAACAAGGCCATCATTTTATCTGCCACTGCTGATGGTGACAGCTCTTCATGAAAGTATTTACTGCAGGCTTGTGATCTTTCCGGTAGTTCGCAGGGGCTGAGGGAAGAAAGTACAGACAGCAGGCTTTCGGCATTTCCTTTTTCAAAGGAGTAGCCGGTACAGCCATTCCCGGTAAATTTCAGCGAAGCCGGAATATTGCTTACGATGGGGATGCAACCGCAGGCCATTGCTTCCATGATCACATAACTGCCGCCTTCGTGATGACTGGCCGAGATAAGATAGTCCGCTGCATTATACCAGGTTTCCATTTCCGAATGACTTTTTTTGCCGGCGAGTATAACCCTTCCGGAGAGCAGGGCACTGGCCCGGATCATGTTGCTGACCTGTTCCAGCAGATCATTTTCCTGGAAGATCATATACAGCCGGGCATCCGGTACCTGCTGAAAATAGTTTTCAAATGCCCGCAGCACCGTCAGCGGATCTTTATTCGCATTCAGGCGGCCCGCCCAGAGAAAGCTGATCCCTTTCTGCATGCCGGTTATTTCCCTGCACAGCGATTTGTCTTTACGGGAGAAAGTGGTGGAGGCAGGCGGCATCTCAAAGCATTTCCCGGTGTCTTTGATGATACCGCTCCGTACCCACGGCGAGGCCATACCGGCAGCAGTAAACAAATAACCAGTCACACTTTTATCAGCCATCCGCTGGAATAACCGTTTCTTCCTGAACGGAACTTCTCCGTGGTGCTGGAGCAGGAGGATACAATTCCTGCCGGCGGCCCGGCGCAGGGCCATTACCTGCAGCGGAAAGATAAAACCCTGCACGAGCAGGAGGTCCGGCTTTTCCCCGGCAATGAAGCGGTGTGTGGCAGCGGGGATTTGCCAAAAACTGTTCCGGCGTTTGAAGAACGGGTAGCGGATACCGTTCTCTATATACTCGCCTTGATGGTTCATATGTTTTACCAGGATCACCTCCGCTTTCTCTTTCAGCTCACCGGCAAAGAGGTTGGAGGGCCGGTGCTTTTGAATGACCGCCTCCGGGCTGCTGTACTCACCATGAAAGTGATAATTGATCTCTATGAACTTAATTTTTTTCAAAGCAGTTCAAAAGGTAATTCTGCCTGCGGGTAAAAACCGGTAATATCAGTAATGAGTTTTTCCAGGTCGCCTTTCACCTGTAAAGGTTCGCCGTTAAGCAGTATGCGGCTCATTTTGTCGCCTGTTTCCGGTTTTCCGGCGGACAAAAGATGTTCACTCTTCAACATTATTTCGCCGTTCCTGATCACCGCCAGCAGAACAGACCGCATCAGTACATCTCCCTTCATAATGGTCAGGTCTGCTGCTTTTCCTTCTGCGATCCTGCCGGTATGGTTCAGCTTCCACAAGCCGGCGGCATGGGTGGTAAGCATCTGCACCAGGTCGTTTTCAGTGACAAGACCCTGCTGGCAGGCGGCCTGCAGGTGGTCTCTAAGATACCAGGAAGCCGTGAGGGTTGAGTCTGTTCCGAAAACAACGGGGATTTTATCCTTAAGGATTTCAACCCGGGCTGTTTTTCCCAGCAAAAAATAATTTGATGCAGGGCACCAGACCAGCCCGCTGAAAGAACGGGCCTGCTCTTCATCCATGGCCACACCGTGTACGGCAACGATCTTTTTTTTCAGGAAATTGTACCGTATCAGCCGGCTGATCTCCCCGGATGCTTTTTTATCAGTGCCTTCGCCGGAATGGATCACATACACCGGGCGGCGGAAAGGATTATTCAACCGCCACTTCCAGTTCTTTTCAAAAGCCACAGAATGCAGCGAACGGCAATCCTGGAAAACAGTTACCGGCAAATTATCTGCTGCGATCCTTTTTCCGTGATGCACCACGCTGGTAAAACCGTTGAGCAGGTTTTTATAAGCACCCCATTGCAGCTGTAAATATTCAGGAATTATTTTTACGGCAGCGATTTCCCGGGTGAACTTTTGATGAATATCATGCCCCCATTCAGTATAGTTTGCATAAACACCCCTGCCAAGCCGGGGATAAAGATTGAAGTCGAGGTGATCATGTGAGTTGATGAACCCGGGGTAAACTACGGCGCCATTGAGTTCCAGAATTTCTTCTCCCGTGCGGGGAAAGAGGGCACTGTCTATACCGGTGATCGTTCCGCCGGTGATGCGGATATTTACCATTCCAGCAGATCCGTATAATACTGCATTACGTAGCAGCATGCGCTTTCTTTAAATGAATGCCGTAGATAAGCGGCATACCGTAGTAGGTCCTGTACAGATCACCTGCATGCTGCTTCTCATAAAATTCTTTTACCTGTTCATCGATCACCCGCTCGGTAAATCGCATTTCCGTCCAGCCAAGTTGCTTGCCTACCTGCCGCAGTTTTTCCAGGGAATGAACATAGCTTTTCACAGCAATCGTTTTGCCTTTATGGCTGAAGGTCCTTTTCGCATCCCTTTGCAGGGCAGTGGGATGGTAATCGGTAATGATCAGGTCGGCGCCGGGTTTCAGCAGTTTATTCCATTCCGCCAGCGCTGCAGCCATATCAGGAATATGTGCAAGGGTAAGGGTGGATACGAGATAATCAAACTGGCCGTAAACAGATGGCGGCAGCCTGTGGTCCTGTAAAAGATAGGTTTCGGCCCCGGGCCATTTAGCGAGTAAGGCACTGAGCATTCCTTTGGACACATCAAAGCCGGCCAGTCGTACCGGGAAAAAGGATAATAGTTTTTCCCAATGACGACCGGTACCGCAACCCATATCCGCCACGGCCTTGTACCCGGGGCTGGCCGCCTGAACAAATGAATTAAAAATGGCTTCATCCAGCCGCAGGATCAGGTTATCGGGCTGATTATCATATTGACCGGCCCAGAGGTTATAACCGGCTGCCGGTTTCTCTTCCCGTATGGGATTAAATATTTTTTTGATCCAGCCTTTCATCATGTCTGTATGAGCGATTTAAAAATAGCAATAATCCCGCTGCGCAAGGGGGCAACTTTGGTTTCTGACGGTACGATTAAAACGACTGATGAATAAGGTGCTTTTCTTTAACCCCCGCAGTGCCGTTGCCAAGCACCGGTTTCCCAATTCATTGCTGGCCATTGCGGCTTCCATCAACGACCGGTTCGACTGGGCACTGGTGGATGGCAACTGCGAAAGCGATCCGTATGCTGTTATTGCCGGATACCTGCGTACCGGCGAATACAAATACATCGGCTTTACGGTGATGCCGGGCCCGCAGACCAAACAGGCCATCCCCTTTGCTAAAAAGATAAAGGAAGAATTTCCCGGTACGGTCATGATATGGGGCGGCTATTTTCCGGTCAACCATTACCAGGTCGTTCTTCAGTCCGGCTATGTTGATTTTATCGTCAATGGCCCGGGCGACCATGCCTTTCCTGCCTTATTGGATGCGCTGGAAAACAACAAACCATTTGAACTGATAAAAAACCTGATCTATAAATCGGCAGGTGTTGTGATAAAAAATCCGAAAGAAGACCTCTTTGAGCAGGATGGGCTGGCCCCCCTTCCTTATGAGGCCATCAGCCGGTTTTATGATCCTGCTGCTTATTACCTGGGAAGAACATTCCTCGGAAAGAAGACAATGGCCTACCATTCCAGCATCGGCTGCCCCTTTACCTGTTCGTTTTGTGCCGTGGTGCCCATTTATGAAGCAAGATGGAAGGCTAAATCCGCACAGCAGGTGTACAGCGATATTAAGTATGTAAAAGAAAAATGGGGAGCAGATGCGGTGGAATTTCATGATAACAATTTTTTCGTTTCGGAAAAAAGGACAGTGGAGTTTTCAACGCTCATCCGTCCGGAAAAAATGAACTGGTGGGGCATGGCCCGGATCGACACGATGGATAAGTTCAGTGATGATTCACTGACCCGGATCGCAGAAGCCGGTTGCAAAATGATCTTCTTCGGTGCGGAAAGCGGAAATGATGCTATTCTGAAACAATTAGACAAAGGAGGTACACAGACCGGCGAACAAATACTCCGGTTTGCTGAACGGATGCGGCAGTTTGACATTATTCCCGAATATTCATTTGTACTGGGAACGCCGGCGCCGGACCCGGAACAGGTAATGGCACAGATCGACTTTGATATAGACTTTATCAAAAAGGTAAAACGTGTAAACCCCCGCACGGAGATCGTGTTGTACACCTACAGCCCTGTGCCCACGGAGGGGTCAGCACTGTTTGACCAGGTAAAGGCAACCGGGTTTTCTTACCCGCAGCAACTGGAGGACTGGTGTTCGCCGCAATGGGAACAGTTTGACCTGCGCAAGAATCCGCTCACCCCCTGGCTGAAACCGGAAATGATCGACCGTATCCGTGATTTTGAAACGGTGCTCAATGGCTATTACCCCACCGCATCCGACATCAGGCTGAACAGTGTCAAACGAAAACTGATGAAAACCATAGCTGGTATCCGCTATAAAATGAACTTCTACAAATTCCCTTACGAAATAAAACTCCTGCAGCGGGTCTGGAAATACCGGCAACCTGAGATACAGGGTTTTTAATACACTATATGGCTGAACCGGCATTGAATCTTATAAGCGATCTAACACCTGCGGCACAGGACCGGGCAGCCTCTTCCTTTGAGGAGGTGTATATCCGCCTGCGAAGCCGGGAAGGCAGGATATACACGGATGAAGAATTGCTGCTGCTTCCTCAGGTCTTTCCCCGGCACCGGCATTATAAAGAGTGGAAGCTGCGTAAAACCTCCGCTGAAAAACTGAAAAGGTATCTTGAAAAGAAGAACAGGGCATTGTCTGTCCTGGAAGCGGGGTGTGGCAATGGATGGCTGTCCCGCTTTCTTTCTGCCATACCCTTAAGTAATGTGACCGGCACCGATATCAACAGAACAGAACTGTTGCAGGCCAAAAGGGTTTTTGGTCATGTACCCCGGTTGCATTTTGTTGCCGGAGGGATCGAAGCGGCCGGGATAGCAGGTAAGTTATACGACTGTGTTGTGTTTGCTTCGAGCATACAATATTTCAGGTCTTTGAAGAATGTACTGGAGGATACTTTACCGCTGATAAAACCCGGCGGTGAGATCCATATCCTCGACAGCCCCTTTTACCGGCAGGAGCAGCTTGCTGCGGCCAGGGCTGCCACAAAGCGCCACTTTATAAAGAGCGGGTTTCCTGAAATGACAGACCACTACTTTCATCATGGCCTCGATGAACTAAACGGCTACAGCCATTCATTTTTATTTCAGCCCGGTCTTTTCAGCCGGTATATACAAATGAACAAAAACCCTTTTCCCTGGATCTGTATTAAAAAAGCATGACACTGGTACAGGCATTATATGACCGATACAGGCGATACCGCACCCTGCAGACGCATCATATCAAAGCATTGCCCGTCGCGGTATTGATGCCGCACAGCGCCTGCAACTGCCGTTGTGTGATGTGTGATATATGGAAGGATAATAAGAACCTGAAGCAGCTGACGGAACAGGATATCCTGCACCTGCTGGTTTCGTTCAAAAAACTGGGAACCCGGCAGGTGCTGATGTCGGGCGGAGAGGCATTGCTGAACCCGAATTTTTTCCGCTTTTGCCGGATCTTACAGGAGCAGGGGATACGGGTAACGCTTCTTTCAACCGGCCTCACCTTAAAGAAGCAGGCAGAAAACCTGCTGCAGCATGTAAATGATATCATCATTTCCCTCGATGGGGATGCGGCCACCCATAATTATATACGAAATATTCCCGGCGCCTTTGAAAACCTCCGGGAAGGCGTGCAGTACCTGAAATCATTACGCCCTTCCTTCCGCATTACCGCCAGGACAGTTATTCATAAGATCAATTTCCGCAACTGGCCTTCTATTATCCGCAGTGCGATGGAAATGGGGATCGACCAGGTAAGTTTTTTACCGGCGGATGTCAGCAGCCGGGCTTTTAACCGGGAAGAAACCTGGAGCCCGGAACGGCAACTGGAAATACTGCCGGAGAAAAATGAATTGCCGGAACTTAAACAGGTGCTGGATACCCTCATCAGCGATTTCAAAGCCTCCTTCAGCAACGGGTTTATAGCGGAGCGCCCTGAAAAACTGCAAAGGATCCATACGTACTATGCAGCCTGCTATGGTCTTACTCCTTTTCCATATAAAAAATGTAATGCGCCCTGGGTATCGGCGGTGATCGAGGCAGATGGTACGGTGCGCCCCTGTTTTTTTCACGGGCCCATGGGGAATATCAGGGATCAGCAACTGGATACGATATTGAATACGGAAAAAAGCCTTCGTTTCAGGAAAGAACTGGACACAGATAAGGACACGACCTGTACTAAATGTGTCTGTTCTCTCCATCTTTCCCCGGGAACCCGGCTGCATTAAATAATACAGATGATGAGCAGGATATTGTTTTCACATTCTTACTTCATGCGGTTCGACCCCAAGCAATGGGCAACCGGCCAGCCTTATCCCCCCATCGGCAGCCTGTATGCCGCTTCGCTGATGAGAAGCCTGGGACACGAGGTATATTTTCTTGATACCATGTTCTCATACGGGCCGGAGGAGGTCATCCCGCCTTTACAGCAGCATAACCCGAACTACTTTGTTATCTACGATGACGGGTTTAACTACCTCACCAAGATGTGCCTTACCAATATGAGGGAAGCTGCCTTTGAGATGATGAAGTTTGCCAAACAGAAAGGCTGCACCGTCATTGTATCAAGTTCAGATGCCAACGATCACTTTGAACAGTACCTGAACGAGGGTGCAGATTTTATTTTGCTGGGAGAAGCGGAGAACACCCTGGTTGAACTTATTACTGCCGTTGAGGAAGGCAGAACCGATTTTCTTTCCCTGCCCGGTCTGGCTTTCAAACAACAGGATGCGGTCATCAAAACAGTGAGACGGAGTGTGATGAAGGAACTCGATTCCCTGCCCTTCCCGGCATGGGACCTGGTGAAGGTGGAAGTATACCGGAAAATCTGGCTGAAAAGTAAAGGCTTCTTCTCACTCAATATTGCCACCACAAGGGGGTGCCCTTTCAAATGTAACTGGTGTGCAAAACCCATTTACGGCAACAGGTATAACACACGATCCCCGGAGAATGTAGTGGCGGAACTGCTGATGCTGCAAAAGACCTATGGTTTTGACCATATCTGGTTTTGCGACGACATCTTCGGACTGAAACCCGGCTGGGTGAAAGAGTTTGCTGACCTCGTGGAAAGAACCGGTCTGCAGTTTAAATTTAAGATACAGGCCAGGGTGGACCTGATGATGCAGGAAAATTACATTGCCGACCTGGCCCGTGCCGGATGCGATAATGTATGGATGGGTGCCGAAAGCGGGTCGCAACGGATACTCGATGCGATGGACAAAGGCACCACGGTACAGCAGATATTTGAGGCCACCCGGTTGCTGAAAAAAAACAAGATCAACCCTTCATTCTTTATACAGTTCGGCTACCCGGGAGAAACAAGGGAAGATATCATCAGGACGATCGACATGATCAATACCCTGCTGCCCTATGAACTGGGAATATCTGTTTCTTACCCGCTTCCCGGTACTGTCTTTTATGAGAAAGTAAAAACACAGCTGCGGGAGAAAACGAACTGGACAGACTCTGATGAACTGGCCCTCCTGTTCAGGAACACCTTCACCCCGGCTTTTTATAAGCAACTCCACAGGTATGTACACAAGAGCTACCAGAAACACCTGGCGGCAGAAACGCTGAGGCAGTTGCTGGAAAAACCAGCCCGGATCTCCTTTGAAAAAATTAAGAAAGCGATCTCACTGCTGTATTATTCCCCTTCAGCCCGGATAGCCAGGCTGAAACTTGGTAAAATGGAAATACCCGGCACATGACAGAGGATAGTACCAGCATACAGGAGAGCAAAGCGAAGGAAGCATTCAGCAGGCAGGCCCCTGTTTTTGATGACCTGTATGCCGGCGACACGATCATTCAGTATAAACGTAAAAGAGTCAGGGACCAGGTGGAACGATTCCTTCCGCCGGAATCATGCATACTGGAACTGAATGCGGGTACAGGGGAGGATGCTGTCTATTTTGCAGCCAAGGGACATCGTGTACATGCAACAGATATTTCAGCGGCTATGCAGGAACAACTGCTGAAAAAAGCATCCGCCCGTCAGCTTTCCCACAGGATCAGCAATGAAGTATGTTCCTTCACCGAACTGGAGCAGTTGAAACAAAAGGGACCCTATGATCAGGTGTTTTCAAACTTTGCAGGCCTGAATTGTACCGCCAACCCGGATAAAGTACTGGCTTCGTTGCATTCGCTTGTGAAGCCAGGAGGATATGTAACACTGGTGCTGCTTCCAAAGTTTTGCCTATGGGAATTCCTGTTGCTGTTCAGGGGAAAGTTCAGGGAAGCGTTTCGCCGTTTTGCCGGAAAGAAAGGAGCAAGGGCTCATGTAGAAGGAGTGCACTTCCGGTGCTGGTATTATAACCCTTCTTATATCCGTCGCAGCATGAGGCAGCACTTTGATAAGGTGGCGCTGGAAGGGCTTTGCACCCTGGTGCCCCCATCCTATATCGGGGAATTTGCAACCAAGCACCCCCGCTGGTACCGCAGGCTTGTAAAACTGGAAGACAGGTGGAAGAGCCGCTGGCCCTGGAGATCCGTCGGGGATTATTATATCATTACGTTACAGCGGAAGCAATACCCGGACACTGTTTGAGTGCATACGGATCAGTTCCATCACCCGTTGTTTATAATTGTTCAGTACGTTTTCCTGCAGGCTGCCGGGATTCGAGCGGGCAAAATGCTTTCCGGAGATCAGCCCCATGGTAATACCTTTTATATTCAGCTTGCCTTTTTCTTCTTTCCTGTTCCACCTTCTTTGTGTCAGCTGCATGAAGAATTTTTCCAGCCGGTCTCCGGCACGGTTTGCAAGCAGTCCCTGCAGGAGATTTTTCAGCCATGTCCTTTTGGGGTCTGCGGCCGATGGCTGCCGGTAATGACAGGCCGGCAGGTAATTGCTGGCCCATTCATTGTGGCTGAAAAAAGACTCCATTATTTCTTTCCCGCAAACCGGAAGCAGTGTTTTGATCTCGACAGCTGCAAAAATATTTTTATCATCCAGTTGCAGGGCGGTTTCATCGATATAATAATTCATGCAGTAATAATGCTGTTTACCGGTAAGAAAGGTCAGCTTTTTATACAGGTGCATCAGTGTCCTGGCGATCCAGAGACGGTTGGGCCGGGTGATGATAAAAAAATCGATATCGGCATCTTCATCTGCAAAATTCTTTGACAGCGAACCCGAGATACCAACAGCAGAAACAAACGGGAACCGGTACAGGAACCGCCCGATGCGTTCTGCTTTTTCCAGGAGACGGGCTGCCTGTTCATTGCCTTTTTTCCTGCGTTCGCAAAGAGAAGGATCCCTGTGCAGCAGGTAATATCCATCAATAAAGAAGAGGAGGTTTTGACGTTCCAGTTCTTTCAGCCATACCTGCAGTTCGTTTTCTTTGCAGCAAAATCCGAGGAATTGCCTTATCTCTTCTGCAGTAAGCGGGTACCGGAATACATCAAAGTAGGCCAGGGTTTTCAAAACAGCTTCTCTCCCCGCCTTTCCGGGAAAGTAATACCTGTTCACACCTGTTTTATTTAATACAGCCTCCGTCATTTTATCATGTTGAAGCAACCCTGCCTGTTACAACAGCGATTCAGGAGGTACATCATCCCCCCGTTGGGCACACCTGCATATCATAACGAACCAAAACCCGTTCTGCAATGGCCTCCGCCCGGTCAGAACGGAATAGTAAGAAGTTTCGTTGCCAGGCGCAGGAAGTACTTGCTGGCAAAGAGAGGGTTTGATATCCTTTTCTCCTTTATAGTGATCATCCTGGTATTAAGCTGGCTTACACCTGTTATTGCCCTTATCATCAAATCAGGCTCCAGGGGGCCAGTATTTTTCCGGCAGAAACGGATTGGAAAAAACGGAACGATGTTTACCTGTCTGAAGTTCCGCACCATGGTAGTGAATGAAGAAGCAGATTACCTGCCGGCTGAAATAAATGATAACCGCATTACTTTGACGGGCCGGTTCCTGCGTTATACCAACCTGGATGAACTGCCGCAGTTCATCAATGTATTACTGGGGCACATGAGTATTGTGGGCCCGAGACCGCATATGGTGGCCGATTGCGTACGCTTTTCTTTTGTGATACATTCCTACCAGTTCAGAAGCCTGGTGAGACCCGGTATTACCGGTCTTGCACAGGTAAACGGCTGTCATGGCTATACTGCAGATTACGACAGTATCATTCTTCGCTATTACTGGGATGCACAGTATGTACGAAAAGCGGGTATCTGGATGGATGTGCAGATCATTACAGCAACACTCAAACAGGGTTTTCAGAATATGGGAAAGGTGCTGTTTCAGAAAAGGAACAAAGAACAGGAGATCACAGCAGGATCATAGGCCGCTCTTCTTTTTATAGGCGCCGATACGCTGTGCTACGTTTTCCCGAAGGTTGATGTAATAGAGATTAATATCCCCGATATGATAGTTTCGGGTGATGTATAAGAAGCTCCAGGGGAATTTTGGCCTCTTTACATAGAGGAGGCCGTTACTGATCTGTGCATCCGTAGTGCGGCGGTATATTTTATTGAAATCCTTCAGCACACTTCCTTTATTCTCTTTGCGGGAAGCATATTTATCGCCGGTGGTCCAGTTCAGCGGGTTCGTTACATAAGAATTACCCTGCTCATCTTTCAGTATGGCAGGTACAAACCCTCTCCGTAAAGTGCGCCAGCTGCAAAGGCAGCCGGTTTGCAGCGAGTCGTCACACATTTTTAAAGCACTGAAGTATTCCCGGGGAACCCCCCAGCCAATCACATAGGCCGCCACAAACCGGCTGGCGAGTGGTTTGTTTTCAATATACTCTTTAAGTAAACGCTCTGCCAGCAGGCTTCCCTGGCTGTGGGAGGCTATGATAAATGGCCGCCCGTTATTCCAGTGGGCCAGGTAATATTCAAAAGAAGCCCTGATATCTTCATAAGCAAGATCAAAGGCTGCGGCTGCATCCTTTTTATCCTTCTTAAAAAAATTGTAGATGTGTGCCTGCCGGTAACGGGGAGCAAAGACACGGCATTGCTGGTTGAATACGCTTGCCTGGTACAGTATGGTGGAATAATCTGTTTTTGCATTCAGGTAGGCATCGTCGATAGATGCATTCGGCACTTTCCTGTATTTTCTCTTTGTAAAAGTTGTGGGGTGAAGAAAGAAAACATCGGCAACAGAATCCAGCTTTTCATTTCTTAATGGAAAAGGAATACTGTCCGAGGGATCATGTTTCCAGGGGTGGGCAGCCCAGTAATACAGGTCTTCATAATGCGGTTTTCCATCCGTGCTTTTATACTGGTAGGCCTGGCGATAGGCCAAATACTTGTCCGAACAGGCACTTATCAGCACAAGAAATAACAGGAAAAACCGGCTCATTTCACAAAGTAACGAAACAAGCGGAAAAAACGCCTTATCACCATTTTTTAATCAAAAAACTGAAAAACAAAGATATAGATAGAGGGCTCACCCACAATTCCCTTTCTTAAGAAATATTTTTAGTACTTTGTTTTGCATAGTACCAAACATCACCTTATCTTTGGTATGTAATAGAAAAAGCAGGATAATGAATATTGAAAATACACAGAGCCAGATGCGAAAAGGGATACTCGAATTTTGTATCCTTTCCATCATCCGCAGAGGTGAGGCGTATCCGAGTGATATTGTGGAAGAGATGAGGGCGGCCAATCTTCAGATACTGGAAGGAACCCTCTATCCTCTTCTTACCCGTTTGAAAAATGCAGACATGCTTACCTACCGCTGGGTGGAAAGCAATTCCGGACCACCGAGAAAATATTTTTCGCTGACAGAGAAAGGAGAACATTTCTACAGGGAGCTTGAGCAAACCTGGAATGAACTTTCAAACGGAGTGAATGCATTAGCCAGCAAAAAATCAGATGAACCGTTAGCAAACCAATAAACCAAATTACCCTCCGGGCTTTTGCGGAAGAGGGCTTCAACCAAATCATAAGAACATGAAAAAGATCATTAACATAAACCTCAGCGGGCGGGTGATCCCGATAGAAGATACTGCCTACGAAAAATTGCAGCAGTACATCGAAAGCCTGCGGCGGTACTTTGCCAATGAAGAAGGCCGTGATGAGATCATCAATGACATTGAAAGCCGGATTGCCGAGCTGATGAGCGATAAAACATCGAAATCGGCCGCCGTTATCACGGATGAGGATGTGGAGAATATCATCACCTCCATGGGAAGGGTGGAAGACTTTGAAGCAGCCGACAAGGAAGAAGCAGCAGGTGCTGCCGCCGCCTCATTTGCAGGGAAGGAACAATCTGAATCTGCCTATACGGCACCGCCTAAAAAATCAAAAGGAAGATTATACCGTGACACGAACGATAAATTCATCGGCGGTGTGTGCAGTGGTATTGCCGCCTACATGAATGTAGACCCCTCGATTGTAAGGATACTTTTTGCCATTATCAGTTTCGGTGGTTTTGGATTCGGCTTCCTGGCATATATCATATTATGGATCATTCTGCCCCCGAAAGACCTGGAAGGATTTGTGGGCAAACGCTTATACCGTAACCCGGATGACAGGGTGATCGGCGGTGTGGCCGGCGGCCTGGCGGCTTATTTTGGAAAGAGTGCACGGACCATCCGGCTGATCTTTGCAGCACCGCTGCTGATCAGTATCCTGATAGGGGTGCTTAACCGGATCACTTACCACGACTTTGACTTCTATCTCAATATCGGCTTTGGCTCGCTTACCGGCACCTTCATCATAGCCTACGTGATACTCTGGATCGTTTTGCCGGAAGCAAACAGCGAATACCAGAAAATGGAAATGCGGGGCGAAACCGTTGATATCAACAGGATACGCCAGAATGTAAGGGAAGGAATGGGTAACATGAAAGAACGGATGAAAGAATGGGGCAATGAGGTAAAATCCTCAGCACAGAATTTCAGTGCCAAAGCAAAGGAGTTCGCCGGAACAAGGGGAAAGGAATTTGCCGGTGAATTTGGCGAAACAACCCGAAGGGGAGGACAGGGAATCGGGCATGCGATCGGTGTTATTTTCAAAGCCTTCTTCCTCTTTATTGCAGGTACTATTGCTTTTGGTCTCTTTGTAGCGGTCATCGCCCTGTTGTTTGGCGGTGTGGCCTGGTGGCCGGTCAATAACTTTTTGTGGACAAGCAGCTGGCAGCAAACACTGGCCTGGGCCACACTGATCCTGTTTGTCATTGTGCCGCTGATCGGGTTCATCATCTGGCTTATCCGCCGTATTGCCAGGGCTAAATCGAAAAGCAATTACCTCGGCTGGACCTTCGGGGGTCTTTGGACCTTAGGCTGGCTGGCCATGATACTTTTTGTTTCCAGCATTGTGCATGATTTCAGGCAGTATGAGCAGGCCGATGACACCCCGGTGGTAATGTCGCAGCCTGCTGCAGGTAAACTGATCGTGGCGGTTTCAAAACCCGAGCTTGAATACTCCGGCAACTTCGGATGGATCGATGAGGGCGGCAGCGGCTGGGATATATCTGAAGATACACTGAAGATCGGTGCCGTGAAATTTACCGTAAATGCCAGTACCGATGGCCAGTACCATGCGGTAGTGAAAAGGTACAGCTTTGGAAAAGACAGGAGCGACGCCAGGCAACGGGCAGAAAAAATACTCTTTGATGTGGCATCCAGGGATAGTGTGCTTGATATCGGTAACGGGTATACCATTGACCGGGCAAGTAAATTCCGCGGCCAGAATGTGGAAGTGGAGATCCAGGTACCGGTCGGAAAAAAGATACGCTTTGACGAATCCATCAAAAGAAAACTCAATGCGATCAACGTAAAAGTGAAACGCAGTTCCATCAAGAACAGGGTTACCGGGCTCACCATCGAAGATGATGAGGACGCATTCCATTACAGAACGGACATTGATTACACAATGAGTGAAGGCGGGGTGCTTACCGGCCCCGATGGTGAAAAAATAACTGTTCCGCAAACCAGCGACTACCGGTATAACGATAACAGGAACAAACCAGACAGTGTTTCAAAAGAAGAAATAAAGAAACAGTTAGAGGAAGCCAGGAAGAAGCAAAAGCAGGACAGCATTGAGAACGAGAAAAAGATAAAAGAACTTGAGGAAAAAGCCGGAAAGGGGGCACAGGGCTCCATGAATAAAGAAAAGAAAACCAAAGAAGGCAAAAAGGATTTTGCCCTCGGGCCTTCACCGGTTTCCTCCTTGTCAGAATGGTTTTAGTACAGCCATATAAAGAGGGTTGAAGTTCCGCAGCAGCGGAATAAGTTGGAAGGTCCTCACCGGGACCCGGAAAGGCTCCGCAAGGGAGCCTTTCTCTTTTACATCCGTCCAAATTGCTCTACATTTGCGAACCCGTTGCAAGATCACCGATTTAAAGAATTCCCGATGAAGAATACACCCTTTACCCAAAAACATATTGCCCTCGGCGCTAAAATGGCCGAATTTGCCGGATATAACATGCCCATATCCTATTCGGGCATCAATGACGAACATGCCGCAGTAAGAAAGAATGCCGGGGTGTTCGATGTAAGCCATATGGGAGAGTTTATCCTGAAAGGCCCCCATGCACTCGAACTGATTCAAAGTGTGACCAGCAATGATGCCGCAAAACTGAAAGCCGGCCAGGCGCAGTACAGCTGCCTGCCGAATGAGCAGGCGGGTATCGTGGATGACCTGCTGGTGTATTGTATTGAAGAGAACAATGTATATATGCTGGTGGTCAATGCATCGAACATCGAAAAAGACTGGCAGTGGATAAGGAAACATAACCACAAACATGCGGAGATGCATAACATTTCTGACAAAACCTGTTTGCTGGCGATACAAGGCCCCAACGCTGCCAAACTATTGCAGCCGCTGACAGAGATGGATATCCTGAACCTGAAATACTACACGTTTGTAAAAGGAAAATTTGCAGGGGTGGATAATGTGCTGATCAGCGCTACCGGTTATACCGGCGCCGGGGGAGTGGAAATATACTTTGAAGATAAAGGGGATGATGCCGCTAAAATATGGGATGCCATATTTGAAGCAGGCCGTTCCTACGGAATAAAACCAGCCGGTCTTGGGGCAAGAGATACCCTTCGTCTTGAAATGGGATTCTGCCTGTATGGAAATGATATAGATGATACCACCTCCCCGCTGGAAGCGGGCCTGGGATGGATCACCAAGTTCACCAAGAATTTTACTGCCAGCACAAAGCTGGCTGCTCAAAAGGCAGATGGAATTGAAAGGAAGCTGGTCGGGTTTGAAATGATAGAAAAAGGAATTCCCCGTCACGGGTATGAAATAAAGGATTTCGACGGCAACACGATCGGTCATGTTACGTCGGGTACCCAGTCGCCCAGCCTGTCCAAAGCGATCGGTATGGGGTATGTACGTACCCCGTTTGCCGGGATAGGCTCGGATATTTACATCAAAGTGCGGGATAAATTGCTGCAGGCAAGGGTGTCTAAGATCCCGTTTGCATGATATTTGGTGCAGGTAAGTGTGATCAGAATTTGACAAATCCATCAATTTCTGAGTATCTTTCATATCCATTACCTCGTTGCTTATGCCAACTATTCATTTAACCACATTTATTGCGGCGCCGGCCGATGTGGTATTCGACCTGAGCCGCCATATCGGGCTGCACAAAGAATCTATGATTTCTTATCAGGAGGAAGCGGTGGCGGGTACCCGCTTCGGGCTGATCGAAAAGGATGAATCAGTAACCTGGAGGGCCAGGCATTTTTTCAAGAACCGCCTGATGCGGGTGAAGATAACAGAGATGCAGAAGCCCGCCATGTTTGTGGATGAACAGGCCGAAGGTGATTTTAAGCGGATGAAACACGAGCATTTCTTCAAACCCTGCGATAACGGAACGATACTGATCGATCTTTTTTATTTTGAATCGCCATTCGGAATGCTGGGCCACTGGTTCAACAACCTTTATCTCACCAAATACATGCGACGGCTGCTGGAACGCAGAAACGATACCATCAAGCAATACGCCGAAAGCGGTAAATGGAAGAAATTGCTGGAGAAATAATGCGGGTTCCGGGTAACCGGCCGTATCGTCTTTCCATGTGCCCCGAAGCAATCATTTAAAGTTATTCCCGCTCCATCCTTTATTTTTGCGTGCACATGAGTCACAAGCCCTCTCTTCATACTTCGCTTTCCCCTTCGCTGCTGCATTTATATGATCTGAGCAACAGTGTTGTCGTGATCATCGATGTTTTCAGGGCCACTTCCACCATCGCCTCTGCATTATATAACGGGGCAAAATGCATCATTCCGGTTGATTCGGTACCCAAGGCCATTGAAATCAGTAAGAATATCGGCGGTATTGCTGCCGGGGAACGGGATGGTAAGATTGCCGAAGGACTGGAGCATGGCAATTCCCCCCTGGAATATACCCGTACATTCATTGAAGGTAAAACGCTGGTGCTTACTACTACCAACGGTACCCGCCTGTTGCACATGGCATTGGATAAAAATGCAGATACGATCGTATCAGGATCTTTCCCGAACCTCTCCGCCGTTTGTGATTTCCTGGTAAATGAAAACAAGCATGTGGTACTCGGTTGTGCCGGATGGAAAGACCGGTTTAACCTTGAAGACACTTTATTCGCCGGGGCCGTTATCCATACGATCGGTAAAAAGTTCACCATTCATTGCGACAGCTCCCTGATGGCAGAGACCATGTATGCGAAATATAAAAACAAGCTGGTGGAATTTGCCCCGAAACTCACCCACTATCACCGGCTGGTGGAAAGATTTGGTCTGATCGAAGACATCAGGTTTTGCCTTACCCCGGATGTAGCCAATGTGCTTCCGGTGTACCAGGAAGGAAAGCTGGTTGCGAAATAAAAAATCTTGAAAGATACTTCATTTTTCCAACTGTTCATCTGATTAAGATTTATTTATTATTTCTCTTGTTTTGCAAGGAAATCCGCTGCACATTCTTTTATTTTTGCCGATTGCCCCCTTGGGATTTGTTTACCGTCATTTCGAATTTCCATTACTATGGCTCTACCGCACCTTGTAAAATACGTTTACACTCATGGAACGGATGAAGTAATCCGCCGGGGGAAAAAAATACATGCGATCGGTTTTGTGGAACTGGTGGAATATGATGACCTGTTTGGCTCTGCTGTATTCCGGGTAAAGGACGACAGTTACTCCACTTATTATAAAGTATATATCCAGAAGTTCAAGGACCCTAAAGCCACTTCCCTCCGCTGTGCCTGCCCGTATAACCTGGGCGATATATGCCGTCATGAAGCAGCTGCCTTGTTCCAGTTACAGGAGATGATCGACAGGGGACACCTGCAATCCGAGCATATAAAATACGATCAGCGACATACGGTGGCGAAGATGAAGACCATCGACCTGAAGACACTTCGTCTCCTTTCCTCCCCGGAATCACTCCATGCAGCAGAAACATTTTTGCGCACCCACAAAGCCGGTATTGAATATGCGGAAAATGAAACCGTGAAAGCCACCGTAAAACTGGAAGGAAAATCCTACACGGTCCTGATCCGGAAAAATGAAGAACGGAATTTCGATACCAGTTGTGATTATGCCGATGAGGACCACCCGCTTTGCCTGCCCAAACTGATCGTTTTCCTCCAGTTACTGAATACGCACGGGGCTAATTATTTTGACAGCATCCGCAACTGGGATAAGGAGAAGAACAAATTGCTGGAGGCATACGGCTATTCCCTGGAAGATGACCTGAAAGGAAAATTCGAATTTGCCTATAAAGATGGAAAACCCTTTTTACGGGTGCTGGATACCAGTATCAAAAGAGTGGCCCCCGTGGCAGCCCCCACCAGGCCGGTATTGATCCCGGAAAAAGAAAAAGAAGAAGCAGCTCCGCAACCGGAGCAGGAAACGACACCGGCAGCAATACCCACACAGCGGCTGGGTGTGGTCTTTAACCTGAATAAAAAGAACTACCCCCGGTTCACCCTTGATGTGATAACCGGCGAACCCAATGACAGCAACGATGCGTTTACCGGTACGGTGGAAAAGATCGATATCAGCCGTTATGTGAATACAGACAGTTTGCCTGAAAATGACAGGGAACTGCTCTCGGTACTGCGAAAACTGCAGGAGGCAGAGATCAATAAATATGTAAGCCGCAACTCCCCGTTCTCCGGCATCTGGGAAAATATCATTCACCAGGAAGAGGATGACCTTCCGGATGAAACCAAAGAACTCGTAGCCGAATACCTGATGCCGAAGCTCCGGAAAATGTTCACCGACCTGGCAGACAGCCCCTTTGTTTTTATCCTCCCGGAGAAGAAGGCGTTTAAGACAAATAACCTGGTTCCGCTTCAGTTGCAGCGGGAAGAGGCCAGACCACATTTCATCGTAAAGAAGATCTCAAACGGCGGGGTTCATTACGATATTCAATACAGGGCAAAGGCAGGAAGCATGGATTATGACCTGAGTGATAACGAAAGCCCCTGCGCCCTTTTCTTTCTTTATAACCAGCAGGCATGGCTCTGGCAGAACAATGATGTGATACACCTGGCAGAAAAATTCCTGCCCTCAGGAAGAATGAGTGTTCCGGCAGAAGAGTGGGGCAAAACCCTTACCCAGTTCCTGCTGCCGCTGGCAAGGGAATACAAGGTGGACTTCGACAAATCCATTGTACAGGAAATAAAGGATGGCAACCCCGAAGTAAAATTATTTCTGCTGGAAAAAGGAGATTACCTCGTGTTTCAGCCTTCATTCGCCTATAAAGGATATGAAACAAAGGCAAAGGACCGGGATGAAGTGGTGGTACCGCAGGGCGATAAAGTACTGATCGTACACCGGAACCGGGAAAAGGAAACAGAGTTCATTCAAAAACTCCAGAACCTTCATTCCAGCTTTATCTACAATGAAGACAGTGCTTCGCTGGCGCTGAAAGGAACCGATGTGCTGAAGAATAACTGGTTCTTTCTCTTTGTGGATGCCATGAAGGATATGAAGATAGATGTGTATGGATTTGAAGCACTGAAGAACTTCCGCTTTAATACAGCCAGGCCGCAAACAAAGATCTTCATCAGCAGCAATACAGACTGGTTTGATGCAAAAGTGGACATCGTATTCGGGGATCAGCAGGTATCTGTGGCCGAAGTGAAAAGGGCACTTGCCAACAAGCAGCAGTTTGTACAGCTGAATGATGGCACTTTTGGCATATTGCCGGAAGAGTGGCTGAAAAAATACTCCCTTCTTTTCAGGGTGGGCGAAGGGAAAACCAACTCACTCAAATTATCCCGCTATCACCTGAGTGTGGTGGATGAGCTGTATGAAACAAGGGATGAGGAAGAACTGGTGGTACAGCTCGAAGAGAAGTATGCCAGCCTGCGGGAGTTCAATAATATAAAAGAGATAGAACCTTCTTATGAACTGAAAATGATACTCCGCCCCTACCAGGTAGCCGGTTTCCAGTGGCTCAATTACCTGGCTGATATCAAATGGGGCGGCATACTGGCCGATGATATGGGTCTTGGTAAAACGGTACAGGCGCTTTCTTTCATGGAGCATTACAAAAAAGAACACGGTAAATTAAAAGGACTGGTCGTTTGCCCTACCACCCTCATCTATAACTGGGAAAACGAGATCCGGAAATTCACCCCTTCGCTTACCTACAGGATACACCATGGTGCCACCCGTACACGTACAAAGGAAGAACTGGTCGATCATGATGTGACGATCACCACTTACGGTACCCTGCGAAGCGATATCAAGTTGCTGGTAAGTGTTGACTTTGACTATGTGATCCTGGATGAAAGCCAGGCGATCAAGAACCCGGTCAGTAAGGTAACAAAAGCAGCCACCCTGCTGAATGCAAAACACCGGCTCTGCATGAGCGGGACCCCTTTGCAGAACAACACCTTCGACATCTTTGCCCAGATGAACTTCCTGAACCCGGGCATGCTCGGCACCATGGAATATTTCCGGCAGGAGTTTGCAATACCCATTGACAAGTTTGGCGAACAAGACCGGAAGGAACACCTGAAGAAAATACTGTATCCCTTCATCCTGCGGCGAACAAAGGAGCAGGTGGCTAAAGACCTTCCGGAAAAACAGGAGATGATCCTCTTCTGCGAAATGGAGGAAGAACAGCGTAATATCTACGATGCTTACCGGAATGATTACCGCAACCAGATCATGGGAGCGATCGAGACACAGGGCATCCAGAAATCACAACTCACCATCCTGCAGGGGCTGATGAAGCTGCGGCAGATATGCGATTCACCGGCCATCCTGAATGAACAGGAAAAATTTGAGAACCATTCTATCAAGCTGGATGAACTGGCCCGTGAGATCACAGAGAACATCGGAAACCACAAAGCCCTCGTATTTTCCCAGTTCCTGGGCATGCTGGCGCTGATAAAAGCAAAGCTGACCGAACTCGGTATCCGGTATGAATATTTTGACGGAAGCACATCGGCTCCCGACCGGGAAAAGGCGATCCAGCGTTTTCAGCAGGATGAAGAAGTAAGAGTTTTCCTCATTTCACTCAAGGCCGGCGGTGTGGGTCTTAACCTGACAGCGGCAGACTATGTATATATTGTTGACCCCTGGTGGAATCCGGCCGTAGAGCAGCAGGCCATAGACCGGACCCACCGTATCGGGCAAACCAAGAACATCTTTGCTTACCGGATGATCTGTAAAGACACGATCGAAGACAAGATCCTTCAACTGCAGGAAAAGAAAAGGGCCCTGGCCAAAGACATCATTGCAGATGATACCACTTTTGTCAAGACCCTCACCCGTGAGGATGTGGAATACCTGTTCAGTTAAACCGTTCATCGGTACTTTCGGACAGTTTGCCCGATTCCTGACAAATATTAACCGGCTTCCGAAGGTTGTTTTACGGCCTTACGTCTATTTTCGTACACTTTTTTCTGAAACATTGTATATAGTGCGGATAACCTAACCAGTTGAGCAGCATTATATAACGAAAGATAAAACCAAATCATAATTGACGCAGCATGAAAAAGATCTTCACCTTATCCGTCTTATTCCTTGTATTCCTGGTATCGGCCAGGGCACAAAAGGCGGATGGTATCATCAGGGGAAAACTGATGGATACGGCCGCCAAACAGCCCATTTCCAACGCCACTGTCTCTGTATTGAATGCAAAGGACTCCTCTCTCGCCACCTTTACCCTCTCCAATAAACAAGGTGTTTTTGAAGTAAAAGGACTGGCCGCCGGGGATTACCGGGTGGTGGTAAGCAGCAAAGGATATGTTGAGTACAAAAAGAATGTATCCATAACCGATGCCAGTAAAACAATCGACTTTTCGACACTTCCCCTGGATAAAGACTACCAGACACTGACGGGTGTTACCGTAACCAGCGAAACACCCATACAGGTCAAGAATGATACCGTACAGTTTAATACCAGCGGGTTTAAAACACAACCCAACGCCACCCTGGAAGACCTGCTGAAAAAGATACCGGGCATGGAAGTGGATAAGGAAGGAACAGTGAAGGCCCAGGGTGAGCAGGTGCAGAAAGTGCTGGTGGACGGGAAAGAATTTTTCGGCACCGACCCCAAACTTGCCACCAAGAACCTTACTGCTGATATGATCGAAAGCGTACAGGTGTTTGATGATATGAGTGACCAGGCCAAGTTTACCAAGATCGATGATGGCAGCCGTACAAAAACACTGAACATAAAGCTGAAGAAGGACCGTAACAAAGGGTTCTTTGGCAGGGCACTGGCGGCAGCCGGAAGTGATAGCCGCTATGAAGGAAACTTCAGCATCAATAAATTCACCGGCACACAAAGGATATCCGTACTCTTCAATGCCAATAATATTAATAAGCAGGGATTCTCCTTCTCTGATATCATCAGCGCCATGGGCGGATTCAGTGGTTTTGGCGGTGGTTCGGGCGGCGGGGGCAACTTTGGTGGTGGCTTCGGCGGCGGAGGTATGCAGATGGTAGGCGGAGGCCGGGGCGGTAATTTCGGCGGCGGAACCAGTACGGGTACCACCGGTATCATTAAATCACTGTCAACCGGTATCAACTACTCCGATGAGTGGGGTAAGAAGATCAAAGTTACCGGCAGCTACTTTTTCTCAGACTCAAGACCAAGACAGGAACAAAATACATTCAGGCAGACTTTTTACAGCAACGACTCTACCGGTTACCAGAACAGGCAGTCCTATTCCAACAACCTGAACCAGAACCACCGGTTCAACCTCCGGTTCGAATACCAGATCGATTCCATGAACTCGATCCTTTATACGCCCACACTTACTTTCCAGCATTCTAATAATTACAGCCTCGATTCTTCCACCACGACCTCAAAAACGCCGGCACAGGAATTCCTTGGCATCAGAAGTAATTCGGAGAACACCAACGAACGGAATGGTATGAACCTGGGTAACAACCTGCTCTTCCGACACAAATTCGGTAAGACCGGCCGCACACTTACCATCGGATGGAATAACACACTTGGCAACAGCCATAGTGACGGGCTTACAATTTCCAACAACAATTTCTACCTGCCGGATGGAACAATCTACCGCTCTTTTGCCCAGAACCAGAACTACAAGCAAAAGAATGAAACGCATAACAATGTCCTCAGCGCCTCTTATACCGAGCCGATCGGACTGAATAAACTTATCGAACTGAATTACGCTTACACCAATAACCGCAGTGATTCCAAAAAAGAGACCTATAACTATAACTCTGTAACGGACAAATACGACAGCCCGAACCTGCTTCAGACCAATAACTTCACCAACACCTTTGTGGCCAACCGCTTTGGCGCCAACTTCAGGGTGCAGGAGAAGAAATATAATTACCAGCTGGGTATCGGTGTGCAAAGGGCCACCCTGGAAAGCCGCAGCTTCCAGGCGCTGACAGGAAAAGATTCCATCACCGGCCAGACCTATACGAACTTCTTCCCCACGGCTAACTTCAACTACACGCCTTCAAGAAGCAAGAACCTGCGGTTCTCTTATAACGGACGTACCAACCAGCCGTCAGTATCGCAGTTGCAGAACGTACCGGATGCTACCGATACGCTTAACGTCAAGATCGGTAACCCCAACCTGAAGCAGGAATTTACACACAGCTTTAACCTTGGTTACAATACATTCAATGCACTTACTTTCCGTTTCATTGCGGCCAATATAAACGTAAGTACCACACAGAATAAGATCGTAAGCAGTATTACAACCCGCGGGCCGGTACAAACCACCACGTACCAGAACGTAAATGGTTACTTCAGGGCATTCTCCTTTGTAACACTGGGGCTGCCGTTCAAGAATGCGAAGATGAAAGGGTCAAGTGTGAATGTTACAAACAATATGATGTACCTGAAAGATGTGAGCCTGGTAAACGGCCTGCTTAACCAGACCAAGACGATTACGATCAACCAGGGAGCCGGTGTGAACATTGATAAAGCAAAGATCGATTTTGGTATCAAGGCCAATATTGCCTATAACAAAGTAAAGTACAGCATCAACTCACAGCTCAACGAGGATTACTTCACCCAAACCTATTCAGGTGATGTAAGCTATACATTCCCGAAGAACTTTATCCTTTCCACCAATTTCGATTACCTGGTGAACACAGGAAGGGCGAACGGTTTTAACCAGAGCATCCCGCTGTGGAATGCCAGCCTCAGCAAACAATTCTTCAAGAATAAGAACGGAGAACTGAAATTCTCTGTAAACGATATCCTGAACCAGAACCAGAGCATTACCCGCAGCACCGGTGATAACTACATTCAGGATACAAGAAGCATGGTACTCCGCCGCTATTTTATGGTCAGCTTCCTCTTCAACCTGAACAGGATGGGCGGAAAGAATGTGCAGCAGCAGGGACCTCCGGGTATGCCCCGCTTCATGGAAAGGAATATGAGAGATGTAAGGATGCAATAAAAGAGAAATACCGTAAATACAAAACATCCCGTTCAGCCAGTGGCCAAACGGGATGTTGCTTTTATATAGTAAGGGTCAGTAAGCGATCGGGAATCAGAACGATCAGTGCCGGTGAGAAGCCCCCGCGGCGGAAGATCCATGGATGAATACGGCAAGCACTGATTTCAGCAGCCGCAGAATATTGTAAGAAGGTTTGTAATGACGCTGGTAGATCTTTGCCGACTGATAATGGTACCTTAACCTTGTGTTTTTCATAGTACGCTGTTTTGTAAAGGATAAACGAATAACTCTCCTTTAAAAGTATGAATAAAAGTTTAATTTTTATAATATTGCCCCCGGTTAATTAACCCTCCAATTCAATTCAAATGAAAACCTCCGTAAAAACACTTGTATTTATTACTACCCTGCTCTTAGTTTCCCATTGGTCCGGCGCCCAGCTAAAGCTGCCTGCGCTGAGCGGCACGGCTGCGGATGTAAAAAAAGTTATACAGGATTACCCCGGTCATTTTGCCGGCATCAAAGGGGACCTGATCGCCGAACATCCCCAGTCAACCGAATACCAATGCACCCTTAAAATGAATGGCGCAGAAGAAAGCACCATCACCCGGCATTCTTCAAAAAAGGAAATATACAGCTGGCAGGCAGTTATGCTTACCACCGAAAGCTTCGATAAGGCCAAACAAAAATTCAGGTCCCTTTTTACTCAGCTGAACAACCTTACTGTTCAGGTTGACGGGGCCGGTACCTTGCACTTCAAAGGAACTTATGAACAACCGTCAGAAGAACGAAAGTTCACTTCCGTACTGCTGACTGATGATGACCAGCCGGTTGGCCCGGGCAAACTCGTATTGGAGATCTCCCTGCAGTATCAGGAACCGATGGAATGGAAAGTAAAAATAATACTCTATGATAAAGAAAGGGGAGATGAAGAGAAAGGAGCTGAAAAAGAAACCCGGTAACCTCCGCACCTGCAGTGCATTGTTTGTCATATCACTTTCCTGCTCACCAGCAGCCCGGGAACAGCGGCTGATTTATTAACTTTCATTAACAATAAACCAACCCCTTTTAACCCCCTGCCTTACCCGGCAGGAATATTTTCGTAGCCGAAATATATAGCTATGAGAAAAGTTTACCTGCTGCTTATTTTAGTCTTCCTTACCGGGGGGATCTCCTTTGCGCAAAAGAATGGTACCGTTAAAGGACTGGTGTATGACACCATTGCCAAACAACCGGTGGCAGCTGCTACCGTAACCATCCTGGAAAGAAAGGACTCTTCCCTCGTCAGCTTTACGATGACCGGCAATGATGGACGCTTTGAGGTAAAGGGACTGGGTAACGGTAGCTACCGCCTGCTCATCACCCACGTAAACTACCATAACAGCAACAAATACTTCAGCATAAGCGACAGCATCAAAAATGCTGACCTGGGGAGCCTGGTGGTCAACGATAAGGCCAAGGTGCTGGAAGAAGTGGTGCTGGCCGCAGAAGCTCCGCCTGTCACCCTGCTCGCAGACACGATCCAGTACAATGCAGGCTCTTTTAAGGTACAGCCAAATGCCAATGTGGAAGAACTGCTGAAGAAACTGCCCGGTCTGAAAGTAGAAAAAGATGGAACCATTAAGGCCCAGGGGGAAAAGGTTCAGAAAGTACTGGTGGACGGGAAAGAATTCTTTGGCAATGATCCGAAGATCGCCACAAAAAATCTTCCGGCCGATGCGGTGGATAAGGTGCAGGTATATGATAAACAAAGTGACCAGGCCCAACTCACCGGCTTTGATGACGGTAACAATGAAAAGACGATCAATCTTAAACTGAAAAAAGACAAGAAGAAAGGGGTCTTCGGGAAAGCAATGGCCGGTGCCGGAACCAAAGACCGGTTTGAAGGCAAGTTCAATGTAAACTCTTTCAAAGGGGCCAGGCAAATCTCTGCTATCGGGATGGGTAATAATGATAACAGTGAAGGCTTCTCTTTTATAGATATACTGAACTTCACAGGGGAACTGGCACGGATGCAGCGGGGCGGCGGTGGTAACATAAATATCACCGTCACAGACGACCAGGCCAGCTCTATGGGCCTAAACGGGGCAGGGTACAACAGCGGGATCACCACGGCCTGGGGCGGCGGACTGAACTACAATAATATCATCGGCAGGAAACTTGACCTGCAAAGCAATTATTTCTATAACCGGATGAACCCGGAAAAGGAAAGTCATATCCAGCGGGAATATATCCTCCCCGGTACTTCGTATTATAATCAGAACGCCTATACCGATAACCTGAACAATAATCACCGCCTGAACCTGAATATGCTCTGGCAGGTGGACTCGCTGAACTCTATCCGGATCGTGCCCTCCTTCAGCTACCAGCGTACCAATAATAAAAGCAACACAGATTACCAGACCCTCTCTTCCGGCAAATCGCTGACCAATGAAGGCTTTAGTAATACCGTTTCCGCCAATGATGGGTTCACCTTCCGGAACGAGATTACCTGGCGGAAAAAATTTGCCCGCAGGGGAAGAACATTCTCCCTCTCCCTCCAGACCAGCCTGAATGAAAGCAACGGAGACGGAAGCCTGTTTTCTGTAACCGGCTTTTATAATCCCAACGGATCCCTTGCAAGAAGGGATACGCTTAACCAGCGGAATGATAACACATCAGACCTGAAAGGATATACATTACGGGCTGTTTATACCGAACCGGTTTGGAAAAGATCACTGCTTGAATTCAGTGTAAGTAACAGTAACAGCCGCAACAGTTCCGAAAAGACAACCTATGACTACAACAGGGGTAATGGCAAATATGATCAGCTCAACAGCCAGCTGAGTAATGACTTTGCGAATACATACGGGTTCACCAATGCCGGTCTCCGTTTCCGCACACAGAAGAAAAAATATAATTATTCTTTTGGCGCTGCCTGGCAAAAGGCAGAACTGGAAGGAACGATCATCAGCGGTACGAAAGACTCTGTGATCAGCAAAACCTTCCGCAACATATTGCCGAATGCAAGGTTCCAGTACAACTTCAGCAAATTCAGAAGCCTTTCGCTTGCCTATACGACCAGCACAAACCAGCCCGGTATGCAGCAACTGCAGCCGGTGCCGGACAACAGTAATCCGCTGAACATAAGAGAAGGCAACCCCGACCTGAAACAGGAATTCACACATGCCGTACAGGCACACCTGAACCTGCTGAGCCCGTATAAGAACAGGAATTTCTTTATGTTCTTTACGATGCAGGCCGTGAAAAACCGGATCGTGAATTATGATTCCATCAACCTGGCTACTGGGGTCAGAAAATCCAGGCCCGTAAATGTGAATGGCGTCTATAACCTGAACGGGAATATCAGCTACAGCAGACCGGTTAGGTTTTTGAAAGGCACGGTGGAGATCGGTACTAACGGGGGATACAGCCGGAACAAACAACTGATCAACGACCTGGGCGGTAATGTGCAAATGAATACCATACGGACCCTAAGCCTGGGGCCGGATATAAGGTTTGATATTAACCCGACAGACAAACTTAACCTCGGTATTGGCGGCGGTATCAATTACAATAAGACAAAGTATTCTGCCCAGTCATCGGGGCCTGCAGAATACCTTTCACAGGACTATAATGCATCGGTAGACTGGCAAATGCCCAAAGGGTTTTTCTTCTCCACTGATTTCAGTTATACGATCAATTCGCAGCGGGCCGCCGGTTACAACCTGCGGGTGCCGCTCTGGAATGCGAGTATCAGCAAGCAGGTGCTGAAATTTAACCGCGGTGAACTGAAGTTCAGTGCCAGGGACCTGCTGAATAAAAATGTAGGCATCAGCCGGAATACAAATAACAACTACATTGAAGACAGCCGGGTGCTTACGCTCCGCCGTTTCTTCCTGGTGAGCTTTACCTACAGCTTAAGTAAGATGGGACTGAATAATACTGTCCGCGACGGGATAAGGGTCATTTCCAGGTAAAGGAAATGGCAGCAACGTATAAAAAGAAAGAAGCCGGGAATATGAATTTCATTTTCCCGGCTTCTTTTATATAAGATAGATCAGAATCCTTTTGCGCCGGACTCCTGTGAAGCAATATCGATCATGGCCGTCAGTTCATTCATCAGTTTATCATCACTGCCGTCAAAACCGATGGCTTTGAAACGGATCACTCCATTTTTATCGATCACAAACTTGGTGGGAATACCACCTACCTTATAATCGGCTACCACCTTGTCCTCGTTATCCATCAGCACATGGAATGTATATTTATTCCCGGCAATGAAATCAGCGGCATTCTTCGCCTTGTCTTCTTCCCGCTCCCAGGTATCGATAAAAACAAATTTCACATCCGGGTTGTCCTTATACTTGGTCACCATTTTCTGCATGCCCGGGAAACTGGCTTTGCAGGGACCGCACCAGGTAGCCCAGAAATCAACGATCACCACTTTACCCTGCAATTCACTGAGGCTGACTTTTTTTCCGCTCAGGTCAACCAATGCAAAAACAGGGGCTTTTTCATTCAGGATAGATTTACGCAATTCCTCCAGCATTTTCTCTTGTGCTTCTTTCTGAAGGGTTGCTATATAATCATCAAAACCAGTCTCTGATTTTTTGTCTTTTACATAAGCCCTTTTCAGGATATCCTTGATCTCGGACGTGGATTTGCCGGCAACCACAAACTGCTCCAGTTCTTTTACATATTGTTTTTTCGGAAGTACTTTCTCCGCCAGCAGGGCGTATGTATTGTTCTGATCGGCATCTTTACTGTTATTGATCACCAGGGCCGCATCTTTGGAATAGGGCAATCCTTTCTTGTAGTCGCCCATCCTGTACATGATCATGCCATAAGTATCTGCATACATGGCATAGGTGAATTTATTGTTCTCTTCCCATTGCTTCTGTGTCATGTAGTCGGGCTTCTTACCTGTTTTCTTTTGCCAGGCATCTTTCGCTGTTTGTGTGGCAAACCTTGACATCTCTTCGGCCAGCGGCAGGTTATCACTGGTCTTCTGCATTTCCCAGGCTATATTATTGTAGCTGGAAGCCAGCTGCATCTTATCTTCAAAATTGGCCTCCTCCAGCGCCTTTTTATAATTCACCCAGTCTTTCTTGGCAAAATAATAATTGGCGATCTGGGATTTAAAGTAGTCCACACTCTCTTTATACCCCTCCCAGTCCTTGTTGGTGGCGATCAGGTTCAGGATGTCATTCAGCATTCCTTTCTTTTTATCCAGGTCTGTTTCTTTGAAGTACTTCTGGATGCGGTCACTGATGGTCCATTTACCGTCGGGAAATTTTTCCTTCTTGATCGAGGTGATCAGCTTTTGCTGCTCGGGCAATTTGGCCAGCTGGTAGAGTCCTTCCAGTGCTGCATAATCATCTTCGGTCTTCAGGCCTGATTTCAGCAGGTTCTCGATCTCTTTCTGGACGATCTTCGGGGCTTCTTCTTTATTCAGCAGGGTTTTCATACGGGTATATGAAAACAGATTGGCATTTTTATTGGCCGGGTAGAGTTCAAACTCTTTTTCCATGGCAGCCACCGCTTTCTCGTTATTACCATCCAGGCCTGTTCTCTGCCCGTTGAATTGATAAAAAGCACTTAACTGCGAATAGCTTCCGTCTGCGGGTTTGTCTCCGTTGTACAGCTGGATAAAATAGCCTTCGTTGTAGTTATTGTCGAATTTCTTATCCGCACTGAACCCGAAATAAATAAAGGAAGCACCGGGATCGGCCGTAAAGCTGCCGGTAAACTTGCTTCCGTCTTTCCTGGTGAGCACCAGGTCGTCTGCTTTGTTTGTTTTCTTACCGGACTGGTATACCACCCCTTCCACGGGCTTAAGGGTGTTGGCAATATCGCCGGCGGGTTCATACACGAAGGTGATCACATCACCCGGTTTGGGCTTGTCGGGGGAGTAAGTAAAGTGTTGTTGTGCCTGTACGCCGAATACTGCCAGGATGAGCAGCAGCGGCAGCAAAAGTTTTTTGGTAACCATGGCCTATGTTTTTTTGAAAGGTAAAGGATTTTCCCCACAGGAAACTGAAAATTGGATGACAGGAAACGGTAATAAGGTCCGGGGACGACCAGCGGGGCCGCAACGAACAAAATCAGAACCAAAGTATTAGGATGAAAGAGCGGGAATACTATCCGCTGAACCAGGAAAAAAACAACAAGAACACCGGCCTTACATTGAACCCGGTTCCTTTTTCAGGAAGAAGGCTGCCCAACTGATAAAGATAGCATCCTTGCCAATGCTGCCTCTTACCGACTGACGCTTCTTCTTTTCTTTTGCCCGTATGATCTCTCCGTCCGAACCGAAATAATAAGTTCCTGTAAGCAGCACTGTATCACCCGCCACCCTTGTCTCGGTTGCTTTTATCATAGTATTATTGTCGAAATAGTAAATGATTTTTCTGACAGTCGGAACATTCGAAAAGAAGATGCTGTCTGCATAAACCTCGGGGATGTCTTTAACTTTCCCGGTTTGCTTTTGCCCGGTAAGGCCCTCCGGGGTATAAGTACCCATGCGGCTTACCTTTTTCAGCTGACCGGTACCACGGTCAATGTAATAACAGTCCACATTCCTGATGGCCCTGTTGCCCTCCTTTGTGATGAGGGCATAAGAAGAATCCAGTACGGTGCGGTAGTGAAGCCCATCCTCAATAGCGGCGGCAACAGAATCTATTTTCCGGATCTGTTCTTCTTTTCCCTGGCAGAAGAGAGACGGGGAGAAAGTGCACAAAGACACGACCAAGAGCAATGTTTTCATAAGGGCGTTTTTCAACTCATAAAACTACGGCGTAAGGGCAGTGCCGTGGTATGATATAGCTCAACCACCCGTATGTTTCGGTGAGCCCGCTAACCGGAAGGATAAAGCGATAGCGTTGAAAACCAGGAACGGTCTAAAATGTTTTTTTCAGGCCCGGATCAGTAAGCAGGAGGTAATCGCCCTGAGCTTCCAGTTTGCTGAAGTCAGGATTATTAAAATCCACGTCCGTGACAGTGGCTATATTAAGTATCCGCAGTTTTTTATTCCGCTTCAGGAGCTGGGCGGCCGTACCTAATTTTTCTGCAGTATGAAAACCGCCTACACAATGAAACACTTTCTTTCCCTTGTTCTTTTTCAGAAAGTGATGGATGCTGTAGCTCATGCCGGCATCCCACAGGCATTGGCTGTAATACACTTTGGGGTTCTCTCCGCCGGGACTGCCCTGCATGACCGACATGAATTTATCGCGGTAGCGGCCGGGTAATGTATCGTAAGGTAAAGGGGGCAGCAGTTTTTTGGCTTCCTTATCCAGGCTGTCCAGCGCCTGCATTCCGCGGCGGCTTACCAGGCTTACATACCGGCGCGGGGGATTGGCAGCAATGACAGGGATCCTGTTCTGTTTTGCAAAATCCACCATGGGGCGATAATCCCTGTAATTACTCCAGAGCCGGGCATCCTTGGCAAGTCTTGCTTCATCGATCGTCCCTTTCAGGTATTCATCCAGCACCAGCTGATTATCCGTCTCGAACATTTCCATACTCAGCACGACCTGGTTGCCGTAGGAGGCATACAATGACCGGAAGATCATGTTCTCCAGGTAGTGACAGGCGCTGTCGTTGTGTTCTTCGCCAAAAAAGAGCACATCGGCACCGGCGGCATCGGCAACAATCTTATCAATCGTAACCAGCTGCCGGGTGCGGGTATCATAGATCTTGTAATGACTGCTCATGTCGTTCTGTGCTTCCGCAGCAGTTACCAGCAGAAAGGAGAATGCAACAAAGAAGGAACGCATAGACGGGATTTGCGCAAAGGTAGGGAGTGACCGGTTGAATAGTTGACAGCGGTACCGGAAAAGGATCACAGGCTGAAACTGAACCGGCTTCCTTTCCCCGGTTCGGACTCAACAGTAATGCTGCTGCCCTGCGCTTCGATGAATTCTTTGCAGATGGCCAGGCCCAGCCCGGTACCTTCCTTGTTTCCCGGCACCTTAAAATAACGGTCGAAGATCCTGTCCTTATAACGGGGGTCGATTCCCTTTCCTGAATCCTGAACGGCAAACTCTGTTTTGCCGTCTTTCGGCTGTACGGAAATGGTGACCATACTGCCCTTGTCCGAATGGCGGATGGCATTTGTAAGAAAATTGTTCAGTACCCAGGTGGTTTTATCTGCATCGGCATGGATGGCGGGAAGACCGGCAGCGATATCCTTCCTGATCCCGATATTTTTTTCACGGGCCACATTCAGCACGGATTCTACGGCCTTGTCTGCCATGACAGCGGGTTCAACCGTTTGAATGCTGAGCTGTATCCGGCCGCTTTCCACCTGAGAGAGGTCAAGTAATTCGCTCAGGATACGGA
>JAXLUG010000004.1:0-369417 GCA_046329665.1 Chitinophagaceae bacterium | reverse complement strand
GTCAATTCCACCTGAGATCAGCAGCACATCCCCGGTTTTGGCCTGGATGCGGAACACACCGTTATTATCGGCTGCTACCCCTGTGCGGGTACCTTTAATTCTCACTGATGCACCCTGAACAGGAGCACCCGTTTCATCGGTCACCGTACCAGTAATCGTACGGTTTTGACCAAACGCTAATGCAGTTAGGAGCATCAGCATCGTAAACAGTGATGCGAATTTTCTCATGTTAACGTTAATTTTAAAAATTTAAAAGCTTTGATAATCAAGGGAAACCGTCAATTTCTTGGGTTGGGATTATGTGTAAAGACACAAAAGCCTTCTAAAATGCTGCGGCAAAATAAAACTTTTTTTAACAATTAGTTAAATAGCCCCAAAAATTTTGAAATTGGCTGTGGCAGGATCAAAAAGACCACCTTGCCTGAAGCGTTATTTCGGTCCTTCTGCCCTTGTTTGTTTCATCTAGTCCGGTGCCTGTCGATGATTTTTCAGGGTATAGGGTCCCTGCCAGGCGAAACCAAAAAGCAATATTGTTCCCGGGATGATAGTGAAGATTTATATAGGCCCGATATCCCTTGTCAAAAAAGGCGGGAATCGAGTAGGCATATAATACATCATTTTCGTATGCGTAAATTCTTGAATCGTACCCGCCTGTTTCAAAATACTGGAGCCGAAAGTTTCCCGACAGATGCCCCATCGGTGGAGCATAAAGCAGGTCTGTAAACAACAGGAACCCGGTTTCCTTACCGGGTGATGGGTGATCGTACCAAAGAAGCTCGGCCCGGGTACGTACGGTAAGCGTCCTGCTGATCAGGTAAGATAATTGAGTCCGCCAGCTCGTCTTTGTGAAAAAGGCCAGGTAATTAGCCGCCGTTACATTATCCGGCTGATTGGCCTGTTTGCGTTCGGACCGGAACCTGGCGTATAACTCAACCTCTTTTCCTGGTGTGAACGTACACTGCAGGAGATAATCAGCCCCTGCCGACGGGGCGTCCACCTGGTATTTCAGCCAGGGAAACCGGTAAATATCTGCATAGCCATCAATTTTCCAGCCGGCTGCCGGCCGTATCGTGATACCGGCATACCAACCTGTTTCGTTGGACGGAAGGTTGTTCTCCGTAAAAGCATTACCATATACCGCCTAGTAGGCAGGACTGATGTTCCGGTAGAAAAGGGCAAGATCGATCCGGGGATCGGCACTGATCAGCAGGCCGTTCACAAACGCCGAATGAAAGTTCTTATCCAGGGCGGCTTCGCCAAACAGGTGCAGATTCCTGTACGTATAACTGTAATCAGCGCTCACATTGTACCAATTGCCCCCCCTGATCGCATACAGGTTGTAAGGCTCTTCTCTTTTGCTGACCGGATGTGAAAAATGATAGTACACCCCGTTCACACCGGCATGAAAACGCCTTCCCGTACAGGCGAGGTTGGTACCAAATGATAGTTGCTGCAGGGAGTTTTTATCGTTGTTCTCTGATGCTGTTCTGTGATAACCCGAATTCAGAAAAGAGGAGACGGCCTCTTCGTTGCTGAGGGTATCGGGCACTAAATTGGCGCTTAACCTGCGCAGTGAAATAAAAAAAGTGCTTTCAAATTGTTTCTTCTGAAGGGTAATGCCTGCACCCCTGTTAAAATAAAACTCACCGGATGAATTATACGGCCGGAGAACGGGCGACTGCCGTTTGATGCCCATTACATCCGGGCTTTTTTTAAAAGCCAGGCTCTGCCATTGTATCAGCCCCTGCCCCATATTCACTGTAAAATCCCCAAGCGCCAGTGCCTGTATCATGCCCAGTTTGCGGGTAAAAAAATGAAAAGAATAAAAATCGAATCCTGTTTTCTGAGCACCTTTAAAAAACTGTTCACCGGCATCCTTCTCTCCCACCACACCAAACTGCAGGAGATTTTTATAATTATACCGGTATCTCAGCATCATTTTCAGCGGATCCCCCAGGTAGCCGATGCCCGGGTTTGCATGATCAAACCCTTTTGCTTTTTCCAGCACCCGGGTAAGCCGTACTAATAAGCTATGATCCCCGTTGCGAAAACGATGACCGGCTTCTTTTACAATCTCGACCGGGCCGTCAACTGAAATATAAGGCAGTATCCTTTTGATCGTATCAATATCCCAGCCGGGCACAGCCTGCAATTCATAAACACTGACCAGGTTCCCGAAAAGTTTTCTGTACGAAAGCAGGTGGCTGATCTGTAAGCCGGACAATATCCTGAGCTGTTTCAGTTCATTCTCATCCGCCTGGTTAATTAGGAGCGGGTGCTTTTTATATTCCTGCATTTCCAGCAACCAGTTGTCATCTTCTGTTTCGGCCTGGTCGGCATCGGTCTGGTTTTCCAGTTGCTGCTCGGCAGCAGGAGGAATTTCCTGCGCAACCAGGTTGGTACCGAAGCCGGTCACCAGTTTGATAATGAGTATCACTGCTGCCCCTTTCACGTTGCCTTTTTACTTTTTATGCTGAAAAGAAATAACAGGCCGGGTGTAAATCCTAACTGCGGATGATAAGATGTGATGATACCGGCCTGGTAAGACCTGGTAAGAAAACTCACCCCCCACCATGTTGTTGATGTACCGGTTGCTATTCCGGCCTTCACACTTACTGAAGGGATAAACCGGTATGAGATGGCCGTGTTGATGCTGACTGGCTGGTCCTCCTCTTTTACTACTTCTGCATTGCAAAAGAATTTTCCCGATACTTCATAACCGATACCAAATGAATAAACCGACGGCAGCTTCTCCTGCCTGTCCTTGCCGAATTTTCCTCCTGCCGGGTTTGCCACATGTAAACCGGCATGCAATTTTTCAGACAGGTGAAAAATAACGCCGGCCTCCACCCCTAAAGCCGAGGCGCTGCCATACCCGCCGGATAACTTTACGGACCGGTAATTGAACTGCACACCGGCATCAGCTTTCGCTCCCAAACTTCGGCCATAGGCAAGTCCTGCGCCCGTTTCATTATAGTCAGGTGATCAATAATAGCCTGCCGTGATACCAAAATTTCCCGACTTTGTTGGCAGGCCGGCTGCCAGTATATAACCAGCAAGTTCCTTCTGCAGGTATCGCCTTTCCCCGTATACTCCAAAGGAGGGTGACTTTAATCCGGCGATCGCTGCCTGGTTAACGGTAAATGAAAAAACATCTGCCTGGTTGCGGCTGCAAACCCCGGAACCAAGATAAGCGGCATGTAAAGGTGGCGGCAGGGACTGAGCATGGCCCAATGACCCAAACCAGAAAAATAAACTCAGCACACACAAACCTGCTTTGCCCACTTTTAAAATTTACCGGAAATTAATATGGCGCTTCCCGGAGGCAAAAAATAAAATTGGGGTACTCTGCTACACCAAATAGTGTCTGCGAAGGAGTAAGTACATTTGCGCCATGCAATTATTAGATGGAAAAAAGGCCGCACAGGCCATTAAAGAAGAACTGAAATTAGATGTGGCGCAAATGGCAGCCGAAGGAAAAAAAGTTCCGCATCTTGCTGCAATACTGGTTGGCAACAACGGGGCCAGCGAGACCTATGTAAACGCCAAGGTAAAATCCTGTGAAGAGATTGGTTTCAAATCAACCCTGATCCGCTTTGATAATGATATTGCCGGCATCAAACTGCTGGATAAGATACATGAACTGAACAGCGACCCGGATATCGACGGTATCCTGGTACAGTTGCCGCTTCCAAAACATATCAAAGAAAGCGATGTCATCAACGCCATCGACCCGGAAAAGGATGTGGATGGATTTCACCCGGTAAACGTGGGCCGTATGGTACAGGGAATCCCTGGCTTTATACCCGCCACCCCGCATGGCATCATGTTGCTGCTGCAACATTATAAAGTGGATACAAAAGGCAAACATGCTGTGGTCATCGGCAGGAGCAATATTGTAGGCCGGCCGATGAGTATTTTACTGAGTGCAAACAGTAACCCGGGAAATTGCACCGTCACTATCTGCCATTCACAAACCCGCCAACTGAAAGAGTTTTGCCTGCAGGCGGATATTATTGTGGCTGCACTGGGTAAACCCGAATTCGTTACAGCCGACATGGTAAAAGAAGGCGCCGTGGTGATCGACGTCGGCATCACCCGGATAGAAGACAACACGAAGAAAAGCGGCTTCCGGCTAAAAGGGGACGTTCAATTTGATACGGTAGCCCCGAAATGCTCCTGGATAACGCCGGTGCCGGGCGGCGTGGGCCCCATGACGATCGCCGCCCTGATGCAAAGCACTTTTACTTCCTGTAAATCGAAAAATTAGAAAGAGAAAAATGGCAGGGCCCGAAATAATAGATGAGCAACCAGATATCCGGAGCTGATGTGTATGAGCTGGTTTTTTCCCGGTCATTTGTTTCTTGTCATCTGCCATAAAAAATGTTATGAAAGATCTTCTGCCGGTAATGGAACATTTTTATACGATCCAGGGGGAAGGATACCACCAGGGACGGGCCGCTTATTTTATCCGCCTGGGAGGCTGTGATGTTGGTTGTGTATGGTGTGATGTAAAGGAGAGCTGGGAGGCAGAAAAACATCCCCGGTATGAGATAGCCAGCCTGGAAGCGGAAATAAAAAAGACCCCTGCTGAAATCGTGGTGATCACCGGCGGAGAACCGCTGATGCATCCCCTTGATGCACTGACCGGGGCCCTGCGATCCGCCGGACTGAAAACGCATATCGAAACATCCGGCGCCCATCCCCTCAGCGGGCACTGGGACTGGATCTGTTTATCGCCCAAAAAATTCAAAGCCCCGCTTCCGGGCATTTTACCCCTGGCCCGGGAATTAAAAATTGTTGTCTTTAATCGATCTGATTTTGACTGGGCTGAAAAATATGCAGCACTTGTTTCGCCGCAATGCAGGTTATACCTGCAGCCCGAATGGGATAAAGCCGCTGAAATGACCCCGCAGATCATCGGGTACATCAAATCAAATCCCAAATGGGAACTGAGCCTGCAGATACATAAATATATTCATGTGCCCTGAGTTGCTTTAACATTTTCTCCTCCCGTCCGGAATAAATTTCAAGTAGATTCGTTATTTATTTATGACCCCCCGCATGAAGATCCGCCGGCCTGTTGTTTTGATCCTTCCTGTTCTTGTTTTCCTGTGTGCAGCCCGTAACAGCCACGCCCAGTACGATCCGGCCAAAGTGAATAAAAAAGCGGTTGGCTATTTTGAACAGGCCCGGCAAAGAGCGGAAGAAGGCAACCTGCCTATTGCCGTGGGACTGCTGCAACAGGCAGTAGAGACGGATAAAAATTATGTGGACGCCTATCTTGCCCTCGCCAGTGTGTACAGCTCGCTGAAGAATTACAACAACAGCATCGCCAACTACGAAAAGGCATTTGCCATTGATACAAACTACACCATTGATCACAAAGCTCCCTATGCCGCCAAACTGGCCGCTACCGGTGACTTTGAAAAAGCGCTGAAAGCGATCAATGAACTTCTGACCAAACGGCCGCCCAGGAACCCGTCCGTACTTGAACGGGTGAACCGGCAAAAAAAGAACTACGAATTTGCCGCGGACTATGCAAAGAATAACCCGGTAAAGAATTATGTTTTCGCTCCACGAAACCTCGGGCCAAATGTCAACTCCTCCCTGCTGGAATATTGGCCTTCGCTGAGTATCGATGGCACCGAACTCGTATTCACCCGCCGGCTGAATGGCAACAACGAAGACTTCTTCATCAGCAAATGGAAGAATGGACAATGGGAACCGGCTGCCCCGGCCAGCGGGACGGTCAATACACCGCAAAGCGAAGCGGCGGTTACCCTCTCGGCCGATGGCCACTGGATGATCTATTCTGCCAACGGAAGAAAGGACAGTTATGGTAACTATGATCTGTACATGAGTGAACTGACCCCGCAGGGATGGCAGGACACTTATCATTTCGGCAGCCGGATCAATTCCGACCAATGGGAATCACAGCCATCCCTTTCTCCCGACAATAAGGACCTTTATTTCGCCAGCCGCCGGCCGGGCGGTTACGGAGGTATCGACATCTATGTATCACACCTGCAACCCAACGGATATTTCAGTGAACCGGAAAACCTTGGCCCGAATGTAAATACACCGGGTGATGATCAGTGCCCGTTTATACACGCCGATAATCAGACATTATACTTCACCTCCAACTACTGGCCCGGTTACGGGGATGATGATCTCTTCGTCGTCCGCAAGCAGCCCAACGGGGAATGGAGCAAGCCCGTAAACCTGGGCTACCCGATCAATACCGTTGATAAGGAGGGAACATTGTTTGTGGCAGCCGATGGAAAGACCGCTTATTATGCCAGCGACAGAACCGATACCAAAGGCGGGCTGGATATTTACAGTTTTGAATTACCGGAAAATGTCCGCCCGGTCAAAACACTGTGGGTAAAAGGAAAAGTGTTCGACAAAAAAACCAAGGCGGGCCTTGCTTCTTCGGTTGAACTGACTGACCTTTCCACCAGGCAGGTATTCAGCCAGGTAAAGACCGATACTTCCGGGAATTATTTCATCACCCTGCCCGTGGGCAAGGATTATGCCTTCAGCGTAAACCACAAGGGCTACCTGTTTTATTCCGACAACTTTTTACTGGCAGGCCGCTCACCGGATTCCACTTACCAGAAAGATATTGCCCTTTCTCCCATTGAAACGAATGCCAGCATAGTACTGAAGAATATTTTCTTCGATGTGAACAGGTTTGAACTGAGGCCGGAGTCGCAGGCCGAACTGGACAAACTCGTACAACTGCTGACCGATAATCCATCGCTTAAGATCGAGATCAGCGGTCATACCGATAATGCCGGCAAGCCTGCAGACAATCTTGCCCTGAGTAACAACCGGGCCAGGGCCGTGGTGAATTATCTTATCAGCAAACATATCGCCGCACAAAGACTTACCGCCAAAGGCTACGGGGAAACAAAACCGGTGGCTGATAATAAAACAGAAGAGGGCCGTGCCCAGAACCGCCGGACAGAAATGAAAGTGCTGGGACAATAAAGGTTTGCGGCTGGCAGTGTGTCCATTCTTACAATGGTAATGCCGCAGTTGTTCCGGAAAATTCCCGGGCGATCCTGTTTCCGGAAGAAAAAAATCATTGCTCGGCCACTCTCATTATATTTGAATATTGCGAACCATGATCCGTGACCATGAAAACTGATTTGCTTTACCAGCTTGCGCTGACCCTTGTCCCCAATATCGGCCCTGTACAGGCCAAACTGTTACTTCAGCATTGTGAACCGGAAGAGATCTTTCATGCCCGGAAACATTTCCTCGAAAAAATTGAGGGGATCGGACCGGTGCGGGCGGCTTCAATAAAAAAGTTCACTGGTTTTGGCAGGGCGGAACAAGAGATCGCTTTTATTGAAAAATACAGGATCAAACCACTCTTCCTTACCGATAAGGGGTATCCCAAACGCCTGCTGAACTGCTACGACTCCCCCACCCTCTTATATTACCGCGGCGAAGCTGACCTGAATGCTGCCCGCATCATCAGCATCATCGGCACCAGGAGCCATACCGATTATGCCAAACAGGTAACAGATAAGCTGGTGAAAGAACTTTCGGACCGGCAGGTCATCATCGTAAGCGGGCTCGCCTACGGGGTGGATGCATTGGCCCATAAATCGTCCGTTAAAAATGGTATCCCCACAGTGGGGGTACTGGCCCACGGGCTTGACCAGGTGTATCCGCCTGATCACACCGGCCTGGCAAAAGATATGATCAAACAGGGCGGTGGTTTGCTGACGGAATTCCGCAGTAAAACAAAACCCGACAAGCATAATTTTCCCAGCCGGAACCGGATCGTGGCCGGGATGAGCGATGCCACCCTGGTGATCGAGACCGACCTGAAAGGCGGCAGTATGATCACGGCTGAACTGGCGAATGGCTACAATAAAGATGTGTTTGCCATTCCCGGGAAAATAAACGAATCCAAAAGCGCCGGTTGCAATTACCTTATCCGCAGCAGCAAAGCCCAGCTCATTACTTCCGCAGCAGATATCTGTGATATCATGGGATGGAATGACAGGAAGACCGGGAAAGCAACGGGCAAGCCGCAAAAAACGTTATTCATTGAACTGACTCCCGATGAAAGAACAGTGATCGGAATGCTGAAGGATAATGAACAGGTGCATATTGACGAGATCAATTTACAAAGCGGTCTCAGCAGCGGCAAGGTGGCAGCGGCCATATTGAACCTGGAATTACAGAACGTCATAGTATCTTTACCGGGCAAAATGTACCGTTTGACCTGATCGTAAACCGGGGCATCAAAATAATTCTTATTCTTGTCAGAAATAATAACCCTTCTAGTGAAAGCTACCCGTTGAAACAGTACCTTAAACATATCGCCGGATGGTGGGGACTGCTGTTGTTCACCGTTACATTCAGCTACGGTCAGCCCTGCACAAACCTGGGGCAAACCCCTTCCACCGCCTTTCCCGTTTGCGGTACCACCACTTTTCATCAAAGCATCGTTCCGCTCTGCTCCACAGTAAGCATTTTCGTTCCGGGATGTACGGGGCAAAGCAATGCGAACTATGAGAATAAGAACCCCTATTTCTACAAGTTTACCTGTTATGTAAGCGGAACCCTTGGCTTCCTCATCAAGCCCCTGGTAGCCAACGAAGACTACGACTGGCAGCTCTGGGATATCACAGGCCGCAACCCCAATGATATATTTACGGACCCCTCACTCGTGGTGGCCGGAAACTGGTCGGGCAGTTATGGCAATACCGGTGCATCCGCCACAGGTACCACAGGTATTCAGTGTGCCTCGGTGCCGACCGATAATGCACCCACTTTTGCACAAATGCCTAACCTGACCGCAGGGCATGAATATTTACTGATGATAAGCCACTGGACCGATACGCAAAGCGGCTACGATCTTTCCTTCGGCGGCGGCACAGCCGTCATCACCGACCCCAAAGTACCCGCCATGGATAAAGTGGTGCCGGATTGCAACGGGCAACTGCTTACGCTCAGCCTTAATAAGAAGATCCGTTGCTCCAGCCTTTCTGTGGACGGCACCGAGTTTATTGTCTTACCCGATAATATCTCCGCCACCGCTTCTGTTGCTGCCGCCTGTGCAAATGGTTTTGATTTTGATGAGCTTGACATCACATTGGGCGGCACCCTTTCAAGCGGTACGCACCAGCTTGTGATAAAGAACGGGAGCGATGGTAATACCTTATCTGATCTGTGCGATAACCTCATCGCCCCGGGGCAGAGCATCTCTTTCGATTATATCATTCCGCAGCCGATCCGGGCCGATAGTGTTGGCAAACCCGCCTGTGCCACCGATACGGTACTGGTCTATTACCCGAAAAAGATCAGGTGCTCCAGTATCACCGCCTCGGGTGCCGATTTCACGATTAGCGGGCCGACACCGGTAACGGTCACCGGGGCCTCCGGCTATTGCATCAATGATCAGACCCAGTATATTAAACTGACCCTCGCCTCACCGCTTTATACAAAAGGAACCTATACGGTTTCCATTCAGCCCGGTATCGACGGCAGCCCGATCTTTGATGTATGCGGACAACCCATACTTCCGCAATCCCTGACTTTTATCACCGCCGATACGGTGAATGCAGACTTTCAGTACCACCTTTTATTCGGCTGCCAGCGGGATACGCTGATCTTTTCGCACAACGGCGCCCATGATGTGAACAGCTGGATCTGGAACTTCAATGACCTGCCCCCGGTGACGACACAAACACATACGATCGTCTTCCCGGCTGCAAGCACCAATAATGTCCGGCTTATGGTAAGCAATGGCACCTGCTCAGCCATTTCTTCCCAGGTAGTGACACTCGACAACGAAGTGAAAGCCATTTTCTCAACAGATAATATTATTTGCCCGGAAGACAGGCTGGCTGTAACCAATATGAGCACCGGTCATATCGATATCTGGAAATGGACCTATGATGTGATCGGCACCAGCAACCTGGAAAACCCGCCTCCCTTCCTTTTTCCTACCATCAACCGGGAAGCTTACTATACGATAAAACTGACTGTCACCAATTCCACACTCGGCTGCAGCGACAGTACCCGGCACACCCTTACGGTACTCGATCATTGTTTTATCGATGTGCCCACCGCATTTACCCCGAACAACGACGGGCTCAATGACTATTTCCGCCCGCACAATGCCCTGAAGGCAGATAATTATGAATTCAGGGTGTACAACCGCTGGGGCCAGCTGGTATTTCATTCCCGCAACTGGCAGGAGAAATGGGACGGAAAGATCAACGGGCAGGTACAGCCAACAGGTGTGTATGTATGGTTCCTTACCTACACCAACCGGGATACCAAACAGCCGGTCTTTAAAAAAGGCACCGTTACCCTGATCCGCTAACCGGAGCATAGCAGGGCTTTTTTTGATTTTTGCCATTTCCCTTTTGCCTATATCTTTGCACATGGCAACAAGAAATTCCCCCCAAAAACAAGGTTCCGCAAAATTTTTCGGTGAAGGACTCACCTTCGATGATGTTTTACTGATGCCCGGCTACAGCCAGGTACTTCCCCGTGATGTAAATATTAAGAGCCGTCTTACCAAAGACATTATGCTGAATGTGCCCCTGCTTTCCGCCGCCATGGATACGGTTACGGAAGCAGCGCTGGCAACTGCACTGGCCCGTGAAGGCGGCCTTGGCATCCTGCACAAGAATATGACCATCGAAAAGCAGGCTGAGCAGGTACGCAAAGTAAAAAGAAGTGAAAGCGGACTGATCATTGACCCGGTCACCCTGCTGGCGGATGCGACCATCGGGGATGCCCTCCGCATCATGCGGGAAAACAAGATCGGTGGTATCCCGATCGTTGATAAGAACGGCAAACTGGTGGGCATCCTTACCAACCGTGACCTCCGCTTTGAGGAGAATATGAAGAGAAAGGTAAGCGAAGTCATGACCAAAGAAAATCTCTATACCGCCCCGGAAGGAACGGACCTGAAGAAAGCAGAACAGCTTTTTAAAAAGACCAAGGTGGAAAAGCTCCCTATCATCAACAAACAGGGAAAGCTGACCGGCCTGTTCACCTACAGTGATATACTTAAACTGAAAAGCCATCCGAATGCCGTGAAAGACGCTTTTGGCAGACTGGTGGTCGGTGCCGGTGTGGGCATCACCCGGGATATTGAAGACCGGGTAGCTGCCCTGCAGCAGGTGGGGGCCGATGTGATCGCCCTCGACAGTGCTCACGGACACAGCAAAGGAGTGATCAATGCGCTGAAAACAATAAAAAAGAATTTCAGGAACATCACCGTTATCGCCGGGAATGTTGGTACGGCTGAAGGGGCCAAAGCACTGGCGGATGCAGGTGCGGATGCCATCAAAGTGGGCATCGGGCCGGGATCCATCTGTACCACCCGTATTGTGGCCGGGGCAGGTGTACCGCAGCTCACAGCCATCATGGAAGCCGCCTCTGTGCTGAAGGGAAGGAATATCCCGCTGATCGCTGATGGCGGTATCCGCTACACCGGTGATATGGTAAAGGCACTGGCAGCAGGGGCCAACTGTGTGATGATGGGAAGCATCTTTGCCGGCACCGAAGAAAGCCCGGGCGAAACGATCATTTATGAAGGAAGAAAATTCAAGGAGTACCGGGGAATGGGTTCACTGGGGGCGATGGCCACCGGCAGCAGTGACCGCTACTTCCAGGACGTGGAAGACGATGTAAAGAAATTCGTTCCGGAAGGTATTGAAGGACGTGTTGCTTATAAAGGGCTGCTGAAAGAAGTGGTGTACCAGTTTACCGGCGGCCTGCGGGCAGGAATGGGATACTGCGGTGCAGCAACCATTGATGAATTACAGAAAGCAAAGTTTGTCAAGATCACCAACGCCGGGATGCGGGAAAGCCATGCACACGATATTGAGATCACGAAGGAAGCACCGAATTACAGCAGGAAATGATCCTGGTCTTTGGACCGATGGTCAATAACCGTTACCCGGTTTTGAACAGACAACAAGTAAGTCCGGTTAACGGCTATTGACTTCCCGCTTCAATTATTCACCCAGCACTTCAAAAATGATCACCTGTTTCTTGTAGGCTTTTACATTCACCCCATTTAAAAAAGCAGGCGCCCATTTTTTAGATTTCCGGATCACCCGAACTGCTTCTTCTTCCAGTCCATACCCATGTTTCGTCAGCGGGGTGATATCACTGATGCTGCCATCCACATCCACCACAAACCGCACTACTACCGAATAGCGGCCTTCCGGGGCGTTATTATCAACAGGTGTACTGGCATTCAGGTTCGTTTCGAGAAAGCGTTTCCAGTTGCCATCAAATTTGGCATCGATATCCACATTCTCAGCCGGTCCCTTTTCCTTTACGATTTTATCGTCGATGATACCCTTATTCCCGTCCATATCCTGCGGACCGGGATCGGGACTGCCATCATCGGGAATACCGGCCCTGGTGTCTATATCGATCCTGGCATCGGTAAGGTCGGTCGTGGAGGGCGGCGGCGTCTGTACATCCTCATCAGGCTTTATTTCCGGGATGGTATATTTTTCCGTTTGCACCTGTGGCTGATCCGCTTTAGGCTTGACCGGCTCCGGGAGTTTTTCCGGTTTCCGGGTATCATCGATCGCCTGGATGGTCATTTCATCCGTTATCCTGTAGTCAGGCCGGGTATTTTTTACCGTGCTGGCCAGTACCACCCCGCCAACCACCAGGAAGGCAAAGAGAAAAGTAGCGAGCAATGCCTTTTTAATTCTTTTACTGTACGTTTTACGGAGTTCATAAGCGCCGTAATCCTTGTTACGGCCGTCGAAGATGATGTCGATCAGCGAAGCTGAAAGAATTTTGTTGGTATCCATGGTTTATACTTTGGTTAATCAGATACTGCTGCATATTCTTTCCACAAAACTTTATTTTTATGGAAATTTTTGCTGCCGGTGTCAGCGTCGCCTTTTTTAATTCAGCTGACCCTTCCCACTGCAGATCCATGTAAAAGCATAACACTTGAAACGCTATATCAACTTATTCACTTCCCTGGCCTGCGGGCTGCTGCTGTTTGCATCATGGCCTGTTTCCCCGTTTACCTTTCTCATTTTTGTTTCATGGGTTCCGTTGCTGTGGCTTGAAACAAGGGTAGAAAGCCGTAAGAAATTCTTTGGCCTCACCTACCTGGTGATGTTTGTATGGAACGTGAGCACCACCTGGTGGATATGGAATGCATCCGAGCCGGGTGCCCTGGCCGCCTTTTTCGCCAACAGTTTTATCATGTGTCTGCCCTGGCTGGGTTATAAAGTGGCCAAAAAATGGCTGGGACAAACCATCGGGTATATCGCACTCATTGCATTCTGGATGTGCTTTGAATATATTCACCTGCAGGACTGGGGGCTGAGCTGGCCATGGCTTACCCTCGGCAATGCATTTGCCACACATACCCAATGGGTGCAGTGGTATGAATATACCGGCACCAGCGGCGGCACCCTGTGGGTACTGCTGAGCAATGTCCTGATCTATTCGGTCATCCGGGAATACAATGCCGGTGGCAGATCCCGTAAATACTTTGCAGGCGTGGCTGCCTGGTTATTGTTGCTGGTTTGTCCTGTATTGCTTTTCCGGTATCATCCCAAAGAAGGGACCGGGCCGGGAACCAACGTACTCGTGGTACAGCCCAACATTGATCCCTATGAAAAAGTTTCAGCCGGCACCACCGAAGCACAGTTACAGAAACTGATCGTGACCACGGAAAAAGGAATGGACGAATATACCGGTCTTGTGGTATGGCCGGAAACAGCGCTCTACGTGGAAGGCGGGATCGACGAGGAAAAGATGAAGGAAAATTTTTTCCTGAACCCGTTATGGTCCTTTCTGAAACGCCACCCGAATATCAGCCTGTTCACCGGGGTAGAAAGCTACCGGGTATTTGATCACCAGACCAAAACGTCCCAGGAATTCAATGGCTTTCATGTGGAATCATACAATGGCTCTGTCTTGCTGGACAGCAGCGGTCCCAAAGCCTTTTATCATAAGTCGATGCTGGTACCGGGCGTGGAGACCCTTCCCTGGTTCCTGAAATTCCTGAGCAAATGGTTTGATAAGTTCGGCGGCACCACCGCCGGCTATACCCGGCAGGACGGACGTACCGTACTGGAAGAGAAACATGGATATAAGATCGCACCTGCCATCTGTTATGAAAGTATCTACGGAGAATTCATGAGCCGTTATGTACGCAACGGCGCTAACATCATCTGCGTGGTGACCAATGACGGGTGGTGGAAGAAAACCCCCGGTCACAAGCAGCATATGAACTATGCAAGACTGCGGGCCATTGAAACAAGGACCTGGGTGGCCCGCAGCGCCAACACAGGTATCAGTTGTTTTATCGACCCCGGCGGACGGGTATATGATCCACAGCCGTATGACACACAGGCAGCGATCCGGCTGCCGGTAAATTTTAATACAGGAACAACCTTCTTCGTACGGAACGGCGATATATTGTCAAAAATAATGCTGGTACTGAGCGGCCTGTTCCTGGCAGCGGTGATCTACCTGAAACTGATGAAGAGGTTTTTTAAAAAGAAGTTTCCTGCTTTGCAGGAATAGTATCCCGCCCGCCGGATTTTTCCGGGTATACTGACCATCATGACGAAAACTTTTTTATACGAAGGCAATCCGATCAGGTACCTTATCAGCGGCAAAGGAAAGCCGGTCCTCCTCCTGCACGGGTTTGGCGAGGACGGGGCGGTCTGGAATGAGCAGGTCAGTTTTCTGCAGCACCGCTTTCAGTTCATTGTACCGGACCTGCCCGGGTCCGGCGGGTCCCCGATGATCCGGGATATGAGTATGGAAGGGATGGCCGAAGTGGTCCATGCTGTTATTCATGAAGAAGGTATTGATGCCTGCCCGGTGATCGGGCACAGTATGGGCGGGTATGTAACGCTGGCACTGGTGGAAAAATACCGGAACCATGTATCGGCCTTTGGGCTTTTTCATTCAACAGCCTATCCCGATAAGGAGGAGAAGAAAGCAACCCGCCGGAAGGGGATTGATTTTATCCGGCAGCATGGGGCTTTTGAATTCCTGAAGACCACCACACCCAACCTGTTTTCATCCATTTTCAAAGAACAAAACCCGGGAACTGCTGAAACATTTATCGATGGGCTGAAAGATTTCAAACCGGAAGCCCTGATCGCTTATTATGAAGCGATGATCCGCCGGCCGGACCGAACGGCTGCCTTACAAAAAGCTGCTGTGCCTGTTTTATTTATCATGGGGAAATATGATACCGCCATACCCATGGACGATATTTTGCAGCAATGTTATCTTCCGGGAATATCGTACATTCACGTTCTTCAAAGATCCGGTCATATGGGAATGATGGAAGAAAAAGAAATCACTAACCGGGTTTTGGAGGAGTTTTTGCTGCAAACCTGAATCACGGAACAAGGTATACTCCTTTCTATGAAACGATTTTTACTTCTTTTCTGGATTTGTCTGGTCGTAACAATAACCGCTAATGCCGCCCACATAAAGGGAGGTTTTTTTACATACAAATATTTAGGGCCGGGAGCCGGAACAAATCTCCGGTACCAGATCACCCTGACTGTTTATATGATCTGTAATCCCTCGGCGGGGCAGCTGAACAACCCGATCAATTTTACCATCTTCAATGCAGGCAACAACCAGTTTATTCAGAATGCAGGTGTAGCAATTTCCAATCAATATAACCTTGGCAAAGCTTACGATGAACCCTGCATAACAGGAGATCAGACCGGTTGTTATTATACAATTGTCGTTTATGATCTGCCCTCCATTGAATTGCCGTCAACACCGGACGGGTATATCGTTTCCTATCAGCGTTGCTGCCGGATAAGCGGTATCAATAATGTTGTGGGCAGCCAGAATGTGGGAAACACTTTTACCATAAGAATACCCGGCACCGCTTCATATCCCGGTGCTGAAACCAACAGCAGCCCATCTTTCCTGGTAAACGATACGGCCGTGGTTTGCAAAAACAGTTTTTTCCATTTATCCTTCCAGGCAACTGATATTGACGGTGATTCCCTCACCTATTCGTTCTGCGATGCGTACCAGGGAGGTGATGCAGGCGGCAATTCCGCTCCTCCTACAGCTGCCGCACCACCCTATGCTTCCGTCCCGTATGCTTTCCCATATTCAGGCGTGCAGCCGATGGGACCCGGCGTTACCATCAATCACAGAACAGGACTGATAAGCGGAACAGCACCGAATGTGCAGGGGCAATTTGTGATCTGTGTATGCGTAAATGAATACAGAAACGGGACACTGATCAGCAGTACCCGAAAAGAATTACATATTACGGTCGGGGATTGTAACCCGCTTCGTGTACAACTTGATCCCAAACCCACTACCTGTAACGGGTTTGATGTGAACTTTGAAAATAATGCTACCGGCAATCCGCCGGATGCACAGTATCTCTGGACTTTTGGCGATCCTTCCACAGGTGTAAATGATACGGATTACGTTGCCACCACCAGTCACCATTATTCAGATACCGGCATATTCGTGGTCAAGCTGATCGTATCGCTGCCGGGTGGTTTATGTGCTGACAGCGCCACCCTGCAGGTGAAAGTCTTTCCGGGGTTCACACCGGGGTTCCGGTTCACAGGAAGCTGCTATACCAGGCCTTACAGTTTCTTTGATACAACTAAAACCGCATACGGAGTGGTGGATTCCTGGAGCTGGAATTTTGGAGACCTTACCACTCTTGCAGATACTTCGCATATTAAAACACCTTTATGGACCTATCCGTCGCCAGGACCAAAAGATGTAACGCTTATTGTCACGAACAGCAAGGGCTGTATCGATACGGTACAAACCACCATTGATGTGCTGGACAAACCTGCCCTGTCCCTTGCATTCCGGGATACACTGATCTGCCGGAATGATGCCGTTCAGCTCAGTGCTACTGCTTCCGGGGCAAGTACCTATAGCTGGTCACCGCCGGTGAATATCGTCGGCGCCAATACAGCCACCCCGACGGTATCGCCCCCTTCGGATCAATGGTATTATGTAGATATCGATGAAAACGGGTGTACCAACAGGGATTCGGTCTTTGTAAGAGTGGTGGCGGCCGTAACCTTGCGGGCCATCAACGATACCACCATCTGCCAGGGAGATGCGATACAGCTCAATGCCGTCTCCAATGGATTGAGCTTTACCTGGTCGCCGGCCGGAAACCTCAACAATCCTAATATCATTAACCCGATAGCGGTGACCAATTCACCCACCCGCTACACCGTGGTGGCCACTATCGGAGGTTGTACGGCCACCGATTTTGTGGATGTGAATACTGTTCCTTATCCTGGCTCGAATGCAGGCCCCGATCCCCGGATCTGTTACAACACCTCGGGGCAGATCACCGGCCATATCGTCGGCAGTTCTTTTAGCTGGTCTCCCACCAGTTACCTGAACAATCCTAACATACTGAACCCGATCGCCTCTCCTCCCCGTACCACCCGGTATATCCTGACTGTTTACGATACATTAGGTTGTCCCAAACCGGGCCTGGATACGGTCGTGGTGATCGTTCAGCCTAAGATAAGGGCCTTTGCCGGTAATGATACCACCGTAGTGGTGGGCCAGCCCCTCCTGTTCAACGGAAGTGGCGGGGTAAGCTACCTGTGGAGCCCCGGCACCGGGCTCAGCAGTACCAGCATCTTTAACCCGATCGGTATTTACGGACCCAACATCGACAGCGTGCGGTATAAGATGATCGCCAGCGATGTGATCGGCTGCCAGGATTCGGCCTATGTTACCGTATATGTTTACAAAACGATCCCTTATGTATTCGTCCCTACGGCCTTTACCCCGAATAATGACGGGCTGAACGATGTGATACGACCGATCGCAGTCGGCATCCGGCAGATCAACTACTTCGCCATTTATAACCGCTGGGGGGAAAGAGTGTTTTACACCACGGCCAACAAGCAGGGCTGGAATGGCATACATAATGGCCGCATCCAGGCCAGCGGTGTGTATGTGTGGATGCTGCAGGCCATCGACTATACCGGAAAGTCGCTGTTTCTGAAGGGAACGGTGACCCTGATACGGTAAGTGGCTGAATGGTGAACCCTCCGCCCATCGTTCATCATTGCATTTTACAGGTTCGTTTTTTTGGAGCTTGCTTCACCGAAAAAATAGCGGGGAGATGTGTTGCAGAACTTAGTGTCAGTTCAAAAGCGATCTGCCTCCAGCCTGATCACCGGAAACAGGAGATATATTCCGCCTCCCGTGAACTTTTTTTTCCTGTAACAGATTTACCAGCCATTTTCCTTACCTGAACGGGTTGAAATGATTCCGCAGATCAATAGGGCCGCCCGTTCTGATCATTTTAATACGGCTGAAGGAGCTTCACCAAAGTCTGAAGCAGAAGAAAAAAGTTTTATGCCGTCGCCGGGGGATTCTTTACAGAAAGGAATGCTGCCCCGGATATCGCATCCGGCCTGCCTTACCCGGGTATGCCTGCGGCAGATAATATTGGCGAAAAAATTATAAGATGCTTTAATTTGCTGACCGGTCTGAAAAAAGCCAACCGCTGGAAGCCGGTGCTTTTACCAGCCATTCCATATTGACTATTCACCATTGATCATTCATAAAATGCCTAAAATCGCCTTCATCACCGGTGCCACTTCAGGGTTTGGAAAAGCCTGTGCATACAAGTTTGCCGCTCATGGGTATGACATCATCATCAATGGCCGCAGGGCTGACCGGCTGCAGGAACTGACGGACGACATTGAGAACAAATTCAACGTGGCCGTACTGCAACTGCCCTTTGATGTAAGGGAGGAAAAGACCGTATTCGATACGATCGGCAACATACCGGAACCCTGGAAAAAGATCGATGTGCTGATCAATAATGCAGGGCTTGCCGCGGGGCGGGATTATTTTGATGAAGCAGATCTCCGTGACTGGAATACGATGATCGATACGAACATCAAGGGTTTTCTTTATGTGGCCCGGGCGGTATCCGCCCTGATGGTAAAGCAGGGTTCCGGGCATATCATCAATATGGGTTCTGTTGCCGGAAAACAGGTATATGAAAAAGGCAACGCCTATTGTGCCACCAAGTTCGCCGTTGACGCCCTCAGCCAGTCCATGCGGATCGATCTGCTGCGCCATGGTATCAAGGTCACTGCCATCAACCCCGGCGCTGCGGAAACAGAATTCTCCCTGGTACGGTTCAAGGGAGATGAAGCCACCGCCAAAAAGATCTACGACGGGCTGGAACCGCTGACAGCAGATGATGTGGCGGATGTTATTTACTACTGTACCACCTTACCGGCCCATGTATGCATCAATGACCTTTCCATCACCTGTACCCGGCAGGCCGATGCCATTTACTTTCACCGGCAGCAGGCTTGATGCCGGTCAAGAAGAAAAATGATATCCCTGAAATGCGTTATCTTCCATCGTAATAATACCTTATCCTTTTCCGTTGGCCCGATAGTTGCCGTAGATTCCCCAGGAAAATACACTTGAGCATCACCATTTCCTGAGCATTAATTTATACCTGGAAAAATTGCGAACTATTTTTATAGCATAGTTCCAATACCAATAGAGAAGACCAGATGAAAAAGCCCCTTTTCCTTGCAGCTGCCTGCACCTTTTGGTGTGCTTCCGCCTTTTCCCAGGAAGTGATCCGCCAGCAGTCCTGCACCAACGATATGATCACACACCAGGCCGACAGCCTTCGTGAATCCTATACCAAAGACGGATACCTGTTGGTTCGTGAAGCGTCTATGACGATGGAGAGTGAGTATGAAATGCCGGTCATTGTTCCGCTTACACAGGGTAGCTACTACCTCTTCGTTTTTATCGGCGATAACTCTTCGAGACTGTATGAGGTACGCATGTACGACTGGCAGGAACGGATGGTCATCTTCCGGCAGAAAAGATGGGGAGACGTGGATGGGAATGTGATCAGCTACACCTATGTGCCGCAATTCTCCGAATACCACATGATCAAACCGGTACAGGTCAACAAACAAAAAAAGAAAAACCTGTGCGGCTATGTGATGATGTTCAAAAAATCGGGCGACGCTCCTCAGCAATCCGGTGCTGTAATTCCGGGTACACAGAATCCCTGATCTTATTTTCTTATTATGGATATCCCGCCCGGTGCGGTAGCCATGCTGTTGTTATTTACCGAAACCGGTTGAACAGTTATATAATCCGGACAACAGGGAGAGGCGTCAATAGTGGTATAGCCGATCTGAAGAGTATCCGTATCACTGCTATTCAATCGTATATAGGCAAGCTGGAATTTCCTTCTGTCAAAGCTTACATACAAAATACTATCGCCTCCTGGTGTGGGGTTCGGCCCTGCACCATAGCTATGAAAAACGGTATCCGTTCCGCTAAGAGAATATAACCGAATGCTATCCTTGTGATACGTTCTGCCCGGGCCAAATACCAGGTCGGTACCATTTACGGAAAGGATGCGGAACCTGGCCGTGTTATCGTCCTGGTTGCATTTATGATTGCCGATACAACACGATAGCCATCCTATGGACAACAGGGTGAAACCTGTCAACCTGAGAATATATAGCTGATTGGGCACCGTCCTGTTTTAAATAAAATTATTGTGACAGCGATACCCTGATCTTCAGTCCGCCCCTGGTGTTCGTGATCGGGAAGGCATTGCTGATCTTCGGAATATTGCGGTTCTGTTCAAAATACAGTTCAGCGCTTACCCGGTTATTCAGCACATAATTAATGGAAGGCGCAATACGTATCACTTTCTGTCCGGCTGTACCAAAAGAAGTACGCTGATCGAGTTTGGTATTGGAAGTGGCATCATCCCGGAGGCTGAAGTCGCAGCGGATGGTCACATCATTATCCAGCTGGAATTCTTTTTTACCGAACTTGATCTTATCCAGGCCCGGTATCCCTTTCCTTCTCCAGTTAAAGCCAAAGGTCACTTCCGTAGAACGGTTCTCTGCCAGCTGGTAGTCGATGAGGCTTAAGCTGAGCTGGCGGCGTTTGCTGTATTCAAATCTGGTGCTCAGGTTATTGGCGAAGGTCACATCCAGTTCGATCAGCGGATCGAAGGCTTCCTGGATGGTGATGTTTGGCACAAGGAAGTAGGGAATATAGTTGCCGGTCAGCGGATCCACAAAATTCGGGAAGCTGTAATGGAACGGATCCGCAAACAACAGGGCCTGGTTAAAGCTGTTCATGCTGAGGGTGCTGTGATAACCGCTCCGCAGGCTGAAGTTGGTGAAGATCTTGTCCAGTCCCGGTATCCGTGAAAGACCATTATAGGTGATCGTCCAGTTGGGTTTGGGTATGAGACCGGAGAACGGGTTGGCCCGCAGGTTCGGGTTATTGTTCTTGATCAGTTTCACACTCAGCGGATCTTTTTTAGTATAGGCTGCGATAAAGGCGGGGATCACCACATCCTGCGCATAGCGGCCGTACCCTTTGAAATAACCCGGATCGTTGGGATCAGGTGCAGCGCCGTATGGATTGAGGCCTGCAAGTTTCTTTGCCAGTATTGCCCGGTTGCTCTCAAATGTTTTGAATGTTTCCGAGATCTCGTTCGGATCAAACTTGGTGAACAGGGTCTGGAAGGCAATATAGCTGATGCTGAAGCTGCCGGTCGCATACGGGTTCAGGCGGGTAAAGCCGACGTTATCAAACTTGCTGGTATCCTTGTACAGTTCAGAATATTGCTTGTCGAATGTTTTGTCCAGGTTCAGGTCAATATTGAAGTCACGGAACGGACTGACCTGGGCGGTCAGGTTCAGGCGCTGGTTATACCGCTGCTGGATGAGTTTGCTGATCAGGGTATCAGAAGAAAGCAATCCTTTGGCGGCAAACCGGTTGATCCAGCTGGTATCCGGCTGGTACCCGAATATGTATTTGAAGCCCGGCTGCCCGCTCCTGAGGTTGGAACCCAGTATCTGGGTGCTGTCCATATAACCCGGCAGCGTGGTACCAAAGTCTTCCGTATACTGGATACCTACTCTTTTTACCGCCGTAAGAAGACGGAATACGATCTTGGCAGCCGTACCAACCTGTGGCAGGTCATTCGGGTCTTTTTTCTCTTTTACCTTCTTCTGCTTTTTCTTTTTCGGTTTTTTGATCTTGATGATCTTTCCTTTTTTATTACGGATCGTATCGGGTTTAGCGGTAGCATCGGTACCTGCCTGGCCGCCACCGATCACCTGGGCATCCTTCTTATCACCACCGGCATCTGCTTTGCCATTATCTTTCTTGCCTCCTTTCTTGTTATCGCCCTTGGGTGGTACGCCGCCGCTGCCGGCATTCGGGGGCAGGCTGGAATTCACCGCCCGCAGGAACCTCGACTTGTTATACAGTTCTTCAAATTTCAGTTCACCGTTAATGGTCTTTGTCTGGGTATTGGAAAGGGTATTACCCAGATTGATGGTATCGGTCCTTTCCAGCAGGGAGCCGGCGAGCCAGTTATACTTGGTGTTATAGCTGGCCCGCAGTGATGTCCAGCTCAGGAAGGGTATTTTCTGTGTGGGAACATTATACGTGATCGTAAGATCCTGCTGGTAATTGGTATTGCGTCCGCCTTTGAATACATTCTTTTTGATCTGGTCCTTTTTCTCTTTTGTATCTATCCTGCCGAACGGTTCATCGATACGGGCATAGTTGGTGGCGCTGAAATCAATATTGATGGACTGGGTAAGCGGCCATTGCAATATGTAATACCTGTCGAAGGTGAAATACTTGTTGTAGGTCTCCGGTATCTTATAAGGACCGCCACCGATATTCCTGAGGCGGGTGGCACCGAACTGGCGAAGCAAGTCGGCCCTGAAGGCAATCTGTGAAGGTGCCGGGTTCAGGTTAAAATCCTTGATAAGGGCAAACCAGGGTGACTTGGATTTGATCAGCTTCTTGAATGGTTCAAGCGGTTTTACCTGGGGTGCATAGGTGTAACCCAGTGCTCCGCGGGTGCGCCGCAGTTCGTCATTTTCAATAAGCGGGTTATGATTAACCGTCTGTGTATAGGAATAGTTGAAATCAAAGTTGGTGATGCTCCATATCTTCGGCCGCTTTCCGTCCGTTTTAATTTTCCGTACGTTGGTAAGGTTCACCGTTTTAATAGTTGTGACATCCTGGGCGCTGTTCCGGATTGAATCCTTCTGATCAGCTGGTGTTGTTTTCAGTTTGTCCTTATACTTTATATCAAGATCATACGGATCATATTCCGGGGTGCTGCTGCGGTAACTGATACCGGCATAAACAGGTATCTGCATACCCAGCTTTTTAGGCAGCAGCTTCCCTGCTTCAATGGTACCGGACAGGTCGACGGTATATACATCTTCCCGGCTTCGTTCATTTACCCGCTGTTCCAGCGTTCCAAAACCATTTGTCCTTGCCGTTGTGGAGAGTGTAATCGTACCCAGGTCTGCCAGGCGCAGATCCACCCGTGCATTGGCGGCCCAGCCGCCATGTTCATCCAGTTCGGAGAGGCGGAGCTCATTGAACCAAACTTCCGTGCAGAGGTTTTCCAGTTTCAGGTTCTCCACCCCCATCAGTATTCCCCTCACCTCACCAAGGTTCGGGTTACCCACGATGGCATAGGTCCTGCCATCGGGATCGGTCTCTTTAAAGTATTGCGAAGGTGTGCCGGATTTGTTCCGGTCTACTTTCAGTTTGATGAGCCGGTCAAGTTCGAAGTCAAGACTGTTTTCGGCCGGCCAGATCTTTGCACTGTCGGTTTCGCCAAAGGCCGTGATGTGAAGCGGTATCTTGACCTCGTAATAGTTACCGGAAAAATCATTCCCGATCCGGATCACGGCATTCATATCGCCAAACTGGACGGGCTGGCTCCCCTGTACGGACTCAGCATGGATGAACATCTGCAGGCGTTTGTACTGTCGCATATCGAGGTTCATGGTCTTGAAGACCCCGCGGGCTTCATTTCTCGGTAAGCCGCATATCTGCACACTGAGTGCCTGCTCATTCAGGAAAAGCTGCTGGTTATTATTGCTAAGCTGCTGCTGTCTTTCAATTCCGGGAGGAATGCGGTAAGGGATCGGCTGGCGCTGGTCGTTTTCTTCAATATTCACCGCCAGGGTATTCACCGTAGACGGGTCCGGCTGCGGCAGGTTCACATAGTTACCGGTAGTATCTATTTTATACCGGAACTTCCTCCACTGGTTACGGATGAGTTCCAGTTTTCCAAAGCGGAGGACCATGGTATCGGCAAAGCCGGTCATGAACATCCGGATAAAGCGGATGGACTTAAAGTCGGGGATATTACCCACTTTCAGCTGGTATTGATCAACCGGGATGCGGAAGAGGTACCAGGTTTCGGCACGGGTGCTGCCATTGGCCAGGTTTACTGATACCACCCTTTTGTCCGTGATATAATTTGTACCCACCGACATGTTGGGAAGAATGTCCACTTTATACTGGAAATACTCCTCCACTTCATTCATGGTATTGTCCCGGTTCAGTTCTTCCTGGTCCGGGTACTGGGTAAAGGCATTAATGAACTGGGTATTGTTCTCCGCCACCGGTGAGTTACCATGCGGGTTGTTGATGTTCTTATATCTTTCAAGAATACCGGCCGGGGTGCCCTGGTCAAATGAAGGATCACGGTAGGCTTTGAAATTATCGCCGGAAGGATCCGCATTGGCTTTCTGGTAGGCCGCCGAGCCGGTACCAAAGACACTTTGGATGCTGCTGATGTAGGGAGCGAATTTCACTTTCTCATCCGCATCCTGTAAGCCGTCAAAGCCCACATCCTGCAGCGGCCTGTCTGCAGGTTCATTACTGAACGCATTGGTCACCTGTAACGGGTTGGCCGGTGTTCTTCCCCAAACGCTGGTGTTATCTACCGGGGTGTTGGGGTTAGCAGTGGTGGGCAATCCATTTTCATACTGGCGTTTACCATCCCGCAGCACATCTTCTGATATATTACCCAGGTTGAAATATAAACGTCCGCCTGCCGGGTTCCGGTTCGGGTTTACAAAAGGATCCTGTACCCAGAATTCCAGGAATTCAATATTACTGGTCTCAAAATCTGTCTGATCGATATTGCGCATCAGGCCCCCCCAGCGGCTGGAAGGGTTCAGCAGGTTACCATTGGCATCGATACCATCGGCCTTTACCACACCCGGTACATTCACCGCTGTGCTGTTGAAGTTGTAAGGGCCTCTTTCTTTCGGGTAATACGCCAGGTCGAACGTGGTAAGCAGGCCTTCTCCAAACTGCGTGTATTGTTTAGGGAAGATCTCTTTCCGCAGCACCTGCCTGGTTTCAGGCTTCGATAATTCATTGAGGTCGTTACGAAGCGGGTTATTATTATTTCTTTTCTCCTGCAGCGTGGGTTCGATATTATACCAGGCGATCTTGGCCCTGTTGAAGCCACTGCGCAGGTCATTGTTCAGGGCCGACTCAGGGAACAAGGGCGCTGTACCGAAGTCATTGTTATTTCCCTGGGGCACGGATGCCATTGTCCAGCTTATCAGCGGGAAGCGCAGGTCGATATTGGCCCGGGTACCTTCAAAGTCGTCGATATAAACCTGTCCGGATTTATCCTGAACATATTTCCCGTTCACATTCTTCACCCCGTTGATCTGCTTCGGGTGACCGGGATCGAGATAAGCAGCTTCGGCAGTGGCAGTAATGGATGACATGGCCCTGGTGGAATAGAAGGGCAGTTTATCCAGCCACTTGGTAAGACGGGGCAGGTTGTTTCGGTAGTCGATATCCACTCCGTACATGGTATTACGGATCGGATCTTCGCCATAGATCTGCTTGGTGAAGAAAGGCCTTTCACCCAGTCTTACGATCGTACCCCCAAATGAAAGTTTTTTATTGGCGATATAATCCAGGCGAAGCCCCATGAAGTTCTTTTGCTGGAACCCGAATGCCTGGTTGTTCTCATAATTGATGGACACAGGTATCCCCGAGTTCAGGATGGCCTGGTTGGTTACCCGCAGCGTACCTAATTCGTAGTTGATCTCGTAATCCACGTTCTCCTGCAATACCTGCCCGTTTGCGGTTACGGAAACGGAACCCCGGGGGATATTATATCCTAACTGGTATTCACCGGAGCCGGCACCGGGCATAGCGCCCCCTGCCCCATTGGCAAAACTACCAAAGCCGCTGCCGGCTGAAGTACCGGATGATTTTGATTTACCCTGTATCTTAAACCGGTTCAGGTTGGCATAGGTCTGTGCAATGGCCTTGATGGTATCGTAAAGCGGGTAGTATAAATATTTATCCCGTAATGCCTGCGTGGCATACACATAATCGAGATCATGCCCGAAGGGCTCCAGTACCGGGAATACGATCCGGCTTTGTGAGGATATGACCGTAAAGCCTTCCACAAAGTCGAACTGCCCGTCCGGCTGCGGGTCGTTCTGGTTATTCAGCCGGTCAAGGTTGGTGAGGGTGATCAGCGGCGCCCCCTCGTAGGCGGATATCACATCGCTCGGCGGAAGATATCTCTTCTCCCCCAGGCTGGGTTCTTCGTATGTTATGTGCAACTGGAAATCCTGTCTTTCCAGCTGGCCATAGCCTACGGAATAAACGTTTTTCATCATCAGGTCCCATATCGGCAGGTTGGTACGCTGTGATGTTGCTTTCAATAATTTCAGGAACAGTACCCTTTGTGAAGTACCGGTTGTATCGGGCGGCACATCCTGTGAAAATTCGCCGACCTGGAATGTCCTTCCGTTATAAGTGTACTGGTAAGCCACTCCCAGCACTTCATCCGGCTGCAGCGGCTGGTTCAGCGAGATGAACCCGATCTGCGGGTTGTAATAATAATCCGTGGGCTGCAGTTTCCGGGCAAATGTTTTTTCAAAATCCTGTACCGGCAGCAGACCGAAGGTGGTCAGCTGGTTCTGCACCAGGGAGGAGTTCCGGTAATTGGGGTTTGAAGTGATGGTGGAGTACAGGTTGTTCGCATCGTTGCGGGGTAATTGTTCGCCGGAACCGGTGAGAAGACCGCTCCGGTACGGGTTTCTTTCCCCCAGGTCCATAAAGCCAACGATATCCCGGGTATCGGTGGTGGCCCCGTTGCGGTTGGTTACCCATACTTCCATTCGCAGGATCTGCACCCTTGAATTCACCACGGGCAATTGCTTCATGGCCGCATTATAATTGTTGCGGAAATATTGTGCGACGAGGAAGTGCCGGTTCTCATCATATTCATCCGCCTTCAGCGAAAAGGTCTGTGCGGCCGTTCCCCCCTGCAGGTTTTGCGACTGGCGTTGTGATTGCTGGTTGGCAAGCACCATCGTCATCCAGAGTTTGCCGAACTGTAATTGTGTTTTGATACCAAACAGGGACTGGGCGCCCGGGATAAGCGTCCCTTTTGCCGGAAAGTTGGTATTACCCGCCTGGAATTGTTTTACAATATCATCGTCCTTGCCATGAAAGTCGAGTTTGAGCTGGTTTTCGAAATTGAAATTGGCAAGGGTGTTATAATTGATTGGAAGTTTCAGTTTCTCACCGATGCTCGCATCGATCTGTAATTGCGAGTTCATGTTGAAATCAAACCCGCCGCTTTTCCGGGCCCTTTCGGGCAATGTGGGGTTTTCAATTACCTGCCGCTGAAACCCGGCAAGCATTTCCACGTACCCGGTTGGTTTGATATCGATCTTTACTTTTCCATCCGGGCCCACGCCCATGATCCGGTTGAACCAGTCGTTGGAGACCTTGAACTTCGGTTTGAACATCCGCCGGTTCATATTGGCCAGCAGTTGCGAACGTTTCTTAAAGTAGTCATCCTCATCCTTGCGACCCTGCAGCCTTAAAAATTCTTCCATTGAAAAGGAGGCCGGTGTGCGGTAATAGTGGTTACCGATCTTTTCTACAATGTAATATTGTTTGGTTTTGGGATCGTACTCGATCGTTCGCTTTACAAAGGCAGTGTCCCGCAGGTCGAAGGTGTTCCTGTTCGGGTCGGTATAGGGGTCACCGCGCCGGTCCGTCAGCGGGTAGCGGGTGGTATCGGTCAGTATTTTTTTCTTTGGATGATCGTCTCCCGGTCCGAAATAGCGGGCTTTGCCCTGCAGGGAGCAAGTAATGGCAATAACAAGGATTACCAGGGGGCGGAAGATATAGGCAGCAGTAAGGTTCAATGTTTTTTCTCCATCAATTAGTTTCCGAAAATAGTCACTAGAGGGTACGAAGTGCTAATTTAACCAGTTCCTCAACGGATAGATTTGGATTGACCTTCAGGCTGTTTTCAACAGCCTGTCCGGCTGCCTGCCTGCTGATGCCAAGGGCGGTCAGAGCATTTAACGCATCCTGTTGCAAAGTATTGTTTTTCATGGGAAAATTATTTGCTTCGGCACTAAATTTCACCAGTTTATCCCTGAGTTCCAGTACCAGCCTTTCGGCCGTCTTTTTACCGATCCCTTTTATCCCTTCGAGGGCCCGGCTATCCCCCTGGACAATGGTTTTTGCCAGTTCCACAGGTTTCATGTACGACAGTATGACCCGGGCAGTCGATGCACCAATTCCCGATACATTCAGCAACTGCTGGAACATTTCTTTTTCCTGCTGCTCAAAAAAGCCGAAAAGGATATGGGCATCCTCCCTGATCAGTAAAAAAGTATGCAGAACACCCCGGTCCAGGTGCTGAATACTGGAGTAAGTATGCAGGCTGATCTGCACTTCATACCCTACCCCGTTTACTTCCATATGGACCACTGCCGGGGACTTGTATACAAATTCTCCTTTCAGATAGGCGATCATGGCCGCAAGATAAAAGGCCGGGGGCAATTGACCATAAATGTTATTGCAGACTGGATTTTAACCGCTTAGCCATTCAAGCAATGACTTCCTTACCTTTGGCCTCTTTTATTCTTATCTGACAGGCATGCGTAATAAAATAACAGCCGCCATTACTGCCATAGGCGGATACGTTCCGGAAGACAAGCTTACCAACTTCGACCTTGAAAAAATGGTGGACACCAACGATGAGTGGATCCGCACCCGTACCGGTATCTCTGAAAGGAGGATACTGAAAGGCGAGGGACTTGCCACCTCCGATATGGTGGTACCGGCAGTAAAACAGCTTTGTGAGAAAAGGGGCATCCGCCCGGAAGAGATCGACTGCCTGATCGTGGGCACGGTAACCCCCGACCATGTTTTTCCGGCCACGGCTAATATTGCCTGCGATAAGCTGGGCGCCAAAAATGCCTGGGGCTTTGATCTTTCTGCGGCCTGTTCAGGGTTTTTATACCCGCTTACGATCGGCGCATCCCTGATCGAAAGCGGACGGTATAAAAAAGTAGTGGTATGCGGTGCCGATAAAATGAGTGCGATCATTGATTACAGCGACCGGGCCACCTGTATCATATTCGGTGACGGCGCCGGGGCTGTGCTGCTGGAACCCAACGAAGAGGGTTATGGCATTCAGGATTCCATTCTGCGTAGCGATGGAAGCGGTTGCCAGTACCTGCACATGAAGGCCGGGGGGTCAAAAAAACCGGCTTCGGTGGAATCGGTGATGGCCAAAGAACACTTTGTATACCAGGAAGGCCAGGCGGTTTTCAAATTTGCCGTAAAGGGAATGGCCGATGTGAGCGCCGAACTGCTGGAAAGAAATAACCTGACGGGGGAAGATATTGCCTGGCTGGTACCTCACCAGGCCAATCTCCGGATCATTGATGCTACCGCCAGCCGGATGGGACTTCCCAAAGAAAAAGTAATGATCAATATTCAGCGCTACGGCAATACCACAGCCGGTACCCTGCCCCTCTGTTTATGGGACTGGGAATGCCAGCTGAAAAAAGGTGATAATATTGTGCTGGCAGCCTTCGGCGGCGGCTTTACCTGGGGTGCCACCCTCGTGAAGTGGGCATACGGCGGCTGATGTGCCGAAGATTATTCCTTAATGTATCAGCACCACTTTTTCAGCCCCCCATTTATTATCGGTGGTGATATACTTCACCAGGTAGGTGGCCGAAGGAAACCCGCTTATATCCACCTGCCAGCGTCCTTTCTTATCTGCTGCATTGAGCCGCATCAGGATCTTGCCCGTAAAATCAGTGATATAAATTTCTTTCAGTTCTTTTTTGCTTTCAATGGTAAACTGGCCCGAAGTCGGGTTGGGATACAGTTTGAGTGAAAGTATGTTCTCCGGGAGTTTTACCGGCTGCTGCGACTGTACATCCTGCACATCTGCACAATCCTTTGCAGACAGGTACTGGCCGATGATGCGCTGCAGCAGGTTGCCCAGCAGTTCCACTTCATACTTATCGGTAGTGGGTGCAATATGACTGTTCCCTACCCCGCTGTGGTCGGTAAGAAACGCATAGGTGCCGTTGGTAGCGAGTGCCATGGAGCGAAGCAGGAACTCGGTGGATTTATCGGTACCGCTGCAGGCAACAGGAACGATGCGAATACCCCGGGCCGCTGCTTTCAGTGTCAGCTGCCGGATCCTTTCCTTCGCTTCATTATGCGGCGGCGCATCGAGTACCAGGAACATGATCCTTGTTCTCGCTTTCGGGTTCCACTGCAGGCTGTCGAGTGCGGTGGAAAGGGCCTCATCAACAGCTTCCGGCGTATCACCTCCGCCGCCGGCGCTTTGCAGTTTGATAAAGTTGATTGTCTTCAGCAGGTCGTCATTAAAAGCCACGTTGCGGGTAAGGTACTGGTCCCCCTGGTCCCTGTAAAAAACAGAGCCTGCCCGTAAGGAAAGCGATTTGTATTTATCCATGGTGTTGCGGATCACATCTTCCAGTTCCAGTTTCAGGAATTCGATCTCATCGCCCATACTTCCGGTTGCATCCACCACAAAGGCAATGTCCACATCAGCGGTAACCCCACAGGAACGGTCAACTGTCAGGAGGTTGATCCCTGCTTTGAAGGCAGAAGGACTTTTCAGCTGGTTGCCATACCTGTCCGAGATATAATAGGTATCCCCTTCCTTGTCATCCCTGAGAAAACCGGCCCACAGCTCTGCTTTACCGGTATTGTCTGTATATGCCCTCCAGGCGGTGTCCCCGGTATTTTTGTTCACGAGGTATATGGCTTCGTTTACAATAGCATTGAATTTTTTATCCGTCAGCTGTAAGGTATAGCGCTTTTTGGGCATGATACCCCAGAAATTGCCCATCGAGCTGAATTCATTTTCCGTGTATTCTTCCCACATGTTCCATTTGTTGAAATCATTTACCTCACCGGCGGTCAGTATTCTTGATTTGCCAACCGTACCGGTCCTCGGGCCAATGTTGGTATCCGCAAAGTAATACCGGTCATCAACGATGCCGGCCGGGGAATAGGTCATTACTTCTCCGTCAACCGGCTTACCCCGGGCCAATGATCGCTTTGTTCCGCGGACAGCGGCTGTTTCCCGGACACTGAAGCTGTATGTGGCGCTTGCACCATAACTCATTTCTTTTCCGGAAGCCCCTCCGTACCCCGTTACCACCACCTCCGCCAGGTCCCTCCGGGTATTCAGCAACACCACTTCAAAATTGGGGTCCCGGATATTTTTTTCTGTAATCACCACCTTATACGGTTCATACCCGGCGGCGGAAAAAACAAGGGTGTCCGGTAACCGGGTCGCCATGATTTTAAACGTACCATCGGCATTGGTGGTAATGCTGTTTGCCTTGTTCTGAAACCGGACAGAGACCCCTGCCGCCCGGGTACCGCTTTCCGTCATGACCCGCCCTTTAAGTTCCTGCGACCAGAGGGTGAAGGGAGAGAAAAAGAATAAGAGTGAAAGAGTGTAGCGCAATTTCTTCATGGCAACTGATTTTTACCCTGATGAAGTAATAAAAGGTTTTACATATTGCTGCTCCCGCTGTTTGGAACCGGGGTATGGCTGGGTAGGCAGCCGTTTCCGCTGTGTATACGCCACCGGGAAACCACGAATGTGCCGTCGGAACCTTCCCTGGCGGGCCGGCGCACTAATAAGTGTAAATACTAAAAAGGGGAAAAATTAATATTAAAACCGGGTATGGATCCGGGTAATATTCTGGCAGGCTGTTTACATTTGGTTTGTTCTGGCTCAATACAAACACCTAAAATCCAACTTATGTCTGGCCGCCACCGCCTCAAAAAGTTCTGGAGATCCTTTTTTATTCTCTTCATCATTTACCTGCTTGTTATCCCGGCCCTGTACTTCATCCTTGATGCAGAGCAGGTCACCAAATCCTTTAATGAAGATCCCTTTATGTTCATCCTGAAAATGGCAGGGATCGCTGCAGGGATCTCATTCATTATCGCCTTCTGGACAAGGCGTGATCCCGAATTGAAGAAGTACTGATCATTTTTTACCTCTTGACCAGAGGATAAAATCAGTAGCGGGGAGTTTTTCAGCACCCAGCTGCCGGAGCAGGGTTATTAACTGCCCCCTGTGGTAAGTGCCATGATTGAAGACATGGAGCAGCATTTGCCAGGTGGGCTGCTTGTATTGCGTACCATCATTGGTCTTGTACTGGAATACATGCTCTATTGAAAGTTCGGAGGCATTGGAGACCCACTCCTCCCATTGTTTCGACTGACCTTGCAAACCGTTCGCCGCCTCTTTCATGCCTCCGTTGAAATTATCGCTGGGCCGTATGATCCGCTCCTGCAGTTTCAACCGCTGCCACCAGATGCTTTCGGCATCCCACATATGCATTACAGTTTTATAGAGGCTGCTGAAACTGCTGGGCAGTTCCGCCTGCTGTTTCTCCTCCGGCAAGGCCAGGATCACCTGCAGGATCTGCTGCGTGGCCCAGGTATTGAAAGCTGCATACTGTTTCAAAAGCTCCTTCATGTGTCAACAAGTATTTACTGGAATAACCAGATTAAAGGGATATTTGCATGAACCCGGCTAAAATAAAAATCTTTGCAGGTATGACAGCCAATAGTTTTCCCCGCCCCGGAAAAGAACCCGGTGAACCTCTTACCGGTTGGGGATCCCTCGCCGTACATGCCGGTCATAAGAAAGACCCGCTGTATGCCCACCAGGTACCTATCTATGCCAGCAGCACCTATGTGTTTGACGATGCAGAACAGGGGATGCGCCGCTTCAGCGGAAAAGAGGAAGGCTATATCTACAGCCGGTGGGGAAACCCGACCATGACGGAAGCCGAAGAAAAGATCGCTGCCCTGGAAACGTTTGGCCTCTCCGCACCGGTAAAAGGAATCCTACATGCATCGGGCATGGCCGCCATCTCTACCCTGATGCTGGCCACGCTGAAACCCGGCCAGAAACTGCTGACCCATTTCTCTCTTTACGGCGGCACCAATGAACTGGTAAATAATATCCTGCCGGGACTGATGATCGAACCGGTCATCATTGACCTGCGTGATACGGGGAAAGCCGAAGAAGCGCTGAAGAATGATCCGGCCATCCGGATGCTTTACCTGGAAACACCCGCCAATCCCACCATACAGTGCGTGGATATCGAGGTCCTTACTAAACTGGCCCGGCAATATAATTGTATCGTTGCCTGCGATAATACTTTCGCCACTCCTTTCCTGCAGCAACCGTTCCGGTATGGTGTTGACTTTGTCATTCATTCCACCACCAAATTCCTGAATGGCCACGGTACGGCGATCGGCGGTATCCTGCTGGGAAGAGATACGGAGTTCATGAACACCCATTGTACCAAGGTACACCGCCTGCTGGGGGGAAACTCCAATCCCTTTGATGCTTTCCTGCTGATACAGGGAATGAAGACCCTGGAAGTGCGGATGGAAAAACATTGCAGCAATGCCATGGAAGTGGCCCGTTTCCTGGCCGCACACCCTGCAGTGGCCAGCGTAAATTATACCGGTCTGCCTGATCATCCTGACCATCAAACGGCACTGAAACAAATGCGGCACCCGGGCGCCATGCTTAGCTTTGAACTGAAAGGCGGGCTCAGCACCGGGATCAGTTTCATGAACCGGCTTGCCATGTGTACCCGGACCGTCTCACTCGGTACCTGTGATACATTGCTTTCTCATCCCGCTTCAATGACCCACTACAGTGTGCCAAAAGAGGAGAAAGAGAAATACGGGATTACTGACGGGCTGATCCGGATGAATGTGGGTATTGAAACACTGCAGGATATCATCAACGACCTGGACCAGGCACTGCAAACCGATTAAACCCGAAAAATAAAGTCATCCGTAAAATGAGTATCAAGATCAGAAGGGCTGTAAAAGAAGACTGTCCCCGTTTGTTAGAACTGGTAAAGGAGCTGGCGCTGTATGAGAAAGCCCCCGACGAAGTAACGGTTACCCCAGAGCATTTTGAGGAAAGTGGTTTTGGTGAGCAACCGGTCTGGTGGGCATTTGTAGCAGAAGATGCCGGTGTTATTCTTGGCTTTGCCTTGTACTACATCCGCTATTCCACCTGGAAGGGGCAGGCCATGTACCTGGAGGATATCCTTGTTACGGAATCGGCGAGGGGCAGAGGTATCGGCAAAATGCTGTTTGACCGGCTGATCGAAGAAGCCAAAGCGAAAAAATTCAACCGCATTATCTGGCAGGTGCTGGAATGGAATGAACCGGCTATCAACTTCTACCGGAAATACAATGCAGATTTCGACGGGGAATGGATGAACTGCTGTATCTATGTTTAATTCACACCGTTTACTTCCATCTCTTTATTGATCTTGCTGACAAGCCCCTGTAAGACCTTACCGGGGCCGCACTCTGTGAATTTGGAGGCGCCATCGGTGATCATGGACTGAACGCTCTGTGTCCAGCGCACCGCACCGGTCAGCTGATCGATCAGGTTTTGTTTGATCTCCTCTCTGTCCATCACAGCCCGGGCCACCACATTCTGGTACACGGCGCAGGTCGGGTTATGAAACTTGGTGGCTTCGATCGCTTCTGCAAGTTCTTTTTTGGCCGGCAGCATCAGGGGTGAATGAAAGGCACCGCCCACCGGTAATACAAGTGCTCTTTTCGCACCGGCTGCTTTCATCCGTTCGCAGGCGATATCTATCCCTTTCCTGCTGCCGCTGATGACCAGCTGTCCGGGGCAATTGTAATTGGCCGGCACCACCACCTCCCCGGTCTCTTTCTGCACTTCTTCGCATATGGCTTCCACCTTTTCATCGGCGAGGTTGAGAACAGCTGCCATAGCGGAGGGATTGATCTCACAGGCCTTTTGCATGGCATTGGCCCTTATTGAAACCAGTTGTAAGGCATCCTCAAAACTTAATGTACCGTTTGCCACCAGTGCAGAGAATTCGCCAAGGGAATGACCGGCCACCATATCGGGTTTGGCACTGTCAATACTTTTATAGGCAATGATCGAATGAAGAAAGACGGCAGGCTGTGTCACCCTTGTTTGCTTCAGGTCCTCTTCCGTACCGGTGAACATGATATCGGAGATCCGGAACCCGAGCAGATCGTTGGCCTGTTCGAATAATTTCTTGGCAAATGCGCTGCTCTCATAATGCTCTTTTCCCATTCCCGGAAACTGGGAGCCCTGACCCGGAAAGATGAATGCTTGCTTCATAGTAATGGTATTATCCCCCCTCCCCCGGCAACCGGCATGATTTTAAGACGGCTGCTAAAAAAAGGCCTGGTTGATCAGATTCAACCAAACCTTAATCCTGCGGCAAATATAGCCTTAATTTTTAATGCAAATCGCTGCTGATCAGTTTCAGGAATTCGCTGCGGGTGGAGTTCTTCTGAAACTCTCCTTCAAAGGCGGAGGTGGTGGTGGAAGAATTTTGTTTCTGCACCCCCCTCATCATCATACAAAGGTGTTTCGCTTCGATCACCACTGCCACGCCGAGCGGGTTCAACGTTTCTTTTATAGCATCCTTGATCTGTACGGTCAGCCGTTCCTGTACCTGCAGGCGGCGGGCAAACACATCCACCACCCTGGCGATCTTGCTCAGGCCGGTGATCCATCCGTTGGGAATATATGCCACGTGGGCTTTACCGATAAAGGGCAGCATATGATGTTCACACATGCTGTATATCTCGATATCCTTTACCACGATCATTTCACTGACCGGTTCATGAAATTTGGCTGAGTTGATAATTGCTTTTGCATCCAGGTTGTATCCCTGGGTCAGGTACATCATCGCCTTCGCCACTCTTTCCGGTGTCTTCAGCAGCCCTTCCCGTGAGGGGTCTTCACCGATATGGCCCAGCACTTCCGTATAACTTTTGACCAGTCCGTTCAGTGATTCCTCATGGTATTCCTCTTTACGTTGATATTTCATAAAACCATTTAATTTATTTCACAACAAGTTCCGGCAAAAAAGGTTCAGTCCGCCGGGTACTCCACAAAATTCCTCGGTGTTTCATACAGCCGGATCTTCAGATCCAGTTTCGCCGGTATATGCGGCCTGAGTAATTTATAGATGACCACTGCAATATTTTCTGCCGTAGGGTTCAGGTCTTTGAATTCTTCCGTATCGAGGTTCAGGTTGCGGTGATCGAACCTTGCATGGATCTCCCGTTTCACCAGCTCACTCAGTTCCTTCATATCCATCACATAGCCGGTTTGCTTATCCGGCTTGCCCGTCACCTTTACATCCAGTTCATAATTGTGGCCATGGTAATGCGGCAAGGCACACTTGCCGAATACTTTTTCGTTGGTCGCCTCATCCCAGGCGGGGTTGAACAACCGGTGGGCGGCATTAAAATGTTCTTTTCTGAAAACCGAAACTTTCTTACTCATATAAAAGCGTTCCTGTTATTTTTCGCCATAATACTCCACGTAGATCTTGGTGGTCTCCACCAGTTTCAGGCAATGCAGTTTTACAGATCCCGGCAAAAAGGGTTCCAGTTCATTCCAGATACCCACGACCAGGTTTTCAATGGAGCACATTTTTCCCTTCATAAAATCCACATCTATGTTCAGGTTACGGTGATCTACTTTTTCGATGATCCGCTCCTGGATCAGGGCTCCCAGTTTTTTGGCATCATAGATAAAACCGGTATCCGGATCCGGTTCGCCTTTTATGGTTACGAATAATTCAAAATTATGGCCATGCCAGTTTTCGTTGGCACAGCGGCCGAATACCTCTTCATTCTTTTCCCTGCTCCAGTCGGGGTTAAACAATTTGTGGGCGGAATTGAAATGTTCGATCCTGGTTAAGTAAACCATGCTTTACTTTTTAGGCCCTTTCACAGCAGTTTGGGCGGAAAGGGAAATGAACCCGCCAACTGGCGGGGCGGCAAAGGTAACTGAAAAGTTTATAGTTTATGGCGTATAGTTTTTAGTTTCGTGCTAACTAAGTCAGCCAGGTTCACATGAACATACTTGTTGCCGCCGCTACTTCCATCGAACTCACCCCTTTGCTTTCAGCTCTCAGAAACGGAAAGCTGAAAGACAACGACATTGATGTGGTGATCACAGGCATTGGCCTTACCGCCACCACCTTTTCACTGATGGAACAATTCCGTATCAAAAAACCGGGCTGGGTCATTCAGGCCGGTGTTGGCGGATGCTTCGACAAAACAATCCCGCTGGGAAAAGTGTTTTGTATTCGTATGGAAGCGATCGCCGACCAAAGCGTGGTGGAACTGAATAAACTGAAAACCTTATTCGACCTGAAACTGGTGCCGCAGGACCAGTTTCCTTTCAAAAGGGGCTGGCTGCTGAATGATAACCCCGTCCTGAAAAAAGTAAGGCTGCGGAAAGTAACAGGCATTTCTGTAAACGAGATCACCACCTCAAAAGATAAGGTGAAGTTCTACCGGCAGAAATTCAATCCCGTGGTGGAATCGATGGAAGGGGCCGCCCTTCATTATGTATGCCTGCGGGAAAAGATCCCTTTCATCCAGCTCAGAAGCGTTTCTAATTATATTGCGGAAAGAAATAAAAAGAACTGGAATATGAAGGAGTCGATCATTAACCTGAACAATGAACTGGTAAAGCTTTTGAACCAATTGGCAGACTGACATAATAACTTCTCAACCTTTCAACCCATCCACTTGAAACTCAGCCTCGGTTTTTCGCCCTGTCCAAATGATACCTTCATTTTTGATGCCCTCGTCAATAAAAAGATCGATACGGAAGGCCTGGAGATTGAAGTGGTGCTCGAAGACGTGCAGACACTGAATGAATGGGCCCTTGCCGGCCGGCTGGATATCACCAAACTCAGTTTCCCGGCCTTCTTTCAGTCGCTGAACGAATATGTACTGCTCAATGCCGGTAGTGCGCTGGGAAAAGGAGTGGGTCCGCTGCTGATCAGCAAAAAGAAGGAATCCTGTTCACCGGCTGATGTTGTATCGTCTGCCATCGCACTTCCCGGGCTGAACACTACCGCAAACCTGCTTTTCAGTTTCGCCTACCCCGGTGCGGAGAAGAAGATATTCATGCGTTTTGACAAAATAGAAGACTTTGTGCTGAATGATCCGGCCGGCGAAACCCTCGGCGTTATCATCCATGAGAACCGTTTCACCTACCAGCAGAAAGGGCTGTACAAAGTAGCAGACCTCGGGGAAGTGTGGGAAGAACGAATGAAGATCCCCATTCCGCTGGGCGGTATTGCCATCAAAAGGAACTTAGACCGGCAGCTATGTCTGAAGGCTGACCGGCTGATCAGAAAAAGCCTTGAATATGCCTTTGCACATTATCCCTTTATCACGGATTATGTAAAGGCACATTCACAAAGTATGAGTGAAGATGTGATGCGGAAACACATCGACCTCTATGTGAACCAATACAGTCTTGACCTCGGGCAGGACGGTAAAAAGGCCATCACTTCACTCTTTACCGTGTATGCAGCCGGCCATCAAACAGGCCGGGATGTCACTTCATCACAGGAACTTTTCCTTTCGTAAATAATTTTTGAACACCTTGCCGTGTTAGCCGATTTTGCACCCTGTTAGCCGGTTGACTCACCGGCCATTTCTTCAACACCACACACCTGTTATGAGAAAGCTTTCCATCATCTGCTGTCTGCTTGCGCATTTTATGGCATCCGGTCAAAACGACATGAAGCCCCCCGAAAAGCCGAAGGTATTCATTGACTGCAGCAGCACCTGGTGTGATATGACCTATATAAGGTCAGAGATCACTCTTGTTGATTTCCTGCTCGACAGGGTGGCAGCAGATGTGCATGTTCTGATCACTGAACAGGAAACCGGCAGCGGGGGCAGCAAGTACCAGCTGATCTTTTTCGGGCAGAACTATTTCCGGGAGATGAAAGATACCTTACGCTTCATCACCGATCCCAATGCCACCGAATTTGAGACCAGGGATGTTCTGATCAGCTATATTAAACTGGGACTGGCGCCCTATATCGCCAAAACTGCAGCTGCAAAAGATGTGGTCATCACCATGAAAAAGGCTGACGGGGGGAAAAAAGATGAGACCACCGCTGCACAAAAAGATCCCTGGAACTACTGGGTACTGCGGGTGGGGGCCAATGGCGGAATAAATGCTGATGCCAATTATAAAGACCTGCGGTACAGTGGTAACATTTCTGCCAGCAGGGTGACCGATGACATTAAACTAAGTTTCAGCGCCAGTGCCAACAAGAACAGGTCCATATTTGAATTTGATGACGGAAGCGGTAACACTGATAAGATCACCGTGAATAATCACAACATCGACCTTTCCCACTACCTTATTAAAAGTCTTAACGGGCACTGGAGCTGGGGCTATGAGGCCATCTATAATCAAAACACCTTCTCCAACTACAAAACCCAGTTACGGTTCAGGTCGGGCTTTGAGTACGATTTCTTTCCATACAAAGAGGTAAATAACCGGCTCTTTACCATCAGCTACACCCTTGGTATACGGTATAACAAGTATTATGATACCACTATCTATGATAAAACAAGCGAGACCCTCCCTTCCCAGCAGGTGGATGCGACGCTAACATATAACCAGAAGTGGGGTTCTGCCTCCGTGGGTGCGAGCTACCAGAATTACCTGAACAACTGGAAGTTTTTTAACCTGGGTGCCAATGCCTTTATCAATGTCCGCATCACCGGAGGGCTTTCCTTCAATGTTGGTGCTTTCGGCGGGCTGACCCGGGACCAGGTCTTCCTGCCCAAGGGAGGCGCCACAGAACAGGAGGTACTAACCAGGCGAAGACAACTTGCCTCCGGGTATTATTATTATACCAGCTTTGGTATCAGTTACCGGTTTGGTTCCAAGCTGAACAATTTCGTAAACCCGCGGTTTGACGGCAGTAACGGCGGGACGATTAGTTTTTAAGGGCCACGGCATATGCTTCGAGACATCTTTTCCGGGCGGCTTCATGCGCCACTACAGGGCGTGGATAGGTCAGTTCTTCAAATTCCGGAACCCATTGCCGGATGTATTTCAGTTCGGGATCAAATTTCTGTGTTTGCAGATAAGGATTGAATACCCGGAAATAAGGAGCTGCATCGCAGCCACTGCCTGCCGCCCATTGCCAGCCGCCGTTATTGGCAGAAAGGTCGAAGTCCAGCAGCTTCTTCGCAAAATACGCTTCACCCCGGCGCCAGTCGATCAGTAAGTGTTTGGTAAGGAAAGAGGCCACGATCATCCGCACCCGGTTATGCATAAAGCCGGTAGCATTCAGTTCCCGCATACCTGCATCCACGATCGGGTAACCGGTTTGCCCGTTGCACCAGGCTTCAAATTCACTTTCATTATTCCGCCACCTGATCTTATCATATTCAGGTTTAAAGGCCTGCCCCACCACCCGTGGAAAATGCCAGAGGATCATCTGGTAAAAATCCCGCCAGATAAGTTCGTTCAGGAACGTTTCATTCAAAGCACCGGCTTCGCCCGCCAGCTGACGGATACTGATGGTGCCAAAGCGAAGGTGCACACTCAGCCGGGAGGTTCCCTGCACAGATGGTATGTCCCGCTGTTCTTTATAGTTCCGGATCACCTGTCCTTTCCATTCTTTCCCGGGAAAAGAAAGACCGGCCGGTGTAAAACCCATTTCTTCCAATGAAATCAGTTGACGTGCCGGCTGTTTGAAAAAATGCTTGCTGTATTTCCGGCTGGGATAGGGTTTCAGGTAAAAATCGTTCAGGGTGGCTTTCCATTTCCGGGAGTACGGTGTAAATACAGTGTAGGGTTTTCCATCATCCTTCACTACTTCGTCTTTCTCAAAGATCACCTGGTCCTTGAATGTATAAAAGGATATATTTCTTTCTGCCAGCAGGTCAGCAACAAGGTTATCCCGCTGGCGGGCATACGGCTCGTAATCATGGTTGGTGAATACTTTCTCCACCCGGTACTCATCCAGGAGTTGTTTATAGACCTCTGCCGGTGTTCCGTAGCGAACATCCAGGGTCGATCCGGTCATCTCCAGCTGTTGCTGCATTTCCTGCAAGGCAAGGTGAATGAATTCCACCCGCCGGTCCTTCTTATCCTCCAGTTCATCGAGTATGTTCCGGTCAAACACAAAAACTGGTACTACCGGGTTCTTATCCTTTAGTGCATGATAGAGGCCGGCATTATCATCCAGGCGGAGGTCACGGCGGAACCAGAAAATGTTTACAGGGGGTTTCATCGGTTAAGCAACAAGTTCACCCGGAAATTGTTTGAACAAACTGATCAAATATCCGGACGGTCTTTCCACAGGTGTATTCCTTTTCACGGAATGATCGTACCCAGCGGATCCCCCTGATGGCATTGGTAAGAAAGACCTCATCAGCAGTGGACAGGTCATCCGGGGAGACTACTGTTTCTTCAACGTCCATCCCGGCGTTTTGCAGGGACTGCAGCAGGTGTCGTCGCATCACCCCGGCGATACACCCTTCGGAGAGTGCCGGGGTCTGCACTTTACTGTTTTTGACCAGGAAAATATTTGCAATGGTGGAGTCGGCTATATGGCCCGTTGTGTTCAGTACAAGGCAATCATTGAGTTTTTGTTCACGGGCATATTGTGCTGCCAGGGCATAGATAAGGGCGGAGGAAGACTTGAGGCCCGACAAGGGGTCCTGGCTTTTTCTGCCGTGAGGGAAAATATCCAATACCAGCCCGTTCTGGTTCAGTTCATCCATTTCCTTTTCCAGTGGCCAGCATTCGATGAGATAGCCGGCGTCCTTGTTTTCCTCGTACAGGCCGCCATTCCCCCTGAATACCGTGAGCCTGACCCGGGCCCTTTCGCTGCATTTATTTTTCTGGCAAAGGGCCATTATCTCCCCGGACATTTTTTGCCGGTTGACGAGGGCAGGAAGCGCTATTTTCAATTGGGAAAGCCCGCTGAAGAGCCGGTCGAAGTGCAGTTCTCCCAGCAAAAGTTTACCGCCGGCCACTTTGATGGTTTCAAACAGCCCGTCCCCGTACCGAAAGCTTTTATTGGAAGCGGGCAGAACCGGTTCACCGGCTGGTATAAACCTGTTATTGAAATAAATGAACGGCACGGGAACAAGATAAAATAAAAAACCCTGACGACTGTCAGGGTTCAATCTGCTTGCCTGGAAAAATATTATGCATGTTCTACGATACCGGCTTTCACGGCATACATCACCAGCCCGGCCATTGATTTGGTACCGGTCTTGGTTTTGAGTTTATCCCGGATAGCCTCCACGGTGCGGGGGCTGAGGTCCACGATATCGGCGATCTCCTTGGTGCTTTTCTCTTCGCACATCAGTTTAAGGATCGTTACTTCTTTTTCAGTGAGCTGTACATCCTGCGGGATGGAAGACTCGGTGGTACGCTTGGTGCGCAGACCGCTCAGCAGGGCCTTATTGGTAAGCTCGTTGAAGTAAAAATCATTCTCATACACGCCGCGGATGGCTTCATAGATCATTTCGGAGCCGGACTCTTTTGTGAGGTAAGAGTTTGCACCGATCTCCATCATTTTGGAAATAACGGAGTGATCATTGTGCATGGAAAGCATAATTACTTTTACATCCGGGTAAAGTTTCTTTATCTCCGGGAGGGTAGTAAGACCATCCATGATAGGCATCTGGATGTCCAGCAACACCACATCCGGCTGGATATGACGCAGCAGGTTCAGCAGTTGCATTCCGTTTTCTGCTTCTGCAACCATTTGAATGTCTTTGCGGGCCTGGAGAGAGGTTTTAACGCCGGTGCGGAATAAGGTATGATCATCAGCGATGGCTACCTTAATAACGGAGTTGGTTTCGGGATTTTTCATGGATCAAATTATTAGTAAAAATTATTGGATTTTGCATTTATTCCGGGTGCAAGATGGAAAAATCCCTTTATATATACCATAGGGAAAGTACTTGATTTGAAAATTGCGGAATATACCGCAATCGTCTTCCCGCTCGAAACTCTACCCGCCCCTTCACCGGAATTTTACGAAGCCGGCAGTAAATACTGAATGTTTTAAATAGGGCAGTTATGCTCTTGTTAACATATACATGTGAATATACTTTTGACCCAGAAAGTTGATTGACGAGGATGATCTGTCTCACTTCTCATCCAATGTCCATAACCGTCCAGAAAGTTATTTCCAGATCCTTTGAAAGACCAGCCCCGTTTCAACGGGGGACACTTCACCCCAGCCAGTCAACTTTCTATTTTATATCGTCCCGTTTTTAGACTATCCAATATCTTAAGAAAGAGCCTTTGAAAAAACCAAAAACCTGCAACCGTTAAACCCTGTCTCTATGAAGCACAACGGTTCAAAATCTTTTTCTTTTCATAACAGTAACGTTAAAGCCCCGGTCCTCATAACGCCGGGGTTTTTTATTTGTCTTTACGGACAAACCGGTCACTTCCCTTTCCATGACTAATATCCGGGGAAGCAGTTTCTATTTTTCTGCTATTATATATATGCGGGGTTCGCCCAGGGTAAACTTTTTCCTGCCGGGTATACTGTATTCTTCCACGGGGGTCAGCCCGGCCGACCTGAGCAGGCGGTCCGTTTCATTGAGTGAGTAAACATAATCGACAGCTTTCTTGGTTTCGGTAACCCCGTCGGCAGCGATCATGAAGCTGTCCGTTTCCACCCGGGCAGGGTGAAAAAGAAATTTTGAACTGGTCAGGAATTTTATATTGCCAACCTGTGACCAGCCATTCTCCTTAAAATGCTTGCAGACGATCTCGGCTATGGTCCAGCTGTTGATCAGCAAATGGCTACCTTTTTTCAGTACGGCCGAAATAGCGGGTACTATCTTCGAGAGCTCCTGCTCATTAAAAAAGTTCAGGCTGTTTCCCATACAGATCGCCAGGTCATACCCATCGCCGGGCAGGGGTTCCAGTATGGATTGGGTGAATACTTTAACGGGCAGGTTCTCCGCAGCCGTTATTTCCCCGATCTCCCGGGTATAGTCAGGCAGGTTATCAATCGCTGTCACATGAATGCCTTTCCTTCCCAGACCAATGGCATGACGGCCATAACCGCACATCAGGTCCAGCACCTTGCTGCCGGGCTGCAGGCCGAAGTGGGCCACCATAAAATCCACTTCCTTTACGGTCAGTTCATCAGGAATGATCGTCTTCCAGATCTCTTTATAGAAACCGTCAAAATAGATATCGTTGATATTGCCCATTGTTTGAATAACCGGGATTTACTCCAGCAGTTTATTACGCATACCGTACATTACCAGACCGGCGATCGTTTTGGCGCCTACCTTTTGCTTCATGTTCTGCCGGATGGTTTCAATGGTGCGGGGGCTCAGGAACACTTCTTTGGAAATTTCCTCCGTGGTCTTATCCTCGGCAATAAGCTTAAGGATCTTGATCTCTTTTTCAGAGAATTTAACCGGGTTGGGATAAAACTGCCGGACCGTTTTCTTGTGCTGAAGTTTCAGGAGAACGGCCTTATTCACCAGTTCATTAAAGTAGAAATCATCATTCATACAGGTGAGGATGGCCTGGTAGATCTCTTCGGGGTCTGTGGTTTTCGTCAGGTAGGCATTGGCCCCCATCTCCATCATTTTCGTGATCATCTCCTGGTCATCGTACATGGTGAGCACAATGATCTTAAGGGACTCATGTTCCTTGCGGATCATACTGATGGCATTGATACCGTCTACTTCCGGCATCCTGATATCCATTAATATTACGTCGGGGAGTTTGAGCTGAAGTTTGTGCATCAGGTCTTTTCCGTCTTCCGCTTCCCAGATTATTTTCAGGTACTCTTTGTCTTTGAGCGCCATCCGGATGCCATCCCGGAAGATCTTATGATCGTCGGCAATCGCTACTCGTATTTGTTGGGCAGTCATTGGTATTGGTTTGCAGTTAATTAATAACTGAATAACGTAAAAGTACGCATTTTTATAAACCAAAAATCAGGGGGAGGATAAATGTATCACCGCTTTTATTGGGTTTAGCCCTGGTCGCTGACCTTGGTCGCTGGTGCCGGGCGGTACCGGCGAGAGAGGTAGCTGATCCGCCATAACAGGACAGCGTTATGACCGGCTATGGTTAAGACCTGTACCTGCCGGATTGATTTCGGCTGCCGGTACTAAAAAAGCCTTTACAAAAAATGTAAAGGCTTTGCGGTGAGGGAGGGATTCGAACCCTCGGTACATCTTTAAGGACGTACGACGGTTTAGCAAACCGTTGATTTCAGCCACTCATCCACCTCACCGGCGGGCTGAATTTTTCAAGGGGGGCAAAAATAAAGATAACAGGCAAGAAATCCCAAAAAACAAATCCCGGATTCGGTATTAGTGGAATCCGGGATTTCAATTCTTTTATATGCAGGGCTTACATTGCAGCCAGCTGAACTTTTTGCTGAAGCTCCAGTACATTTTCCCTGAAGACACCATCTGTATCCATCAGGTCTTTTACGGTCTGGCAGGAATGGATCACGGTAGTATGGTCCCGGCCGCCGAAATGCTCACCAATCGTTTTGAGTGAATTCTTGGTAAAAGCCTTGGCGAGGTACATAGTGATCTGGCGGGCCTGTACGATCTCCCTTTTACGGGTCTTTTGCAGCAGCTTATCGTATGGCACATCAAAATATTCACAGACCATTTTCTGAATGGTCTCGATAGTGATCTCTTTACTGGATGATTTTACAAAATTCCGTAGCACTTTCTTGGCGAGGTCTAGGTCAATTTCTCTCCTGTTCAGCGAAGATTGTGCCAACAGTGATATGAGGGCGCCTTCCAGCTCCCTTACGTTATTACTTATATTGTAAGCAATGTATTTCACCACCTCTTTTGACATTTCGAGCCCGTCGTTCTTCATTTTCTTTTCCAGGATCTCGATCCGGGTATCGTATTCAGGCACCTGCAGGTCGGCACTAAGCCCCCAGCGGAAGCGGCTGAGCAGTCTTTCCTGTACGCCTTCAAGATCTTTGGGTGATTTATCGGAGGTAAGCACCAGTTGTTTGTGAGACTGGTGAAGGTGATTGAAAATGGCAAAGAAAGCATCCTGGGATTTTTCCGCTTTGGCAAAGAACTGCACATCATCCAGGATGAGTACATCGATCAGCTGGTAAAAATGGATGAAATCGTTGATCGCATTATTACGGCTGTGGTCCATGAACTGGTTGATGAACTTCTCCGAGCTGACGTAGAGGACCACTTTGTTGGGATGGAGTCTTTTTACTTCGTTTCCGATGGCCTGGGCCAGGTGTGTTTTACCTAAGCCCACCCCGCCATATATGACCAGGGGGTTAAAGGAGTTAGCGCCGGGTTTTTCGGCGACCGTTTTACCGGCTCTCCGGGCTACCCGGTTGCAATCCCCTTCCACAAAAGCATCGAATGTATAAATATGGTTAAGCTGCGGGTCGATCTGCATCTTTTTCAGACCCGGGATAACGAATGGGTTCTTTACGGGGTTGTTTATAATGAGTGGGAAATCCATTTCGTTATTGGAAAACGTTTTAAAACCCTGACCGCTGACATCCATTGTAACGGGCTTGCTCCTGGCATTACCGCTGTCCACCATGATCCGGTATTCCAGCCGGGCTTCTTTACCCAGTTCCCGTTTCAATGTCTTCGCTAATAAATTTACGTAATGTTCTTCGAGGTATTCAAAAAAGAATTGGCTGGGAACCTGGATGACGAGAACATTATTTTTAAGGGAGACAGGTTTGATGGGTTCGAACCAGGTTTTGAAGTGCTGCCATTCAACGATGTCTTTTATGATCTTTAAACAATTGGTCCAGATTTTTTCAGCGTTCTTCTCCATCAGATTAGTAAGCAGTTTATGTCGGGTTAACTATAGTAGTCTTACAATTCCGTCCAAAAAAAAATCTAATCACGTCATCAATAAAAAAAGTTGGACAGGGAGGCGAATATCACCATTTCTTTTATAAAAAAAAATTTTTATCCACCTGTTTTTTGTGAAACAGAAAGATTATGGTTTTTGGTCATTTTTTTCCCGGAAAATTTGGAAAATTCAAAATCCAATCTGCCTAAAATTATTCCTGCCCAACCTACCTGGTTAACGATAACATCGTTGCCGTTTTTATTCTTATATTTCAGCGGCTCCTCCAGAAAAGTATGTGTATGTCCCCCAATGATCAGGTCAATATTCTCTGACTCCTTTGCCAGTATTTCATCACTCACTTTGTTATCCTTGTATTGGTTGCCGAGATGCGACAAACAAACGATCATATCGCAACTTTCATTCTTCTTCAGTAGCGCTGCCGTTTCGTTTGCCTTCTGTACAGGATCGAGATATTTTGTGTTGCCAAACAAGGCATCGGGGATCAGTCCGCGGCCTTCAATACTCACACCCAACACCCCTATCCGCAGGCTTCCTTTTTTGAACACTTTGTAAGGCATTGTTTTGTTTTCCATTGGTGTGCCGGTAAAGTCGTAATTGGCAACCAGCATGGGGAAGCCGGCATGTTTGGTGAGCTGCGTGGCCAGGTTTTCCATTCCGGCATTAAAATCATGATTGCCGATCGTGCAGGCATCATATTGCATGGCCGTCATGGCCCTGATCTCAGGTTCGCCTTTGTATAAATTAAAATACGGTGTGCCCTGGAAGATATCGCCGGCATCCAATAACAGTACCTGCTCTTCTTCGGCCCTTACCTGCTTGATGATCTCCGACCTGGCGGCAATACCGCCAAGCCCCTGGTTCCTCCCTCCGTCCATCGGGAAAGGTTCCAGCCGGCTATGGGTATCATTGGTATGCAGAATAGTGAGCCGGGCCGGGGTCATGGCTTCCGCCGCCTCGATCAGCCGGGGGCCGGCCAGTACTGCACCGGCCGACAACGCTGCCTGTCTCAAAAACTTCTTCCTATTGAGCATTGGTAACCCTGTTTTCAATTTGAGCATTTACGTTCCTTCCTTCGCTTTTAAGCTTCTTTATATAGTCGAAAAGTGCATCCCGCATCAGGTAGCCGTTGGCGATCTGGGGTACCGTACGGAGCATGTCCGCATTGTCGCCCCCATTCGCCACAAAATCTGAATTCGCTACCGTATACACCGCTTCCGGATCGATCGGCTTTCCGCCAATCATCACATTCACTGCTTTATTATTCCTGATCTGCATGGTAACGCCGGCCAGGGGCCAGCCGCCTTTTGCTGCTGTAATATCCAGCAACTGCTGCAGGGCGGTCCCTTTTACTTTTTGAAGAATAAGCAGGTTATCGAAGGGCATCAGTTCAAATATTTTCCCGGTGGTGATATTGCCGGCCGGCAACTGGGTAAGCCGGATACCGCCATAGTTCATCAAGCAGGCATCCACATCCGTGTTATATTTTTCTTTGGCCATCGTAAAGAAAGCATCGACCATGAAATTACCCAGTGTGCATTCCGGCTGTTTCTTTTCCAGGCTCCTGTCTGCAACCCCCACCACATCATTCATGGTTTTGCTCACATTTACACTATACGGATGGAGCATTGAAAGCATGGCAGTATCCTTCATTTCATTAGCCGTGATGCGGTATGATTTATACTGCATCGATTCAGTCTGGTAAGGTGTGTGACAGGAAATGACCGGGCAGGAGAATACGGTCACGATAAAGCTATAAAGGAAAATTCTTCTCATAAACTGGTGGCTGTTTGAAGGTAACCCAAATTTGAGTTCATGGCAAGGGAATTATCTTTTTTTATTTCATCTTTGCAGCTCTTTCAGGATAAATACCTGACCATGCAAAAAACGATCCATCTCAGGCTTCTTCCGTCTGAAGCAGCCAGCGAATTACAGGTAAAGGAATACATTGCTGCTGAGGCCGGTATTGCCCCTGCCGGCGTTACCGGCTACCATATCATCAGGCAATCGATCGATGCCAGGGGTCATCAGCCTAAAGTGCAGCTGGTGGTCAAGGCCTTCATCAACGAACCTTTTCAGTCAAGGGAGATCCTTCCGTTCCGTTTCGGGGATGTGCATGCTTCTGAAAAAAAGATCATTATTGTCGGGGCTGGTCCTGCGGGGCTGTTTGCGGCACTGAAACTGATCGAAGCGGGTATCCAACCGGTCGTTCTTGAAAGGGGGAAAGACGTCAGGGCCAGGCGGCGGGACCTAGCCCGGCTGAATAAAGAAGGCGAAGTAAACCCGGAAAGCAATTATTGTTTCGGGGAAGGCGGCGCCGGCACTTACAGCGATGGAAAACTCTATACCCGCAGCAGCAAGCGGGGAGATATAAACCGGATCCTGAACCTGCTGGTGCATTTCGGGGCTGATGAAAAGATCTTATTTGAATCTCACCCGCACATCGGCACCAACAAGCTGCCCCATATCATCACCGCCATGCGGGAAACCATTACTGCCTGCGGTGGTCTTATTCTTTTTGAAAAAAAAGTGGTTGATCTGATCGTTGAAAACGATATGATCAGTGCCGTCAAGACGGCCGACGGAAACCGTTTTGAGGGAGATGCGGTGATCCTGGCCACCGGCCATTCTGCAAGGGATATTTTTGAGCTGCTGCACAATAAGAAGATCCGGGTCGACGCCAAACCATTTGCCTTAGGTGTACGAGTGGAGCATCCGCAACCTGTAATTGACAGCCTGCAATACCATTGCCATACGAGGGATCCTTTTTTACCCCCTGCCGCCTACAGTTGGGTTCAGCAGGTGGAGGGTAAGGGTGTTTTTTCTTTCTGTATGTGCCCGGGGGGTATCATCGCCCCAGCAGCCACTTCTGCAGGAGAACTGGTGGTGAATGGATGGAGCCCTTCCCGGCGAAACAACCCGTTTGCAAACAGTGGTATTGTCGTGGCCGTAGAAGAAAAAGACTGGTTACCGTTTAAAAAATACGGACCGCTGGCGGCGATGTATTTTCAGCAGTCGGTGGAACGTAAAGCCTTCGAATCCGGCGGAGGAAAGTTCAGGGCACCTGCCCAGCGGCTGACCGATTTTATCAGCAATACATCTTCTGCCGGCCTGCCGGCCTGCTCTTACCTGCCGGGTATCCGTCCTGTTTCTTTGAAAGAGGTGCTGCCGGCATTCATTCATAAAAGATTACAGGAAGGCTTCAGGGAAACCGGCAAGAAGATGCGTGGATATCTTACAAATGATGCGGTGGTGGTGGCAACGGAATCAAGGACCTCCTCTCCTGTCCGTATCCCGCGGGAGGAACAAACCCTGCGGCATCCGCAGATCAACAACCTCTATCCCTGCGGCGAAGGGGCCGGGTATGCCGGCGGTATTGTAAGCGCTGCGATGGATGGCGAAAAAGTAGCCGCCGCCATATCCGCTTATTGCTTGACGAACTGAGAGGTCTTGCTGCCGGAGACCGGATCGCTGACATTTACAAAGTAGTGCCCCCTGCCCAGCTGCCGGAGATCGATCTCTGCGGAAAGGCTGTTCTCATTGATCTGCCATTTACCTCTTTCCCTTCCATCGTCAGAAAACAGGGTCACTTGCCTGTTACGGGCTTTTGCCGTAAATGCCATCACCAGGTAGTCATGGGCAGGATTTGGATACAGGCTAACGCTGAATGAAGTACCGCTGTGCTTAGCCAGCATCACTTCGGAATAATAAATACTCCCCGTCAGAAGGATGACCCGGACCCGGTAGTAGGCGGAAACCGTAAAGTTTTTATCAGTAAATGAATAAGCAGAAACATTGCCGGAGGCGATATGGCCGATCGTTTCAAAGTCAGTACCATTCAGTGATTTTTCCAGCTGGTATTCTTTTACGAGAGAATGGTCATCATCCGTCCATTCCAGCACCGCTTCATTATCATTCGTAAGCGTTTTGGCGGTAAGGGAGTGAATAGCCAGTACATGGTCAGTTTCAAATATACCGGGGGCCGATGCCAGGTCCATTCCCCCGGTGGCGCTGGTGGTGGTGGTGGGATAATACGTACTGTTCGTATAGGCCAGGACCTGGGCACTGGTAGTGGCGGTAACATCGCTTCCCATCAGTGCATAGCCATACACGGCCTGGTTGGCGCTGATGCCAAGGTCGCTTAGCCGGATAAAGACTGATTTGATGGGCTGTGAAGGAACCAGTGAGAAAGGCCGCAGCACATTGTCAGATACATCTTTCCGCATGACATAAGTGGCGGCGGAGGCAATAGCGGATCCGTAAGAAGAAGTGGTAACAGAAAGCACCGAACCAAAGGCAGCGGGGTTTCCTGATGCATCAACAGCGGTGATGGCAGCAATTTTAAAGGCATCGTTTCCGCCTCTTTCGGCAATGAGGAATCCGGCAGAAGCTGCATTGGTGGCTGCAATACCCGGTTTATATACAAAGTCCACCCGTTCGATGTTATTAAAAGTAAGATCGGAGGAGGCATCATTGTTGAACACATTATCACTGCCCCTGTTGATATATCCTTCTTTCATTACTTGCTCCATAAAAGCATAGCCGGATACCTGCGGGTAGGCAATGGTGAAAGGCATGATATGGGTGATATTATCTATTGCAGCAGGCCCTTCGCAGAAGATATGCTGTTTATTGCCGTTGGTAGGTTCAGAGGCATTAGCGGCCCGCCGGATGATGATCGTATCAAACAACGAGTAACGGACATAGGTTTTACCGGAATAACTGAAGTCAACGATTTTAATATTCCCCACATTTGTGTAATTCACGCTGTAATTGGTGGAAGGGGTTACCCCGTTCACACTGCTGCTGTGCGAGGTGACCAGCTGGCTTGACGTACCGCCCGGAACAATAATGGTATTGATAGTAGAAACACTATTGATGGCGACCTGTGCAGCCGGAACCAATGGTAAAAGGAACATGAACACCACAAGGTGGATCACGGAGTAATTTTTCATTGAGTACAGATTTCCGGCGCCAAATCTACAGTGAAGATTTACGGATTGAAATAGTAAATCTTCCATTACCGGCCTGAAAAAATACCTGTTGGTTCTACGAGTGATCTTTTTATCCACCCCGTTATGCATTACATCCGGCCTTAACGGGTTGCCGCACCCGGCAGCGGGCGGTTTACCGGCTCATTTTGCATTTCATCCCGAAAGCCGGGCAGTTGACCTTAATTAATCATCAAATTCGCCAGGACAAGTATTTTTGCTACCACAAATGCACTTTATGCCACTGCTTGAACTGCAAAACCTCAAAAAATATTTCTCTTCTCAAAAGGCTGTGGACGATATCAGTTTTTCCATTGATAAAGGCCAGATCTTCGGTTTGCTGGGCCCGAACGGCGCCGGCAAAACAACCCTGATCCGGATGATCACCGGGATATTTTACCCCGACGAGGGCCATATCAATTTCGACGGGAAAAGATTTGACCCGATCAATGATATCGCACAGATCGGGTACATGCCGGAAGAAAGGGGGCTTTATAAGAAAATGAAGATCGGCGAACAGACGATGTACCTCGCCCAGCTAAAAGGGATGAACCGGTCGGATGCGCAGGCCCGGATCAAAGAATGGTTTGTAAAATTCAATATGGAGTCATGGTGGAACAAGAAAGTGGAAGATCTCTCCAAGGGGATGAGCCAGAAACTCCAGTTTGTGACCACGATCGTACATGATCCCCGTCTTGTTATTCTTGACGAGCCATTCAGCGGGCTGGACCCGGTAAATACCAACCTGATCAAGGATGAAATATACAGGCTGGCCCAGCATGGCGCCACGATCATCTTCAGCACCCACCGTATGGAGCAGGTGGAGGAGATCTGTAATCATATTGTACTCATCAACCGGGGGAAAAAGATCCTGGACGGCACCGTGGCACAGGTAAAACAGCAGTTTAAAGAAAACCTTTTCAGTATCGGCACCCACCAGGTGCTCAGTTCCGGAGACGGGGCCAGCCCGTTTGAAACCGTGGGAAAAAAGAACGGGGCACAGGTAGTGAAGATAAAGGAAGGGAAAACCCCCAACGATGTGCTGCAGCACCTGCTGGCAAACGGGGTCCAGGTGAATTCCTTCAATGAGATCCTTCCATCGCTGAATGATATTTTTATCAAACTGGTGGAGGGCACTCCTAACGCAAGACAATTCGAAAAAATCTGATCCATCTACAACTGCAATACCATGCATAAGATCTGGCTTGTATTAAGAAGAGAGTACCTGTCAAGGGTGAAGAAAAAAACATTCCTGCTGCTTACTATCCTTGTCCCCCTGATCATTATCGGTTTCTATGCCGCTATCATCGCCATAGCGGTATCCGGACATAATGAAAAGGAAAAGGTGGCCGTGATCGACAAGGCCAACCTGTTCGACGGCAAATCATTCACCAGCAACGGGCTTACTTTTGAGTTCATCCCGAATGAAACGGAGGAAAGCTACCGGGAGAAATACAGGGACCTCGGATACAAATACTTTCTTTCGGTGCCCCCGGCCAATTATATCGACTCCTCCGGTACAAGGCCTACCCTTTATTACGCCAAGAACCTGGGACCCGGCACCCAATCCAAACTGGAGTCGGCAGTCGATGAGGCCGTCAGGAAAAAAAGAATGCATACCGCCAATATCAGCGAAGCGCAGATCAATTCCTTCAAGGTGGATATAGGACTGAAGACCCTGAAAGGCAAAGGCGACCAGGCGGAAGTAAATGCCGGTGTCAATTCCGGGGTGGGCTTTACCGCCGGGTTTATGGTGTACCTGATGCTCATTATTTATGGCACCATGGTGATGAGAGGGGTGATGGAAGAAAAGACAAGCCGTATCGCTGAAGTGATCGTAAGTTCTGTAAAACCATTTCAGCTTATGCTGGGCAAGATTATCGGCATTGGTGCCGTGGGGCTTACCCAGTTCCTTATCTGGGTATTCCTGGTGATCGGGCTGCAGTATATCATACCTTTTATTTTCCCGGAATTCGGCAGCCAGCTGCAACAGGCCAGTGCCGGCGGCGGTATGCAGGGCGGTGGTATGATCGGCATCATCAATTCCCTCAAGTCATTACCCATTGGCAATATCCTGTTTACGTTCACATTTTATTTCCTCGGCGGTTATTTTATGTATGCGGCCTTATTTGCCTCTGTCGGCAGTATGGTAAATGAAGACCCGCAGGAAGCACAGCAAATGATATTTCCGATCACCATGCCCATCCTGCTTTCGTTTGTGATAATGACCCAGGCCATCAACCAGCCGGACAGCGACCTGGCCATCTTCGGCAGCCTGTTCCCGCTTACTTCCCCTATTGTGATGATGGGACGTATCTCTTACGGTGTTCCGGGCTGGCAACTGGCACTTTCCATGTTTCTGCTCGTTCTCACTTTCCTTGGTACCACCTGGCTCGCTGCCAAGATCTACCGGACGGGCATCCTTATGTACGGGAAAAAACCCAGCTGGAAGGAAATGATCCGCTGGGCGTTCAGGAAAGGGTAGAAAGGCCCTATTTGTTAAAATTTTCTTTTTCCCCGGCGGGGCTGTTTGTAATACGAAATCAGTCGTATATTTGATACGAAGTGTTTCGTGAAAAACAAAATCAACCTCAAAAAATCAGTTTATGAAATCAGCATTCCGCCGGCAGGCGCCTCTGTGGCTCGCCTTATTTGCCATTATCCTTACGATCGGCCTCGTTTCATGGGGGCAGCAGCAAACTCCCGGTCAAAAGGATAAAACACAACAGGATACCATTCCCGGGAAACAAAGAACAGAAAAAGAAAAAAAGGTCCGTGATCTTGACGATGTGATCAATGAACTGGATAATGCCGACCTGAAAGTGGACCTGGAAAAAATGAAGAAAGAACTGGCAGACGCTATGAAGGAACTGGACGGCGAGAAAATAAAACTGGAAATGGAGAAAGCCCTGAAAGAAGTGGATATGGCAAAGATCCAGAAAGAAATAAAAGATGCCATGAAGGAAGTGGACATGGAAAAGATCAAGCAGGAACTGACCGAGTCGCTGGCCAAAGTGGATATGGAAAAGATCAAGGAAGAAATCAGCGAGTCCATGAAGAACCTGGATGCCGCCAAAATACAAAAGGAGATCCAGGAATCACTTAGCAAAGTGGACTGGGAGAGAATGCAGAAAAGCTTAGAAAAGGTGAAAGAAATCGATATGAAGAACCTGGATGCCGGCATGAAAGAACTGCAGGAGAAGATGAAGGACCTGGGACCTGAACTGGAAAAGCAAATGGAAAAGGCCCGGGCCGAAATGGACAAGGTAAAGGCTGAAATGAAAGAATTCAAATCCTTTGTGGAAGACCTGGAAAAAGACGGCCTGATCAGCAAGAAAGAAGGTTATACCTTAAAGCATAAGAACGGCGAATTATTCATCAACGGGAAAAAAGCATCCGACCAGGTATATAATAAGTACCGCAGCTTCCTCGAAAAACACAGGAAATTCAATATTGAAAAGTCAGATGACGACTTCGATATGGACCTTGACTAAGGATAACAAACCGAACAACAGCCATGAAAGCAGCAGTCCCGTTCATACGGGACTGTTTGTTTTTTGGCCGGTTCTACACCACCAGCAGGCTGCATCCCCTGAGATCACTCCCGTCCACCCGGCCCAGCACTTCAAAGCTTCCATCCGGGTACAGGCGGCCGGCATCATCGGTAGCAATAAAAGAACAGGAGTATTTATTGGCCAGGTCGATCACGTTGATCGTTCCTGCCCCTTCTTCTTTCACTAAAAACGGATCTTCATCATCCCGCACCAGTATTTTCATCCAGGAGGGGCACCGGTATATCCCCTCTCCCTTTGAATACGCCTGTGAAAGCATTTCAGTCATCCCATACTCAGAATGCACGGTGCTGACGCCAAAGGCATCTTTCAGGATCGCATGTACTTCCTGCCGGATCATTTCCTTCCGCCTGCCTTTCATACCGCCGGTTTCCATTATTACAGTGTATGGTAACGGGCGCCGGTATCTTTCTGCAAGGTCAAGCAAAGCAAATGTCACACCCAGTAACAATGTCTTTTGTCTTTCCTGTCCGAGTTGGTCAAGGACATCCATCAGCGCATCGGTATCATACAGGTAAAAACCGCTTTGCGGGTGACCGGTACGTTCGATAAGCTTTCCGGTCATATAGATAAGGGAGGAATGGCTCCTTTCCAGGTAGGATGGCAATAAGGCCAGGAGACACCAGTCCCGTGCAGACCCGTAAAACTGTTCAAAGCAGCGGGTGAAGCTTTCCTCGTACCAGGTGAGATCCTTCACGAAATGCCTGCTGTTAATCATTCCGGTGGTTCCGCTGCTTTCAAACAATGCCGCCTCATCAAAATTCCCGGTCTTTATAGTATGGGTCTTAAAGAACCGGACCGGTAAAAAGGGGATCTGTGCCAGGGAACGGACCTGGGCGGGGTTGGTGCCGATGGCGTCTGTATAAGCCCTGTAAACAGGGTTGCCCTCCCATTGAAAACGGAAAGTTTCCAGCGCCATCGCCGTGAATTGCTGCTCACTGGCCTCAAAAATGGTATGTCCGGCCGGGCTGGTCAAGCTGGTTTTTATGTACTTAAAAAACGTAAATTTGTTTTCACTCAAATAATCCCCGATGAAACGCAGGTTTGTATTACCCCTTCTGCTGATAATTGCATTCGCAGCTTGCAACAAAGATAAGTTCAAAACAGAGCCGCAGGTTGAAGCAAAATCCATTTCCCCCGAAACTGTTTTTCACGGAGATGTTATTTACTACACCGCTAAGTACACGGATGACGAAGGAGATATCGATTCCGTCCTGGTAGGCTACCAATGGTATAATGGCAGTACGGCCATTGTGATCGATACTTTCCGTTACGATTTTCAATTCCTGGGCGTACCGAAAGGCACCCGCCAGGCAGATATTACGATCGGCCTGGAGTACAACACGCTGAACAATCCCGATCTTAAGCCCCTGTCGGGAGTGCCAAAAGATACTACTGCCAGTTTCACGTTTGTGCTGAAGGATAAGGCAGGGCACCGGAGTAATGCTGCTGAATCAAAAAAAATCAGGCTTAAAAAACCCTGACCCTTTTTTGAAGTACCTGAGACAATTTCTTTTTTTCCTCGTTTACAGCAATCTTTTTATTGCTGCCTGTTCCGTATTGATGGTACAGCAAACGGCCTGGCTTTTTCTCGGAACTGATGCAGATATCACACTGACCCGGTTTGTCCTGTTTTCAACCCTATGCAGTTACAGCTTCCATTATTATTTCACGACCGGGTCGCTGATACCTTCACCGCGGATCAGGTGGCAGTTACGCTACCGGACCTGGCTCTTATTACTGTTCTTAACCGGCCTGGCAGGAGCCGCATATTTCTTTTACCGGATGCGGGAACATTGGTTCTGGCTCACCCCTGCGGTTATTGCCACCTTCTTATATTCCGCACCGAAGCTTCCGCACCCCCTGTTTCGTCAGTTACGGAAAGTGGCGATCGGCAAGACCATTTTCCTGTCGTTTGTGTGGATGTATGTTACCGCTGCCCTGCCGCTGCTGGTTACCAACACGGCCTGGAACTCCGGCTATACGCTGTTTGCCGTCAACCGTTTCTTTTTCATTTACTGTATCTGCATCCTTTTCGACCTGCGGGACAAGGCGGATGATAAAGCCGCCGGAATACGCAGCCTGATTACCTTCCTGAACGACAGGCAGGTCACTGTTCTATTCGTTTTTTCCTGGACCGTATTTGCAGTGACCACTTTTCTGCTGGGGTTATACGGGATCAGCCGCATGAACCAGTTGCTCCTTTTATTACCGGGCATTATCACCGCCTTGCTGTATAATTATGCCCGTAAGAATTTTTCCGACATCCTTTATTTTGTAGTGCTGGACGGATTGATGGTCTTATCCGCCCTCCTCATGCTTATAGGCCGCATTTGATTATTTTTACAGACAAAACAGCTATCACATGGCAAAAGCAGCTAAGAAAAGAACCGCAACACCGGCAAAAGCAAAGAAGGGAGTGATCACAGAAAAATCATTTTCATTTTTAAAGCACTATATCAATAACGCTTCCCCGGTGGGGTTCGAAACCTGGGGACAGAAACTATGGATCGAATACCTGAAACCTTATGTGGATACCCATTTTGTCGATCCTTACGGAACTGCTGTTGGTATTGTAAACCCTGCCCATCCCTTTAAAGTGGTGATAGAAGCCCATGCCGATGAGATCAGCTGGTTTGTAAATTATATCACGGCCGACGGGCTGATCTATCTCAAAAGAAATGGCGGCGTGGACCACCAGACCGCCCCGGCTTCACGGGTGATCATTCACGGAAAAAAAGGAAAGGTAAAGGCCGTTTTCGGCTGGCCAGCCATCCATACCCGTATCGGCACGCCTGATCAGAAGGAACCGGCTCCCCGGACAGACAATCTCTGGCTGGATTGCGGGGCAAGGAATAAAAAAGAAGTGGAGGCGCTGGGCATTCATATCGGGGCAGTGGTCACCTATGAAGATGGTTTTGATGAGCTGGCCAACAATAATTATATCGGCCGTGCATTCGATAACCGCATCGGCGGCTTCATGATCGCAGAAGTGGCCCGGCTGCTGAAAGAAAACAACAAGAAGCTTCCCTTCGGGCTCTACGTGGTAAATGCCGTTCAGGAGGAGATCGGCCTCCGCGGTGCGGAAATGATCGCCCGGAGGATCAAACCGGATATTGCTATTGTAACGGATGTAACACATGATACCACCACGCCGATGATCAGTAAGAATATTGAAGGGGATGTTTCAACAGGCAAGGGGCCTTCCCTTTCCTATGCACCTGCCGTACACAATAAACTACTCGCCCTGGTGGAAAAAGTGGCGGAAGAAAAGAAGATACCGGTTCAGTGGAGGGCATTGAGCCGGAGCACCGGCACCGATACCGATTCATTTGCCTATTCCAATGACGGCTGCCCTTCTGTACTGATCTCTATCCCGCTCCGGTATATGCACACCACCGTGGAGATGCTGCATAAAGATGATATTGAAAGCACCATCCGCCTGATGTATGAAACATTGCTAACTTTAACGCCGAAAACAAACCTGAGTTACCTGTGATGCACGACTTGCTGTATATCGATCCGGGAAGCGGCAGCTACCTTGTTCAGGCCATTATCGCAGCAGTGCTCGGGATTGGTTTCTTTTTTAAAAATATCTGGGCTTTTATCAGGTCAATTTTTGTCCGCTCACCAAAAAAAACTGACGATAACCAGGCACACTGATGGAAAAAAGCTTTACTCCTCACCCCTCCTCCTACAGGGATCCATCAGGATTTATTTTTAAACAACATGGCACCCTTTACCGGCAGGTAAACAAGGTATTCGCCCCGCATTTTGAGGAGTTTGTTCTTTCGGGTTGTTATCAGCACCTGGTGGATAAACAACTTCTTATCCCGCACCGGGCAGTGAACCAGAACCTGACCGGGGATACAGAGGGGCATACCACCCTGGAACCGGAGCCGATTCCGTTTATTTCCTATCCCTATGAGTGGAGCTTTGATATGCTGAAAGATGCCGCCCTGCTTACCTTATCCCTGCTGAAAGAGGCGCTTGGTTTCGGCATGATCCTGAAAGACGCCAGTGCTTATAATATCCAATGGCACCAGGGCAAACTTATCTTCATCGACACACTTTCTTTTGAAAAATATAAGGAAGAAGAACCCTGGATCGCCTACCGGCAGTTTTGTGAGCATTTCCTCGGCCCCCTGCTGATCATGCATTACAGCAAAAAACCCATGCCTCAGTTGCTGCAGGCCTGGCCGGATGGTATCCCGCTTCCGGTAACGGCTTCGCTGCTTCCCCGCCGAAGCAGGTTTTCGCTGCCGGTTTACCTGCACATACACCTGAATGCAGGTATGAGTACCAGGCCGCCGGCTAACCGGAATAAAAAGATTCGGTTCTCAAAACAAAAACTGCTCAACCTGGTTTCCAGTCTTGAGTCCCTCACCCGTAAGCTTCAGCTTCCTGCGGCAAAAAGCACCTGGTCGAATTATTACGAAGAAGCCGGAACCCGGGAGAATTATCTTGAAGAAAAAAAGAAGCTGATCGGGGAATGGCTGGAAACTATCCCTGCGATAAAAACTGCCGCTGACCTGGGAGCGAATGATGGAGTATTTTCAAAACTCTGTGCCCGGAAAGGCATCCCTGTGATTTCGGCTGACTTTGATCCCTATTGTATCAATGCCCTTTACCTGGATCTGTTGAAAGAAGGGATAAAGAATATTCATCCGCTTGTGGCGGATCTTTCCAATCCTTCACCGGGGATCGGGGTCAATAATGCAGAAAGGGCCCCGCTAACGGAACGGCTGCAGACCGATCTTACCCTGGCGCTTGCGCTCATACATCACCTGGCCATTGGTAAAAACATACCATTTGATATGATCGCTTCTTTTTTTGCCGGCATATGCAAGCAGCATCTCATCATTGAGTTTGTGCCCCGGGAGGATGAGAAAGTAAAACTGATGCTTTCGCAGAAAAAAGATATTTACGTCAATTATTCCGAAGAGTTTTTTAAAGATGCATTCAGCAGGTTTTTTACGATCAGTCAACAACAGGCCGTAGGCCATTCAGGAAGGACACTTTACCTGATGCACAAACATGAAAGATAAGATACTGCATACTTTGCGCCGGTGGCCGGTTTTCCTGCTGATGCTGCCGCTCTTTGTGATGCTCCATGAGCTGAACAGGAATTATGCGCCGGGACTGACAGGCACCGCCCTGCTGCTGGTTTTACTTTATACAGGTGCGGCCATTGCCTTTACGCTGCTTCCAGGTCTTCTGCTCAGAAGTTTCCGCAAGGCAGCGATCATTACCCTTTCCCTTCTTTTGTTCAATTTCTTTTTTGGAACTGTACACGACAGGGTGAGGCTGCAATTGGGTGGCGGTTTCTTTTTCGCCCGTTATACCGTCATCATCGGGCTGCTGCTTGTTTTTTTGGTTGTCCTTTTCCTGTGGTTAAGAAGGTCGGAAAGAAAGTTTGAAAAACTGTACCTCTTTCTGAATGTATTATTCCCCCTGCTGATCGCAGCCGACCTGGTTACGCTGTTACCGAAAATGGCAAAGAAGGACACCGATACGGCACACGGTTTGTCTGCCCGATTCACCCGGTGCGATTCCTGCAGCAAACCGGATGTTTATGTGATCCTGGCCGATGAATATGCCGGGAACCAGGAACTGAAGGATATCTTTTCTTTTGATGACTCCGCCTTTTATGCTGCCCTGCAGAAACGGGGCTTTCATCTTGTCAATAACAGTGCATCCAATTACAATGCCACCGTATACTCGATGGCATCCCTGTTCAATATGGATTATATCAGGTTATCGGCCGGGGACAGGGTTACACAAGGTGATATGCTGCGCTGCCGGAACATCATCAATAATAACAGTACGGGGCATTTCTTTACCTCCAACGGGTATTCGGTGTTCAATTATTCTTTCTTCAATTTGCAGGGACAGCCCAAATCGGTGACCAATTATTATTTTCATCCCCGCAGCAGGATCCTGAATTTCGGAACGTTCCTGTACCGGTTTCAGCGGGATGTGCTGCCCAATCATTTCAGCCGGGAAAAGTGGGAGGCTGTATATAAAAATGATTTCACGAACGATGAAACAAATGACAGCCTGCTGCGAAAGCTCATTACCGGAAAAAGAACGGGCCCCCGGTTCGTGTACACTCATTTTACCCGTCCGCACCATCCTTACTATGTTGACCGTAACGGTCATTTTGTGTCTACCTGGTATGATACGGCCCGGGGATTTGAGCCGGTCAGGAATGCATACACCGAACACCTGCTGTACACCAACGGCCGCTTGTTGCAACTGGTGGACCTGATACTTGCCAAGTCAGATTCCCCCCCGGTGATTTTGCTGGCCAGTGACCATGGGTTCAGGCAACTGCCGGCCGGTACAGCAAGGAAGTATTACTTTATGAATTTATGTGCCATCTTTACCCCGGACAAGGATTACAGTAAATTCTACGACGGGATGAGTCCTGTTAATACGTTCCGGATGATTCTGAATACACAGTTCGGACAACGGCTTCCGTTGCTGAAGGACTCCTCCATCTTTCTGACCGAAGAATAATGACATCAGTATGATGAATAACCAGCAAGGCATATTGGTCCGGGTATTGTCAGACAAAAAAATGTCTGTATTCATCATCCTGCTGGCCCTGTCGGCCCGTATCATTCAGCTTCTTTTTTACCTGGATAGTTTTTTTGATACCACCTTTCAGGTCATTGCTACTGAGAACCTGACAAAGGGACATGGTGTTTCCACTGCAATCGTGCAGGCAGCAGACCTGTCTGCCCCTCTCTATCAGCCATTGATCAACTGGCCGCCCGGTTACTCACTGCTCCTCTACCCTTTCTATATTATCTGCGGGCACAATTACCTTATCGCCTGTTTTATCATTGATATACTGGCGGCCGCTGCGATTATCCTGCTAACAAGAAGGATCTTGTCGCTTCTTGATCTTCCGGTCTGGCTGATCAATCTCTATACACTGCTGACGGGTTTCTTTATTTATTACTTCTACTATACCGGGTCAACTGATTCTATCTCTATTGCCTTTTTTCTTGGGGCTATTACTACCCTGCTGGGCCTTGTAAAAATGAAAGGAAGATGGATACGACCCGCGGTTACAGCAGGCCTTTGTCTTTTTTTAAGCGCCAGTCTGAAATACCTGTACTTCCCGGTCGTTTTCACCATACCGGTCTTTTTCTTCCTGTATGGCTACCAGAACAAACTGGCAGGTATCCGGAAAGCATCATTGCTGATACTGGGGATCGTTGCCGCCGGGATCGGTATTCTTTATATGTACCAGAAGAGCATTGCCGGCTCCGGAACATATATCAGCTCGACAGGGAGGGGGATATACCCGGAACAACTGTTAAGGATGCATCCTCTTCTACCGGCTTCCTTTGTCACATTAAACTCACTCCGGAAACTCCCCGTTGTGCCAAGGGATCATATTATTGACATTTTCAGGATTGTGAGTCTCCTGCTGCTGGTTACCCTGATCGTTATCGGCACCAAAGCGTTTCTGCGCACTGGTTTTAAACAGGCCTCCCTGCAAAAAACATTTTTATACCTCACCTTAAAATTGTGCGTTGCCATTACCGTAGTACTGGTGCTTCTATCGTTGTTTGTGTACCGGGAGATCATTCCGCCGGACCGCTGGTGGACCTATGTGGAGGATGCCCGCTACTACGGGCTTGCCGATATCATGATCCACCTGTCGGTCTTCCTCCTTTTCTATCATTACAGGAAGAAGGCTTCCGGTTTCCTGAAAAAATTCTTGCTGGTACTCCCTTTTCTCCTGGTACCGGAAGCAATAAGAGGTTTTACCTTCACCGCTATCCGGGTACTGAAATCAGGAAAAGAAAAATATTACTGGCAGCAGGAAGGTGAATTCCAGGGTTACGCCGCCAGGATCGTTAACCAGAAAAAAGATTCCCTGCATGTGCAAAGGGCCGTTGTTTCCGGTTCATTGTACTATGCAAACTACAGGGCCAGTGTGCACCAGCAGATACCGGTACTGGAAGACCTGGCTGCATTGAATGAACCTTCCGCCTTAAAAACAAAGGAACCCGTGATACTGCTTGTGATCATCGATGAAAAAGCAACCGGCGGTTTCAGCGGCTTTATCAATAACCCGGCGACAGAACTTGCCGGTAAACTGAACGGGTTTTACTTTTATACCCTTTATGTCACTCCTTAATGATACGAACCGTGTATTTATCATCCTGCCGGCTTATAATGAAGAGGCCGTGGTAAGGAGTGTATTGCAGGAGCTTTTACCGCTTCATCATACGATAGTGGTGGTGGATGATGGCTCTTCTACCGAACTGTCAGAGGTGGTGGGCGATCTGCCGGTATATGTGCTCCGGCACAGGGTCAATCTGGGGCAGGGAGCAGCCCTGCAGACAGGAATCGAATTCGCCCTGGAAAAGAATGCTGCCTATATCATAACATTCGATGCGGACGGTCAGCACCAGGCCGCTGATATTGCCGCCTTACTGGCCCCTCTTGCAGCAAAAGAGGCGGATATCACACTCGGTTCCCGCTTTTTAAAAAATACCAGCAATATACCCTCCCGGAGAAAACAGTTGCTGAAATTTGCCCGGCTGGTGAACTTCGTTTTTACGGGATTATGGCTTACCGATGCCCATAACGGAATCCGGGCCATGACGGCTAACGCCGCCCGTAAGATAAAGATCAGGCAAAACGGGATGGCACATGCCACGGAGATCGTCGCCACGATCAGGAAGAAAAACATCAGTTACCGGGAAATACCGGTTACTATTACTTATTCAGCCTACTCCAGAAATAAGGGGCAAACTATCTGGGGAGGGTTCAGAATATTTTTTGATATACTTTTAAATAAAATTTTTAAATGAACGGGATACAAATATTGCTGATAAGCGGCGTGGTCATCATCTTCGCTTACTATGTGTCCCGGTTCAGGAATGCCCTGTTTGACCTGGTGGCACTCACTCTTTTCGCAGGATTAGGCATCTTCTTTATCCTGTTCCCTGATAAAACAAGTTTTATTGCCAAAAAACTGGGGGTGGGCCGTGGCGCCGATTTGCTTTTTTACATCTGTATTCTCTTCTTCTTATTTATTATCCTGAAAATGTTTTCCCGTATCCGCCGGCTGGAGGAGAAGTTCACAGAATTTATCCGGCAGCAGGCAAAAGATAAGGCCAGTGAGCCAGGAGAAAAAGATCATAACGGTTGATTCAGTCAGGATGGTCAATTCATCCGGCAATTAATATTGCCCCTGATACATCTTATATTTGCTGTTCATGCTTAGCGCAAACAAAATACTGGTTCTGGCCCCGCATACAGATGATGGGGAACTGGGCTGCGGGGGTACTATTGCCCGCTTTTGTGCCGAAGGAAAGGATGTTTATTATGCTGCTTTTTGTCTTTGTTCCAGGTCGCTTCCGGCTGGCATGCCACCGGACACACTGGCTGCCGAGTGTAAAAGTGCTACCTCCTCACTCGGTATCAGACCCGGAAACCTGATCCTTTATAATTACGAAGTAAGAGAGCTGCCTGCTTCCCGGCAGCAAATACTGGAGGAGTTGCTTCAGTTGAATAAAAAGATAAACCCGGACCTCGTATTACTGCCTGCGGTATCGGATGTGCACCAGGACCACCAGGTGATACACCAGGAAGGGCTGCGGGCTTTTAAGAATACGAGTTTTGCGGGGTATGAACTTCCCTGGAACAATTACAGCTTCAGCACGAATTTTTTTATGAAACTGGGCCATGAAGAGGTGCAGAAGAAGATCGATGCACTGAAGGAGTACAAGTCGCAGTCACACCGCAGCTATATGCAGGAAGATTTTATCCGTTCACTGGCCAGGGTAAGAGGGGTGCAATGCAACAACGGGTATGCAGAAGCATTCGAGATATATAAACTTATCTGCTGATCAGTAATAGACCCTTTACTGTGGCTGCCGACCGGTTGGAGAACCGAAACCCTTTCCGCGGATTAACCTACCAACGCAAGTTCGAGTACCTGGCTCATTGTTTTCACATAATGGAATTTTATTCCTTTGATGAAGTCTGAATCGATTTCCTGAACATCCTTCTCATTCTGCCAGCAGAGGATGATCTCTTTCAGCCCGGCCCTCTTGGCAGCGAGTACTTTTTCTTTGATCCCTCCCACCGGCAGTACCTGTCCGCGGAGGGTGATCTCTCCGGTCATCGCCAGGAAGGGTTTCACCCTCTTGCCGGTAAGTGCTGAAGCGATAGACGTCATCATTGTGATGCCGGCACTCGGACCGTCTTTCGGCACGGCCCCTTCCGGTACATGTATATGAATATTCTTCTTCTCAAACAAGGTGGTGTTCAGTTTATATCTCTGTGCATTTGACTGGAGGTAGGTCAGGGCAGTGCTGGCGCTTTCCTTCATCACATTACCGAGGTTACCGGTAAGTTTGAGCTCCCCCTTTCCGTCGCTCAGGCTGGTCTCGATAAAGAGTATATCCCCGCCTGCATAGGTCCATGCCAGTCCTACGGCCACACCAGGCATGTTCACCGTTTTGTAGATATCATTACTGTAGCGTGGCTTTCCGAGTATTTTCTCCAGGTCGGTTGCAGCGACCGGGTTCTTCAGTTTTCCTTTCATGGCCAGTTCCTTTGCCTGGAACCTCATAATGGAAGCCAGTTGCCGGTCCAGTTCCCGTACACCGCTTTCCCGTGTATAATCCTGGATGATCTTTTCCAGTACTTTATCGCTGATACGGAAGGGGCTGCTCTTCAGGCCATGCATTTCCTTTTGTTTGGGAACAAGGTGCCGTTTGGCGATCTCTATTTTTTCCTCCACGGCATAACCGCTCAGGTCAATGATCTCAAGCCGGTCCCGCAAGGCCGGTTGAATATTCTGCAGGTTATTGGCAGTGGCGATAAACAATACCTTACTCAGGTCATATTCCATTTCAAGGTAGTTATCATAAAAGCTGTGGTTCTGTTCCGGGTCCAGTACCTCAAGCAGGGCGGAGGAAGGGTCGCCGCGGAAATCAGTGCCTACCTTGTCGATCTCATCGAGTATCATCACCGGGTTGGACGATTTAATTTTCCGGATAGACTGCAGGATACGTCCCGGCATGGCACCGATATAAGTTTTACGGTGTCCCCTGATCTCGCTTTCGTCGTGCAGACCTCCCAGGCTCAGCCGTACGTATTTTCTTCCGATAGAAGCGGCAATGCTCCGGCCCAGAGATGTTTTCCCGATACCCGGCGGACCTACAAAACAAAGGATCGGGCTTTTCATATCGCCTTTCAGCTTCAGTACGGCGAGGTATTCCAGTATCCTTTCTTTTATCTTATTCATCCCGTAATGGTCGGCGTCCAGTGTCTTCTTAGCTTTTGCCAGGTCATAATGGTCTTCGGTATATTCTTCCCAGGGAAGATCAAGCATCAGGTCCAGGTGGTTGTAGACCACGGAATAATCTGGTGTGCTGGGGTGCATCCTTTCCAGTTTCTCGATCCCCTTTTTAAACATCTCCCTCGCTGCATCGGGCCATTTTTTGGCATCTGCCTTTTTCTGCATTTCCTTCAGCTCCTGCATATTGCTGTCGCCGCCCAGCTCTTCTTTGATGCTCTTCATTTGCTGCTGCAGGAAGTATTCCCGCTGCTGTTTGTCGATCTCCGTCTTGGTCTTGGTGGTCACTTTATTCTTCAGTTCGGCAAACTGCAGTTCTTTTTGCAGCAATTTCATCAGCATATCGGCCCGCTCCCGGATATGGTTCAGTTCCAGGAGCCGCTGCTTGTCCTTGATATTTGTATTCAGGTTGCTCGATACAAAGTGTATCAGGAAAGAAGGGTTTTCGATATTCCGGAGAATGATGGAAGCTTCAGCAGGAATATTGGGGGACAATTGCACAATATCGGCAGCCAGGTCCTTGATATTGGCCACATATGCATTAAAGTCTTCATCCTTTGGCGACTCTTCCTCTTCCAGCTTTCTGATCTTTGCTTTAAAGTAAGGTTCTTCTGCCGTGATGGCTTCTGTTGCAAAGCGGGTTTTACCCTGGATGATGATAGTAGTGCCGCCATCCGGCATTTTGATCAGTTTTACGATCCGTGCCACTGTACCGATATCTTCCAGGTCTTTTACCGAAGGATCTTCGATATCTGAATCCTTCTGGGCCACCACACCGATAAGCTTGTCACCTTTATAGGCGTCTCCTACGGCTTTTATGCTTTTATCCCGCCCGACGGTGATCGGGAGCACCACGCCGGGGAAGAGGACGGTGTTACGTAAGGGCAACAGAGCGATCTCAGCAGGTACTTCAATACCATTCGGGTCATCCTGTTCACTTTCATTCAGCGGGATGATCGGCAGAAAATCCATTTCGTCTTCAGAGCGCAAAAGAAGCTGTTCAAAATTCTTCATATTCAATACTTCAGGTCAAACTGTCACCCTGGCTTTTTCTTTTAAGGCAGGGCGGTAAAAATAGAGTGCAGCTTTTGTATTGCCAAGATTTATGCCCTGTAAGATATGTCTGCCAAAATAGCCATTTGAGCGGTAGCCGGTTGCAAAAAAGCCCCTCCGGGGAGGGGCTGAATCATAAGGTATTATTTTATCGGTTCACAGGGCCAGACCAACCGAAACCTGGAAGCCCCGGCTTCTCCATTTATTGTCATAGGGAAGGTCGCTGATATCATTCAGTCCAATGGCGTAGCGGGCATTCAGGCGAAACGCCAGTACCTTGAACTGGACACCGGCCAGCATGGAAAGGTCTCCTCTTTTAAAGGCATTACCGCCATTCTGCAGCAGTGTTTTGCTCTGATCGATCAGGATGCCGAACTGCGGGCCGGCCTGCAGGGAAAGGAAACTCCCGATCAGTTTATAATTAAGCACAATGGGAATAGAGAGATAATTCAGTTTTACATTCGCCTGGCCATTAAAGACGTCTTCGTACACATTTTTGTAATTGCTGTCCAGTTTCGTGGCATACTGGTTCCAGAGGATCTCGGGCTGTACCACAAATTTATTTCCGGCCCTGATCTCCACAAACCCGCCCAGGTGGTAGCCATAGCGGAATTCATCTTTGAATGATTTACCATCAACTTTTGTGACGTTGGCGCCGGCTTTTATACCGACATGGAACTGGGCCATCATTACCTGCGCAGTCAATAGTACAGCAATGAGTGAGAAGAGTTTTGTTTTCATGTGATAGCTTTTAGGTTGTTAGAAAATAGCACCCATCAATCATCCATTAAATGAATAATGGCGTTTACATGGCAATGCATTAGTGATTTTAAAAAAAGACCGGAAAAATTTTCAAGGATAATGCCAGTAACCCGTCCTCCCTGTTAAATTTCATCCAATGAACAGACAGTTAAAGAACTGAATATGTAACCGGGAGATTGCAGAAATTTTGTGAAGGTTTTCCTAATACACCCGGCAGCAAAAGCAATGATCAGAAAATAAAGCCTGCATTCACGGAGAAAAGGGTGTTGAATTTCTTTGAAGACGAGGGGAAATAATAGTCAAACGCCATCTGCGGCTGGACAAAGAATTTCCCCAGTGAATATTCGCCACGCAGGTAAAGCGTAAGCGACAGGGGCTGGAACTTCAGCTGGTCATCCAGGTAAAGATTATCCGTATTATAAAGCACACTTGATGTGTTCCGTACAGCAATGGCATAGGTCGTGGCCGACTGGTTAAGACCAAACTTCTGTGTTCCGCTGGTAAGTGTCAGTTGCGGCGTAAACCGGATATGATCTTTATACGCCAGTACATCCAGCCAGTAGAAATCATGGCGTACCGAGGCCATCAGGGAAAAGTCGCTGATCGTTTCCGTGGTATTGATATATGTAAAGCCCCTCCTTCGCAGCCGCAGGTCCTGTATCAGTGTCTCCCGCTGCTCATAATCGGTGCGGCTGCCCCATCCATAGCTAAGGGCGATGGTGGGCCTGATCCACCATTTCCTGTAGGTGAAGTAAGCATACAGTTCATTCTGGATCGGGCTGGTATAAAAAGGTAATGAATCCTTTGTCAGGAAACGGGTATAGGACACACCGGTGGCGATCTTTTTATTCTTCAGGTAATCGAAGGAAGGCGATATGCCCGCCTGGTAAAAATTTGTATTCTTTCCATCATTCACGATGTAACCGGTAGCTGTTATCCCCAACCCGCTTTTATGATAGTAGCCCAGGGTTGGTGAATAGGTAAGCTTTTGAGAAGTGGTCACATCATAACTGTTCTTTACTTCAAAATTGTAAAACCCTTTGCCCGCCGAAATGCTGACGAGCAGGTAGCTGTGGGGTGAAAGAATGGAGTCCATGAAAGCATCAAAGTCCTGGAAGAGTTCATCGTAATTGATACTGGTGTCGATCAGGTCCTGTGTATTCTTGCCGGCGGGGGTAATGGTGCTGTCCTGCCTGGTCTGCTGAGATAGTACGGCAGATGCCAGCATCAGGAAGGCCGGTAATATTATCCAACGTTTTATCATCAGGCAGTTGCGAACCCTTTACCAGGGCTGGTTATCCCTGCAAAAATAAATCAGGGGCTTTAAGACCCACAGGTTAAAAAAAAGTTTAATGTGCTGCCAATCAATAAAAACGGCAGGAACTCAAATCATACAAGGGCTGCCGGTCAGGAGAACTCAAAAACGGTAATCTCGGGCAGGATACCTACCCGGCCCGGGTAGCCCAGAAAACCATATCCCCGGTTCACATATAACTTTTGAGGGCTATTACCGGTTGCCTCCTCTTTTTCATACAGCCCTGCCCATTCTTTATAAATATACTGCACCGGGCTCCATTTGAATCCGGGTATTTCCACACCAAACTGCATTCCATGGGTGTGGCCGGAGAGCATGAGGTCAATGTCAGGGTATTTTTCAGTCACTTCAGCTTTCCAGTGAGAAGGGTCGTGGCTCATGAGGATCTTAAACGGATAGGCCGCTGTGCCTTCATACGCCTTTGCCAGGTCGCCGTATTTGGGGAACCGGGCTTTGGCACTCCAGTTTTCGATACCAATAACAGCGATCTTATCTTTTCCCTTTTCCAGCACCACGTGTTCATTCATAAGCAGCCGCCAGCCGAGTTGCCGGTGAACATCCTTTAACTGTTCCAGGTTTTTCTTCTTCTCTTCCGGGCTTTCCCAATGAACATAATCGCCGTAATCATGATTGCCGAGGGTGGAAAATATACCCATCGGGGCCTGCAGCTGACTAAAGACATCGATATAGTCATCCATTTCCGAGGCCACATTATTTACCAGGTCGCCGGTAAAAAGAATGAGGTCAGGTCTTTCTTCCTGTATCTTCTGCACCCCTTTCATCACGGCTTTTTTATCCGTAAAACTCCCGGAGTGTATATCAGAAAGCTGAACCACCTTCATTCCCCGGAAAGAAGCGGGAAGGTTGGGGTAAGAAAGGCGGACCCGTTTTACTTCGTAGCGGTATTTATTGCCAAAGCCATAGATCAGCGACCCGTATAAGCCGCCCCCCGCCAGCAATCCCATCCAGCTCATAAAAGCGGAACGGGTGATCTTTTCTCCTGCCTGTGCACTGCCATTTTCTGAATTGGAGAAAAACAGTTTTCCGGCACTCCATTGGATCCCCCTGCGCAGGTCATCCAGCAAAAAGAACAGGGATGCCACCAGCTTGCCAAAAAAAAGCCCCGCCAGCAGGGCAAAGAGTGTACTGCGGCTGAGCCAGGCCTGTTTGTCGATCTTCAGGTAAGGAAGGATGATGAGCAGGATGATAGCGGCCAGTGATACGGCCCAGTAACCAGAATAAACAACTGCTTTAAAACGGGGGGAAAGAGACTGGCTCAGCAGTTTGACGGCCTGGAAAACATAGAAATCAAGCAGCAACATGAAACCAATGAACACCCACCAGAAAGGAGAATTTCGCATAGATCGCCAAAATTAGCACGGAATAACATCAGCCACTTAAATTTGCCGGGTCATTAACCGGTCAAATTATGCAGTTCACCTATTACGGCCATTCCTGCTTTGAAGTGGAAACAAACGGTACAAAGATTTTGTTCGACCCCTTCATCACACATAATGAGCTGGCGAAAAATATTAAGCCGGAGTCGATCAAAGCAGATTATATCCTGCTTTCCCACGGCCATGCTGATCATACGGCTGATGCGGTGGCGCTGGCCCGTTCAACCGGTGCCAGGGTGGTTTGCAGCTGGGAAATCTACGAGTGGCTCGGAAAAAAGGGGATCACCAATGTACACCCGATGAATACCGGCGGCCGCCGGGATTTTGGCCCTGTCGCTGTAAAATGCACGGTGGCGCAGCATTCAAGCGGTTTGCCCGATGGCAGCTATGGCGGCAACCCGATGGGGTTTATCATTACCAGCCCGGAAGGAAGCTTTTACTACAGCGGCGATACCGCCCTTACGCTGGATATGCAGCTGATCCCTAAATGGGCAAAACTTAATTTTGCAGTATTGCCTATTGGCGACAACTTTACCATGGGCTATGAAGATGCAGCAGAAGCGGCCACATTGATCAGTTGCAGAACCATCATCGGCGTTCACTACGATACCTTTGGTTTTATAAAGATTGATCACGGTAAAGCCATCCAGGCCTTTGAAAACAAAGGCTGTTCCCTGCTCCTGCCTGCGATCGGCGAAACAATTTCTCTTCAATAAACAATAATTCTCCGCCCGGGCGGACAACCAGCATGGCAAGGATCATCGGCGTAGCAAATCAGAAAGGTGGAGTGGGCAAAACCACAACAGCCATTAACCTGGCTGCCAGTTTTGCCGTTCTCGAATACAAAACACTGCTGGTGGACGGCGATCCGCAGGCCAACAGCACCACCGGGGTAGGCTTCGATCTGCATAATATAACGCAAAGCCTCTACGATTGCATGGTGAACGAGGCGAAAGCAAAAGAGGTGATCCTGAAATCCGAAATTCCTAATCTTGACCTGCTCCCTTCCCATATTGACCTGGTGGGTGCCGAGATCGAAATGATCAATTATCCCAACCGGGAAATGGTGCTGAAGAATGTTCTCGACGCCATCCGGGATGACTATGATTTTATCATTATAGACTGCTCCCCTTCCCTGGGCCTTATTACGGTAAACGCACTGACGGCCGCCGATTCGGTGGTGGTACCGGTACAATGTGAGTTCTTCGCCCTGGAAGGATTGGGCAAGCTGCTCAACACGATCAAGATCGTACAGGGCAGGTTAAACACCAGCCTGGTGATCGAAGGCATCCTGATGACCATGTATGATGGCCGTCTCCGCCTCTGCAACCAGGTGGTGAGTGAGGTGCGCCGCCACTTTGAAGACATGGTTTTCAGCACCATTATTCACCGGAATGCCCGGATTGCCGAAGCCCCCAGCGCCGGCAAACCTGTGATCCTCTACGATGCCAACAGCAAAGGTTCCGTGAATTATCTTAATCTTGCCAAAGAGATACTCCAGAAGAACGACCTGACGAAAATTAAAAATGAAGAAAGGATCCTGGAACTTTAGCTTTACGTTTGACGTTTAATGCTTCTCCCGGTATCCCCGGCATTAAACCTCCGACTTTAAACAAGCAACATGACGAATCCAAAACAAAATAAGGAACTGCTCGGCAAAGGTATCCGCTCACTTTTGCAGAGTATTGATACCGACCTGAAAACAAATACGGGCCAGCTGAAACAGTCGGTGGTGGAAACGGCAACCGGCATCAGCCGGGTTCCGGTAGATGAAGTGGAGGCCAACCCCAAACAGCCCCGGCGTGATTTTGACGAAAATGCACTGAAGGAGCTGGCAGAGTCCATTAAACATCATGATATCATTCAGCCTATCACGGTTTCAAAACTCCCTTCCGGAAAATACCGGCTGATCTCCGGGGAAAGAAGGCTGCGTGCCGCCAGGATCGCCGGCCTGAAGGATATACCCGCTTATATACGGCAGGCCAACGATGCCCAGCTACTGGAACTGGCACTCCTCGAAAACCTGCAGCGGGAAGACCTGAATGCCATGGAGGTCGCCTTAAGCTACAAAAGAATGATGGACGAACTGGATTACACACAGGAACAGGTGGCCGAAAGAATGGGCAAAGACAGAAGTACCGTTGCCAATTTTATCCGCCTGCTGAAACTGCCCCCGGACATTCAGCTTGCTGTAAGAAGCGGGGAGATGAGTATGGGACATGCCAGGGCACTTATCAATGTTGACACCGTCGACAAACAACTGTACATTTTTAAAGAGATCAAGCATAAAGGCCTTTCCGTAAGACAAACTGAGGCATTGGTCCGTAATCTTTACAAAGAAAGCGGTGCTGTTAAAAAAACGGCAAAAAGCCATATGTCCCCGGCTTTTCAGCGGATAGAGGATAAATTAGCTTCGCATTTCAGTACCCGGGTAAAGCTGAGGCACAGCCGTAACGGAAGCGGCCAGATCATGATAGACTATTATTCAACAGAAGAGCTGAACAAAATACTCCGGCAGATGAATGCACCGCTTGATTAAGCGTCCGGATATTCAACCGTGTATCACCCAAAACAAATACGAAGAAATAATTCCCGGGAAACCGGATCTCCTTCCCGTACCCGTACCTCCTTACCTGCTTTCCGGAAACTTACCCGTTTTTTGTTACCGGCCCTTTTTCTCCTGGCTCCTTACCTGTCTTTTGCCCAGAAGAAAGATAAGACCGGTAAGACCCCGAAATCAGATACAACAGCGGCTCCTAAAAAAAACATGACCCGGTACGACTCCGTGTTCCTGGCCCACAGTCCTAAAAAAGCAGCCCTTCGTTCGGCCATCCTGCCCGGCTGGGGGCAGATCTACAATAAGAAATACTGGAAGCTGCCCATCGTATACGGGGCATTAGGAACAAGTGCCGGTATTTTTCTATTTAACCTGAAACAGTATAAGGATACACGATTTGCATACAAGGTGAAGTACAACATGCGGGTGCTTCATACCGATTCTGCCTTATACAGCCAGATCAGGGATAACCTGAAACCCATCAGCGAGGAATCCCTGCGCTTCTACCGCAACCAGTACCGGCGGGATATTGACTACTCCGTACTGTTTATGGCCATCCTCTGGGGGTTGAATGTAGTGGATGCAGCAGTGGATGCCCACCTCAAGGGTTTTGATGTAAGCCCGGACCTCAGCCTGCAGATAAAACCAGGTTACAGCGAACTGGCACAAACAAACGGCCTGAGCCTCATCCTGAAGATCGGGAAATAAATCCGTGCCAGCACGGGTGCCTGCCGGGGATATTAATATTTACATTTGCCTGTCATACATATTTTGTCTTTTAAAAACAGGAATGCAACGTCCCTGTTATTTATCAGGACCAGAACAGGTCCCGCTAAAAAGACAACCTGTACACAATAAATTTTAACTATGAAACTTGCTCTTGTGGGCTATGGTAAAATGGGAAAGGCCATTGAAGAAGTGGCCCTTCGCCAGGGACATGAAATAGTCGTAAAGATCGATCAGCCTAACCTGCATGAATTTACCAGGGAAAATCTGTCAACAGCGGAAGCCGCCATAGAATTTACGGGGCCGCATACGGCGTATGAGAATGTGAAATCACTGCTGGAGTGGGGTGTACCTGTAGTCTGCGGCTCCACCGGGTGGACGGAAAGACTGGAAGCGCTGAAACAGTTTTGCCTTCAGCAGAACGGGGGCTTTATCTATTCCAGCAACTTCAGTGTAGGTGTCAATATTTTCTTTGAGCTGAACAAGAAACTGGCCGCCCTTATGGCCCCGCACCGGGAGTATGAAGTACTGCTGGAGGAGATCCATCATACCCAAAAGAAGGATGCACCAAGCGGAACAGCCATTTCCCTGGCCGAACAGGTACTGGAAATCATTAAAAGAAAAAAAAGATGGGTGAATGAACTCAGCGATAACCCGGAAGACCTGGAGATCATCAGCCAGCGGGTGGATACCACTCCCGGTACCCACAGCGTAAAATATTCTTCCGGTATCGACAACATCGAGATCATCCACACGGCCCACAACCGCATGGGATTTGCAGGGGGTGCCGTGCTGGCCGCCACCTTTCTGAAAGATAAAAAAGGGTTCTTCACCATGAAAGAAGTACTGGGCCTCTGACGAACACCGTGAAAAGGATCATTGCCTATATGACCTTACCTGCCCTGCTTGCCGTTACCGGGCTGCAGGCACAGGAGAACTCTGACAGCCTCCGGCAGGTCATCAATTCCCGCAGACCTTACGAAGACCAGATCAATGCTTCGATCAAACTGGTCGAAAGCTATCAGCTCAAAAATTTTGATTCCACGATCATCGAAGGCGACAAAGCGCTTAAACTGGCCCGGCGGAATACCGATTCCATTGCCGTAGCCGAACTGAAGCGGCATATCGGTGTAGCCAGTTACTTCAGCGGCAAGTATGATGTGGCCGCCAGGAACTTCCAGGAATCCATTGCCATCCTCGAGAAAAGCAACCGGAAAGAAAAACTGGCCCCGGTGTATAATGACCTTGCAAAACTGTACCGTAAGACACGGGACCTCGACAAAGCCCTTTCCAATTATAATAAAGCAAGCGCTATCTATAACCAGTTGCGGGACACTGCCGGTATCGCCATGATCCTGAATGAATCGGGGGTGGTGTTTGAATACATGGACGATTATAAAGAAGCCGTGAACCGCTACACGGAATCCATGCACCTGGCAGAAAAAAAAGGGGATTCGCTCAGTGTATCCTATTCACTCAGCAACCTGGCAGGCGTATATGTCATTCAGAAAAAATACGATCTGGCAGAACATAACCTGCTCCGCTGTCTTCGTATCCGGGAAATACTCAAAGACAGTTTTGCCATGGCCCTCGCCTTTTCCGACCTGGGGGTGGCGATGAATGCAAAAGGTGATTACAAAAAAGCACTGGACTACCTGTCGATGAGTAACCGGATGGCTGAAAAACTCAAGTACCCGGAATTACAATCCAATAACTACAGCGAACTTTCTTCGGTGGCACAACGACAGGGTGATTTTCAAAAAGCATTTGAATACTTCACCCTGCGCACCCGGCTGCGGGACAGTTTATTTGCGCTTGAAAAGACAAAGGAGATCGAACGGCTCAACTCACAATACCAGTCTGCCCGGCAGGAACAGCAGATCCAGTCGCAGCAAAGCAGGATCCGCCTGCAGAACTACCTCTTTATCGGTATCGGTGGCCTGGTATTACTGGCCGCCCTGCTTTCCTATTCGCAGTACAAACGCTACCGCCTGAAGAAAGATAGCCAGTTGCAGGCCGAGATCCTGCATCAGCAGGAAATGAAAGCAAAAGCCATCCTGGAAGCAGAGGAAAACGAAAGGCAGCGCATTGCCAAAGACCTGCATGACGGGGTGGGACAAATGATGAGTGCTGCCAAAATGAACCTTTCTGCGATAGAATCTGAATTAAAATTCAGCGATGAACAACAGAAGGACAGTTTTGAAAAGATCATCAGCCTGGTAGATGAAAGCTGCCGGGAGGTAAGGACCGTTTCACACATCATGATGCCAAATGCCCTGCTCAAGAACAGCCTGGCCACGGCCATCCATGAATTTGTAAATAAACTCAGCCATAAATCCCTGAAAGTGCATGTATATACGGAAGGCCTGGATGAGAAACTCGATTCCAGTATTGAAACGGTGTTGTACCGGGTGATCCAGGAATGTGTGCATAATGCCATCAAACATGCCGGCGCCTCCACCTTAGATATCTCCCTCATACGTGATAAAGACGGTATCAGCGGCACCATTGAAGATAACGGCAAAGGCTTCGACCCTTCGGACAAAGAGAAATTTGAAGGGATCGGTCTTCGCAATATCATTACCCGTATCGAATACCTGAAAGGCACGGTTGATTTCGATTCGGCCCCTGGCCGGGGAACCGTCATCGGGCTGCATGTGCCTGCCCCGCAAAAAAAGAACTGATCGCCCCGGCCCTGTCTTTTGACCCCGCTTTAACAAATATCTTCCTGCAAGGCGGTTTACAGTTGCATCTTTTCCGGCGTCTGCAATTTAATTGAGCAACAAACCAAAAGCTTTTTTATGTATTTTACCACCTGCAATGAACCGGTATCCCGGGCAGTTACCGGCACAAAACCACCCACCATAATGAAAAGCGGAAAGATCACCCTGGGCATTGTCGACGATCACCAGATTGTTATTGACGGACTTACTTCCTTACTAAAGGGCCATGATAAATTCAGGTTTGCCTTTGCCACCACGAACCCGGCAGAAGTGGTAAATACCATAAAAGAGAAGCCGGTCGATATCTTACTTACTGACGTCATGATGCCTGTATTACCCGGCAACCAGCTCGCCCGGCAGGTAAGAGAACGCTACCCCGAAGTGAAGATCCTGGCGCTTTCCATGAGCGGGCAGGGCGACCTTGTCAATGACATGATCGAACATGCGGACATAGCGGGGTATGTTCTGAAAAATATCGGTAAACAGGAACTCGTCAACGCACTGGAAAAAATTGCCGGCGGCGGTATCTATTTCAGCGAAGAAGTGATCGAAGAGTTACAAAAAACAAGCACCCGGAAAAAACAAAAGGAAGATGCCCACCTGACCGGCCGTGAAATTGAGATCATCCGGCTAATCGAAAAGGAATACAACAACAAACAGATCGCCGAGACCTTATTCATCTCTGAAAGAACGGTGGAGACCCACCGCAAGAATATATTCCGCAAGACCGATACCAGTTCGGTCATCGGTCTTGTAAAATATGCTTACGAGCACAAGCTGATATAAGAAGGATCAGAATTCAAAATCCCGCCGTTGCATATTCCATCTTATTCCAAAAGTGATCACGGAGGTGTTCTCACTGGTAATAGGCGCCGTGGTGGTTTTCTGCCGGCGGATCACTGCATTCAGGTCAAGGAACAGGTTTTCCCTGAACTCATAGGAAAGAAGAAATGATCCGTACAGGGTGTTGGTTGCCCATCCGCTTCCGATCTTATACCCGAAGTCGCCCACCCGGTAAGGAGGGCCATTCGGTAAGAAGATATTGGAGCCAAAGTTTTGTGCGGAACTGTCTCTCCCCTGTTTCCAGTAGATCAGCTTACCCACCAGCAGCCATTTGGGAGCCGGCTGATACCGGGCAATACCGATGACCTCACTGAATCCTGCCATGAGGGGATGCGCCAGCGGCTGATTATAATGGGTATAGTTGGCAACAGAATCGTAGTGCGAATAGGTGAACGGCCGCACCCGGTTATACTCTGCCTGCAGATCAAGGTTACTGATATTGAAAGCATCTATGTATTTGGCGCCGGCCTGTATCCCCCATTTATTCGCCCACCAGCCCCGGTTCTTTTTTATTTCAGAAAGCAGGAATTCATCCAGCATCAGTTGCCCGTACACCTGGATGCGCTTTGGCAGGTTGGCCTTGAAGTCAAGACCGATGATCGAGTTGTCAAAGCTTCCGTTCTGCTGTTCAATCGACCGGTAAAAGATGATCGGGTTCAGGTAGCCGAAATCAAACCGGTTCTTACGGCCGAATACCACTCCCTCAAACAGTCCGAGGTTGAACCATTTGGTGATATTGATATCCAGGTGGTGCATGGCTGCATACTTCTTGGGGATTAGCTGGGTGGCCGAAGGGGGGGTGGAAGAATGCAGTTCCATAAACAGGTTCTGGTAATTGATCCGCCATATCCTTGTATTCAGTTTCAGGAAAAGATTATTGGTGCCAAAATCACTCAGCAGCAGGCTGCGGTATCCCGAACCGACAAAATTCCGGTCGTACCCGAATGCCACATCTATGTACCGGGTGACATTAAAGGTGAAATAGCCCCTGGCTTCGAAATAATCATAGCCGGTTCCTTTAAATGATTTGTATAAACCCTGCCCGGGGACTGCCTGCCTGTCCGTTACCCACTGGCGTACATAAGAAGGGTCTCTTTCCTGGTTATCGGTGATGTAAGAATAAAAGCCGATCTTATTGGCCAGCTTGCCCCGGATATAAACGCCCCTTGTATTCTGGAACAGTTTTTCATCGCTGTTGTTTTCTTTGGAAAGGGTGTACTGGAAGACGGGGTTTACGATCAGGTCAAAATCCTTCACATGCACTTCATACAGGTTGGCAGGGGTTTTATAGAAACTCTTCGCCACTGGTTTTTTGCTCAGGTATTTCATCCGGTCCCCGTCTGCCACCCATTCCATATTATTCAAATTCAGGCTGCGGATGTTATAAGCATCCACCTTCGAAAGTTTACCCTGGTTCAGGGCTGCATAATGGTTCACCGCTGCCATCACATGACGGCGGCTGTAGGGTCTTATCTTGGAATAATTGAAAAAGGAATCGGTACGGCTCCTGATCTCCAGCCGTTCCATCAGTATATTGGCCTTATCCCCCGGCGGTAAAAAGGTTGTTTGCGCCGAAAGCGATACCGTAATGCCGCCAAAGATGAGAAGAAGGAAATAATATTTCCGCTGTATGGGCAGGGACTGATTTTGTTTAAATTGCATGGGTATTGGCTTTTGGTCAAAATTGACAGAACAAGATATGCAAAAATACCTGATAAAGGATATACAGATCGTCAACGAAGGGCAGATTAATAATGCAGACCTGTTGATAACAAACGGCAGGATCGAAAAAATTGCCCCGCAGTTATCACAGGAGAAAGGCAGCTATAAAGAGATCGCCGGCACCGGCTGCTATTTATTTCCCGGATGTATCGATGACCAGGTTCACTTCAGGGAACCCGGTCTTACACACAAAGCCACGATCGCAACGGAAGCAAGGGCCGCAGTGGCCGGCGGAGTTACCAGTTTTATGGAGATGCCCAACACCATTCCAAATGCCCTCACCCAGGATTTACTGGAAGATAAATACCGGATCGCCGCAACAACTTCCCTGGCCAATTACTCTTTCTTTATGGGAGTAAGCAACAGCAATGCAGCGGAAGCCCTGAAAACAAATGAAAAGAAGAACAGCATCTGCGGTATCAAAATATTCATGGGCAGCAGTACCGGCAATATGCTGGTGGACAACCCCAACACCCTGGATAAAATATTCAGGGGATCAGAAGTACTCATCGCCACCCACTGTGAGGATGAATCAATCATCAAACGTAATCTTGAAAAGGCAAAGGCCACGGGCCGGGTACTCACCGCCGCAGACCACCCGGTTATCCGGGACGAGGAAGCCTGTTACGAATCTTCCCTCTATGCTATCCAGATCGCCAAGAAGTACGGAACAAGATTGCACATCCTTCATATCAGTACAGAAAAAGAGTTACAGCTCTTCACCAATCTTTTCCCGCTGAAAGAGAAACGCATCACCTCCGAAGTATGTGTGCACCACCTGCATTTCACCAGTGATGATTATCCCCGTCTCGGCAACCAGATAAAATGTAACCCTGCCATTAAAGCCCCGCACCATAAAGAAGCGCTCTGGAAAGCCCTGCTGGATGACCGGCTGGATGTGATCGCCACCGATCATGCACCGCATACCTGGGCGGAAAAGAATGAACCCTACGAAAAAGCCCACGCAGGGCTGCCCCTGGTACAGCACCCGCTTTTACTGATGCTCTATTATCATAAACAGGGAAGAATATCGCTGGAAAAGATAGCAGAGAAAATGAGTCATGCCGTGGCCGAATGTTTCCAGGTAAAAGAAAGAGGCTATATCCGGGAAGGGTATCATGCTGACCTGGTAATAGCCGACCTGAACAGGCCCTGTACGGTCTCCAAAGAAAATATTTTATACAAATGCGGGTGGAGCCCTTTAGAGAATTTTACCTTTCCCGCATCTGTTAGCCACACGTTTGTGAACGGCCGGCTGGTGTACGACAACGGAAAATGGAACGAGGAGGTAAAAGGGCAACGCCTGGTTTTTGAAAGATAAACAGGTCAATAGTCAGTGACCGGACCCATTCACTATCTACCACTCACTATATGCAGATCGACAAACAATCCTTCAACGATATCTCGATCTTCCACCCGGAAGAAGAGTTTTCTATTTTTCATAAGCTCAACTTCACCCGGACCGTAGGCGGCCGTGAATGGCTGCGAAAATTCTTCAGTGAACCGCACGATGACCTGAAAAAGATCCTGGGCACCCAGCGCATCATCCGCACATTTATGGAGCATGTAAAAGACTGGCCCACCACGATCAGCAACGGCACCATCCTCGTCATGGAGAAATTCTTTGAATACTCACTCGATACGATCAGCGAAGCGCCGGCCTCGCTGAATAACCTTACGTATAAATGGCTGCACAGTGAAGACTACTCCATGCTGAAATATTCCGTTGGTCATTTCGGCGATTTTTACAGGGGACTGAAGAATATAGCGGAGTTACTGCAGCCCGTTGAACTGCCTCCAGCCATCCGGGTTTATATAGACCGTATTGAAGGGCTGCTGAAAAATGAACCGCTCCAGAAGTTATCACAGACAGAACCGGCCGGAAAACTGACCACCCGGCAATACCTTTATTACGGTTACCACCTCAGGGGCCGCTACCGCAACAGCACCCTTGAACTGATCGATATTTACAGCCGCCTCGATGCATGGTACTCTATGGCGGTGGCGGTAAAGACCTATCACCTCTCTTTCCCGGAATTCATCGAACAACAAACACCCCTGGTGGAAGCCAAAGGCCTTTACCACATCCTGCTGCAAAAGCCCGTAGCCTACAATATGCAGATGAACCCGGAACATAATTTTCTCTTTCTCACCGGGGCCAATATGGCCGGCAAGAGTACGCTGATCAAAGCACTCGGCTCTGCTGTCTTCCTTGCACATATCGGTATGGGCGTACCCGCCGAAAATATGAGGCTGACCCTCTTTGACGGACTGCTCAGTAATATCAATGTGGAAGACAACATCGCCAGGGGCGAAAGCTTTTTCTTCAATGAAGTACAGCGGGTAAAGAATACGGTGGAGAAGATCAACGACGGGAAAAAATGGCTGGTGCTGATCGATGAACTGTTCAAGGGCACCAACGTGCAGGACGCCATGAAATGCTCCCTGACCGTTATCAAAGGGCTGATAAAGATCCGGAACTCTCTCTTCATCCTTTCCACCCACCTCTACGAGATCGGGGAAGATCTGAAAAAATATCCCAATATCTCCTTCCGCTATTTCGAAACCAATGTAAAAGATGAACAGCTGGAGTTCAGCTACCAGCTCCGGGAGGGCATAAGCAACGACCGGATCGGCTATGTCATCCTGAAAAGGGAAAAAGTGGTGGAGATGCTCGAGAAACTGTAGCCCCGTGATGGCCGGGGCATTTGCGAAACAGCGGAAAATAATTCACTAATTTGTAGCTATGATAAAGCGTTTCACCGGACTGTTCATTTTCAGTCTTCCACTTCTTGTTACCGCACAGCAATCCATTGATGTGCAGCATTACAAATTCTCTGTCAAGGTCACCGATAATAACGATACCCTTTACGGAGAGGCGATCATAACCGCATACGCCCCCCGGGGAACCAGTTCCCTGTCGCTTGACCTGGCCGGGGATATGAACAACAAACAGAAAGGAATGAATGTGACCGGTGTTTTTCTGCTTACGGCCGGAAAGCCGGAGCCTGTCTCCTTTACACATGTGCACGACAGGCTGGTCATCGATACAAAAAGCAGATCAGCAGGTAATGACACGATCACTGCCCTGGTCAAATATAAAGGCATCCCTGCCGACGGGCTGATCATCTCCAAAAACAAGTTTGGCAAACGAACCTTCTTTGCAGACAACTGGCCCAACCGGGCACACTACTGGCTTCCCTGCGTGGATAACCCTGCGGATAAGGCCTCTGTTGAATTTGTGGTACTGGCCCCGGCCCATTACCAGGTAGTGGCAAACGGGATACTGGCCGAAGAAACAGATATGCCCGGCGATATAAAACTCACCCACTGGAAAGAAGAGATACCGCTTCCCACCAAAGTAATGGTGATCGGTGTGGCGCAATTTGCGGTCAGCAATGCCGGTGATATCAATTGCATCCCCGTCAGCAGCTGGGTGTTCCCGGAGAACCGGAATGAAGGATTCTATGATTATGCGATGGCAAAGGATGTGCTGGCCTGGCATATCGGCTATATCGGCCCCTACGCCTATAAAAAACTGGCCAATGTGCAGTCGAAGACCATCTTTGGCGGAATGGAAAATGCCAGTGCCATCTTTTATTATGAAGGATCGGTAACCGGTAAAAGAACGGAAGAAGAACTTTTTTCCCATGAGATCGTTCACCAGTGGTTCGGAAATATGGCTACTGAAAAAAGCTTTGCCCATCTCTGGCTCAGCGAAGGATTTGCCACCTATCTCACCCATGTGTACATGGAAGCCCGTTACGGTACGGAAAAACTGGAGCAGGACATGGGTGCGGAAAGGGCCACAGTGCTGGACTTTGTAAAAAGTAACCGCCGGCCGGTGGTGGATACCACCCACGACTACATGAAGCTATTAAATGCCAACAGCTACCAGAAAGGAAGCTGGGTGCTGCACATGCTGCGCAGGCAACTGGGCGATTCGGTCTTTCACAAAAGCATCCGTGATTACTATGCCGCCTTTGCCGGAAAGAATGCCGACACCAAAGACCTCCAGAAGGTATTTGAAAAGAACGCCGGAAAAGACCTGGAACAATTCTTCCGGCAGTGGCTGTATACGCCTGAAAACCCGGAGCTGAAAATAAGCTGGCAGTACCTGCCGGCGGAAAAAACAGTGGCCGTCACCGTAGAACAACTGCAAAATACCGTTTTCAGCTTCCCGCTGGAGCTGGCGACCAGGTCTGCCTCCGCCCGTACCCATATGATACAGGTGAAGGAAAGAAAGGAAACCTTTAAAATACCTGCCGGGGAAAAGCCGCTGGATTTAATACCCGACCCCCATGTATCGCTGCTGGCCGGTTTTAGTGTGCGGGAAACCATGTAGTGGTTGGCACCTATCCGCAAAACCTGTACCTTAGAAGCTCTTAATTTTCTTGAGCAATGCCAGATAATCCAAGGATTCCGGGCCACCCGTCGGATATGCCTTCTTCCCGGAACTCAGACGGAAAATCACAGCAGGGTTCGGTGAACCCGATCAATATTTACACGACCCCTCCTGCCACTACCCCGCCGGCTGCCGGTGGTTCAAATCATTTACGAAACCTGATCATCGGCGCTGTCATCACCGCGGTTGGCTCCATCAGTGTTTACTATGCCACCGTATATCAGAACCGAAACAGGGATGATAGTGATGATATTAAGAAAGCGACCACTACCGCCTGGACCTCTTATGTGGCCTATGATAATGCCTATGCAAAGAATTCCCTTTCGCTGGAAAAAACGGCCCTTGGCAATTCGAATTTTGCAGAATACGTCAGCGGGGTAAAAAAAGAGTCAGAGAAATTTGTGAACGATGTCACTGATGTAATGAAAAGAAAAGATGTGGACAAGGATCTTTTAAAAGCCCTGCAGCGCAGGCTGGATAATGAAAAGACCTCCATGTCGAAACTGGATAAGTTTATTGCATCCATTCAGGCCCTGCAAACGGATACGGGGATGACACCCAAAGAGAAAACTGAAAAATTCATTGCCATTGAAATAGAGTGGAACAATTATTATAAAGGAGCATTTGAAAGAGCGGTCAATGACATTCAGGAAATCGCCACCACCCTTTCTGACCGGTATAACACCAAGTTTTCCACCAGCGACCTGCTGGTTGTACAGACCATGCCGCAGAAAATGAAGAGCAATGATTCAACGCTGGCCATCCTGCAAAATGCCGAAGTGGATGAAAACGGGATCATCGTCAGGAAGACCGATCCCGAAGGCTATCCCTTTGTAAAGGATATAAAGGAGTCCGATATCATCGGCTCCTGGAATACGGATGGTAATGCTATTTCATTTCAGAAGAACGGTACCATGCTCTGGGTGCTTGCAGGTGGCGGCAAGGCAAGCGGGCCCTGGAAAATTGAAAAGGGAAAGATCCTGATCGATGCCACCATTGAAAAGAATAATAAAAAGATCACCTGGTACCTGCGGGTGAGCCAGCTTTCACACGACCAGCTTGCCCTTACTAATGATGTACCGCCGTACGAGATGTACCACCTCGTCCGCATCATGGTGAACTGATCTGTCCGGATATTTTCCCTATCTTCCCGGCATGCTTGTGAAGACCTATGGAAGCGCTGTGTACGGCGTTGAGGCGATGACGATCACAATAGAAGTTAACTGGCTCTCCACCGGAAAAGACCCTATGATTGTCGGCCTGCCTGATAATGCCGTTAAAGAAAGCCTGCAACGGATTGAAAGTACTTTCAAGACCAATCATTTCAATGTTCCCCGCACCAAAGTAGTGGTGAACCTCGCTCCTGCCGATATCAGGAAAAGCGGTACGGCATTCGATCTTCCGATTGCCCTGGGTATCCTGGGTGCATCGGAACAGATAAAGAATGCGGAAGCAATGGGCGGATATATCCTCATGGGCGAATTGTCGCTTGACGGGGAGATCCGCTCCATCAAAGGCTCCCTTCCCATCGCTATCCAGGCAAGAAAGGAGGGATTCAAAGGCCTGATCGTTCCAAAAGCCAATGCAAAAGAGGCCGGCATGGTAAATAACCTTCACGTGTATGGCGCCACACATATTAATGAGGTCATCCGCTTTTTTGAAAACGAGGAGACCGGGCTGGAACAGGTGATCGTCAACACCCGGGAAGAATTCTTTCATTCCCAATATGATTTTGAGATCGACTTTGCCGATGTAAAAGGCCAGGAGAATATCAAACGGGCATTGGAGATCGCTGCTGCCGGCGGACACAACGCTATCCTCATCGGACCGCCCGGCGCCGGTAAAACGATGCTGGCAAAAAGATTGCCCACCATACTGCCGCCACTCAGCCTGCAGGAGGCATTGGAAACAACCAAGATCCATTCTGTGGCCGGCAAACTGCCTGACAATGCCACCCTGATCTCCAAAAGACCTTTCCGGTCGCCCCACCACACCATTTCCGATGTGGCTCTGGTGGGAGGTGGCGGTATCCCCCAGCCCGGTGAAATATCACTGGCACATAACGGGGTCTTGTTCCTTGATGAATTGCCCGAATTCAAAAGAACCGTACTGGAAGTAATGCGGCAACCCATGGAAGAAAGACGGGTGACGATCTCCAGGGCAAAAGTCGCCGTTGATTTCCCTGCTTCCTTTATGCTGATCGCCTCTATGAACCCCTGCCCCTGCGGATATTTCAACCACCCGGAAAGGGAGTGTACCTGTCCGCCCGGTGCGGTACAAAAATACCTGAACAAGATATCAGGCCCGCTGCTGGACAGGATCGACCTGCATGTGGAAGTCACACCTGTTCCGTTCAGCGAATTATCGGCCTTGAAAAAACAGGAAGGCTCCGCACAGATCAGGGAAAGGGTGATGAAAGCAAGGGAAAGACAGGAAGAGCGGTTCAGGGAAACACCAGGGGTCTATTGCAATGCCCAGATGAGCAGCCGGATGCTGAAAGAGATCTGCGTGATCAGCCAGGTAAGTGCCAACCTTCTCAAAACGGCAATGGAAAAACTCAATCTTTCCGCCAGGGCCTATGACCGTATCCTGAAAGTTTCCAGGACCATTGCCGACCTTGATTCCAGCAGTGAGATCAAACCTGAACACCTGGCCGAAGCCATACAATACAGAAGCCTTGACCGGGAAGGATGGGCGAGGTAAGCAAGGCTGAAGGTTGGTAGTATATAATTAATGTATGCTGTTGAAGGTTACTACCCTGTATTCATTTCCGGCTTCTTAAATTCTCATTGCCGGAAACCTGGTTTTTCACCGGCCCTCACGATTCATCTCCCGGTACCCGCCGGCACACTATTTCATCATTTTTCCCGAACTTGTACGCCGTTTGCACGGTTAGCGCTGTTTTTTGCATCTGGCGGATTACCACTTACCGGCATTCAGCCGAACATAAAAAAATATGAAGACCTTAATACAGTATCTCAGGCCATATAAGTGGCTGGTAGGTTTAGTGCTTTTCCTCGCTGCCATCAATATTGGTTTTTCGCTGGTTGACCCGATCATTTTCGGAAAGCTGGTGAACCTGGGAAGCTATCACCAGAAAGTAACCCCGCTGAGCTGGAACGAGTTCCTGTTTACCAAAAAAGACTATGTGGATTCAGGTGTGCAGCTCAAAAAAGAAGGGGCTAACTATACCATTGTAAAAGTGGAGAAGTTAAAAACGATCTACGGGGTGGTGTGGTTGCTGATAGCCTCCATATCAGTGGCCATGATCAGCCGGATTGCCAAAGCCTTCCAGGATTATTTCCTTAACCTGATCACACAGAAATTCGGGGCCACTGTTTTTACACAAGGCCTGCAGCATGCCATGAAGCTCCCCTACCAGGAATTTGAGGATGCACGGAGCGGGGAAACCCTCAGCGTATTGCAGAAGGTGAGGATCGATACAGAAAAATTTGTAGCCGCTTTCATCAATATCCTGTTCCCGGTAATCGTCGGGATCATTTTTGTGGCGCTATATGCCACTTCAATTCACTGGAGCCTGCCGCTGGTTTATTTCGGAGGCATTTTTCTCCTCACCATCATTTCCAACCTGCTGAGTAAAAAAGTAAAGGTGATCCAGAAAAAAATTGTGGGCCAGACCACTGCCCTTGCCGGCGCCACCACCGAATCATTGCGGAATATCGAACTGGTAAAAAGCCTTGGCCTTACCCAGCAGGAAGTAAACCGCCTGAATAAAAATACATTTAAGATACTGGGGCTGGAGCTGACCAAGGTAAAACGTATCCGCAGCATCAGCTTTGTACAGGGCACTTTTGTGAACACACTCCGGCAGATCATTCTTTTCCTGCTTATGCTGTTCATCTACCGGGGAAAAATGGATGCAGGCCAGATCGTAACCATGCAGATATTCTCCTTTTTCGTTTTCGGACCCCTGCAGGAGATCGGTAATATCATCCTCTCCTACCGGGAAGCACAGGCTTCGCTGGAGAATTTCCAGGTGCTGATGAAAAAAGCACCGGAGCCACAGGCACCGGAACCGAAACATCTCGGCGCCATCCAGACACTGGAGTTTGACCATGTGGCATTCAAGCACCAGACTGCCCTGCATAACGCCATCAATGATATCAGTTTCAAAGTAAAGACCGGTGAGACCATTGCCTTCGTGGGGCCTTCCGGCTCCGGCAAAACCACCCTGATGAAACTGCTCGTCGGGCTCTACCGGCCGCAGAAAGGCAGTATCCTTTATAATGGCATGGATGAAAACAATATTGACTTCAATGACCTCCGCAACCAGATCGGGTTTGTAACCCAGGACACCCAGCTGTTCTCCGGTACTATAAAAGAAAACCTGCTCTTCGTAAACCCCGGTGCAACAGAAGAAGACCTGATGGAAGTGCTGCACAAGGCTTCCTGTGAAAACCTGCTGAAAAGAGCGGAAAAAGGACTCGACACCATGATCGGTGAAGGAGGGCTGAAACTTTCGGGCGGGGAGAAACAACGTCTCTCGATCGCCAGGGCCCTGATCAGGAAACCCAACCTGCTGCTGTTTGATGAAGCGACCTCTGCACTTGATTCCCTGACCGAAGAAGAGATCACCGATACCATCCGGGAAATATCACAGCTCGGCAACCAGGTTACCATCCTGATAGCACACCGGCTGAGCACCATTATGCATGCCGACCGCATTTATGTGCTTGAGAAAGGTGATGTGGTGGAAACCGGCAGCCATGAAAAACTCCTGGAAGAAAAAGGGCTCTATTATGCCATGTGGCGCCAGCAGATCGGCGAACGGAAATCAAAAATCACCGCAGCATAACCACCACTATGGGTATTCTTTCTTTCCTGGGATTTGGGCGCAGCGGCATCAAAGAAGCGCTGAAGAAAGGGGCTGTGATAATTGATGTCCGTACTGCAAATGAATTTGACAACGGCAAAATACCGGGCTCGATCAATATTCCCGTTGACAGGTTATCCGTCAACATTCAGCGGCTGCGGCAGATGAACCGCCCTGTCATTTTTTGCTGTTCTTCCGGTGCCCGCAGCAGTAAGGCTGCCGGTATTGCCCGGCAAAACGGGATCAAAGATGTATACAATGGCGGCAACTGGATGAAAGTACTTGCCCTCGCCGGAAAAAGCTGACCCCCGCTTTCCCGGTCAGCGCATTACTTTTCCTTTTTTTCAGTACCGGACAGAAAGTTGCTGAAGAAATTTGATTTCTCCAGTTCTTCAATGTCGCTTAATTCCAGCTCCAGGGCTTTGGTGCTCAGGAATATCTCCACCAGCGAGATGATCAGTGAAGCAAGAAGGCTCAGCAGGCTGATGGCAAAGACATACTCTGCCGCTTTTGACCAGCCTTTATAAATACTGAACATACAAATGACACAGCACAGGAAGCTGAAGACTCCCATGGCCTGCATCTGCCGGATATAATTGATCCTTTTTTTCAGGTTATGCAGCTGGGCCAGCAGTTCCGGTCTCTTTTTACCCGATACATACTCATCATGCAGTTTCCGTATCAGGTTGGCTATCGCCAGGAAACGGTTGGTATATGCCAGCAGCAACAGGGTGATGGCAGGAAAGAGTAAGGCCGGGGTGTTGAAACTGATCTCCATACTGCAAATTAACCAAATTCAATAAGCCGGTAAGCCGGAGCAGGCTGCATCACGCCGATCCGGGGATGGCCATAACAACAAATCCCGCCATAGGCGGGATCGTTGCTGTTTGTTAGCCTGCCGAACCATGTCCTGGTACAGCTGTATTCCTGTGAGATCAGTACACAGCCACTACCGGAACAGTTTTCACCAGTACATTATCATGATAGAAGTTTATCTTTTTTATCCCGTGATCCTTCGGAAAGGTGATCATGGAAAGAGGGCTGTCTGATTCACCGGCATTTCCCTGTTTCTTCACACTGAAATAAACGTGGAGGTTACCTTTCTCTTCCACGATGTTTTTGAACCTGACCTGGTAGGTGTAATTAACGGTCTCCACTTTGGCAGCCAGCACCAACTCCGAGCCGAACTCGGGTTTCAGTACGGAATCATGTACCGGTTCAAATTCACGGTTAAAGGTCTCTTCATTGGTTACCACCCAGAGGTTGTAATCATGGTAATCAAAACTGTTATTCCTGAGCTTGTAGCCTGTCAGTTCTTTAACAGACAGGGCAACGGGTGTTATCTTTTCGGGTATGCTGAAGGCGCTCAGTATAAATCCTGCCAGCAGTACGATGATGATCTTTTTCATATCCTTCCTGTTTTATAGCATAAAGTTCCGGCAGTAAAACCCGGCAGAAAAGAGGGAGGTGTATGAATTGCGGTTTTTATACGGTGAGTTGCAGCCCCGGCCAGGGAACCCCGGCAGGCTGAATGAATTTTACCAGTAACAGGAACAGGATGAACGGAAATTGCTATGCAGGCTGGATGAACCGGATCAGGTTAAAGCAGCCGCTGAGGCCGCCTCAGTTGCGCTGCTCTTTGATCAGCGTAATAAACTGGTCGAACAGGTATCTGGAATCATGCGGACCCGGCGTGGCTTCCGGATGGTATTGCACCGAAAAGGCCGGCTTGCCTTTTACCCGGATGCCTTCAATGCTCTGGTCATTCAGGTTCAGGTGTGTGATCTCAATATGATCTGCTTTCCTGACAGCTTCCGGATCCACACCAAAGCCATGGTTTTGTGTGGTGATCTCCGACCGGCCTGTTACCAGGTTCTTCACCGGGTGGTTGAGCCCGCGGTGGCCATGGTGCATTTTAAAAGTAGGGATATCATTTGCAAGGGCCAGCAACTGGTGACCGAGACATATCCCGAAGAGCGGCTTCTCCTCTCTTAAGATCTGCTTCACGGTTTTGATGGCATAATCCATCGGGGCGGGATCGCCGGGACCGTTTGAAATGAAATAGCCGTGCGGCTGAAACTGTTTTACTTCCTCAAGGGAAGTTTTGGCGGGAAATACTTTTACATAAGCACCCCTGTCAACCATGCACTGCAGGATGTTCCGCTTCACGCCGTAGTCCATCACCGCTATCCGGACGGCCGCATTCTTATCCCCCAGTTCATATGATGTTGCCGTACTCACTTTGCTCGCCAGTTCAAGCCCGTCCATATTGGGCGTCTCCGCCAGTTTCTTTTTCAGTATTTCGATATCAGTCGTTTCGGAGGAAATGATACAGTTCATGGCGCCTTTGGTACGGATATGCGCCACCAGGGCACGGGTATCCACCCCTTCAATGGACACGACCCGGTTTTTTTTCAGGTACTCATCGAGAGAACCTTTGGCCATCTTGCGGCTGTAACCTTCTTCCAGGTTGCGGCCGATCAGCCCGCTGATCTTTACGCTGTCACTTTCCACATCCTCATCCTTCACACCATAATTGCCGATGTGGGCGCTGTTCATGATCAGTATCTGCCCGAAATAGCTGGGGTCGGTAAACACTTCCTGGTAGCCGGTCATACCGGTATTGAAACAAATTTCGCCGGTCGTGGTGCCGATGGCGCCAAAAGCCTGCCCATGTGCAACAGTACCGTCGGCCAAGAGGAGAACAGCGGGGGTGGAGGAGTTGATCATGTTTAAACAAATTGTGCAAATGTACGGTCGTGACCGTTATTGGCCGGGGGATTTTTCACTGAGTTATTCACAAACCTGCCCGCAAAAAATGGCCGGCTAATGAAGATGGCTACCTTCTTTTGACTACCGACGTTCCCTGCTTCCTTCCCAGCATAAACTTCTGCCGGATCACATCCTGCACGTTCACCCCGCTGATCTTGCTTTCGAGCCAGGAGATGACATCGAGGTATACAAAGGCCCGGCTTTCCAGCGGGTTGCCCTCATACTGTTTCAGTTCCGACAGCAGTTTTTCAAATTCAGGCTTCAGGGCCGTGGCACCGACACTAAAGGAGCGGCGCAGAAAGGCGAACATCGCTTCTTCCACCCGGCTCAGGTTCTCCATTTTCGACATATAGCGGTAAACGGATTTGATAAGGTATTCAAGCAGGTCGGTATTACCGAGTTCATAATGGGCGATCAGGTGCAGCAGCCGGGCATAGCACTGCAGGTCGGTCCGCAGGTCGCCTTTCTGGTTGATGATGCGGTGGAGGTAGTCGATCGCTTTTTCATTATTACCGCTGCCGAAATAAAGACAGGCGATCTTGTAATAGAACACCAGCAACCGGTGGGTGTCGAGATACAGCCCGTATTTCTTCAGCATATCTTCCAGGAAGGGTACAAGCCGCAATCCTTTGGTGAAAGTGCCCTGCAGAAAATAGAGATTGATACGGGCTGTGTATAAATACTGGTAGGCAAGGATGCGGTTGTTCTCATTCTCCTCCACCTGTTTCTGGCGGGCAAATTGTTCAAACTGCTTGATCGTTTTTGCAAGCCGTTTATGATCCAGCAGGTTGAACTGTGCCCCCATCAGGTTGTGCATACCTTTGATATAGCTTGCCGTTTCTGCTTTCAGCAAACCGGGGTATTCCTCAAACAGGTCCACCCATTTCTGCGAATAGCGGAAGTACTGTAAAAAATGCTGCCGGATAAAGGCATACCAAACATAGGCCTGGTACAGGTACAACCGCTCATAGAAGCCGCTGATGTCGCCGGCACGTTCCGGTAAATGCTGCTGAAAGAAATCCTCCACATTCTTTATGTCTCTTTCATTGCGGGCATGACCATGGCGGATATACCAGCTGTATAATTGCAGGGCCAGGTTAGAGAGCCGGCTTACCAGGGAAAGTTCCGCATTCACCGCATCACTTTCTGCAGAAAGACGGTCGGCCCTGTCCTGCATACTGCGGGTGATGAAAAGCGCTTCGATCTTTTTCTCAAAGAATAAGGCCTGCTGCAGGTAAGTGAGCTGCTGGTAAGCCCGGGCGGTTTCCTTCAGCCGCTCCAGCACTTTAAGGCTCTGCAGGTAAAGGCCTTTATTGTACAAAATGCGGGCATGGTCCATCAGTTCATGCAGGCGGATATCGATATTGTCTTCTTCCTTTATCAGGCGCAGGCTGGATAATACCTGCCGGTACAGGTGGGCCTTCAGGTTGGAGAGCTGTTGTTTACGGACACCCCGGGCTTTCTTCAGCAGGGCTTTCTCATCATATTCAGGCATTTTGTCCAGGGCGTCAAAGAGCTGGATGATCTTCAGGTCTTCCGTGCCCGAATTCCGCTTCACATACAGCTTGAAATTCCGCTTTTCGCTCTTTTCGAGCGACTTGATGAGCTGGAACAGGTTATCGGCAGAACGGTTGGGCATCGTAATTCAGTATTTATTGAAAGGCAGTCCTGGCAAGGGTTTCAGGGCAATATTACCTTTTGGTGAACAGTTGTAAAGTGTAAAATACCACTGATTTTGATTTCCCTTCCCCGGGCTGTCAGGTTATTTTAGCAAGGCAGGTTGTTTATTGAAGTAATTAATAGCAAGCAAGCCCGTCGCCAAACAATATTTTTCTACTTACTGTGCAGTGACGGGTACAAAAATAAGCAGCCTGCTTTTTTATCTCATTATCTATTCAACATATTATGGCAGAAGGAAAAGTCCGCATTTTTGATACCACCCTCCGCGACGGGGAACAGGTGCCGGGTTGCAAACTCAACAGCAAGGAAAAACTCATGCTGGCCCTGCAACTGGAAGAACTGGGGGTAGATATCATCGAAGCCGGGTTCCCCATCTCCTCACCCGGTGATTTTGACTCCGTCAGCCAGATCGCCAAAGCCATCAAACAAACGACTGTTTGTGGGCTCAGCCGGGCAGTACAAAAAGATATTGAAGTGGCGGCCCAGGCCTTGAAGTATGCAGTAAGGCCCAGGATCCATACCGGTATCGGCACTTCCGACTATCATATCAAATCGAAATTCAATTCCACCCGGGAAGAGATCCTGCAGCGGGCGGTGCAGTGTGTGAAGTGGGCCCGGAACTTTACGGATGATGTGGAATTCTATGCCGAGGATGCCGGCCGAACCGATAATGATTACCTGGCACAGGTGATCGAAGCAGTGATAAAGGCCGGTGCCACTACCGTAAATATCCCGGATACCACCGGTTATTGCCTCCCGCATCAGTACGGGGAGAAGATCGCTTACCTGGTGAACCATGTTCCGAATATTGATAAAGCTGTCATCTCCTGTCATTGCCATAACGACCTCGGACTGGCCACAGCGAATTCCATCGCCGGGGTCATCGCCGGTGCAAGGCAGATCGAATGCACGATCAACGGGCTGGGTGAAAGGGCTGGCAACACCTCGCTGGAAGAAGTAGTGATGATCATGCGGCAGCACAAGCACCTGGGTCTTTATACCGATATCAAAACAGAACAACTGAACCCGCTGAGCCGGCTGGTTGCTGAAACAATGCGGATGCCGGTACAGCCCAACAAAGCAATCGTGGGCAGCAATGCCTTCTCCCATTCCTCCGGTATACACCAGGACGGGTTTTTGAAGGATGCACTTACCTACGAGATCATCAACCCCGAAGAAGTAGGCGCAGACAGTTCAAAGATCGTTCTGACTGCCCGGAGCGGCCGCAGTGCCTTAGCTTACCGCTTCCAGAAACTGGGCTTTACTTTTGACCGCAATGATGTGGATGTATTATACAATGCCTTCCTGAAAGTAGCCGACAGCAAAAAGGAAGTAGAGGACAAAGACCTGGTGGCAATGGCGGAACAATACCAGTCACAGGCGGCAGTAGCATAAACAATTCTTTGAACGATGGCCCCGGAAGGGGCCTTGTTGTCGTATAGCTGAATAGCGACCGGAACGAGGAAGGGAGTGACACAACCGGCGATGACCAGGGAACTGAAGCCGGTAACAAAATAAAAAATGGGAAAAACATTATTTGAAAAGATCTGGGACAAGCATATCGTCAAAACAATTGACGGCGGCCCTTCCGTTTTATACATCGACAAACATCTTATTCATGAGGTTACCAGCCCGCAGGCTTTTACCGGGCTGAAGAAAAGAGGACTGAAAGTTTTCCGTCCGCAGCAGGTGGTGGCCACGGCTGATCACAACGTACCCACACTCAACCAGCATTTACCGATTAAAGAAGAGCTGAGCCGCAAACAGGTGGAGGCCCTGGTCCGGAACTGTGCTGAACAGGGTATTGAATTGTACGGGCTGGGCCATCCCTTCCAGGGAATTGTGCATGTGATAGGACCTGAGCTGGGCATTACACAACCCGGCATGACGATCGTTTGCGGCGACAGCCACACGTCCACCCATGGTGCATTTGGCGCCATCGCTTTTGGCATCGGCACCAGTGAAGTGGAAATGGTAATGGCATCACAGTGTTTGCTGCAAAGCAAACCCAAACTAATGCGCATCAATGTAGATGGCGTGCTGAATAAAGGTGTGGTGTCAAAAGATATTGTACTGTACATTCTCTCCCGGATCACGGCGAGCGGGGCCACCGGGTATGCGGTGGAATTTGCCGGGTCGGCGATCCGGTCACTGAGCATGGAGGCAAGAATGACGATCTGCAATATGAGTATTGAAATGGGTGGCCGCTGCGGCCTGATCGCCCCGGATGAAACGACCTTTAGTTATATAAAAGGAAGACCGTTTGCCCCGGCGGGTGAAGCCTGGGATAAAAAAATGGAGGAGTGGAAGCAATTGTACTCCGACAAGGACGCTGTGTTTGACAAAGAATATCATTTTGATGCAGCCGACATTCAGCCGATGATCACCTACGGCACCAACCCCGGTATGGGCATGGGTATTACCGATACCATTCCCACCACGGAAACGGTTCACGAGAACGACCGCTCGGGACTGGCGAAAGCACTGGCCTACATGGGGCTCCGGGAGGGTGTACCGATCAAAGGACAGAAAGTCGATTATGTTTTTATCGGCAGCTGTACCAACTCAAGGATCGAAGACCTGCGGCTGGTGGCTTCTTTTGTAAAAGGAAAGAAGAAAGCCGGGAATGTGGAAGTGTGGGTTGTACCGGGCAGCAAACAGGTGGAAGCACAGGCAGTAAAAGAAGGGATCGATAAGGTGTTTGAAGAAGCCGGGTTCCTGCTGCGCCAGCCGGGTTGTTCGGCCTGCCTGGGCATGAATGAAGACAAAATACCGGCCGGCAAATACTGCATCAGTACCAGCAACCGGAATTTTGAAGGCCGGCAGGGGGCCGGTGCAAGGACGCTGCTGGCCAGTCCGCTGACAGCGGCGGCGGCGGCGATAACCGGTGAAGTGTGTGATGTAAGAGAATTCCTGGCCACGAATAATTAATTAATAACAGTGTCTAAAGCATTCCATACCATTAAAAGCCGGTTTGTTCCGGTTAACATCGAAAACATCGATACCGACCAGATCATTCCGGCCCGTTTCTTAAAAGCAACGACAAAGGAAGGATTTGGCAAAAACCTGTTCCGTGACTGGCGGTATTATAATGATGATGAATCGAAGACAAGAGCGGATTTCCCGCTGAATATGTCGCAGTTTGATGGTGAGATACTGGTAGCCGGTAAAAATTTTGGATGCGGTTCCTCCCGTGAACATGCGGCCTGGGCCCTTGCCGATTATGGTTTCCGGGTGGTGGTGTCCAGTTTCTTTGCCGATATTTTTAAGAATAATGCCCTGAACAACGGAATCCTGCCTGTTCAGATCAGTGATGATTTTCTGCAACGGATATTTCTCCGGGACAATAATACCGAGCTGACGGTTGATCTGCCGGGCCAGACGATCACGATTAATTCAACCGGCGAATCGGAAACGTTTGAGATTAACAGCTACAAAAAGACCTGCCTGCTGAACGGGTATGATGATATTGACTACCTGCTCAGCATTAAGGATGAAATTGAACAATTCGAAACCCAAAGAATATAAACAACACTATGAAAAAGAAGATAGCGATCATTGAAGGGGATGGTATCGGTCCGGAGGTAACCCGGCAATCCATAAAGGCGCTGGATGCCATTGCTGCACATTTCGGGCATGAGTTTGATTATACCTATTGCCTGATGGGGGCTGTGGCGATAGATAAGACCGGCAATCCGTTGCCGGAGGAAACCATTACCGCCTGCCTGGACAGTGATGCCATTCTGTTCGGGGCGATAGGTGATCCCAGGTATGATAACGATCCGAATGCAACAGTGAGACCTGAACAGGGTTTGCTGAAGCTTAGAAAATCATTGCAGCTCTATGCCAATATCCGGCCGGTGAGTACGTATTCCTCCCTTCACCACCTTTCACCGCTGAAGAGCAAGAATATCGACGGCGTTGATTTCATCATCTTCCGGGAACTGACCGGCGGTATTTACTTTGGTAAGAAAGAAAGCAACCCGGAAAAAACATGGGCGCTGGATGAGTGTACCTACAGCCGTGAAGAGATTGAACGTATTGCAGCACTGGCCTTTCACTTTGCCCAAAAACCCAAACGCCGTAAAAAACTGACCCTGGTGGATAAAGCCAATGTGCTGGAAACCTCCCGCCTCTGGAGAAAAGTGGTGCAGGAGATGGCGCCGCAATACCCGGATGTAACGGTGGAATATATGTTCGTGGACAATGCGGCCATGCAGATCATCCAGAACCCGAAACAGTTCGATATCATCCTGACGGAAAATATGTTTGGCGATATCATCAGTGACGAGGCCAGTGTGATCAGCGGGTCATTAGGTTTATTGCCTTCAGCATCGGTGGGAGTGAATGGAAAGATCGCTTTGTTTGAACCCATACACGGTTCATACCCGCAGGCGGCCGGAAAAGATATTGCCAACCCGGTAGGTTCGCTTCTGTCTGCCGCAATGATGCTGGAGTTCCTCAGTATGGAAGAAGAAGGCAGGCTGCTGCGTGATGCGGTAAACTGGACCTTGCAGAATGCCTTCGTTACAAAAGATATTGACCCGGTGAATTTCTATTTCACTTCCACGGTGGGTGAACTGGTATGTGATTATGTAACGGGCAAAATATCCGGACCGGTGAAAGAAGAGAATATTGAACTGAGGAAATCGACGATCATTTGATACCGTGCAGCCGGTGCCGGCGCTGCATTCTACTAAACGATTGTTAGTAATAACAAAATAAAATTGCTTGCTGAGTTCTTTTTTCGAAACGGCGGGTGTATATTTACTGAACGTACATCCTTCATGTTGAAGAATAATTTATATAATAGAATCACTGCTGTATCTGCCATCATTATTGTGGTCGTGATTATTATATCTTCTTCAACAGGAGGCGGTGTATAGCTACAGAAACTAAAACTTAAATATAAACGACCCGCCTCCAAAAAGGCGGGTTTTTTTATGTGTGCCGGCAGCGCAAAGCGCCCCGCACATGAACTGATAACCCTCTAAAAAAAATGTGCCGCCGGTTTGATCACCGCCCGGCACCTGAAAGAAACTATGGCAGCATATTACAACGACAACACGGTCATCTACTTCAACGGAGAATTTGTAAAGGCGGGCGAGGCAAAAACCGACCTGTACAGCCAGTCCCTGCATTACGGCTATGCCGTATTCGAAGGGATCCGGTCCTACCCTGTTGGCACCGGTACAAAAATGTTCAAAGGCCGTGAACATTATGACCGGCTCCGCCGCTCAGCCGAGCTGATGAAGATGCCCTTTTATTACAGTACGGAGAAGCTGGTGGAGCTTACCTACGAAACCTTGCGGCGCAACAACTTTACCGATGCGTACATCCGCCCGATCGTGATCTGCTCACCGAACATGTCGCTATCCAAAGGAAAGGAATGCTACCTCGCCATTGAAACCTGGGAATGGACCAACGGGTATATGAGCAACCAGATGCGGATCATGACCTCTTCGTACCGCCGTCCCAATGCCGATGCCTTTCATGTGGATGCCAAGGTCAGCGGTCACTACGTCAACTCCATCCTCGCCTGCCAGGAGGCCAAAGACAAAGGCTTTGATGAAGCCCTGGTACTTGACAGCAACGGTTACGTGGCGGAAAGCAGCGGCGCCAATATCTTTTACGAGAACGACGGCGTGCTGTACACCGCCCCAAAAGGAAATATCCTGCCGGGCATCACCCGGGCTACGGTACTGGAACTCTGTGAAGAACTGAATATACCCGTGGAAGAAAAATTATTTACTCCCGAAGAAATGCGGGGCGCCGATGCCGGCTTCTTTTGTGGTACGGCTGCGGAAGTGGTGGCATTAAGCTCCCTGGATAATGTGCCATTCAAAAAAGGGTGGGACGACTCCCTGAGCTATGTGATACAGCAGGCCTATAAATGCAGAGTGATGGAGAAACCGTTTCAATTGAAAGAAGAAGTGGCCTGATATTTCCCGCAGCGAAGCCGCAGGCAGCGATCGCCGCGACGCTGATTCGCCGGGAACGCTGCGAGAAACGGATGAAGAGCGAACAGAACGATGAAGAGTGCGACGCAAGGGACGATGATCAGGGAACTGAAGCTGGTAAAATAATATTCAGAAAGAACAAATGAACGAACTCAACAAATATTCAAAGACACTTACCCAGGACCCGACGCAGCCGGCGGCACAGGCCATGTATTATGCGATCGGGTTTAAAGAAGAGGATTTTCAGAAAGCACAGGTGGGCATTGTGAGCATGGGCTGGGATGGTAACCCCTGCAATATGCACCTGAATGACCTGGCCACACAGGTTCGTGCCAGTGTGAATGCCACGGATGGTTTGCTTGGCTTACGGTTTTATACCATCGGCGTGAGTGATGGCATCAGCATGGGAACAGACGGCATGCGCTACAGCCTGGTTAGCCGTGATGTGATCGCCGACAGCATCGAAACCAATGCCGGTGCACAATACTATGATGCGATCATTGCCATTCCGGGTTGTGATAAGAATATGCCGGGCGCTGTAATGGCAATGGGAAGACTGAACCGCCCTTCCATCCTGCTGTATGGCGGAACCATCGCACCCGGCCACTATAAAGGGGAAGACCTGAATATCGTCAGTGCTTTTGAAGCGCTGGGACAAAAGATCGCCGGTAAACTGAGCGAAGGAGATTTTAAAGGGATCGTACAGCATGCCTGTCCCGGTGCCGGTGCCTGCGGCGGAATGTACACTGCCAATACCATGGCATCGGCCATTGAAGCCCTGGGCATGAGCCTTCCTTACTCTTCCTCAAACCCGGCACTGAGTGATGACAAACAAAAGGAATGTGCAGCCGCAGGAGCGGCGATTAAAATATTACTGGAAAAAAATATCCGGCCGAAGGATATCATGACAAGAAAAGCCTTTGAAAATGCCATCACGGTGATCATGGTCCTCGGCGGCAGCACCAATGCCGTACTGCACCTGATCGCCATGGCCAAAACTGCGGGAGTAAAACTGACGCAGGATGATTTCCAGCAGATCAGCGACCGCATTCCGGTGCTGGCGGATTTTAAGCCTTCCGGTAAATACCTGATGGAAGACCTGCACAAACATGGCGGTGTGCCGGCGGTAATGAAATATTTACACAAGAATGGTTTGCTGCATGGTGATTGTTTGACCGTAACCGGTAAAACCGTGGCGGAAAATCTTGCTGACGCCCCTGATCTTGATTTTGCTGCCCAGCAAATAATACAACCGCTGGAAAAGCCGCTGAAGAAGACCGGGCACCTGCAAATTCTGTATGGAAACCTGGCGAAGAAAGGAAGTGTGGCAAAGATCTCCGGCAAAGAAGGGGAAACATTTGAAGGCACTGCCCGTGTATTTGACGGGGAGAAGGATTTCATTGACGGCATTGCTTCCGGCAACGTGAAGCCGGGAGACGTGGTGGTGATACGCTATATCGGTCCGAAAGGCGCACCGGGGATGCCGGAAATGCTGAAGCCTACCGGGGCGATCATCGGTGCCGGACTGGGAAAATCGGTGGCACTGATCACCGACGGACGGTTCAGCGGCGGTACCCATGGCTTTGTAGTGGGGCACATTACCCCTGAAGCATACGAAGGCGGGCTGATTGCATTGGTGAAAGACGGCGACACCATCCGCATTGATGCCAGGAAAAACAAGATCACCCTGAAGGTGGATGAAAAAGAGATCAGGAAGAGAAGAAAGAAATGGAAACAACCGGCCCTGAAAGCAACGAGCGGGATCCTTTATAAATATGCCCGTTCCGTAAAAGATGCGAGTGAGGGTTGTGTGACCGATGAGGCTTAGGCCTCCCCAACCTCTTGGAAGGAGGAACTGTAGAAACTGATTTTTTAAAAACCATTAAATCACTTAAAGATGACCATAGCGGAACAAGTAAAGAAATCAACGGAGACCAGGAACACGCAGCCTGAGGGCCGGGAGGCTTTAACGGGCTCGCAGGCTGTGATGGAAGCCCTGGTGGCCGAAGGTGTTGACACCATTTTTGGTTATCCCGGTGGCGCCATCATGCCGATCTATGATGCGCTGTATGACTACAGCAGTACGCTGAAGCATATCCTCGTCCGGCATGAGCAGGGTGCTGTTCATGCTGCGCAGGGGTTCGCCAGGGCAAGCGGCCGTACAGGTGTGGTCTTTGCCACGAGCGGTCCCGGTGCCACGAATCTTGTCACGGGATTAGCGGATGCCATGATCGATTCCACGCCGGTTGTCTGTATCACCGGGCAGGTGTTTGCGCATTTACTGGGTACCGATGCTTTCCAGGAAACGGATGTCATCAATATCACCACACCGGTTACCAAATGGAATTACCAGGTTACCGATGCCAACGAGATCCCGGCCGTGCTGGCAAAAGCATTTTACATCGCCGGGAGCGGCCGGCCGGGACCGGTGCTGATCGATATTACCAAAAATGCACAGCTGCAGTCATTCCCCTATGAAGGCTATACAAAATGCGAACATATCCGCAGCTACCGGCCCAAGCCGATAGTTCGGAAAGAGTATGTGGAAGCGGCGGCAAAGATCATTAATGAAGCAGAGAGACCGTTCGTTGTATTCGGCCAGGGAGTGCTGCTTGGTAAAGCCGAGAAGGAGTTCATCCGGTTCATCGAGAAAGCCGGTATCCCCGCTGCATGGACCATTATGGGCATGAGCGCCATCCCCACGGATCATCCGCTGGCAGTGGGGATGCTGGGCATGCACGGCAACTACGGCCCGAACGTACTTACCAATGAATGTGATGTGCTGATCGCCGTCGGTATGCGATTTGACGACCGGGTAACCGGAAGACTGGACAAATATGCAAGACAGGCAAAAGTGATCCACCTAGATATCGATCCCGCAGAGATCGATAAGAATGTAAAAGCAACCGTCGGTGTGTGGGGGGATTGTAAAGAAACCTTGCCCATGCTGACCCGCCTGGTGGAACAAAAGGTCTTCCCGCAATGGCTGCAGCGCTTTCATGAATTCAGGAAGAAAGAAGAAGAGACCTGTATCATCCCGGAGATGAACCCGAAAACAGATGTACTCTCCATGGCGGAAGTGATCAGCACATTAAATGAACTCACAAAGGGTGAAGCGATCGTGGTTACCGATGTGGGACAACACCAGATGGTAACCTGCCGCTATGCGAATTATAAATATTCCAATAGCAATATCACATCCGGTGGTTTAGGCACAATGGGCTTTGCCTTACCGGCTGCCATCGGGGCAAGTTTCGGCGATAAAAAAAGAACGGTCGTTGCCGTAATTGGGGACGGTGGTTTCCAGATGACGATACAGGAGTTAGGCACCATCATGCAAAGCAAGGCTGCTGTGAAAATACTGATCCTGAACAACCAGTTCCTTGGCATGGTGCGCCAGTGGCAGCAGTTATTCCACGACAGGCGGTATTCCTTCGTGGATATCGAAAGTCCTGATTATGTACAGGTGGCCAAAGGGTATGGCATACCCGGTCGTAAAGTGGATCAGCGAAGTGACCTGAAGACGGCCCTTGCGGCCCTGCTGCAACAGGAAGGATCGTACCTGCTGGAAGTAATGGTAGGCCGGGAGGACAATGTATTCCCGATGGTGCCCCAGGGCAAGGGCGTAAGCGAGATCATACTGAAACAGGAGGATGTGTAATGATTGACCCTGCACCATTGACCATTGACTATCTATTCACTATTCACAGTAACACTATGCAGAAAAAAGATTATACGCTGACGGTCTATACCGAAAACCAGGTGGGTATCCTGAACAGGATCGCCATCATCTTTTCCCGGAGGAAGATCAATGTGGAGAGCCTGAACACTTCTCCCACCGAAGTGGAAAGTGTGCACCGCTTCACGATCGTCATCCACGAAACGGAAGAAGTGGTTAAAAAACTGTGCCGGCACCTGGAAAAACAGGTAGAGGTATTAAAGGCCTATTATAATACCGAAGAAGAGATCGTCTGGCAGGAACTGGCCCTGTACAAAGTACCGACCGACGTCATTGCTTCCGAAGTAAAGGTTGAACGCCTGCTCCGGGAAAATGGCGCCCACACGGTGGTGATCAGGAAGGATTACACCGTATTCGCCGTGACGGGTCACCGGGAAGAAACCGAAGCGCTTGTAAAAGTGCTGGAGCCATTCGGGCTGATCGAGTTTGTACGAAGCGGCCGGGTGGCGATCCTGAAAGGCAGCAGCGATTTTCATGAGCGGCTGAAAGAATTTGAACAGCAGGAACCGGGAGAAGAAGCAGCGGAGAACGAATACCTGAGTCAAAACGAAAAAGTATTTTCTATGTGAAAGGAGAATCGTCAATGAGTTTCTATTGCAGATAGCGTATTGACTACCGGCCATTCACAACAGACCCTTCACTATACACACTAACTAAAAAAACGAATACAATGGCAAAACTAAACTTTGGCGGCATTGAAGAAAATGTAGTAACAAGGGAAGAGTTTCCCCTCAGTAAAGCACAGCAGGTGCTGAAAAATGAAACCGTAGCCGTGATCGGCTATGGCGTGCAGGGTCCGGGCCAGGCATTGAACCAGCGGGACAATGGCATCCATGTGATCGTTGGTCAGCGTAAAAATTCCAAAACATGGGATAAAGCGGTGAAAGACGGATTTGTGCCGGGAGAAACCTTGTTTGAAATTGAAGAGGCATTACAGCGGGGCACCATCATCTGCTACCTGCTCAGTGATGCCGCACAGATCGCCCTCTGGCCAACGGTACAGAAATACCTTACACCGGGCAAGGCTTTATATTTCTCTCATGGCTTTGGTATCACCTTCAATGAACAAACAGGCATCGTTCCGCCAAAGGATGTGGATGTGTTTTTAGTAGCCCCGAAAGGAAGCGGTACCTCACTGAGAAGAATGTTCCTGCAGGGCCGCGGGCTGAACAGCTCCTATGCTATTTACCAGGATGCCACCGGCAAAGCATTTGACCGGGTAATCGCACTCGGTATTGCCGTTGGAAGCGGTTACTTATTTGAAACCGATTTCAGGAAAGAAGTGTATTCCGATCTTACCGGTGAAAGAGGAACACTGATGGGCGCTATACAGGGCATCTTTGCAGCGCAATACCAGGTGCTGCGGGAAAGAGGCCACTCCCCTTCCGAAGCCTTTAATGAAACGGTGGAGGAACTCACGCAATCGCTGATGCCGCTGGTAGCGGAAAACGGTATGGACTGGATGTATGCGAACTGCTCCACCACGGCACAAAGAGGGGCGTTGGACTGGTGGAAGAAATTTCGTGATGCAACGGCCCCGGTCTTCAATGAACTGTACGACAGTGTGGCGGCCGGGAAAGAATCACAACGCTCTATCGACAGTAACAGCAAACCTGATTACCGGGAAAAACTGGAAACAGAACTGAAAGAGCTGCGTGAAAGTGAATTGTGGCAGGCCGGTAAAACAGTAAGGAGCCTGCGCCCGGAAAACCAGTCCAAAGTGGCAAAGTCCGCACCGCCCTCCTCCACCAAAGAAGTGTTCAGCAAACTGACCCTGAAACATGAATCGGTGGGGTAACGGCAGCCGGCAACTTTTGATATGCCTGTAAAGCAAAGAAATGGAAGCAAGAAAAACTGATAGTACTGTAAGCAAAGTGGCCTGCCCGTTAGATTTTGTATCTGCACATCTCCGGCTGAAGAAGATCGTGACCCGTACGCCGCTTTCCTACAATCATAACCTTTCAAAAAAATATCAGTGCAATGTTTTCCTGAAAAGAGAAGACCTGCAGGTGGTACGTTCCTATAAGCTGCGTGGCGCTTTTAATATGATGAGTTCCCTGCCGGCCGCCGGCTTGAAAAAAGGAGTGGTATGTGCCAGTGCAGGCAATCATGCGCAGGGGTTTGCCTACAGCTGCAAAAAGCTTGGGGTGAACGGAGTGGTGTTCATGCCGGTGATCACGCCCAAACAAAAAGTGAAACAAACAAAAATGTTCGGGGAAGGAAATGTGGAAGTGCGGCTGACAGGTGACACCTTTGATGACTGTGCCGTGGCCGCCAAAAAGTTTACGGAAGAAAACGGGATGACCTTCATTCCACCCTTTGATGATTACCGGATCATCGAAGGGCAGGGCACGGTGGGTATAGAAATTCTGGAGGATATCAGTGACCTGGCCACCGGCAACACCGGTATCGATTTTTTATTCGTCCCCGTTGGCGGCGGCGGATTGAGCGCCGGGGTGGGCTCCTATTTCAAAACCTATTCTCCTGGTACAACGATTATCGGCCTGGAACCGGAAGGAGCCCCTGCCATGTATGAATCGCTGAAAGCAGGATACCCGGTAACACTGGATCATATTGACCGCTTTGTGGATGGTGCTGCTGTAAAACGGGTCGGCGATATCACCCTGTCCATCTGCAAAGAAGTGCTGGATGGTATACATCTTGTCCCGGAAGGAAGGGTCTGTACCACCATTCTGCGGTTGTACAACGAAGATGCCATTGTGGTGGAGCCGGCCGGCGCTTTGTCCATTGCTGCGCTGGACGATTTTGCTGACCAGGTAAAAGGCCGGAATGTTGTTTGTATCATCAGCGGCAGCAATAACGATATCGACCGCATGCAGGAAATAAAAGAACGCAGCCTGCAATACGAAGGGCTCAAACATTATTTCCTGATCAGCTTTGCCCAGCGTCCCGGCGCCTTAAAAGAATTTGTGAATACCGTACTGGGGCCAACGGATGATATTACCCGGTTTGAGTACATGCAGAAGACCAATAAGGAGAACGGACCGGCACTGGTGGGGATCGAACTGCAAAGCCGTTCCGACTACCACCTGCTGCTGAAAAAGATGAAAGCTTCCAATATCGGGTTTTCTGAAATAAACAAGAACGACCAGTTGTTTGGATATCTCGTTTAATACACCAAACACCTCCGGGTTTGTGGAAAATTGACGTGCCCGTCTGCTATCCTGCTGAAAGCTATTTTGTATCTTCAGACAGATTGCTTGCTACTCATAACCGTAACCTGTTACGGTATTGTTCAATTATAATTATTTACATGGCCGGCAATCAGAGTTTATATCATCCTTCGTTTGAACATGATGCATGCGGTATTGGTTTTGTCGCCAATATCAAAGGACACAAATCCCACCAGCATATTGCAGATGCACTGACGGTGCTTGAAAACATGGAACACCGCGGTGCCTGTGGCTGCGAGAATAATACGGGCGACGGGGCCGGTATCATGATTCAAACCCCGCATGAGTTTTTCTTTGACGAATGTCTTAAACTGGGTGTTCATCTTCCTTCCTTCGGAAAATATGCCGCCGGTATGGTCTTCTTCCCGCAGGAGATCCGGCTACGGGAAGAATGCCGGGATATACTGAACCGCACCGCAGAGAAACTGGGGCTGGAGATCCTTGCCTACCGTAAAGTACCGGTAAATACCGAAGGGGTTGGTATGACTGCCTTAAGTGTGGAGCCGGAGATGGAACAGGTGTTTGTGGCCTGCCCCGATCATATTTCGAACCCGGATGATTTCGAACGGAAGCTGTTTGTACTCCGCAACTATGCATCCCATCTTATCAGCAGTACGGTAAGAAAGGACGCTATTGGTTTTTATATCGCTTCCCTTTCCTATAAAACCATCGTTTATAAAGGACAATTAACAAGCCTGCAGGTAAGGCAATACTTCCCCGACCTCAGCAATAAAAGAGTGGTCAGTGCCTTTGGCCTTGTCCATTCCCGGTTTGCCACGAACACGTTTCCATCGTGGAAACTGGCACAGCCCTTCCGCTTCATTGCGCATAATGGTGAGATCAATACGCTGCAGGGCAACCTGAACTGGCTGAAGACAAGCGAAAAAGGTTTTACCACTCCTTATTTTTCCAAAGAAGAAATGGAGATGCTGCTGCCGATCGTAACAGCAGGACAAAGCGATTCCGCCTGTCTTGATAACATGATCGAGTTGCTGACCCTTACCGGCCGGTCGCTGCCGCATGTGCTGATGATGCTGATACCCGAGGCCTGGGACGGCCATGATGAAATGGACCCGGTTAAGAAAGCCTTCTATGAATATCATTCTTCCTTTATGGAACCATGGGATGGCCCGGCCTCCATTTCCTTTACCGATGGAAAGATCATTGGCGCCACGCTGGACCGGAATGGTCTTCGCCCTTCCAGGTACTGTGTAACAAAAGACGACCGGGTGATCATGGCTTCTGAAACAGGTGTATTACCGGTGGACCCTGCCCTCGTGCTGGAGAAAGGAAGGCTGCAGCCGGGAAAGATGTTTGTGGTGGATATGGAAAAGGGAAGGATCATCAGTGATGAAGAACTGAAAAAGGAGATCTGTTCAAGAAAACCCTACAGTGAATGGCTGAATAAATACAAGATCCGGCTGGAAGAATTGCCGGAGCCAAGGGTGATGTTCACCCACCTGGAACATGACCAGGTTTTCAAATACCAGAAAGCATTTGGTTACTCCGCCGAAGACCTTGATGCCATTATTGCCCCGATGGCACTGGAAGGAAAAGAACCGGTGGGCTCCATGGGGTCTGATATTCCGCTTGCCATTCTCAGTGACCAGCCACAGCACCTGAGCAGTTATTTCAAACAACTATTCGCCCAGGTTACCAATCCGCCGATCGACCCGATCCGGGAAAGACTGGTCATGTCGCTGGCCACTTTTGCCGGCAACAACGGTAACCTGCTGGTAGAGGATCCGCTGACCTGCCACAGCGTGGCCCTGAAACATCCTGTACTCACCAATTATGAACTCGAGAAGATCAGGAGTATTGATACCGGTTTGTTCCAGTCAAAAACCATTCAGTGTTATTTCCGGGCCGACGGGCAACCGGGTTCATTGAAAAGAGGGCTTGACCGGATCTGTGAGTATGCTGTACATGCCGTGGAAGATGGATTCAAAGTGCTTATCCTGCAGGACAGGGCCATTGATTCGAACCATGCGCCCATTCCCTCCCTGCTTGCCACTGCGGCCATTCATCACCACCTCATAAGAAAAGGGATGCGTGGCCAGGCGGGTATCATCGTGGAAGCCGGTGATGTTTGGGAAGTGCACCATTTTGCCTGCCTGGTTGGCTTTGGTGCCACAGCTGTCAATCCCTACCTGGCCCTTTCCTCCATCCGGGATATGAAAGAAAACAACAGGCTGGATACGGCACTTTCAGAAGATGAACTGAAGAAAAACTATATCAAGGCCGTGAACGACGGGTTGCTGAAAGTGTTTTCCAAAATGGGGATCTCCACATTACAATCCTACCAGGGTGCGCAGATATTTGAGATACTCGGTCTGAACCGGGAAGTGGTTGACAGGTACTTCACCGGCGCCACCTCAAGGATCGAGGGAATGGGCCTGGATGAAATGGCAAGGGAAGTGCTGGCCAAACATTTCTTTGCCTTCAGTAAAAAAGACATTCCGGTTGATCGTTTAGCGGCGGGCGGTGTGTACCAGTGGAAGAGAAAAGGCGAATTTCACCTGTTCAATCCACAGACCATTCACCTGCTGCAGCAGGCCACCCGCATGAATGATTATACTGTTTTCAAAAAATATTCAAAGCTGGTAAATGACCAGGGAGAGAAAGCCTGCACACTCCGCAGTTTGTTCCAGTTTAAAAAAACAAGGCCCTCCGTTTCTATCAGTGAAGTAGAGCCGGCCGAAAATATTTACAAGCGTTTTGCTACCGGGGCCATGAGTTTTGGTTCCATTTCATGGGAAGCACACACCACCCTTGCAATCGCCATGAACAGGCTTGGCGGAAAATCGAACACGGGAGAAGGTGGTGAGGATGAAAAGAGATATGAACCACTGGCCAATGGCGATTCCATGCGGAGTGCGATCAAACAGGTGGCATCGGCAAGGTTTGGAGTGACGAGCCTGTATCTCTCAGAAGCAGATGAACTGCAGATCAAAATGGCACAGGGGGCCAAACCCGGAGAGGGCGGTCAGCTGCCTGGTCATAAAGTGGATGAATGGATCGGGAAAGTAAGACATGCCACCCCTGGTGTGGGACTGATATCTCCGCCCCCCCATCATGATATCTATTCGATCGAAGACCTGGCACAGCTTATTTATGATCTGAAAAACGCCAACCGTACAGCAAGGATCAGTGTAAAACTGGTGAGCAAAGCCGGTGTAGGCACGATAGCAGCAGGGGTAACCAAGGCAAAGGCCGATGTGGTACTGATATCTGGACACGACGGGGGAACAGGTGCTTCCCCGGTATCATCGATCAGGCATGCAGGGCTTCCGTGGGAACTGGGTCTTGCTGAAACACACCAGACACTAGTGAAGAATAAACTTCGCAGCCGGGTGGTTGTACAGGCCGACGGACAGCTGAAAACAGCAAGGGATATTGCGATCGCCGCATTATTGGGTGCAGAAGAATGGGGCATCGCCACTGCTGCATTGGTGGTGGAAGGCTGTATCCTGATGCGCAAATGTCATTTGAATACCTGTCCCGTTGGTGTGGCCACACAGGATCCCGAACTGCGGTCAAGGTTCAGGGGGAACCCGGATCATGTCGTGAATTTTTTCAGGATGATCACTGAAGAGCTGCGGGAGATCATGGCGGAACTTGGATTCCGGACCGTAGAGGAAATGATCGGGCAGGCGGATTGCCTGGAGAAGCGGGACAACATCACGCACTGGAAATATAAAAACATTGACCTGTCACCTGTTTTATACAAAGAACCGGGTACGAATTACACCACGCTATACTGCAGTGAAAAACAGGATCACGAACTGTCGGAAAACCTCGACTGGAAATTATGGGAAACAGCCCTGCCGGCCCTTGTTGAAAAACAAAAGGTAAAAGCATCGTTCCCGCTGAAAAATACAGACCGGGCAGTCGGCACGATCCTCTCCAATGAGATCACAAAAAAATACCGGGCAGAAGGTTTACCGGATGACACGATCCACTTTCAGTTTACAGGTACGGCCGGGCAAAGTTTCGGCGCTTTCAATACAAAAGGAGTGACCCTGGAACTGGAGGGGGATGCCAACGATTATTTCGGAAAAGGATTGAGTGGCGCCCGGCTGATCATCTACCCGCCCCGGGCAGCCACCTATACGCCTGAAGACAACAGCATCATAGGCAATGTGGCCTTTTATGGAGCCACTTCCGGTGAAGCTTTTATCAGGGGAAAGGCCGGCGAACGTTTTTGTGTGCGGAATTCAGGGGCCCAGGTGGTGGTGGAATCCGTAGGCGATCACGGGTGTGAATACATGACCGGTGGCCGGGTGCTGATACTCGGGAGTACCGGGAGGAATTTCGCTGCGGGTATGAGCGGGGGTATCGCCTATATATATGATGTAAAAGGAGAATTTGCTGATAACTGCAATAAGGAGATGGTGGACCTGGATCCCTGCGAACGGCAGGATAAGAATGACCTGTTCACCATGCTGCAGAAACATTATGAATTTACCGGCAGCACAGTGGCAAAATTTATACTGGAAGACCTGGACAACCAGGTCCGGCATTTTGTAAAAGTGTTTCCGAGGGATTATAAAAAAGTCTTACAACACCGGGTCAGCGGCGTGAGACAGAAGGCGGAGTGAGATAAAACATGACTGTTTTTTAACCGGCCATTTAATAAATTAATTATTCAGCCAACAATGGGCAAACCAACAGGTTTCATGGAATTCGGCAGGGAACTGCCCGGTAAGCAGCCGGTAGAAGAACGGTTGAAGCATTACAATGAATTTGTAAACCGGTACAGTGATACTGTATTGAACCAGCAGGCGGGCCGGTGTATGAATTGCGGTGTCCCGTTCTGTCATCACGGATGTCCGCTGGGTAATGTCATCCCTGCTTTCAATGATGCCGTGTACAAAAAGAACTGGAAAGAAGCATACGAGATACTTTCTTCCACCAATAATTTCCCGGAGTTTACAGGCCGGATATGTCCTGCGCCCTGCGAAACAGCCTGTGTGCTGGGGATCAACCAGCCGGCTGTTGCGATTGAAGAAATTGAGAAGCACATTACAGAGATCGCCTTTGAACAGGGATTGGTAAAACCCTATAAGCCCAACCTGCGTTCCGGAAAAAAAGTAGCCGTTATTGGTTCCGGCCCCGCAGGCCTTGCGGCAGCAGCACAACTGAATTATGCAGGACATACGGTTACTGTCTATGAACGGGATGATGCACCAGGTGGCTTACTGCGTTATGGTATTCCTGATTTTAAACTGGAAAAATGGGTCATTGACAGAAGGATAAAGATCATGGAGGAAGAAGGGATCATTTTCAAATGCCTGGCAAATGTGGGTGTAAACGTACGGATCAATGACCTGCTGAGAGAATTCAATGCAATTGTTTTGGCCGGCGGGAGCACCACACCGAGAAACCTCTTTATACCTGGCCGGGAACTCCGGGGAGTTCATTTTGCCATGGATTTTCTGAAACAAAACAACAAACGGGTGGCCGGGAAAAGTATAGCTGCCAATGCCGCTGTTGAAAGCAATATCCTGGAAGAAGAAGTGCTGGCTGCCAATAAGAACGTGGTGGTAATTGGTGGCGGGGACACAGGAAGTGATTGTGTGGGTACTTCCAACCGGCATGGGGCAAAGACGGTTACCCAGTTTGAACTGATGCCAATGCCCCCGGCTGAGAGAAATGAATTCATGCCCTGGCCTTCATACCCGATGCTGTTAAAAACCACCACCTCACATGAAGAGGGCGTTACCAGGCAATGGGCCGTTACCACCAAGGAATTTATCGGCGATGAAAACGGTAACCTGAAAGCCCTGAAGATAGCTGACCTGGAATGGAAGATCGTGGAAGGAAGACCCGCCAGCTTTGTGGAAGTACCCGGGAGTGAAAGGGAAATACCCTGCGAGCTGGCCTTACTGGCCATGGGGTTCGTTCATCCGCAGCACATAGGTTTCATCAACGATCTTGGAGTCGGGCTTGATGAACGGGGAAATGTGAAGGCAACAGAAAAGGACTATCGTACGAATATTTCTAAAGTATTTACGGCCGGTGATATGCGCCGCGGGCAAAGCCTGGTGGTATGGGCCATCAGCGAGGGAAGGGAATGTGCCCGGAAGGTTGATGAGTTCCTCAACAACACGTCCGCCAGCATCCTCGAAGAGAAAGACAAGTCCCTTAGTTTTTACACCGGCTGACGAACAAGGCTTCCCAAAACTAAATTCCCTTCTTTTTTACCTGCCTGCCGGGAACCATCCCCTTTTCGGTTGGAATATTGCCAAAAATCATATTGTTTTATTTTATTATATTAAAATCATTCAGGTATTTATCAACAAATACTGGAATTAGTACACAAATATTAAAAAACTAACGGGTGTTAAGGATATTATTAAATATTTTCAATATGAAATAATCATATATACATTTTTTTAAATTAAAACGACGCACCATGAGTAAAAGAAAAGCCAAACAGATCCTGCCATTCGTAGTACTCGTAGCGGTTGCTTTAATTGCCATGTTTATTAAACCATCAGCCGATTTTATACCGGGCGCTAACGGCCCGCAGTATAACCAGGCTGATATTGCGTGGGTACTGGTTTCCACCGCCCTTGTTTTTTTAATGACGCCCGGCCTTGCTTTCTTTTACGGAGGCATGGTTCACCGCAAGAATGTGATCTCCACGATGATCAAAAGCACAGTGGCCGCCGGTGTGGTGGGGGTGTTATGGATCGTCTGTGGTTTCAGTCTCGCCTTTGGCGATTCCATTAACGGAGTCATCGGCAACCCTACCACCTATGCTTTTTATGACGGGGTAAAATCCGGCGCTGCCTGGCCGGCTGCCAACACCATTCCGCTTTCGCTCTTTTCCTTATTCCAGCTCATGTTCGCTATCATTACCCCGGGGCTGGTGGTAGGTGCGGTAGCTGAACGTATCCGGTTCACGGCGTATCTGTTGTTCATCGTTCTTTTTTCGCTGCTCGTATATGCACCGGTGGCGCACTGGAGCTGGCATCCTGATGGCTTTCTGGCAAAAATGGGAGCCTGGGATTTTGCAGGGGGTACCGTGGTTCATATTACGGCCGGCTGCGCAGCACTGGCCGGCGCAATGGTATTAAAAAGAAGAAGATCACATATTGAACAAAAAGAAATACCACCGGCCAATGTGCCCTATGTATTGATCGGTACCGGTCTGTTATGGTTTGGCTGGTTTGGCTTCAATGCTGGTTCGGCTGTTGGCGCCACCCCGCTTGCCGTGAATGCCCTCGGCACCACCACCACGGCCGCCGCCGCAGCGGGCCTGGGCTGGATGTTCTTTGATGTGATAAAAGGCAAGAAACCTTCTGTCATTGGGTTTTGTATCGGAGCGGTAGTGGGCCTGGTGGCCATTACACCGGCTTCCGGTTATGTTGGTATTCCGCAAAGTATCATTATAGGCCTTGTCGGGGCGCTTGTTTCCAATGTGGCTGTCAGTATCAAGCAAAAATCCAAACTGGATGACACCCTGGATGTTTTTCCCTGCCACGGACTCGGTGGTATGGTAGGGATGCTGCTTACAGGTGTTTTCGCAAATACAGCTGTCCATGGCATCCAGGGCGGACCACAGGGTTTGTTTTACGGTAACCCCCAGTTCTTCTTTACACAACTGAAGGCCCTGTCCATTGTAGCTGTATACAGCTTCGCTGTATCCTACGGTATCTTCAAGTTCATCAATTTCGTTGTTCCGCTCCGGGTAAGTGAAAGCGAGGAAGAAGAAGGGCTGGATGCATCACAGCATGACGAGAAATACCTGCAGGGTACATTGCTTGTCCACAACAATGGCCAGATGGAAGAAAAGACCATCGAAGCATAACCGCTCTCAGCGCACAGCCGAAAAGTAAATAAATCGAAAAAGGCACCGCATGGGTGGTATAAACTTCTCGCAAAAGTTTATACCTGCTGTGCCCTTTTCTTAACATTAAAAATGCAATACAATGTTACAGAAATTTTTTGTGGCAGCATTCACTATGCTCGCCTTTGCCAGGGCCGGTGCCCAGCAGGCATCCGCCGGTACCCCCGCCCCTTCTGATTCACTGACAAAAACGGCCGGGGATGATCAGAAAAAGGAGCCCTTCCTGACCATTACCGGCTCTGTTGATTTTTATTATAAATATGACTTCGCCAAAACAAAAGCGAACAGCCTCACCAGTTTTACCCAGACCCATAACAATTTCGCCCTGGGCATGGCGAGTGTGAAGTTTGAACACAAGGGGGAAAAAGTCGGTGCCGTGGCAGACCTTGGGTTTGGCCAGCGGGCAAAGGACTTTTCCTATAACGATGAGGGTATTGGCCAGGCGATCAAGCAACTGTATATCAGCTATTCACCGGCGGAATGGGTAAAATTCACCTTGGGAACATGGGCCACCCACGTTGGCTATGAGCTGCTGGATCCGCAACTGAACCGGAATTACAGTATGAGTTATATGTTCACCAACGGGCCCTTCTCCCATACCGGTATCAAAGCTGAAGTTACAAAGGGCATTCACGGTTTTATGCTGGGTGTAAGCAATGCTACAGATTTCAGGATTGCCCCGGAAGATCATATAAACAGAAAATTTATCATCGCCCAGTACACCGTTGCCCCGACTGAAAAATTAAAGCTGTACTTCAATTTTGTGGAAGGAAAAAACCCTGATACATCTGTTACCAACCAGTTTGACGCTGTTGTCACAGCAAAATTCAGCGACAAATTCAATATAGCCTGTAATGCCACACTGAACTCCACCCGGCGGTGGGATGGAGTCAAGAATATTGAAAGCAAATCCTGGTGGGGAACCGCCCTGTACCTCAACTATGATCCGAAGAACTGGCTTGGCCTTACGCTCCGCAGTGAACTTTTCAGCGATAAATACCAGTTCAAACCTTTCAGCACGGCGGCAGAAGGCGGAAAGATCTTTGCCACCACCTTATCCATGAACCTGAAAGCCGGCGGGTTCATCTTCATCCCCGAAATAAGAGTGGATAATGCAGATAAGAAAGTATTATTTATGGATAAGAACGGCCTTTTTACCAGGACGGCCACCAGTATCCTTGTGGCTGCCGTTTATGCATTCTGAACCGTTCCTGAAATCATTTTCTGGCAAGCAAACGTCCACGGCCTTTCGTTTCTACGGAAGGCCCTTTATTTTACACCGCAGGTTCCTGCTGGCTGAGGCAATGAAAACTACCCAGGCCCCATATGATCTCGGTGGAATCGATCCCCACCACATCCCGTCCGGGGAAGCAATCCTGTATGATCCGGAGCGCCTTTTCGTCCCTGTCCGACCGGAACGTGGGAACGATCACGGATCGATTTGAGATATAAAAATTAGCATAGGAACAAGGGAGGCGCATATCTTCATATATAAGCTCCGGAGGCATGGGCAGTTCAATAATATTGAGTTGTTTCCCGTTCAGCAACCGCATCGCCTTTAACTGCCGGAGATTATGCTGCAGCAATTCGTAGTTGTCGTCCCGTTTATCTTCTTCGATCACCGTGATCACCGTATCATCATTCACAAACCGGACGGTATCATCAATATGCCCGTCCGTATCGTCGCCGACAATACCTTCCTCCACCCACAGCACCTGCTCCATACCATAATAGCGGCAGAGATATTCTTCGATCTGCTGCTGGTTCAGATGGGGGTTCCTGTTTTTATTCAGCAGGCAGGACGTGGAAGTCAATACGGTTCCCTTACCATTGAATTCTACAGAACCGCCTTCCATAACTATTCCTGGATGATATACCGGTATATTAAAATGTTTCCCGATCAGCGTTGGCACCACATCATCCAGGTCATACGGCGGATACTTGTTTCCCCATGCATTATAACCCCAGTCAACAATCACCTTTTTTATTTCAGCAGCAGGATTGATCAAAAAAGCCGGGCCATGATCACGGCACCACGCATCATTGGTGGGATGAAAAAAGAATTCCACTTTGCTCATATCCACCCCTGCTTCTGTGAGATGACCGGTGGCAAATGTCTGCATGGCTTCATGGGCCACGTTGATCCGGACCAGCTCGCCCCGGGTCAGTTCTTTAATAAATCGGGCATAGTAGGGGTAGATCGTATGAATCTTACCCGGCCAGGAGGCCTCTTTATGCGGCCAGCTGAGCCAGGTGGCAACATGCGGTTCAAATTCAGCGGGGAAGTAGTAGCCAAGTTGTTTTGGAAAGACCGAAAGTCCGGAAGCCGGGAAGTCAGGAAGTGTACTCACTCTTACTGTAATTTTTAGTTTTTGATAGCATTGTGTAATGCGTTTAGCATTACTACTAATTCTTCACACCTTTTATATATATCATCAAAATCCTGTTGCTTAAACTATTTCGATTGCTGTGCGAGGTAAATACATCCAGCCGCTTCAACAGATGAACGGAGTGAGAACCGTTTAAACCCCGGAGTGCTTTGGCCTGTTGAACCTTCAGCAATATTCAATGATCCGGGATCCGCCGCTCTTTTTCGTTGTGATGTCAGGATGTATAATTATTCTTTAAGAGAACTGCTTTGGGTAACCTGGTTTACCACACCTGAAAGATCAACTGCCTTTGGCCACACGATCCGCTTCTGAAATTTAAACGACCCAGGATACTTTGATTAAGATAACTCTGCTTTAGTGCCAGGGCCTTTATACTTCTCCTATTTCTGGCTTACCGGCTTCTTACTCTTCGTCAATAAATCTCTTTGTTATCGGCTGGTAAGAATCGATCCGCCTGTCCCTCATAAACGGCCAGTGTGTACGATAGCGGTCTGTTTTCGACAGGTCGAGTTCAAGCACCTTTACTTCCTCCTGGTCGTGTGAGGCTTTATATAGTATGGTACCAAACGGGTTACTGACGAAAGAGCCGCCCCAGAATTTCATCGCCCCGTTCTGCTCGAGCCCCACCCTGTTCACACTTACCACATGCACTCCGTTGGCAACGGCATGGCTTCTTTGTATGGTCTGCCAGGCACCGTATTGCTCTGTATTGGTTTCTTCATCCTGTGAAGTGGCCCAGCCGATGGCGGTCGGGTAAAATAATATTTCTGCTCCCATCAGGGCCGTGATACGGGCTGCCTCCGGGTACCATTGATCCCAGCAGATCAGCACACCGATCGTGGCGAACCTTGTTTTCCATACTTTATATCCAAGATCGCCGGGAGTGAAATAAAACTTTTCATAATAAGCAGGGTCATCCGGTATGTGCATTTTCCGGTACTTACCAAGATAGCTTCCGTCGGCATCGATCACTGCGGTGGTATTATGATAGATCCCCTGTGTCCTTTTTTCAAACAGCGAGGCAATGACCACCACTCCAAGTTCCCCGGCGGTCTTTTGCAAAATTTCAGTTGAAGGACCGGGTACCGGCTCGGCGAGGCTGAAATTATCATAGTCTTCCGCATCGCAGAAGTACAAGGAAGTGAACAACTCCTGCAGGCACACGATCTGTGCCCCTTCTTTTGCAGCCTGCCGTATCCTGCTGACGGCTTTTGCAAGATTCTCTTCCTTATTGCCGGTACAGCTCATTTGCACCAGCCCGACTTTTACTTTGCTCATGCTTTAATTTGAAACACAAAAATAAATCAATGAGAAATATGCTACTATGAAAATGTAAGAATTGTTTTAGTTAAAGGGTTTGCCGGTTACGCTGAATTCCTTCCCGCATTGATGATCCCGAACGAACAACGCATCACCAGTTTCTCGTAGGTTTCCTTCACCGGTGTCTGCACCAGCTGTTCATCCATCTCCCTGATCCTCGTTAAAGCATATTGCTGTATCGTCAGCAGCGGTAAAACAATCCTTTCCCGCATTTGTATCGATAGCTGGTCAACCGGGTAATCCGCCATCAGTTCATTACTGCCGGTGATCTTGAAGAGGTATTGCCTTGTCAGCTCATATTCACTGTAGATCATTTCCCATAGTTCACCAAACTGCTTATGGTCTGCGAGGAAAGAAGTAAGGGGGAAGAACGATTTCATCATGGCCATTTCACAATTATCCAGGAGTGTTCTGAAGAAGAGCGACTGGTGATAGAGTTTTTGCAGCTGCAGCAGTTTCCCTTTCTTTTCCATTTGCTGTAACGCTGTTCCTACACCATAATAACCGGTCACATTCTGTTTCAGCTGGCTCCAGGATCCGGCAAAAGGGATCGCCCGGAGGTCTTTAAGAGAAAGCCCTGAAGCGCTTCCACGCTTGGCCGGGCGGCTGCCAATATTTGTTTCGCTGTAAAAACGCAACGGGCTTACCTGCAAAAGATAGTCTGCGAGATAGGGATGATTCTTAAGTTTCAGGTAAGCGGTAAGGCTTTCCCCGGCCAGTTCGCCCAGCAGTTCCTCCTCTGTTTTATTCAGCGTGATGTCGCGGTTGGAGAACAGGTCGTTCGATATTCCTGCATTGAGCAACTGCTCCATATTGAACTGTGCGGAGTCGATCGTACCAAAGTTGGAGCTGACGGTTTGTCCCTGTACGGTCAGTTGAATTTCCTTGTTTGCAATATTATGTCCCATGGAAGCATAGAACTTATGTGTCTTTCCGCCACCCCTGGAAGGAGGGCCGCCCCTGCCGTCAAAGAAGATCACTTCAATACCGTACTGTTTTGAAATGGCTGTCAGCTCTTCTTTGGCTTTATAAATGCTCCAGTTCGCCATCAGGTAGCCGCCATCCTTGGTACCATCCGAAAACCCGAGCATGATCGTTTGCCGGTTCTTTCTCCGCAGGAGGTGTTCACTGTAAACAGGATGGTTGTACAGGGTCTTCATTACCCCGGCCGCATGTTTCAAATCATCGATGGTTTCAAAAAGAGGTACAATATCAATCTGCAGTTCCTCTTTTTTCCAGCCGCAGAGCAGGAAGAGGGCATACACTTCCATAGCATTCAATGCGCTGGTACATTGGCTGATGATATACCGGCTGCAGCCTTCCGGGCCGTTATATTGCTGTATGGTTCTTATGGCTGAGACAGTATCGATCGTGTCCTGCAGTACCGGGTCGGGGAGCTGTACTGTGTGTTCCAATGGCCGGATGCTGGTCAGCGCTGCTATCTTTTCCTCATCACCAAGGGAAGTATACTCCGCCGGCAGCACCTGTTGACCGGAAGCCGCAAGCGCCCCGAAGAACTGTCCGTGTATGCTTTTCTCCTGGCGGATATCCAGAGAGGCGAAATGAAGTCCGAAAAGCTCGATCTTATTGATCAGGTTATTGACCATGTGGAGGAACAACCCGTTATGCTGGTGAATGATGATATCCTTCACCTGTAATAAGGCCGACAGGATCTCCTCCTTCGTGATGCGGGTCTTATTACCCGGGATAAAAAGATTATCGTAAAGTTTTTGTTCCAGTTCCTGGATAAGCACATCCACTCCTTCAAAGGTCAGCCGCCGGCGAAGCCGGCGGAGCTCCAGGTAATAACATTTGATAATGGCTCCCCGGAGGGCATCGGCTACCTGTAAGGTTACCCCGGCTGTTACATAAGGATTACCATCCCGGTCGCCGCCGGGCCAGAAACCCATCCGGAGCAGCGGGTTATGGGTATTCACTGCATCGGGAAACAGGCTTTTAAGCTGCGAAATGATCCGGCCGGCAGCCGGGTAAAAAACATTTTCGAGGTACCATACCAGGCTGATCGCCTCATCGTACGGGGTTGGTTTTTTCTTTTTGAAGAAAGGGGTCTTGCCAAGCTGCATCAGGTAGGTGTTCACCAGCCCGGCATTATTCTCGGCCAGGGCCCGGGCAAGGTCATTGATGATCCCTAAGACCGGCCCGGGGTAAAACTGAGTGGGATGCGCCGTAAGCACAATGCGTACACTGAAATCCCGGAGTTTTTCCACCAGCTCTTTCTCTTTACCGGTTTGCATCACTTCCGACTCAAGATGCTTCAGCGTACCGGTACCGTTCATATCGTGCACCTCCCGGAAGGCCGCATCTTCGAGTGCATCAAAGAGTACCACTTGCCGTTCTATATACTGAACGAACCTGAACAGCAGGTCATTCCTGTCCTGCTCTTTGGTGTAAGAGGTATGCTTATCAAAGAAATCGGTAATGATCTCCACGGGGCTCTGCTTTTTCTTGTACCCTTCTTCGCAGTTGGTGGAAAGCAATGACAGAAGAATACCTGTTTTTTCGATACGGTGAAACGGCAACGACGTAAACAGGCTGTTGTATAACTGGAATTTTATACTAACCTCATTTCGGAACTGGTGCAATGCTCTGCCCGCGGAATGGTCCATAGCTGACTGATGATGTTGGTTGATTAGGAAAAGCAAGCAGGTTATAAAAATAACTCATTTATCCTTGAAATAATGCAGCAAAAAAGCCCCGCTGACAAGAGCGGGGCTTCTAAAAAAAGTGGCTGTATTTTATTCTGCTGCTTTTGTTTCTTCAGCAGATGCTCCTTCTGTTTTCTCTGCCGCATCTCCTTTCTTCTTGCTTCCGCCGGCACGACGGGTTTTCCTGGCAGGGGCTTTTGCTTCGCCTTTCCCTTTACCGTAGATCTCGTTGAAATCCACCAGTTCGATCAATGCCTTTTCAGCATTATCCCCGGGGCGGGCACCCAGCTTAATGATACGGGTATAACCACCGGGACGGCCGCCTATCTTTTCAGCCACAGGGCCGAACAGTTCGGTAACCGCTTCCTTATCCTGCAGGTAGCTGAACACCACACGACGCTGGTGCGTGGTATTGGTTTTACCTTTTGTGATCAGCGGCTCCACATATACACGCAATGCTTTTGCCTTGGCAACCGTGGTAACGATCTTTTTGTGCTCAATGAGCTGACAGGCCAGGTTGCTCAGCAGGGCATCCCTGTGGGCCTTTTTTCTTCCGAGATTTTTTACTTTGTCTCCGTGACGCATGACGTTTTAATTTGAGGATTTGAAAATGTGGACCTGTGATACTGCACCGTTAACAATTTTCAAATCCGGTTAAAATATTCAGCTGCACCGTGTCAGGAATTGCAGCCTACATTATAAATAAGAAACTCTTTTACTTTCTGCTCGCTTTAAGCCCCTTTTCCGGAAGTAACCGGGCAATAGCCGAAGGTTACGAACGGGTTCCGGGGAAGCACTTATATCTCGCTTGGATCGATACCCAGTTTAGGCAGATCCATTCCGAAATGAAGGCCTCTTTCTGTAAGCACCTGCTCGATTTCAGCCAGTGATTTCTGACCGAAGTTGCGGAACTTCATCAGGTCTTCCTGCTCGTACTGTACCAGCTCGCTCAGCGAGTTGATCTTGGCAGCTTTCAGACAGTTGAAGGCCCGTACAGAAAGATCCAGGTCTTCGAGCGGGGTCTTCAGCACTTTGCGGAGCTGGAGCGTCTGCTCATCCACCAGGTCTTCTTTCTTTTCTTCTTTGTTATCGAAGGTGATGTTCTCGTCGGTAATGATCATCAGGTGCTGGATCAATATCCTTGATGCCTGCTTCACTGCTTCTTCCGGGTGGATGGTTCCGTCGGTTGAAACTTCCATGATCAGTTTTTCAAAGTCTGTTCTTTGCTCCACCCTCGTATTCTCGATCGTATATTTCACGTTCTTGATCGGGGTGAAGATGGCATCGATCGGGATATAACCCATCGGGGCATCTTTCGGCTTGTTATCTTCAGCAGGAACATAACCACGGCCTTTACCGATGGTCAGTTCAATATCCATACGGGCCGAAGAATCCAGTGTACAGATCAGCAGGTCAGGGTTCATGATCTGGAAAGCATGTGTGCCCTCGCCGATCATACCGGCTTTTCAGAATTCAGTTTTATTACGAACAGAAAGCATGATCTTTCAGTGGTGATCTCCCTGTCAACCACTTTTCTTGAAACGAACCTGTTTTGTGTTCAGGACTATTTCCACCACATCCTCGCTGATGCCTTTCATAGTGGCGAACTCATGATCAACCCCTTCTATTTTCACACCAATGATAGCATAGCCTTCCAGTGAACTGAGTAATACCCGGCGGAGTGCATTACCGATGGTAACGCCATAGCCTGGTTCCAAAGGACGAAACTCAAACTGAGCTTCAAAATCAGTTGCTTTTTGCAGAATGATTTTATCGGGTTTCTGGAAATTTAAAATGGCCATATTCAGATTTTAGATTTGTGATTTCAGAATTAAGATTTATTTCTTGTTACCGGCATTGGTTCCCTGATCATCGTCCCTTGCGTCGCACCCTTCCTCTTCCGGTTCGCTGCTCAGCAGGTGCATAACGCTGCACACAGCTCATTACTTACTGTACAACTCGACGATCAGCTGCTCCTTAATATTCTCCGGAACACTTTCCCTTTCAGGATAGGTAATGAAAGTACCTTTCATTTCTGTTTCGTTCCAGTCGAGCCAGGTAAATTTGGGATTCTTGGCCGCCACCACACTGGTAATAGAGGTCTTTCCCTTGCTGCCTTCTTTGATGGTGATCACATCACCGGGTTTCAGCTGGAAAGACGGGATGTTCACCACATCACCGTTCACCTCAATGTGTTTGTGGCTTACCAGCTGGCGGGCAGCCGGGCGGCTGGGGGCGATACCCATACGAAAAACGGTGTTATCGAGACGGGCTTCGCAAAGTTTGATCAGGTTCTCACCGGTTACACCCCTGCGGCGGGCAGCTTCCTCAAATGTTTTGCGGAATTGTTTTTCCAGGATGCCGTAGGTGTATTTGGCTTTTTGCTTTTCACGAAGCTGTAATGCGTATTCACCAAGTGTTTTACGCTTGCGCTTCTCACCATGCATACCCGGAGGGTTGCTGTTTTTAGTCAGCCATTTACCATTGCCCAGGATGGGCTCACCAAAAATGCGGGAAATCTTGGTCTTTGGACCATTGTACCTTGCCATAGTGTTTATTCATTTACGCTTTTTTGTAACGGTGCGTTGATCAGTAAAAGCGTTAAAAATCAATCAGGCACCCTTTTTTTAAATGAATGAATCTCGGCGATTCAATATGTCAGTCAGTATTCGTTAGCCCACCGTCATCAGCCGGCTAACGACTAATGACTCCGGGCTATCGGCTGTTATACTCTTCTTTTCTTCGGCGGACGGCAGCCGTTGTGCGGCATCGGCGTCACGTCTTTGATCATCACCACTTCGATCCCGTTCTGGGAAAGAGAGCGGATGGCGCTTTCACGGCCGGCGCCGGGTCCTTTTACATACACATCCACCCTTTTTAATCCTGCATCAAAGGCAGTTTTGGCAGCGTCGGAAGCAGCCATCTGTGCGGCATAGGGAGTGTTCTTCTTAGAACCCTTGAAGCCCATTTTACCGGCACTGCTCCAGGAGATAACCTGGCCTGTCTTGTTGGTAAGGCTGATGATGATGTTGTTGAAGGTAGCAGAGATGTGGGCATCGCCATAGGCGTCCACTTTCACCACTCTTTTCTTTGCAGCGGCCTTTGCGCTCACCTGCTGCTGTTGTGCTTGTGCTTTTGCCATAGTTGTTTTGCTGAGGTAATCTTTCTTTTTTCTTTTACCCGTTTTACCGGGCCTGAACCAACCCTCCTGCCTGAGTCCTTCGGACCGACCTGTTATGCTATCCGGCGCTGATTCAGTGTTGTGATTTCAGGTCTTGCAACGGACAACCTGAAGTTGCCCGCTGTCAATTATTTCTTAGGTGCCTTCTTTTTACCGGCTACTGTCTTACGCTTTCCTTTCCTGGTACGGCTGTTGGTCTTTGTACGCTGACCACGAACCGGCAAGCCCTTACGATGACGGAGACCACGGTAGCAGGCAATATCCAGCAGTCGCTTGATACTCATCTGCACTTCTGAACGAAGCTGGCCTTCCACTTTCAGCTCTTCCGTAATGGTGTTACGGATAGCATTCAGTTCGTCATCATTCCACTCATGTACCTTCTTGTTTACATCAATGTTGTTCTTGGTAAGAATGTACTTGGCAGTAGAGGGGCCGATACCATATATATAGGTAAGGCCTATTTCTCCCCTTTTATTCTTTGGTAAGTCTACACCGGCAATACGAGCCATAATTCTATTTTAGATTTACGATTTTAAGTTTACGGTTTTGGATCAGCCCTGGCGCTGTTTGAAGCGGGGGTTCTTCTTGTTGATCACATACAGTTTGCCTTTCCGGCGAACGATCTTGCAGTCTGCACTCCGCTTTTTGATAGATGCTCTAACTTTCATTGTTTTAGCTTTTACCCGCCGCGGCGGATTATTTATACCTGAAATTGATTCTTCCCCTTGTTAAATCATATGGCGACAACTCCACACCCACTTTATCACCCGGAAGGATACGTATATAGTGCATCCTCATTTTTCCCGAGATGGTGGCCAGTATCTCATGGCCATTTTCAAGCTTTACCCTGAACATAGCGTTCGAAAGGGCCTCGATTATGGTTCCATCCTGCTTTATTAGCGGTTGTTTCGACATATTTTTTTGGGAACGCAAAGGTAAGTGTATCAGGCTTTAAAAAAGAAAAAACCCCTGTCTTTTTTAGGGGTTCTGCAGAAATACCCGCCCGGTTATTCCGGACAGGCTTTACACTTTGATTCTCAGGGCTTTTCCAGGTGCACCTTGGTCATATCGAGGAAAAGGTTCTGGAGCTCATGCACATGGAGGGGAAAGCTGAAATGCCTTTTATCCTCCCGCCACCACATTTCAATATTTGAAAAATCACCCTTCCGCGGAGTGACCAGCCGGAAAGAGTCTTTTTTATATTTTACGGCACCTTCCTGTTCTTCTTTGGTAAAACCCAGTTTCATCAGCTGGTCCTCATCCAGCGGCACCGCCGTCATTTCGTCCGGGCTGTACCAGAACTCCTGCACCCCGTTATCCACCAGCGCCTGGTTCTCTTCGTGACTGATCTCAACCACCGTTCCTTCCCGCATGATACCCTCATCGTTTACCATAACGATATCTCCTGACCTGAGATTTCCGATTTTAAGCATAGCAATTCGTTTTTGTTAGCCGAATATAACGAAGATTGATAAACAAAAAAAGGAGATCAGCTTCTTTTCCGGTAACTAAGGATGGCCCAGGTATTGAACAGCACCGCAAACCCGGACATGACCAGCAGGTGGTACCGTATATCTGCCAGCGAACTCCCCTTCAGCACCACCATCCGCATCACTTCGATAAAATAGGAGACCGGATTGAAGCGGGTGATCCATTTGGCCCAGTCGGGCATACTGTCAATTGATGTATAAAGCCCGCCCAGCAGCACAAAGATCATCATCACAAAAAAGGAGAGCAGCATAGCTTGTTGCTGGTTTACAGAATAGGTGGAAATAAGCAAGCCCAGCCCCAGCACCGCCAGCAGGTATATGGCGGCAAAAACATAAATAGTCAGAAAGCCCCCCGCCGGCAATATACCATAGGCCAGCCAGGCTATGACCAAACCGAGGGTAAGCGTAATGAGACCCAGCACCCAGAAAGGGATCAGCTTTCCAAGGATAAAATGGAATTTCTTAACCGGTGTCACATTGATCTGCTCGATGGTACCGATCTCTTTTTCCTTTACAATATTGATGGCTGTCAGGTTGGAACCGATCATCGTAAGCAGGATGACCAGGATACCCGGCACCATAAAATATTTATAGTTCATCTGCGGGTTAAACCAGTTCGAGGAAGTCACTTCCACCTGTGTCTCCGGGCTGAACCGGGGGAACTGCATCCATTCTGTCCGTACCTGCTGGTTGTACTCCTGGATGATCGACCGGAGATAAGCCCCGCCCAGGTTTGCCTTGGTGCCATTAATAGCGTTCACGGCCATGAAGAGGGTGGCCTGGTCTTCTTTCACCAAATCCCGCTCAAAACGGGCAGGTATCTGGAGTACGAGGTCTGCCTTATCATGTTCGATCTTCTCCAGCGAGTGCTCAAAGGAGGAAGTATAATCGGTCAGGATAAAATAGCCGGAAGCCGTCACTTTATTGATCAGCTGCCGGGAATATTCAGAATGGTCATTGTCCACCACAGCCAGTTTGATATTCTTGATTTCATAATCGGCGGCCCAGGGGAGCACCATTAACTGGATCACCGGCATCATGAGCACCAGCCGGAGTATGGCCGGGTCCCTGAATATCTGCCTGAACTCTTTCCTGAGTAAAAATTTCAATGTCCTCATGCCAGCCGTATTTTAAATCTTTTGATCGCCAGTGCCAGGAAGAAGAACATCATCCCGCTTAAGATCATCGTTTCCTTCCACACCACATGCAGCCCCGCCCCTTTTATCATTACTGTCTTTACAATAATAAAATACCATTTGGCGGGAACGATATTTGAAATGATCCGGAGCGGCAGCGGCATATTCTCTACCGGGAACATAAACCCGCTTAGCATCACCGTCGGCAGAAACATGCCCACCAGCGAGATGAACATGGCAGTTTGCTGCGATTGTGCCCCCGACGAGATCAGCAGGCCCAGCGATAATGACACCAGGGTAAATAAAATGCTTTCAAAAATGAGTAATAAAAGACTGCCATTGATCGGTACATCCAGTACAAACCGGCTCAGCAGCAATATCGAGGCAATATTGATCATGGAGAGCAAAAGGTAGGGCACTGCCTTGGCCAGTACCACCAGTTGCGGCCGCATCGGAGACACCAGCATGATCTCCATGGTGCCGAGTTCTTTCTCCTTGACGATGGTGATTGCCGTCATCATCGTACATACCAGCAGCAATACCATGGCCATTACTCCCGGAACAAAATTGAACGCCCCTTTCAGCTGGGGGTTATACAACATGCGCATTTCCGTAGAGATCGTATAAGGCAATTCCCGGTCCAGGGTGATGCGCTTCTGGTAGTCCATGATAATGGACGTGGCATAATTCGTCAGCTGGTTGGCGGTATTGGGATCCGATGCATCAGCGATCAGCTGCACCTGCGCCTTATTGAAATGGCGGAGGTCTTCGCCAAAATTCCGGGGAAACACCACGGCCAGCTTGATGTTGCCCTGCCGGAACTCTTCTTCCACCTGCCGGTAGGTGACCAGGTTTTTGCTGATATCAAAATACCGGCTGGCGCTGATCTGGGCGGACAGTGAAGTGGTCGCATCATCTTTTGACTGGTCAAGTATCGCTATGCGGGCATTCTTCACTTCGTTGGTAAGTGCAAAACCGAAGATGATGATCTGCACCACAGGCATGCCCAGCAGGATAAACATGGTGCGTTTATCCCGCCAGATGTGGAAGAACTCCTTTTTAATAAATGCGATAAACTGTTTCATTGCCCGTTAAAAAAATTAAACCGATTATACTGATAGCAAACCCCTGCCCCTTTTCGTCACCCGTCGTCAATCACCAGACCGGACTGCTTTTCTTGCCAGTTTCAGGAACACATCATCCATCGAAGCGGCTTCATAGATCCGCTTCATGGCTGCCGGCGTCTCCAGCGCCTCGATCTTACCATCCACCATTATACTTACCCGGTTGCAATACTCCGCCTCATCCATATAGTGCGTGGTCACAAATACGGTGGTGCCGCTGTCGGCCGCTTCGTAGATCATATTCCAGAATTCACGCCTTGTTACCGGGTCCACGCCGCCGGTAGGTTCATCCAGGAACACGATCTCCGGCTCATGAAATACAGCCACCGAAAAGGCCAGCTTCTGTTTCCACCCCAGCGGTAATGATTTTACCAGGGCATTCGCTTCTTTTTCCAGGTGCAGCTGGCCAAGGATGAAGGAGGTCTTGTTCCTGATGAACTGGTCGCTCTTCCCGTAAATCCCGCCATAGAACTGCATATTCTCCTTCACGGTCAGGTCATCATACAAGGAAAATTTCTGGCTCATGTACCCGATACTTCTTTTGATCTTTTCATTTTCCTTATACACATCATACCCGGCTACTGCCGCTTTTCCGGATGTAGGCATTGAAAGACCGCAAAGCATGCGCATAGCGGTTGTTTTACCGGCCCCGTTGGCGCCGAGAAAACCGAATATCTCCCCTTTATCCACTTCAAAGCTGATATGGTCCACTGCCGTGAAATCCCCAAACCGCTTGGTGAGCTGATCGGCTGTTATCGCTTTTGCAGTACTCATGCTTCTTTCATTAATGCAATAAAACAATCTTCAATGTCTGCGATCACTTTTTCTGCCGCCAGTCCTTCGATCTGCATCGCAGACAAGGCGGGCAGCAACCGGCCGGCCGCTTCTTCATCTTTCATCACCACATGGTGAAATTCGCCGAAGGGGTATGCATCTTCCACGCCTTCCATCTTTTTCAGTACCTGCAGCAGGGGCAGCATCGCATGGGCCTTTACGGCCAGCAGCGGGTGTTTATAATCAGCCACCACCCCGGCCGGGGTATTGATCGACAGGATCTTTCCTTTCTGCATCAGGGCCACCCGGTCACAAAGACCCGCTTCATCCATGTAAGGAGTGGAAACAAGGATGGTGATCCCCTGTTTTTTCAGGCCTTTCAGCATTTCCCAGAATTCTTTTCTTGATACCGCATCCACTCCGGTAGTGGGTTCATCCAGGAAAAGCACCGAAGGCCGGTGAATAAGCGCACAGCTCAGGGCCAGTTTTTGTTTCATACCCCCGGACAGCTTGCCGGCCTTTCTTTTTCTGAACGGCTCGATCTGTACATAGATGTCCCTCACCAGGTCGTAATTCTCTTCGATACTCGTATTGAAGATCGTGGCAAAAAAATTCAGGTTCTCTTCCACCGTCAGGTCCTGGTACAATGAAAATCTTCCGGGCATATAGCCCACTCTTTTGCGGATGGCTTTATACTCTTTCACCACATCAAACCCGTCCACGGTGGAGGTTCCCTTGTCGGCCAGCAGCAGCGTGGTCAGTATCCTGAACAATGATGTTTTGCCGGCGCCGTCAGGCCCGATGATGCCAAAGAGTTCCCCTTTCGGCACCCTGAAGGATATATCACCCAGGGCCGTCACTTTTGTTTTTCTGCCACCGTAGGTCTTTGTGATATTATTTACTTCTACTGCGTACATCCTGCTGCTGTTGATAAGGAAATGTTATTGCTGCCGGTTTACCATTTCACTTCCCCGTACATACCGATCTTCAGAAAGCCGTCATTCTTCGTCCGGATCTTGATAGCATACACCAGGTTGGCCCTTTCTTCTTTTGTCTGGATCGTTTTAGGAGTGAATTCTGCCTTATCAGCTATCCAGGTTATCGTACCGGGATACGATTTGTATTTTTTGGCTCCCTCGTCAATCATCACTTTTACCTGCTGGCCCAATTTTATCTGCGGCAATTGGGTACCCGTTACATAGGCCCGCAGGTAGAGATAGGAAAGGTCCGCCACTTTGTACAGTGCTTTTCCGGCAGATGTCACCTCACCGGTTTCAGCATATTTGGTGATAACGGTTCCGGCAACAGGGTTTATGATACCGGCCCGCCTGGCCTGGTCCTGTAACTGGGCCACCCTTTTCCGTAACGGGTCAGCCTCGCTCAATATCCCCCGGTTCTGTGTGGCGATATTATTCCGGGTCACCGCTATCTGCTGCTGGGTAACCCCGATCTGTTTTCTTACCACATCGATCTGGGAATTGATATCATCCAGCTGCTTGCCGGTGGCCGCATCTGCTTTCAGCAGGTTCTCTATCCTTGTTCTTTCGTGCAGCAGGTTATCCAGCTGGGCCTGCTGAACAGCTGCCTGGTTCTGGAGCAATTGCACCTGCGGTGCAACGTCGGCCGTTTTCTGGTTCAGTGCATTAATGCTGGCTTCCACCTGCTGCTGCTGCAGATCGATGGAAGTGGCATCCAGCATACCTACCACACTGTCTTTTCCTACCTGCATGCCTTCCTCCACATTCAGGGAAAGTATCTTGCCCGGCAGTTCAGAAGAAACAACCGTTTCATCTGCTTCAAAGGTGCCGGATGCATCAAATCCGTTGCCGTTATTCCTGCATGCAGTCATGAACAGGGCGGCCGAGGTAATGATCAATATTTTCTTCATACCGATGGTTTATTGTTTGCCTGAAATAGTTTGATAGCTGATCTGCGCCTGCAGTAATTGCACCTGGTGGGTGATCAGGGATTGTCTCGCCTGGTCTTCCGCATTGACTTCCCGGAGGTAATCATTTGCGGTGATGACACCGTTTTCCAGTTGTGCTTTGGCAGCCTCCTTTATTTTTACCCGGAGGTCGATGATGTCATGATCCGTACTGATCAGTTGCTGCAGTTTACTGATCTCCGATTGCTGCTGTTTCAATTGGGTGCTGGTGTTGAGCAGGAAGACCTCCTTTTGGATGTCGATCGTTTTCTGACTGAGCTCAATTATTTGTTTTTCCTTTTTCCGGGTGTACAGTCCGCCAAATGACCAGTTGAGCCGGACACCGGTGGTGTAAAAGAAACTGAATTCATTCTTCAGGAAGTTCAGGCCCGGCCGCCCATATCCGCCCTGGAAGAACAGCCCTGCCTTCGGCCGGTTCCTGGCCTCTATCAGCCTGAACTGGCTGCCCAGCAGTTTTTGCTGTGCAGAAAAAAGCCGGAGCTCAGGTCTTTGCACTTCGTCGGTAAGCGGCGCCGGACTGGCCGCCGGTTTTTCCAGCCGGATATTTTCCGGCAATTCCTGGTTGATGAACAGGCCGAGCACATCCGTAAAGCCTTTGCGGGATGCCCTGAGTTCAATGGCCCGCTGTTCGGTCTTCAGCAATTCGGCTTTCAGCACATTCAGGTTCGATTTAAACGCCACCCCGTTATCCACCTGCGCCTGTACCCTTTTGATACCGTTGTCCAGGTCAGTCCTGACCAGTTCCACCTGCTTCAGCTGCTCGTCAAGGAACAGTACGCCCAGGAAGAGCTGGTTGATCCTTTCTTTTAGTTTATATAACTCCACTTCCACTTTCTGCTGCTCCGATTCATCATTCAGTTGCTGCATCGCCTTCTGCTCCTTTATCATGCCGCCATCATAAACCACCTGGCTGATATCGGCCAGCAGTTTATACTGGTCTTTCGAAGGAGGGGCAATGGAAATACCGGGCACCGGGATCTTTACCTGGGTGACCTCCGACTGGTAAGTGGCCTGCCCGCTGAAGCTGAGCTGGGGCAGGTAGCCTTTATTGAGGTTGTCAACGGAATAGGCCGTCGTCTGGCGGATAAGGTCACGCTGCTTTACCAGCGGGTAATTCTTTTGGGCCAGGTCGTACGCCTGCTGAAGGGTGAGTGATTGTTGTCCCGGGGACTTATCAGCCAGTAAAAAGCAGCTGATCATCACTGCCAGCAATTTTTTCATATTGGTCTTTATTTCTTTATGGCTTCTATAATGAACTTCGGTATCTCTGTTTTCCGCTGCTCCATGATCTCCAGGAACTGTTTGTCGCCGATACGCAGGTTCCGCATGAACATGGGCCTGCCGATAAAAGGGAATATGGCCATGGAGATCATATTCATCAGCAGGTGCACGGGATTGATCCTTTTGATTGTACCCTTCTGTACTTCTTCTTCAATCTGCTGAAGCAGTTTTGCCGGTTTGGGCAGGTTTTCGTTCCCCCATACTTTGTACAAAAACTTATCCGGGTCACGGTTGATCTCATTCATCACAAACCAGGGCAGGTAAGGGTTCTTTACCATTTCATCAATGTATTCGGCCACGAATTCCCCGATCTTTTCAAAAAGCGGTTTCTCCGATTCAAAGATCATGTTGATCCGTGGAAAGAATTTCTGGGCTTCTTCCATGAATATCGTTTCGAAGAGTTTGTCCTTGTCACGGAAATAATAGTGCAGCAACGCCTTGTTGATACCGGCTTCATCAGCAATATCCTGCATCCGGGCACCGGTCATACCTTTACTCATAAACACCTCACGGGCCGCTGCCAGTATTTTTTCCTCTGCTCCTTTATCTTTTTTTGAAACGGTCATCTTCTGTTCCCTGCTGTTGAATTGTCTTGCTGATTGCTTTGTTTAACCATGTAGTTTAACCAAATGGTTAACAAAAATAATATCCCCACCCGAACGGGCAAATTATTTTTTGGCCGCATCGGTGTCAAAGCCGGCCAGCAACAGGTCAGGACCTTCAACACCAGCTGTTTGTAAATAAAAAAAATCCTTGCTTCCGCCGGACAGGGCAGGATGCCCGGTAAAAAAATAGCCCGCTTACCCATTAACTCCTATTTTCAGGTATTCATCATCAAAACCTGAAAAAATGAAAAAGAATTTTTTCTTCCTGCTGCTCTCCGCCGGCCTCCTGCTGACAGCCTGCGGCGGCAAAAAAGAAACCCCGGCTTCCGTGGCACAGCAGTGGTGCGACCTGAATGCAAAGGCGCACAAAGCGGAAGGCGCCGCCAAAGAAGCCGCTGAGCAAGAGCGGGAGAAATTTGAAAAGAAAATGGAAGAAAAATACAAAGGGGATAAAGACTTCCTGAGTGAAGTGCAGAAGGAAGTGGAGAAATGCGAAGATGCTTCGGAAGGGAGAAACTAAATATCCTTTACAAAAAAGCCGCCCCGGTTCGGGGCGGCTTTTTCCTGCAGGGCCTGTTTATTCCGCCCAGCTCATCACATAGTTTGTATTCTCGATCTCCAGGGCCTGCTTTGTCAGCATCAGCGGCCGGAAGGTGTCCACCATTACGGCAAGTTCCCTGGTTTCTTTTGCCCCGATACTTTTTTCCACTGCCCCCGGGTGTGGCCCATGCGGGATACCGGCCGGGTGCAGGGTGATCATTCCCCTTGTAACATGTTTCCGGCTCATGAAATCGCCATCCACATAATACAACACTTCATCGCTGTCGATATTGCTGTGGTTATAGGGCGCCGGGATGGCCTGCGGATGATAATCATACAGCCGTGGCACAAAGGAACAGACCACAAAGGCATTTGTTTCAAACGTCTGGTGTATGGGCGGCGGCATATGTACCCTCCCGGTGATCGGTTCAAAGTCATGAATGGAAAAGATAAAGGGATAGCAGCAGCCGTCCCAGCCGATCACATCAAACGGATGGGTGCCGTAATGCAGACCGTACATCATCCCTTTCTTCTTGGCCCTGATAAGATAATCGCCTTTCTGGTCAAAGGTTTCGAGGTCCCGGGGCGGACGGATATCCCTTTCACAGAAGGGTGAATGTTCCATCAGCTGTCCGTACTTACTCATATATCTTTTTGGAAACCGCAGCGGGGTAAACGACTCCACTATAAAAAGACGGTTCTTGTCATCGCTGAATTCAACCTGGTAGATCGTTCCCCTGGGCAGTACGATATAATCGCCGTAGCTGAACGGCAGCTTACCATACTGCGTTTTCACCACCCCGCTGCCTTCGTGCACAAAGATCATCTCATCGGCATCAGTGTTCTTATAAAAATAATCCTTCGTGCCGCTTTGCGGCGCTGCCAGTACAATATGGCAATCATTGTTCACCAGCACCGGCACCCGGCTTTGCAGGAACTCACCGCCCGGTTTGATGTGAAAGCCTTCAAAGCAACGGTGGCTCAGCATCTTTTCTTCAGCCACCTGCGGGCTTACATCCACCTGTGGTTCTGTTTTGATGATCAGGGTAGGCGGATGACAGTGGTATAAGAGGGCATAGTCATCACTAAAGCCTTCGGTGGAAAACAGCTGTTCACTGTACAGTGTGCCATCGGGCTTCCGGAACTGCGTATGCCGTTTGTGCGGAATCGTTCCGAGTTTATGATAATGAGGCATAATAAGTAGAATTGAAAATTGTTGACTGAATAGGTTGTTACCAGCGCCTGTACTGCTGTCGGCTGACGTTGCGACGCTCCGTTCATCGTTCTGTCCGCTGCTCAGCAACCGCGGAATACAATTCTAATTCCGTGAGAGGGCAAGGGTGGCAAGCAGGAATATGTACTTCCATTTCCGCTTGTCGATATAATATGTGAAGTTCCTGTGGAAGGGCATAACCTGATTTCCGGATTCCGATTTTTGATTTTAGATTGCTTATCAAATTTACAGACTCCTTTTGAAACGTATCGGCCTAATATCAGACACACATGGCTATCTGGATGAGGCCGTATTCCGTCATTTTGACGCCTGCGACGAGGTCTGGCATACCGTCGATTTCGGACCTGCCGTGTATGAAAAACTGAAAGAGTTTAAACCCGTCAAAGGGGTCTTTGGGAATATTGACGACCAGGTTATCCGGAGCCTCATTCCGGAGCAGCTGGTGTTTCGCTGCGAAGAAGTAAAGGTCCTGCTCCGGCATATCGGCGGTTCACCACCCAATTACAATCCCGAAACCCGGAAAGAACTGGCGCTTCACCAACCACAACTGTTTATCTGCGGGCATTCGCATATCCTGAAGGTAATGTATGATGAAAAGGCCGGCTGCCTGTACATGAACCCCGGCGCTGCCGGCAAACAGGGCTGGCATAAAATAAGAACACTGATCCGGCTGGTCATTGACGGAAAGGACATGAAAGACTGCGAGGTCATTGAGTTAGGGAAACGGTGAAGAAGCAACAGGTTAACAAAGGAAAAGATTACCTTGTTATCCTTTCTGTCTGTCAACCCTTCAACCAATTAAAATGCTCCTTAAAAACATCCCGATCCTCCGCATTTTTGACGTGGCCAAGGCCAAAGAATTTTATATTGACTGGCTGGGTTTTGAAATCACCTTCGAGCACCAGTTCGAACCGCATACCCCCTATTACATCGGCATCAAAAGGGATGAACTGGAATTTCATTTAAGCGAACACCACGGCGATACCGTTCCCGGTGTCCGGATTTTTATCACCTGCAATGAAATAGAGAAATTCTTTGCCGAACTGCAAAGCCGGCCGTATAAGTATTACCGCCCTTCCCTGGAAGATACATTCTACGGTACCCGCCAGGTCGCCGTACAGGACCCGTTTGGCAACCGGCTTTCCTTCAATGAATACCCGGCCAAAGCGGAATGATCTTTACATACCGGGAAACCAGGTTCTTCCGGCGCCTGCCGCACGGAAGGGCCAGGGGATAGAAATAAGAATGATCAGCAGGGCCAGCCCGTAATAAAGCAGTATCCTCCTGTGCTTTTGCGTATCCGGCACCTCCTTTTTAGAATAAGAATAACCGGCATGTATAAGAATGATCGCCACCAGCATGGCGATGGTATGTTCGGCCACAAAGAACCGCAGCGCAGGGGTTTTCATCACGGTACCAAATCCATTCCGCTGTATGCTCTTCAGTCCCCAGTCACCGGCAAACCACTGGTACAAACCCAGCAGAAGCATTACATCCGCACTGATCATCAGGAACAGGCCCAGCTTCCGGTGGCCGGGTGTAAACGGCTTTAATCGGTCTGCAAAACTCTTATAGATCGCAACAAGCAGGAGGATAAGAATTACCCAGCGGAGAAAACTGTGCAAATGGAGCAGGCCCTGGTACATGGCAGTGATTTCAGCAAATCTAAAATCTAAATTCTGAAATTGGAAATATCATTATTATTCCACCCAGTCGGCTACAAAGACATTGGTATCATGTGTGCCGCCGTTATTGCGGTTGCTGCAGAATACGATCTTCTTCCCGTCTGGTGAAAACATCGGAAAGGCATCGAATATCTTTTCGTGGGTGATCTTCTGCAGGTTGGTACCATCTTCGTTGATCGAATACAGGTTGAACGGGAATCCTCTTTTGTATTCCTGGTTGCTGGCGAAAATGATCCGCTTGCTGTCGGGGAAATAAGAAGGCGCCCAGTTGGCCTGGCCAAAATGCGTAACCTGTCTTACATTGGTTCCGTCAGCATTGGCAATAAAGACCTCCATATTCGTAGGCGCCACCAGGTTTTCTGCCAGCAGGTCTTTATACTCTTTCACCTGCTCCGGTGTGGAGGGGCGTGATGCCCGCCAGATGATCTTGGTGCCATCCGGGCTGAACCAGGCGCCGCCATCATACCCCAGGGTATTGGTGATGCGTTGTTCGCTTCCTGTTTCCAGGTCCATGATGTAAAGATCGATGTCGCCATCCTTGGTGCTGGTATAGATCATTTTTTTCCCGTCGGGGGAAAGGGTGGCTTCTGCATCATATCCTTTGGAGTGGGTAAGTTGCTTTACGATCTTTCCATCCAGGTCGGCCATAAAAATATCATAGCTGGCATAAAGGGGCCAGATGTATTTATTCCCGTACTTCGACCTGTCGGGCACCGGCGGGCATTCCGCACCGCCCAGGTGTGTGGAAGCATACACGATATGTTTACCATCCCTTGTAAAGAAGGCGCAGGTGGTGCGGCCTTTGCCGGAGCTTATTTCCTTGTATACGAACTTCTCTCCTTTTTTCGTGGGCACTTTCCCCATGAATATCTGGTCACAGGGAAGACCGTCCTTGACACTGGTGCGCTGAAACACGATGTACTTACTGTCATAACTCCAGTAAGCCTCTGCATTATCGCCCCCGAATGTAAGCTGCCTTATATTCCTGAAATGGGTCTCTTCCGGATAACGAAGCGAATCCGCACCGGCGGCCTTTGTACCGGTTACTTTGGAAGAATTGTTGCAGGCGGTGAACAACGTGGTGATCACAAGACTGGCAGCGATAATTTTTTTCATTCCTTTTCGTTTTATTCAGCGGCTGCAAAGTTATTTTTGCAGGTCTCTTTGTCTGTCAGGCGACTGTCATTCCTCAACCCGGAAAATGCTCAAGATGAATAAAGTTGCGAAAATAATATCCTTTTCCCTCAGCTTCCTGATTTTTATCATTGGCTGTACTAACAATGATAAGCAGGTTTCTGCTTATGATGACATCCTGAGACGGCCGCCCTTTGCCCCGCTTACAGACAGCATAGACCGGTTTCCAAAGAACGATGAATTATGGTTCCGCCGGGCTGTATTGCTGAATTCCAGCAACCAGCCTGATCCGGCCCTGGCTGATTTTAAAAAAGCATGGGCATTGAGGAAAGAGGAAAAGTATGCGTTTGCCATCAGTACATTGCTGTTAGAAAAAAATCCGGATGCAGCCCTCCTGTTTTTAGATACAGCGATCACAGCACTCCCCGGAAGTTTTCTGCTGCAGCTCAGCCTGGCCAGGGGGTATGCTGCTGCCGGCAAACCGGCCGATGCCCTGGCGGTCTGTGATAAAATACTTTCCGCCAATCCGCAACAGGTGGATGTGCTGAAATTAAAAGCAGACCTGCTGGATAAGGAAGGGAAAACGAATGACGCAACCGCTGTGCTGGAAAGTGCTTACCACACCACTCCCTTTGATGTGGAGCTCAACTACATCCTGACCCTCCGCTATGCACAGGCAAAGAACCCGCGGGTGCTGGTTATCTGCGATTCACTGATCAGGGCTGATTCCATCGGCGAACATGCAGAACCCTATTACTACAAAGGCATCTATTATTCCAACCTTGGTGACAACAGCAAGGCGCTGGCCCTCTTTGATGAAGCAGTGAAACACGACTACAATTTCCTGGAAGGGTATATTGAAAAAGGCAGCCTCCTCTTTGACATGAAGAGATACAATGATGCCCTGGCTGTATTCAATCTCGCCCTGACCATTTCGCCGCAGTATGCTGACGCCTATTACTGGATTGCCAAATGCCAGGAAGCCACCGGGAAGAAAGCCGAGGCAAAAGCCAACTACGAAAGAGCCTACAGCCTCGACAACTCCCTGACAGAAGCCAGGGAGGGTGCACAGCGGGTCAATAATTAATAATTGTCAGAAATATTTTACCCGTCTGTATCTTGCGCTGAAAAAACAGTCAATGCCCATCGTCGCTCCTTCCCTGCTCTCCGCCAATTTCCTGAACCTGCAGGCAGATTGTACTATGCTGAATGAAAGTGAAGCAGACTGGTTTCACCTGGATGTGATGGACGGCCGGTTTGTACCCAATATCACTTTCGGACCGATGGTGATCGATTTCATCCGTAAGGCCACCACAAAGGTCTGTGATGTGCACCTGATGATAGAAGAACCGGAGCGGTATGCAGAACAATTCAAAAATGCAGGCGCCGATAACCTTACCGTACATATTGAAGCCTGCCGCCACCTGCACCGGAATGTACAGCAGATAAAAGCACTGGGTATGAAAGCCGGTGTGGCCCTTAACCCGCACACCCCTGTATCCGCCCTCCAGGATATCCTGCCGGATATTGACCTTGTACTGCTGATGAGTGTGAACCCGGGCTTTGGCGGGCAGAAATTCATTGAGCATACCTGCGAAAAGATCCGGCAGCTCCGGCAAATGATGGCGGAAAAAGGATTGCACATTCATATCGAAATCGATGGCGGCGTGACGGTTGAAAATGCGCCGGCCATTGTAGCCGCCGGTGCGGATGTGCTCGTGGCCGGCAATACAGTATTCCGCTCAGCCGATCCGAAACAAACAATCGCCGCACTCAAACGGGTCTGACCAGCATGGCAAAAGATCTTTTCAGTACACAAGCAGATCTCTATGCCCGGTACCGGCCGGTATACCCGCCGGAATTATACAACTACATTTTATCTTTTGTAAAAGAAAGGGAACTGGCCTGGGACTGTGCCACCGGCAACGGGCAGGCGGCAGCACAACTGGCCCGGCATTTCAAAAAAGTAATCGCCACTGATATCAGTGCAGAACAGATCGCCCGGGCCGCCGGTGCCGCAAACATTGAATACCGGGTATGCAGCGCCGAGTCGTCTGTTTTACCTGGTAACTCCACCGATCTTATTACCGTGGCACAGGCTTATCACTGGTTCGACTGGAAGAAATTTCATACCGAAGTGATGCGGGTCGCCCGGAACGGTTCTGTCATCGCCATCTGGACATACAAACGAAAGACGACAGATGACAAAGTAGATGCACTGGTCAGCTCCTTCTATAAAAATGTGACAGGCCCTTACTGGGACGAGGAACGGAAATATGTGGATGATCTTTATGAAACCGTGGAGTTTGAGTATGCTCCCTTACCCGGAAAAATGTTCGAATCGGTGCTGGACTGGCAGCGGTCGGACCTGATCGGGTATATCAGCAGCTGGAGTGCTGTCCAGAAATTCATCCGGCTGCAGGGATATTCCCCATTGCCTGAACTGGAAGAAACATTAAAAGGCTTATGGCCGGACGGACAGGTAAAGAAAACGATCTTCCCGATCAGCCTGAGACTCGGAAGGGTAATAAAGTGATCACACTACAAGGCACGGTCCCGATTCGCCTGCCCATCATCGCCCGGCCGGAGCAGCGATGGTTTTTTCTTACCTGTCATCACAGTATGAAATGGCTTTTGCTCTTTGTTGTTGCAATCTCTCTCAGCAGGTGCGGGGGCATTCCCTGTAACAGGGCCGAATTATATTTTGGGCTTATCGGGTTCAGTGATGCTGAATCACAACAGCTCATTCTTCGCAAGTATGCCAGAGGGAGCAGTTTCACCAGCAGAACCGACACCCTGATCATGCACATCAGCTTTCGCAGGACTAACGACACCCTGGAAGCCTCCTCTTTTACTTCCGGCGAACTCCTGGTCAGCCAATATGATTATGAAGTGGTGCTCCCGCTGGCCAACCGTACCTTCCGGATAACACGGATCGATGAATCCATACATGAACGCCGCCGTAAATGGTTTAACAATACAAAAGAAACCTGTGTGAACGGGATCAGTACACTGACTATCGACAACCAGGTTACCATACCTGCCGGGTTCAACCTCTTTTACCTGAAAAAGTAGCCCCAGCCCCCGCAGCAGGATTCCCGGCGACAAAACAATTCGTATCTTGTCCTGTCAACTCTTATGAAAAGACTACAGCCACCGATACTGCTGACTGCATTGCTCCTGTTGCTTTCTGCTGTTGCTTTCTCCCAGAAAAAAACAGCTTTTGTTTCCGGCAAAGTAGTGGACGAAAATGAAAACCCGCTTCCGGGTGTATCCATTGTCATCCTGGGCCAGGCCAAAGGCATTGTGACCAATGATTCCGGTTATTTCCGGGTAAAGGTTCCGGCAGACAGGGCATTTGCCATCCTCTTCTCTTCTGCAGGCCGCAACCCGGAACAAAAGAATTTCCTGCTGAATGAAAATGAAGAGGAGACCATCACCATCCGGCTCGAACGGGGAGAGAAAACTTTGCAGGAGGTGATCGTTACCGATCAGCGTGACCGGCGGGAAGCCGGGCTGATACGGCCCAACCCCAAGACCATACTCAACCTGCCCTCCGCCATTACCGGTGTGGAAAGCCTGATCAAAATATTTGTCGGCTCCAATAATGAACTGACCTCGCAGTATTCCGTAAGAGGCGGGAGTTATGATGAGAACCTGATCTATGTAAACGACTTTGAAGTGTTCCGCCCTTACCTGATCCGCAGCGGGCAGCAGGAAGGCCTGAGTTTCATTAACCCGGAAATGGTAAAGACGATCAACTTTTACAACGGGGGATTCCAGGCCAAATACGGCGATAAGCTGAGCAGTGTGCTGGACATACAATACAAACGGCCCAGGAAGTTCGGCGGTGCGGCTTATGTAAGCATCCTTGAACAGGGACTGGAACTGGAAGGCACTGATAAGAAAAATAAGTTCACCTACCTGGTAGGGGTACGTAACCGCAGCAACCGGAATTTATTGAGCCGCCAGGATACAAAAGGGAATTATGTTCCTTCCTCGGTCGATTTCCAGGCCCTGCTCAGTTACCAGTTCAGTCCTAAATGGTCGGCCGAATTACTGAGCAATATCTCGCAAACCAAATTCACCCTCATACCGCAGAGCAGCCAGCTCACCACCTCTGTTTTTTCTCCGTTCTTCAGTACCACCCTGGGTATTGATATTTTCTTTGAAGGAAGGGAAAAGGACCAGTACCGGACCAATATGCTTGGCTTCTCGCTGATCAACCAGGTCAATAAAAAACTACGGCTGAAATGGATGGTGTCCCGTTTTGAAAACGATGAAAAGGAAAACCTCGACATTATCGGCGCCTATCTTTTCGGTGAAAGGGATTTCGATAAAAGAAACCCCACCTATGGGGTGATCGTCAATCCGCTGGGGGCCGGTATCTACCAGAACTGGGGCCGGAATGCCCTGAACATTGAGAACTGGAATATTTCGCATAAAGGGAACTATGACCTGGGCAGGCATGCCATCCAGTGGGGATTGGGTTATGATAAAACAAACATTGCGGATAAGCTGAACGAATGGGAGTTCCAGGATTCTGCCGGCTACGCCCTGCCTTATCAGCCTGACCTGCTCCGGCTGAATAAAGAGCTTAAATCAACTGCCCGTCTTGATGTAAATAAATTCTCCGGTTATATCCAGGATAATATCCTGCTGGGCGATTCGGTAAAATCGGCCACGCTTACAGCCGGGGTACGATTCAATTACAACACGCTGAACAACGAACTGCTCATTTCCCCCCGGATCGGCGCCAGCTGGAAACCAAAAGGAAAGGCCGACATCGTGTACCGGGCCGCCTTCGGCGCATATGATCAGCCGCCTTTTTACAGGGAGCTGAGAAGGTACGACGGAACGGTGAACACGAAACTGAAAGCACAGCGAAGCTGGCAGGGTGTTATCGGGTTTGATTACAACTTTATCGGGATCAATAACCGCCCCATGCGCTGGACCACGGAAGCCTATTACAAATCGATGACCGATGTGGTGCCGTATGATATAGATAATGTGCGGCTTCGCTATTTCGGCGAGAACAATGCAAAAGCCTATGCCACCGGTATTGAAATGCGCCTGCATGGAGAGCTTGTCCCGGATGCCGAAAGCTGGATCAGCCTCGGTATCATGAAAACGGCGGAAGATATCAATGGCGATTTTTTTAAAGTATACACACTCGATTCGCTCAACCAGCCGGTGGACAGCAGCATCATACAAAACGGCTACCTGCGCCGCCCCACCGACCGGCGGATCACCTTTGGCATGTACTTTTCCGATTACCTTGCCACGAACAAGAATTTCAAAGTTTATCTCAACCTGTTGTATGGAAGCAATCTTCCTTATAATATCCCCGGCTCCGTCAAATACCGGAATGCCGCCTTTATCAACCCGTATATCCGTGCCGATATCGGGTTCAGCGCCCTGCTGATGGATGATGACCGCAGCAAACGCCGCAGCCATTCGCCCTTCCGCAATTTTGATAATATCTGGGCCAGCCTGGAGGTCTTTAATATCATCGACCGGCAGAATACGATCTCTTACCTGCTCGTAAAAGATTTTTCCAATACCACTTATTTATTGCCAAACAGGCTTACCCCCAGGTTAGTTAATTTTAAGATCGTAGCGAGGTGGTGATTTGATCTCATTATTGCAACAAGCGCAAAGTAAGATGCTTATTTATCATTCAGACAAGCCTTACACGGTAGTATCTGCACTCAAAGAAGTGATCATTGAGGTCTTCGAAATATGTATTGCCTGGCAGCTATTGGAATACTTTAAAATACACATCCATTTGTTCGATCTCCTGGTTTACACTCCTGTGGTGATAGTAGTAAAATTTATCTATGACATCAGGGATCTAAAAGCAAACAAGGTTGTACTGGATACTTCTAAAAGGCTTGTTGTTGTTACGTTATGTTCTGCCACCGGAAGCGGGGATGTTTTTGATCTCCCGTTTAATGAATGCCGGGTAAAAACTGACCGAAGCAGGGACTTTCTGACAGGTAAAAGAAATATCTGTATCTCCTTCTATCTGAAAAGAAGTTTACAGTGCAAAGTCTTACATCATAAAACGGGTTTTACTCGTGCGACATTGGAGAATCTCGCTGCTGACCTGGAGAGGTTAACTCATGAGACCGGCAGATGATTTCAAAACCATTTCCCTTTTTTCTTATCCCAGGCGGTGATCCCGATTTTGAACTGAACAGGGTTCCTGAACTGGTTGGCTGTTGATCCCACCACGTACACGCCCAGCTTGAATTTGCCCACCAGGTTGAAGGGGTATTTGAAAACCCTTTCGATACCCGTAAACAATTCTGCATAGCGGAGGTTTCTTTCCTTCGCTATTAAAAAACCGGTGCCGGCCACTTCCCGCAAACCTATTTTCTTAAAGAAAGGGATCTTGTTCAGGATCGCCCCGTTGAACTCATGCAGATAATGCGCTTCATAAAATCTTCGGAATACAGGAAAGGTGGAGTCAAGCGATTGAAAGGCTTCGGAGGGGTTCAGCATCAGGAAGGGGTCTCCCCTGCGCTGGTATTTATAATCCGGTACCCGCAGGTCTTTCCGGCCGGGAAAGGAGCCCGTCTTTACGGTGTAAGATGAAGTACCCATTGTACCCAGCTTGACGGATTGTTTGATGCCAAATTCCAGGTAGTCGAAATCAACCACACTTTTCAGGAGGCCCGGTATTCCTTTGCGCCATTGCACATAAAAGGTGGGCCAGGCAGATCCCAATATCACTTTTTCTTTTGGCTCCCGGATGTAGCGCTGCCCCGGTGTGTACTCCAGCCGTAGCTGGCCATACACCGCATTGTGCGATGCAAATGGCGTGATCTGGTTATTATCGAGCAGGCCCGGAAACAAACTGTCGATACGGTCATCGGTTTGGTAGTTACTCACCGATCGGCGGAAGGCCATGTCCAGGCCGGAATAAAAGAACAACCCGTTTGCGATCTCGAGTCCATGCTGAAGGCCGATCCCTTCATTCAGGTAGATATTGCTCCGCTGGATCATGTTGATCCACGCATCCCCGCTGAAGATGTATTCAAAATCCTTTTGCAGGCTGACGGAATAAAAACCCCGGTTGAACGGATTGTACATCCTGCTTACCCGGATACTGCCATTAATGTCCTTGTTGCGGAAACCATAACTGATGTCTGCAAATACGCTGATGTTCTTCCTCGACTCCCAGGTTTTGGAATAGGAATAGTTGGGCTGCAGCCTTGGCCCGCCCAGCTGAAGGGGCTGTATCACTTCCAGTACAGACGGAAAACGCATTTGCCTTCTCTTCTCATGATCATTCAGCACCTGCCCTCTGAAAGTAAGGTTCTGCCAGGTAAGTTTATTGGTTACCCGGTCAATGGAGTCAAGATAGGCCTTTGTATGGGTGGCTGCATAAACACTGTCTTTATAGTGTATGAACTGAAGCTCTTTTTGGGTAAGGGGTTCCGTGCGGTTAGCCTGCCAGAAATTGCTGTCCCGTTTATACGCCTCCTGCGCAGCCGTACTGACCTCGGCGCCAAAATATTTTTTATCAAACTGTTTGTTCAGTTCATAATTGCCATAGGCTGCCACTGTTCGGCCGGAGAGTTTATGCTTCCGGGAGGCGGCTTTGTAGGTGAACTGCTGGCGGGTGATCATCCAGGCTTTCCCGTTAACCAGTTCATATTGCTGCTCCACTTCAAAGAAATCATATTCCGCCAGGTGATAGGCAGGTAACTGTAACCTGGTGTGCAGGATCGCCCACGTACTGTCGGTAACCTGTATTTCGCCTTCCACGGTGGCATTGCTCAGCTGCCTTGGTCTTATACCGATCGTATAGACCTTTCTCCCGTTCACGGTTTCTGTTTTCAGTGTTTTGAAACGGTAGGCCAGCAGCCCGCTGTAACTGACGGGTGAAATGAACGGGGTCTGCGAAAGCGACCGGATATTGACCAGGTTATTATAAAAACTGAAATCCCCTTCGCTGGTGGAAAGAAAGAAGAGGTTATCCGTATTGCCCCGTTTGGTAACGCCGGTGCGTTCTTCCCTGTTCCGGTTTGCTGTTTCATAATCGAGGCGCAGTACGATCTCAGCCAGCGCCATCTGGTTCATGGCCGCATTTTGTGCTGCGGCTTTTTGTAACGAATCATTCAGCGGCTTGCTGGTTTTCTTCATCCCGGATGAATCTTCCTGAACGGCCTTGATATACACTTTGCAGGAATACGCACCGGCCGCCTGCAGAAGGGATTCCTTGTTGCGGATCACATTACGGATGTATTCTTCTGCCCTGTCTTTCACTCTTCCCTTTACGGTCACTTCAGACAGACTGGCAGCATCTGCTTCTTCCAGGATGATATCTTTTTGCAATCCCTTTTTACCGATCACCACAGGGCTGGTGTAGGTCTTGTAACCTACCATGGTTACCACCAGCTGATAATTACCTTCTTCAAGATCCAGGGAATAAGTGCCATCTTCTTTGGTTACCACGCCCCGGGGATATCCCTTTACCTGTACCGTGGCAAAGGCCAGCGGTTCCATCTTCGCATTGGTAACCTTGCCTGTCAGCTTCTGTGCCGAGGCAGAACAGCAAAAAAAAAGTAGGAATGCGGGCAGTAGTCTGGCGTGCATAGCGGTGCCGAAAGATAAAGGCCAGGTTCCAGTGAAGGAACCCCGCAGGAGCTTTTCAGCATTATTTAACAAGCCCGTTGCGGGGCCGGTCAGCGCCAGCGGTTCCGGAAGCGGTCCCAGGTAGTAAGCCCGATCTTGAACTGAACCGGGTTATTGAATTTATTGGCGACGGAGGTTACGACATAGACGCCAAGCTTGACCCTTGTCAGCGGGTTGAAGGGCCATTTGAAGACCCGTTCGATACCGGCAAAGAATTCAGCATACCGGAGGTCTCTTTCAGGAGCTATTAAAAATCCGCCACCGGCGATCTCCTGCAGTTTCAGTTTTTTGAAGAAAGGAATTTTATTAATAAGGGCGCCGTTGAATTCATGCACGATATTACCCTGGTAATACCGGTCGAATACGGGGAAAGTGGAATCGAGTGCCTGGAAATTACTTTGCGGGTTCTGGAAAAACAGCGGATCACCCTGCCGCATGAATTTATAATCGATCACCCGCAGGTTCTTCGTGTTTACAAAATCGCCGGAGCGGATATTGTAAGAAGTGATCCCTGCCACGCCAAGGTTGATGGTTTGTATCAGCCCGAATTCCAGGTAGTCAAAATTGATCTCGCTTTTAAACAGGCCGGGTACACCTTTCCGCCAGGTGATATAGAAGGTCGGCCACCTGGAGCCGAGGAATATCTTCTCTTTCGCATTCCGGATATAATGGAGCCCCGGTGTAAGGAATAGTTTTATCTCGTTGTAGGTGGCATTATACGGTTTAAAGTCAACCGGCGGCTCATTACGGATACCAAAGATGCTGTCCGCATTGTTGCCCACTTTGTAATTGGCCACGGAGCGGCGGAAGGCCACTTCGAATTTATTCTGAAGATGCACCCCGTTCACGATCTGCAGCTCATGGGAGGCTTCCAGCGAGGTGTTCAGGTAGATATTACTCCGCTTGAGTACATTCACCCAGGCATCACCGGGATAGATGAATTCAAAATTCCGGCCGGCCCTTATGCCAAACTGCCCGGAGTTGAACGGGTTGTACTTGCGTTGTACGCCGACAGATCCGTTTACATCATGATTGCGGAACCCATAGCTGATATCGGCATCCCAGTTCAGGGTCGTCCGGTTGGGATAGGTTTTCCGGTAAGCGGCGGATAGTTTCAGCCTGGCCCCGCCAAATGCCACCGGCTGAATGATCGTGGTGATGGGGGGAAGGATCCACATCCTTTCTTTCTTATGATCATTGAAAATTTGCCCGAAGATGAGCATCTTCTGCCAGGTGATCCTGTTGAGCACCTTATCGATCGAATCCAGGTAGGCTTCACTTTTCATGTAGCGGGCAATACTGTCCTGGTAGCGGGCATACAGTTCCTGTTGTCTCGACAGCGGTTCTTTTCGCACCGACTTCCAGAACGAGGAATCCTTTTCATAGGCTTCCTGTGCCGTGGAGCTGACCTCCAGCCCGAAATGGCCTTTTCTGAAATTCTTCCTCAGTTCATAGTCAGAGAAGTTCACGGTTGTCTCTCCGTATATCTTTCCTTTTTTTGTTTTGGTGTAATATAAAAACTGCTCCCGGGAAATAACCCGGGCACTGTCGCCGACGGGAACATATTCCTGTTTTACTTCCATGTAATCGTATTCAGGCATGTGTGCGGGTGGCAGCCGGTAGGAAATACTCATCACATTCCAGGTACTGTCCTGAATACTGATCTCCCCTTCAATCGTGGCATTGCTTAATTGTCGTGGCCGGATGGCGATCGTGTACACTTTTGGCTTCACCGTACGGTCGATCTTGAGTGTTTTAAACCGATAGGCCAGCAAGCCACTGTAGCTAAGCGGGGAAACAAAAGGTATCCGGGAGACGGGTGGCGCCTTGATCAGGTTATCATAAATGAAAAAGTCGCCATCGGTGGCGCTCAGGTAAAAAAGGCTTTCGCCCGACCCTCTTTTATTTACACCGATTCGCTCCTCTCTGATCTGCCCGTTGGTATTGCGGTCAACTTTTAGCAGCACTTCGGTCAGCCCCATTTTATTGAAGTCGGCCGGAACAGTGGTATCACCTGTTTCTTTTTGTTTGGAATAATTGGAATCGAGCTGAAAGGCCTTGATATAGGCTTTACAGGAATAAGCCCCGATGGCATCCAGCACCGTTTCTTTATGGCGGATGGTGCTCCTGATGATATCATCGGCCCGGTCCCGCAGTTTTGCCTTGATCACCACTTCCTGCATGCTGGAGGATTCATCCGGTTCCAGCGTCACATTTTCAATTACATCAGCATTGTTTATGTAAAAGGTTACCACTTTGGTCTGGTACCCGATCATGCTTATGACGAGGTCGTATTTACCCCGCTCCAGGTAAAATTCGAAGGACCCGTCATCTTTACTGACGGTACCTTTCTTTGGCTCCTTGATCTCCACACTGGCAAGCGGAAGTCTTTCTTTCTTGTTATCGAGGATAATACCGGAAACCTTATACAACTGGCCCTGGGAAAGCAGTGCAGCAAAGGTGAAAAAGAGTAATGGCCAAAGTTTACGTTTCATCGTCTTTCGGGCTTGTCCAGCCTGCAAAAATTGCACTTCTTTAGGTGAAATGGTAAAGGAGCAGGTATCTTTTCAAATTCTTTAACAGCTATTCTCACTGATAATTTTCAGCAAGGTGTCGTTGCACATACACTGGAAAAAAACACTCCATAAAATGGGGGTATCGTCCTGCCAAAAAAAATGTCCCGACTGTTTTCCTGCAACACCAGTCATCTCCCCTGCGGGCAGACCGCACCAGGTATACCGTCTAAAAAATTATGCTGCTTTATGCAATCCACAACATGTGAATAATTAACTTTATGATGAAACAATATTCAGGAGTAATATTGGATACCACTTCACAGATCACGAAGTGTGTACAAAAGATAAGGGCAGGCTTCCCGCATAGCGGGATGACGCAATGAAATCCGGTACCGCCCTTCACCGGTTTGTGAAACCAGGCCCGCTTCCGGCCACCAAAACTAACAGGAGCGGAGCCGATAAAACTGAAGAGCATTGACAGACACAATTATCAACCTGGAAACCGTAAACCCTATTGAATTTTTCGGAGTAAACAACGGTAAACTCGACATCCTCAAGAAAAAGTTTCCCCTGCTGAAGATCCTCTCCCGGGGTACACAACTCAAACTGAGCGGCGCCCCCGAACAAATCGAAACCGCCCGGGAAAAGATCAGCCTGATCATTTCCTACCTGGAGCGGAATGGCCACATGAGCCAGAATTACTTCGAGCAGGTACTCGGCGGTGATGATGCGGAAACCATCGATCACTTCACCGAAAAGAATCCCAACGAAGTGCTGGTGTTCGGACCAAATGGCAAGTCGGTAAGGGCCCGGACCGCCAACCAGAAAAAGCTGGTCCAGGAAGCTGAAAAAAATGATATCGTTTTTGCCATCGGCCCGGCCGGTACCGGTAAAACCTATACAGCCGTAGCCATCGCCGTCCGTGCCTTAAAGAATAAACAGGTCAAGAAGATCATTCTCACCCGGCCGGCTGTAGAAGCCGGCGAAAGCCTCGGCTTTCTTCCCGGCGACCTGAAGGAAAAGATCGACCCTTACCTTCGCCCGCTGTACGATGCACTCGATGATATGATACCGGCGGATAAGCTGGGATATTATATGACCACCCGCACCATTGAGATCGCCCCGCTGGCCTACATGCGGGGACGTACGCTTGATAATGCCTTTATCCTGCTGGATGAGGCGCAGAATGCTACAGATCTTCAGCTGAAAATGTTCCTCACCCGCATAGGTGCCAATGCAAAAGCCATCATCACGGGTGATATGACGCAGGTCGACCTGCCAAGGAACCAGCGAAGCGGCCTGGCTACTGCTGTTCGTATCCTGAAGAACATCGATGGCATCGCCCATATTGAACTGGATGAAGAAGATGTGGTGCGCCACCGCCTGGTGAAGCATATCCTGCGGGCTTACAACAAAGAATATGAAAAAGAAAATCCGCCGCACCCGGATAAAGCAGACCAGCCAAAGAAGGATAAATAAACAGCCGCACACTGACCCTCGCTATATTTGCAGGAATGAACAGGTACTTACTGCTGGTTTCATTCCTGCTTTTATTTTCAGTGGCCTGCCGGCAAACACCGAAAAGCAAACCACCGGATCCGGAAAAAATAGCCGCCGACTACAAAATGATCGGCGAACTGAAGCCGGTGATCCGCTCCGGCGATATGATCTTCCGCAGCGGAATGGACGAGGTGAGCCGGGCCGCCCGAAGCTTCAACCGCAAAGACACTTCTTACTCCCATTGCGGGCTGCTCTTCATTGAACATGACAGCGTTTTTGTTTACCATGCATTAGGCGGCATCTATAACCCTTCCCAAAGGCTGATGCGGCAACCGCTCGACAGTTTCTGCAACCCGGCTGAAAACAATGCCGTGGCCGTTTACCGCTACCCGCTTTCCGGCACGCAACTCTCCAAACTGGAAAGCACGGTACAGGGTTATTATCACGCCGGGCTGAAGTTTGACATGTATTTCAATTACCAGAGCGATGATAAGATGTATTGTGCAGAGTTTGTTTTCAAGTCGCTGAACAGGGCAGTTGACAGTGCCCTGACCTCATATGTAAGAACGGATACCATTCCATTCGGGGTTACCACAGACGACCTGTTCCTGCACCCGGCCAGCCGGCTGGTCAGGAGGGAAAAGTTTATTTACTGATTCGCCGTTCTACCTTTATTTTTGACCCTCAAACTTTAAATATGAAAAAACTATTGTTCGCTTCCCTGTTTGCCGGCCTGTTTGCCCTTGTTATCACTGGTTGTAAAGGAAAAGATGCCGCCGCCGGAGGTGATCCCAAAACAGTTACCCTCGCTTTCTTCGAAAGAATGAGTAAAAAAGATGTGGATGGCGCCGCCAAACTATGTACCAAGGACAGTAAAGCCACCCTTGACCTTATCAGGAAGGGCATGGAGATGTCTGACAAACTGAAAGAAAATAAAGCAAAAGAAGATGATGGTTCCGAGGGCTTCAAAGACGTGGAAGTGGGGGAAGCCAAGATCAACGGAGACGATGCCACTGTGGCTGTTACCAATAAGAAGAAAGGGGAAACGGTGGAATTCCCCCTGAAGAAGGAAGGTGGTGACTGGAAAGTGGATTTTACGATGAGCACTCTCATGAAAATGGGTATGGATGCAAGTAAAAAGAATGGCGAGGACCTGTTCAAGGACATGAATTCCGGCGACACGACCCTGAAAAACATGAAGGACCTCTTCAATACCGATACACTGAAAGAAAAGCTCAAAGAAGCAGGTGGTCTGCTGGACACCCTGAATGAAGGCCTTAAGAAATTAAATGAACTGCCTGCCGGGAATAATTAAGCAAAAAAATTCTCCTGCTAAAAGCCTCCCTGCCCAAAGGAGGCTTTTTTATTTATGCTTGGCAAAAAGCTTTTACTTTGTATGTATGAAAAACATTCTGCCCCGCCTGTTCCTGCTGCTCCCTGTTCTGTTCACCACCGGCTGCAAAAGCGGTAAAGAGAAAGCCGCCCCGCCGGCCGAAAACAATATCGATGCAGCCCGCAGTTTCATCCGTGCGGCGCTGGATGGAAAATTTGATCTTGCCAGGACCTATATGCTGGCAGACTCCGTCAATACCAATTATATGGATGTGGCAGAACGCAGCTACCAGAAGACCGACCAGGAGACCAAAAACGGGTACAGGACGGCCAGCATACATATCCTGCCGGTGACGGAGGTCAATGATTCCACCACGATCATTGTCTATTCGAATTCATTCAAGAATGACCCCGATACGCTAAGGGTGCTCCGCATGAATGGCAAGTGGCTTGTTGACCTGAAATACCTGTACGAACACGATATGGATACAACCCTGAAGAAACCCTTGTTAAACGATTCACTGAAATGATCAGGAACATTTTACTGGTAGGGATGGGAGGCTGTATCGGCAGCATCAGCCGGTACCTGTGCCAGCGGTGGTTTGCCTTTCACTACCAGGGTCATTTTCCCTGGGCGACCTTTGCCATTAATATCACCGGTTGTTTCCTCATCGGCCTGTTCTGGGGCCTTTCATTTAAATCATTTGAATCAAACGAATCCTGGAAACTTTTTCTGATGACGGGACTGTGCGGCGGGTTTACCACTTTCTCAGCTTTTACACTGGAAGGGATCGGTTTGCTGAAAGAAGAAAAACTAACTTCCTTTTTCCTGTATGTGGCCGGAAGTGTGCTGGCGGGATTAGCCGTTACGTTCCTGGGTATGAAACTGACAAGGTTATAAAACAATTATCACGTTAAAACCAATTACCCGTATGCTTACTGTACATCACCCCTGGCATGGCGCTGACTACGGGAAAAAAGCTCCGGCCACTGTAAATGCACTGATCGAGATCCCCCAGGGATCCCGGGCGAAATATGAAGTGGACAAAGACACCGGCCTGCTGAAACTGGACAGGGTGATCTATTCCTCCTTTCATTACCCGGTGAATTATGGTTTCATCCCGCAGACACTGGGCCGCGATGGCGACCCGCTGGACATCCTGGTGCTTTGTTCGCAATCCATACAGTCGTTATGCCTGATCGAAGCCAATGTGATCGGCAATATGCAGATGATCGATAACGGGCAGCAGGATGACAAGATCATTGCCGTGGCTGCCAAGGATCCTTCTGTAAACCACATCAGCCGTATGGAAGACCTGCCGCAGCATTTTTTACTTGAGCTGAGAAACTTTTTTGAGCAGTATAAAGTGCTGGAAAATAAAAAAGTGGAGATCGATAATTTCCAGGACCAGCTCATCGCCAGCCGGGTGATTAATGATGCAATTAACCTGTACCGGGAAACCTACAGGAAATAATATGTTGAAGAATAAATACAGCCATATGACAGCAGAGACAATTCTACTGCTGCTGGCAACCGGTTTTGCAGCCGGTATGCTAAGCGGCCTTGTTGGGGTGGGCGGAGGAATCATCATTGTGCCTGCACTTGTATTTTTTCTCGGTTTCAGTCAGCATGAAGCACAGGGCACCTCGCTCGGGCTTTTACTGCTGCCCGTTGGCATCCTCGCTGTATGGAATTATTACAACAAAGGTTTTATCGACATAAAAGTGGTGGCCATAATGGCTGTTGCATTTGTGATCGGGGGCTGGGCGGGGAGCAAGCTTGCCGTACAGCTCTCCCAGGAGACCGTGAAAAAGATCTTTGCAATCGTCCTGTTATATACAGCCTTCCGGATGCTGGGCTGGGATACGATGATCACCCGTTGGATCAGGGGTATTTTTTCCTGAAGTAATTATAGCTGTCTTACCACAATCTCCTTATTGCCTTCAGTGATAATGACCTTTTCCCGGTAGCCGGATCAGCGATGCCTTTCTTATCAAGCACATCTATCCTGACCTTTCCTGAGGCATGAATGACCTTTCCCTGCTCAGGTATGATCCCAACATGCACGATCTCTTCCCCCCTGTCAAAAAACACAAGGTCGCCGGGCTGTGTATCACGAAAATGTTTGACCGGCTTTCCTTCCTGCGCCTGCTGCCAGGCATCCCGGGGGAGGTCGAAGCCCAATAGCCTGAATATTACCTGTACAAAACCGCTGCAATCTACCCCGAGCGGGGTCCTTCCGCCCCAGAGATAGGGGGCATTGAGCCAGGGAATGGCCAGCTGTTGAAGCAACGTGGCATCCGGGATTACCAGGTCCCGGTTGAGGCAATAACCGTTATAAGTATATTCTTCGCCGCCCAGCTTCCCTTTCCCTTCTGTAAAAAAAGGAAGACAGGCCCCGACCGGGATATTCATTTTCCGGTCGCCGAGCACCAGTGCACTGAAAAGGTCAGAAACCACAAAACTGCTCCTTGCAAGGGCAGCTTCTTTTGTTACTTCCGTAATGAGGGTATTGGTGAGCCAGCCTTCATAGTTATCATGCAGGCTTTTTATTTTCACCCACAGGCCGCCCTTTTCTTTAAGCACCTGTACAGTTTCCCCAAACAGCAGCTGGTTCACCATTTCTTTCCGGTGGGCCGGTTTACGCCGCACCGGAGCGGCAGGAACAGTTATGGCAGCATATTTCATCAGGTAAAGTTTTACCGAAAATAAAAAATGGAACTTGTATTTAAAATTTTGTTCAATCCAAAGCATCCTGCATCTTAGCAGCGTAAAACCACTTACGCCAACGTGAAGTCTGACCTGCATGCACATATAACTGACCAGGAGCTGCTTGATCACTTTAATAAGGATCATAACAATGAATGGCTGGGCATACTCCTGCAGCGGTACACCCTCCTGCTGCTGGGTGTGTGCATGAAGTACCTGAAAAACGAAGAAGAGGCCAAGGACAGTGTACAGCAGATCTGCCTGAAGGTGATACAGGAACTGCATAAATACCGGGTGGAGTATTTCAAATCCTGGTTGTATATGGTGGCCAAGAACCACTGCCTGATGAAACTGAGAGACCGGCAGGGAAAGATGACCGTAGAGATCAATGACCGGAACAGCAGCACACCGGACGAGGAAGCAGACCTGCAGTCCCTGCACCGGAATGACCTTACACTTGACCTGATGAACGATGCGCTGAAAGAACTGAACCAGGAGCAGCGTCAATGTGTAACTTTGTTCTACCTGGAAAAGAAAAGCTACCAGGAAGTGAGTGAAGCCACCGGGTACACAATGCTGCAGGTGAAAAGTTATATACAGAACGGCAAACGGAACCTTAAAATACTGATAGAAAAAAAGCTGAAGGAAAAAACCTGAGTATACAGGCATGAAATGAAGGAAAACCTGAAAGACATATTATCCAATCTTTCTTCCGAAGTGGACCAGGAAACACTCCTGCTCTACCTGAACGGGAAGCTCTCCGAACAGCAAAAGCATGAGGTGGAAAAACAACTCATGAAAGATGAGTTCACCGAAGATGCCCTGGAAGGACTGGAAAGCATCAAAGACCGGGAGCAGATCCGCTATATGGTGGAAATGCTGAACCGTGACCTCAGGAAGAAAACGGAAAAGAAGAAGAAGATGCGGGAGAAAATGAAGTTGAAAGACCAGCCCTGGTTATATATTGCTGTTCTCATAACCCTTCTGCTCATCGTACTTTGTTATATGATCATCCATCATATGCTGAAGAAAGGGGGCTGAGGTATGGCTATCTTTTAAACCGCCCCAGGTATCCTCCGGAGTCTTTCAGCAACCGGGCTGCTTCAAGGGAACTCATCCGGAATAACATGCCCGCCGTTTCACTGCTGAATACTTCGGCCTCATCTATCCCCTTCTCCTGCATGATCGCAGTTACCAGGGGAGTCAGTTCTTCCCGGCTGATATCTTCCGGGTACCCCTCCATAATAATGTCGGCCTGCACCCTTGTAACCTCCCACTTCCTGTACCCGGGCTCGCCTGCTTTTCCATTCACATAGCGGGTAACAACCGTATCAAGGTTGAGGATCTTATGACGCACCGGCAAGGGCCTGAAGACAGCCGAGTCTGTAACAACTGCATGGCTGGTAAACATGCTGTCATCTTCTCCCCTGAACCAGACCGCAAAAGAATTGATTTGCCTCCGGCTTTTTGAAAAGTCAACACTCAGAATGCACTTATCCGTAAACCCTACAAAGGTGTTCGTGATAAACGAATGAAGATGGATCTCCGGGATCATCAGAAGATCGATGGGTGAGCTGTTCTTTGAAACAGCGGTTCCATAAATCGTAAAGTGCCCGCTGAAAGTACCGAAAGGTGAGAAATCGTAAGATTCCTTTTTGAAATCTATTTCCAGGGTCCGAAAGACACTGTCCGGCTTTGTAAGGTAGAGCCTGATACCGCCTTTATCGTAGGTCCCGATAAAATTGGCTTTTGAAAAATTCCGGTCCGGGTTACCCAATGCCCGGAGCAGGTTGGCGGCTGCAGTATTTTTTTCAATAACAACGGAGTTAACAACCAGCCCCGTGTCATTAATATCAATCCTTGGATCCTGGGCATACAGTTGCGGGCATAGGAACAGGAAAGCCGGCAACAATTTCATCGGTGTTTGATTTGAAGGATCATAAAGGAGTTCTTGATCAGTACTTTATTTTGCCCTCCCAGCGCTGCCATTCCTCGAAGACCTGTTTTGCAAGCGGGTGCGGCTGGTGAATGAAGGGTATCTTCCTGCTCCCGATGGAAGTATTGATCTCTTTATAGATGAAGTCATCATCAAACTCTACGGCTGCCGCCTCTTCCCGGGTGTTGGCATAGATCACCTGCTTGGGCCGGGCCCAGTAGATAGCACCCAGGCACATAGGACATGGTTCACAGCTGGTATATATTTCACAGCCGGTAAGCTGGTAAGTGCCCAGCTTCTCGCAGGCCATCCGTATGGCCACCACTTCGGCATGGGCGGTCGGATCGTTGGAAGAAGTAACCTGGTTGCAGCCCTCGCCAATGATCTCATCATTCAGCACCACTACACAGCCAAAGGGGCCACCCTTCCCACTCTTCATTCCGCTTCTTGCCAGTTCAATGGCCCTTTCCAGGAATTTTTCTTCGCTTTTCGTCAATATCGGCATAGAATCGCTTGAATTGTTACTGCAAAATTGTGGATAATACCGGCATTTTCCACAGATTTTGCACGGCAGGGGCTCAAATATGAAGTTACCATTAATTTTAAGTTACCTGTGGATCACTCTCGTAAAGGTTTGTAATTTATCCTTCTTAACCACAAAAACTTTTGTCATGAGATGGGAATCAGAAAGGGTTACACCGGAACAGGAAGTGTATCATCTTTATAAAGAGGAGGAGAAGCGGCTCACCCTTATTTACAATCCCTTTTCAAACTCTGCCAGGATAGAATGTAACAAAGAGAAAAGGGTTTTCCTGTTGCGCAAAGAAGGTTTCCGGAGAAATAAAACGGTGATCCGCACCGAATACGGGATCAAGGTGGGCGAATTCGGTCATGATGGCAATCAGTCCTTCATCACAGTGAATGATGAAAAGCTATATTTTACCACACGGAACAACCCGCTGGCCGAACTCTTATTATACAAAGAATCGCCGGATCAGCCCGCTATTACCTGCCGGCTGGATGCATCGAACGGTAAACCCGAGATCTATTTTAAGAAAGACAGGACCCTGGGCGAAATGCCTCACCCCGGTTTGCTGATGGCGCTCAGCTGGTATATGTTCCTGCCGGTGGCAAAAGAGAATGTACCGGAATTTGCTGCCCTTTAATACATCAGAGCTTATCCCAAACCTGTTTGGCAAACTGTTCCAGCGAAGGGTCCCTGGCCCCCATCAGTAAAAGACAGGTATCGCCTGCCAGGTGAGGCCGCACCATATCCATGAAGTCATTCCTGTTTGCACAATAGAATGCCTTTTTACCAATTGCCTTCAGGTCATTGATCAGGTCTTCTGCAGAAATATCTTTAACGGCTGTTCCGCCGGCATAAAAAATCTCACTCATCCATATTTCATCATCCGGTCGCAGGGCATTGGCGATCTCGTTCACAAAATCATCCCGCAGAAATTTTGTCGGTTTATATCCATGTGGCTGAAACCAGGATATGACCTTTCCGGCTACCGGCTGGCAGGCCCGTATAGCAGCAGCACATTTTACCGGGTTGTGGGCATAGTCATCAATCAGCCACACCCCGTCCTTTTTGCCATATACCTGGTGCCGGCGATAAATACCTTCGTACCGCTGAAGTGCTTCTGCACAAACCGGAATACTGACCCCGATTCCGCCGGCCACACAAATAGCCGCCAGTGCATTCTCCATATTATGTTTGCCCAGGGCATGTAACAGGAAAGGTGTACCAAAGACAGAGAAGTGAATGGTAAACCCCTCCTGCCTGAAACCGGTTGCTGTATAACCCGCCCCTTCGTTCTCATCGATGGAAAAATCCTGCTGCGAATCTTGTGAAAATGACCTGGTAAGCGGATGGGACCGGTTTACAGAGAAAAATTTTGAATGGTCACGGAAAATGCCAAAAAGACGCATCAGCTCATCGATCTCCTGGTGGTCCTTATCAATATTCAGTAACAGGCCGATCTCGGGTTGATACTGGACAATGGAGCCATCGCTTTCATCGGCTTCTATCACGAGCCAATCACCCGTTCCCACTTTTGCATTGCCGATCTTTCCCTGCCGGATGATGCTGGTAAGACCGGCCCCGCTGATGATACTGGGCCCGTAGCCGGCATATTCCAGTATATCAAAGAGCATGGCACTGGTCGTACTTTTACCACTGGTACCGGCCACCGCAATTGTTTTTTTGCTGGCGGCGATCAGGGCCAGCAACGCGGAGCGCCGGATAACAGGAATGCCCAGTTGTTTGGCCTTTTGTACTTCCGCCACCGTATCTTCAATGGCCGTTGATACCACTACCAGGTCCGTTTTCTCCGTAATACCACTTCCATCCTGTACAAAGCACCTGATACCTTCTGCTTCCAGTTTCTCTTTCATTTCATTGTATTCACCGGCCACAAAAAAGCGGTCACTGCCGGAAACATCCTTCCCTGTGCCTTTCAGGTATTGGGCAATGGCGCTCATGCCGCTGCCGGCTACGCCGATAAAAAAGGGGGTGCTGAAATCTGCGACTGATCCAATCATACTGCAAATAAAGCAAAATAAGGGAGAAGGATTGCGGATCCCGGGTGCGTCCAAGCGGCATCAGTTTTTATTTCAGTAAAACTTATTATTTTAAACCTTTATTTTCTGACCCGGTCAGATGCCCGCACCGTGAACTTTCACTGCGCATCCACACCGAACCAAAAATGCCCGCTGATGCCAACCACCCGTAACCGGCTTACCATTGCTGCCGTACTTTCTGTTTTTGCAGGTATTGCAGCCTGCAGTAAGAACGCAAATGATGCAGCCTCCAATTCGAACCCTAACACCGTAGACCCCGTTGCCGCTGTACTGAACCTGCCCGCCACCCCGGATAACTATTCAAACATTTCGATGCCGGGATACCTGATGACACCAAATGTGCTCGGGCAACGAAACACACCGGCCAATAACCTGATCACCGACAACGGTGCCACTCTGGGGCGGGTGCTTTTTTATGACAAGAACCTTTCTGTCAATAATACCGTCTCCTGTGCTTCCTGCCACAAACAGGTCAATGCCTTTGCTGATGTGGCCGTAAAAAGTACCGGCTTCAACGGGGGACTTACCAACCGCAACTCCATGTCGCTGATCGATGCGATCTATTATCCAAACGGCCGTTTCTTCTGGGACCAGCGGGCCGCCACCCTCGAAGACCAGGTGGTAACCCCCATCCAGGACCTGGTGGAGATGGGAATGACATTACCCGGACTTGTATCCAAGCTGAGAGGACTTGCTTACTATCCCGTCCTTTTCAAAAAAGCTTTCGGGGATACAGCGATCAACAGTACGAGAATAGCAGCGGCACTAGCCCAGTTTGTACGTTCCATTGTATCCTACCGGTCTAAATATGATTTCGGAAGAAGTTCATTCCCTGATGGCCCTCCTCCCCCGCCGGATACCCCCTTCCCGAATTTCACGGCCCAGGAAAACAGGGGCAAAGAACTGTTCTTCGCTCCTAATCTTGGCGGATGTGCCGGTTGCCATGGTTCGGAAACCTTTACTGCCCCGCAGGAAAAAAACAATGGATTGGATGCTGCTACGGTTGACCGTGGCTTCGGAGCGGTGGTAAACAATACCAATCTTGATGCAACATTTAAAGTCACCACTTTACGGAATGTGGAATTGACAGCCCCTTATATGCACGACGGACGATTCACTACACTGGAGCAGGTGATCGAGCATTACAGCAGCGGGGTACAAAATCATCCCAACCTTTCGCAGCAACTAAAGCTTCCAAACGGCAACCCCCGGAACCTGAACCTTTCGGCCCAGGACAAAGCTGCCCTTGTGGCTTTTCTGAAGACGCTGACCGATAATACGGTGGCCACTGAATCAAAATACAGTAACCCGTTCAAATAAAATCAAAGGCTGGCAGGAGGTAAGAGGCGGGGCTTCTTACCTCTTTTCTTTTACCCGCTTTTAGCCGCTCTTATCATTTCCCCGTAACCCATCTTTTTTGACAGTGCATTTACGGCCATCGATATCCGTTTTATCCGGGTAGGTTCTGTTTTAGCGCTGTCGATCCATTTACTGAAATAACGCTGGTGCGAACCGGGGAGACTTTGAAAGTATTTTTTAGCGGCCGGATCATCTGACAGGCACTCCATAAAATCAGGGTTGAAGACAAAATCACTTTTATCTTCCTGCAGTTTTATCGTCAGCATGGCCCCCTGTTTTTTCCCGATGGCTTTTCGCAGCGCAGCATTCAGCGGCATGATGAATATACCGCCGCCCATTGGGAGTACCGATTGGCGGGTAATACTGTGGTTATCCAGCTTTCCCTTTACTTTAAATTCCTTTTTATTGCCGGGTTTGATCCTCTGTGCAATATCAGCGGGCAATTCAATATAGGTCCAGCCGGTTTTCTCTCCCTGTTTATCAAACTTCAGAATGGTGGTGGTAAATTGTATCATCGCTTCACCGGTCTGCCGGCAGTTATTAATATCAAAATTATTTTTTATGAAGAAGATTATCAACCTGCCCTTTAAAAAAATTTCTGCAAATATTCCCCGGTATCCGGCAAACACAGAATAAAGATTCAATGGCACTGCCGCTGAACCGGCCAAAAGAAACCCGGTATACACAGCACTCACTCGATCGATGAAGCCGACATGATGCATGAAAAAAAGAAGGACCTGAAAAAAAGTTAAAGATTGCAGAAAAAAAGCCGTTGGTCATTATCCGGCTTTGCCGTAGCCGATCGTTGGTTATTTTTGAGCCTTCCCTAACCTGACCACATGCAGAAACTCTACCGGCTAACCCTTTACAAAGTAACCTTTGTCTTACTGGTCTTCTTCCTGTACAGCACAGCAGCAGCACAGCATTTACCCGTCACAATAAAGATACTTTCTTCCAAAAAAGAACCGGTGGCATTTGCATCGGTAACGCTTACCAGCAGGGCTGACACCACTGCAAAGCAAACAGTCGTTTCGGACACAACCGGCCAGGCCAGGTTTGCCCGGGTACAGCCAGGGCTTTATACAGTCAGCATCACTTCTGTAAACTATCAGCCCCTCGAAAAAACGATTACGGTGACCGAAGGTAAAACCATCTTCAGCTTCCCGCTGGATGCGCAGGGTAAGACACTCGATGCCGTAGTGGTCACATCGAAAAAACCACTGATGCGGCAGGAAGATGATAAGACGATCGTGGAACCGGAGAACCTGGCTGCCATCTCCACTAATGGTTATGAAATGCTGGAAAAAACACCCGGCCTTTTTGTGGACCAGGACGGGAATATCTATATCAACAGCCTGACGCCGGCCGCCATACAGATCAACGGGAGGGATATGAAGATGAGTACACAGGATATCGCCACCCTGCTGAAGAACCTTCCGCCCAATTCTATCGCCAGGCTGGAGATCGTTCGAACTCCTTCTGCCCGTTATGATGCTTCAGGTACCGGCGGTGTTGTGAATGTGGTATTGAAAAAAGGTGTGAAGCTGGGCATGACGGGAAGTGTAACGGCCGGTATGCAGCAGGGTACGTACGGAAACCAGTTCCTCGGTTTCAACCTGAATAATAATAATGGTAAAACGAGTTATAACCTCAATATGAGTGTCGGCAGCCGTAACAGTTTTGAAAGGATCAATACCAGCAGGAATTTTGCCCCCGACTCCTTGCTCAGCCAGGATGCCTACACCAAATACCCGGGAAAGACTGCCTATGCCGCCTTTTCTGCCAACTGGGAGCTCAATAAAAAATGGGACATCACGTATGATGCGGACCTGAATTACAACAATTACCACAACCGGTCCGAAAACAGGAACCAGATCAGTAAGATCAGTACCGGCCAGTTGCTGACCAACAGCCTGAACACGGTGGACAATGACGGTTATTCCCTTTCTGTGGGTACCGGCTTTGAAAGCAAATATAAAATTGATACCACCGGATCAGAATGGACCAACGATACGTACTTCACCCATAATGAAAGCAGGTCAGACCAGGTATTCGCCTCTGATTATTTGAGTCCGGCGCTGCCTTCTTCCGGAGGAGATGGCAACGGCAACTCCAGCCGTAATTATTTTACCGGCAGAAGCGACCTGAAACTGAAGCTGAAGAAAAAACTGACCGTTGAAACCGGGATTCAGTCCACCCTGAATATCTTCCGGAATGAAACTGAGTATTATAAAGAATCATCCGGTATACGGAGCAAAGACGGTAACCGTACCAATACTTTCCGCTTCAGCCAGAACATCAATTCATTTTACCTGCAGGCATCAAAAACCATCGGAAAGGATTTCATTGCCAAATTCGGAACAAGGCTGGAGAATACGAATATGGATGGCCACCAGACCGTTCCCGGCGACACTACTTTTTCCATCCACCGTACCGACCTGTTCCCGTATATCTACCTGAGCAAACCCCTGATGAAGATTGCCGGATATGAACTGCGGGCTTATATAGTGTACCGTCGTTCCATCCGCCGTCCTTCTTATGACCAGCTGAACCCCTTCAGGCGTTATGTGGATGAATTTCTCACAGAAACCGGTAACCCCTCACTCAGGCCACAATTCACCAACAACTACGAGTTCAATGTGAGTGTTGACGAAACACCCGTATTTGCTGTTGGCATTAATGATTCAAAGGACATATTCAGTAACGTGGTGTACCAGTCCGACACCAGCCGCAGCCAGGCCCTGCGAACTTATGACAATACCGGCAGGAATAAAGAATGGTACCTGCGTGGGATGGGTGCCTTACCTCCCGGTAAAAAATATTTCTTTGTGCTCGGCGCACAATATAATCACAACACGTACGAAGGGCTATACGAGGGGAAACCACTTTCCTTCAGCCGTGGTACCTGGACGCTGTTTACCTTTCATTCACTCAAACTCGATAAAAAGTCGTCCGTAAATATGCATGGTTTTGTCCGCTTCAAAGGACAGCAGGGTTTTTATGAGCTATCTTCTTTTGGCGCCCTTAATCTCAGTATCAACAGGAAGTTTATAAAAGACAAACTCACTGTCACAGCCAGCATGAACGATATCTTTTACAGTAATAAAAACAACTTCACGATCAGGCAGGGTTCGGTGGATGCTTACGGTTACCGCCTTGCTGATACACGTCGTTTCGGCATCAACCTGCGCTATAATTTCGGGATCAGGAAAAAAGAGGAGAATAACAACAAGATGATGGATATGGATTCTCAATCCAACCGGCCCTGATCAAACCGGCTGAGCCTTAAAAATCCGGCCGGCAGGTCCGTCTTTCCCTCCAGTGCTAGGTCAGCGAGTATTTCGCCCACTACGGGTACAAACTTAAACCCGTGCCCGCTAAAGCCACAGGCGATCACAACATCTTTATCATATCCCGGCAGGTGGTCAATGATGAAATGTTCATCAGGAGTGTTGGTATATAAACAGGTTTTCGTTGCCACTACCCTGCAGTGGGCCGGGATAAAATACTTACCGGCCGCTTCACAGATGGAACGTATCTCTTCATCACTTGTGGCCCGGTCCACGGTGTCAGGATCTGCCGTATCAGCAGCATGGTGCAAAGCAAATTTTAAACCGGCAGGCCCGGGGAAGCGGTTCCCGGCCAGGTAAGGGAATCCATACCACACCCCGGCGGTATCATTTGCTGCAATCACCCAGCAGGGGAAATTTTCCGGTAAGAACATTTCAGGCTTTTCCGGCTGTACCCACACAAGTACCTGCCGGGTTACATTCAGCGGAACGTTCAGGCCCTTCACCAGCTGCGACGCCCAGGCACCGGCTGTTATGACAAGCTTTTTTGCCTGGTAGCTGTTTCCGGAAGTAGTTACTGTTATTTCCCCGCCTTCTTTTTTCCAGCCGATGATCTTTTCCTTTGTTTGTATGGCGGCTCCATATTGCCTGGCCTGCTGCTGCAACACTTCAATTGTTTTCTCCGGAACCAGGAAACCGGCATGGGGCTCGATCAGGGTTTCATTTGTTCCCGCCCCGCGGAAAGCCGGATGCTGAGCTGCCTGGCTGAGTTCAATTCTGAATTCTTCAGCAGCTTTTTTAACACCCATCATCACAGGATGATCAGGCGGGCCCGAGTATAAAAGTCCTGTTTTGTAGAACAGTTTTTCGCCTGACAAATTTTCCAGTTGCTCCAGGTGATAATAGGAGCGCAGCAGCAGAGGTACATAATCCGGGTGTTCAAAATAAGCCTTCCGGATGATCCGGCTTTGCCCTGCATGAGACCCCCGGTCATGCGGCGATTGCGGAAACTGTTCCAGCCCCAGCACCCGGCAGCCCCGTTTTGCAAGGTAATAGCATGCCGCTGAGCCCATTGACCCGGTTCCGGCAATTATCACATCATAACTATACTGCATATGCAAAATAATTAACGTTACTCAATGATATAAGCCGTATATTTGCCCCGTTAATTTGAGTTTTACAGCATTTTGTAAGTGAACGGTCTCTTCTGCAAAGTTTGTTGCTGATAGTCAATCTTCTTTACGTTGCGTGTTTCTCAAGCATTTTTTAAAGTTAATTTTTTTACATGAACATTTATGTTTCAAACCTGAGCTTCGCCGTAGTGGACGAAGACCTGAGAAGTTATTTTGCAGAATATGGTGAAGTGACTTCTGCAAAAGTTATTATGGACAAGTACACAAACCGCAGCAAAGGCTTTGGTTTTGTGGAAATGAGTGATGATGCAGCTGCCCAGAAAGCGATCGAAGAGCTGGATGGCGCTACTGTTGATGGTCGTACCATTAAAGTAAGTGTGGCTAAGCCTAAAGAAGAAAGGCCTGCCAGGACGCAAAAGCCTGCTTATTCAAACAACCGCTGGTAAGATAGTATCAGTATTGAAAAGAAAAACCCTGTAATTGAATTACAGGGTTTTTTATTTAGTTATCCGTTACCGGTCAGGCTCTTTGTTTTGACTTTGCTGCTGCCTTTTTAGCGGGTGCTTTGCTTTTTGATTTCTTGAGGGCGGCCTCGATAGCGGCGCTGAGGTTAGCATAAGTAGGTTTGGTGGTCAGCATCACATCATTAATAAAGAAGGCCGGTATTTCCTTCACGCCTTTGTTGTGGCCTTCTTTGATGTCATCCTGTACCTGCCATCCGAAAGTGCCGTTTACCAGGTCTTCCAGGAATTTTTTATTCTTTACCCCCGCTTCTTTGCTGTAGAGTTTGAGGCTGGTAGTTCCCAGGTTGCGCCGGTTTTGAAACAACAGGTTATGCATTTCCCAAAATTTCCCTTCTTGTCCGGCCGCTACAGCAGATTCACTGGCTTTAAGGCTGCGCTGGTGTATCAACGTAAGCGGAAAATGCCGGAACTGGAACCGGATCTTTCCCTCATATTCTTCCAGTAATTGCTTCACTACTTCGTTTGCTTTGGCGCATTCCTCATTTTCATACTCGCCAAATTCCATCAGGGTTACCGGTGCATCTTTTTTGCCCACGAACATTTCCCGGGGCTCAATTATTATAATATCGTCTTTCTTAATTGCCATTGTATTAATTCCTTTTTTACTCAAAACCATCCGGTCATGAGGCCGGGTATGATAATAACAAATTTTCAGCCATCTGGTTGACTTAAAAGCAATTATGCCATTAAGTCATATACCGTAAGCGGATGAAGATAATATTATTTTATATCCTGCCAAATCCGCTCTCCATTATTTTCTTAACAGGTGATACAGACTTTGTTAATCAGTTATTTAGCCTGTAACCACAAAAATTCAGGTGCCGGCAGCGGTTGGCTGTCTCCGGCATTTTTTTTCAAAATTCCTGGCCCTGAAGCGGTTAGCTGCGGTTTTTTTTCCTTGGGCATGGCAGTAAGGCACAAAACTGGTTTTGCAGTGCCGGATGACCCGGTTTACTTTTACATCATCAAAGCAACACACTGCTAAAGGAGATACTGCTTACTCTCCGTTTTCCCGCTTGTCCATATTAATGTTTGCTCCAGCCATTTCCGATCACTTGCCCGGTTGCCACGCCAGAAGAATTTAGAAAACAAGATTAGTTAACCTAAACCCTTTTATTTATGAAAAAGATCCTCCGTAACAGCTTTATCCTTTCGTTGGCGATCCTGGCTTATGTTTCTGTTTCAGCAAACACAGGCAGCAAGCCCGACCCGGTTGTACCTGCCGAATTCAGGTTTGCCGGCATTTTCAGGAACAACCCTGTATTTGAACTGAACATCGACGGTAAGAATGGTGAAGACCTGTATACCATCAGCGTCACCGACTCTTATGGTAATACGATCTACACCGACCGGTTCAAAGCCGCGGCGACCAGTAAAAAATACATGTTCAAATCCGACGAACTGGATGGCGAGAAATTGTATTTCAGGGTCAGCAGCCGCAACGCAAACATTACAGCGACCTACGAGATCGTACAGAACACCCGCTATGTAAATGAGACTTCTGTCAGCCTTTTACAATAAGTTTGTTGGTTTAATTTTCCTGTAAGGCGCCCGGAAGGGCGCTTTTTTTATTTCCGGGGGTCGCCTTGAAAATTATTAAATACATTTATAGCAGAAGAAACTTTTATGACCATTATAGTTACCGGGGCAACCGGTCTCATCGGGGCGGAAGTATTACGGCAGTCGGCAACGGATGATGCGATCAGTGAAGTCATTGCAATAGTGAGAACAGAACCGGATATTAAACATCCGAAAATAACCGTGGTGCTGCATCAGGATTTCAGCAACTACAAACCGGTTGAGGGATATTTCAAAAAGGCAGATGCCCTCATCTGGTGTCTTGGTATCTCCCAGACACAGGTGAGCAGAAAAAAATATGAAGAGATAACTTTTGACTACACAAAAGCCTGCAGTGATTTCTGTAAAGAAGTAAACCCTGGCTTACGCTTTGTTTTTGTCAGCGGTGACGGTGCTGACCGCACTGAAAAAAGCCGGACACTCTTCAAACGGCTCAAGGGAAAAGCAGAGAATGCCCTGCTGGAAACGGGCCCGCCCCGGGTAATCATTGCCAGGCCCGATGCCGTACGGCCAAGACACCGGAATAAAAAAGCTCCCTTCCTCTATAAACTGGTTTACCCCTTGTTTCCTGTTGTAGAAGCGCTGGCACCTTCAAAAGTGATCTGGAGCGATGTACTCGCTAGGGCCCTGCTGAAACTGGCAAAAGAGGGTCATGAAAAGAATACGCTGGAGAATACAGAACTGCGCGGACTGGGGAAAGCGGCCCTTCCGTCCTGATGAGTTGACCCTGAAATGAATCTATTTTTCAGTGTAAGACAGATCAACACCCCAGGTTTCTTTTACCGAAAAAACAGAAAGCGCCCCCACTACCATAATGATTATACCTGTTACCCAGGCAGCCGTTACATAATCATGAAACATACTGCCGCTTCGTAACCATTTAAACAGGATGATGATCAGCGGAAGCAGGCCCCTTACCAGGTTGGGTATCGAGATGGCAGCCGTAGCCCGCAGGTTTGTACCAAAAGATTCCGCACTCATGGTGATATATAACACTGATATCCCTGATCCGAAACCAAGGCCCATACAAAGCAGGTACATGTTAAAGGCATTGCCGCCTCCCTTCAAGGCAAAGAACAAGAGGAGGAAAAAGCCGGTGATCCCATAAAAGATAAACAAGGTCTTTCTCCTGCTTTTGATATAATTACTGATGAACCCGGCGCTCATATCACCAAACGCCAGCGCCACATACTGCAGCATTAATGCGGTAGGCTGATCGAAGCCCGTGATCTTAAACTGTCTTGCAAATTCATCAGAAAAGGATATCAGTACCCCGATAATATACCACACGGGCAGCCCGATGAGGATACCTTTCACATAACGCAAGAGCCGCTCCCGGCTGGTAAAAAACATCAGGAAGTTCCCCAGCTCCACCTGTTTCTTTTTTATGGCATCATACATACCGCTCTCCAGCACCTTTACCCTGAGGAATAAGAGGGCCAATCCCATACCGCCCCCGATAAAATAACAAAGCCGCCAGTTTTCGCCACTTACCCGGTACACTATGTAGGCTGTAATAGTTCCCATCACACCGGAGGTGGCAATAATGGTGGCTGCAATGCCCCTTTTTTCCCGGGGGAGCAGTTCACTGGTAAGTGTGATACTGGCACCCAGTTCGCCGGCCAGTCCGAGACCTGCAATGAAGCGGAGCAGGGTATATTGGTCAGTGGTCTGTACAAACCCGTTAGCGATCGTTGCCACGGAATAAAGCAATATCGAACCAAACAACACGCTTTTTCTTCCCCGCTTATCACCCAGTATTCCCCAGCAAATACCGCCAATAACAAGGCCCAGCATCTGCAGCATCAGGATATCCTCACCGGTATTTTTCATGGCCGTTTCTGCCACCCCCAGTTCCGTAAAGCTGGCCCGCCGGACAATGTTGTATAGCAACAAATCGTAGATATCGACAAAAAAACCAAGCGACCCGACAATGACAGGTAAAGAAAACAGGCCATATTCCTTTTTGTGCTCCATCCGGAATCTTTACCGGAAGATAACAGATAAACAGGAAAGAGCATACTGCGAACCGGCAGTGAGATTGAACAGGCCTGCGGTAATCCTTGAATACAATTTACCTTTGCAAAGTGAATGCTGAATATCCGATCGTACTGTTTGACGGCGTCTGCAACCTCTGTAACAGGAGTGTGCAGTTCATTATTAAACGGGATAAAAAAAAGAAATTCAGGTTTGGTTCCTTACAGGGCCATTTCGGCCAGCAAGCCCAGGCACGGTTTCACCTGCCGGCCGATGATTTTAATTCCTTCCTGTTGCTGGAAGGCGATAAGCTATATACCCGCAGTACAGCTGCACTGAGGGTATTGAAACAGCTGGGCCGGGGCTGGCAGCTTTTTTACGGTCTTATCCTTCTCCCGAAGTTTATCCGAGATCCTGTTTATAAGTGGATTGCCCGCAACCGGTACAAATGGTTCGGGAAAATGGAGGCATGCATGATACCGGATGAAGCCAGCCGGTACCGCTTTCTTGAATAAAGTAACGGGGCCATCAACTGTTCTTCTTATCCTTTTCTTTCTTTTTCTTGCCCTTCTTCTCTTTTTTTTCTTCCTCCAGCCGGAAGGAAACTTTGCAAATCACTCCGTAGCTGCTTATCTCCCCGTCTTTCACATGCACTTTCATATCCTTTACCCAGACGGAATCAATATTACGGATGGTCTTGCCGGCTTCCTTTACAGCTTCCCTTACGGCATCATCAAAACTTTTTTCGGAAGAAGCGATCAGTTCAATGACTTTTACAACTGGCATATTACCTGTTTTAGTGTGAAAAAATGGAATGATAAGGTAAGCCTTTTTGAGTAAGATGTCAACTATTCCGCCATCATTTGCCGGATCACCGATTCAATTTCTTCAGCATTGGGCTTGCTGAAATAATCCCCGTCACTTCCATATGCAGGCCGGTGTGCTTTCCCGGTAATGGTCCTGGGCGCCACATCAAGGTAGCGGTACCCGCCCTGCTCTTCCATTACTTTATTAAACATATATGCGGCAGCACCGCCCGGTACATCTTCATCCACAAAAACAATCCGGTTTGTCTTTTTCAGGGAGGCGAGGATCGTATGACTGATGTCGAAGGGTAGTAATGTCTGCACATCCACGATCTCGCAACTGATACCCAGCTGTTCCAGGCTGCTTACTGCCTCCTGTATGATCCGTAAGGTTGATCCGTAAGAAACGATCGTTACATCAGTACCTTCTTTGATCACTTCTGGTTTTCCAAGCGGAACCGTGAATTCCTGCAGGTTAGAAGGCAATTTTTCTTTCAGGCGGTAACCATTCAGGCATTCAATCACCAGCCCGGGGTCATTTGCCCGGAGTAATGTATTGTACATACCGACGGCCTGGGTCATATTCCGCGGCACACATACATAAATACCCCGAAGTGCATTTAATATCATCCCCATAGGGGAGCCGCTATGCCAGATGCCCTCGAGCCGGTGTCCGCGGGTGCGGATGATCAGCGGACAACTTTGCTGGCCGGCAGTACGGTAATGCAGGGTGGCCGCATCATCACTTAAAGGCTGAAGCCCGTATAATAAATAATCGAGGTATTGTATTTCCGCAATAGGGCGCAGTCCCCTTAACGCCATCCCGATACCTTGCCCCATGATGGTAAGTTCACGGATACCGGTATCAAAGATCCGGTGAGCCCCGTGCTTTTGCTGCAACCCGCTGAATCCCTGGTTCACATCGCCGATATAACCCAGGTCTTCCCCAAAGGCAAGTACTTTCGGGTTGGATGCAAAGAGCCCGTCAAAATATTTGTTCAATACTTCAAATCCATTGACCAGCGGGCTGTCGGATGTAAAGACCGGTTTTACTTCTGCAACTTTTAATGCGCTCCTGGCCCCTTCGTTGTATAAAGCAGAGCTGTACAGCTTGTCATTCTCTGCTTTCAGGTCGTTGTAATAGTCACGGGTCCAGAATGCTGCTTCTGCATCACCGGCCACAACCAGTGCGTTATGCAGTGCTTTCATCACATCTCTCCGCAGCGGTTCCCGGATAGCGGTCAGCTCCATGGCGATCTTTTCTAATGCCTGGCTTTTTGCGGGAACTGCTTTGGATACCGACCTGATCAGTTCAGCAGCCCTGCTCACCTGGTTTTTTACAGGGGTAATGAATTTTTCCCATGCGGCGATCCGGGAGTTCTTTACCTCTTCTTTTGCCTTACTGATAAGCTCATCGGCTTCTTCTTCAGTTGCCAGCGAATTTTCAATGATCCATTCCTTCATTTTTTTGATCCCGTCCCATTCGCTTTCCCACTGAAGCCGCTCCGGAGATTTATACCGTTCGTGGCTGCCCGAAGTGGAGTGACCCTGTGGTTGTGTGATCTCCTCCACATGAAACAAGACTGGCACATGTGATTTTCTGGCGATACGGATACCTTCTTCAAATACCTCGCACATGCCGGCATAGTCCCAGCCTTTTACTTTGAAGATGAGTATCCCGTTGGAATCGTCGGATTTCTGAAGCCCGGCCATCGCATCGGAAACAGAGGCCTTTGTTGTCTGGTATTTTTTAGGAACGGAAATCCCGTAGCCATCATCCCAGACAAATACTGCCAGGGGGACCTGTAACACGCCTGCTGCATTCATGGTTTCCCAGAAATGTCCTTCACTCGTGGAGGCATCACCAATGGTGGCAAAGCATACTTCATTTCCGTTCTTTGAAAGATGGGGGAATGCTTTTAACTGTTCAATGTTTCTGAAAGCCTTTGAGGCATATGCCAGTCCCAGTGCACGGGGCATCTGGCCGGCGGTAGGCGCAATATCGCTGGATACATTTTTCAAACCGGAAAGGCCCAGCCATTCGCCGGCTTCGTTTACCATCGGGGTAGCGAAATGACAATTCATTTGTCGACCGCCACTGAATGGTTCCCTTTTCAGGTCGGGGTCAGCATACAATTGAGCGAAAATCTGTTCGGTAGTAGCCAGGCCGGTGGCCAGCATAAAGGTTTGATCGCGGTAATACCCGCTTCGAAAATCACCCGGCTGGAAGAATTTAGCCATGGCTACCTGGGCCACCTCTTTTCCGTCTCCGAAAATGCCGAATTTGGCTTTTCCGCTTAATACCTCCTTCCGGCCTAACAGGCTGGTTTCCCTGCTCATACAAGCAACGTAAAAATCCCTGAGCACCTCATCCCGGAACTTCTCAAAAGAGAGCCGCTGGGTGTCCTCGTCAGAAGGGACAGAGCTTTCAATGGCAGGAAATCTTACTTCTTCCATGTGGCAAAAATAGGGATATTGCCAAGGCACTTTACCCTCTCCAAAAAAATGGGCTAAAGGATTGCAACCCATCTGGTATATGTGCCATCTTTACCGTAAATTTGACCTCCTTAACAGAAATTTTATGCGGAAAGCAGCATTGATTATCATACTCCTGGCTGGTTTTTACAGCAGCCATGCCCAGGGTAGTGTTACCAATCCCGCTACTGATGTTCTCCAGGTAAAAGAGACTTCCCATGAATTCGGCCTCATTCCGCAAGGCAAACCTGTTTATTACAATTTCGATATCGTCAATACCGGCACCACCCCCCTGAAACTGGATAATGTTCAGGCCAGTTGTGGTTGTACTACTCCCGAATGGAGCCATGAAGCCATAGCACCCGGTGCAACGGCCCAGATCAAAGTAGGTTATAACGCAGCCGCTGTCGGAGGCTTTGAAAAAACCATCACGATCACATACAATAGTACACAAAGCAAACAAATCATTATAAAAGGAACGGTGTGGAAAGCCCCCGATGGTCCGGCACCGCTCAATACCTCTGTAGATTTTTTAAAAAAACAAACCTTTTAAAATTAATAAACCATGAAGAAAGTCCTTTTACTCGCAACTGCTTTTGCATTCACACTGGGAGCAATGGCTCAACCCTCACAGACAAAACCCGAAGATGTGATCAAAGTAAACTCCGAGTCGCATGACTTCGGTAAGATCAAACAAGGTGAGCCTGTGACATATGTTTTCGAACTGAAAAACATATCTGACAAACCGGTAGTGGTTGAATCAACCAGCGCTTCATGCGGTTGCACTACGCCGGAAAAACCTACAGAGCCTATTCTTCCCGGCGCTGTTGGTAAAGTAAAAGTGGTTTATAACGCCGCCGCTGCCGCTCCTTTCACAAAAGATGTTTATATCAAACTGGCCGGCATCGACGCCCAGAAGATCGTACACATCACCGGTGAAGTGCTGACTGCCGAAGCTTACGAAGCCTACAAAAAAGGCGGAAGCAATGAGCCTCAGAAACAACAAAGTGCCGCACAGCCTACTGCTGAAAACAAGCAGAGTGCTCCTAAGACCCTTCCGGCCACCAGCCTTTCAAAACCTAAAATGACCAGTAACTGATCATACAGAACAGCTTTTAACCGACGAAGATCCCCTCTCCAACAGAGGGGATTTTTATTACTGCTTACCCTCCATATATCTTCTGAAGACCGGTGAAGCCTCCACCATCCTGATTACCCTTGCCTGCAGTTCCTCGTTCTGTTTTGCAGGTCCGTTCTGTGAAGTAAAGTAGATGATCACAAACTTGTTTTTCCTGAAGTTAAAGTCCGGGTTATCGATCTCCTTTTCAGAAATAACCAGGGCAAAGAGTTTTGATTTCGTCTTTAACTCATCATCACCCGTGGTACCGGTCTTGGCATAGTAATAAAAAGGCGATCCGTTCTTTAGCATGCCTCCCAGCCGGGCGGCTGTTCCCCCGCCAAATAAAGCTTCTTTCATCCCCCTGTAAACACTTCCTTTCATCAGGGAAAGAAAGTTCCCCGGGCTGATGGAATTATCCAGTTCGAAAGGGACAAAGGCATTTGCGGCGGCATAGGGGTCCAGGGTGACAGAATAGTGCCTGCTCTGGCTGATCAGCTTGCCAAAAGCATCCACCATTTTTACCGGCGGGATCATTACCTGGCTGCTGCCTTTCACATGTCCTCTGAAGGAGGACATAAAGACCTCATTAGGCCTGTCCATATGCATCCCTTCTCCTTTCTGATCGAACAAGGCATATTCGGGAAAGACAAAACCGGACCCCGATCTCTTCCGGCCAAAGAGGGCGGAATCAGTAACCGGGTCGAAGCAATCAAACCCGGGTCCGCTCCGGCAGGTATGGATACCATAGTTATCAGAAAGACCAATTGAAACAAAAGAACTGTCTGAACCGAAGTTGGCTTTGCCGGCTGCAAAGCCCGGCCAGTTCTGAAAACCATCCAGCCAGTATTGCCCGCCCTTATACGAGAAGTAAGGCCAGTGCAGTTTCCCTTCCGGGTTTTTTGTGGTGAAGTGCTTCAGCAACAACTGCTGGAGGCTCTGTTTTGAATAAGACCCAAGCAACAGTACATTGGAATGATAATAGTTATCTGAATATTTCAGGTAGTCCACTATGTTGGTGATCCTTCCGTTGTTCTTCTCAAAATCATACTCGCTGACCTTTTCCCCGCCGTAGAACTCCTGCTTCTCGGAAAAACCTTCTGCGGCAAAGGCGTCCCAGTCCAGCGGCAATTGTGAAGCCACGGCAGAAAAAACGATCGGCTTTAACGTAGAACCAGGGCCCGGACGCAGGCGGAGCAGGTTCAGGTTGCCGGTTTTCTTTCTCAGTTCAGATTGTGCAATGAAACCATTTTCCCCCCTGATCGCCCGGATGAAGGCTGTCTTGTCATTCGGGTCAGGACGTTCATATCCCTTTATATAATCCGGCATCGCCATCAGCCTGCCGTTTCCATCAGCTATACAAACGGCATATTCCGCTCCGTCCTTGTAAGATGTATCAGCGGTAAGCGACTGTCGTATGCACACAGATAATGAATCTGTAAGTTCAGCATCCGCAGAAATGAAAATATTCCTGCCTGATCGTTCCCGCCCGGTGTACTCAGAGGATATGCTTTCAGCAAAATTTCTTGCCCAGATAAAATTGCTCCCCATCGGGTAATAATAATAGCGTCCCCCATTCACGAAATAGTTATGCATAAATGCATCCGGTTGCACTTCCAGGATGCGGTCAGCCCTGCCACCGGCCCCCGATATCAATAGCCTGTCCGGGTTATGAAGCCAGGCCGTATCTCCTTTTGCAAGTATCTTTTTTCCGCCCTGCGTTTGCAGCACCAGGGCTGAGTCTGACCTGTTGATCATACAAAAACCCCCATACAGGTTTTCACCCTGCACCTTACTGAAACTGAATTCCATTGAACCATTCAGCATGAAACTCCTTTCGCCGGTGTATGTGTTCACTCTTCTGCCGGTCACTGTCCCGCTTGCGGCATCCCATACCGAAACATTGTAAGCTGAGGTATCGCTGTACACACTACCCGCCCATTTTTGTTGCAGGTGCGGAGGCGGTTCTACATGAAAATAGTTTTCATTGACCGCCAGTTGCGGGCTGCCGCTGTGATAATCCATGAACAGCATTTTATTCTGATCGGTCTGCCCGCTGAAATCCCGGCGGCTGAATTTGAGCAGTTCACTTCTGATCAGCGGACCGGCATCGTCAAGCCTGCCCGCCTGCAGCATAGCATAAAGGGAAACAGAAAATAAACGGTTCTTTTCCTGGGTCGATCTTCCCCGGGTAAGGGCTGAGGTATCAATATCATCCATCAATGGCTGCACCTTCTGCCTGATATAGTTGTCCATTGTTTCGGATAAACCTTCCACGTTGAAATCCCTGCTCTTGTTGAAAGCGGGCTTTACAAAGAACAGAAGCCCTGCGAGGATGACGAACACCATCATACCGGGAATTAGTTTACCCCGGTTTGGATATCGCTGTAATGGCAGCCGTCCGAAGAATAGTACTACCAGGATGATGAGCAGGCAGGGAAACAATACCGATTGTTTACTGAGGATGCTTCCGAACGGAAGGTCCTGCCCGAAGAAAATATACCGGCCGGTAGCCGCCAGTATTACCAGCAATGCTGTTATCAGGAGATAATTCAGGACAGAAAAACCGGTGACCACCGTGGCATAATGTGTATTGATCCGGTTGGTAAAATCCGGGTACAGCTTGTAAAAGGAGGCAAGCAACACGGCAGGAAGCAGCAGGAGCAACACAAAGAAAATAACTGCCCACCGGCCATGCTCAGCGATCAGGAACCTGCTGGTGACAAGGTCTGTAGCCTGAGCATTATATTTTGCCCCCCTGTTCTGCGGTGCATGCGGTACCAGGTGAAACACCGCCCTGTTCACATCCGGGTTGTTCTCCTCATAAATAAAGGTGTTGATGAACCATTGGTTCTGGGCTGCCCGGATCACCGGTTCATAAGAATCCCCGTCTGCAAAGGCTTTCTCAATCACCTTGTCCGGAGGCATGGTCAGTACATCAATCCGGTACTTTGTAATGGCCGCTTTTTTCTGGATCCGTTCTTTGGGAAAGAAGGTAAAGGCCAGGCCGAACATAACTGCTACCGCAGCAAATTGAACCACCCTTTTTATCCTCCGCGGGTACGCCATCAGCCGGCCGGATGCATACACCATGAGTACAGCAAAAAGAAAATAGCAGACCAGGTACAGGGATTGCGGAAGGTTCAGCAGGGATTTAAAAATATATGGCCCGTAAATAAGGTTGATAATAAACACAAGCAGGCAGATGATTCCGGCGAAACCAAACAACGAAGCATTGCGCCGGCTTCCTGCGGATAAACCGGCAATACCATAATTAATAAACAGGAAAGCCTCATTAAACAAAAGAAAGTTGAAGAATACAAGGCCAAAACCGATATCAATGAAAAGGAAAAATGCAAGCATGCTTACGGAAAGCAGGAACCTGGCCGGGTTACTGATGATGATATCAGCCGGGTTTTCCGTATGAATACTCCACCAGCTTTTCTCCCGGGCCGCCACCAGCGGCGAAAACCGGTAGGAAAAAAAAGAGAAAAGGAAATAGACCAGCACCATCACAATGGCCAGGTGGCGGCTTGTCGATGCATCAAAATGATTTAGTGCAGCAAATATCCCGGCCCCGAGGAGCGCCATCGTCCACAACCCAAAGAACCTGAGTTTAGTGACCGGGTACCTTCGGAGTAATTTATTGGCAAAACCCTCTCTTTCCTGGCTGGAAGAAGAAAGGGATGACGCATATCCGGCAGGTTGGCCAGCAAAGATCCGTATCCCCTTTCTGAGACGCTGGTACAGGTATTTAAATGTATCCAGACCGAATAAAACACCAAGTAAAAGGGCTGCCAGTATGATAATGCCAAAATTCCAGAAGTTATTCAACTGCTGCTGCGAAGGAAGATCCAATCCCTCGTAAGGGGGAAAGCTTTTATACCGCCAATATAAAAAGAAACGGGTCGTAAGCATGACCATCGTTATGACTGAAAGTAATTGCCAGACCCAGCTCAGCCGGTCTGCCGGTTTCAATAATGCCGTAAAAAATACAAGCAGAAACAGGAACAAAAGGCTGCCGAACATGAATGGCTGCCAGCGGGACATATGCCAGACGGCATTTCCCAGATGCCAGTCAAACGTATCAGTTACGGAGAATTCCCATTGTAAACCGGGTGTGTTGGATGGAAGCAGCAACCTGCTGTTGGTGAAACTGATTTCCCGGCTGTAACTATTCAGTGATCTTGCCTGCAATTGTAAAGCAGCATCACTCCTGCCCTTATAATAACTCAGCAAGACCGGGGCAAAGCCGGTCGTACTATCGCCGTCGAATGTGCTGAACAGGAACCCCTCATTGAACACTGTTGGCAGTTGCCCCATATACCCGGGGTCTGCAATCAAAAATTTTGTCACTACATAGGCATCGCCCGTCTTATTTATTTCCCGCCCGGGTTCTTCGGTAAGCGGATAGGAAACAGGATAGCGGTTAAGTAGCCGGTAAGCCGTGCCGGTATCATATTGTACACGAAACCGGTTTTTGTTCCCACCCGGAAAACCCGCACCCCAGCCGATCATACTACCATCCGGAATGACCATTTGAAAAGAAAGGTCCTGCCCGCTTACCCGCTTACCATCAACCATCACATTGGTGGCAAAGCGGTAAAGCTGGCCGGATAAAAAATATTTTAACTGCCCGCCTTTGTCACCGGAAAAATTATCCTGGAGCAGCCAGGTGTTTTTCATGGCTCCTGTGACCCGGGTATTTACATACCACCCGGAATTAAGGAACAGCGTATCATCACCAAAAAGACTCCATACAGAGAGCCCCTTCCCGATCACCCGGGCCGATCTCCCCGCGGGTTTATTGTTTATTGAAAGTTCATACACATGGTCAGGTCCCGGTATCACCGTTACCATTGCCGAATCAGCCTGGAAACTTAAACGATGCCCTTCTGCAGGGAAGTTGGTGGAAGCGAGTTTTACATTACCGCCGGCAGATACATAGAACGGTTCTTCAGAATAGGCCGATCTTACAAAAACGCTTCCTGCATTTTTTGATATGCTGAAAACACTGTACGCCCTCTCTTTCCTGGCAGTGGTATCTGACTTTCCCAGCTCAACGGGACCGGCTGCCCGGAACCCGTCATGCCTGATAAAATGGTGATCCAGGTTAGTGAAGGCAGCTGAACGGCCGGTGGGGTGGATATTGAAATAAAGGAACCCCAGGCAGGCAACTGTGATCACCAGGAAAATCCAGGGGAATATTTTCCGCTGGTAGCCATTCCTTGAGAACTGCCTGTAATACACCAGCCCGTACCAAACCAGGATGAATATTACAAACAGGTATAAAAAAGTGATACCGGTGAAAAACCTGATCATAGTTTTTATTGATTAAGGTTGGTCTCATCAAAGACCGGGTAGGAAAGATGATTAATTGATGCTCCGTCCAGTGCCATGCGTATCACAAGAGCACGGCTGCCTGCTTCCTTGTTCAAAGTCTTCAGAGTTCCTTTTTCGGCCACTACCCCTTTGCTGAAATTCCTGATCCGTTCAACGATGGTTCCGCCCACTGCAAGCTCCCCCACCCGCAGGTACAGGTATTCGATATAAAAGAGAGACAGCGACACAAGGAGGTCTGCAATCTTTTGTTTATCCTCTTTACTCATTTTGGAGGGATTATTCTTGTTGGCATCGGTAATGGTGAGAATAGGCTTCAGGAACCTCGTGTAGGCATGATCCGCCACCGCTTTTTCCGTATCGAGTACCGTACGGATGGTACTGCTCTCTTCCTTAGTCTTTTCATAACCCGGGTAGTTCTTCACCTTATAGGCCTGCATAACACCCTGCCGCAGGGAATCATAGTCGTGCCGGATACCATTATATTCTTTGATCACCCCGTTCAGGCTGGCATTCTCTTTTTCCAGGCGGTTAACTGCTTCAAACAATTCTTCCAGCTGTTCCTGTGCTGTGACCGGTGGCGGGTTCTTTTTCCCGGTCTTTGTTTTCCCGTTCTTCAATTCACCGGGGGAAAGATTCTTTGCGCCTACCGAATCGGCGATCCGCCTCAGCTCATTTCTTTGCCTGTAAAGCACAATCATTCCGGATACAGCAATAAGGACCAGCAGGGCTAATCCGCCCAGGATCATCCCTCCGTACGATTCCTTGCTGGCCGGCTCCGGTTTCTGTACTTCCGCCGGCAGCTGTACGGGTGTATACGCTTTTATCAGCGAATCCAGTTCTGACCGGAGTATAACGGGATTCCGTTCTGCTTTCTCCTTTGGTGTAAGCGTATCAGCGATACGTAACGGTTTCACCGGCTGTTGTGCAAACAGCGTGGTCAGGCAAAGCATACCGCACAGCGTGAAAACTACTATTCGTTTCATAGAAATGATTTGGTCATACATTTAGTGTAATGAAAAGAAATACTGCAGCACTCCCTTTCTTTTCTTAACTGCGTCAGGCTTTACTGCCTGCTCATTCCGGGTAATATCCTGGTGTACCGATTCCAGGGAGGCGATCTCGCCCTGGTAGTTGGGGAACATGGAAATGGCCTTCATGTCCTCAGCAGCAGAATATTTTCCTGCAACCGGGGCAAGAACACTGTAAAGCGACTTCACGTCTTTCACCTGCTGGTTTTCCATCAGGCGGAGATAGATATTATCCCTCGTGAAAAAGACATCGATCGTTTTGTTCTTAAAGGCTTTCAGCTCCTGGTTATTTCTTCTGACCACCGATGAGTTATAGAGGATATCATTACAAGGTTCGATCTTGATGCCCCTGTACAGGTAGATATTGTTATTCAGCACGTCATTATTACGGGACAGCCCTTCCTTTTTATCGACGGGCATACCGGTAAAGTCTGTCACTTTGTAGGCCCCGCTGAAAGCCCCGTATATGGATACGTTCTTATTGTTCAATGTCCTTCCTTCCGGGATCATCTTTATGGTAACATGGCCCGACAACAGTTCTTTCAGTTCTTTTTCCAGTTTATCTTTCAGCATCCCGAAATAAAAGGCACGGCCGCTCAGCATGACGATCCGGATGCGTTTCTTAATATCCTTTGTTACCACATCCCGGAAGCTGGAAACGATACTGTGCACAATACAGTCGCATGCCTTACTGATGAGGGCGGTGATCTCATCATCCCACCGGACATTGCGGTTCCCGAGGATCGCAGCGGCATATTGCAGCAGGGTTGACTGGTCCCTGTGCAGGTTGGCAATCGTACGTTCTGTGCTGATGGCATTCTCTGCCAGCTGGGCAAATTCCGACAGGCCAACTGGCTGCAGGATTCTGAACCTTCTTTTCTGCTCTTCCATCAGCTGAATGAAGTTCAGCACATCGGCCGTAAGGTGCTGGCTGACGATCTGGTCACGGATAAAATCCTTCACCGACAGGTCATTGCTTCCCGGAACAGAGCGTAATACAAGCGTAAGGAAATCCTCTGCCAGGCCATAGAGTAATACGTTACCGGCGCCGGCAAAGCCGGTCCGGAAGAACCCGGAATAATTTTCGTTGTCATCCGCCAGCAGCATGGAGATATCTGTCGTTCCCTTTCCGCAATCAATTACGAGGGCGATCTCTCCGTTAGACAGGTTCACCTCCTCCGGATGTGTTTGCTGGTATCCCATAAAGGAAGCATCACTTTCGGAGATCGTTTCATATTCGATGCTTACTGCACCTTGCGGAATACGCAGTGAAGACAGCATGCTGTCTGTTCGCTCCCGGAGCTGGTCGAGTAAAACAAAAACATCATGTTGTGTATAAATGTTAGGGACCAGCAGTGTGACAATAATGCCTCCTTTTCTGAATGAGGGCTTAGAGCTGATCATCAGCCGGAGCAGCCGCAGCAGGATTCCGCTAATCAGCTCCTGTTTGTGCGACCGAATGCTGTAATCCTCTGCCCGGTTACCTGTTTTCAGGTGAAGACTTTTTTCAATCCCGAGTTTCAGGTTGGGGATGATCTCATAGTCATCACGAAAGGCATGCACGGTTGCCGCCACTTCCTTACGGGTAATGAACAGCCGGATCTCATCCTCTTCAATATTGTCGGTGAAATTGAAAGGAAAATTCTTTCGTTGTTCACCGTTCATTTCCTTCTTTACAGCATAAAAAGACCGGTAGAGCATTGGCTGACCCGGCTCATGATTAAGGAAGTCTTCTCTGCGAAAGGGCTGCTCAGTGTTTTGGAGTTTAAGCTGGCTGATCACATTTTCAAGAATGTCATATTGCAGGACGGGTGATTGCGGTGCACCATTCCGGTACCCGATCTGGCTGGCCTCGCTGCCAAAATCGATCACCACACGCTGGCTATCGGGTGCATCCACGATATTAAATAAGAGCAGCGTGGAATATCTTTCCTCTTCGGAGAACTTCAGTGTTATGGTCAGCTTTACCGGCGCATTATCATTACCTGTTTTGTAAATTCCTACACACACTCTTTTCTGGCTGCCTGAGTAATCAAGCCGAAGGCCGGATCCGGCATCTTCAAAAGTATCCACCCTGAACTCATTTTCTTTCACGATAAGTAATTCGAATCCATCATCCTTTTTGTGCAGGGAAAGATGGCACTCCTTAACCGGTATATCCTGGCGGGAGGATGGTGCCATCTGGTTCAGCGCAATCTTATCGGGATCTTCGATGGTCAGAATAGGAGTATGCACCCGTTCGGCGGCCGGGATCACAAAGTTGAAATCCGGTATTTCCTTTTTACCCTGGTCAAGCCGGGTGATAAAATACCTGTCACTGCGTACCAGGCAAGGGAGATAGTAGAGGGTCATGTTTTTGTATTTGGAGTGAGGATTGATCAATCATTTTGTTTCCCATCCCGGCAAAACCACCTGTCATTATAATTGCCGGACGGGTTGTCCCGGGCGGCATCATAACAAAAATTAAAGGCCTTTGCCCTTATGGACTGAAAGGCTGCTGAAATGCTGTCGGCTTTGAATACACCGGAAAAAATATGTTCTGCCGGTACTGCATAACGGATATCACTAAAGCGGAAAGTGCCGGCAACGCTCTGCTTTCCCTTATTCCACACAAGAAGTCTTACGGTGGCCTCATCAACGTTGTAGCCGGTGGCATTGTCAAGAGATATAGCAACATGCAGGAATCTTGTCATCCCTCTTTTGGTTTCCCGGCCGGCTTTTACCTGGAGCAGCATTTGCTCCGGCCAGTTATTGCGAAGGCGGAGATTATTTGCTGTGCTTTTGTCCAGCGACTTCCCCCTTTGTATTTCGATCTCCCTGCGGAGGGAGTCCGCATCCATGACCGGAACATTGGCCGGACGGGAAGCATATACCTTTACCGGTTCGCCTTTTTGCCAGCCGGAATCAGTAAAATTGAATATCAGCAATGCGCCGGCCACCAGTGCGGCAACAAAAGAAACCTGCCTGATAAAAGCGTACCTGCCACGTTTTTTTACCGGTGCTGGTAAGAGACCCGCAGGCTGCCCGTTGTTTCCTTTATCTTTTTTATCGGGATATTGTTTAAAGAAATCAACCGCAGTGATCCACTCATTCCGTCCAAAGACCCAGACCTTAGATCTGTCAGGATCTTCTGCATTGCTGATAAAGGAAAGAAGCTCTTCGCTGGAAAATGCCTCTTTTACCCCGTTGGTTCCGTCGGTGAACAGATACTTATCCATCCGGTTGCCCTGGCGATTTGGTTAAGCGTAAAAAGGGGTCAAATAGGCGTATGGGGAATTGAACTGAAAAATTACAGCCTGGGGATAATGCTGCAAACGCTGGCGGGTTCTTTCAACAATATTTTATGAAAAGAATCTTCCGGTGAAAGGATAATCTTCCTTTAAACAAAATTTTATAGATACGGATATACTAAACCAACAAACCGGGCTGAGCAAAGCCCCGCCCGGTTGTAATAAATTATCAGAATGATTTGGCGGGAATACTAAGCGGGTTGGTGGCGGAAAAATACATCAGCTTATCCAGCTGGTTATTTTCGACATCATCGAGGTAAACTGCAAAGGCCACCCTGACTTTCTTGCCATACAGGTCCGGGTACATACTGAGCGGGAAAAAGAGCTCGAGTTTTCCTTTTGCATCTTTATTATATGATATCCTGCTGTTGGGAAGCAGGTTCATGTTCATATAAGTCGCCAGGGTACCGCCCCAGTTATAAAACTTCTCAGAGGTTTTTATATAATTACCCTCTTCATCTGCCAGCCGGGCTACAAAATATACATCGCCCTTTTTGGCATTGGTCCTGAGGTCAAAGACCGGTGTAATCACAAGACCGCCCCTTACCTGGTTAAATTTTACATCCAGCCGGTTGAAGTTGGAAATGATCACTTTGGGCACCACTTTGGCACCGGAGGTATTAGGTTTGGGGTATAAAGCGGCGATGAGCGCCTTATCTCCTGCTGATAACTCGTAGTTATCTTTCAGTGAATAACCATCCATGGTCTGCCAGGCATCAATAGAATAGTGCATGATTGATTTAGGGTCATACTGGGTGCCATTGGTAAAGAACTGGCTGCCTACCTCGAACACATTAAAATCAACTTCCCTCCGGCTCCAGCCTTGTGTCTGCTCATAAAACTGGTACACAGAATCTGTTTTTTTCCAGTTAACCGCATCCGGGTAGCTCTGCTCATGCAGCAGACCCAGGGAGTGACCGAATTCATGCATAACCACCCGGCGGAGTTCACGAAGGTTCCAGTGGTTGGGATCTTCTTTCATTTCATTTCTGAGGTGATCATACGTGTAGGGAGGTTCGATCTTTTTCTTTTGCACCCGGGCCAGGTAATATTCACCATCCGCAAAAGCCATGGTGTCAAAATTGATGGTCTGTTCGTTTTGTGTCCGGAAATTGGCTTCTGTACCAACGGCCGAGTTATGCCCCATCCCTTCCCCGAGTTTTACCCGGATATTGGTAAACCCGGCGTTATCGGCGACGAATTTGAATTTTACGTTGGCATATTTCTCCCACTCTTTAGCATTGGCGATCACTTTATCCCGCAGGGTTTTGCTGCCGCCCGGCATAAACTTCACGATCAGTTCCGTGCCCGGTTCCCAGGTATGATAATTATCGGCCATACCACGGGGAGCCACTGTATCTTCTTTAGCACCGGCTATGGCATTACTTACCATTGTGGTACAGGTAGTACGGGGAAAGCGCTGAGCTGAGGCGGCTGCAGCCAGGGCAAGTGTGAATACACCCAAAAAAACAAGTTTTTTCATTACGTTGAATTTGAAATAATGCCCGAATATAGGGCAGATCAGGAAGATGGGTAATACCGGGAGGCGGGTATATTACAGAGGATCATTCGGTTAAAAATGATCTTTTGTTTCCCTCCGGATGTTTAAAATGAAAAGATTGAGGATGAAAATAAGCAGATGCCCTGACGAGATTATCAGGTGTTAATATAAGGGGTCCCCCCGCAAACCATTATTTGTCGTAGATTTTCATATTACTCATCGTAGTTTTTCATACTTCGCTGAGGAACCTACTACCCTTTCCGTAATTACCGAATTACCGAATAGCCGTGCATTTGCTCTTGTACACATTACACAGTGGATATATTTTTGACGCAAGTTGATTGGCAGAGGACCAGCCCCTCATCGTCCAATGTCCTTAAAACCGTCCTGAACAGAATTTCCAAATCCTATGCTCCGGAAGGAGTCGCCGAGAAAGACCGAAAGCGAAATCCAATGTCAATCAACTTCTTTTTCCTTATCAGCGCCATCTAGCACTCCCCTGGCAAAGCTCAGAAACAACAGATACGTTGATTCTTTTCTCATCTCCTGAAACACAGCCTTTCTGATCCTTCTCTTTTTCCACACCTGTTGATAACCGGGAAAACCCGAGGTAATCATACTATTTTATGACCGGGTTTTTACTATTTTTACTGGGTAATACTACGAAAGTTTACTACGTAAACATCCGCTCGGAAATTGAGCATTTACGTTCATTTACAGTGTTTTATGAAGCAAAACAGGGAACTCCTTACAAGTGCGTCCGTTGTAGCATTAGTCTACATTTTTCACTTTTATTCTGCGAAATATTTCGATTAAGGCTTTAAAAACGTTACTGTTATGAAAAAGAATCAGGAGTCGAGAGTAATTTTTACCCAAACAGAGCTTGATAGCCTTACTTGGGAAGATTAATCTCCAATTCTTACTGTAGAAAGGAATTTTAGAAAAGCTTTTCTATTTTTGGTGAAAATCCAAACAATAGAAAAGCTTTTATTTTATACCAACTCCTTCTCGTATTTCATATTGCCATTTTCCCTGGTATTTGTAAGCCATAGAAAAAAGGATATTATACTGGCTGCATTATATGGGTTATTGTTTTTTTTCCCTGTTTATTATGGCCGTTTTACACCAATTGAATACAGAAAACTATTCTTGGTAAGTTATACTTTTCTTGAATATTCTTTTTTTGCTGCATTCCTTTATTTTTCAGTGCGAAGCAAGATGGTAAAGAACATCATTATCATATGCTCCTTTTCATTTCTGATATTCCAGGTCTTCTTTTACATTTTTGCCAAATTTGCAAGACTTGACTCCATACCGGTTGGTATCGAAACAGTGCTTTTGTTTGCATTCATTTTTCTTTTCTTTTACGAACAATTTAAATCCCAAAGCACCGAACATATTTATAACCACATAGGATTTTGGTACAGCTGTGGTATCTTATTATACTTAGGAGGATCGTTTTTCTTTAATATTTTAGCCAACCACATAGATCAAAATGAGGTAGATAATTTCTGGCAACTGACATTAATAGGCGAAATACTGAAGAATTTCCTGTTTATGTTTGCTATGATCATCTCATCAAAACAACGTATTGACATAAATTCAGGAAAGAAGGACGTACCCTTTCTTGATATGCTTTAACCACCATAAATCACCGGAAACCACCAATAACCAAACCAATGTATTTTCTTCAAGCCACCAAGTCAGGAGTTTCATTAGTGCTCTTTCTGGGCACTATTGGAATGATTACCTTAGTGGTTTCCCTCATCGTCTTCATTGTAATGCACCAGCGCCGGGTGCTGAAGTACCAGAATAAGATCAGCCTGATGGAACAGGAGCAGCAAAAGATACTCCTGAATGCCTCTATCAAGCTGCAGGAGGAAGAAAGACAACGCCTGGCTGCTGACCTTCATGATGATGCCGGACCACTGCTTGCCACCGCCCGCCTGTACCTGAATGAGAACCTGGTGAACCAGGACAAAGCCACCCAGCTGCAGTCCATCTTCCAGGCCCGTCAGATCATTGATGATACGATCCAGCTTATCCGTAACATCAGCCACAGCCTGATGCCGCCGACCCTGAAGAATTTCGGGCTGGAATCGGCTATCAATGACCTCTTTACCAAGATCAGCGGTTCCGGCGCCATCAATGCCAGCAGCCGCTTCCATGAGTATAAGGAACGCCTGAAAGCCGAGAAAGAGCTGATCATCTTCCGCATCGTACAGGAGCTGATCAACAACATACTAAAACACAGCAGCGCCAGTTTTATCCACCTCACCCAGAATGTACATGCCGACAAATTCTACCTCCGTATCCACCACGATGGCCGCGGCATCGTACAAACTGACTTTGACAAACTGAATAAAAGCAATGTAGGTCTTGGGCTGAAGAACATCAACAGCCGCCTGCGGGTGGTAAAGGGCAATATCAATTTTGAAAAAGATATTTCCCAGACCTATTACAAGGTTACCATCGAAATGCCGAAAGATGAACCGTACCAGTAGGAAGTTGATCAGTTGAACGGTGGATACCCACGCAAAATGCAATGTGTTTTGCCCGCTGCCGGTATTAAGCCCGTATCCCCGCCAACTAATCAGCCTGTCAACGTATAAACTTTTTAACTTTGCCCAATATCTGATAACCATGGGAATTATTAAAGTGGCGATAGCAGATGATCATAAGATATTCCGGAAAGGAGTAATCCTTTCCCTGCGTCCTTTCTCCAATATCAAGTTTGTGCTGGAAGCTGAAAACGGCGATGAACTGCTCAATGGGATCCCTGCGGCGGAGCCCGATGTGGTACTGATGGACCTGCGCATGCCCGGTAAGGATGGTATTGAAGCCACCAAAGCGATCAGCAAGCAATACCCGCATATAAAAGTCCTTGTGCTGAGTATGTACGAAGATGAACGGTTTGTCTATCACCTGATGGAAAACGGGGCGAATGGCTACCTGCTTAAAAATGCCGAGCCCAATGAGATTCGCCGTGCGATCATGGAAGTACATGAAAAGGGCTATTACCTCAACAACTTCGTTAACCGGATCCTGCTGAAAAAATCGCATGCCCGTCAGAAACTGGTCCCTTCTCTTAATAACGAGATCACCCTCAGCGATAAAGAAAAGGATGTGCTCCGTTTTATCTGTATGGAATTTACGGCGGCTGAAATAGCCCAGAAGATGGAGATCAGTCCCCGCACCGTGGAAGCGATCAAGGACCGGCTGATGGAGCGTTTTGGAAGCAAAAACACTGCGGGTCTTGTTTTCTTTGCCGTAAAGAATAACCTGATTGAATAGATCCCTGCTTCAGAAATTAGCATCCCTCTTTCTCCCCGTTGCTATCTTCATGGGCCCGGCTGCGTCCCTTCTGCATGCACAGGTAAAAGAAAGCTGTGAAGAAAGATTCCTCCGCTTATTAAATACGTTTCACCTTGACAGCCTGGAACAGATCACAACAGAAAATTTTACACTCTTCGAATCGTATGTGAATCATACATGGACAAAAAGAGGGTTTCTTGACACCTTTGTTACACAATCAAAATCGATCAACGGGACATTTCATTTCATCAGAAGAATGCAAAGCCAGGCGGGTTCCGTTACCTTCCTGGTGGAAGACAAGAGCGATTATATAAGATATCTCCGGCCCCGGGAAAAGCTGAAATGGGCCCTGACAATATATTCAGATCACAACCGGGTTTCAGGGCTCCGCTCAGACAGTACTTCCGGTTTCAGGCACTTCATGGACGATTTCAAGAACCTGCATGACGCCTTTTCTGCCTGGCTGAAAGAAACTTACCCGGACGAAAATGAAGATCAGCTTTTATGGAGTAACAGGCTGCGTGGCCGGTTGAAAGAATATGCTGAAAGGAACAATCAATAACGTCAGCTGAATTGCATTTCCGGGACATCCTTCTCAATGATCAGCTTTCCCGCTGTTTTTGACCTGATCTCTTCCACGCTTACCCCGGGTGCCCTTTCCAGCAGTTTAAATCCTTCCGGAGTAATATCAAGTACGGCAAGATCGCTTACCACTTTCTTTACACACTTCACACCGGTGAGCGGTAAAGTACAGGCCGGCAGGAGTTTCGATTCTCCTTTAGGATTCGTATGCATCATCGCTACAATAATGTTTTTGGCACTTGCCACCAGGTCCATCGCCCCGCCCATGCCCTTTACCATTTTACCCGGTATTTTCCAGTTGGCAATATCCCCGGTATCACTTACCTCCATGGCGCCCAGTACGGTAAGGTCCACCTTACCCGCCCGGATCATGCCAAAGCTCATGGCAGAATCAAAGAAGACGGAGCCGGGAACCGTTGTGATGGTCTGCTTACCTGCATTGATCAGGTCCGGGTCTTCTTCTCCTTCAAACGGAAAAGGGCCCATGCCCAGCAGCCCGTTCTCACTTTGCAGTACCACATTTATTCCTGCCGGAATATAATTCGCTACCAGGGTCGGGATACCAATACCCAGGTTCACATAATACCCATCTTTCAATTCCCTGGCGATCCGTTGTGCTATTTGTTCTTTGGTAAGACTCATACGTTTCCTTTTTACTGCTTTACTTCGTTCTCTTCCGGGTCGTCATTCCGGCCATCTTCTTTACCTGTTTTTATCCCCGCTTTCTGACAGTCCTTTGTTCAATTCTTTTTTCATAATTCACCCCCCGGAATATCCGGTGTACATAAATGCCCGGAGTATGAATAAAATCGGGATCAAGTTCACCGGGCTGCACGAGCTCTTCCACTTCCGCAATGGTTACTTTCCCTGCCATTGCCATCAGCGGGTTGAAATTCCGGGCCGTTTCCCTGAAAATGAGGTTCCCGTCCGTATCCCCTTTCCATGCTTTTACCATGGCAAAATCGGCTTCAAAAGCATATTCGAGGAGGTAATCCTTGCCGTTGAAATTCCTTGTCTCTTTTCCATTTGCCACTTCTGTTCCTGCCCCGGCAGGGGTAAATATTGCCGGCATGCCATAGCCTGCAGCCAGGCACCGGGTAGCGAGGGTACCCTGTGGTATCAGTTCCACTTCCAGTTCCCCGCTCAGCAGTTGCCGTTCAAACTCAGCATTCTCCCCCACATACGAAGAGATCATTTTCTTCACCTGCTTTTGCTGCAACATAAGACCGATTCCGAAATCATCTACGCCGGCATTATTTGAAATGCAGGTCAGGTCCCTTGTTCCTCTCTTTACCAGTGCCGCAATACAATTTTCGGGAATGCCGCAAAGACCAAAACCTCCAAACATCAGCACCGCCCCGTCGTGTATGTCTTTTACAGCTTCATCAGCATTTAAAACCACTTTATTCATGTGCCAGAATTATGAGGTAAAATTAAGGAAAGGCTTTCTTGCAACTGAATTAAAACAATGACGTGTGCGGTAATGGAAAATTACTCCACCCGGAGTGGCTTTATTCCCCGGCGTTTTGTTACAGAGTCTTTGGGTAAAACAGGCTTTCCCTGGATGATGGTTGTATCAGGGCCGGCCTCTCTTACAGGTATGTTTCCTGCCGGTGAGGGGATTGTGCCGGGAGGGGGAGCTCCTTTCGGGGGTGCCGCTATGGAATCCATCACCGGTTTGAGGATGCCGGGATGCTGTGCATACCAGTAATAACTGGTTTTAAACTCCTCCCATGTAATCTTATGGATGGAAAGTATCCTGGCGTAGATTATTTCTTCCTCTTTTCGTTTATTGGCGGCTGTATCCTTGCTGAAAACATAACTATTGAGAAACTGATCAGCCCGCATCATATCCCACAATATTGCCTGCATCTTTTCGCTGGGCAAAACATTACCCGGTAAACGGTCCTTGCTTTTACACGCTGTAAAAAAGAAGGAACATAAAACGAGCAGGACAAGTGATCCCTTTTTCATTTCAACTCTTTGTAAGCAGCTGCATTAGTGAGGTCCAGTTTGGTCAGCATATCCCTCGCCCTGGTTTTTGTTTCCGTATCAGCTTTGCTGAATACTTTTACCAGCTCATTACTTTTTCCCTGGAAAAAGACCTGCACCACCATTGAGTTCGGATTATCCCGGTTCAGGTTGGTAAGGTAGTTCAGGCAGTTCAGGATACCGGCCCGCCCGGTTTCTTCGTTTTCATAGAACTGGTCGAGGCCACTCCGGTAGTAGGCATAGATGGCATCATGCATAAGGGCAAACCGGCTGTTATTAAGATTTTCAGCAAGCCAGTAGCGGTTGCGGAACCCTTCAAATGATTTCCAGCCACTGATCTGGGAGCCGCTTTCAGGGGCGTTATTTACAATATTCCAGGCTTTCTGAAAATAAGTATCCCCTCCCCTTAATGTAAATGAAGCATAGTCGAGCCCGAGAATGATATTTGCATAATAGGCGAATATGGCGGTAATGTTTGCCACAAACGGGTCATTCCCCTGCACCCTGTTCTCATTAAACTCTATCGGCTGGAATTCCACATACCGGAATGAGATGTTGTTATCGATAAAATTAAAGATCGGGGAATCGTAGTTGGTATTATAAATGGGCCGGGCTGCCTGCACGGTCAGTTTTCCTTTGTAAATATTATTGGCACCTGCTTCATCGATCGTCAGGAGAAAACTGCACTGAATTTTTTCTGCAGGCTGAAAGACATCGTTGGTCCACCGCCGGCTGTTCATGAAATTGATAAGACCGGTCTGCAATGTCTGGAATATCTTCCTGTCGACTGTCGAGCTTACTTTACTGGCAATGATGGAGACTTTGGCTTCCAGTTCCTGTGCACCGGTCCGCAAAGCGATCTGTGCCACAAGCAAAGCGATCAATATCCTTTTAAGCATAATATTTACGGATTATAGTATCAACGATATCCTTAGCAACTTCCTGTTTTGATTTTGTTTCAAAACTGATTTCGCTTCCATCTCTCCCGAAAATAATGATCTTATTGGTATCATGACCGAAACCGGCCCCTTTATCATTGAGGGAGTTCAGTACGATCAAATCGGCCTTTTTCTTCTCCAGCTTATCCAGGGCATAGGCCCTTTCATTATTCGTTTCCAGTGCAAAACCCACCAGCACCTGCCCTGCTTTTTTTCTTTCACCAAGTGACTGGAGTATATCCTTCGTCTTTTTCAGTTCTATTGTCAGTGTGCTTTCCGTTTTTTTCAGCTTCTGCGGCGCTGCCGTTACGGCCGTGTAGTCGGCCACCGCTGCGGCCATGATTGCCAGATCAACACTGTCAAATACCCGGCTGCAGGCTTCATACATTTCTTCAGCCGATATGACATTGACCAGTTTTATCGATCCTCCGGGCACAGGCAACGCGGTGGGTCCAAGTACCAATGTAACCTCGGCCCCTTGTTTGTCCAGTTCTGTTGCCAGGGCCAGTCCCATCTTGCCGGAGGAATGGTTACCGATAAAACGAACCGGGTCTATATGTTCGTATGTTGGTCCTGCTGTAACCAGCACCTTCTTTCCCTTCAGTTTACCGGACAAAAAAAAACCACTGCCGATGTAGTCAATGATCTCTTCCGGTTCTGCCATTCTTCCTTCTCCCTGCAGACCGCTCGCCAGTTCTCCCTTTCCAACCGGGATTATTTTATTACCATATGTTTCAAGGCGGGAAAGATTGGCCTTCGTAGCCGGGTGAAGCCACATATCCTCATCCATGGCCGGAGCAACTGCTACCGGGCAGGTGGCAGAAAGATAGACCGCCAGCAGCAGGTTGTCACATTGCCCGTTGGCCATTTTAGCCAGGGTGTTACAACTCAGGGGGGCGATAAGCATAAGGTCGGCCCAACGGCCCAGCATGACATGGTTCGACCAGCTTTGTTCATCAAAAAGGTCGGTAAGAACGGGATTTTTACTGAGGGTGGAGAGGGTAAGCGGCGACACGAAATCTTTGGCAGACGGGGTCATGATCACTTTTACTTCTGCGCCGGCCTTAATAAGGCTCCGAAGCAGAAAAACGGATTTATAGGCCGCTATACTGCCTGTGATACCCAGTACTATTTTCTTTCCGTTCAGCATCCTGTTTCAAAAATACCATTTAAAAAGCAAAGCGGCTTCTTTGGAAGCCGCTGTATGAATAAGCCGGGAAAATGATTAACTGAAAAGGTCGTTGTCATTGCTGCGGAAATAGACCTTGTCGTCCATAAACTCCTGGGTGGCCAGGAGGGCCGGGTTGGGCATTCTTTCGTACGCCCTGGATATCTCTATCTGCTCCTTATTTTCATGAATTTCTTCCAGGCTATCGGTATGGCTGGCAAATTCTTCCAGTTTATTATGCAGCTCTTCTTTCAGGGAAATATTGATCTGGTTGGCCCTTCTCCCGATAATGGAGATAGACTCATACAGGTTCCCGGTTTTAGCTTTCAGGTCATCCAGGTTCCGTGTTTCCACGTTATTGGTAATACCTGCACTAAGCTGGCGTCTTAATTTGCTCATTAGATGTATTTTTTAAGTTTTTCTGTGATAAGTTAAGGTAGTCGTCCACTTCCTTCTTCAGTTTGCTTTCCGGGAAGCGGTCGGTAAAGTCATTGCACTCAGTGATAACCTGCTCAAACCGCTCAGCTTTCTTTTCTTCAATACTGAGCTCAGCAAAACGGTAATATGATTTTATGATCATCAGCTTGTACTCATCCGCCCGCTGGGATTCCGGGTAATTATTCAGTACGCCTGTAAAAGCCACACCGGCGGCCCTGAAGTTCCCCATATCATAATAGAGCTTTGCGCCTTTATATTCTTTTGTCTCCAGCTTGCCCCTGCAAATCTGAATGATGTCATATGCCTCTTTATTCCTGGCTGATCCGGGGTGGGTATTGATGAATGTCTGCATCATTCCCATCGCCTTCAGCGTGCTGGTTTGATCCAGCTCCGGTTTCGGGGACTGCTTATAAAAACAATAAGCCCGCATGTAATCCATCTCCTCATTCTTAGTACTGTTCGGGAAGATCTCAATAAAGGTCTTGAACAGGTTTTCGGCATTCATGTAGTCGCTCTGGTTATATGCACAATAAGCATACTTGTAGTAGATATTCTCAAATTCCTTATCCACTTTATAATAAGGCATTACATCTTCAAAGAGCAGCTGGGCTTTATTGTATTTCTGTTTTACAAAGAACTGTTCCGCCATGCGGTATTTGTATTCATAGTCCGTACTCTTCAGTATCTTATTGATACTTTTCTTAGTGGCATTTGATTTACGGGTTGCAGATTTACTGCCTCCGCAACCGGCCATCAACAACGCCAGAATAGCTATCCAGGTATACCGCATAAAAGGAGTGCAAAGTTAACAGATGGCCGCAAAACTTACCCAAAAAAAATAAGGCGCCAAAACTGTCCCGTTAAGGTTATTATAAAGCATGAATTCAAAGAGTTAGGTTTGCCGGCCGGTCACAGACCAGATGGGTTTTCCGGTCTTGGCCGGAAGCCCGATGCTGTGCCGGCCGGCTGACAGAAAAAAACCCTCCTGCGTAAGCAGGAGGGTTACATCAGGGATCCTTAGTTATTATTAGTTCTTCTTTCTCAGGTTCGGGTGAGGAGGCTCAACCATGTTCGGTCCGTCTTCACCTTCGTTAGCACCGCGGAGGTCAACTGTGTTGCAGTCGCCGCCAGACTGGCCGTAGTTGAAGATAAAGCGATCAGCAGAGATACCTTCTTTATCAACCAGGTAGTTGATCACTGCGTTCACATGATCCCAGCTCAGCTGCTGCTCTCTCTTATCAGAAGCGCAATAGCCAACCACGACTACTTTACAACCAGGATTGTTACGCAATTTAGAAGCTACTGTTGCCAGTACTGCTTTTGCATCATCACTCAGTTTATTAGACTTAGGTGCAAAGCTTACACTTGGTAATGCACCCAGTTTTTGCGCACAGGTCATTTCTTCAACTTTACCACCTTTACAGAGGTCAGGGCAGTTTTCGCAAGTCGGGCAAGGACACTTACCAACACCATCAGCATCTACCGGCTGGCAATGTGTAGGTGTGATCAGTTCTTTATCCTTACAATCAGGAACACCATCACCATCGGTATCAAGGCTCACACCGTGTGTATCCACCGGGCAGCCTGCAGGAGTTTGCTCACGGTCGAACTGGTCTGTAACACCGTCGCCATCGCTATCAGGCAGAACCGGCTTAGGCAGACGCATCAGGCGGGGGTTGCGGATCTCGCTGTAAGCGTAATCCAGCGGGTTGAGCCACCAGAGGGGTTCTACAGCTTTACCACCGATATTGAAGTTAAGACCGATTGAAACGAAGTTGTAGGAGTCATAGTCACGGGTAAGCACCGCATCACCATAAGCATGTTCCTGCCAGCGCTGACCATCAAGCAGGTCATCTTTAACAAAGGTCTGGCGGTCTTCAATGGCCAGGTTAATTCTTGAACCAAGTTTGAAGGCCATACCTACACCCACCGTACCTGAAGGTTTGAAGGTTTTACCAAACAGTTTCGGACGACGGGCACCCTGGTTTTCACCAGGAGTTTCATATGTTCCGTCCAGCAGGTTTTTAAGTGCTTTGTATGTATCCTTCCTGCTTTTGTAAGCACTGTTCGGAGATATGGTTGAGAAGTTGTACTTGGTGGTACCGTCTTTCAACGCATCTACCTTAACATCGTAAATTGTTCCGCCCACACCGGCAAAACCATAAAGGTTGAAACCGGTTTTTGCTTTATGGAAACGGATATTGTTCAGGGTTACTACGCCCTCCAGTGACAGATCATGGAGTTTTGTTTTGTAGTTGTAGTAAACCGGTTCAAACGGAATATTGGCCGGGGCTCCGTACCACATATTCAGTGATGATACTGTGTAGTCGGAAGGAAACCCGGGCACCCTGTAAGGCGCTGAATAAGAAGTAGCCGCAGAGCCGTTTTGTGCCCACGCCGTATTCTTTGCATAGTTAAATGCAGGATTAAATGTTCTACCCTTACCCGTACCATACATATACTCAAGGCGCATAGAGAAGATATAGCCGAAAGCTTTTCTGATATGTGCACCGAGACTAGGGAATGCCAGTTGCGAAGGAATATCGCCACTGATATTCATTAAACCGGTTTTGATACCGATCTCCCACATGTTGCGGGGCTTAGCAGGGAAATTGTAGGTGCCATTCAGAAACTCTGTGTGCTGAGGCATCCTCTTGCTGGGTATTACGGATGAATCTTTTACGTCATAGCTGGCTCCCACCCGTTGTGAAAATCCATAAGACGCTAACAGACAGAACATGCCTGTCAGGAATAATAACTTTTTGCTTGCCATAACTAAGGATTAAGATTTGAAAACAATGTCCTAATATTTGGCAAAAATAAAAATTGAGGACTAATTACCAAATTTTTATCCCTTTTATTTCCCTTTTGCCCATTATTTTTCAATTACTTAGTCAATTACTAACCGTAATTTGTTGCATTAACCTGCAATTATTTTTTTGCCCGTAAATTGCTGCTTTTTCGATGAAATTGCCCCCCGACCTGATAAAAGCCGAACTCGTATCGTTCGAATCCCATTTCCGGGAAGCTGTGAGAAGCCAATCCCCCCTGCTCAACCGTATCATGCGGTATGTGGTCAAAAGAAAGGGGAAACAGCTGAGGCCCATGTTTGTACTCCTGTCTGCAAAACTCTGCGGGGAGATCAAAGACTCCTCTTACCGGGCGGCCTCGCTGGTAGAACTGCTCCACACCGCCACCCTGGTACATGATGATGTGGTAGACGATTCCATGGAAAGAAGGGGCTTCTTTTCTGTATATGCACTCTGGAAAGCCAAGGCCACCGTTCTGATTGGTGACTACCTGCTTGCAAAAGGGCTGCTCGTTTCGCTGGAAAAAAATGATTACCGGGTACTGCATATCCTTTCTGATGCTGTCCGCAAAATGAGCGAAGGTGAATTGCTCCAGATCGAAAAGGCGAGAAGCCTGAAGATCAGGGAAGACATTTATTATGAGATCATCCGTAACAAAACCGCCTCCCTGCTTGCTTCGGCCTGCGCCGCCGGGGCCTGGAGCAGCAGCCAGGATGAACAGATGACCGAAAAAGTGAGACTGTTTGGCGAAAAAACGGGTATGGCCTTCCAGATCAAAGATGATTTGTTTGACTACGCCAGCGAAAAGATCGGCAAGCCTACCGGGAATGATATTAAAGAAAAAAAACTGACCTTGCCCCTGATCTATACCCTGAATAATGCAGACGGGGCCACAAGAAGAAAGATCATGTACATTATAAAAAACAACAACCGTGACCGTAAAAAAGTAAATTGGGTCATTAATAAGGTGGAAGAAACCGGCGGTATCAGTTACGCCACACAAAAAATGAATGCCTTCAAACAAGAGGCGCTTGATATTCTGCATAGTTTTCCTGAAAGCCCCGCCAGGCAGGGATTAGAAGACCTGGTGCTTTATGTAACAGATCGCAAGTATTAACCCGGGCACTGACCAACCAGGGAAAACATATGGAAAAGAGATGGAACATACTTACCGCCAATGCTGAAGCGGTAAAATCACTGCACGATCAGCTGAAAGTAAATCCCGCTCTTTGCCAGATACTGGTGCAAAGAGGTATCACCACTTTCGAACAGGCACGGGATTATTTCCGCCCGCAATTGTCCTTCTTGCACAGTCCGTGGCTGATGAAAGACATGGACAAAGCCGTTTCCAGGATCATAAATGCACTGAAAACGAAAGAAAGGATACTTGTATTTGGTGATTATGATGTGGACGGCACTACTTCCGTAGCCTGCATGTTTCAGTTCCTGCGGAAGATACATAGCCCGCTGGACTTCTACATCCCCCATCGTTACCGGGAAGGATATGGCATCAGTAAAGCCGGCATCGATCACGCCAAAGAAACCGGGGTTACTCTTATCATCTCACTCGACTGTGGTATCAAATCTTACGACCTTATCAGTTATGCCAGAGAACTGGGTATTGACTTTATTGTTTGTGATCACCACTTACCGGATGAACTGCTGCCCCCTGCTGTTGCGATCCTTAACCCGAAACAAAAGGATTGTCCATATCCCTACAAAGAACTTTGCGGCTGTGGTGTCGGGTTTAAATTGATCTGTGCCCTGGCAGAGAAAACCGGGTTGCCGCCTGACACACCTTATGAATACCTGGACCTGGTAGCCACTGCCATAGCAGCCGATATCGTTCCCATGACCGGTGAGAACAGGGTACTGGCCTTTCACGGTCTTATCAAAGCCAATAAAAACCCCAACTACGGGATCAAGGCCCTGGTCAGGCTCAGCGGACTGACCAGGGAACTGCATATCACCAACCTGGTCTTCATGATCGCCCCCCGGGTAAATGCTGCCGGCAGAATGGATGATGCTACAAAAGCCGTAAAGATGTTCATCGCCGCTACTGAACAAGAAGCCATGGAGTATGCGGAAATGCTGCACAGTGATAACAGTGACCGGAAAGAGGCAGACAGTACCATCACGGCCGACGCCCTTTCTATGATCAATGATCATGAAGAGTGGAAAAACCGGAAATCAACCGTGGTATACCAGCCGCACTGGCATAAAGGCGTGGTGGGAATAGTAGCCTCCAGGCTTATTGAACATTATTACCGGCCCACGGTGGTCCTTACACAGTCCGGTGACTATGCCGCCGGCAGCGCCCGGAGTGTACCCGGTTTTAACCTCTATGAAGCTATCCATGCCTGCCGTGAACACCTGCTTGGCTACGGCGGTCATTTTGCCGCTGCCGGGATGACACTGGAACCGGAAAAAATAAATGTATTCCGTGAAAAGTTCGAAGAAGTGGTATCCTCCACCATCGATCCTGCACTGCTGATCCCGGAAATTGTGATTGATGCCGGGATCAGCTTTAAAGATATTCAAGCCGGCTTTTATAATATTCTTTGCCAGATGGAACCTTTCGGACCGGAAAACCTGCGCCCTGTGTTTATTGCGAGAAATGTGACAGATACCGGTCACTCAAAAATTGTAAAGGAAGAACACATACGTTTCTCTGTTAAACAAAATAACATAACACTTACAGGTATTGGGTTTGGAATGGCTGAAAAATTTCACCTGCTTTCCGGTAATAAAGCGCTGGATATTGTTTTCAAGATAGATGAAAATGAATGGAACGGACAAACATCACTCCAGATGAAAGTGATCGATTTTCGTCCTGCCTCCTGATATTGCTTTCAGCGATTAAGGTCATATTAATTCTTTTACACATCTTTCCCTGCAACTTGGTTTTTCCTTAGCTTAGCCGCCCGAATTACACGTTGCTATTTTGTTGAGCAAATAAACGTTTCAATAACCTGCTTTAATTTAAAACTGCTTTTATGAGGAAATTCTATCTCTCCTTCCTGCTATTTTTTTGTGTCACTTCTGCGGTAATGGGACAAATATCATTAACCGGCGGAACCTATTCACAGGACTTTAATACACTATCAAACGTAGCAGGCTCTACCACCAATGTACTGAGCATTCCAGGCTGGCTTATGACAGAAGCCGGCGGCGGCGCAAGAGATAACGAACAATATGCTGTTGATAATGGTGGTTCCAACACAGGAGATACTTACAGCTATGGCACCACTGCCTCTACCGAAAGGGCTTTAGGCGGCCTCAGGTCCGGAACACTGATTCCTTTATTTGGCGCTTCTTTTATCAATAATACAGGCAGCACCATCACTTCCCTCAGCATATCTTATACCGGTGAAGAGTGGAGACTGGGCACGGCTGCCCGGACTGACCAGATAAATTTTGAATACAGTACCAACGCAACAGATCTCAGCACCGGTACCTGGACCGGTGTCAGCGCTTTAAATTTTATTACACCGGTAACCGCTACCACAGGTGCAAAGGATGGTAATGCTGCTGCCAACAGGACCGCTTTAAGCAGCATTATAACAGGACTCAATATTCCAAACGGTGCCACTTTTATCATCCGCTGGACGGATACGGATGCCAGCGGAGCAGATGACGGGCTTGCGGTGGATGATTTCAGCATTACACCAAACACAGGTGCCGGTACCCCCAATCTTTCCGTGAATGATGTATCACTGGTGGAGGGCAATGCAGGCACCACCACTTTTGCTTTTACCGTCAGCCTTTCTGCTGCCGCCGGTCCGGGTGGTGTAACCTTTGATATTGCCACTGCTGACGGCACCGCTACGGTTGCCAATAATGACTACGCAGCCAATTCACTGACCGGGCAAACGATAGCTGCCGGCAACTCCACCTATACCTTCAATGTGACCGTGAATGGAGATGCTACCGTAGAACCTAATGAAACATTCTTTGTAAACGTTACCAACGTAACCGGCGCCACTGTTACGGACGGACAGGGACTAGGCACCATCCTTAACGATGATGTAACACTGACCCCTATACATTCTATCCAGGGCAACGGAAACACTTCTCCCCTCACCGGAGCCAGTATTACCACTTCAGGTATTGTAACAGGCAGGCGTTCTAATGGATTTTTCCTTCAGGAACCGGATGCGACTGTTGATGCGGATCCGTTAACATCAGAGGGTATTTTCGTATTCACCAGTGCAGCACCACCAGCTTCTGCAGCTGTTGGAAACTTTGTGCAGGTGGCTGGTACGGTTGCCGAATTTATACCCACTGCAGATCCAAACAGTCCGTCTCAAACAGAATTAGTTTCACCAACTGTATTACTGCTCAGTTCAGGCAATCCGCTGCCAACGGCTGTTGTACTGACCACAGCCAATACAAACCCTGCCGGCACACCCTACCAGCTGGAACGTTTTGAAGGCATGAGAGTAAGTATTCCATCGCTTACAGTGGTGGCCCCCACCGATGGTAACCTGAATGAAGCGAGTGCCACATCGGCATCAAATGGTTTATTCTACGGTGTTATCACCGGCATTAACCGTCCTTTCCGTGAACCCGGTATTGATGTGCTTGATCCGTTACCATCAGGAGCCCCTGCTACCGTAACACGTTTTGATGGCAACCCGGAAATCATTGGTGTAGGAAGTAACTCTCTGGGCGCTCCGGCACTCGATGTTACTACCGGCGCCGTACTCACCAATCTTGTCGGGCCGCTGGATTACCGCAGCCGTTTTTATACTGTAGATATTGAACCGGCCTCTCCGCCTTCCGTAAGCAACAACGGGCTAACTTTTACAGCAGTACCCGCCCAGCTCAGCAATGAGCTGACCGTGGGATCTTTTAACCTGGAACGATTTTATAATAACGTAGACGATCCCGGGGGCGATGCTGTACTTACCACCACTGCTTATAACAACAGGCTGAATAAGGCTTCGCTGGCGATCCGCAATGTGCTGAAGACACCCGATGTACTGGGTATTATTGAAATGGAAAACCTCAGCACCTTACAGGCGCTGGCCACAAAAATCAATAATGATGCTGTGACAGCGGGTGATCCCAATCCAAATTATACGGCTTATCTTATTGATGGAAATGATGTGGGGCTGATTGATGTGGGCTTCCTCGTGAAACCAGGAAGGGTAACTGTAAACAGTGTAACGCAATACGGCTTATCCACCACCTACATAAATCCTAACAACGGACTGCCCGAGTTGCTCAATGACCGTCCGCCGCTGGTATTGAACGGCACCTTCACCGGTGCAACCTGTGCGACCAATAATAATTTTATGGTTATTGTGAATCACCTTCGCTCTTTAAATGGAGTCGATGATCCGGTGGATGGAAACAGGGTACGAACCAAAAGACAGCAGCAGGCTGAATTCCTGGCAAATCTCATACAGTCATTCCAGGCAGCTGACCCGAATGCACAAATTGTATCTGTTGGTGATTACAATGCATTTGAGTTCAATGATGGCTACGTAGATATGATCGGTACCATTAAAGGTGTACCCACTCCTGCCAGCCAGGTTACATTGGCTTCACCCGACCTGGTAAATCCGGACCTGGTTGACCTGATCGACACGCATACACCTTCTCAAAAATATTCTTACAGCTTCAGCGGCAGTGCGCAAACACTGGATCATATACTGGTGAACGCAAACATGAATGCAAGGCTCAGCCGTTTTGCAGTGGCAAGAGTAGATGCCGACTTCCCTGAAGTTTTCCGCAATGATGCCAATCGTCCGGAGCGTATTTCAGACCACGATGCGCCGGTTGCTTATTTTACTTTCCCCATTTCAACACCATCAATCACTTGTCCGGCACCGGTAACGGTCAGCTGTGCAAGCGCTGTACCGGCGGTCAATACCGGCGCTGTTACGGCTACTGACGCCTGCGGCACACCCACTGTAACACACCAGGGTGATGTGATCAGTAATCAAACCTGTGCCAACAGGTACACTATAACAAGAACCTATCGTGCCACTAATGCTGCCGGCAATTTTGCCGAGTGCACACAGATCATTACCGTAAATGATGTCACTCCGCCTACGATCACTTGTCCGGCTCCGGTAACGGTCAGCTGTGCCAGTGCCGTACCGGCTGTGAATACCGGCGCTGTTACGGCTTCTGACAATTGTGGTGGCGTGGTGACCATCACGCATATCAGTGATGTGATCAGTGCACAGACCTGTGCTAACCGCTATACCATTACACGTACTTATCGTGCTACCGATGTCTGCGGCAACTTTGCCCAGTGCACACAGATCATCACGGTCAATGATGTAACCCCGCCAACACTTACCTGCCCGGCTAATATTACGGTAGGAACAACCCCCGGCCTGTGCTCTGCGGTGGTGACCTTTACCCCCACCGCCACCGATAACTGCGGCGGCGCTGTCACCATCACTTCCGTACCGGCATCGGGAAGCACCTTCCCGGTAGGCACCACTACGGTAACCGTTACCGCCACCGATGTATGCGGCAATACTGCCACCTGCAGCTTTACAGTAACCGTTCAGGATAACCAGGCACCCACTATTGTTTGCCCGGCCAATATTTCCGTGAACAATGATCCCGGTATCTGCGGCGCCGTGGTGAACTATCCTTATCCCACTGTATCCGACAACTGTGCCCTGCCCGGTGGTACCACCGTGGCGCTGACACAGTCGACCAACAATACCACCATCACCCCGATACAGATCGGCTGCCAGTACTTCGGCGGACAAACCGCAGAGAACAGCTGGTGGAGGGCCTATGACCTGGCACCGCGGAACCTGCCTGCCGGTCTTACCATCAAATCTGTACGGATGGGGGTGGAAAGGATCACTACCGCCACCACTGTTCCCGTTACCGTAAGGATCTACACCAGTGCCGGTGCCTTCCCCGGCGGTACCCGGACACTGCGGGCCACCCAGACGGTGAACCTTTCTTCACAGACCAATACCCTTGTAACAGTGCCCTTCACCACCCCGGCAACGGTTGCCGCCAATGCCATCGTGGTGGTGGAAGTAAATGTGCCGGACCAGCTGGCTTCCAACTCGGCCTTCTTCCTGGGAAGCAATGCCCTGGGCCAGTCAGCCCCGAGTTATATATCGGCCCCGGCCTGCGGTATCAATACCCCGACAGACCTGACCGATATCGGCTTCCCGGATGATCATATCATTCTTGACCTCAATGGCGAGTATTATATCACCAGCCCCACCCTGGTGCAGACAGCAGGGCTGCCGAGAGGCGCCACCTTCCCGGTGGGCACTACCACCAATACCTTCCGTGCCACGGATGCAGCCGGTAACCAGAGCACCTGCTCCTTTACCGTAACGGTGGCGGATGCACAGGCCCCCGTCTTCACCACCTGCCCCGCCGGAGTGGTAAGGAACACGGATGCCGGTCAGTGCTATGCCACCTATACCCCGGTACAGCCGGTATTTACAGACAACTGTGCGGTGACCACCCTTACCTGGGTAATGACAGGGGCCACCACCGGTTCATCTCCGGCCACGGGTATCAACTACGTGCCGTCCACACAATTCCAGCTGAGCGGTACCAGCGGTACAGGGCTTACCACCATCACCTATACCATTAAGGATGCAGCGGGCAATACCGCCACCTGCGTAACCACCGTACGGGTGAATGATGCCGCCATACCGGTGATATCGGTACCGCCGGCCACCAGGTTTGTCTGCGTGGGCAGCGATGCGGTGTACAGTGTAGCGGCCAGTGCCGGTACCGGCAACCCGCTGACCTACCAGTGGCAGCAGTGGAATGGCAGCGCCTGGGTGAATATTGCAGGAGCCACCACCAGCACGCTGACGATACCGGCAGTAACCTTTGCGCAGAATACCAATACATACCGGGTGGTGCTGACAGGCCGCTGTTCAGTGGTGATCTCCGATGCAGTCTCACTGTTTGTGAACCCGCTGCCGGCTGTAACGCTGGTAACCTCCATCCCTCCGTCCCTTACGCCTTCGCAGTCGCTGAACATTACGGCGAATGTGAGCCCGTCGGGCGGATCCTTTGTATGGAGAAAGGATGGTGCGGTGATCGGGGCAACCGGTCCTTCACTGACCGGTCTTACCGTGGATGATATCGGTACCTACCGTGTTACCTACACCGATCCGAATGGTTGTGTGAACACTTCGGCCGATGTGGTGGTAACGGGCCAGACCAGTGATAAGCTCTGGGTATACCCCAACCCGAATAACGGGCGGTTCCAGGTACGGTTCTATAATACACCGGGCGAGAAGGCCACGGTCAGGGTATTTGATGGCAAGGGTGCCAAAGTGTATGAGAAAACCGTGACCACCGGTACCAGCTACACAAGGATCGATGTGGAGCTGAATAACCCGGTGCCGAGTGAGTTTTATATTGTGGAACTGGTGAACTCTGCCGGTCAGCGGATCGGAACCAGGAAGATCATTGTACAGGAATAATGACGGAACATTATTAAAAATAATAAAAGCCCTTGCCAGCAGGCGGGGGCTTTATTATTTGCCGGCATTTGAAAATCAAAGCAGTAGGCCATATTGGGATCTTTTTTAAACTGAACACGAAAGCGGGTTATTTCTTTCCTGAACTGTTTCATTTCTGGGGGTGAACTCCTATCTTTGCCGCCCCAAATCCCGCCGGTAGCGGTATTCTTTCCCGATCGTTTTGAAAGGGATTGTCCAATGGGAAATATTTTATAACCATTTCCGCAACCAGCGGAATAAAAGAAAATGCAATGAACAATTATGAACTGATGGTGATCTTCACCCCGGTTCTCAGCGACGACGAGTTCAAAGCCGAGCAGAAAAAGTACGCCAGGATGGTGACTGATGCCGGCGGATCTATTGTAGCTGAAAACGCATGGGGCCTGAAATCACTGGCCTACCCGATCCAGAAAAAAACAACCGGATTGTACTGGGTTCTTGAGTACACTGCTGCTTCCGATTTCAACGAGAAGATGAAGATCCAAATGCTGCGTGACGAAAACGTACTCCGTCACCTTTGCACTAAACTGGATAAATACGCCGTCCAGTATAATGCTAAAAAGAGAAGTGGTGTAGCTACAGGAACCGAAAAAGCAGTGGAGGCCTGATACCATGGCAAAAAACGAAATCAAATACCTCACCGCTATCAAAAGCGACAAACGGGTAAAGAAGTTCTGCCGTTTCAAAAAATATGGGATCCGTTACATCGATTATAAAGATGTGGAGTTCCTGAAAAAATTCCTGAACGAGCAGGGTAAATTATTGCCCCGCCGGCTCAGCGGAAACAGCCTGAAATACCAGCGTAAAGTTTCCGATGCCATTAAAAAGGCAAGGCAGATGGCATTACTGCCTTATGTAACAGACTTATTGAAATAGGCCTTTCCCTAATCCGCTGCGGCGGAGACAATGAAGCCTGTAATTCATTGGGACCAAAAAAAAGTATATGGAAATTATCTTAATCCAGGATGTAGATAACCTCGGCGCCAAAAATGAGGTTGTGAAAGTAAAGAACGGCTATGCCCGTAATTACCTTCTCCCCCGCCAGCTCGCCGTGGAGAACAGCCCCAGCAACAGGGCACAGCTTGAAGAGAGGCTGAAACAGGTTCGCAAGAAAGAAGAGAAAATGCTTGCGGAGATCAACAGCGTGATCGAGAAACTGAAAGAAGCCCCGCTGAAGATCGGCGCCAAAACCGGCACCAGCGGAAAGATCTTCGGAAGTGTGACCTCCCTGCAGATCAGCCGTGCCATCCGTGAACAAAGAGGCTATGAGATCGATCGCAAAAAGATCCACATCATTGATGAAGTAAAAGAACTGGGCAGTTATAAAGCATCCATTGATTTTGGCAACGGTCACAGTACCGAAGTGGAATTTGAAGTGGTAGCTGAATAAAAACCTGTCTGAACCGAAAGGAAAGACCTCCCTACGGGAGGTTTTTTTGTTTTAATTTGGTGGATTATAAATTTAAAACCAATTACTTAGGCCTGAAAAACAAGCCGGCAGGAATAATTTAGGAAATCTACCGAAAAAAAGCTTTATTTTGTTTCGTTATTGGTGTTCTTTACAGTTTCAAGTCCTGAACTTTACTGATAATCCTGTGAATGTTCATTGGTTACTGTTTACTGTTGGCACTTTTATTTTTTTAATAATTTCTCTAAAATGAACATTTACGTAGGAAACATCAGTTGGAACCTGAAAGACCAGGACCTTGCAAATCTTTTCGCTTCTTATGGCGAAGTAACTTCTGCAAAAATCGTCACCGACAAATTCACTAACCGGAGCAAAGGCTTTGGTTTTGTGGAAATGGCTGACGACGCAGCAGCCCAGGCAGCCATTGCTGCACTGAATGGTTCGGAAGTGGATGGCCGCAACATTGTGGTCAACGAAAGCCGTCCGAAACCTGAAGGCGGAAGCGGCGGCGGCGGCTTCAAGAAAAGAAGCTTTGGCGGCGGCGGTGGCGGCGGCTACAAAAAAGGCGGCGGCGGCGGCGGTTACAACCGTGACCGTGGTGACCGCGGTGGTTACAACAGCGATTATTAATTTGTCCTGTAATAAAGACGCTTTAAAAGCCAGGTTCGAAAGAACCGGGCTTTTTTTATTTTCACCTTCAAATGACAACACATCAACATGACCTGCCCCCGGTTATTTCAGGCTGTATGAAATGGGGCCAATGGGGAGAGAAATTCAATACCGGCCAGTATGAAAAACTCATCAAAGAGTGCCTGCAGGCCGGTATCACCACTTTTGATCATGCAGATATTTATGGCGGCTACACCACTGAAGAAGAGTTTGGTGAGGTACTGCGAAAAGAACCGGCATTAAGAGACCGGATGCAACTCATCACCAAATGCGGTATCCGGATGATCGCTGAAACAAGACCTGCCCATCACATCAAATCATATGATACCTCAGCAGCACACATTCTTCAGTCGGCTGAACGTTCACTGAAAAATCTGGCCACCGACTACCTCGATATTTTGCTGATCCACCGGCCGGATCCGCTGATGCACCCGGATGAAATAGCAGCTGCATTCACCACATTAAAACAGCAGGGAAAAGTGCTGCACTTCGGTGTTTCAAACTTTGAAGTGTCCCATGTTTCCCTGGTACATGCCCGCTTCCCGGTAGAATATAACCAGCTGGAGATCTCTGTGGCAAAAACTGATGCCTTCTTCAACGGCCAGCTGGATCAATGCATCGAACTGGGAATACGGCCCATGGCATGGTCACCATTAGGCGGGGGATTGCTGATGAGCAGCGAGGCAGACCTAAAGGGAGAACGCATCCTGCAGGCAGCCGGCAGCATTGCCGCCGCTCATCATTGCACTCCCGACCAGGTGTTACTGGCTTTCCTGATGAAACATCCTTCCCGGATCATTCCGGTATTAGGCACCACTAAAATTGAAAGACTGATCTCCGGAAAAGAGGCCGCTTTGGTTAATATCAGCCGGGAAGAATGGTTCATGCTCCTGGAAGCGGCTGCAGGGAAACAGGTACCATAAAAAAACCGGGATCATTGCTGATCCCGGTCTGAAAGAACTCCGTTTCCTTTATTGCACCACCCGGATCGTACCGGCGCCGTTGTAAGAATGATATTCTCCATTATACATTGCGTCTGCGCTCACCGGCCCCATCTTATAGTTTCCCGGTGATACCGCCCTGACCGCATAATAATAAGTCTGTTTATTATTATCTGCATTTACAAAGAAGTGAATACGATCATCCCGTACATCCAGTGCATCGGGGGTCATGGCATCCTTGATCCAGTCCATACCGGGTATCTCTTTGGTCCGCGGGTTTTCTATTTCAAACCCTGCCGGTAAAAGATCAGTTATCACTACGTTCTCAATGGGTGTATTAAATGAACGCTCCAGCGTGATCCCGATAATGATCAGTTCATTTTGCTTAAAGGTATTGCCGGCTAAAGGTTTTCCGGTTCGGTCGTAGAAACGCTTTCTTACTTTCAGGTAGCTGTCTTCCTCTTTATAGGCACCGCTGGCGCTGATCCCTTCTGCCTGCCAGAAATAGAAGAGGCGTCCGCTACCCTTTGTATTTATTTGCACCTTGGTTCCGCCCAGTGCTTTCATATCACCGGACCAGGCGGCATCGCTCACTTTGGCAATCACTTTACCGTTTACTGTTATTTCTGCTGTTGCAGTGGAGTTATTGGCCATCCTGGCATGTTTACCCAGTGCAAGAAAAGCAAAAGCTCTTTCCTGCGTACTGAGCCATGAACGGCTCTTCAGTTTGTCCGCCACATGTTTTACCATTGTACCTACCTGGGCATTACCCGGGTCCACTTCCAGGAGTGCATTCAGGGCAATGGCTTCGTCCCTAACATCAGAATAAAAACTGCCGCCGGTTTGGGGTACCGATTCTTCTCCGCTGAAAGAGGAAGGAAGCATCGTACTGAATGAACGTTTATCGCCTGCGGTGGCATAAGCGGCCGCCAGTAAATAACGGCTGTCAAGGGCCAGTAAAGAGGTGTTTGCCTTGTAATAGTTCATGGCAGGAACATTTGTCCTTCCGGCCAGGGCCAGCACATATAAACCATACGCCACTTCTTTCGGGGCAATCTTCCTGTTCTGATCACGGTTATAGTAATAAGTAATGGTCTCCCTGTTTTTCAGTTTATTGCTTATATAGTTCAGCATGGTGTTCAGCAGGCTGTTGTCCACGTCAAACCCGGCTTTCTTTGCTTCCAGCAGGAAATGGGCCGCATAGATGGTGGTCCACCACTCTTCCCTTCCTTCTCCATCCCAGAGCGTTACAGCGCCATTGTATAACTGCCGCATCTTGATCTTCCGGATCGCTTCGATGATGTTCGTATTTGCATTTATCTTATTCTGATCCTTATTTTTCTGGATAAGTTCAGCCAGGTCACCGTAATACAATTGCGGGAAGGCGGCAGATACCGTTTGTTCTGTACAGCCGTAGGGATACTGAACCAGGTAGCGTAATTGTTCTCCCAGTTCCAGTACCGGTGACCGGCCCACCACCAGGCTGTAATTAACGCTGGAGGGTATAAAGTCGCTTAACCCGATACTTACATTCTGATTGCTGCCACCGGTTATGGATCCGCTGCCGGTTACTTTCTGTAAAGTAGAAGGGGGGCGAACAGCGATGTCTGTGACATCTGTGAATTTCTCTCCCATACCACTTACCGTTACCGTAACTGTTCCAATGTTGACCGAAGGGTCAGCTACTACTTTGAAATTGGCCCTGCCTTCTGCTTTGGCTGCCAGGCTTACCGACTGTGTGCTGCCACCCACTACTTTCATCGGACCTCCAACAGTAATGGAAGCGGTAACGGATGAAGATTTGTCCGTGGTGTTTGTCAAAGTAACCGGAACGTTCACTGTATCGCCGGGACTAAGGAATCTTGGCAGTGCCGTACTGATCACAACCGGATCGGCCACGGTCATAGTTTTATCTGCGGCACCAAAGCTGTTTCCCTTATAAGATACCGCCATCAGCCGGAGTTCCCCGCTGAATTGCGGTACATCAAACTCAAATTCGGCCTCTCCGCTGCCATTTGCTTTTTTAATACCGCTCCAGTAGCTAACCACCTTCACCCTTCTTGCCTGCATCGGGCTGTTCCTTTTTTCTGTGGCAAGGTCAAATGCACCATCACCACCCGTACTGCTTAGTTTTGCCCGTACTTCTTCAAACAGTAAAGGATACAGATCATACCCGGAAACCTGCAGGGCTTTTTTCTGGTAGAAATAATCATAAGGGTCCGGTGTTTTAAAATCGCTGATCTGTAAAACACCATTGTCCACAGCTGATAAGGTTACCATGCTGCCGGGTGCTGCCTTAACGGTTACTTTTTGTTTTGTTTTGGATCTCGTTGTTTTCGCTGCTGTAATGGCCACTTCCATTTTGCGGTTCTTTTCTTCTACGGTTACGTTTTTGAAACCATGGGCCACTGTCAGCGGGATCTCTGACACCTCATGCGGCTTGATCAGTGTAGCCGTGATATATACATTGGGGACATGATCGGAGGTCAGCTTCAGGTCAAGACTGGCGGTACGGTTACTCACTTCCACCACCTGGTGAGAAACGATATGATCCGTTTCCATGGTCACCAGCATCTTTCCGCTGAAAGGGGTTTTAAATAATGCCTTCACCGATTCGCCTGTATAATATGACTTCTTGTCGATGGAAATATCTATGTTCCCTTCCCGGTTTACTTCAAAAGAAGTGTTATTGCTGCCCCAACTGCCGTAACTGTAGAAGCTGCGGCTTACATAACTTGCTGCGCCGGGTACATAAATTTTTACTTCGTAGTCGCCCGGTGTACGGGGAACGTAGGAATAAACAGTATTCGTTCCGACGGCAACCTGCTGCTCAATCATCATTTTATCTTCCCGCTGTGATTCATACCGGAAATAACTGCCGCTTTTTGTCAGCACTGTCCTGTATTCATGTTTGATCACTTCCACTTTTGCAGTGGCATTTGTTCCGTTCCCTTCTTTGTTTACAGCCGCCAGCTGAAACTTAACAGGCTGGTTCAGGGGGTAATAATAGTACCAGTCGTTCTTGATGCCGAAGAACACATCCTGTGTAAACACATCTAATGAAGCGCCCCGGCTGACCGGCCGGCCGGTTTCATCAAATACCGTGGTAAAAAAACTGGTTTGTAAGGCCCCGCTGTTAGAATAAGTAGCGGGCACTTCGTATTCCAGAACAGCATTACCTGATACGTCCGTGGTTCCTTCTTTTATTTCCTTATCGAAGAAAGTATTTTGGTTGGTCAGGCTGAAATCAAATCCTTCAAATTTTTCGGGACTGAAGGCTTTCTGGCGGACCTGTATCTCAGCTTCATATTTCCTGTTAGCAGCGGGGGGGCCGAAAAAGTTCACTGCATTGATCGAAAGACTTGCTTTTTCACCCGGACGGAGTGATTTCTTATCCAGTTCGGTTTTGACCCTGATACGGTCCGGTACAAACTCTTCTACAGAAAAGTTTTTCGAGGTCAGCAGCACGTCGTTGGAAGTATATACCTCCATGGTATAGCTGCCGGTAATGGCATTCAAAGAAATATCCAGGTTACCTTCCATTGAGCCTTCTTCATTCAGGCTTTTGCGGATGGTCTTCAGTTCCTTTCCATTGGGCAGCAGGAAGCGAATCTTCAGGGGTACATCCCCGGGATTCTTCCAGCTGGCGTCCCGGAGAATGACAGAAAAATTGATTTTCTCGCCCGGACGGTAGACATCCCTTTCTGCATACACAAAAGCATCAAACCCTGACGGATTATTTCTTTTTCCGCCGACATCAAACCGGGAGGTATTCACCCTTGTATTATTAAATGGGAGGTAATTGAAATCATCAGCTGTTTTGGCGATCACCATAGCAGGTTTAAACCCGCTGAACTCCCTGTTAGGGTAAGCAATAGTGGCCATTCCGTCTTTATCTGTGGAGCCGGTCCCGATCAACTGGTTGTTTGCAGCATACACAGCTACATTTACCCCGCTTACCGGGTCTGCCGATTTGATCGAGTTTGCAAAAACATACATTTGGTCTTTTCCTTCCTTTGCAATCAGCCCGAGATCGGAAAGGGAAATAAAACGGCTGTCCTTTATCCAGTAATTTTCAGTAGAGCGGATCACAACATGATATACCCCTTTGAAATCAGGAAGCCTGTCTTCAAACTGTGAGAAATTAAGTATCCTTCCTCCCCCGCTTTTAGGAAGCGAGCGGGTGTCTATTTCCTTTTCATAGATCACATCCCCCAGCATGGCGTTTCCGCCTTCATATTCATCGCCGGGGTATACTTCATCCCCTTCATAAGACACATATTCCGGTCCGTTGCCGGTTTCCTGCGGTTCGTATCCGTAGCGCTGGGCCATCAGCAGGTTGTTCTCGTATATCTTGGATATGATGATCTTTACCTTTGGCACACTGGTGATCTGTACTTCAATGTTCTTGCCGCCCTTTTTGGAAAGGTATACAGCCTTGCTGTTGGTGAATTTAATATCCGACTCCAGTTCGCCAAAACCGATCCCGTCATTATAATCCTCTTTCATCTCGCCACCCAGTTTGCCCCGCAATCCCCTGGTGATGACCAGGGCATAGGTTTTCTCCGCATCAAACTTATCGCTGCGGATCGTGAAACCGTAATCATCAGGCTCCACCGTGTACGCCACATCGGGATCCAGCTTGATAAAAGGTTTTATCGCATCGCCGCTGAGTTGCTGGCTGGTGGTGACCCGCACCACTCCTTCTGCCCCGTCAAATTCCGATTCCACATGCTGGATGGTCAGGGTAAAGGGAGAAGGGACTGACATAGTGCTCACGATATCTTCTTCGGTTGACGTGTTTCCCTTTTCCGGCTTCAGTCCTTTTCCTATCGTAATGCTAAGATCAAGGTCCTTATCTTCCGTTTTGATTCCATTGATCCGTAACGAGATCTTATTGTCCGGTGATACGGTGATCACATTAAAATCGGTTTCCTTGCCGTCAACCTGAAGGTGCAGTTTATCTTTCAGGTCGCCCGGGTTCACCCGGTAATTGAAGAGCAGGTCAACCTGCGGAACAGCGCTGGTACTGCTTTCTCCTACCCACACCACCTGGGAATTATCCAGTGAAAGCAGCGGGGTGTGGAAACTGATCTTATCGCCGCCCTGAACAGCATTATATTTACTGTATTTCAGCACGGCACTTTTCACTTTGGCTTTGTAGGTAGTGGCGGGGTTAAGGGGTTCTGAGGGGGAAAAGACAAGTTCATCGGGGCTTTGCCAGCGGAACTTACCTTTCAGCGCCGGCTCAAACGAGATATAGGCAGTGGAATCCCAGGCGTTTAGCATGGAATCTGTGGCCAAAGAATGGTTGAAGCGGAATAAGAGGTTGCCCAGAACGGGCACCTCACCTTTGGCATTGGTGTACGAAAGGGAAATGGAATTCTTTTTACAGGATGACAAAAAAATAGCTCCGGCAAGAAGCGGAACTATACAGGATTTGATACGCATACAGGTGTGGTTAAATGGTATTGTGGATATGAGAAGTTATAAAAGTTTGATGATATAAAAAACTGGCGCTGCCATGATACTGATCAGGCGTCTTATCTGCCGGTATTCCTTCTGCGGCGATGAATAAAGAAGCAATCAAAAATGGGGTAACTAAGGAGGAATGTCAGTGGCAGGATGCGCCGGGGCAGCTTCTGCTGAAGACGATTCAGACGGTTCCATAAAGGGGAGATGAAATTTGACAGGAAAGATACAGTGCATAAAAATGGTGTTGCAAGTTTCGGAGCGTAAATATTTGTTAAGGGATAATTTATTTTACATTAGCCGGTGTTCCTTTGCATCAGTGCAGATGCCACCTGTCATTCTATTTCATAAATGAAGCGGATCAAAATAAGGATCACCCGGAAAGGGGTGTTGCGGTTCCTGAAAAGGCTGGGCCTGGGTTTCATCGGTCTTATCGTGCTGTTCTTTATCCTGAACTGGATCTTTCCGCTGCCGGATAAAGTTGAATACTCCACCGTCATAACCGATAACAAAGGGGAGATCATAAACGCCTACCTTACCAGCGATCAGAAATGGCGGATGAAAACAGAACTGGATGAGATATCCCCTTTGCTCCGGAAGACCATTGTCAATAAGGAAGACCGTCATTTCTACAGCCATCCGGGGGTGAATTTCTTTGCCGTTGTAAGGGCTTTCTTTTCCAACATCTTTCACATGCGCAGGATGTCGGGCGCCAGCACGATTACCATGCAGGTTGCCAAAATGCTGGAGCCGGGCAAACGCAATATCTGGAGTAAGTTCCGGGAAATGTTCAGGGCCTTCCAGCTTGAGCTGAAATACAGCAAAAAAGAAATACTGCAGCTGTACCTTAACCTGGTTCCTTATGGAAGTAATATCGAAGGGGTAAAGGCCGCCGCCTGGCTTTATTTCAACAAGAACCCCGATCACCTTTCACTTGCAGAGATCACCGCCCTGAGTATCATTCCCAACAAACCCGGCCTTATGGTGCCCGGGAAAAACAATGACTTCATCATAAAAGAAAGGAACCGGTGGCTGGAGCGGTTTGCAGAGCGAAAAGTGTTCACAAAAAAAGAGATCGAAGATGCGCTGGCGGAACCCCTCAACGCCCGGCGAAATTCCGTACCGCATTATATCCCTCACCTGGCCTATAAACTAAAGAGGCAGGCCGGCAGCTCTTCTGCTCCGTTGATAAAAACAAATATCAACCTCAACATGCAGCTGAAAACCGAAAAACTGGTGGAAGATTATGTCCGTATCCAGCGGCTGAAGAATATCCGGAATGCTGCCGTTGTTATTATTGATAATAAAACGCATAAGGTCATCACCTATGTGGGTTCATCCGGTTTTATGGATTCGACAGATGGCGGCCAGGTAAACGGGGCCAATGCAGTCCGGCAGCCCGGAAGTACACTAAAACCCCTGCTTTATGCCCTTTGTTTCGATGAGGGGCTGCTTACACCTAAAACTGTGCTGACCGATGTGGCCGTAAACTATGATGGCTATGCCCCGGAGAATTATGATAATAAATTCAATGGCTATGTTACTGTTGAGTATGCACTTGAACACTCCCTGAATATTCCGGCAGTGAAAGGGCTGCGGCTGCTCGGTCATGAGAAAATGATACAGAAACTTTCCAGCTGCAACTTTATCCAGATCCAGAAAGACCGCAGAAAGCTGGGGCTTTCAATGATTTTGGGCGGTTGCGGTACCACACTGGAAGAACTGACCGGGCTCTTCTCCGCTTTTGCAAATAATGGCGTTTATATCAGTCCTTCCTTCACGCAAAATGATACCGTGCAGCGGGGCACAAAACTGGTCAGCCCTGCTGCAGACTATATGATCACTGAAATTCTATCGAAAGTCAACCGTCCGGATTTCCCCCTGAACTGGACCGCTACCGAACATATGCCAAAGATCGCCTGGAAGACCGGTACCAGTTACGGACGAAAGGACGCCTGGAGCATTGGTTATAATAAAAATTATACCGTGGGTGTTTGGGCCGGTAATTTCTCCGGGCAGGGCGCTGCAGACCTGAGCGGTGCCAATACGGCCACCCCGCTCCTTTTCAGGATATTTAACACGATAGATTATGACAGTGATGAAGCCTGGTTCAAACAACCGGATGATTGTGATATACGGATGGTGTGCGGTGAAACCGGGCTTGTACCTGCTGATCATTGCACCAACCTGGTCACCGACTACTTTATCCCGCTGATATCATCTACAAAGCCCTGCGACAACAGGCAGGAGATCATGGTAAGCCCGGATGAAAAAATTTCATATTGTAAAAGCTGTGCCCCGGCCAGCGGGTATAAAAAGAAATGGTATAAAATCGTGGAGCCGGAGATGCAGGCCTGGTTCGATGAAAACAAGATCGCCTATGTAAACATTCCGCCCCATAACCCGGCCTGCGAAGTGATCTTTAAAGGAGCCGCCCCGGTCATCAATTCCCCGGTCAACGGGACCGAATACATCATCAACAAAAAAGACCCGGAGCCGCTTCAGCTCATCTGCAAAACATCAAATGATGTAAGCAAGGTTTACTGGTATATCAATAACAGGTTTTATAAAAGCAGTAATGCCGGGGAAAAGCAATTCTTCGTCCCGGAAGAAGGTCCGGTAAAGATCTCCTGTACAGACGACAAGGGAAGGAACCGGGATATAAGGATCACCGTAAAATATATTAATCTTTAGCCGGCAGTTACCTGATCAGCGCCGCAGCCTCTTCCCCGGTGTTGATCGCTCCTTCCATAAATCCCTGCCAGTCGGCCAGGTGCTCCCCGGCAAAATGTGTATGGATATGCGGTCTTTTTAGGATGGGCATTACCCTGAACCATTGCCCTTTCCCGTAAAGGGCATAGGCCCCGAAGGAATACTGATCATTACCCCAGTAATAGTTGGTCATCCGCTCATATTCGTCCCGGGCATCATGAAAATAAGGGCTGAGTGTCTGCATGACCATATCCTTTCGCCAGTCGTCATCCTGGTTTGCCACCACGGCAGCTTTTTCCCCGATGGTATATGAGATCAGCACTCCTCTTTTTGAATCCTGGTTCTTTGTGGCATGATAGAAATAGTGCGGGGTCTGATCGGTGATCATATCAAAACTTTCATCTTTCCAGAACCGCTTTTTAAAAAGGAGCGGGTTCTTGTTGATCCGGGCATACTGGAGTTCATTCATCGCACTCACCTGGTCTGAGGGCAGGCCCGGTTCCCATTTAATGTTTTTAACCGACATGGTGGGGGCGGTACAAATGATCTTGTCTGCTTTGAACGCCTGCCCGTTATCGCAATAGACCGTTACTCCGCCCTTGCTGTTCTGCACGATCCTGTTCACCTTATGCTGCAGTTTTATCTTATCCTCTCCTATTGCTTCAGCAAATTTTTTGGCCAGCATGCTGTTCCCTCCTTTTATTTTCAGGTCCATCTCATTTTTCTCACTGCTTTCTGCATATTCTGCCAGTGCTGCAAATGCCGATACACTGCGGATGGTTTCCCCGAAATCAGTGCTGTCAAGTAATTCCCGGATATCCAGATCCCGGCCTTCACAGCCATTATTCACCAGGTACCGCCACCAGTCCATCTTGTCGAGCTTCAGTTTTTCTGCCTGCGGCATATGGTGGTAATGTTCTATCAGCTGGCTGAACTTCTTTTTCCAGCTCTCGCTGTAGTCCCACTCATTATTCCTGTAATACTTTCCCTGGTAGATGAGGTGTGTATCAAACTGGTTATTCAGTAATTCAAGGCCAAAATCACCACAGAGTTTTTGAATTCGTTCGTGTGAGTTACCCACCCATTCAGCACCGAGTTCTATCACCAGTTTTTCCTTTTCGTCCATCACGTAAGAAAATACCCGGCCGCCGATCCGGTTACGGGCTTCCAGCACCACAAAATCCACTTTTCGTTTGTGCAACTGGTAAGCCGCTGCCAGACCGGCAAAGCCTCCGCCGATGATGATCACTTTGGGGGTGCGGGGAATAAAAAAACTTCCGAAGGCGGAAGCTGTCAGCAGGGTTCCTCCTGCTGCAAATGCTGATTCTTTGAGGAAGACTCTGCGGGAGCTCATGGCAAGGTGGTTGGTTTACACCAAATTCCGCATTCATCCACAATGCACAAAGGATTTAGTCCACTTTTTTTACACTGCCGGCGCCGCTTACATCCTGTGTTAAGGCAGCATTTCCTTTATACCTGATATTGGAGGCTCCGGATGCATTCGCATCAAGTTTCACACTGGCAGCTACTTCTGCATGACTGGCCCCGCTTACTTCCACCACGGCATTTTCGGTCAGCAATTGATAGCATTTTGCGCTGGAAGCGCCTGTATTACTGATCTGCAGGTCCTTTGTTTCTCCGTTCAGCGTGGCAGTACTGGCACCGCTGGCATCTATGCTGACTTTGGGGCACTTCACATCTACTTCTGCTTCACTGGCACCGCTTAATTCAATGCTCAGTTCATCCTGCCCGCTCAGCCTGTTATCAGAACGAATACTGCTGGCCCCGGAAATATCAAAATCCCGGAAAGAGGGGCCGCTGACATATACCTTTATCGACCTGGTCGGCCGCAGGTTAAAGCCTTTCTCCGGCCTGATCACCAATGTTTGTTTATCTACATACACTTCAATATGGTCCTGCAGGTTATCATCCGCTTCTACTTTTACTGCGTATCCTGAATCCTGCCTGACGAATACCTTGATGGCGCCCTGCACTTCAATGTTCTGAAAGCCTTTTTCATTACGAACATCCGTTTTGATCGTGCCGCTTCCCCGCAGGCGTTTTCCGCCATCCAGGAAACAGGAACTGAGGATAACTGTCAGGGCGATCAGCGCAGGAAATAACCTTCTCATGGTGTGGTGTTTATTCATCAAAACTAGGTTTAAAACCAGTGTGACGCACCGGGTTTTGAAAAGGTTACTGTAAAACAGTCCCATGTAAATCAATCCCGGCCTTTGTTGTACGTATTTAGCCGTAAACTAAGCGTCTTTTTTTACCTTCGCAGCAGTCCGCCATTCCGTAACGCTGCGGCGGGCAGGCCACCGGCACAATAATTCCAGAAACTAATGACAGAAAAAATCCTGATTCTCGACTTCGGTTCGCAATATACCCAACTCATTGCCCGGGCCGTAAGAGAAGCGAATGTGTACTGCGAGATCATTCCCTATCACAAACCTTTTGTAACGGAACCAGGCTTAAAAGGTATTATCCTTTCCGGCTCTCCCTGTTCCGTAAACGAAGAGGGTGCCCCCGATGCAGATGTGCAGTCGTTTGCCGCCCATGTGCCGGTTCTCGGTATCTGTTACGGCGCTCAGCTGACGGCCAAACGGTTTGGCGGAGTGGTGGCCAGGAGTAATAAACGGGAATATGGCAGAGCCATCCTGCAGCGAAAGAAGGAAGATGTGCTGCTAAAAGAAGTTTCGGCACAAAGCCAGGTTTGGATGAGCCATAGCGATACGATAAAGGAGTTGCCCCCGGGATTTGAACTATTGGCTGATACAGACAGCATACCGGTTGCTGCTTTCAAGAAGAACGGCGCCGGTACCCAACCGCTTTACGGCGTACAGTTTCACCCCGAGGTTTATCATTCCAGTGAGGGGAAAAAGATCCTGCGCAATTTTCTTGTGGATATTTGCGGATGCTCCCGGGACTGGACGCCGGCCCACTTTATTACTGATACGGTGGAAGCACTGAAAAAACAGATCGGCGACCGGAAAGTGATCATGGCATTAAGCGGCGGTGTAGACTCCACGGTAGCGGCCACACTCATTCATAAAGCGATCGGCAAAAACCTCTATGGCATCTTCGTAGATAACGGGGTGCTCCGCAAAAATGAATTTCAGCATGTGCTGGATACTTACGCAAGGATCGGGCTGAACGTAAAGGGGATCGATGCCAAAGAGCGGTTCTATACAAAATTGGCCGGCAAAACTGAGCCCGAGGAAAAGCGTAAGATCATCGGCAGTCTTTTTATTGATGTCTTCCAGGAGGAATCGAAAAAGACGGAAGGCGTGGAACTGCTCGGCCAGGGCACCATATACCCGGATGTGATCGAAAGTGTTTCCGTGCATGGCCCATCGGTAACCATCAAATCCCATCACAACGTGGGGGGCCTGCCCGACCATCTGCACCTGGAACTGGTGGAGCCGCTCCGCTCCCTGTTCAAAGACGAAGTAAGAAAAGTGGGTCGTGAACTGGGCATTCCGGCTGATATGATCGACCGGCACCCCTTTCCCGGACCCGGTCTTGCCATCCGGATACTGGGAGAAGTGACCGAAGAAAAGGTACAGTTATTGCAGGAAGCCGATCATTTGTATATTACTGCACTGCGGGAGAGCAATCTTTATGTGACGATATGGCAGGCTGGCGCTATCTTACTGCCTGTAAAAAGTGTGGGGGTGATGGGCGATGAAAGGACCTATGAATATACCGTGGCCCTGCGGGCGGTAACAAGTGTGGATGGAATGACCGCTGACTGGGCGCACCTGCCGTATGATTTCCTGGCAAACGTTTCAAACAGCATCATCAATAATGTGAGGGGGATCAACCGGGTGGTGTATGATATCAGCAGCAAGCCGCCTGCAACGATCGAATGGGAATAGACCCGGTGCGGGGAAGAAGAATAAAGCAGTATTAACCGGATTTAGCTATCTATGAAAAGAATACAATACCTTATCGTATCGATCTGTTTACTCAGCCATACCTTTCTGCCGGGCCGGGCCTCAGCACAAAATGACAGCCTGAAATTTAAGATCGCCATCTTTGCGCCGCTTTTTCTGGACTCCGCTTTTGATGAAACAGGTGAATACCGCTTCTCAAAATATACTTTTCCCAAATACATCAATCCCGGGCTTGAATTATATGAAGGCTCCCAACTGGCCCTCGACTCGCTGAATGATGAGAAAATATCCCTTGAAGTATATGTGTATGATACCCGGTCTGCCAAAGAAAGCCTCGAACAGCAACTGAACAGGCCCGAAATGGACAGTGTTTCTTTTATGATCGTTCATTGCACCTCCGGCGAAATAAAAACATTTGCCGATGCAGGGCTTAAAAGAAATATCCCGGTGATCAATGTAAACATGCCGAATGACGGCGGGATTGCCGGCAACCCGTTTTATGTGATCCTGAACCCGACACTCCGCACCCAGTGTGAAGGCATTTACCGGCATCTCCAGAAATACTATTCGCTGAACCCGATCGTGGTGTTCAGGAAAAAAGGACAGCTGGAGGACCGCATCAAAACCTACTTTGACGACTTCAGCAGGAATACGGTTTCCGTTCCGCTGAAATTCAAGTATGTTGAACTTCCGGACAGCTTTACGGTGAACCACCTGATCCCTTATCTTGATACCACCCACCAGACACTGTGCATTTCGGGCAGCCTGGATGAAAACTTTGGTAAACGCCTTGTGCAGGAACTGGTGGTATTGAAAAAACAGAAATACCAGTCCACCGTGATGGGTATGCCCACCTGGGATAATATCAAGGACTTCAGCAAACCGGAATACAAAGGCATAGAGATCGTGTACAGCATGCCTTTTTATAATGCCAAGATCGATAAAGTGAGTACAGGCATCACCAATTACTTCAAAGACGTGATGTTTGCACGACCCAGTGACATGGTCTTCCGCGGGTATGAGGTAACCTGGAAGTATGTAAAACTCCTGTTACAGTACAAACACGATTTTGCTTCCAATATCACCAGCAAGCTGAATAAGGTCTTCACCGATTTTGATATCCAGCCGGTACTGAACAAGCAAACGATGATGCTGGACTATTTCGAAAACAAAAAGCTCTATTTCCTGAAGTGGCAGGATGGCGTACTGAAAGCAGTCTATTAAATTGTCCATTCCCTGTAACTTCACAGTTCATTCTGATCTGTGGAACTGCAGCAAACAAAAGGATTTTCCGTTATCAGCAATTGGTTGGAAGCAAAAGGGTTCAGCCCCTTTTTATTCCAGGTGCAAACGTGGGAGCAGCTCGCATTGCACCGGAGCGGGCTGGTAAATGCCCCCACCGGCTGCGGTAAAACTTTCTCTGTTTTTCTCGGCGCCCTTATCAATTTTATCAACGCCCACCCTGAAGATTGCCAAAAGAAAAAAAACAATGGCCTGCAGCTGCTGTGGATAACCCCGCTGCGGGCACTGGCAAAAGATATCGGGCGGGCCATGGAAGAAGTAATGGCAGAACTGGGCATGAACTGGAAGATCGGCATCCGTAATGGCGATACCAATACCGCCGAACGGGCGCAGCAAAAACGGCAGATGCCCGAAGTACTGATCATCACCCCGGAAAGCCTTCACCTGTTGCTGGCGCAGAAAGGCTACGCCTCCCTTTTTCACTCACTGAAGATCATTGCAGTGGATGAATGGCACGAACTGCTGGGGAGTAAACGGGGCGTGCAGGTGGAGCTGGCGCTTTCCAGAATAATAAATATACAGTATTCAGATCCCGGCACCCCCTGTTCCGTCTGGGGTATCTCCGCCACGATCGGGAACCTTGAAGAAGCAAAGGATGTACTGTTGGCTCCCCTTAAAGAATCCGGGGTGACCATAAGGGCCCGGCTGCAAAAACAGATAGAGGTGGAATCCATTTTCCCGGATGAAATTGAAAAGTATCCCTGGGCGGGTCATCTCGGTATCAAGCTGGCACATAAGATCCTTCCGGTTATTGAGAAAAGCCGGACCACTCTCATTTTCATCAATACAAGGGGAATGAGTGAAACATGGTATCATACCTTACTGTCTATTTGTCCTGAACTTGCCGGGTCCATCGCCCTGCACCACAGTTCCATTGACCGGGAACTCCGTACCTGGATAGAAGAGAACCTGCATACCGGTAACCTGAAAGCAGTGGTCTGCACAGCCAGTCTTGACCTTGGTGTTGATTTTCGCCCGGTTGAAACTGTGATACAGGTCGGTTCGCCAAAAGGGGTGGCCAGGTTTCTTCAAAGGGCCGGCCGCAGCGGGCATAGCCCGGATGCCGTAAGCAAGATCTATTTTCTTCCCACCCATTCGCTTGAACTGATGGAAGCTGCCGCCCTGAAACAGGCCATGGATGAATCACTGATAGAAAGCCGTGTACCCATGCTGCTTTGCTTCGATGTGCTGATGCAATACCTGAACACACTGGCTGTCTCTGATGGTTTTGAACCGGAACAGTTGTTCAGGGAAGTAACCTCTACTTATTGCTTCAGGGATCTTACCCGGCAGGAATGGCATGATATCCTCCATTTCATTACCAAAGGCGGGAATGCCATGGGGCAGTATGATGATTTCAGGAAAGTAGAGGTGACGGAGGAGGGCCTGTACAGGATCAGCAGCCGCAAAACAGCCATGCGTCACCGGCTGCACATCGGTACCATCGTCAGTGATTCGATGTTGAAAGTAAAATTCATTTCGGGCGGCTATGTGGGGGTGATAGAAGAGTACTTTATTTCACGGCTTGATCCCGGTGATGTCTTTTCACTGGCAGGAAAGAACCTGGAGTTTATCATGATCAAAGACATGACAGCCCTTGTCCGCAAATCAGAAAAGAAAAAATCCATCGTTCCAAGCTGGACCGGCGGACGGATGCCGCTCAGCGCCAACCTGGGTAAGAAACTCCGGCAAACACTGGACCGTACCGTGAGCAACAAAAAAAGGGAGGATGTTGAATTAACCGCCTTACAACCGCTTTTTGACCTGCAACGGTCCCTTTCCCGTGTTCCTGCGGAAAATGAATTGCTGATCGAACACATCGAAACGGAAGATGGCTTCCATCTATTCGTTTATCCTTTTGAAGGACGGCTGGTGCATGAAGCGATGGCCGCAATCCTTGCTTTCCGGATCAGCCGTATACGGCCCATTACTTTTTCCTTTGCCATGAATGACTACGGCTTTGAACTGCTCAGCGATCAGCCGATCCCGGTGGACGATACGAATGTGTACGAACTTTTCTCCCCTCATGACCTGCTGAACGATATCCAGCGAAGTGTGAACAGCACTGAAATGGCAAAAAGAAAATTCAGGGATGTGGCGGTTATCGGCGGTCTCATCTTCCAGGGCATGCCGGGCGAAAAGAAAAAAGCCCGTCACCTGCAGTCATCCGCTTCGTTGCTTTTTAATGTTTTCAGCGAATACGATCCCGGAAACCTGTTGCTCCGCCAGTCGTACCAGGAAGTACTCGATCAGCAAATGGAGGAAATACGCCTGCGGGATATGCTCGAAAGGATACAGCACTCCCGGATCATCATCACGGTGCCGCAGCAGCTGACCCCTTTTTGTTTCCCCATCAAGGTTGACAGCATGCGGGAAGACCTGTCATCGGAAAAACTGGAGGACAGGATTCGGAAAATGCAGCAACAGATGGCCTCCGGGTAGAACCTGTCCAGCCTTATATTTGCGGCTCCCATGCAAAACCCTGTTCCGCATATTATCCAAAACAACACATTCTGGGTGTTTCCAGAGCGCTGTCTTTTCTGGGAAGAGCAGGACGTACTTATCCTGGCCGATCTTCACCTTGGCAAAACCGGTCACTTCCGAAAGTCGGGTATCGGTGTGCCGCAGGATATTTATAAGGCCGACCTGCAAAGGCTGGTGGCGATGCTCTACCTCTGCAAAGCGAACAGGCTGATCATCGTCGGTGATTTTACACACAGCACCATCAACAAAGAAATGGACCTCTTTCTGAAATGGCGCCGGGATTTTTCCTTGCTGCAGATCGATCTCGTTAAGGGCAACCACGATATACTGGAAAATAACTGGTATGCTGATGCCGCCATAAACCTTCATGAATGGGAACTGGTGATCGGTAATTTCCTGTTCAGGCATGAAGACACCCGGAGAAAACAGGGCAGCGAACAACACAAGGACCTCTATACGTTTTCAGGGCATGTGCACCCCGGCATCGTGCTGAAAGGACAGGGAAAACAGGCCTTGCGGTTTCCCTGCTTTTATTTCACCCGTAACCATTGTATTCTTCCTGCCTTCAGCCGGTTTACGGGCACCTACAGGGTGGAGCCGGGTAAAAGCGATGTTGTATACGCCATCACCCCTTCGGGTCTCATCAAACTGGGTTAGTGTTTTTTCCTGAGCTGGTTGTAATCAAGGAAGTAAATAAAGCGGACGGTGAACTCGTTGCCATGCCGGAGGTCGAAGGTTCCGCCAAGGTTATGCAGGTAATTGTTTTTTCCATTCACCTTTACCACTTCTTCATCCCCCAGCCAGTTCTTGTAGCCGATGATCAGCCGGCTTCCCAGCCGGAAATCCCAGGTCAGGAAGGCATCAAGGTTAAATACATTCACATTATCAAAACTGGTGCTGCCGGTCCTTGGTACGGGGTTGCCTTTCGTATCCACATTCGCAAAGCGGTTGAAGTTTACCCGGCTCAGGTAATGACGGGCACGAAGGGTAAGGTTGGCCCTTGGTGAGAAATTATATATACCTGAGAGTACAGAAGTGATATCAGTAAAATTCACGAAAGCGATGATCGGTTCATTATTTGTTTCCCTTCCGGCAGAGATGATATAATCGGATTCCCCTTCATGCTGATGAGAGAAATCGACCGTAAGTTTATTACTGAACCGGTAGCGGATACCTCCCAGCACGGTATGGTAATTTTTATTGGGGGCTGACCGGAAGAAGTCGGCAAACAATAGCGAGTAGCTGAAAAATAACCGTTTCCGGCTGTCCGTACTCCCGTCAAGGCTTAGATATCCGTAGGAGGGTCGTTTTACAAACCGCTGATAGGTGAGCGGATCGCCTAAAACAAAATAGTCATGTTCCGTTGGAAAATAGCCGGTTGTCAGTGTTACATCCCAGAAATTTCTGAACAACCAGAAAGCCGTTGCCTTTACGTAGGAGATATTGTAGTCTCCCGGCTTGTACATATTGGCATAATAGCCGGTCAGCCGGTAATTGTATTGCACCAGCGATCCCTTGGGCTGAAACTGGAAATAACCAAGGGTTGCAGTGCCTGACACTTCATTGGGCGCCTGCAGAAAGCCAAGGTCACGGGGATTGTACCTGGCAGATTCGATATTGCCCTGGAGGCTGTATTGCCAGTTGCCGCTTACTTTGGCAAACCGCAGGGTGGTATTATACCCGTCGGAGGGAGAAGCAGCAAATATTTTACTGTAACGGGCCGTTCCCCGGAAATTATAAGTATTACTTTTATCAAATAAGCTGAAGTCTAATGCAGAAACATTTGCATCAGGCGCCGAGGCATTGCGCAGAACGTTTGTATTGGTAAACGTAACGGAGGAACGCCCTTTCAGTGCCTGGTCCAGTACAAAGATGTTATAGTTGGAGAGCGGTTCTGTCTCCACGGTAGAATCCTTACCGCTTAATTTGTTGCGCAGGGTTGCATGCATGGGTGCCGTAATAGCATTGAAAACCCCGATAGCCAGTTTCTTTTGTGTCCTTCCGGAGAATTTGGTGGCATTGATCAGCTGGGTGACAGATGGGTTCTTCACGATCTCCCAATCCGGGTTGGATGAAGTAAATGCCCGGACGGCTCCGTACTTTGAAGGAACAGCACCAACTCTTCTTGAATAGAACAACCCGGCTTTATTGAATATCTCCGTTCCCTCCGTAAAAAAGGGGCGGTTTTCCTGGAACTTCACTTCGAAAGGCGAAAGGTTATTTATCACATTATCGGAGACCACCTGCCCGAAATCAGGGATCAGGGTGGCATCGAGTGTAAAACTTTCATTCAGCCCGTATTTTACATCCACGCCTCCGCTGCGGAGCCAGGTATTGGTAAAGCCTTGTCCCAGGTCGGGAGAACTGCGAAACCCGGTTGATATGTACGGAGAAAAGCTGAGCCGTAAGGGGGGTTGCAGATCCTGTAATCCTTTATAAAGACCAAACTGGTTCACAAAACCATTCACCTTGGGATCCACGGGGTTCCAGTAACAGCTTTCATTGGTGCGGCGGATCTGCCGCAGAAATTGTATCCCCCAGTCCTGCAGGCCTTTCCGGGCAAACCGCAGGGAGATATAAGGAATTTTCATTTCGATGGTCCAGCCATCTTTCTGCATCTGCACCTTGCTTTCCCATACTGCATCCCAGGTCTTATCGCCAAACTCCCCGAAGCTGCCGCCAAGGTTAGGGCCCAGCCGGGCATCCGTTTGCACATTAGCGGAGGTAACCAGGAACTGAAACCCGTTTTGCTTATCATTGTAGGTATCAAAGAAAACGGAGAAGTAGTCTACATCCTTCAGCACTTCATCATCCCTTGCGGTTAATTGTTTACGGACCTGTGCCGGATCATCATAGAGGTAAGCCCCGATGTAAATGGCGGCATTATCGTACACGATTTTAATACTGCTGTTCTGAGATGCAGGAACGCCGGCATTCGGGTAACTCTGTATAAAACCGGTGGCCTCGGGCACATTTTGCCAGGCAGCATCGTTAAGAAGACCATCTATCCGGGGAGCCTGTGTAACCTTTATTGCCTGTAATGATTTCTCCTGGGAGTAGAGAGCAATACTGAACAGTATCAGGGGTACACAGATCAACTTTCTCACCATCAGGTCATGATTTAGCAGTCTGCAAATATAACAGACTAAGATCATGACCTGAATGAAAACGCAGAAAACCGCAAAAAATCACGGATGAAACCGGATCAATTCATCCTCTTTTTGAGGGAACTTACCTGTTCCTGCAGCTCAGAAACGATATTTCCGAGCTGGTTCATATCCCAGCGCTGCTGGCTGGTCACTTTTGAAATGACCATTTGCGCCTGCCACATTTCAAGTATTTCATCGGCATTTACTGTATAGGGATGATAGGAAGGGTTGTCACTGATCAGGATAAGTTTATTCTTTTGCCGCCCGTTCTTCTGCACTCGTTTGTATACCACCCCTTCATTTCTTGAAACCACAATACAGGCTACATTATTCTTCACATCATCCAGGTTTTCCACCTTTTCGCCTACAATGACGGAGCCGCTCGGGGTGGGCAGCATCGAATCTCCTATGATCTCAAAGGCCCGGTAATTCCCTCCGGTAAGCATTGGCAGGGTAAAGGTGTTCAGCTCATCAATAAATTCCGGATCAGCATAACCGGCCAGGTAACCGGCAGCGGCTTTCACGGGGACAAAGGGAATATCGGTGCGGCCAGAGGCCAGTTTCAGGCTCCTTCGCTTAGCCAGGTAATTCGTTTTATTATCACTCAGGTCCTTCCGGAGCATATCATCCAGGGTAAGCTTGAAAATATCACACACCACTTCGAGTACATCGATACGGGGCTCGGCTCTTTCCTCTTCGTATGCACCGAGCAGGGAACGTTTGATCCGGAGCTTTTGGGCGAATTCCTCTTGTGTCCAGCCTCGCAGCTTACGCAGGTATTTCAGGTTTTGATTGGATAATGCCATAACTACCTAATTTATTTAGTCGCAAAATACTAATTTATTTAGAAATTCAAAACCTTTCTTCGTCTTTTTGGACAGACCGGGAAAAACAAGGATTTTTGTTTCATGTCTGCCAAAGCAAAAGCCAATCCTTCAAAAAAATCAGTTCCCGCCCGAAAAACCGCTACTACAAGGGTTAAAAAGGAACCCCCTGTAATACTGATAACCAACGACGATGGTGTAACTGCCCCGGGGATCATGAACCTGGTGGAAGCCGTAAAGGACCTGGGAAAGATCATTGTGGTGGCCCCCGACAAACCCCAGTCAGGAATGGGACATGCCATCACAATCGGCCAGCCCCTCCGGCTGCATAAAATCCATACGATCGGAAATGTAGATACCTGGGGATGTACCGGCACCCCGGTTGACTGCGTAAAACTGGCTGTTGACAAAGTCCTTCACCGCAAACCTGACCTTTGTCTTAGCGGGATCAACCATGGGGCAAACCATAGTATCAATGTGATCTATTCCGGCACCATGTCGGCCGCCGTGGAAGCCGCTATTGAAAGCATCCCCTCGGCAGGCTTTTCCTTACTGGATCACCGGATTGACGCTGATTTCACCGGCGCCAGGAAATATGTACGGGTCATCGTGGAGAAAATGCTCGGTTCAAAACTGGATAAGCATACAGTGCTGAATGTAAATATTCCCGCCGTAGTACCGGAATTACTGAAGGGTTACAAAATATGCCGCCAGGCCTATGCCAAATATGAAGAAGATTTTATCGAACGAAATGACCCGCACGGGCGTCAGTACTACTGGCTTACCGGGGAGTTTGTAAATTTTGATAAAGGAAAGGATACCGATGTCTGGGCCCTGGCAAATAACTATGTAAGTGTGGTTCCTGTACAATTTGACCTGACAAATTACGTTTTAAAAAACCAGCTTGAAAAATCCTGGAAATAAACCCTGTCTTTGAAATCAAAAACCATAACTGCTGTAAATAATGTTCTTTAAAAAAGATAACCTCCGCCTGGGGCTTGTATTGGGTTTAGTAGGTCCGCTGCTGGGCCTCGTGGTCATATACTTTATCAAGTTCCCCTCCTATTCCTTTGGTGATTTTCTTACCTATTTCATGAACGACAGCAAAATGATCACCTCCGTAGGCTCGCTCAGCCTGCTGGCCAATGTGATCCTCTTCACCCTTTACGTGAACACTCACCGGGACGAAACAGCCAAGGGTATTTTTATTATGACGCTTATATACGGCATCGGTATCCTGGTGCTAAAAATAATCTGACAGGCCCCGTAGTCTTCCTAACTTTATTTGAAAATCATAAGGGCATGAAGAAGCTATTCCTGGTCATGCTGATGGCCGGCCTGTTCTGCCATTCCGGGCATACCCAGACAGACAGTATTCTCTTCTATAAAAAATCGGAAGCCATGATCCCTATGCGGGACGGCGTAAAACTCTATACGGTCATCATTTCGCCGGCAGGCGCCCGGCAGGATTACCCGATACTGATCATGCGTACTCCTTACGGTGCCGATCCGGGCTGGCCGAACGACAGCGCTTTCAGTGTGTTCTCCCTGGGCCCATATAACAGCAGTATGCTTTCGGAAGGATATTTTTTAGTGATCCAGGACATACGGGGCAAATACAAAAGCGAAGGAACGATGCAGATCCACCAGCCCCTTATTCACCTGCAGAAAAAAAACGCCGTGGATGAAAGCACCGATACCTGGGATACGGTGGACTGGCTGGTAAAAAATGTAAAAGGCAATAACGGAAAAGCCGGTCTCTTCGGCATTTCCTATCCGGGCTGGCTGGCCCTGGCAGGCGCTGTTGATCCGCACCCGGCCTTAAAAGCCTCCAGCGAGCAGGCCTGTATGGGCGACCTGTTCCTGGGAGATGACTTTCACCACAACGGTGCTTTCCGGCTGAGCTATGGTATGGAATACACTTACGAAGTTGAGTGGGACAAAACCACCGACAGTGACTTTCCTTTTCCGCAGTTCGATCTTTATGACTGGTACCTGCAACTGGGTTCATTGAAAAATGTGAACGGGAAATATTTTCATGGCAAGGTACCTACCTGGAACAATTTTGTGCAACATCCCAACTATGATGCTTTCTGGCAAAAGAACTCACCACTCAGTTATGTGGAATATGCACAGGTCCCACAGCTTCATGTAGGCGGTTATTATGACCAGGAAGATATCAATGGCCCGCAGCTCATGTATGCCCACATGGAAAAAAAGGATAAGGCCAATAACAATCATCTCGTACTTGGCCCCTGGAATCACGGGCAATGGGCCAGAAGCAAGGCCGACAGTCTCGGTAAGATATCTTTTGACGGGCCAACAGCACCCTGGTTCCAGGCACTGCAGAAAAAATGGTTCGATTACTGGCTGAAAGGGAAAGGGGATGGAAAATTTGAAGAGGCCTATTGTTTTCAAACCGGCACTAATAAATGGAAGACCTACACCAGCTGGCCCCCGAAAAATGCCGAATTGAAAAGATTATATACCGGCCCTGGTAATAAAGCCAGTTTTAGCAAACCGGCCGTTACCGGCTATACCAGTTATATCAGCGATCCGGCGCACCCGGTACCTTATCGCCAGCAGCCCATAGAAGCCACTTATGGCCCCGGAAGCAGGTGGCGCCCCTGGCAGGTGGAAGACCAGCGGTTTGTTTATTCAAGACCGGATGTGGTAAGTTTCTCCACCGATACATTGACGGATGAGCTGACAGTAACCGGCAAGATCATGGCGCACCTGTACGCCAGCACCAGCGGTACCGATGCCGACTGGATCGTAAAGCTGATCGATGTGTATCCGAATTTTGATAAAAAAAGTTTGACGATGAGCGGTTACCAGCTGCCTGTGGCCATGGAAGTATTCCGGGGCCGTTTCAGGAAAAGCTTTGCCAGTCCTTCACCGCTTACCCCCAACAAACCGGAGGAATTTGTAATAGACCTCCACGATATCAACCATGTGTTTCAGAAAGGCCATAAGCTGATGATACAGGTACAGAGCACCTGGTTCCCGGTCATTGACCGTAATCCCCAGAAGTATGTACCGAATATCTTCGAGGCAAATGAATCGGATTTTATCAAAGCAGAACAACGGGTGTACTACAACAGTTATATCGAACTTCCGGTACTGAAGCAGTGATCCGGCCTTTTCGCATCCCATATTATTTGCCGTTGATCATTCACTATTTTTGCCCCAATGAAGTATTACATCATCGCCGGGGAAGCATCGGGTGATTTACACGGCAGCCATCTCATCAAAGAATTAAAAAAACTTGATGCCGGGGCTGCAGTCCGCTGCTGGGGTGGCGATAAGATGCAGGCCGCCGGCGGCGAACTGGTAACACATTACCGTGATCTTGCTTTCATGGGATTTGCGGAAGTGGTCATGAACCTCCGGACGATCTTCCGTAACCTTAAATACTGCAAGGAAGATATTCTCCGAAATAAACCTGATGTACTGATCCTGATCGATTACCCGGGCTTTAACCTTCGTATCGCTAAATGGGCAAAACAGCAGGGGCTAAAGGTGATCTATTACATCTCCCCCCAGGTATGGGCCTGGAAGGAAGGCCGGGTGAAAATGATGAAAGAGTGTATTGATAAAATGCTGGTCATTCTCCCGTTTGAGAAGGATTACTATCAGAGCAAATGGCACTGGGAAGTGGAATATGTCGGACACCCGCTGGTGGAAGAAATTGAGCAGCACAAAAGAGAAACGCCGGAGACCAGGTTCAGCCCCAAAGAAATAATTGCGCTATTGCCCGGCAGCCGCAAGCAGGAGATCATGAAAAAACTCCCGGTAATGCTGGAGGTCAGCAGGTCTTTCCCCGGTTACCAGTTCATGGTGGCCAAAGCGCCGGGGGTGGAAGAAAGTTTTTATGATGAAATGCTGAAACCCTTTACCAACGTCTCTTATGTTTCCAACCGCACTTATGATCTGCTGATGCAATCCGCGGCCGCATTGGTCACCTCGGGCACAGCCACCCTGGAAACGGCGCTGTTCGGGGTACCCGAAGTGGTTTGTTACAAAGGCTCGTGGCTCAGCTACCAGATCGGCAAACGGCTGGTAAAAGTGAAGTACATCTCCCTCGTCAACCTGATAATGGATAAACTGGTCGTGAAAGAACTGATCCAGGAAAATATGACAAGCCCCAACCTCATCGGGGAACTTCACTCCTTACTGGAAGACAGTGAAAAGAGGAATGCACTGCAGGAAAATTATAACGAACTGAGAAAAAAACTGAGCGAGGGGGGCCCGGCTTCTGCAAATGCGGCTGCAAGTATCATTCGGTTTCTTATGCCAGCAATTTGATCGCAAGAATGATCAGGCAAAGAAGAAAGATCAGCAGGCTGAGCCGGTTGATGCCATGCATATACCCGATCCATTTGCTTTTGGGTCTGTCCGGACTTTTCTTCTTAAGGTAGAGGTACTCTGCTATTTGCCTGAAAACGCCCATTGAAAAGAGATATACATTTATAACACAGTAAAAGTAAAAATGTTTGGGTAAACAAAAGCCGCCTGTTACCGGAAGGCGGCTTAAACCGGGAGGTTGTTCCGCCGGCGGCGGGATGACCTTTTGTGGAGGTTACCGGAGTCGAACCGGTGACCTTTTGCATGCCATGCAAACGCTCTAGCCAACTGAGCTAAACCCCCATGCTGTAAAAAATAATTTTTACCGGCGGAGTGCAAATATATAAGCTGCCGCCCTGAGCGCCAAAACAAAACGACAGAAATTGCGGTGTATTTACTGCTCAGAAAACCTGTTTGACGCCTGCCCGGGTTTTTCGGGTGGAATCCCTTACCAGCAGTTCGGTAGAAAGGATCTTGGTTTCAAAATCAGTCACCGGCCGCTTGCTTTCGATCAGTTGCAGTAAGAGGTTCATGGCGATCTCCCCCATTTCGAATGCCGGCTGACGGATGACGGTCAGGGGCGGGTCAAGTAACTCGGTCAGGTCCGTGTTGGAAAAACCGACAAGGGCTATATCATCCGGTACTTTAAGCCCTCTTGATTTCAGTATGCGGAGACAACCCGTGGTCAGCTTATCTGCAGAGGCAAATATGGCATCGGGTCTTTTTTTCATTGAAAGCAATTCATCGATGGCAGTCTCCACCTCATTCAGCATCATTCCCCCGTGATTACAATAGCGGGTAAGCTGGTCCTTCACTTCTATCCCGTTATCCGCCAGGGCGGCCTTGTACCCCGCCAGCCTGTCCCGGGCTATCGACAGTACCGCTGCATTGGAAACACAGGCAATGTGGCGGCAGCCGTTACGGACCAGGTGGGTGGTGGCATCATAAGCCCCTTTGAAATTATCCACGATCACTTTGTGTGTGTCGATCTCATCCACGATACGGTCGAAGAATACGATCGGCATTCCTTTCTGATGGAGTTCTTTAAAATAACTGAAGTCCTTGGTTTCGGCAGAGACGGAAACGATCAGTCCATCAATAGAACGGGATGTCAGGTATTGCAGGTTCATCATCTCCCTGCCGGCCGATTCCCGGCTCTGGGCGATGATCACATTATAACCCCGGTTGTAGGCAATGGATTCCACCCCGTTGATGATCTGCGAAAAATAGCTATTGGCGATCTCACAAACGATCACGCCAATGGAGCGGCTTCTTCTTTCTTTAAGGCTGAGGGCAATAGGATTGGGATGATAGTTGATCTTTTGTGCATATTCCAGCACCAGCTTTTTTGTCTCCGGGCTGATCTCGTAACTGTCTCGTAAGGCCCTGGAAACAGTGGAGGTGGAGAGACCCAGGGCTTTGGCTATATCTTTTATGGTTACGGCTTCAAATTTCATGGATCAGCGCTGTTAATACCGGTACCCGTTAAAGTTACTGATTTAAGAAGTGAATAATGCAGTTTGCCCTGCTGAAACATATCGTTATATGACCCCCGGAAGGTTTGCCCCGGCCTGGAAAGAAAGACGATCGGCCCTATCGCTTGCTTACAGGGTTTCAGCGGTCTTACAAGCTGATAGACAACTGGTTCGGCATGGTAACGATGCCGGGAACGATTGCGTAAATAAATACTTTTAAATCGTTTCCGGGTAGGGAAGTTCTGTCTAAACTTGTCAAGGGAACAGTTGATTTTTCATTGACTGTAACTGCAACCAAAACGAGACGCTTGCCTGCTGAAATGAAAAGATTGCTTTGCAAGACGATTGAAAAACCGGTCAAACCTGCCGGAAATTCCGGATGATAATCCTGCAAATCTCTTCATCACCGGCTCCGCAATACTCCCGTTTTATTTCCCGCCAAACTGGTGAACAAACCAGTTACCGGGTATACCTGATCCGATATCCAGAAAACCAGGCATCCATCCGTCCATTTCTTCTTTATTCTGAAAACGGGCTCGAATTAAAAAAACAATTATGATGAGTATTTTAAAAAAAGCAGGAACCTGTTTACTTATTCTGATGCTTTGCAGTCCGCTGAACCAGTTGCTGGCGCAGAACAGAACCGTGACCGGTACGGTAACCTCCGCAGACAATAGCCAGCCGCTGGCCGGGATCACAGTGATCGTAAAAGGAACCAAGACCGCCACCACCACCGACAGCAAGGGGGATTTCAGGATCACCGTTGCGGGTGATGCGGCCGTACTTGTTTTTACCAGCGCCTCGCACCTGGCCCTGGAGGTGCCGGTTGGAAACAACAGTACCGTTAATGCCACTCTGCAACCTGATGCAAAAGCGATGACCGATGTGGTGGTGATCGGTTACCAGACGGTAAGAAGAAAGGACCTGCTGGCCTCTGTATCATCGGTAGGCGCCCGGGAGTTAAAAGATATCCCGATCAATTCTGCCGCAGAAGCACTGAATGGAAGACTGGCTGGCGTTACCGCCACCACATCTGAAGGCTCGCCCGATGCAGAGGTTCGCATCCGTGTACGTGGCGGTATGTCCATTACAGGGGACAATTCGCCGCTGTACATTGTGGATGGCGTACAAATGGAAAATGCCCTTTCTACTATTTCCCCGCAGGATATCCAGTCCATCGATGTACTGAAAGATGCAGCGGCCACTGCCATTTACGGAGCAAGGGGCGCCAATGGCGTGATCGTGATCACCACAAAAAGCGGCAAGCCCGGTAAACTGGTCGTAACCTACAACGGTTTTGTCGGTATAAAACAACTGGCAAAGGAACTGGATGTTCTCAGCCCGTATGATTATGTGATCTACCAGTCAGAAAGATCAAGAGGAAGCAGTACCGACAGCACCACCTTCACCAAGAACTTCGGTACTACCTGGGATACCCTCAGCAACTATAAGAATGTAAGCCCGGTGGACTGGCAGGATGAAACCTTCGGCCGCACCGGCATTACCACCACCCATAACATCAATGCATCGGGTGGAACTAAAAAAATGACCTACAACTTTGGTTATACATACAATAATGATAAAGCCATTGTGATCAACTCCAATTACAAAAGACATCTCTTTAATGCGAAGGGGGATTACAAGATCACAAAAAATATTAAGATCGGGCTTGGCGGCAGGTATATTCACCAGGAAGTGATGGGCGCCGGTGTATCCGATGTAAAGGGCTCTTCCTATAACCGCCTGCGGAATGCCGTAAAATACAGACCTTATCTTTCCAATGCACAGGATATTGATGATTCCGACCCCTTTGCTGATCCCAATGTGGGTAATGGACTGAACCTCTATAACCCGGTGGCACTGGCCAATTCAGAGTACCGGAAAAAAACAACAGACGACCTGAACGGAAACGCTACGCTTACCATCACGTTCCTGAAGAATTTCACCTTCCGTTCCACTGTTGGTTATGATTACAACAAGTTTTCCGATCTGCAGTTCTTCGACTCCATCACTCCTTATTCCATCATACAGGGCGGACGCAAACCTATTGCCGGGCTTGATACCGTGACAAGGAAAACACTCACCAATTCCAATGTGCTCACCTTCTCCGTAAAAGGATTTAAGAAGATACACGATATAGATGTGGTACTGGGTGAGGAAACCTATGACCTGAAGACAGAGAGCCGCTCCAGCCTCTTCCGGAACTATCCGCTCCTTACCTCGCCCACCCAGGCTTTCAAAGAAACAAACCTCGGTACCCCTTTTACAGGCTATCCAAAACTGGGCAAGACCCGCTACACCAACCTTTCCTTCTTCGGCCGGGTAAATTATACCCTGCTGAACCGTTACCTGTTCTCATTTAATATTCGGGCAGACGGCGCTTCCAAATTTGCACCGGGCCGTCAATGGGGCTACTTCCCGGCCGGATCGGTGGCCTGGAGGATCAAGAATGAAAAATTTCTCCGTGATTCCAGGGCGATCACCGACCTGAAACTCCGCTATGGGTACGGTACGGTAGGTAACAACCGGATCAATGATTATCTGTTCCTGACCACCTTCAAGAATGACGGGACTTATTACTATGGTATCAATAACCAGGCTGTACAGGCCTATTACTCCTCCGGGCTGGTGAATGAGAAACTGAAATGGGAATCTACCGTGAACAGGAACTTTGGTGTTGACCTGAGCCTTTACAACAGGATCGACATCAGCGTGGATGTTTATTACAACAAATCGAAGGACCTGTTGCTGAATGTACCGATACCTTCCACTTTCGGATACAGCACCCAACTGCAGAATATCGGCAAGACCATCAACAAAGGGGTGGAAGTACAGCTGAATGCAGCGCTGATCCGCAAGCCGAACAATTTTAACTGGACATCCAGCTTCAATATTTCATTCAATAAAAACAAGATCGCCGGTCTTGGCATTAACCAGACACAGTTCTTCCCGGCTGCAAGCTGGGGTGTCTCCGGCCAGCCAACAGACTATATAGAAAAGATCGGTTACCCGGTGGGCTCGATCTATGGCCTGGTTACAGCAGGTTTCTATACAACGGATGATTTCAACTGGAACCCCACCACCGGTGTTTACACCCTCAAACCGGGCATACCTTCCAATTCATCCATTATCGGTACCGTTATGCCGGGCTCTGTCAAATTCGCCGACCTGAATGGAGATGGCGTGGTGGATATCAACAACGACCGCACCGTCATCGGTGATCCCACCCCGAAATGTACCGGCGGCTGGAACAACCAGCTTACGTACCGGCAATGGGACCTGAGCCTTTTCATGAACTTCTCTATCGGTAATGATATTTACAACGCCAACAAGATCGAGTTCACTAACGGTTATACAGCCAACTCCAACATGCTGGCGATAATGGCCAACCGTTACCGGACCATCTCCGCAGACGGGCAAACCCTGCTGTATGTAAACAGCTCCAGCCAAGCCGTTGGCGTGGCACCGGAAATACTCAGTGCCCTGAACAAAAATGCCACCATCTGGCAGCCGCTGAAAAGTGCCGGCGCTTTCTATCCGCATTCCTGGGCGATCGAAAATGGTTCCTTCCTCCGCATCAATAACCTGACGGTAGGGTACAGCCTTCCGGTAAAGAAACTGGTGGGGCTGAAGATGAGCAAACTGAGGTTCTACCTTACCGCCAATAACCTGGCTACGATCACCGGTTATTCCGGTTATGACCCGGAGGTAAGTGTAAGGAGCAACCCGCTCACACCGGGTCTTGATTATTCCGCTTATCCGAAAAGCCGTACCTATATTTTTGGCGTAAACGCAACCTTCTAAAAAATAAACCCTGCAACATGAGCAAGTTCAGATATACAAACATTCTTACGGCAGCCGGTCTTCTCAGTCTCCTGTCTGTCACCGGCGGATGCAAGAAATACCTTGATCAGAAACCGATCACCGACGTCACGGAAGAAGTGGTCTTCAGCGATGTGCCGAGTGCTTACAAGGCCATTGCCGGTGTATACAGCCGCCTTGTTGGCGATGCCGGTTATGGTATCAGGCTGAGCCTGTACTATACCGTGGATAATGATGAGATGCAGGGACCGACCGGTGCCGCCGATAACGACAGGCGTGATATTGCCCGCTTTTCTGCCACATCAGGAAATGCACAGATCACCAATCCTTTCAACCAGTTGTTCCAGGGCATCGAGTTTGCCAATCTCTGCATTCAGAATATTCCGAAAATGACACAGTACACCAACGGAACCGATGAAGAGAAAAAGAAGCTGAGGAGAATGCATGGCGAAGCCCTGACACTGCGGGCCCAGTACTATTTTGAAGCGATCCGCAACTGGGGCGATCTGCCGGCCCATTTTCAACCGGCCTATATTCTCTCCCAGACCACGCCTTTCCCTTCAAGGGTTTCCACCGATACCTTATATGATCATATCCTGGCCGACCTTCTCGAAGCGGAAGACCTGGTACCCTGGCGCACCGAAGTGACCGGTATCGGCGATCCGATGGATGAAAGGATCACCAAAGGAACGGTAAAAGGATTAAGGGCAAGGATCGCCCTGTACAGGGGCGGCTACACCCTTCGCCAGTCCGGCGGCGTGCAGCGAAGCAGCGACTATCTTACCTACTATACCATTGCCCGGAATGAATGCAATGATATTATCAACTCCGGTAATCACAGCCTGAACCCCAGCTTTAAATCGTTGTGGAAAGACCAGGTTTGTGCCCGCACCCTTGCCGACCCGAACGGGGAACTGATGTTCCAGGCCAGTGCCATCGGTTTATCCTCAGCAGAAGACACCAAGCTGGGATATTATAATGGTCCGAGGGTTAACAATTTTGGCAACAGCAGTGTGAACCCCCTTCCCTCTTACTTATACCTGTTTGATTCAATCGACCTCCGCAGGGATGTTACGGTATGCCCGTATTTTACCCTGCTGAACGGCAACCGCCAGGGGCAGGCGATCACGAACCTTACCGATGGCAAATACAGAAGGGACTGGATCACGAACCCGGCTGTTTCTCCAACAGATGCCATTCAGTACTTTAGCCTGAAATGGCAGATCCTCCGTTATGCCGACATTCTGCTGATGTATGCAGAAGCAGAGAATGAACTCAATGGTCCAACAGCTTCCGCTTACAATGCCCTCAATATGGTAAGAAGAAGAGGTTATGGCAAGCCCGTCAATACGCCGGATGCAACAGTGGACATTCCTTCCGGTCTGTCAAAGGCAGACTTCTTCAAGTACCTTGTACGGGAAAGATCACTTGAACTCGGCGGCGAAGGCGTTAGGAAATTTGATCTTATCCGCTGGAACCTGCTGGGCACGGCTATTGCCGAATCAAAGGCCAATATGCTGAAGATGTCAACCAGCACAGCGATGCTCAACCCAAGCTACATGGCCGGTTACCCGTCTTATTCGCTCACTGCCAGCCTGCCGGTACGGATGTATTATTTCAGCAGCACTACTTCTGACAACAGTAATATCGGCGGGCTCTATGCCAATTCACTGTACAAAACAGCCCCCGGCTCCACCCCTGCGGGTACGACCAGTTCCACCTGGTTATCGTCGGCCATCAACACCACCTGTGTAGCAAGATATGCCACAGGGTATACCGCGGGCAAGAGTGAATTATTGCCGATCCCTCAGCCGGTAAAAGACGCCAATATCAATATGACACAGAACCCCGGCTATCAATAGTTTTTTCTCATGATTGTTTTTTATATATAGGGCTGTATCCTTGCAGGGATGCAGCCTTATTTTCTTCCTCACGTCTGCTTTTTGGTTTATGAAACAACTCATTCCGGCAATATTGCTCCTCAGTACGGGTTTTACTGCCTGCAGCCAGGCGACCAGGATCCTTACCGCACCGGTCACCAATGAAAGACCGGTTGCTTTTCCCGGGGCAGAAGGCTTTGGGAAATACACCACCGGCGGCCGTGGCGGAAAAGTGATGATTGTTTCCAGCCTCGCCGACAAAGGCCCCGGCAGTTTCCGGGAAGCCGCCGAAACAAAAGGAAAAAGGATCATCACCTTTGCCGTATCCGGCACCATTCACCTGGAAACAAAACTCTCCATTAAAGGCGATGTCACCATTGCGGGCCAGACAGCCCCTGGTGATGGCATCTGCCTGGCCGATAACTCCGTTTCCCTGGGAGGCGACAACATCATTGTCCGCTACCTGCGTTTCCGGATGGGGGATAAATACCAGAAAGGCGGCATGGTGGATGGCAATGGCGGCGATGATGCATTCGGCGGAACGAAAAGAAAGAATATCATCATTGATCACTGCAGTATGAGCTGGAGTACGGATGAAGTTTTTTCGGTGTATGCCGGCGACAGCACAACATTGCAATGGAATATCATTTCAGAACCGCTTAACTACTCCTATCACTTTGAAACCGGCGACAAAGACTACGAGCATCACGGATACGGGGCCATTTGGGGCGGGCTGCATCTAACAGCGCACCATAATCTTTTCGCCCATTGCAACAACCGCTGTCCCCGCTTTAACGGTATACGGCATACCCCGACCGAGTTTGTTGACTACCGGAACAATGTGATCTATAACTGGGGCAGCAATAATATCTATGCGGGCGAAGGCGGCACTTATAACATCGTGAACAACTATTTCAAATACGGACCCAATACCAATAAAAATGTTCGCTACCGTATCTGCAATCCCGGCAGGAACGAAACGATTGGCTTTGGAAAATGGTTTGTGGAGGGAAACTATGTGGATGAATCCAAAGCCGTATCAAAAGACAATTACCTGGGGGTGGATATGGGCAACGGCGGAACAGATGAGGATAAGAAAGTTTGTGTGCAAACCCAGGCTTTTCCTGCCGAACAGCTTCCTGCCGAAACCGCTGAAAAGGCCTATACCGCTGTACTGCAGCAAGCCGGCGCCAGTTATAAAAGAGATACGCTGGACGAACGTATCATCCGGGACGTTACCAACAGAACCGGCGGCTTTATTGATGTACAGGGAAATTTTCCGCATGGCACGGAGTATGAAAAAACATTGACCGCCTGGCCGGCCTTGAAAAATCTCCCTGCGGTGAAGGATACAGATGCCGATGGAATGCCGGACGAATGGGAAACAAAGAATGGCCTGAACCCAACCGATGCGGCCGATGCAGTGCAGTATAAACTGGATAAATCATATACGAATATAGAAGTGTACTTAAACGGCATCTTGAAATAATACCATGAAGAAATCAGTACTATTTGCAGCAGCGCTCACTGGTTTTGCTTTTGCCTTTCCGGAAAAGAAAAAGATCCGGATCTTTTTAGCCGGCGACTCGACCATGAGCATCAAGGAAACAAAAGCCTACCCGGAAACCGGCTGGGGAATGCCCTTTGTCTATTTCTGGGACTCCTCCGTTACCATTGTGAACCGGGCGAAGAATGGCCGCAGCACCAAAACGTTTATCAGCGAAGGGTTGTGGAAATCCATTACCGATGAGGCCAGACCGGGTGATTATGTATTTATCCAGTTCGGCCATAACGATGAATCGCCTGATAAAAAAGAACGGTACGCCACTCCCGACACCTTCCGCATGAACCTGACCCGGTTTGTAAAAGAAACCCGGGAAAAAGGAGCCACTCCCATTCTCCTTACCCCCGTCAGCAGAAGAAAATTCGACAGCACCGGTACAGCCCTTGAAACGCATAAAGATTATTCGGCCTATGTAAAAGAAGTGGCCGCTAAGGAAAACGTACTGCTTATAGACCTCGATACAAAAAGCCGGGAGCTTTACCAGGAATTGGGAAAGAACGATTCAAAACTTTTGTTCCTTCAGCTGAAACCGGGCGAACATCCCAATTACCCGGAAGGCAAAGAAGATAATACCCATTTCAATGAACTGGGCGCAAGACTGATCGCACAATTGATATTAAAAGAAATAAAAACGCTGATACCGGATCTGGCAGACAGGGTGATCGTGCCGGTGAAGAAATAACAGATAACGAAACCCCCTTCATGAAGGAACGGCTCAGCAGCGAACAGAAAGCTGAAGGGTGCGACGCAACGAAGCTGATAGCCGTACCGGCGATGACATCATCATTTTCTTTATGAAAAAAATATTTCAATTAGCAGTACTTGTTTTTTCTGTGCAGCTGAACGCTCAACAGAAAATCACCGTTGCACAGGATGGCAGCGGCAACTTTACAACCGTGCAGGCGGCGCTGGATGCCATTCCGCCGGGGAATGAAAAAAAGATGACGGTCTATATCAGGAAGGGTATTTACAAAGAAGTGATCACGGTGGATGCGAGAAAGAATTTTGTGACCCTGCTGGGCGAAGACAAGGAGAAGACAATACTGACCTTTGACAACCATGCCGGAACCAGGCTTCCGAATGGTGATACCCTGAACACCTGGACCTGCGCCTCCGCATTTGTATATGGAAATGATTTTCATGCGGAGAACCTTACGTTTGAAAACACGGCCGGCTTCACGGCCGGGCAGGCCGTTGGCCTCCGTATCGAAGGCAACAGGGCTTCCCTGAAAAACTGCCGGATCGTTGGCAACCAGGATATATTATTTTTAAGCGGCAGCGGGGTAAAGCATTATTTCAAAGACTGCTATATTGAAGGAACAACCGACTTCATTTTTGGCGCTGCTACTGCCGTATTTGTGAATTGTTATCTTCACAGCAAAAAGAACAGCCATGTAACCGCTGCTTCCACCAATTCCATCATCCCTTATGGCTTTGTTTTCTTTGATTGCAAATTAACGGCCGACAGCAATATCAATAAAGTATCACTGGGCCGGCCCTGGTCGCCCACGGCCAGTGTGACCTATCTTAACTGCTGGATGGACAAACACATCATTCCGGAAGGATGGAACAACTGGAAGAACCCTGCCAATGAAGCCACCGCCCGGTATGCAGAATATAACAGCCGGGGCCCCGGGGCCCATCCTGAGGCCAGGGTGAAATGGGCAAAACAATTAACTTCGGAAGAAGCAGCAACCTATACACTGAAGAACATCCTGGGCCCGTGGGACCCGGAAAAATAAACACACATGCGACCCGTCAATACAGCTTTATGCTCCTTTGGAATGAGTGGCTGGGTATTTCATGCACCTTTTATCACAACCAGTCCGCACTTTAATTTTTATGGCGTTTGGGAAAGAACCAAGAACCTGGCGCAGGAAAAATACCCGGGTGTAAAAACATTCCGTACCCTGGAGGAACTGCTGGCTGATGATTCTATTGAACTGGTGGTGGTAAATACACCCAGTGTGACACATTATGAATACACCAAAGCGGTTTTACATGCCGGCAGGCACTGTATTGTGGAGAAACCCTTTACCGCTACGGCGGCACAGGCAGAAGAACTGATCGCACTTGCCCATGAAAAACAACGGCTGCTGTCTGTATACCAGAACCGCCGCTACGACAGCGATTTTAAAACCGTAAAGAAAGTGCTGGAGGAAGGCTGGCTGGGAAAAATGGTGGAGGCCGAAATACATTACGACCGGTACGTACCTGACCTCAGTTATAAGGTGCATAAAGAAACACCTACCCCGGCAGTAGGTGCATTATATGACCTTGGCTCACATTTAATCGACCAGGCCCTGCAGCTGTTTGGCAGGCCCGGTTCTGTTTTTGCAGATCTGAGAAACAACCGGCCCGGCTCGCAGGTGGATGACTATTTCAATCTCATTCTTTTCTATCCTGAACTCCGGGTAATCCTGAAATGCAGCTATTATGTGCGGGAAGCCCTGCCGGGCTATCAGTTTCATGGCACCAGGGGATCATTCATTAAACAGAAGACCGATGTGCAGGAAGCCGACCTGCAGGCACATAAAAAACCCGGGGGCGCTGATTGGGGTGTGGAGCCGGCCGCACAATATGGATTGCTGCACACTGAAAAAGACGGGAAGGTTATTAAGGAATACATACCGTCGCAAAGAGGTAACTACGGAGAATATTACGAAGGGATTTTTAATGCCCTGCGAAAGGGCGCTGCCTCACCGGTTTCAGCAGCAGACGGCCTGAAAGTAATACAGGTAATAGAAGCAGCCATTCAAAGCAATAAAGAAAAAAGAGTGATCGGACTCTGAGGAACAGGAACGCAGAACAAACGGATCGTACGGTTCATTGCCGATCAAGTCCGTTCGGATCAGTTTCACCAGCGTTATCCGTGTTCCTGTAAAACAAATACCCGATGCTGAAATCAATACTGAAAATAGTATGCTTATCCCTTTCAGAGGCTGCCTTTTCACAGCAGCCTGTTTCCAGAGTGTGGGTGGCCGATAACGGGGATGGCACTTACAGGAACCCCGTTCTGCAGGCGGACTACAGCGATCCGGATGCCATCCGTGTGGGCGATGATTATTACCTGATCTCTTCTTCCTTCAACCATGTGCCCGGCCTGCCGATTCTGCACTCAAAAGACCTGGTGAACTGGGAACTGACCGGTCATGCGCTGAAAAAACTTCCTTCGCCGTATTATGATTCCGTAAGGCATGGCGGCGGGGTGTGGGCGCCGAGTATCCGCTATCACAACAATGAGTTTTATATCTATTATCCTGACCCGGATTTTGGCATTTACCTCATCAAAGCAAAGAACATCACGGGTCCCTGGTCTGAACCGGTACTGGTGCAGGCCGGTAAGGGATTGATTGATCCCTGCCCGCTCTGGGATGATGACGGCAAAGTATACCTCGTGCATGCCTATGCCGGCAGCCGGGCAGGTATCAAATCAATTATCGTGGTGAAAGAACTGAATAAAGAAGGTACGCAGGTGATCAGCGACGGCGTACTGGTGTATGATGGCCATGAAAAAGACCCGACGATAGAGGGCCCCAAGTTTTATAAACGGAACGGCTACTATTACATCTTTGCCCCGGCAGGCGGGGTAAGCACCGGGTGGCAAACCGTGCTGCGCAGCAAAAAAGTGTATGGGCCCTATGAAAGAAAAGTGGTGATGGACCAGGGGAAGAGTGCCGTGAACGGCCCGCACCAGGGTGCCTGGGTGGATACTAAGACCGGTGAGCATTGGTTCCTTCACTTCCAGGATAAAGAAGCGTATGGAAGGGTGGTGCACCTGCAGCCGATGAAATGGATGGATGACTGGCCGGTGATCGGCGAGGATAAAGACGGCGATGGCAAAGGCGAACCTGTGCTAACGTATAAGAAACCGAATACCGGTAAATCCTGTCCCGTTAATACCCCTGCTGAAACGGATGAATTCAATTCAACAACACCTGGTCTTCAATGGCAATGGCAGGCGAACCCAAAAGAGGGATGGGCCTATGCCACTGCGGCGGGAAGCCTGCGGATGTTTTCTGTCCTGGAAACCGATTCGGCTTCCTTGTGGAATACACCGAATATCCTGGCGCAGAAATTACCGGCAGAAGAATTTACGGCAACCGTAAAACTGGCATTTAAACCAAAATATAAGTATGAGCGTTTCGGGCTGGTGGTTTTTGGCAGCGACTATGCTTATATCTCATTGATGAAAACCGATGACGGGGTTTATATATTTTCTGCTGATAATACCAATGCTGATAAAGGCAGAACCGAACAGGATGGCGCTCTTTTCAGTGTAAAGAGTGAAACGATATGGCTGCGTTTACGTATGGAGAAAAACGGTGTTTATCATTTTTCTTACAGTGAAGACGATATAAGGTATACGACCATTGCAAAAGCGGAGGTGGCTAAACCGGGACGCTGGGTGGGTGCAAAGATGGGATTGTTTTGCCTGCGTACTAATAAAACGAATGATGCCGGCTTTGCCGATGTGGATTGGTTCAGGATAGAAAGACTGCAATAAAGGAAGATCGCCGCCAACAGGTCGCTGAACAGCGAACCGGAAGCTCAGGTGTGCGACGCAAGGGACGATGATAGCAGCACCGGCGATGACAAAATAAAAATCATACAAATGAAAAAAACACTCTTTGCCGTTATCGTAAGCCTTGTACTGTTGCCAGTAATGGCCCAGTCAAAGGAAGAAAATAAAGTGGCCGCCGCCGTCGAACAGCTCCGCAAAGCCATGATCGATGGCGACCGGACCGAACTGGAAAATATTGTCGCAGACAAACTGAGCTATGGTCATTCCGGCGGGCATGTGGAGGGCAAGCAGGAGTTTGTAGAAAAGATCGTAAGCGGCAAATCAGATTTTGTAACGATTGAACTGACCGAACAAACCATCAGCATCAGTGGCAGGACAGCGGTTGTACGACATAAACTTAATGCCACCACCAACGACAATGGCAAACCCGGTGAAGTGCATTTGCTGATCCTGCTTATCTGGCAAAGAACAGGCGGAAAATGGAAATTGCTGGCCCGCCAGGCGGTAAAAGCAAGCTGATTTTGCTGCAAAAACCGGCAAACCTTAAACGCCAAAAACTGACCCCGTTCCCGGTAACGATTGCGTAAATAAAGGGGTGCAATACGTTGACCAGCAGTGAATATCTGGTTAGACTTGTAAAACGAAAAGGATACTCAAAGGACCAAAGATTGCCAATGAAAAGAGTTATTGTTTTTTTTCTTTCTGTGGTGCCGCTTTGCCTGTCGGCTCAACGAACCTTTTCGCCTTTGGTGACCCCTCCGAAATTCAGAAAAGACACCCTGAGTATTTTAAAATTTGGTGCTGTGCCGGATGGCCACACATTGAACACAAAAAACATCAACAGCGCCATTGATGCCTTGACAAAAAAAGGAGGCGGTGTGGTATTGGTGCCGGCCGGTTTATGGCTGACGGGTCCCCTTGTTTTAAAGAACAATATCAATCTTCATCTCGAAGCAGGTGCCACCCTTTTATTCACCAAAGACTTTACTGAATACCCGCTGGTGAAGGCAAACTGGGAAGGGATTCCGCAAATGCGGAACCAATCCCCCGTTTCTGCCACGGGTGCTGTCAATATTGCCATCACCGGCAAAGGAATCATTGACGGTAATGGTGATGCCTGGCGGATGGTGAAAAAAGATAAACTGAATGAAACGCAGTGGAAGAAACTGGTGGCCAGTGGCGGCCTGCTCAGTGATGATAAAAAAACATGGTACCCTTCCGCCAAATCACTGAAAGGGGCTGCCCTTACCAACCCCGGCGCCATTTCGCCGGATAAGGACCCGGCGTTTTATGAAAGTGTAAAAGATTTCCTGCGGCCCAACCTGCTGCTTCTTACGGGTTGCAAAAACATTTTACTTGAAGGAGTCACGTTTCAGAATTCACCGGCCTGGTGCCTGCACCCGCTGATGTGCGAGAACCTGACCGTCCGGAACATTTTTGTAAAAAACCCCTGGTATGCACAGAATGGCGATGGTATTGATGTGGAGAGTTGTAAAAATGTGCTGATCGAAAATTCAACCTTTGATGTGGGCGATGATGCATTGTGCATGAAGAGCGGCCGTGATGCGGAAGGGAGAAAAAGAGGGATGCCTACGGAAAACGTCATTATCCGCGGATGCACCGTCTATGCTTCACATGGCGGTTTTGTGATCGGCAGTGAGATGAGCGGCGGCGCCAGGAATATTTATGTAAGCAACTGCACATTTATCGGTACCGATATTGGTCTTCGCTTTAAAACCACCCGGGGCCGTGGCGGGGTGGTGGAAAATATCGTTATCAAAGACATCTGGATGAAAGATATCGTGGGTGAAGCGATCCTGTTCGATATGTATTATATGGCGAAAGACCCCATCCCGCTGGCGGGTGAAAAAAGGGAATTGCCCCCGGTGGAATTCAAACCGGTGGATGAGAGCACCCCTGTTTTCAAAAACTTCCGGATCAGCCACGTGTATTGTAACGGTGCCGATAAAGCCATCTTTATCCGCGGCATACCGGAAATGCATGTAAAGGATGTGGTGCTGGAAAATATGGTGCTGCAGGCGGATAAAGGTTTTGATATCCAGGAAGCTTCCGGCATCACCTTTAAAAATATCCAGGTGATCAGTAAGGAAACCAACCCTGTGATCGATGTGGTGCAGAGCGACAACCTGCTGTTCGATGATATCAGGTATAAAGAAAGCAACCGGCTTCTGTTCCGGATCAACGGGGAAAGAAGCAACAGCATCAGTATAAAAAATACGGCGCTGCCCAAAGAAAAGATCAGCTTTGAGTTAGGCGCCACCGAAAAATCTGTTACCATCAAATGAAAAAAGTTTTTCTGACAGGGTTTTTATGGTGGTCTTTATCCGGCTATGCCCAGAAAGGAGAGCTCAGGTATGGTAAAGAAATTGCCGCGACGGTGATGAATACCTGGAAGGACTCCTTTGCCCTGGATGGCAAACCGGCCAAATGGACCTACGACATGGGTGTTATCCTGAAAGGCTTTGAAGGTCTCTGGCTGAATACAGGAGACGCCGGCTACTTCAACTATATCCAGCAACAGGCGGATTATTTTGTAAAAGATGACGGAACGATCAGAACCTATAAGCAGGATGAATACAATATTGACAACATCAACAACGGAAAGATCCTGCTGCTGCTCTACCGGGTAACGCTGAAGGAAAAGTATTTAAAGGCAGCCAAACTCCTGCGGGAGCAATTGCGCAACCACCCCCGTACCCGGGAAGGGGGCTTCTGGCACAAAAAAGTATACCCCTACCAGATGTGGCTGGACGGCTTGTATATGGCCGAACCCTTTTATGCAGAATACGCCCTGCTCGCCCATGAGGATACCGCATTCAACGATATTGCCAACCAGTTTATCTGGATGGAGAAACATGCAAGAGATCCCGGAACCGGCTTACTCTACCATGCCTGGGATGAAAGCAAACAGATGAAATGGGCCCATCCCGTAACGGGCTGTTCTCCGCATTTCTGGGCAAGGGCCATGGGATGGTACGCCTGTGCACTGGTGGATGCACTGGATTATTTTCCGGCAGACCAGCCGAAAAGAAAGGAACTGATCGCTATCCTGAACAGGCTGGTAAATGCAATAGGAAAACAACAGGACATAACAACCGGCTTGTGGAAGGATGTGCTGGCCTATAACGGACCGGGAAAAGAGAAAAACTATTTTGAAGCATCGGCTTCCTGCCAGTTTGTATATGCTGTTGCCAAGGGCGTAAGAAAAGGATACCTGCCCGTTGCTAAAATTACGATCGCACAAAAAGGGTACAAAGGCATCACCGGCAGGTTTATCAAAACAGAAAATGGCCAGACCAGTTTATACGGTACCGTAAAAGTATCCGGGCTCGGCGGCAACCCCTATCGGGACGGGAGCTTTACTTACTACATGAGCGAGCCTGTGATCGTTAATGACCCGAAAGGTATCGGGGCCTTCCTGTTAGCCAGTAATGAAATGGAAATGGTGCGGACGCAAGCGGTTGGCAAAGGCCGGACCATTGTGATGGACAACTACTTCAACCGGGAAACCAAAGAAGATGCTTTTGGAATGAAGATCGTCTTTCATTACAAATGGTGGGAAAGGGATAATGGCGGCTTTTCGATGCTCTCGCACATCTTCAACAAGTATGGTGCAGGTACAAAACTGCTGGATGAAGCCCCCACCGCTGAAAACCTGAAGGGCGCCTCCGTTTATTTTCTGATTGACCCTGACTGGCCGAAAGAAAATAAAACGCCCCATTACATAGAACAAAAACATATCGATGCATTATACAACTATGTGAAGAATGGCGGCGTACTGGTGATGATGGCCAACGACAGCAACAACGTGGAATTTATGCACTATAACGAACTGGCCGGAAGATTCGGCATACACTGGAATGAGAACATGCGGCATGATGTGACGGACAACCAGTTTGAGCAAGGTGCTCTCTTCTTTGATGAAGCAGATGCCATATTTGGTAAGGTAAAGAAGGTTTTCATCAAACAGATGTGTACCCAAACGCTGGAGAAACCTGCCCGCAGTGTGTATAGTGAAAAAGGGGAAGTGCTCATGTCTGTAGCCAAAGTGGGCAAAGGCACCGTATTCGCCGTTGGCGATCCCTGGTTTTATAATGAATATGTGGACGGAAGGAAACTGCCGGCTGAATATGAAAACTATAAAGCAGCGGAAGAGTTGGTGAAATGGCTGCTGGCGCAAACAAAGAAATAAGAACACAGATAAAGCAGATCAAACGGATATGAACGAATTTTTAAAAGGAATATCAGCCAACATCCGCCCGTCCGCAAAATCAGCGTTCCCGTTATTCAAATGATCAAATGCATATACATATTGATTTTGTTTTTTTCTGCCCCGCTAGCAGCACAGAAGAGACTGGTGGTGGCGGCCGACGGAAGCGGCGACTTCAAAACAATACAGGCTGCCATTAACAGCCTTCCTGATTCGCCGGTAATTTCCAATACAATTTATATCAGGAAAGGGACGTACCGGGAAAAACTGTTCATTGAAAAAAGCAATATCATTTTCGAAGGAGAAGACCGGGACAAGACCCTCATCACCCAGGACATTGCCCGTGATGAGTGGCGGTGCAGTCATCCCGACGACTGGGGCGTGGCCACCATGAATGTGAACGGAAATGACATCACCCTGAAAAACCTGACGATCGCCAACGATTATGGTTTTAATGTAAAGGAAAGTAAGGTGATCAGCTGCCCGCTGGATACGGTTACGCATAAAAAGACCATTGCCACCAACGGCCACCAGATGGCATTGCGTACTATGAAAGCGACGAGGCTGAAAGCAGTGAACTGCTGCTTCAGGGCCTATGCAGGTGATACCGTCAGCCCGTGGAATACGGTGGATGGCATGTTCTATTTCAAAGACTGCAAGATGGAAGGCGGGGTGGACTTCTATTGTCCCCGCGGATGGGCCTGGGCAGAGAACTGTGATTTTTATTCCAACACCGGTCCTGCCGCCATCTGGCATGATGGTTCCGGCGCGGCAGATGAAAAAACAGTATTGATGAATTGCCGCTTTGACGGTTACGAGGGTTTTATGCTGGGCCGTTATCACCGCGATGCACAGTTCTTTCTGGTGAACTGTTCCTTTTCCGATAGAATGAAAGATACTGCCATCTACCGGGTGCCGACCAGTAATATAATACAATGGGGGCACCGGGTGTATTATTACAACTGTCACCGGAAAGGGGGCAATGATTTTGACTGGTATCACGATAACCTGCCTGCCGGATTAAAGGCAGATGCTATAACTATTAACTGGGTATTTGGCAACCGCTGGAGCCCCGAAAAAAACTGATTATGCAATTATCCAAGCAAGTTATCAGGCAGATTGCACAACAACCGCGACTTGACATTCCGGGGGAAAGACTATTTGAACTGCCGGAGAAAGTGCTGCAGTTCGGCACCGGCGTATTACTGAGGGCCCTGCCGGATTATTTTATCGACAAGGCAAACAAACAAGGCCTTTTCAACGGAAGAATTGTTGTGGTGAAATCAACCGACAGTGACAGCAGTGCTTTTGACAGGCAGGATGGTTTATATACGGTATGTGTGCGGGGTATTGAGCAGGGAAAAACGGTGGAAGAGAATATTGTCAATGCCTCCATCAGCCGGGTGCTTGGCGCCCGGACCGAATGGCAGCGCATACTCGAATGTGCGCATAACCCGGAAATGAAGATCATTCTTTCCAACACCACGGAAGTGGGTATTAAACTGGTGCAGGATGATATCACTGCCGAGCCGCCGGTCTCCTTCCCCGGAAAATTGCTCGCTTTCCTCTTCGAACGGTTCAAAGCCTTTAACGGCAGCCGGGAAAGCGGGATGGTGATCATCCCCACAGAGCTCATAACGGATAACGGTTCCAAACTGGAGGGCATTGTACTGGAGCTGGCGCATATCAATAACCTCGACTTCCGGTTTATTGAATGGCTGGAGAACTGCAATACATTTTGCAATTCACTCGTGGACCGTATTGTACCCGGCAAACCCAACAATACAGAAACAGCGAGGCTGGAAAAAGAACTCGGATATACCGATGAGCTGATGACGATGAGCGAGGTATTCCGGCTCTGGGCCATTGAAGGAAATGAAAAAGTAAAAGAGCTGCTGTCGTTTGCCCCGGCTGATGAAGGTGTGATCATCACCCCCGATATTACCTTGTTCAAAGAACTGAAGCTGCGCCTGCTGAATGGCACGCATACTTTTAATTGCGGTACTGCTTTTCTTTCCGGTTTCAATATTACCCGTGATGCAGTGAACGACCCGGTGTATGGCGCTTTCACCAAAGAACTGATGCACCATGAAATTGCACCGGCCATTCCTTTTTCCATCGGGGAAAAAGTAAAACATGATTTTGCCGGCAGCACGTTTGAGCGGTTCACCAACCCGTTCATTGATCACCAATGGCAGAGCATTACCGTGCAGTACACTTCTAAAATGAAGATGCGAAACATCCCGCTGCTGCTCCGCCATTATGAACTCAGCAGCCAGGTGCCGGTACACATGGCCACCGGGTTTGCTGCTTTTATCCTGTACATGAAAGCGGTGAAAAAAGAAGGCTATCGCTACTTTGGCAACCGGAATGGTGAAGAATATGAGATAAAAGACGATTCGGCGGAGTATTTTTACAACCTGTGGAAGCAGGAAGAGCCAATGAAAGTGGCGGCGGAAGTGGTACTCAACGAGCAGCTATGGGAGGCAAACCTGGCGAGCCTGCCCGGTTTCCTGGCAACTGTACAGGAGCAACTGCAGGAAATGATGAGCCGGGGTGTTTTGAATGTGATCAGGCAACTGGAAACAAAAAGGATAACCGTATAATGAAGCACAGGGTATTAAAAGTACATCCGGATGACAATGTGATCGTGGCCCTGACGGACCTGAAGAAAGGAGAAATCATTTCCCTTGAGGGAGAAGATTATTTATTGCAGGATGATATCCCTGCCAAACATAAATTCTTTACAAAAGACCTGCAAGCCGGGGATGCGGTTATCATGTACGGTGTGCTGGTGGGTAAAGCCCAAACCTTTATCCCCTGCGGCGGGCTGATGACAACCGCCAATACCAAACACGCAGCCGGGGCATTTGCGTACCGGGCTGCGAAATATGAGTGGCAGGCTCCCGATATAAGCCGGTTCAAAGGAAGGACCTTTAACGGTTACCACCGCAGCGATGGAAGGGTTGGCACTGCCAATTACTGGCTTTTCATCCCCACGGTGTTTTGTGAAAACAGAAACCTGGATGTGATCAGGGAAGCCCTGCACAATGAACTGGGTTATGCCGTAACCGACAAATACAAACATTATACGCATAGCCTGCTGGATGCTTTTAGGAAAGGAGAAGATATTTCATCTATATCACTGGCACCGCCCTCTCCTGCCGAACGAACCGGTGTGCGGGTTTTTAAAAATGTTGACGGCATCAAATTCCTCAACCACCAGGGAGGATGCGGCGGCACAAGGCAGGATGCGGCCATCCTCGGCAAACTGCTGGCTGCGTACGCAGATCATCCTAACGTAGCCGGTGTGACGGTACTAAGCCTCGGCTGCCAGAACCTGCAGGTGCAGGATCTTGTAACAGAGCTGAAGCAGCGTAACCCAAATTTTGACAAGCCGCTTTACATTTTCGAACAGCAGCAATCACAAAGCGAAGAACAGCTGATTGCAGAAGCTATCCGCACAACATTTGAAGGACTGATTCAAATAAACAAGATTGAACGAAAACCTGCCACACTGGATAAACTATGTATCGGTGTAAAGTGTGGTGGCAGTGATGGCTTCAGCGGCATATCGGCCAATCCCGCTGTGGGCTATTGTGCTGACCTGGTAGTGGCACTGGGGGGCAAAATATTGCTGGCTGAATTTCCTGAACTCTGCGGGGCTGAACAGAACCTGATCGACAGGACTCCCGACAAGGCAACGGCGGAGAAATTCATTCACCTGATGACGGCCTATAATGATGCTGCGCATAAAGCCGGCTCGGGTTTTCATATGAACCCTTCGCCCGGAAATATCAAAGATGGTCTTATCACCGATGCGATCAAAAGTAATGGGGCCGCAAAGAAAGGCGGCACCTCCCCTGTTACCGATGTACTGGATTATACGGAGCCGGCTGTAAAACCGGGCCTGAATCTTGTCTGCACACCCGGTAATGATGTAGAAGCCACCACGGGCAAAGCCGCCAGTGGCGCTACCTTAATTTTATTTACCACCGGCCTCGGTACGCCAACGGGTAACCCTGTTTGCCCGACGATAAAAGTTTCGACCAACAGCCATCTTACCAAAAGGATGAATGATATCATTGATATCGACTGCGGCCCGGTAGTGGAAGGAGAAAAAACGATACAGCAAATGGGGGAAGAGATCCTCGAGTACTGCATAAAGGCAGCCAGTGGTGAAGTGATCCCCAAAGCCGTATTACTGAACCAGGATGATTTTATTCCGTGGAAAAGAGGGGTGTCATTATAACACTCATACCGCCTTCCCGATCTTTACCGATGTCATCGTTAATGAACCTCCTACCGGTTTATCATTGAAAAGAGAGATGGTGTCTTTATCGTCTTTCAAAGCCAGCACATATAATAGCGGTATATAATGCTCCGGCGTGGGAACCGCCAGTTCAAACGCCCTGCCCTGAGAAGAATAGTTGATGAGTGGCTGATGATCACCCTGGAGAATATAGTTAGTCATCTTCTCCCTTGCTTCCAGCGCCCAGTCGTACCCGTATGAATCCGTATTCAGTTTCTCCCAGGCCACCATCCGCAGGTTGTGCACCATGTTTCCGCTGCCGATGATCAGCACCCCTTTATCACGCAGTGCCGAAAGTTCTTTAGCCAGTTCATAATGATATGGCGGTGTCTGAAAATGGTCCAGGCTCATTTGTATCACCGGCACATCTGCATCGGGGTATAAGTGTTTAACCACACTCCAGCAGCCATGATCCAGGCCCCATTGATCATCCAGTCCCACTTCGGTCTTTTTCACCAGCTCTTTTGTCCGGGTTGCCAGTTCCGGGCTGCCGGGGGCCGGGTACTGCACCTTGTACAGTTCTTCCGGAAAACCTCCAAAGTCATGAATAGTGACCGGTTTCTCCATGGCCGTAACAAAAGTGCCCCTGGTTTCCCAGTGCGCCGATACACAAAGGACTGCCCGGGGTTTTGGAATGGATTTACCGGCTTCCCGGAACCCCCGGACAAATTCATTTTCTTCGATCGCATTCATAGGGCTGCCATGTCCCAAAAACAGGACCGGCATTCTTTCTGTACTGCCGAAGGGCTGTGTAAGTTTACCCAGTGCCGATAATTTCAGGGGCGTTCCTGCTGCCATACTGCTGAAGGCTATGTTTTTTAAAAAGGGTTTTTCGCTGCCTTTCAATCTCCAAAAGTAACAAGATAATGCCGCCAATATACCCAGCGGGGGGCAGCGGATTTTTGCTGCTGATCCCGGCAACGATTGCACAGATTTTGGCCCTTCCGGCAGGCAGATTTCATACTTTTAAGCATTGCAAAAAAGGCGGGATCTCCTGTCCGCACCACGGCCAAATCAGCTATATGAAAAAGTTCCTCGATGAGAATTTTCTCCTTACCGGCACTACTGCGCAGCGGCTGTACCATGAGTATGCCCGCCAGATGCCCATTATCGATTACCACAACCATCTTCCGCCAAATGAAATAGCGGAAGACAGGAATTTTGAGAACATCACCCGGGTATGGCTGAATGGTGACCATTATAAATGGAGGGCCATGCGCACCAATGGTGTGGAGGAAGCCTATATTACCGGCAATAAGACCGACCGGGAGAAATTTGAAAAATGGGCCGCAACGGTTCCTTATACACTGCGCAACCCCCTTTACCACTGGACGCACCTCGAACTACAGCGCTATTTTGGCATTACAGATATTCTTAACAGCACCACGGCGGCAAAGATCTATGAACAAACAGCTGCCCTGCTGCAGACAAAGGAATACAGTGTAAGGGGCCTGCTTGAAAAAATGAATGTAACATTCATCTGCACCACCGATGACCCGGCCGATTCCCTGGAACACCACAAAAAGATCAAAGCAGATGGCTGGAAGGTAAAAGTCAACCCTGCTTTCAGGCCCGATAAAGCCATGAATGTGGACGATGTGAATACCTTCAACAATTACCTCACCAGCCTGGAAAAGGCGGCTGACATTTCCATCAGTACTTTCAACGACTACCTGGCCGCCCTGAAGAAACGCCACGATTATTTTGTTTCGAACAACTGCAGTGTAAGTGATCACGGGCTCGAAGAGACCTATGCAGAAGAATATACCACCACGGAGATCGCCGGCATCTTTGCCAAGATACGGTCCGGCGGCAGCCTTTCTCTGGAAGAAAACAGGAAGTTTAAATCCGCCATGCTGGTTACGTTTGCCGAGTGGGACTGGGAGAAAGGTTTTGTGCAGCAATACCATCTCGGTGCTTTACGCAATAACAACAGCCGCATGATGAAACAACTGGGCCCTGATACCGGATGGGACAGTATCGGTGATTTCCGGCAGGCCAGGGCCCTGGCAAAATTCCTGGACCGGCTGGACCGCAACAACACACTGGCCAAAACGATTATTTATAACCTGAATCCCGCCGACAATGAACTATTCGCTACCATGATCGGTAATTTCAATGATGGTTCAGCTGCCGGTAAGATCCAATGGGGTTCTTCCTGGTGGTTCCTTGATCAGAAAGACGGCATGACCCGCCAGCTGAATGCCCTCAGCAATATGGGATTGCTCAGTAAGTTTATCGGGATGCTGACCGACAGCCGCAGCTTTCTTTCCTTTCCGCGACATGAATACTTCCGGAGATTACTTTGTAATTTGTTTGGGGAAGAGATCGATAACGGAGAATTACCAAACGATCTCCCCTGGACAGGCCGTGTAATTCAGGATATCTGTTACAACAATGCCAGGCATTACTTTAACCTGCAACACCTTGATGAAGCGATCAAAGTAACCGAAAAAGTATAACGATGAACATCCGCTTTGCAGTCAGTCAGAAGGAAACGGCCGGGATGAACACCGGGGAGTTACGGGAACATTTTCTTGTTGAGCATCTGTTTACTGACGATACCGTTAACCTTACCTATACACATTATGACCGGGTGATCATCGGGGGCCTAAAACCCGTGAACAGATCCCTTGAACTCCCCAATCACCCGGAACTCCGGGCGGCGTACTTTCTCGAAAGAAGGGAACTGGGCATCATCAACACCGGCGGCGATGCAGTGGTAACAGCCGACGGGAAAGAATTTACGCTGCGCAAAATGGATTGCCTGTACCTTGGCAAAGGCACACAAAAAGTGAAATGCAGGTCCAAGAGCAGAAAAGAACCGGCTTTGTTATATCTGTTATCCGCCCCGGCACATCACAAATACCCGAACAGGATGATGCCAAAAGAAAAAGCCTCCCCGGTACAGCTTGGTGCGGCAGAAACAGCCAACCAGCGGACCGTCTATAAATACATCCACCTTGATGGTATTAAAAGCTGTCAGCTGGTAATGGGGTTAACGGTGCTGGAACCCGGCAGTGTATGGAATTCCATTCCGCCGCATACCCATACAAGAAGAATGGAAGTATATTTCTATTTCGATTTGCCGGCTGAACACCGCATCATGCATTTTATGGGCGAGCCGCAGCAAACAAGGCACCTGGTGATGGCAAATAATGAAGCCGTCATTTCACCCCCGTGGAGCACCCACTATGGCTGCGGCACATTCAACTATGGTTTTATCTGGGGAATGGCCGGTGAGAACCTGGTATATACCGATATGGACCCGGCGCCGGTAGCCACCCTGAAATAATTTCAACAAAAAATCAAAACAGCAATCAATGTCTAAAAAAGTTGTAACGCTTGGAGAAATTATGCTGCGTCTCTCCACACCGGATTTCAAACGTTTCGTTCAGGCCGATACATTTGATGTTACTTACGGGGGCGGCGAAGCCAATGTAGCTGCCGCTTTGTGCAATTACGGACTGAACGGAACATTTGTTACGAAAGTTCCCGCCAATCCTATCGGCCAGTCCGCTATCAATCACCTTCGGCGTTACGGGGTGGATACACAGTTTATCGTTCGTGGCGGGGAACGCCTGGGCATTTACTTCCTGGAAACAGGTGCTTCCATGCGGGCCTCACAGGTGGTGTACGACCGGGCCGGCGCTTCCATAGCCGATGTATCGGTGGAGGAGTTTGACTGGGATAAGATATTTGCCGGCGCCAACTGGTTCCATACCACCGGCATCACTCCGGCGCTGAGCGATAAAGCAGCGGTACTTACGGAAGCCGCCTTAAAAGCGGCACGGTCCAAAGGTATCACCACCAGTATCGACCTCAATTACCGGAAAAAACTCTGGAGCAAGGAAAAGGCCCGGGAAGTGATGACAAAGCTCTGCCAGTATGTGGATGTGTGTATCGGCAATGAAGAAGATGCGGACACCACCCTTGGCTTCAAAGCAGCACATTCCGATGTGACCAAGGGAGAACTGAACCTGGACGGGTATAAAGATGTATTCAGACAGATGAAAGATAAATTCGGTTTTAAGTTCATTGCCTCCTCCCTCCGGGAGAGCTACAGCGCCAGTGATAATGGCTGGAGTGCCCTGGTCTATAATGGCAGCGAATTTTATCATACCAAAAAATACAATGTAAGGATCGTTGACCGGGTGGGCAGCGGCGATTCATTTGCCAGCGGGCTGATCTATGGCCTCGTTACAGGCATGAGCATGCCGGAGGCGGCGGAATTTGGCGTAGCGGCTTCTGCCATCAAGCACACCATCCCGGGGGACCTAAACCATGCCACCCTGGCGGAAGTAAAGGACCTGATGAAAGGGGATGGAAGCGGAAGGGTACAGCGATAATGCTTAAATTATAGTTTGTTAGTTGAATATTGCCGTACCGGATCTGCATACAGCTATCAGTATTTCCGATGACGCCGGGCTAACCGCTTAAACATTAAACCAAAAAATGAGCAAGACAAAACAAATAACAGACGCCATCATTGCACAGGGAATTTTGCCGCTTTATTTCAACCCGAGTGAAGAAGTAAGTACAGAAGTGATGCGGGCCATTTACCGGGCCGGTATCAAAGCAGTGGAATATACCAACCGCGGTGATGAGGCGCTGAATAATTTCATCCGCATGACGGCCGTACGGAATGCAGAGATGCCCGGCATGCTGCTGGGTGCCGGCACTATCAAAAACCTGAAGGATGCAAAGAACTATATAGCTGCCGGTGCCGATTTCCTGGTCAGTCCCGGGTTTGTTCCCGATGTGGCCGCCCATTGTGTAAAGAATGATATTTTTTACGCCCCGGGCTGTATGACACCTTCTGAGATCATTGCCGCTGAAAACGCCGGTATTGGTTTTATCAAATTATTTCCGGGAAATATGCTGGGTACGGAGTTTCTTACCACGATAAAGGATATTTTTCCAAAACTCCTCTTTATGCCCACCGGGGGCGTCGATACCACGAAAGAAAATATCGAAAGCTGGTTCAAAGCAGGTGTTTGCGCTGTGGGGATGGGGAGCAAACTGATCAGCAAAAAACTGATGGAAGCAAAAGATTACCGCACGATTGAAGCGGAGACGAAGAAAGTACTGGAAGTGATCGCTTCCGTAAAAAAATAAATCATGACAATGCAAGCTGCAGGAAAATACAGGTGGACGATCTGTGCCCTGTTATTTTTTGCCACCACGGTGAATTACCTCGACCGCCAGGTCCTCAGTTTGCTGAAGCCCACACTGGAGGATACTTATCACTGGTCAAACAGCCAGTATGCAGATATAGCTGCTGCTTTCCAGTTCACCTATGCCATTGCTTTATTGTTTGCGGGGCGCATCATTGATAAACTGGGTACCCGGAAAGGATATACCCTGGCCATTATTATCTGGAGCATCGGCGCCATCATTCATGCCCTTGCCATCCCGCTCGGCCAGGGACTGGTCACCGCTCTTGGCTGGATCGGAATAACCGCTGTTCCGGTATCGGTAGCCGGTTTTATTTTTTCACGGGCAGTACTGGCGATTGGTGAGTCCGGTAATTTTCCTGCGGCGATCAAGGCCACGGCTGAATATTTTCCGAAGAAAGAAAGATCCTTTGCTACGGGAATCTTTAATTCCGGTGCCAATGTAGGGGCTATTCTTGCCCCGCTCACCGTTCCCTGGATCGAAAAACACTGGGGCTGGCAGGCGGCCTTCCTCCTGATCGGGGGGGTGGGGTTTATCTGGTTGTTTTTCTGGCTGGTCTATTACGAACGACCGGAAAAACAAAAACGCCTGTCTGCTGCAGAACTGGAATACATCAACAGCGACAACAGGGATACAGCCGTTGCGGACCGCTCTGAAAAAGTTTCCTGGTTCCGGTTGCTCGAATACCGGCAGACCTGGGCATTTACCTTTGGTAAGTTCATGACAGATGGCGTCTGGTGGTTCTTTTTATTCTGGCTGCCTGCTTACCTGAAGGACCAGTATGGCATGAGCGGTACGGCTATGATGCTGCCGCTGGCGGCCCTTTACAGCCTGACCATGTTCGGCAGTATCGGGGGAGGATGGTTCCCCATGTATTTTATCAAAAAAGGATTTGATCCGTATGATGGCCGTATGCGGGCCATGCTGATGATCGCCTTTATCCCGCTGGTGGTACTGGCCGCACAGCCACTGGGGCATATCAGTTATTGGATACCAGTATTGCTGATCGGTATCGGCGCTTCTGCACACCAGGCCTGGAGTGCCAATATCTTTACCACTGTTTCCGATATGTTTCCTAAAAAAGCTGTCGGCTCCGTAGTCGGTATCGGGGGCATGGCCGGTGGTATCGGTGGCGTGATCATTACCAAAGTCGGCGGCGCCCTGTTTGATCATTACAAGGCATTGGGTCATATTGAAACGGGTTATACGATCATGTTTGCTTTCTGTGCCGTAGCATATCTTATTGCATGGGCAGTGATGAAAAGCCTGGTTCCCAACTACAAACCTATTACAGATCTCTGACACAGGTTTTACCGTTAGCGTTCTTGCGCTCATACAACGGAGACAGTATCTGTTAATGTTGAAAACCTGTTCAAAATTGCAACAGCCAGCCTTCCTTTCCCGGCAGGCGAAACTTCTACTTTTGTCTTTGCAACAGAGCACTGCCCCTTCCGCCACAACACGAACATAAAATCGACCGAGTATGTCTTACAGGAAAATGTTACCTGTTGTCCTTCTTTTTTTCTGTTTCGGAACCCGCCTTACAGGGCAACCGGGTGGCAACCCAAGTACCGCCGTGATCCTGAAAACAGCCAGCACACTGCTGCAGGCACATCAACTGGATGCAGCAGAAGGATATTTCAAACAGGCCTTGCAGAAAGCAACGGCCGCCAGGAACCGTTACCAGCAAGCACAGGCCTGGGAAGGGCTGGCCAATGTGTATGGCCGCAACAAACAACAAACGGAAGCAATTGCTGCTTACCAGAATGCGATCAAACTCTACACCGGCCTGGGCTTTACTGTTATCGCTGATGTACTCAATGGCCAGATGCGGAGCCTGCTCGGAATGGGCGATCTGTATGCGGGGATCGAGATCGGTGCAAAGGGGATCAAACTGAGTGTGATCGATATTAAAGTCAACAACGGGGAAGCCGAATATTCCCTCAAGCTGGATACCTCCATCAATACCGATGCGGCTGCCCTCTCCTACCAGAGTGAAAAGGAAACCCTGGATGCCATCTCGGTACTTTACCATATCATTACCTCCCGCTTTGATATTCCCGCCGGCCGTATTCATATCGTTATCAGCAGCGGGCTTCGCCAGGAACTGGATAAATACAACAAGACAGCGTACTTCGCCAATATTGTTCGCCCGACAGAACTGGACCCGAAGATCAGGATCAGCTACATCACGGTTGACCAGGAGGCGGAATTAAGTTTCAAGGGCATCGTGCCGCAAAGCAACCGGTATACCGCCAACCAGCTGGATGTGGGAAGTGCCAATACCAAGGGCGGGTTCATCAGCAGCAGCCGCACATTTATCCCTGTTACGTTCCCGGTAGGCACCAAAACGTTTCAGAAGCTGGTAGAAGCAAGGGTAAAGAACTCCCCGGGCATGAGCATGTTTGATTTCAGGACAGCGGCAGAAAAGCTGATCATTGACAGCCTGGGAAGACAGGTCATCTATTATTTTCAGAACCGGCCTGAATTCAAATCAAGGGAAGTGGAATATATTTCGGGGGGTATTGTCTGGTGTATCGCTTCGCTGATGCATCCTGAAAAAATACGGGATAACCAGGTGGAGATATCCTTGCAGGATATCACTGATTTTCAGAATATGGTCTGCACCGATTTCGAAACACTCAGCAAACCGGAATTCCCCAACAGCATGAAACCTGAGGACGTGGCCGCCTCGATGGATAACATCAAACGGGTGCTGAACACCTACGACCAGAAAGCCCTGCTGGCCGGGTCGCTCTGGCTGGGTGAACTGGTAAAACAACAGGCCAATACCCAAAACCCCGGTAAGAAACTCATCTATCCCCGTTACGCTTATGTCGGCTGGATCAGCGGGTATATCATGGATAAGATCAGTAAACAATACACTGAGATGGCAAGCAACTGACCTGCTGAAAATATTTACCGGCTCAAAATGCAGAAACAATAACAGCCATGTCGCAAAAAAACCGGCGGAGATACTGGCCGGTTTTTTTCTCCGGGTAGCGTACCCATACCTCCCGGATAAAAGTGTTCCGGCTGCAAGAACCTCCTGTCGCCCCGTCACGTTTTTTTCCGATTATTCAGTATTTTTAAAACCGAAACGGGTTCATGCCTTTCTTCTGCATGGCCCGCTGCCTTTCCTTAAAGCAGGTATTCAGCCGGGAATAAAAACCGGTATCCTAATTCTTGTTTTATGAAAGCGCAGCTTGTTAAGGTCCCCGTCGTACCCTTCCATTCTTTCAGTGTCCGCCAGGATTTCACCCCGGAGATAAACAGTAAATGGCATTTTCATCTTGTTGCCGAGCTGATCCTGTTTCACCAGGGCAGTGGCATACAATATACCGGTGATAATATCAGGACCTTTTCTGCCGGAAGTGTCGTACTGATTGGCCCGGGCCTTCCTCATTGCTGGCAGTATGATCAGCTGCCGGCAGATATGGATCATTCCCCGCTGCCGTTTTCCACGTCCGTACATTTTGATACAAACCTGTTCGGAACCCGCTTCCTGCAATTGCCGGAAGCCGGCGTGCTGGCCAGCCTGCTGGAAAAAGCCGGAAAGGGTGTTTTCCTTGCAGGAGATAAGGAACCGGAAATACTGTGCACCATGAAAAGAATCCAGGAAATGGAAGGAATGGACAGGATCCTTGCGCTGTTAAAATGCCTGGTACAACTGAGCACATCGCCGCATACCACCGTGTTATCTTCTTCTCCCTACACTTCCGGTGATTTTACAGCCGGGGAAGAGCGGATAAATTCGGTATTTGAGTTCAGCCGTAAACACCTGAAACAAAAAATTTACCTGCGGGAGGTGGCCGCACTGGCGGGTATGTCGGCCAATGCTTTTTGCAGGTATTTCAAAGCCAGGACAGGAAAAACATATGTGGAGTACCTTACCGAATTACGGGTGGGGCTTGCCTGTAAACTCCTTATTGAAAACAGGATGACCAAAAAGCAGATCTGCTTTGAAAGCGGCTTTAACAGCCTCACTTATTTTTACAGGAATTTCCTGGCCCTGAAAGGCGAAAGCCCTTCCCATTACCAGAAACGGTACCTGAAATTAGTCCGGAAACCGGGTGGGGAATAAACGCTGATCACTCTCCCCAGATATTATCCTTTCCATCCAGCCACAGCTTTACCAGGTCTGTGGTAACAGATTTAGGTCTTTCAATCGGGAAGTTCAGGGCCCTTGACCAGCAGAGACTGGCCAGTACCCCCAATGCACGGCTTACGGCAAATAATACGGTGTAGAATTCAAACTCCTTCATGCCATAGTGCACCAGCAAAGCACCGCTGTGGGCATCCACATTTGGCCAGGGGTTTTTGATCTTGCCTAATGATTGCAGCACCGGCGGCACGGCATCATAAATATTCCAGACCGTTTGCACCAGTTTATCATCCGGCATGTGTTTCTTGCCGAATTCCATCTGGGCTGTAAAACGGGGGTCTGTTTTGCGGAGCACGGCATGCCCGTAACCCGGTACAACCTTCCCTTCGCTCAATGTTTTCTTTACATACTCTGTTATCTGTTCTTTGGAGGGCAGATCGGTCTTCAGTTCTTCCTGCATATCAAAGATCCACTTGATCACTTCCTGGTTCGCCAGCCCGTGCAGCGGACCGGCCAGGCCGTTCATACCGGAAGCGTAACTGAGATAAGGGTCACTCAGTGCAGAACCAACCAGGTGGGTGGCATGTGCAGAGACATTCCCGGCCTCATGATCGGCATGAATGGTCATGTACAGGCGCATCAGTTCTTTAAAGCTCTCGTCTTCAAAACCCATCATATGGGCGAAGTTGCCCGCCCAGTCAAGCAGCCCGTTGGGCTGAATATGTTCGCCGGATTTGTATTTACGGCGGTAGATATAGGCAGCGATCCGGGGCAGGCGGGCGATCAGGTCCATGGCATCATCAAACACAGCTTCCCAGTAATCTTTCTTGTTCATGCCCTTGGCATACTGCTTGGCAAAATGGCTTTCTGTCTGTAAGGCCATTACCCCGCACACAAACTGTGTCATGGGGTGGGTACCCAGCGGCAAAGCTTCAATGGTATTGAAAACATGGGTGGGCACATGGCTTCTGCGCTGCCAGACGGAGGTCATATGGTGTACATCATCATCCGAAGGCAGTTCGCCGACGAGCATGAGATAGAACAAACCTTCCGGTAAGGGTTCATCGCCCCCCGGCGCCTTGGGAAGCTTCTCCCGGAGTTCTGGTATGGAATAACCGCGGAAGCGGATGCCTTCCTGTGCATCCAGCAGGGATGTTTCAGAGACAAGCCCCGTTATGCCCCTCATACCCTGGTAGATCTGTGATAATTGTACTTCGCCGATTACTTTGTTTCCATGCTCTTTCAGCATTTCTTTGATCTCGGCGGATGTCTTTTCTGCTTTGGCTTTGAACCGGTCTTTTACTATTCCCATAACCCAGTTTTAGAGGAGTGATCGAATCAATTCTTGGGAGTTCAAAATTAAGCAAAAGGCCCCGGAGGTGATAACAAATTCTCTTTTATAAGCATAAATAATAATGCGGACGGAACGGGGGAAACCGCATGCGGCAGATGACGTTATTTGGGAGTTCTCCGGTACATCCAGTAAGCCACCCCGCTGAATACAATATTGGGAAGCCAGGCCGCCAGCAGCGGCGGGAAATTGCCGTTCGTGGCGAAAACGGTGGAAAACCGGTCGGAGAGAATGAACAAAGCGGCAATAACAATACCCAGTGCCAGGTGCAGCCCGCTTCCCCCCCTGGCCTTGCGGCTGGCAATTACTGCCCCGATCATCGTCAGCAACAATACTGCTGTGGGAGTGGCGGTTCGCCGGTATTGCTCCACTTTCAGGGTATTGAGGCCCTCCGTGCCCCTGGCCTCCTCTCTCCGGATAAAGGCCGCCAGTTCGGGAGTGGTGAGCTTGTCCTTTATATAATAATCCTTGCGAAGCTCGTCCGGCTTCAGGGATATGTTGAGGGTGAGTTCGGGATGATAGGTCATTTTTTCGCCCATGCTGTCCACATACCGTTCTGTGGCATTGGTAAGTTTCCACTTCCGTTTAGCGGTATCCCATAGCATCGTTTCGGCCCGCAGGTTATACACCACTTTGTTATCGATTACTTTTTCCATGAAAAAGGGGCGGGCCATCTTACTGCTGGTATCAAAATTCTTCAGCCCGATAAAAGTGCCCTGGTCGATCCGCAGATAAAAACACTGGTAACAACCACCGGGTACCTGGTTTTTGGTGGGGTCATTCTTATCGATATACTTACTCTTGAAACTGCCGTAGATGCCATTTGCCTTGGGTATCCAGTACCGGTTACCCACCCACAGGAGGGCGGCCAGCAACAGTCCCCCGAAAAAATAAGGCCGCAAAAAACGGTTGTAGCTGGTACCGCTGGCCAATATGGCTATGATCTCTGAACGGGTGGCCATCTTACTGGTAAAAAAGATAACGGCAATAAAAACGAACAGGGGAAACAGCAGGCTCCATATCCAGGGCACAAACCCCAGGTAGTAGTTCCTGATGATACCCATGGTGGAGAGGTTGGCCTTCACAAAATCATCCGCCTTCTCACTGCTGTCCACCGCCACCGCCACGACGGTGAAAAGCAGCAGGCAGAAGAAGAAGGTAACGAGAAGTTTTTTAAGAATATACCAGTCCAGCTTCAGCATTGCCTGCAAAGAAAATAAAATAAAGGGGAACACCGGTGAAAAGAGTACCCACGCCGGGGAATATCTTAACATTTTCTCGCAGAAATTCCAGTAGTCAGAAAGGATATTTGCACATATTTGTACACTATTAAAACTTGTGTTATGAAAAGGATCTTTCTTGCAGCCCTCCTGGCTGTATCAATCAGTTCGTATGCCCAGCAGGATACTTCCCGTGTGGAGCAGTATTGCCGGCTGATAGCGCAGAACCGGCTTTTATCCAACAAAGTGAATATTGATATCGATTACGGCGATGTGCGGAAACTTTTTTCCGATAACCGCCTGCGGGATGAAGAAACCGGCAAGCTGAAAAAATTCAATACCGTTGTGGATGCCCTGAACTATATGGGATCACAGGGGTGGATACTGGTAAACGCCTTCCCGGTATCCGACGGGGCCAATGGCTTTACACTGCAGTACTATTTCAAGAAATCATTCCGGAAAGAAGACGTGCAGTAAAGCAGTCCGCTGCTGCAGGTGAACACGGAACTTACAGCCTCGTCTGCAAACGGGGCTGTATCTCATTTTTCCAGGAAAGAAAATCACCGGCGATTATGTGTTTCCTGGCTTCCCTTGTCAGCCAGAGATAAAAGGCAAGGTTCTGGATACTGGCGATGGTGAATCCCAGCAGTTCCTTTGCTTTCATCAGATGACGCAGGTAGGATTTGCTGTAATAATTACTTACTTCACTATCCAGCCCCTCATCCAGCACGGAAAAGTCAAACTCCCATTTCTTATTATCAATATTGATGACGCCCTGCGTGGTAAACAGCATGGCATTCCGCCCGTTGCGGGTGGGCATCACACAATCAAACATGTCCACTCCCCTGCTGATGCATTCAAGAATATTCCAGGGTGTACCCACTCCCATCAGGTAGCGGGGTTTGTCCGCCGGTAAATGGTCGCAGCACCAGTCGCATATGTCATACATCACAGGTTCCGGTTCACCCACACTTAATCCGCCGATCGCATTTCCGCAGGCCTGCTTGGAGGCGATGTATTCACAGGATTCTTTCCGCAGGTCTTTGAAGGTGCCGCCCTGTACGATCGGGAAAAGGTTTTGCGTATAGCCGTACTTACCGGGAGAGGCCTCAAACTGTTTTATACACCGGTCGAGCCAGCGGTGGGTAAGCTCCATGCTTTTCTGTGCATACTTTTTGTCGCTGCCCCCCGGCGGGCATTCATCAAAGGCCATCATGATATCACCACCGATGACCCGCTGTATATCCATAGCATACTCCGGGGAAAAAAGATGCCGGCTCCCGTCTATATGTGACTGAAAGGTGACGCCTTCTTCTTTTATCTTTCGGGTACCGGACAAAGAAAATACCTGGTAACCGCCACTGTCGGTAAGGATGGGTTTGTGCCATCCGTTAAAACGGTGAAGCCCGCCTGCCTTTTCCAGTACTTCCAGTCCGGGGCGCAGGTACAGGTGATAGGTGTTGCCTAAAATGATCTGTGCCTTTACATCCTGAACAAGTTGCTGCTGGGTAACGGCCTTTACACTGCCGGCTGTTCCGACAGGCATAAAGACCGGGGTGAGTATCTCACCATGATCTGTAGTGATCTTACCTGCCCTAGCTTTGGAATTTGCATCCCTGGCATTTATACTAAAATCCAGTGCGGCCATAATGTGTGCAAAATAACCTGAAACCCTTAAACCATAAACCTGAAACTGGTTTATCTTCGCCGCCATGCCACCGATTCACTGGGAAGCCATTCTCTTTTATCTCTTTATTGCTATTACTGCCATCCAGGTATTTTATTATGCCTTTTTTTATGCCCGGGTGGCTTTCTTCAAACCAGCGGGGAAAACGCAGTCCCGGGAGCACCCTGTATCCGTTATCATCTGTGCACGGGATGAGGATGAAAACCTGGCCCGCAACCTGCCGGGGGTATTGGTGCAGCAATACAAAAGCAGCCACGAAGTGGTGGTGGTGAATGACAACTCGGTGGATGACTCCAAGTACATCCTGCAGGAATTAAAAAAGACCTTTAAATCGCTGAATGTAGTGGAGCTGACCCAGGAGGCCAAGCTGATCTCCGGGAAAAAATATCCATTGTCCATCGGCATCCGGGAAGCGGAATACGAAGTGCTGTTGCTTACCGATGCCGACTGTGTACCGGCCAGCGAACACTGGATCGAAAAAATGCAGGAGGCCTATACAGATCACATAGAAGTGGTGCTGGGATATGGTGCTTACCACCGCAAAGGCGGGCTGCTGAATAAACTGATCCGCTTTGAAACTTTTCATACCGCCCTGCAATACCTTTCCTATGCACTGGCCGGTATACCGTATATGGGTGTCGGGCGGAACCTCTCGTACCGGAAGGATCTTTTTATCCGTAATAAGGGGTTTTCCTCGATCAATCATATCCCTAGCGGCGACGATGACCTCTTTATTAATAAAGTAGCGACCAAAAAGAATACCGCCGTGGTGATAGACCCTGATGCCATCACCCGGTCCATACCCAAGACCACCTGGAAGGGCTGGCTGCGGCAAAAATCAAGACATTATACTACGGCGAAGTATTATAAACCGAAGCACAAGTTCCTGCTCGGGCTTTATTTCGCCACCCAGTTTATCTATTACCCGCTGTTTGTTGCGGCCTTATTTTTCGGCGACTGGCGTTTAGTGCTGCCTGTCTTTGGTGTCCGCTTCCTGCTGCAGGCGGTGGTGTTCTGGAAAAGCATGAAAAAGATGGGCGAAAAGGACCTCTGGCCCTGGTTCATCTTCCTGGACATGTGGATGTTCTTCTACTACATCATCTTTGCACCGGCATTGTGGAAACGACCCCGGCATGAATGGTAAATTTCTAAACCGCTGAACAATGCCCGGCAGAAATACATGGCCAACCAATATTGATCCCTCCTCCCCCATACAGGCTGCCTCAGCACCGGATGAAGTAGTGATCAAAAGATCAGCATTTCAAAACCTCGTTGTTTCGGTTTTTGCGCTGGCGGGTGTTTTTCTTTTTTCATACCTGCTTATTACAAAACAGGAGCTGTTCCCCTGCCTGAATATCCTATTCCTCGCCTTATTCCTGATCTTTGCTTTCTTTTCCATTCGGTCTTTGCTGGACAGAACGGTGAAGGTGAAAATCACAAAGCAGGAAATTTCGTTTGCTGATGGTACCTCCTATAAATGGGAGATCGTACGGAATATGTTTATTGAAAGAAAGTACACGAACATCGGAAGGGGGAGCGGGATCGAAAAATTTTATCTTACCCTGGAACCCGTTTTTGCCGGGGCGGTGTCTCATCAGCGGGTGTTCCGGTCGCATCGGATATCGGGGCTGGATCATTCCGTTACGGAAATAGCACACCTGGCGGAATTATACAGGCAAATGGCTGTTGTAAAAAAATAATGGATATCATTCTTAAATACTTCACTGACTTCACGCCTGTACAACTCGGCCAGTTCAGGCAACTGGAAAGCCTGTACAAAGAGTGGAATGAAAAGATCAATGTCATTTCCCGGAAGGATATCGAGAGTTTGTATGAACGGCATGTACTGCATTCGTTGAGCATTGCGGCGGCTTTTGAATTTCCGCCCGGCAGCTCCATCATTGATATCGGTACCGGCGGCGGTTTTCCGGGTATTCCCCTCGCAATCTTTTTTCCTGAAGTACAATTTCACCTGACAGACAGTATTGGTAAAAAACTGAAGGTAGTGGAGGCCGTAGCCGGAAGTATCGCCCTGAAAAATGTGACGACCCAGCATACCCGTGCGGAAGAAATAAAAGGAAGGAAATTTGATTTTGCTGTATCCCGTGCGGTCGCTCCCCTGAAAGAGCTCTGGAAATGGTCAAAGCCTTTATTAAAACCGGCCCCGCCGGGAAAAGAACGGATCGCTCCCGGACTCATCTGCCTGAAGGGAGGGGACCTGGCCGCGGAAATTCAGGAAAGCCATACCCGGCCACGGGTAATGGAAATCAGGGAGATCTTTCCGGAAGCGTTTTTTAATGAAAAATACTTACTGTACGTTTCCAAATAAAAATACCACTTTCAGGTATTGCTTCGAAATGACCGAAAACTGAACTTTACCGCATGAAGGAAATCTCTGTCTGTATTGTGGATGACAACCAGGAACTCCGTAACGCCTTAGAAGAGATCATTACCATGTCCGATGGGTATAACTGCCTGGCCACGATGGGCACGGCTGAAGATGCCATTGCAAAACTGCAGGCGCTTAAACCGGATGTGGTGCTGATGGACATCAACCTGGGGAGTGATGAGAACGGAATCGATGTTGTCCGCACACTGAAGCCCAAAATACCGTCCACGAATTTTATGATGTGCACCGTATATGAGGAAAATGAAAAGATATTTGAAGCATTGAGTGCCGGCGCCAGCGGTTACATCCTGAAGAAAACAGATCCGGCCCGGATGCTCGAAGCGATCCGTGAATTATATGAAGGGGGGGCCCCCATGAGCAGCCAGATCGCAAGGAAAGTGGTGAGTGCTTTTCAGCAATCCGGGAAAAATACCGGCAATCCAGAATCAGGCGATATTGCCACCCTGACCAACCGGGAAAAAGAGATACTGGAACTGCTTTCCAAAGGGCTGATGTATAAAGAAATCGCCGCCCAGATCTTCCTCAGCCCGGAAACGGTACGGAAGCATGTATACAATATTTACGAAAAACTGCATGTGACCAACAGGGTGGCAGCGGTAAACAAGTTTTACGGAAGATAATCCTGCCTTTTTTGCGGACACCCGGAATATAGTGGTAAAAAATACCCCAAAAATGGTATTGCCTGGTCTTGGTTGTAAAAGTAGTTTTGAGTTTCAGGGATCTAAATAACTCTCACCGTTAACCATTAGCCTTTATCACATACCCTGGTGAGGGTAAAAGCGATGAAAATGAGGGGCCTTGATCTTAAGCCGTCAAAAGTCCTCCGGTAACACCGGGGGGCTTTCGATTTTAAGGGGTCACCATTTTAGTTCCAGCCGGTTATTCTTCCGGTCGATATCGGCCATGCGCTGGGAAGGATCGATCTCCACCACCCGTATATCTGCCAGCTTATGTTTTGTTTCCACCACATAGGTACTGTGTGTCCATTTCCAGGGTGCATAGGTTTTGCGGGGCAGGGTGGTGTCTTCAACGGGTTTTTCGCCATACATCAGGTTCATGGGCACATAGTGCAATTCCCTTGTACTGTCTTTAAAGGTAAGCTGCAGATCGACCGGCATTGGCATCAGCCCGTTCCGTATCATCCGGATCCGGGTGGTACCTCCTTCTTCCCATAAGCTATCGATGCCGTAATCGATGGTACGGGTGGTATTGATCCAGTATTCCTTATACCAGTCCAGTTTCATATTGCTCACCCGCTCAGCCACATGTATAAAATCGTTCGCATCCGGGTGTTTGAAGCGCCACAACTTATAATACTCAAGCAATATTTTATCCCGCACTGAAGCGCCGGTGATGTATCCCAGCTGCTCCACAAATACGGCCCCTTTAAAGTAAACATTGAAATGGGCGAAATTGGTATTGTAATGGTCATCGTGGGTGGTAAGCGGTTCTTCCTTTCCGCTCCTCACCACATTGAAATAGTTTTTATAACTGTCTTCCTGTGCAAACTCCTTTTTCTTGTCAAACCAGGCATTTACCCTTGCGGCAGCATATTGGGTAAACCCTTCGTCCATCCAGGCATACAGCGATTCATTGGTGCCCATCATGCCCTGGTACCAGCTGTGCATCAGTTCATGCATAGCTGAACTGGGATCGGAGATGAGGGTGGCCATCGGGTATTCCATACCGCCATCGCCGCCGTGCACAAATGAATATTGTTTGTAGGGATAGGGCCCGAAGGTTTTTTCGATATAGGGAAAGCAAACCACCATCTTGTCCAGCATCGCTTCCCATTGCGCTGTTGTTGAGTTGCTGGTCTTGTAAAGTATATGAAGGGTAAGGCTGTCCCTTACCTTTTTTGTTTTATGAATAAACTCAGGATCTGCGGCCCACATAAAGTCGTGCACGGTGGGGGCAATGAAATGCCAGGTAAGTTTATCACCGGCAGGCCTGGTTACCTTAGTGCCCGGTGCTTCGTATCCATACCCGACCTGGCCGGCGTTTTGCAAGTAACCGGTTCCGCCCAGGATATAGTTTTTATCGATACTGATGCTAACATCATAGTCGCCCCATACGCCATAGAACTCCCGGCCCACATAGGGAGTGGGATGCCATCCGTTGTTATCATACTCACACATTTTCGGGTACCACTGGCTCATGGAGTACCGGACCTTTGTATCGGGGTTATCCCTTCCGCTGCGCCGTATCTGCAAGGGCACCTGGGCTTCAAAGTCCATTTCAAATACCGCCTTTGATCTGGGGGGGAGCGGTTTATCCAGTTTTACCTCCAGGATCGTTTCCTCCGTTTGGAAGGACTGCGGGCGGCCGTTCATCTTCAGCGAAAGTATTTTCTGGTAGCCCGTCTCCTCCGGTTTCAGGTTATAAATGCGGTCCTTCACACGGGAATCCCAATCGGCTCCCCGCCCCACCTGTATAGTCCCCTGCCGGCGGCTCCTGGTATCCATCATGCTGCCGGGCTGAAAAGCATTGAAATATAAATGATAGAAAACCCTTGTGAGTGTATCCGGCGAATTATTCCAGTATTCCAGTTTTTGCTTTCCGGTAAACCGGTTCGTCTGCACGTTCATATCAATGTTCATCGTGTACTTTACCCGCTGCTGCCAGTACGAACTGTTGGTCTGTGCAGCTGAAAAAAAGTAACTCAGTAAAAAGATCACCGGTAAAAAGAGAGCCTTCTTCATGCTGTAAGATTAAAAAAGTAAATATCGGCAAAGCATTGTTATGGTTAAAACAAAGTTCCGGTACACCATGCCTCCCCTGTACCGCAAAGAAAGTCCTTCGGGGGAAAAAAAAGGCATCCTGCATCACCAGTTATATGAGTGGTCATGCCGGTGCCATTTACTGGCGGCCGGTCACCGGGAGTGATTTCTGTGTTATTTACTGCGTAAACTCACTGTTGATAAGAATTTCCCGGCAGGGATTTAACTAAAAAAGTAAACTCTACCGCAAAGTAGTATTGACCGGAAGGGGTTCGGGTACTTTCTTTGCCCTGATTTTTCAAACCTTAAACTTTAACTTATGAAACAAGTAATGCTGGGTGCATTCGCACTGCTGTCTGTTATAACAATGCAGGCACAAAACAAGAAAGGAAACCTGATGATCGGTTCGTATGTGGGAAGCGGCAGTTATGTCTCTTCAAATTACAAGACCACGTATTCTTACAGCCCCACAGAATACAAATCGGAGTATAAGACTTTTAATATCGGTATCGGGCCGGAGGTGGGCTGGTACATTACAGACCGGCTGGTGATCGGCACTTCGCTGAACCTGACTTATTACCATCAAACCAGCAAATCGACCAACAGCAGCAGTACCAGCAGCAGCTCCGGCACATACAGTTACTTCAGTTTTTCGGCCGGGCCAAGTGTGCGGCTCTACCTGGGGAAGAACAACGACAAGGGGATGCCGTTTGTCTGGCTGGGTGGCGGTATCGGCTTCTATCCTTCGGACAATACAACCTATAAGAACAATCCGCTTACCTACGACTACAGCTACAAATCCAAGAATTATGTATTCTGGAACTTTGGCCCCCGGGTCGGCTATGAGCATTTCTTCAACAAACATTTCGGGCTGCAGTATTACATCGGTTATAACTATAACCATTCAAGCTATAAGTATAATGTTACTTATACAACGGGTGGCACTGATTACAGTTATAAGACAAAATACAATTCCGGCGGGGTTACGTTCGGAGTGGGCGTAAACTTACACCTGGATAAAAAATAATACGAACGAGTAAAAGCGGCGAGAAGGACCGGTTCCCCCTGGAGCCGGTCTTTTATTTTCCGGCCACCACGATCACGATCTCGCCTTTCACTGCCTTCTCACGGTAGTAATCCCTTACTTCCCGCAAGGTGCCCCTTTTATTCTCCTCGAACATTTTGGTAAGCTCCCGGCTTACCGAGCACAAGCGGTCTTCGCCAAAACAGGTAATGAATTCATCCAGGGTTTTTACCAGCCGCACCGGGGATTCATAGAAGATCATGGTTCTTTCTTCGTCCGCCAGTTGTTTCATCAGTGTCTGCCTCCCTTTCTTGAGCGGCAGAAATCCTTCAAAGCAGAACCGGTTACAGGGTATGCCGCTGTTGACCAGTGCCGGCACAAAGGCGGTGGGGCCGGGCAATGATTCCACCTTTACTCCTGCTTTGATACATTCCCTTACCAGAAGAAAGGCCGGGTCTGAAATGCCGGGTGTGCCGGCATCGGTTACCAATGCCATTTTCTTCCCGGCCTGCAGCTGGGATACAAGATGCTGCAGTACTTTATGTTCATTGTGCTGATGATAAGGAGAGAGGGGGCGTTCGACCTGGTAATGAGAAAGCAGGTGCGAAGTGGTGCGGGTATCTTCAGCCAGAATGAGGTCCGCCTCCTTCAGCACTTCCAGGGCCCGGAGTGTAATGTCTTTAAGATTTCCTATGGGAGTTGGAACCAGGTAGAGCATGGGGTGTGAAAATACATGAATGCACAAGGGAGAAAACGAAGTGGCGGATGCTGAACCTGCCGGCTTTTCAAACCCTGCCATTCATATTCTCACCTCTTCTCATTCAAAAGTTTCTAATTAACCGAAACCTCAAAATATTCCATTACCGGGTTACTCAGCAATTTCCTGCTGGCTTCTTCAGCGATCGCTTTTGCCTTATCGGCAGAGTCAGCATTTACCTGCAGGGTGATATTCTTTCCGATACGTACATCCTCCACACCGGCAAGGCCCAGGTTGGCCAGCCCTCCCATTACGGCTTTTCCCTGCGGATCCAGTAATTCTTTCAGCGGCATCACTTTTATCTGAACTGTATAGGTCATGCTGTTTTGTTTTTGAGCAACAAAGATATGAGAACATACGCAAGCACTGCCAGCGGAACGGCCAGCCATTTCAGCAACACAAACGATACGGCCGCTATAATGACCAAAGCCAGTTTAGGCCAGTTATTTTTTAGACTGAAGTCTTTGAATTTTAGCGTCATGACCGGCAGGGAAGATACCATGAGCCAGGACAATAAAACAATGACACCGTATAAAACCCATTTGTTCAGCAGAAGGTTCTGCACGGATTCCTCATTTACATTCCAGTAAATAAGCGGCAATGAGGCAACAAAGATCCCGGCCGCCGGTACCGGCATGCCCTTGAAATGATCCTGCTGACCGCTTTCAGTATTGAAACGGGCCAGCCGCCAGGCGGCCGCACAGGGAACAATAAAAGCCGGGGCAATCCAGATAAGAGACATATCAAGTGAACTGGATTCCCGGGCAATACTTAACCGTAAGAACTGGTATAAAATGATACCGGGGGCGGCACCAAAACTTACCACATCGGCCAATGAGTCGAGCTGCCTGCCCATTTCGGAAGTGGCATTGAAAAGCCTGGCGATAAAGCCATCCAGGAAATCGACCACAGCGGCCAGCCCAATGAACAGGGAAGCATACCATATTTTCTCCGGGATATTGATCCATGTCTGGCCGTCTTCATTGCCGGTGATGGAAATACCATTCTGTAAGGCAAATACGATGGCAAAACAACCAAACACAAGGTTGAGCAGGGTGAATAAATTGGGGATCTGTTTCATAATGTGAAAATAGGAAGAAGCGGAAGTGTGAAAATAAGCATCATTTGCACAAGTGCACACCGGTATATCTCCACATTTCCCTATTTTTTCATCAGCGCTTCAATTTCATCCGCTGTGATGGGTATATTCTTCATCAGGTCGTTATTGCCATTCTTTGTGATCCAGAGGTTATTTTCGATCCTGACGCCCATCTGTTCTTCCTCAATGTAGATACCGGGTTCTACGGTAAAGACCATTCCCGCCTTAACCGGTTCGGTCCGTGTACCCAGATCATGCACATCCACCCCGAGATGATGTGAAATGCCATGATAAAGGTATTTGCGGTAGGCCCTGTTTTCGGGGTCCTCATTTTTTACATCGGATTTCCGGAGCAATCCTATTTTCAGGAATTGCCGGGTGGCTTCCTCCCCTACTTTATCTGTATATTCAATGATGGTGATCCCCGGCTTCAGAATACTTTTTGCATAGTCGTGCAGGTGCAGACAGGCATTGTAAACTGTTTTTTGCCGGCGGGTAAATTTGCCGTTCACGGGAACGGTCCTGGTCAGATCAGCACAATACCCCCCGTATTCGGCCCCGAAATCCATCAATATCAGTTCCCCGTCTTTGCATTCGGCATCATTACTTACATAGTGCAGCGTTCGGGCCCTGTCTCCGCTGGCAATGATGCTGCCATACGCCTCTCCGGTGGCCCGCTGGCTCAGGAAGGAATGAACGATCTCCGCTTCGATCTCATATTCCATTACACCGGGCCTTATGAATTTAAGCAGGCGGCGGAAGGTGTTTTCTGTAATATCGATCGCCTTTTGCATCACTTCCACTTCCAGTGCCGTTTTTATGGCCCGCAGCTCCTTCATTATTTTAGCAGCCCGCAGGTAGTTGTGGAGCGGGTACCGGCTTTTCATTTCATCGATGAAACGGTAGTCCCTTGAGCGGACAAGGCTGGCCTTACGGTCGTTTTCATTACTGTCCAGGTAAATATTATCCGCCAGGTGTATCCAGGGTTGTAATACACCATCGAGGGAGTCGAGCCAGATGATGGTTTTGATCCCGCTGATGGCCTGGGCTTCATTTACCCGCAGCCTTTTCCCATCCCATTTTTCCTTTAATTCATTCGGGCGGACCAGTACCAGCACTTCCCGGAACTTCGGATCGGGGTTGTCGGGAAAAAGAATGACCATCGAATCTTCCTGGGTGATGCCTGACAACCAGAAGACATCACTGTTTTGTTTGAACCGGTAAATGGCATCCCCATTGCTCGGCACTTCATCATTACTTACAAAAATGGCAATGGAATTTTTCTGCATGCGGCTGAGGAACCGCTCCCTGTTCTTAACAAAGATCTCAGGGTTTAGAGGTAAGTACTTCATAAGCGTGGTTAAGCAGGTTTAAGGTTTAATGATTACAACCGGTTAAAGATAATGAGCAAACCAATAAGCGGACGTTCATTCGTCACAATTAAGACAATTCCATGCGATTTAAAAATTCTTCAACCCACCGGAAAGATTTTAAATATCAGCGAATAAAATATGCCCGGTACGGCTATCTGTCCGGCCACCGGGATTCATTTTTTGGAATTTTTAATGTGTGTTACTAACACTTGTTTGTGCGGGAATTGGTTTGAGACTTACCTTTGTGCCTTCAACAATAATGCTTGCTATGTCGATACCTATCGTCAGCCTTCCTAAGAAAAGCCTGCTGAAACTCTCCTTAAAACACACGGAATCAATACACTATCAGTTATCGCCCGATGAACTTGTACAGGACACCCTGCGCCTCGGCGAAGGCACCCTGAACGATAGTGGCGCCCTGGTGATCCGGACCGGCGAATTCACCGGCAGGTCGCCCAAGGACAAATTCACCGTGAAGGATGAGACCACCGCCGATTCTGTTCACTGGAATGAATTCAATATTCCCCTTGAACCGAAATATTATGACATCGTATTAAAAAAGGCAACCGAATACCTGGATACCCTTCCCGAGATATGGATCAGGGATTGCTATGCCTGTGCAGACCCCCGCTACCGGCTTAATGTGCGGGTGGTAAATGAGAAACCCTGGAACAATCTTTTCGCCTATAACATGTTCCTTCGCCCGACGGAAGAGGAACTGGAAAATTTCGAACCGGACTGGCATGTGATCTCTGTCCCCGGGCTTAAGCTTGACCCGAAAGAATGCGGAACAAGGCAACACAACGCTGCCATTGTTTCTTTTAAACATAAAATGATCCTGATCGCCGGTACCGGCTATACCGGTGAAACCAAGAAAGGCATCTTCACAATACTCAACTACATTTTGCCTCATGAAAAGAATGCGCTGAGCATGCACTGCAGCGCCAACATGGGCAAGGAAGGTGATACGGCGATCTTCTTCGGCCTGAGCGGCACCGGCAAGACCACCTTAAGTGCCGATTCCAACCGGAAACTGATCGGTGACGATGAACATGCCTGGACCTCAGATAATATCTTCAATTTCGAAGGAGGATGTTATGCCAAAACGATCAACCTGACAGAAGAAAAAGAACCGGAGATCTTTCATGCAATACGGCCCGGGGCACTGGTGGAGAATGTTACTTTCTTCCCCGGAACCAACCGTATCAATTTCGATGATGGCACCATTACAGAAAACACCCGGGTATCCTATCCCCTGCATTACATCAGCAATGCGCAGGAACCCTCTGTTGGCGGCATTCCCCGGAATATTTTCTTCCTTACCTGTGATGCCTTTGGTGTACTGCCGCCCATTTCCAAACTCACTCCCGGGCAGGCTATGTACCAGTTCATTTCCGGCTACACTGCAAAAGTGGCCGGCACCGAAACAGGTGTCACGGAACCCAAACCTACTTTCAGCGCCTGCTTTGGCGCCCCCTTCCTGCCCTTACACCCGGGGAAATATGCACAAATGCTCGGCGAAAAAATGCGGGAACATAAAGTAAATGTATGGATGGTGAATACCGGCTGGACAGGCGGACCTTATGGCACCGGCCACCGGATGAAACTGAAATATACCCGGGCCATGATCACAGCTGCGCTGGAAGGCAAACTGGATAATGTGGAATATGAAACCGATCCGGTCTTTGGTGTCTGCATTCCGGCTTCCTGCCCGGATGTGCCTTCCGAAATACTCCGGCCGAGAAATACCTGGGCTGATAAGAACGCCTATGATGAAAAAGCAAAATACCTGGCCGGCTTGTTCAAAAAGAATTTTGAAAAATATGCTTCCGGTGTATCTGCAGAGATCCTGGAGGCAGCACCAAAAGACTGATGCCGTTAAAACCGGACGACTTTGTTTCCCCCCGGCTGATGGCCGGGGTTTTATTTTTCTTTAACGGCCGAAACAGGAGCCGGTATAATTTTTAGGCCGACCTTACGTTCAATCTGAGCCATGAATAATTTCTGTAAAGCCTGTTTAGCCCTGCTGCCGCTGAGCCTTTATGCACAGCAACCGGATGAAGAACTCATCAGCTGGAGCAGCAGCAAACGCCTCACCTGGTCTGACTACAAAGCCACTCCCGATCCGGGGAGCGATGCGGCGGCTTCCACCACCACGTACCTGATGATCTCTTATAATATCAGTGATGAACATTTTGGTTTCAAGATCGAATCCAAGTTTTCCCGCACCCGGTCCTGGGGGCTGTACAAAACAGCTTATATCCTGAGCCATGAGCAGGGACATTTTGATATCGCTGAGATTTTTGCCCGCAAGCTGAATAAGAAGATGAAGGACTATGTCTTTAATAAGCGTACCTACCAGAAGGAACTGAAAAAGATCTACCAGGACATACTGGATGAAAAAGAAGAATGGCAAAACCGCTACGATAAAGAAACCAACCACAGTATCAATAAAGACAAACAGGCCGAATGGCTGAAGAAGATCAGTGAGGCACTTGACCAGTATAAGGCCTACGCCAATTACCAATAATCATTTGCTGAACCTGACTAGGCCTTTTCCAGCGCCTGCAGGATATCAGCGCTGATATCCCCGATATGTTCCAGCCCTGCCGAAATACGGATCAGCCCGGGTGTGATGCCCACCGCCTGCCTTTCCGCTTCCGATAGTTTGGAATGGGTGGTGCTGGCAGGATGGGATGCGATGCTCCTGCTGTCGCCAAGATTATTGGTCAGGGAAAGCACCTGCAGTGCATTCAGGAATTTGCGTCCGCTTTCGATCCCGCCTTTCAGTTCAAAAGTGACGATGCCGCCGCCGTTGCTCATCTGCTTTTTAGCGATCGCATACTGCGGATGCGTTTCAAGAAAAGGATATTTTACCCAGCTGATCTTTGTATGCCCGTGCAAGGCCGTAGCCAGTGCGAGTGCATTGGCCGCATGCTTTTCCATCCGTATAAATAAAGTCTCCAGGCTTTTGCTCAGCACCCATGCATTGAACGGGCTCAGCGACGGACCTGTATTCCGTACAAAGAGGTAGAGTTCCCGAATCAGTTCTTTCCTTCCTACCACCACCCCGCCCAGCACTCTTCCCTGCCCGTCGATAAACTTGGTGGCAGAATGCAAGACCAGGTCAGCACCGAACTGAACAGGTTGTTGTACTGCAGGTGTGGCAAAGCAATTATCCACCACAAAGAGGATATTCTTCTTGTTGCAAAGCGCTGCCACCATTTCAATATCAATGATATCAAGACCCGGGTTCGATGGCGTTTCCACATAGAGCATTTTCGTATTGGGCCTTATGAGTTGCTCAATCTCTTCCGGTTTATTCATATTGAAATAAGAACTCTCAATGCCCCATTTCGGCAGGTATTTTTTCAGGATAGTATGTGTGGAGCCGAAAACCGCTGATGCAGAAATGACATGATCGCCTTTAGAAAGAAAAGTCATAAAGGTGGCGAACACAGCCGCCATACCGGTACCGGTGGCAATACCATCTTCAGCGCCTTCCAGTGCTGCAATCTTAGTAATGAATTCATCAACGGTGGGATTGGAGAAGCGGGAGTAGATATTTACCTCCGGTGAATCATCTGCAAAGGCAGCAGCCATATCTTCCGCCGACTCGTAAGTAAAACTGCTGGTGAGGAATAAAGGGGTGGAATGTTCTTTCTCACCCGTCTGTGCTGTCTGTATACGTATGGCTTTTGTTTCGGGTCGTTGATTGTTCATAAACCGGCTCTTTTAATAGAACCAAAGATACATGCTGCCTGTACAAATAGAAGGAAGAAAGAGCTCCCTTTACAGGCAACATTTTAAAAAGGGCATCCCGGAGATCCGGGACGCCGTGTTCTCAACGATTGCTTGCCATAAAAGCGCTTTTCATACTATTTATCCTTTAGTAATCCGTCGACAGTTATTGCCACATAGTATAACCCGCCGATGGTTGGGCCACCTGCATATTGCAGGTAGCGGTGGTTCAGCAGGTCTGATGCTCCGGCCTTAACGGTAGAAAATAATTTGGGTATCCTGAAGGTTACCTGCGCATCAATGGTATTGTATGCGGCAATCCTTCCGGTTACCAGCGGGCTTTCCCAAAGAAAAGCGTCCTGCCATCTCCAGGTGATGGTAAACCCGGTATTCTTCACCACTTCCCGGTTGCCAAAAGAAAGATTGGATGACCACTCCGGTGTATTGAAGCCGGTAACGAAAATATCGTTCGTCTTGTTAGTTTTCATCCGGTTGAAGTTCAGGTTGCCGGATATGGTAAATTTTTTATAGAAGTTATAAGTCACCCCCAGTGCAGAACCAAAATTGTGATATGTATTCTTTGCATTTGTATACACCCGGTACCGTTCCTGCCCCTTACTGGCGGCATTGCTTCCGCTGGCGGTGGTCGCATCCCGGTTTCTGTCCAGCATGGCGATGACGGCAGCGTCTGAACCAACGGTTTCACCAATGGGAACATACACCTGCACCTGCCCGAGAAATCCGTAATAGGTATTGCTGTAGGCATCGATATCAAGGATCAGTTTATTATTAAGCAGCACAGATTTATATCCTATTTCAAAGGAGTTGATCTTCTCCGGTCTTGCCACCGGCAGATTGGCCCATACCAGCAGACTGCGGTTGGCCAATGCAGCTGCATCTGTGTTGCCTTGTGCGCTGACCGCAGCATTAAAAGCAACAACAGAGGCCTGTGTGTAGCTGTTTTCCAGGTATCCGAGCCCTTCATTGATATATGGAAGACTGCCCACCCGTTTCACCCTTCCGTTATTTACAAAAGACAGGGCTTCAAACAATGCAGGGAAACGATAGCCCTGCTGATAAGTAAACCGCAGGTTATGTTTTTCTTTCAGGGTATACACGGCAGCTAACCTGGGGGTAAGCTTAGGCCTGAACTCAGCGTTATCATCAAATCGCACTGAACCAAACAATTTCAGTTTTTCCTTGAGCAATGTTTTAGTGGCCTGTACAAAGAAGCCAATCTTATTGTAATGAACGTTACTGCCAAAGCTTCCGTCGTGAAGTGGTTTGTTCCGTTCGGCGATCGGCCGGGAGAAATCGACGAAATTATTCCCATCCGGTATCACTTCGTATAACCGGTAATCACCGCCAATAAGCAGGTTGACTATTTTTATCTTATCAGAAAGGTCCCATTGCGCTTCTGTATGATATAAACGGCTCTTTTGCCAGAGGGCTGAACCACCTGTTACCGGTGCATCGGGGATAGCGGAAGACCTGATGTCCCAGTTATTAATGGAAGTGATCACCTTTACAAGGGAATCAAACCGGGCTGTACCGGGCTCAGCTCTTCCTGCATCTGCAATCGTACGGGCATACTTAGTAGCTGCCGCAAGGTTAGTATTTGTAAGGGGGCCGTTAGTTGCCGCATAAGCAGTGAGTGCGTTCTTATATTTAGTTGCCCATGTATTGTTTGATCCGCCGCTGTAAAGATCAAGATTGTCTGCAGTGGGTTTCACATTATAAGAGTTGCCGGTATTTTCCACAGAAACATAGGTACGGATAATATAATGGCTGCCTTTCAGCTCCAGGTGGTGGTTCTGGACTTTTACATCATCAAGGCGTATCTTATTTCCCCGCTGGAAAACGCCATCAAGCTGACCAACACGGTAGGTATACGAGAGTTGTGCTTTTTCATTGATACGATAATAAAGCCCCGCATCAAATTTCAGATTGCTCACTTTAGGGCTTACCAGGTCCACCTCCCAATAGCCGGTCCTGGCCACACGAAGTGTTTGGTTGCCGGTCCCGTTTATGTTGAGTCCGCTGATTGAAACGACATTGCTGCCGGCCAGTGCATCATCGCCATATTTATTCCACCCGTCGAATGCGGTATTATTGCTGCCATTCAGCGCCGGGAAACCGGGATTGGCGCTTTTCAGGTTATTTGTGTTTTGATCCAGCCGGGTATCTGAACGCCAGTCAGTACCCTGCATATAACTTGCATTAACCTTAAACGCAAACCTGTTATTGAACGACCTTGCATAGCGGATGGCCGTTTCAGTAAGAAGCGAAGGGCTATGATCCTTCCCGTCGACATGATTAATGCCTGTTTTTTGGTAGAAGCTGAGCCCCTGGTGGATGAAAGGGTTTTTCGTAAGCAGGTTGGCCATACCATTCAATGCATTCATTCCATATAAGGCGGAAGCAGCTCCCGGAGTTATTTCCACACTCTGAATATCCAGTTCCGTGGGTCCAATCGCATTACCAAGCGGTACACCCAGCGTGGCCGCCTGCATATCCACTCCATCCACCAATTGCATAAAGCGGAAATTGTTGGGAATATTAAAGCCTCGTGTATTGGGAACTTTGAAGGTAAGGCTGGAAGTGGTCATCTGCACACCTTTTACATTTTCCAGGGCATCATAAAATCCGGGGGCGGCCGTTTCCTTAATGGCACGTATATCCAGTTTTTCGATTGCTACCGGGGATTTCAGGATATTCTCAGCCACCCGGGATGCTGTTACCACCACTTCCTGCCCCAATACTGTCTGCGTGGAAAGGGCTACCTGCAGATCAGAACCCAGCCGGGTGATCTCCACTTCCTGCTGCCGGAAACCTACAGAAGAGAATACCAGTGTAAAGGGAAGTTTTGTTTTGGTCCGCAACAGGAATTTACCGGAAGCATTGGTAATGGTACCGCTGACGGCCCCTTTGACCTGAACACTTACATCAGGCAGCGGAAGACTGTTTTGCAGGTCCGTGACACGGCCGGATACCTCGATGACCGTATTTTCCTGTGCCTTCGCCAGGAAGGACAATAACAGGCATAGAACGAGTAAGCAGTGTGGTTTCTTCATCATAATAACATTATTTAGCAAGGCACTTAATAGCCGGGTAAGGCAACCGGCATAGCCGGTTCAGGCAGGCAAGGACGGGGGTCCTGTTCGTTGAGGAGTTCAAAAATATAGTTACTTAATTAGTCTACGTAATTAGTAGACTAATAAATTAAAAAAAATCAAAGCCATTTGATCAGTATCCGCACACTCCAGGTTATCACCATCAGCCCCACGCAAATAAGCATGGTCCTTGCCGGCAGTTTACCGGCCAGTTTGGCTGCCAGTGGTGCTGCTGCTGCCCCACCGATCATCAGCCCGGCGATCACCTGCCAGTGAGTGATACCGATAAACGCAAAAAAAGAAACAGCGCTTGCAAGGGTAACAAAAAACTCGCTGAGGCTCACACTTCCGATAACATATTGCGGGCTGCGTCCTTTTGCAATCAGTGTACTTGTAACCAGTGGCCCCCAGCCACCTCCGCCAAAGCTGTCGAGAAATCCGCCTGCTCCTGCCAGCCATCCTGCCCTTTTAACTTTTTTGATTCCTTTTCTTTTTCGGAATGCCTGGTACAGGATCCGCACTCCCAGTATCATACAGTACGCCGCCAGGAATGGTTTCAGGTAATTGCCATACTTATCTCCCAGCCACACAAGTGCCGCAGCACCGGCTATGGCACCCAGCACGCCGGGGATGACAAGTACTTTAAAAAGTTTCTTATTTACATTACCAAACCTGTAATGACTATACCCGCTGGCGGCGCTGCTGAAAATCTCCGCCGTATGCACACTGCCGCTGATCGCCGGTGGCGGCACTCCCATTCCCATCAGCAGGCTTGTACTTGTTACTCCGTATCCCATCCCTACTGCGCCATCGACCAGTTGTGCTACAAACCCTGCAGCAATGAATAAAAAGAATGCAGCGTTTACCTCCGACCTGACTGTTTTTACCAGGTGCGAAAACGGGGGCAATCCTATGTATGGCAAGAGAAAGAAAAAAATAATGAGTATCCCAAATCCAATCAATAGCCATGTTGCGATTTTCTTCCATTTCCCCTCGTTCCGGATATTACCATGCACTATTTCCGGCACAGCTATTTCTCCGGGTATAGTTTCTGAAGAGGCCTGCTCTTCCTGCCTTACTTTACTAACAGCCTTCCCCTGTACTGTAGATGTTTGCATATTCCTTATTTCAGCAGAACTGCCGCTGCTGTATTATTACTTGTTTCATCAATAAGAATGGCGCAGCCGTTCACTTTGAGTTCTGTATAGGGATCATAGACCAGCGGCGTTGCCGTTTTTATAGTTGCCTTTACCACTTCATTCAGCCTTACCCCGCTTTGTACCGGCAGCTTCGCCAGTGTATTTACGTCAAGCTGATAGTCTACCTTTTTTACAACCGCTCTTACCAGCCTGCTGTTATGCTGCAACAGGTATTTGTTGCCCTGCTGTAAGGGCTTTTCATCCATCCAGCAAAGCAGCACTTCAAGTTCGTTTGCTACCACGGGAAGGTTTCCGGACGGTACGATCACATCTCCCCTGCTGATATCAATATCATCTGCCAGGTGTAATACGGCAGGCTGAGGGGCAAAGACCTCTTCTGTTTCTGTTCCGCCGGTTTCAATTTTTGAAATCCTTGTTTCTATCCCCTGGGGCAAGACAGTCACCCTGTCCCCTTTCCGGTATACACCACTGATGATCCGGCCGGCATAGCCGCGGTAATCGTGCAGTTCTTCTGTTTGCGGCCGAATAACAAACTGAACCTGGAAACGGCCCTGCCGGACATCTGCCGCCTCTGCGATCTCCACTTCCTCCAGGTGCTGCAGCAGCGGTTTTCCTACGTACCAGTTCATTTTCTCCGAGCGGCTGACGATATTATCCCCGTTCAGCGCACTGATAGGTATGTATGTAATGTTCTCCAACCCCAGTTGTTTTGCCACCCGGGTATATTCGATCAGGATGTTATTGTAGATGTTCTGCGACCAGTTCACCAGGTCCATTTTATTGATCGCCACGACTACCTGGGGAATACGGAGCAGGGAAGCAATGATGGAATGACGGCGTGTTTGTTCCACCACACCCTGCCTGGCATCAATAAGAATAATAATGAGTGAGGCGTTGGAGGCGCCGGTGATCATATTTCGGGTATACTGCACATGGCCGGGGGCATCGGCGATAATGAATTTGCGGTCCGGGGTGGTAAAATACCGGTAGGCCACATCAATGGTGATCCCTTGCTCCCTTTCGGCCCGCAACCCGTCAGTAAGGAGGGCAAGGTCTACTTCGCCATTCGCTTTATTTTTTGTGGACCTCTCCAGCGCCTCGAGCTGATCGGCAAGTATATTCTTACTGTCGTAAAGCAGTCTTCCGATGAGGGTGCTTTTACCGTCATCTACGCTTCCTGCCGTAATAAATCGTAATAGGTCCATACGCTTCTTTGAATTATTGTAATGATCCTGCGATCAGAAGTACCCGTTCTTTTTCCGGTCTTCCATGGCAGCTTCGGTTACTTTGTCATCGATCCTTGTTTCACCCCTTTCGCTGATACGGGTCGTGATGATCTCGCTGATCACTTCATCCAGTGTCGCTGCTTCGGACTCAACGGCTGCGGTACAGGTCATATCACCGACCGTTCTGTAACGTACTTTTTTGGTTAGTACCACATCCTCTGCATCCGGTTTTACAAACTCACTGATAGCCACCAGCTGCCCTTCGTGCTCCACCACCTGCCTTTCATGGGAGAAATAAATGGATGGCAGGTCTATCTTTTCCTTCCGGATATAATTCCATACATCCAGCTCTGTCCAGTTACTGATGGGGAATACCCGTACATTTTCGCCTTTATGTATTCGTCCGTTGAATATGTTCCAGAGTTCAGGCCGCTGCAGTTTCGGGTTCCATTGTCCGAATTCATCCCTTACAGAAAAGATCCTTTCTTTCGCCCTGGCTTTTTCCTCATCCCGCCTGGCGCCGCCGATGCATGCATCGAAACTGAATTCTTCGATCGTATCAAGTAATGTGTAGGTCTGCAGCCAGTTCCGGCTGGGGAATTTTCCTTTTGGTTCGGTCAGGTTTCGTTGACGGATCGTGTCTTCCACCTTTCGGACGATCAGCGTAGCACCGGCTTTGCCGGCAAGCCAGTCCCGGAAAGCCAGCGCTTCAGGAAAATTGTGTCCTGTATCAATATGCACCAGTGGAAAAGGAAGTTTACCCGGTGCAAATGCCTTTTGAGCGAGGTGAACCAGTGTGATGGAGTCCTTTCCGCCACTAAACAGCAGGGCGGGTTTTTCAAACTGTGCAGCTACCTCCCGGAAAATATGTATACTCTCCGCTTCGAGTTGTTCCAGGTATGTAAGTTTATGTAGGCTCATATTTTATTTCCCGGTCATTAAAGGTTGTTAAACAGTTTTTGCGTGCACCTGATGCAGGCCGCATTCTTTTTGTGATGTTTCCCACCACCATCTTCCTGCCCTTGGATCTTCCCCCGGTTCCACCGCCCGGGTGCAGGGAGCACATCCGATGCTGATGAATCCTTTATCATGAAGAGGATTGTATGGTACATTATTATCGTTGATATACCTCAGCGTATCTTCATAGGTCCAGTGAAGAAGCGGATTGAATTTATACAGCTCCCTCTGTTCATCCCATTCAATCATCGCCATTTTATTCCGGTTGGCAGATTGTGCCCCCCGCAGACCGGTGATCCAGACCTTTGCGCCGGACAAGGCCCGGTTCAGCGGCTCTACTTTCCTGATATGACAGCATTGCTTCCTGTTTTCCACTGATTCATAAAAACTGTTGACCCCTTTGGCAGCGACAAAGGCTTCCACATCTTCCTTTGCCGGGAAGAATACCTGTATGCGGGTCTTATATCTCGCATTTGTTCTTTCGAGCAGTTCGTATGCTTCATTGAACAGTCGGCCCGTGTCAATAGTAAATATGCTTACGGCGAGCTTATTCCGGCCTATCACATCGGTAAGTACCTGGTCTTCCTGGCCAAGTGATGAGGAAAATACCGTGCGACCGGGAAAGATCTCCGACATAAGCCTGATCGCTTCCGGTAAAGAAGCGGTTTCGATCTGCTGTATCTGCTGTCCGGTAAGCACTAAAGATCAGGTTGGGGTGTATAACGCAGGTAGGGTTTTACGATCCTTAATCCCTTACTGAATTTTTTTTGTGCTTCTTCGGTGGAAACAGCGGGTACCACGATCACATCTTCACCGGGCTTCCAGTCTGCCGGAGTGGCAACACTGAACTGTGCAGTAAGCTGCAGCGAATCAACCACCCGCAATACTTCGTGGAAGTTGCGGCCGGTGGAGGCCGGATAGGTAATGATGAGTTTGACCAGCTTGTCCGGGCCAATAACAAACAGGGAACGGACAGTAGCGGTGGCAGACGCATTGGGATGGATCATATCATACAGGGTGGCTACATTTTTATCTTCGTCTGCAATGATGGGAAAATCAACGGAGCAATGCTGGGTTTCGTTGATGTCATTTCTCCAGCCGAAGTGTTTATCGAGCGGGTCAACACTAACGGCCAGTACTTTTACATTCCGCCGGGTGAACTCTTCTTTCAACAGGGCCGTCCTGCCAAGTTCAGTGGTACACACGGGTGTATAATCCGCCGGATGGGAAAACAAAATACCCCAGCCATTGCCCAGGTATTCGTAAAAATCTATTTCTCCTTCGGTTGTTTTTGCTTTGAAGTTGGGAGCCTTATCCCCAAGACGTAGTGCCATAAGTAGGTAATTGAGTTAAGCAAAAGTAGCCCTGCCGGTTTACTCTACCAAATCAGTGGACTTATTAGAAAAGATTTATATCCTCCGTGGATTGCCGCTTAAACCACCAGGTCTTTCAAGGTCCTGTTTTCCACGATACCCAGGGTGGCATCCCTGACCTGGATCATCATATCATGAAGGCCGCAATGCTTTTCATTGCAGTTCTTGCAACGCTCATAAAAATAGAGACTTACGCAGGGAAGCATGGCGATCGGGCCGTTGATGAGCCGGATGATCGTGGCCACTTTTATCTTACCGGGATCTTTTTTCAGGAAGTAGCCGCCGCCTTTTCCTTTTTTGCTGTCCAGGATCCCTTCCTTTTTTAATTCCAGCAGGATATTCTCCAGGAATTTCAGCGGTATCTTTTTAGCTTTTGCAATATCTGAGATCAGCACAGGGCCTTCCTTATACTTCTCCGTAAGGTAAGTAAGTGCTTTAAACGCATATTGTGATTTCATCGACAGCATAACTACAGCAGCTCCATTTTATAGTGTATGGGTGAATTTTTTTTCAGCATGGCCGAAACTCCGCAGTACTTATCCAGGGAAAGATCAATGGCTTTTTTAACCTTATCAGCATTGGCCGGATCTGTCTTAAGACGGTAGATAACGTTTATATCCCTGTATACTTTCGGATGTTCATCCGTCTGTTCCGCTTCCACGAGGATCTCCAGGCCGGAAAACTCCACCCGCATTTTCTGCAGTATTTCCACCACATCGATCCCGGAGCAGGCCGCCAGGCCGGAAAGCAGCAAGGCCTTGGGGCCATGCCCGTTCTTCCTGTTGCCATCGATCTTAATTGCATTGCCATCATGGAAGCTGGTAAACTCCTCTTCTTTATCCCAGCGGGTGATCGTTTTTGTCATACACTCAGTTCATGTTTTTTGTTCTGCGAAATATTCTCAAATGTCCAGGTGATCCTTTTTTCAAAGCCATGTTGTCTCACCTTACAATCCTCTTTGCTGCAGATCCGGCAGGAAAAGGGCATACAGCCGTCGGAATGAACGAATAATTCAAGGGACTCGCCAAACTCCTGCCGTATCAGCACGGCCAGTGCATCGATCTCCCGGTGGGCTTCATGCACATTCAGGTACCAGGGAACGGTGAGATGGCAATCAACGTGCAATACACTTCCGTATTTTATCACCCGCATATTATGCAGGTCGATCCAGTTTTCCTGCCTGTTCTTATTCAGCACCTGTACCATCCGGCCAATCAGTTTTTCATCTGCCTCATCCATAATACCGGCCACAGAAGAACGAACGATCTGGTACCCGTTATAGATGATATATACACCAAACAGGATGGCTACCGCACTGTCTATCCACCAGATATTTGTAAAATAGAGCAGCGAAAGCCCCGCAATAATCCCCACCGTTGACACCGTATCCGTCTGCAGGTGATACCCGCTGGCCACCAGCGCTGCGGAATTATTCTTTTTCCCTGTCCGCAGGCAAAAATAACCGGTAATATAATTGACGACAGCGGTGGCTGCAACCAGCAATATCCCGTAATCAATTTTCTGCAGCACTACCGGATTGATGAGGTGCTGAACAGCCTTGTACAGGATGATGGCACCGGCGGCCCCGATCATAGTGCCCTCCACGGCAGCGGAGATGAATTCCACTTTGCCATGCCCGTAGGGGTGGTTTGCATCTCTGGGTTTTGCTGAAATATAAAGACTGTACAACCCTATAAAACCCGCCGAAACATTCACGATGCTTTCCAGGGCATCCGTCAGTATGGCGACTGACTTCGTCATGTAATAGGCGAGGAATTTTACAATAAGCAGCAGTACCGAAATAAATGCCACCCATTTTTGCACACTCAGATTTTGTTTTGCCCTGTCCACTGTACTAACTGCTTTTATTCGTTACCTTCTTTTACAAACATCATCCATCTTTTCCGGGCATAGGATAGGAATGCCGGCGGGGCACCTGCAAACCCTTTCTCCGATTCATACCTTCCCCATGTCTTCATAAACTCTTCTTCCGTCTTTTTATAACCCGGAAGTGTTTCCAGGTTGGCCGTTGATTCAGTTACTTCAAATTTGTCTTCCGGGCTGCCGTACCAGGTAAGGCCTTTGAGCACATACTTATTCTGCCCTTCATACATTACCAGTTGCATTTCCGCCGGGGATACATCGCTGCGGCAGGCCATCCGGTACAGCAATGTGACTTCCGCCAGCCCGTTGGCATCAAGATCAGTAACCGTCAGGGCATCTTTTACAAAATCACAGGTTATATCAAAAGGACAGGACTTTTCCTTATCGTCCAGTTTCCAGGCCAGAACGTACTCCCCTTCTGTTCTTGTAAAAAGAGAGGCATGGAGTTCAGCAGACTGTCCCTCTTCGCCGAATTCATTTTTCTCTTTATCGGCATACGGTTCCGTCAGCGTGGTGATAAGCAGGTTATCGCCGTTACGGTCTTTCCAGGACCACACTTCCTTTAAGGAACCTGTAAACCTGATGCCGGGAGGGATGTCAGCCCGGGTGCCTTTTACCGGTTGAATAGTAGCTGCGGGAGGTTGCTCCGTTTTTGCCGTATCGTTATTAGAGGTCCTGTTTTTCTTTTTGCCGGATGAATTACAGGCGGTAAGGGACAGTGCCAGCAGGCAAATAAAAACTGGTCGCATACAGGTTTTGGTTTAAGGCCGAAATTACAGAAATAAAACCGCCCCTGCGGTAACAGGGGCGGCGAATAAGGTGGCGGCTAATGGCTGAATCAGGTATTGTTACCTGGACACAACGAATTTCTTATTGATCTGCACTTCCGGATAACTGCTGGTAAGCAGGTATTGCCCCGCCGGCAGCCGGCTTATATCCAGCGTGAAGCTGTTATTACCACTGTTCAGGTTCTTTAAGATCTTTTGCACCTGCCGTCCGGAAGCATCCAGTACCTGGATATCCGTTGTGACAGCTTTTTCGGCCCTGATCACCACATTAAGCACATCCTTCGCCGGTACGGGGTAAACCACCACATCGAGGTTCTTTCCGCCACAGGTTGTTCGTCTTACGGAGGTGTACACAAAATGCCCGTCCCTGTCAACCTGCCGGATCCGGTAGAATAAGATACCGCTGCCGGAAATATCCAGGTACTGGTAATTTTTCTCCGCATCGCTTTCTCCGGCCGCAGCCATAGTACCCACCACTTCCCAATCGGTTGCGTTCAGGCTGCGCTGTATTTCAAAATTGCTGCTGTTATGTTCAGACGAAGTGGACCAGGTAAGCAGGGTTCCTTTATCATTGCACTGCACGTTGTACCTGGAGAATATGACCGGTAATGCCACATTTGAGAGGGTAGGTACCCAGTCATCACCGTCCGGTGGCTGGTTATTGTGCGGGGAGGCGCCGGCGGTACCGTAAAACATCGATGTGTAGTCCGTCACATCCCCTGTGTTCAGCTGAAAATAAAATTGCGGTTTGATCAGGAGATTGAGGGGTATGTCATTTTCCAGGTTTACCAGCTGTACCTGTGCAGAGGAACCGCCCGAAAAGGTAAGCTCAAGCACCCGGTACGATATTCCCGGCAGAATGTTGGCGGGCGGACCGCCCGCCACAGCACCTGTACCATTGATCAGGTAATAATAATAGGCCCCGTCATTGACCGTAAACTTTGTGATATCGAAAGTAAGATGCGCAAAAGCGGCATCATGATAGGTTTCTGCTACCGTAATGCTGCTGCCGGCAGAGATGGGCACCCGGATGGTGAAAACAAGGTTATCGCAGTCCTTTGCATTGATCGGGTTCACATCATTGTTCCGGATGAAGAGATCCACCTTATTGGCCGAGGCTCCGTTTCCAACAGAGGCATCAACCAGCTCCTGTGCAAATAAGGATCTTGCAGCAAAGAAGAAAACAAAATAAAGGATACACTTTTTCATGGCCTTAATTTTTTATTGGTGCTCGGTGGCAGTGGCGGATGTATTGCCCCCCAGTGCAGCTGATATGATTAATGGATCATTACCCGAACCGGAATAAATGATCACCCCGTTCATGGTCAGGTCGTAACGGGCCATGGTGGCAAAGTTGCCCGCTGTAATAACATTGGTTATTGAAGCATTTCCGCCAAGCCCTGCCGAGAGAACAGGGCCCCTGTCATTACCCGAACCGGAGTATATAACCTTTCTTCCGTTGATGCCGGCTGTGGCCACTCCGTCGGTATTGCCGCCGATCAGGCAGAATTTCGTAACACCGGAAGTGGTGACGGCTATCATGGGGCCGTTTGTAGTAATGGAGCCGTCCGTATAAGCCTGTGCCATACCGGTGGTAAAATCCCAGGAGGCGGTGCTTCCGTTCTCAACCAGGTTCAGCGGGCTGGTGTTGGGCACCCGCACACTCAGGTGGTTTCTGTGACCAACACTGACAATGTAATTGCCATCGGCATTGATGGGCATTGACAGGGGCGAGACGCCATCCATGTCCACCACATCTCCGTCTCTTTGCAGCAGGGCTGCTCTTGTCTGGTATTTTGTTGACGGGTTGGAAGCATCGTGCAGTGTTACAAATACCCAGTCCACAATGGCATCATTTCCCGTAACCGCTAAAATTGCGGGATTGAAACTCTCTGATCCGCCCTGTAACCCGGTATGGGCAAACTTCCCGGTACCATAGGGTTGTGTGGCGGGCAGCACACCGGAACTGCGGTAATTATCCCGCATCAGTCCGCCGCCGGTACCGGCCGTACCTGAAAAGGCTCCCTGCAGGAATATTTTAAGTGCCATATTAGCCCGGTTCACTTTCTCCATATCTGCCACAGCAAATACACCGATCGTATTCACGGCATTTCGCAGGTTACTGTAAGGACCACTGCCGGAGGCGGTGCCCACTATATTGGCCGGCAGGTCCCAGTCGGTACCCGTATTATAGCGGGCAATACCTGACTTCGTTCTGTCAAAACCCGGCAGCTCATCACCGGCTGTCCATTCACCTGTCATAGTCAGGCTGGAGCCGCCGGCCACTGCTTCGCTTACCACCCAGCTGTTATTAGCAAAATCACTGGTGATGACGGCACCCGTTAAGCCATTGGCCAGCACGTTCTGGAGGCAACGGACACTTATGTCATCCACCGTCCCGTTATTTGCCACGGTCAGCGGGTTATATTCACCAGGGCCATACCCCACCGGGTACACAAACGAAGCGGTTCCTAAGCCTTCCCGGGTCAGCACACCCGTACCATTCGTCTGAACGAACCTTGAAGAATTATAACCGGTGATACCTGCCGTTGAACTGATCACGAGGTGCTGGTTACCGGTTTGCAACCGTCCGTTGGTAAATAACAGGCTTGTGCCGATCCGGGTATTGCTGCCCAGCAAGGCAACATTTGAAGTATTATCAATTTCAAGGTTGGGAATACTGTGGCCTCCCATATCGATGTTTTGCAGGGAGGAGCCTTTCAGCTGCAAAAGTCCCGTTCCCTGTATATCCACGTTGCTGGTCACATCACCCTGAACGGTGACGGTGGCACCTGCGCCAATAAAAAAAGTGGCGTTATCGATCTTTAGTTGTGCCTGGGCGGCGAGCCCGGTGCCTGTCAGCAGGAGCAGTAAAATCTTCCTCATAATATATAAGGTTTCAGTTGTCTGTTTTGTCCGTTATCTCCGGCTTATCGAAAAACCGGGCTGTCTGCCAAGTGCCCGGTCTTGCTTACCGGATCTGCACCGGCAAGTTACTGCCGGGTTCGGGCCAGTCTCCCCGCACTTAGTAAACGGGAGACCCTGCTTAGCAAACGGATAACGGGTTTTTCATTCCCTGAATAAAATTCGAGTAATTCCCGGTCACAGGAAATACCACAAAAAGGTGATTTTTTGGGAGGGTCAGCGGGAGGAGGGTTTTTTGAAAACCCGGGTTAGCCGGTTATAGAACTCTTTATTGAATAACTGGGAATCACGCATGGCCTTGTAAGTAAGGAAGATGCCGATCGGCAAAAGCACAAAGGTGGCCAGCCACATCCCGGTGAAGGGGGTAAGGGAGTCTTCTTTGGCAAATTTTTCACCCGTGGTGCTGGAAAAGTAGAAAACCATGAAGAAAACGATGGCAAAAATCAGCGGGGTACCAAGTCCCCCTTTCCGGATGATAGAGCCCAGGGGTGCCCCGATCAGGAAAAGAACGAGACAGGCCAGTGAAAGCACAATTTTACGGTGCCATTCTATTTTATGTTTCCGGATCTCCCTTTGTTTGTAGGCATCGGTGGCCTGGGTGGCTTCCAGGTTGATACTTATGGCCCGGGCCATATTGCGGGTATTCTCATTCACATTATTCCGGGCAGAATCGGGAAGTACCTTGTCGAAATTCTTTGCCAGCAGGCTGTCCGGCAGTTTTTTCGGGTCCGGGTGAATCGAATCCAGTTCGGTAACAAAGCGCATGGTACGGAAAGCATTTTCCCTGGATTGCCTCGCCGATTCCCGGCTTTCTTTACTGAGCGAATCGATCGCCTTTTCCAGTTGACGCATACTGAGCATTTTCTCATTGTTCTTGTTCACACTGTCGGCTGTACGGTTAGTAAAGCCGAGGGAACTCAGGTCGAACTGCTTTTTGAATTCCCTGAAACCGATCCGTATGTATTCCGCCCCCGATGTATCATACACCTGTCCCCGCTCCTGGTAGCGCCATCCGTCCTGCAGGTTGAATTCAAGAAAGCGGCGGTTAGGCGTTACCCGCATGATACCGCTTTTAGCGATAATAAAATTATCCTGCAACTGGTTATTGGCCTGCTCATAAATGATTACATCATGGATGATGCTGTCGGATTCTTTCCTGCCGATCTTAATGGCAAACCCGTTGATCTTGTCATAGAACACCCCTTCTTTCAGATCAAAAGCAGGTTTGGCATAAACAATATCGGCCAGCAGGGTACGCTGTTTCAGGTTGGCAACCGGTATTACGTAATTGGAAAACAAAAAGGCAATACCCGATAAAAAGATGGAGATAATAAAAAGCGGCCGCATGAACCGCAACAGGGAAATACCGGAGGATTTGATCGCTACCAGTTCAAAACTTTCCCCCAGGTTACCAAAGGTCATAAGCGAGGAGAGTAAGATGGCCAGCGGCAGGGCCAGCGGAACCAGGGTGGCGCTCAGGTACAACAGGAATTCAATAATGATCTTGGTGTCCAGCCCCTTGCCGACGAAATCATCGATATACAGCCAGAAGAACTGCATGATGAGTACCAGCAGGGTAATAAAAAAAGTGGCTATAAAGGGACCGATAAAAGCCCTTACAATGAGCCTGTCCAGTTTTTTGAACACTTATCTTTAGCTTATGAATGCGGCAAAAATAAGGCTTTCACCAGAGGAGCAGGAACTGGTCTTCAGCCCGGATTGGATTTTAACAAAGAACAGGATACTGGATAAAGTAAAAGAACTGTTAGCCGGTGTGCAGGAAGAATATGCAGCAGTGCTAAACCGGACCAGCGGATTTCCAAACGAGGTATTGAAATATGGATATAAGATCTCACGAGGTGAGAATTACCTCGGGCTGCCCTGGCTGGTGCTGGATTATCCACGCTGTTTTGAAAAGGAAGATACGTTTGCCATCCGCACCCTGTTCTGGTGGGGCAAATTTTTCAGCTTCACGCTTCAGCTGGCGGGCCGGTACAAAGAAAGATATGAGGAGAAGATAGCCGGCGCCATGAAAGTGCTTGGCGGATCCGGTTTTTATATCTGCATGGAAGATGATCCGTGGCAGCATCACTTTGAACCCTCTTACTACCGGCCGGTTAACGGGATGATGCCGGAAGAATTCAACGCTGCCATCCGTGATAAAGCGTTTCTGAAGATAGCCGCCAGGTTCCCGCTGCAGCAATGGGAAGACGTACCGGTATTACTGGGAAGAAAATTTCAGGAAATGATGACGCTGGTCAGTGATTAGTTTCCGAGACGATGGAAGAGATCTTTCACCTGGTAATCCCATAACATGCTCTGATCCTTGATATCTTTCTTTTCTGCAAAATCCTTTATCACCAGGATCGTCTGGTTGGTGATCTCTGATTTTTCTATGCGGAATTCGAAGTATTCTTCTTTGGGTGCATTCAGCCAGTGAAAGCGGATGAATTTATCCTGCTCGAACTCCATCACTTCGGCTTTTTCAAAAGTGCTGTTCCATCCGAAGTAAAAAATATTATCTCGTTCGTCCACCTTATCGGCAAACCATTCGGCCAGTCCCGCAGGGGTCGACAAAAATTCGTAAAGGATTGATGGCGAGCAGCGAACAGGAAACTCTAAAGTGTATAATTGTTTACTCATTCTTTCTGAATATCTGAACCAGTTGCGACGGCTGCAATAATAAAGAATTAATGATTGCACCAAAATATTTGTGGCTGATTTTTCTTCCCCCCCGGATGTGGAGAAACGGGTTAAAATAAATGCAAGGGAGACTTCGTTAATAGGTTGCCAAAATTTATTTGGCAACGAAAGGGTATTTCCTTAATTTGCCCTGAAGTTCAATACTTTCTGAACAACACGGACATTGCGGTGGGTATTTTTAGAGTCATTAAGTGACCAAAACAGATTCTTAAACCCTTAAAATACACCATTTAAAAGCACTCCTATGAGCATGAGGCAACTCAAGATCACGAAGTCGATCACGAACCGTGAATCGCAGAGCTTAGAAAAATACTTACAGGAGATCGGTAAGGTCGAGCTCATTTCCCCGGAAGAAGAAGTCAAACTGGCGACCCTGATAAAACAGGGAGATCAGCGGGCATTGGACCGTCTCACAAAAGCCAATCTCCGTTTTGTGGTATCTGTGGCCAAGCAGTACCAGAACCAGGGCCTGTCCTTACCTGACCTGATCAATGAAGGGAATGTGGGACTGATCAAAGCAGCGCAGCGTTTTGATGAAACCCGTGGTTTCAAATTCATCTCCTATGCCGTATGGTGGATCCGCCAGAGCATCCTGCAGGCCCTCGCCGAACAGTCAAGGATCGTACGCCTGCCGCTCAATAAGGTGGGACTGACCAACCGCATTCAGAAAGCCTATTCGCTGCTGGAACAGCAATATGAAAGGGAACCTTCTGCCGAAGAACTGGCCGAAGCGCTGGAGATGGATATTGAAGAAGTTTCCTCCTCTCTGGGTATCAATGCCCGCCATGTCAGCATGGACTCACCGCTGGCTGAAGGGGAAGAAAGCACCCTTATCGATGTAATGGAGAATCCAAACGCAGAAAAGACCGATGAGGAACTGGAGTACAAAGAATCCCTGAAAACAGAGATCGACCGCAGCCTGAAGACCCTTACGGAAAGACAAAAAGAGGTGATCTGCTTCTTTTTTGGCATCGGGGTGGACCATCCGATGAGCCTTGAGGATATCGGGGAGAAATTCAGCCTGACCCGGGAACGGGTTCGCCAGATAAAAGACAAGGCGATCACCAAACTGAAAGCCTCCAACCGGTGCAACCTGCTGAGAACCTACCTGGGAACCTGATTAATACACCCTAAAAAATTATACCGCTGTAAAATTTTACATTTTTAACTTTGCCATTCTTTAAAAAGTGAACATTTGATGTTCACTTTTTATTTTTCAATAAATGCCGGGCTGCGCCTGCCAATACCCGTTTTTAAAATGCATCACCCCCAGCAGGAACCGGGGTGGAAGATGAAAAGGAATAGAAGACCATGTTCAATAGTTTACAGGAAAAATTAGAAAGCGCCTTTAAGAACCTGAAAGGCCAGGCCAGGATAACAGAACTGAATATTGCTTCCACTGTGAAGGAAATCCGCCGTGCCCTGGTGGATGCAGACGTGAACTACAAGATCGCCAAGGAGTTTACAGACAAGGTTAAGGATAAGGCAATGGGTGAAAAAGTGATCAATGCCATTTCACCCGGCCAGCTGATGACCAAGATCGTTAAGGATGAACTGGCCGCACTGATGGGCGGCCAGGAAGCTGTGTTCAATGCAAAAGGTAATCCCGCTGTGATCCTGATCGCCGGATTACAGGGTAGCGGTAAAACCACTTTCAGCGGTAAACTGGCCCATTACCTGAAAACAAAAAAAGGACTCTCCCCCCTGCTTGTGGCAGCAGATATTTACCGGCCGGCCGCCATGGAACAACTGAGGGTGCTGGGTGAGCAGATCGGCATTGATGTCTATATCGAAGAAGAGAACAAGGATGCCGTTTCCATTGCCACGCATGCCGTAAAAGAAGCCCGGAGCAAGAACAAGAATGTGGTGATCATCGATACGGCCGGACGATTGGCGGTGGACGAAGCCATGATGACCGAAGTGGCCCATATCAGGAATGCCGTAAACCCGCAGGAGATCCTCTTCGTGGTGGACAGCATGACCGGGCAGGATGCCGTGAATACCGCCAAGGCCTTCAACGACCGGCTCGACTTTTCAGGCGTGGTGCTTACCAAACTGGATGGTGATACCCGCGGTGGTGCTGCTCTTTCCATCAAGTATACCGTACACAAGCCTATCAAATTCATAAGCAGCGGGGAAAAAATGGATACACTTGATGTATTCTACCCTGAAAGAATGGCCCAGCGGATCCTGGGCATGGGCGATATCACCACCCTGGTGGAAAAGGCGCAGGCACAATTTGACGAAGAACAGGCAAAAAAACTGGAAGCCAAGATCCGGAAGAACAAGTTTGACTTTGCCGATTTCAAAATGCAGCTTGAACAGATCAAAAAAATGGGCAACATGAAAGATATGCTCGGAATGATCCCCGGGCTGGGCAGTAAAATAAAGGATATTGATATCAACGATGACTCCTTTAAAGGAATCGAGGCCATGATCAACTCCATGACGCCCGACGAAAGGGCCGACCCGGACCTGATCGACAACAGCCGGAAGAAAAGGATCGCCAAAGGTAGCGGCAAGGACATCCAGGAGGTGAATAATTTCATGAAGCAATTCGAGCAGATGCGCAGCATGATGAAGAATATGAACAAACTCGGCGCCTTCGGCCGGATGATCCCGGGCATGAAAAGGTGACCATAAGTCATTAGCCTTTAACTGATAGTCATACACCGGTAATTATTCCTTTTCTCATTCAAAGAGACACCCGATTCTCTTGGCAAAATCCCCTTTCGGACTTATCTTCGCCGTCCCGGTTTCAACCGGACTAACAATTATTGTTTAACGCCTTTAAATGTCTATTTAAAATGGCAGCCAAAATCCGTCTTCAGAGACATGGGTCTAAGAAAAGACCCTTCTACTTCATCGTAGTTGCAGATTCCCGTTCACCCCGTGACGGAAAATTCATTCAGAAATTAGGTACTTACAACCCGCTGACTGTTCCGGCTACTATCCAGCTTGACCGTCAGAAAGCCCTTGAGTGGCTGAACAAAGGTGCTACCCCAACGGACACCGTTCGCCGCATCCTGAGCTTCAAAGGAGTGCTTTATCTTAAGCACCTTCTTCGTGGTGTGGGTCTTGGCCTGTTTGATGAAGCCGCAGCGATGGAAAAATTCACCAAGTGGAGTGCCGAGCACGATGCACAGGTGAAAAAACGCCAGGAAGAAGCTCACCGCCAGAAAAGAGCCAGACGTGCTGTTCCGGGCCGCAGGCCTGAGAGAAAGCAGGAAGGTGGCGGAGGAGAATAAGGATACATCATCCACGATCCTGAAAGTTCTGATCCTTCCCGCCTTGCGGGAAGGATTTTTTTATCCTGCCGCTTCGCCGGAAATAACTGACCCTGACTTGAAATTTATTTTTTTCTTCTGCTGCCAATTGCCCAGATTTACACGGTATACCAATCCGGGTTACCGGCAACTGCCGGCTAATATTGATCTTGACTGAATACTTCAACATAGGAAAACTGGTGGCCGTACACGGCCTGAAAGGCGAACTCCTGCTCAAACATGAGCTGGGAAAAAAGACCTCCTTAAAAGGTTTGAAGGCCATCTTTGTGGAGGAGACAAAGAATTCCTTCATCCCCTGGTTCATTGAAGCGGCCCGTATCAAAAATGAAGAAGAGGTCTATTTAAAACTGGAAGGAGTAGAGACCCGGGAAGCGGCACAAAAACTGGCGCAGAAGAAAGTTTGGGTAACAGCGGCGGACCACAAACATTTTGCCTCCCGCTCCTCCCCCGCCAGCCTGCTCGGCTATACTGTTATATATAATAATACAGCACTCGGAGAGATCCTGGAGGTAATCGTACAGCCCCATCAGTTGCTTTGCCGCCTGGAGATAGAGGGAAAAGAAGTCCTTATCCCTTTGCATGAACAATCATTGCAGCGGGTTGATCATAAAAAGAAACAGGTATGGGTGGACTTGCCCGAAGGCTTACTGGATATCTACCTCAGCAAACCGGTATAAGTTGTGCCTGCTGTTTTTTCCCTGTTTTCACTCACCAATTAGCCCTTCCTCGTGTTTTTACTTCGTAATAATGCTATGCTAATAAAATTTTCAAGAGGAAAATTGCTGTCACCTCTTGCATATTTTACGGACGCAGGGTACTTTTGCTACGTATCCAACCCACTGAAAAATGATAAAATTCCGTACACTCTTTGCATTGCTTGGTATTGTTGCGTCAGTTCATTCCGCTTCTGCACAATGCCCTTCTTCTGTAGGCCTTATCGGGACACCCATGACAAGCAGTACAGGCTGCTACATGAAGGTTACTGATGCCATACCCAACTCGATCGTATCCATCTATAATGCGGCCGGGTTTGTAGCCCAGGGTACTGCGGATGGCCTGGGTACGGTGATCATTCCCTATTCCTGCGCCAGCAATCCTATTACAAGAATATCTTCTGCCTACCAGAACGGAACCCAGACCTGCAACGAGTTTTCGTTTGCACAAACGATGACCCTGCCGGTTAAACTGAGTTCTTTTACCGCCAGCCTGAACAGCAGGAAACAAACTGTTCTCCGGTGGGAAACGGTGTTTGAAATTGCACACGACCGGTTTGAAGTACAAAGAAGTACTGATGGGGTTTCCTTTTCCACCATCACTTCCCTGAACGGCAGCGGCGACAGCTATTCCCTGAAAGCTTATACCTATACGGACCTTTCTTTCCACGATGGCGATGTGGCTTTCTATCGTCTGTGCCAGATCGACCAGGATGGTCATGTAACCTATTCAAAAACCCTGTACGTTAGTGACAAGGGTGCCGATGCCGGTGGTATCAGCCTCTTCCCGAACCCGCTGCAGGGATCAGACAATACGATCCAGTTAAAAGGCATCCGGGCCGGCGAGATCAGCTATAATAACCTCCGGATCGCTGACCTGTCCGGTAAAAATATCGCTTACCGGATCTCAGGCCCTAATTCGATCGAGCCCCTTGGCACCCTTCCGGGTGGCATCTATGTGGTGACGGTAAAGGACAAAACTTTCAAACTCATAAAACAATAAACAACAGCCCTTCGCAAGAAGGGTTTTCTTTTTAATTTTAGGGAGTGTCTTCTGCAACACTCCGGCATATTGCCCATTTTGACCTTGACTCATTCTTTGTTTCCGTTGAGATAAAGAACAATCCTTCCCTTAAAGGAAAACCCGTGGTGGTAGGGGGTTATGAAAGAGGGGTGGTGGCCGCCTGCAGCTACGAAGCCCGCAAATTCGGTATCCATTCCGCGATGCCGATGAAAAAGGCCTTACAGCTTTGCCCGCACCTGATCGTTACCAATGCCAGCCGTGATCAGTACAGCAAGTACTCAAGGTGGGTGACCGAAATAATAGCTTCCAAAGTTCCCTTATTTGAAAAAGCGAGCATCGATGAGTTCTATATCGACCTGACAGGTATGGACAAATTCTTCGGTGTAAGCAAATATGCAAAGGAATTGCGCCAGCAGATCATCGATGAGACCGGGCTGCCCATCTCCTGCGGGCTTTCATCGGCCCGGTTTATCAGCAAGATGGCCACCAATGAAGCCAAACCCAATGGCTTTCTCGAAATCCCGCATGGAAAGGAAATAGAATTCCTCTGGCCGCTGGGTATTGAAAAGATCAACGGCGTGGGCAAACAGACCGAACAACTGCTGAAGAGCTATGGCATCTACACGATTGAAGATATTGCCAGGACACCCGTTGAACACCTGGAAAAGATCGCCGGCAAATGGGGAGAAGCCCTCTGGCACAAAGCCCATGGCCGCGGCAGTACGGAGATCACTACCGACTGGGAACAAAAAAGTATGAGCCATGAAAACACATTTGACACCGATTATACCGATGTCGGATTCCTTCATAAAGAACTGGTGCGGCTTACGGAGAAAACCGCTTACTCTTTACGGGAAGACGAAAAGATGACCGGCTGCGTGACCGTGAAGATCCGTTACTCGGATTTTGAGACCACATCAAGACAGGAAACAGTGGATTATACTGCGCTGGACGATGTTCTGATCGCCAAAGTAAAGGACCTGTTCAATAAGTCCTGGCAGAAAGGCCGGCCCGTACGGCTGCTTGGCGTACGGTTCAGTCATATGATTCCCATCACCATGCAGATGAGTTTATTTGATAAGAATGCTGAGAAACTGAACCTCTATAAAGCGGTGGATGATATCAAAGACCGTTTTGGTGCAAAACTCGTTACCAAGGCCGCTACTTCCGGATCAAAAGAGCGGAACAATGAATTTACAACGAAACATAGCCGAAAGAAGAAAGCTGAAGAGTAATTGCCTGACCTGTTTTTCAGGTAAGGGGTTATAGAACTTCAATACAATATATCCGTATACCTGACGTTCCTCTATGAACTAACGACTTATGTTCAGAAGCATCCTGCTATTCCTGTTATCATCCACCCTCCTTATAAAAGATAGTACCGCCCAGGACACCATACCGCTATTGAAGGGAAAAGTGAAACTATCAGTTACAAAAGGCACTATTGAATGTGATCTTACACTAAGCGATATCCCGGCAATAGAAGATTATTATATCCGTCTTAATTCAGGCATGAATATCTTCTATATGAAAGATCTTGACTGGGACAACCTGGTTCAATTCGACAAATCATTTTTCGATACGATGTCGACCACCGAGACAAACGCTTATTACTTCGGGGCCGGTAATGACAGAAAAAGAAAATTTCTTCCGAAAAAAATTCAATTCCGTTATGTGGGAATGTTCCCGGTAATACCGGAAGGCAGCAATGAATACAGCGCTGAAGACTGGAAGGGAAATATTGCTTTCAACGGTACTTCGGTACGGGTGGATGGTAGACAAAGTGCCTGGTACCCGGTGCTCTATGATATAAAAAATGACCAGATGTATGCCACACTCCGGTATGATATTGATGTGGAGTGTGCCGACTGCAGCAGTATTTATGTAAATGGCACGTTGCCTGTAAAAGGCCAGGTTGCACACCTGCAAAGTTCCATTCCGTATGAACTTACCATGTTTTGCGGCAAGTATGATTTTTCAAATATCGGAGGGAGCTATTTTCTTAATCCGAATATTACCCAAAAACAACTCCAGGAATTTGCCGGTATTACCAATTCCTATAAATCCTTTCTGCAACAAAAGCTGAACCTGCCTTACAAAGGAAACCCTGTATATATCCAGACCACCCCGACATCGGAAAGAAATGCGTGGCTGTTTGTATCGTATCCGACTATCGTTAATATCGGCCGGAACGAATTCAGTATGATCAAATTTATCAGCCCCGAAAGGGCCGACTGGGCCAGGCCATATATTGCGCATGAGCTCGGACACTATTACTTCGGCACATACAAGGTCTTTAATTCAGCATTGGGAGATATGATGAGCGAAGGCTTTTCGGAATACCTTGCCTTTAAGGTCACAAAAAACCTGATCGGTGACAGTATCTATAAGGTCAGACTCAGCAAAAAAGCCGACATGCTGACAGATTTTGCAGCAACGCCATTTTCAAAAGTCAGTTCGAAGAATGATTATAATAACCGGGAGCTGTATGTATATTATTACGCCCCCATCCTTTTCCTGGCGATTGAAAAAGAAATCGGCGAGGAAAAAATGTGGAAATGGCTGGCCACTATCCTGGAAACCAAAACGGTTTTTACTGATTATGCCTTTCTCCGGCAAACATTACGGGATGCGCTGAACAATGCCAAACTAGCTGACCAGATCGAACAAAAATATTTCTCATCGGACCACTCCCTTGACACAGCCCTGGAAAAACTTGGTTTGAAATAATTATTCCTCCGTATTCTTTTTGAAAAACGCCGAACTCACAAAACCACTTATCTTCGTTACCCGCCACCTGATAGGGCGGCTTCATTGTACATGTTGTTTCTCAACTAATTTTTAACTTATCAACTTATCATTATGTCACAAGCTTGGAAAGACTACCAGGAAAAGAACAAAGAACGTTTCCTGAATGAAATGATCGAATTACTCCGCATCCCTTCCGTCAGCGCCAAAAGCGAACATAAAGCCGATATGCTGAAATGTGCGGAGGCCGTTAAGAAAAGCCTTCTGGAGGCCGGTTGTGACAAGGCCGAAGTAATGTCGACTGACGGGCACCCGGTCGTTTATGGTGAAAAAATTATTGACCCGAAAAAACCCACGGTCCTGGTATATGGGCATTACGATGTACAGCCGCCTGAACCGCTGGAATTATGGCACAGCGGCCCCTTTGAACCGGTGATAAAGGACGGAATGGTCTTTGCCCGTGGCAGCGCCGATGACAAAGGCCAGTTCTACATGCACGTAAAAGCACTGGAGATCATGACCAGGACCGGTACCATGAGTACCAATATCAAATTCCTGATCGAAGGGGAAGAGGAAGTAGGCTCCCCCAACCTTGGAAAATTCGTGGGGGCCCATAAGCAACTGCTGAAAGCGGACGTGATCCTGATCAGCGACAGCTCCATGCTCAGCATGAAAACACCTTCGCTTGACACCGGTGTCCGGGGACTCAGTTATATTGAAGTGGAAGTGACCGGTGCCAAACGGGACCTTCACAGCGGCACCTACGGCGGGGCTGTGGCCAACCCTATCACCATACTTGCCCGGATGATCGCTTCCTGCCACGATAAGAATAACCATATCACCATTCCCGGTTTTTATGATGATGTGGTGAAAGCCGGCAAGAAAGAAAGGGACCTGATCAACAAGGCCCCGTACAGCGAAGCAGCCTATAAAAAAGAGCTGGGTGTAAAAGAACTCTGGGGAGAGAAAGGTTATACTACCTATGAAAGAACCGGTATTCGACCCACCATCGAAGTAAACGGTATCTGGGGCGGCTATACCGGCGAAGGGGCGAAAACAGTATTGCCTTCCAAAGCAACGGCTAAAATATCCGCCCGGCTGGTTCCGAACCAGTCATCAAAGAAGATCACAAAACTTCTGCTGAATTATTTTAGATCAATAGCACCCAAAGGGGTCACCGTAAAAGCGTTCGAACATCATGGCGGCGAGCCTTACATGACGCCGATTGACAGCAAAGGATATATTGCCGCTGAAAAAGCGGTAAAAGCCACTTTCGGAAAACAACCGATACCGGTACGTGGTGGCGGAAGTATCCCTATCTGTTCGATTCTTGAAAAAGAACTTGGCATCAAGATCATCTTCATGGGCTTCGGTCTTGATAATGACAACCTGCACAGTCCGAATGAAAAGTACAATATCGAGAACTATTATAAAGGCATCGAAACGATCCCTTATTTCCATAAATACTTTGCTGAGAACTGAGTCGTAGCAGAAACCGAAATATTCCCCGACGAAAAGGCCTCACCCGGGTGAGGCCTTTCTCTTAAAACCCTTTTGAAGGGGCCGTACCGCCTGTCTGGTTTTTGTCCACCGGGCCGGGCGGGCAATGCGCCCTTAAGTACTGGGTATACAGGGTAGCCAGGTGTTCGTTGGTTCCTTCCCCTTCCGAAATGCTGTGGGTCCTGTTTGGATAACTCATCATCTGGAACTGCTTATTGTACCTGATCAGTTCATTGAACAGCATATCTGCATTGTTGTAATGCACATTGTCATCGCCGGTGCCATGTATATAAAGCAGGTTCCCCTTAAGGTTTTTGGCATAGGTCATCGGAGACCCGTTGACAAAATCCTGTCTGTTTTCCTGCGGAAGTCCCATATATCGTTCCTGGTAGATATTGTCATAGGTCAGTTGATTCGCTACCGGGGCGATGGCAATACCGGTCTTGTAAATATCAGGATACTGGAACATCAGGTTAAGGGTAGCCGAACCACCGCCACTCCATCCCCATACCGCCACCCGGCTGGTATCCATAAAGGGCCATTTCAGTACTTCTTTTGCTGCCAGTGCCTGGTCACGGATGTTGATCAGCCCGATCTTCCGGTACACACATTTTCTCCATTGCCTTCCCTTCGGCACGGGGGTACCGCGGTTATCAATGGAAATATAGATATACCCGTCCTTGCTCATATCACCCTTGTAAAGAAAATTGTTGGCTGAACCATAGGTATCAGCGGCTGTCTGGCCCCAGGGTTCAGTGTACACATAAAAAACAACCGGGTACTTTTTGGTACTGTCAAAATTGGCGGGCTTCTTTATCCAGCCATCCATCTCCACCCCTTCTTCCGTTTTTACCTTGAAGAATTCAACGTTCGATTTTGATTTGTCGGCCTTTGCCAGGGCATCGTTCACTTTGTTTTCCCCGTTGATGCCCTTGTGTTCCGGCAGGGTTATCCATTCGTTTACCGGCAGGGTATAATAGTTGGAAAAACTGTGCATGGCGTACCGGGCATTTGGCGAAAGCCGGTACGTATTGGTTCCTTTCTGGTTCGCCGGGGTGATCATCTCGATCGTACCCGAGCCATCCAGTTTGGTCCGGCAGAGATATTTCTGGGTGGCATTGTCCGGCGATGCATGGAAATAAACATAACCTCCTTTCTCATCAATCGTGCTGATGTCCATCACATCATATTTACCATTGGTGATAAGTGTTTCCTTTTTCCCATCCCGGCTGATGCGGTACAAATGCCTCCAGCCGTCTTTTTCACTGGCCCAGAGAAACTCCTGGCCATTGTTCAGCCAGTCCCAGCCGCCTCCTGCATAGTCCTGGTCCCATAATGAAAGGATATCGATCCAGGCGGAATCTTTTTCATTATAGATCGTTTTAGACAAACCGGTCTTTACATTGCAAAGCATCAGGTTGCTTTCATTCTGTTTCCGGTTAAGGTGCTGGATGATCAGCTCCGTATTATTGTCTGCCCACTCCATCCTCGGTACATAGGTTCTCCATTTTTCATCATCAGGTATTTTCATCCAGTTTATTTTACCCGTGGCGATATCCACGGCACCGATCTTATACCGGGAAGGCGGTTCACCGGCCACCGGGTATTCTACCGGTACGGTTTTCGGGTAAATGGAATCCGTGTTGTTCAGCATCAGGTAGTCTTTGGTTCCCTGTGCGTCGATCTGCCAGAAGGCGATCTGTTTGCTGTCAGGGCTCCAGCGAAAGCCATCCCGGCAGAAAAACTCTTCTTCATAGGCCCAGTCGAAGGTGCCATTGATCAGTTTACGGTTACCGTCTTTGGTCAATGGTTTTATCTTTCCCGTAGCCAGGTCTTCCACATAGAGGTTGTATTCGCTTACATACGCCACCTTTTTGCCATCGGGGGAAAATTTGGCAAACATCAGCGAGGAGGCCGGCCGGCCTTTGCCCAGTTGCTTCAGGCTGCTGTCGGCCATGTTATACAGCCAGTAATCGCCGCGGGTATCGGCCCGCCATACTTTTTTTGTATTGGTATAGATCAGTGCTTTTGAATAATCATCCGAAAACCGGAAGCTTCTTATGGCCAGCGGTTTTTCTGCGCCGGCAGGTTTCAGCCGGTCTTTCTTTATTACAACCGATTTTTTGTTTTCAGGCAGGGTATATTTTACGATCTCCCCGTTTTCGGAACGGAAGTAAGCATTCCCGTCACTGCTCCAGGTGAAACCGCCCTGGGCAAAACCGGAACCGGCACTGAAAAAACAAATTAAAAACAATAGGGTTTTTACCGCCAACTTTGCCATGATATCTGTTTTAGAACAGTAAAGTATTAAAAAAATAATTTGTATCCGTTTCATTTTTGACAAATGGCTGAAAAAGAAAAACTCCGCCTTGACAAATATCTCTGGTGCATCCGGTTATTCAAGACAAGGTCGCTGGCAGCGGCCGCCTGCGATGCCGGGAAAGTAAAATATGAAGGCTCACAGGTCAAAGCTTCCAAACAGGTGAGTACCGGTGATGAATACGAAGTGAAAACGGAAGCCCGGCGATGGCGGATCAAAGTCACAGGATTGCTCCATAACCGGGTGGCGTATGCCGAATCCATTAAATATTATCTTGATATCACTCCTGAGGAAGAGATACAGCGGATTCAATACCAGGCAGCCAGCTTTCATACCGGAAAAAGAAGGAGCAAGATCGGACGGCCGACCAAGAAGGAAAGAAGGGACCTCGATGAATTTCTGGAAGAGTAAGGGATTAAAACCTCGTTGCTTCGGGCACAATAATTGCCCCGTTCCCGGCGGCTGACAAAAATCAGCGTCCTGTTTCCCTGTAATCATTTGAACCAGCTTTCCTGTACCTGTATATTAGGACTGAAAACAAGATTGTTCACTTTTAAAACAGTGTATATGGAAAACAAAGTAGTTGATAAACCCAGAACCTCCTGGCCCGCTTTGTTTGACCCGGGATGGATGGAAAAATTCTTCAATGCCCCGCTGGATGAATTCTTCAATATGGGCAAAGTAATGAACGTACCCGCTGTAAATGTAAGTGAAACGGAAAAAGAATTCAGGCTGATGGTCGCTGTGCCGGGGATGGAGAAAAAGGATTTCAAAGTAGAAGCATTCGACGAAATGCTGACGATCAGCGCTGAGCATGAAAAAGAGGAAAAGGAAGAAAAGAACGGACGGTTCAACCGCCGGGAATATAACTACAGCAGCTGGAGCCGCAGTTTTACCCTTCCTGAAAACTGTGATGCAGGAAAAATTGAGGCCAATTATGTGAATGGGGAACTGAGGATCGTCATCCCCAAACTGGAGGTAAAAGAAACAAAAAAAATTAAAAACATTTCTGTGAACTAACAGGATGTGCCCGGAAGGGCGGCCCCCGTCAGTAGCTGAAAGGCGGGGGCTTTTTAACTTATAAAAATACCAGCAATGACAAAGATCTCCCGTATCAAATCAGCAGAAAAACTGCCGGCATCAAATCCGGTAAGTCTCGTTGAAAAAAAAGGGGCTGAGATCACATCAGCCATCAAGGTAAATGAGTCGGGGAGTGAATATGTGGTGTATGTGGCCGTCCCGGGCATGGAGCGGAAGGATTTTTCGCTGACGATCGATAAAAAAATGCTGACGGTGGCGGCGGTAAAGAAAGAAGCCGTTCACTGTTTTTCCCTTTTTGATGAGCAGACCTTCCCGGAATGGAAGGAATCTTTCATTCTTCCGGAAGATGCTGACACCGTCATGACAGCAGCGGTGTACAGGAATGGCGAACTGGAGATACATATCCCGAAAGGGAAAAATCACAATGAAGGGAAACCGGTGGATGTATTCATCTACTGAAGGCGGACTGTCTTCAGTACAGCAGGTTCTTCAGTTTATCAATATTACTGATATTGATCTTGCCTTCTTTTATCTCGATCAGTTTTTCTGCTTTAAAATCACTCAGGGTGCGGATGAGTGATTCGGTGGCCGTGCCTACGTAGTGGGCGATGTCTTCTCTTGATATTTCGATCGGTCTGTTTTCACCCGCTGTATTGAATTTGCCGTGGATATCCACCAGTGCTTTGGCCACCCGTTTCCGCAGGGAGCTGTACGCCAGGTTCATCAGCCGCTCTTCTTTTTCCTTCACATTCTGAGTGATGATGCGGATGAATTTTGCAGCGATGGAGATATCCCCGTAGATCATCTGGGTAAAATCCTCCTTGGGTATCTGCATCACTTCTGCCTCTTCAAGCACCACGGCACTGTCATCATAATTCTTATCCTCGATCAGCGCCGGGTAGCCGATAAAGTCGCCTTCGCTGAAGAGGTCGGTGATATATTCTTTACCGTCTTCATGCACTTTGAAGCCTTTGATCTTCCCTTTTACCAGGTAAAACAGGAAGCGGGGGCGCTTACCTTCCTGGTACAGGTGCTGTTTCTTGGAAAGGGTCAGTATCTCGTACTGGTCGGACAGCTTATCCATCAGACCGGTATTCTTGATGTCTTTTATGAACTGGCTGACCCCCTGTGCGGTTGATGAATACTTGGTATCCAGTACGGCCAGTTTCTTCAGCCTGATCTCAATTGCATTCAGCAGCTCCACATCTTCAAAAGGCTTGGTGATATAGTCGTCGGCTCCCATTTCCATCCCCTTCCGGAAGTCGCTTCTTTCTGTTTTGGCGGTCAGGAAAATGAACGGGGTATTTTCAGTGGCTTCATTCTTTCGCAGCAGGTGCAGTACGCCATATCCATCGAGTTCGGGCATCATGATATCACAAACGATGATATCCGGTTTTTCTTTCAGGGCCACATCCACCCCTTTCTTGCCATTTTCTGCCGTGAAGGTCTTATAGCCTGCCAGTTCTAATATCTCAGAAGTATTTTCCCGGATATCCGGGTTGTCGTCAATAACCAATACTGTTTTCATGCCCGTTTTTTGATGGTATAAAGATAGTGACCAAAGTTCCTACATTAAGTTCGCTTTCCAGTTTTAATTTACCGCCCAGCAGGTCGGCATATCTTTTTACAAGATGAAGCCCGAGACCGGTCCCCTGGATATTTGTGGCGTTCGCTGCCCGGAAGAAACTGGAGAAAAGATGTTCCTGGTCGGCTTCGGAAATCCCGATCCCGTGATCCCGCACACCGATCTCCAACCCTTCCTCTGTCACATTACTGGAGATCTCGATCATTTCCTGTTCCTCAGAGAATTTGATCGCATTGGAAATAAGATTGAACAGGATATTGCGGAGCAGTTTTTTATCCGAACATACTTCGGCGGGTCCGCTGTGCAAATGTTTCAATTGCTGCCCGGCCTTCAGCAGGCCTTTCACTTCTTCCGTCGTGTCTTCAATGAATTCTTTAATATTAAAATCGGCAGTATGGGCTTCCACTTTCCCTTCATCCAGCTTACCCAGGCTCAAAAAATCTTCGAGTATATCGTTCAGGTGCCGGACTGAATTTTTGATCTTATCGATGTGCCGGTTTCTTTTCTCCTGGTCATCGGCACCGGTGTACTTGGACAGCAGTGAGGCGGATGACAATACCGTGCTCAGCGGTGTCCTGAACTCGTGGGAGGCCATGGAAACGAAGCGGCTCTTTATTTCACTCAGTTGCTTCTCCTTGTCAAGCGCCTCGCTCAGTTCTGTCTGCGATTGTTCCAGCCGCTGCAAGGCTTCTTTCAGGATGATCGTCCGCTCCTCCACTTTGGCTTCCAGTTCGGTATTCAGCCTTCGGATCTCCCGGCTCACTTTTTCCAGCTCTTTTTGCTGGTGGAGCATATTGTTTTCGATCTCTTTTCTTCTTGTAATATCAACAATAAAAGCGATGACAAACAGTTCGTTATTAAATGTATAGTGGCTGAGGCTCACTTCCACCGGCAGCTCCGATCCGTCTTTGCGTTTTCCGAACAGGTCCCGGTTCTGGCCCATGGACCGGTTGGAGGGCATTTTATAAAAACCGGACCTCAGGTCGTGATGGTGGTGGCAAAAACGGTCGGGTATCAGGCTTTCCACCGGTTTCCCGGTTATTTCACTGGCGGTGTAGCCAAACATTCTTTCTGCGGATGGATTTATTAGGACGATATTGCCAGAACCATTTGTCAGGATGATCCCTTCTGTGGCATTCTCGAACAAGGAAACGAGGTGCGTGGTATTTGTCAGCATATCAGACTTAATCCATTCGTCCAAATGTATAAAAACAAACTCATCCTGCCATTGGGCGATCATTCTTTATGCTGAAGAAGCTCTTTCTCCATCGCTATTGCCTTGGGAAAAAGGATGTTATTTTCAAGGTGAAGGTGCTGGGAGATGTCGGCATCCACCTCCTTTAATTTGTGAAAGGTCACTTTGTGGCTCAGGCATGCATTTTCCGGGGCCGTATAATGGTTGGTTAGCTCCCGCAGCCGCTGGATGGATCTGCCGGTGGTATCATGCTCATGCTTCATGATATCCTCGACCGGCTTGCGGAGGGTTCGTACCAGCAGGCTGGCATAGGGCTCCCGGTTGTAATACGCATGGCCGATCTGCTTGATATATGGAAAGATTATTTCTTCCTCCTCTTTGAGATGGGGAATAAAACTGCGGTGAAGCTGCGAAACCACCAGTTGCAGCTCATCCAGGTAAGTAAATTTCTTGCGGTGCCCTTCCGAAAACCGGTCCACATAATCCTTCAGCCGGGGTAAGGCTGTACGCAGGTAGGTGTGATGCACATTTACAATAAAGTCCGTGAGAAAGTCAATATGCCAGTCATTAAAATTGAGGGTATGGGAGGTATTGGAGTCCCGGAGGGCATACTCCAGCTCCCTGATCACGGCTTCTTCCTCCACCCCTTTCATCTGGCAGGCAATGGTAAGCGGGTATTTGCCCCCGCAGCAATATTCAATATCATATTTTCGGAAGACATCGGCCGCCCGGTAATCCTCACTTACGATCGCTGCAACACTTGCGTTGCGGTCTATTTTGCTTCTGTACGCCTGCATAATACGTTCTCAAAAAAGTATTAACCAGCAAATTAAAAGGCAATACAAGAGATAAAAGCTGATAAAAATCAGCCAACGCTCTGAAAGTTGAAAAAATAGGGCCGGGAACAGAATATTCCCGGCAAAGCGCAACGGGTACGGGTACTACTTTTTCAAATTTTTACACTTTACAGGCTGGTACGGCCGGGATTCAGCACTATTGACCCCTTCAGCAAAACATGCTGATCGTATATTTGTAACATGCGAATGCTGCTCGCAGTTTTTTTCATGTTATTGCTTACCGGCCAGGCAATGGGGCACTGGGTGGAACTGGCTGCTTTCCGGATAAACCAGGCCTGGATCGCTAAGAACACCTGTGAAAACCGTTTCCGGCCACAGTTACGGTGTAATGGGCAATGTGTGCTGATGAAAAAAATGAAGCAGCAGGAAAAAGAGGATGAAAAAGAGCCCTCACAACTGAAACTGGAGTCGAATTCAGTGATAATCTCTTCCCGTACGTTTTTCGGCATTCTGCCGGCTCTTAATACAGTGGTTCCTCTGCCATATTTTCCGGCAGTGAATACCGGCACTCCTGTGGATATCTCCTATTCATTTTTTCATCCTCCCCGGCAGGATGTTTTTTCTTTTCGTTCCGTATAAACTATCACAAAAAAAGAAGAAACATGAACCAGCCTTCCGTAAAGGATGCTGTAAAAACCCGTTCCGTAAAACGAGTGAACCGGCTTATTACAGTTGTTCTCGTATGTGTGCTGCTAATGCTTGCATTAGCCGTCTATAAAATGCTAAACTGAAAATAATATGAAAAAAATAATAATGCTGATCCTGTTCGCAGCGGCAGGCCTTACACTCCATGCGCAAAACGCCTCCTGGAAAGAAATGCACTCTTTTCATGATGTAATGAGTGCGGTGTTCCATCCTTCAGAGGATAATAATCTCCGCCCGCTTCGTGACAGCGCTTCCGTCCTGCTCATGAGGGCGAAAGAATGGAAAAGTTCTCAAGTACCGGAAGGATATAACAGCGAAATGACCAAACCTGTTCTGAGCAGGCTGGTTACCGAATGCAAGGCTATCAGGACAGCCGTCAGCCACAACAAATCCGATGCAGAACTGAAATTGATGATCGCAAAGGCACATGATACCTTTCATGAGATCATGGAAAAGTGCAGGAACTGATCCGATCTGATCAATGGTGAGGGTTCCTTTGCCGCCATAGGCACCAGGCCTCTGAACGTCCGGGACCGGCAACACCCTGTTGCCGGTTTTGGGCTTTCCGAATGCAAGGCACAGATGTGCTCATTCCGTACCGGATCGGCCCCGGACTGATGAAAATCATCCTTTTTTTTGAACCTGCTCAGAGCGGTCTTATACTGAACCGGGTACTTTAGCGCCAGCAAATGACAGTATGCCTTTCGCTAAAGAAACAACCCAACAAAAACTCCATTGTTACCACTGCGGGGAAACCTGCCCGGTTGATAATATACAACTGGAAGAAAAACATTTCTGCTGTGAAGGGTGCAAACTCGTGTACCAGATCCTGAATCAGAGCGGTCTTTGCGAATACTACAACCTCAATGACAACCCGGGAATAAGCCAGCGTATCAACGTCAGGAAAGACAAATTTGCCTTCCTGGATGATGAAAAAGTGCAGGTACAACTGATCTCCTTCCGGGATGAGAAGCAGGTACATGTAACCTTTTACCTCCCGCAGATGCACTGCAGTTCCTGTTTATACTTACTGGAAAACCTGCACCGGCTTGATGAGGGAGTTATCTCCAGCAAGGTCAACTTCACCAGGAAAGAGGTCGAAGTGGTATTTCTTACCCCCGCCAGCTCCCTGCGTAAAGTGGCCGAGACCCTGACCAGCATTGGTTATGAGCCCTATATCAGTCTTAATGACCTCAAGGAAAAAAGACCCGCCATCAACAAAAGCATGGTCTTTCAGCTGGGGGTAGCCGGTTTCTGCTTCGGCAATATCATGCTCATGAGCTTCCCGGAATACCTGGGCATTGATGCCAGTGAGACCGCCCTGAGAGGCGTTTTCCGGTGGATCAATTTCGGGCTGGCAATACCGGTACTGCTCTATTCTGCCCTGCCGTTCTATACCTCCTCCTGGAAAAGCCTTAAACACAAATTCCTGAACATAGATGCCCCGATCGCCCTGGCCATTATCATCACTTTTGTCCGCAGTGCCTATGAAGTGATCAGCGGTACGGGGGGCGGGTATTTTGATTCTATGACCGGCATTGTATTCTTTATGCTGGCCGGAAGGATCATACAGGATAAAACGTACCGGCAACTCTCCTTTGAAAGGGACTACACCTCCTATTTCCCGGTGGCCGTTTCAGTGCTGAAAGAGGAGTCAGAGATACCTGCCCGGTTACCCGATATCCGGCCGGGTGACACCATGCTCATCCATAATGAAGAACTGATACCTGCCGACGGGATCCTGACCAGGGGAAAAGCTTTCATTGATTACAGTTTCGTTACAGGCGAATCCTTGCCCGTACTGAAAGACGTAGGTGAACTCATCTATGCGGGTGGGAAACAAACCGGTGGAAATATTGAGGTCCTTGTGGTAAAAGAGGTGGCGCAAAGCTACCTGACCCGTTTATGGAACAAGGAAGAAATGAAAGAATCTGAAGCGCCGAAAAGCGTTTCTTTCGTACACCTGCTCAGCCGCTGGTTCACCTACATTGTGCTGGGTGTTGCCACGGCCACTGCGGTTTACTGGCAGCTTAATGACCCGGCAAGAGTATGGCCGGCAGTAACCTCCGTCTTTATCATTGCCTGTCCCTGTGCACTCTTGTTGTCCAACACGTTCACCAACGGTAACATCCTCCGGATACTCGGGCAAAGCCGCTTCTACCTGAGAAGCGCACAGGTGATCGAAGACATTGCCAAAGCCACCCATATCGTATTTGACAAAACAGGCACCCTAACCACTACGGAGCAACAGGATATCGTGTATGAAGGCAAGGGCCTGACGCCGGCACAGGAAGAGGAAGTGGCTGCCATAGCGGCCTGCTCCACGCATCCGCTCAGCAAGGCCCTGGTGAAATACCTGCCCCCCGGAAAGAAAAAAGAAGTAACAGCGTTCAGGGAAACGACAGGACAGGGTATTGAAGGTAATAGCGGGAACGATTACATCCGGCTGGGTACGTACCGGTTTGTAACAGGGGCCGACACAGCCCCCGCAGGAACAACCGTATTTGTGAGTATTAATGATAAACTCTTCGGCTCCTTCCGGTTCAGCAATCATTACCGGGAAGAAATACCGGGGCTGATCAGGAAGCTGAAGGGACATTACCGTATGTCTGTTATCTCCGGCGATAATGAGGCCGAAAGGGAGACCCTGGAAAAGATGCTGGGCAAAAGGGCTACCCTGCTGTTTCATCAGCAGCCGGAGGATAAACTGAATTATATAAAGAGCCTGCAGCTGCAGGGTGAAAAAGTGATGATGATCGGCGACGGGCTGAATGATGCCGGTGCCCTGAAACAAAGTGATACCGGTATTGCCGTGACCGAACAGGCCAACAATTTTACCCCCGGAAGCGATGCGATTATTGAGGCAAATCAATTAGCAAGGCTTACCCGCTTCATCACACTTTGCCGGGCCAACCGGAATATTGTGGTGGCCAGTTTTGTTTTATCGATTGTTTATAACATCATCGGGTTATTCTTTGCGGTGCAGGGAAATCTCTCCCCCGTTATTGCGGCCATCCTGATGCCCAGCAGTTCACTCAGCATCCTGCTGATCACCTTCGGAAGCAGCAGCCTGTATGCCAGGAAGATGGGATTGCCCGACAGAAGGTAAAGGCATGATTAAAATCAGCCGGCTGCTTGATGCTACTTATATCACCCCCACCCCCCGCAAAATACTTTTACAGCGTCCCGGCAGGTTCTGCCGGCCCGTATAAGCCGGGGCCAAAAACCAAACATGAGTGTAATTCTGATCCTTCTTGCAGCAAGTATTAGCGTAGCAGCCATTTTTCTTTTTGCCTTTCTGTGGGGTGTGAAGCACGGGCAATTTGAGGACGATTACTCCCCCGCCTCCCGGATACTCTTCGACGATAAACCTTCTTCCATAAATGAAGCCATTGATTTAAGGGCAACCAAAACAAAATAAACATTAGTTTATGCAAGTAGAAAAGTTTTATTATGACAACAAGATTGTAAAGGCCTTTGGATTAGCAACCATCGTGTTTGGAATTGTGGGGATGCTGGTAGGGCTGTGGGTGGCCATCCAGATCTATTACCCGGCCGCCAGTCTGAATTTTGCCCCAACCACGTTCGGACGTCTCCGGCCATTGCATACCAATGCGATCATCTTTGCCTTTGTGGGTAATGCCTCCTTTGCCGGTATTTATTACTCGCTTCAGCGATTGTGCAAGGCAAGGATGTGGAGCGATAAACTCAGCTGGGTACACTTCTGGGGCTGGCAGACCATCATTGCGGCGGCTGCCATTACGCTTTTACTGGGAAAAACAACCGGTAAGGAATATGCTGAGCTGGAATGGCCGATCGATATCGCCATCGCCCTTGTTTGGGTCATTTTCGGTATCAACATGTTCGGAACCATTATCAAAAGAAGGGAAAAGCACCTGTATGTGGCCATCTGGTTCTATATCGCCACCTGGGTTACCGTGGCCATGCTGCATATCGTCAACTCCATCGAGATCCCGGTTTCAGCCTTTAAAAGCTACAGCTGGTATGCCGGTGTGCAGGATGCCCTGGTACAATGGTGGTACGGTCACAATGCCGTGGCCTTCTTCTTAACAACACCGGTACTGGGACTGATGTATTACTTTTTGCCGAAGGCGGCCAACCGGCCGGTATATTCCTACCGGCTTTCCATTATCCACTTCTGGGCACTGATCTTTATTTATATCTGGGCCGGGCCTCACCACCTGTTGTATACGGCCTTGCCTGACTGGGCGCAGTCACTGGGTACGGTGTTTTCCATCATGCTTATTGCTCCGAGCTGGGGCGGTATGCTGAATGGTCTGTTCACGCTGCGGGGTGCCTGGGATAAAGTGCGGGAAGATCCCGTACTGAAATTCATGGTGGTGGCCATTACCTGCTATGGTATGTCCACGTTTGAAGGGCCGATGCTGAGCCTGAAAAACGTCAACGCCATTTCACACTTCAGCGACTGGACCATTGCCCACGTACATATCGGCGGTCTGGGCTGGAATGGTTTCCTTGCCTTTGCCATCCTCTATTATATGGTGCCGAAACTCTGGGGCACTTCCCTTTATTCAAAGAAACTGGCCACCAACCACTTTTGGCTGGGCACCATTGGTATCATCATCTATGCGGTACCGATGTACTGGGCAGGTTTTGAACAAAGCATCATGTGGAAACAGTTTACGCCGGAAGGACAACTGAAGTTTGACTTCATGCAGACGGTGACCAATATCAAACCGATGTACATAGCCCGCAGTATTGGCGGCAGCTTATACCTGGTGGGTGCACTGATGATGGTGTACAACCTTGCCAAAACAATGGTAAAGGGGAAATTCATTCCCAACGAAGCAGCCGAAGCGCCGCCACTGGTAAAAGAAGCCTCTCCGAAACGGGAATACTGGCACCGTGTGATCGAAAGAAAACCCCTCACCATGCTGGTGCTGAGCCTTGTTCTCGTAGCGATTGGCGGATTGGTACAGATGATCCCCACCTTCCTGGTGAAATCCAACGTACCGACGATCGCCAGCGTAAAACCTTATACACCGCTCGAGCTGCAGGGAAGGGATATTTATGTAAGAGAAGGCTGTTATGTGTGTCACTCACAAATGGTGCGGCCTTTCAGGGATGAAGTAGCGAGGTACGGCGAATATTCTAAAGCAGGTGAGTTTGTGTACGACCATCCGTTCCAATGGGGAAGTAAACGTACAGGACCTGACCTGGCAAGAGAAGGCGCTGCCAAGAACAGGCGGCCGAATTCATGGCACTTCAACCACCTGTATGATCCTACTTCCACCTCACAGGGTTCTGTTATGCCCCGGTATGTATGGCTGTTCAGAAACAGCATTGATACCGGCAGCACACCGGCCAAGATCAGGGCCATGAGAACACTGGGTGTGCCCTATGAAAAGGGATATGACAAAGTAGCCAACCAGGACCTGATGAAGCAGGCTGATGAAATAGCCGCTAACCTGAAAGGAGATAAGATCGAGATCCCCGTTAACAGGGAAGTGATCGCTGTGATTGCCTATCTCCAGCGCCTGGGACGTGACATTGAAGCGGAGCCTAAACCGGTAGCACAAAACAAATAAAACTGAAATCATGAAGTTTATCAATTATCTGGAAAAAGTAAGCGGCGTGGATATGATGGGTCTTATTTCCCTCATCGTGTCATTCCTGTTCTTTACAGGCATGCTGATCTGGGTGATACGGACAAAGAAGAAAAACTTCAACGAGGTAAGCCGGATGCCGCTTGACAACCAGGATTAACTAACTCTGTAATGACATATTATATGCGAAACATGATCAAATATATCTCCGCACTGCTTACAGTTCTGCTGTTGCTTTTTGTGCAACCCGTTTGGGCAGCAGGCCCGCCATCGCCATCTGTCTTCAGTAACCCGCTGGCGGTATCCTTTATTGCCCTGATGCTTGTTCTGCTGATCGTGATCGGTATCCTTGCCAATATCATGATCGGCACGGCTGATGTACGGCTGAAAAAGAGAAAGAAAGAACAGGCCGTTGCCGCTACCCGGGTGGCGGCCATGATGCTGCTCCTGCTGCTGCCTTCATTCCTGTTTGCACAGGGGGGTGCCGCTCCGGAGGCAACAAAAACAGCCACCAACAGTATTGCCGGTATGGATGCTTCAACCTTCTATATCATGCTGACGGTGCTGTTCCTGGAGCTGGCTGTTATTATCGTTCTGCTCCTCAATATTAAATTCCTGCTCAAACAGGAAAAAGAGAAACTGGCAGAACCGGTTACAGAGGAAGAAAAAGCTGTTGCAGCAAAAGAGAAAGCCAACCGGCTGAGCTGGTGGGACAGGTTCAACAAGTTCAGGCCGGCTTCACAGGAAGCTGACCTTGACCTGGGACATGATTATGACGGTATCCGGGAACTGAACAACCGTCTCCCGCCCTGGTGGCTCTATGGATTCTATGCCACCATTCTGTTCGCCGTGATCTATCTCTGGCGCTTCCATGTATCGCATACAGGCCCGTTAAGCAAAGAGGAATATGAAACTTCTGTTGCCCGTGCCGATGCAAGGGTGCAGGAATACCTGAAGAAGAAAGGTGATGCCGTTGACGAGAATACAGTGACCCTGCTTACCGGTGCAGAAGACCTGGCAGCAGGCAAGGCCATCTTTACTGATCCGAGCAAATGTCCCACCTGCCACACCGCAACCGGGGGAGGAAATACGATCGGCCCTAACCTGACAGATGATTACTGGATCTATGGCGGCAGCATCAAGAATATCTTTAAAACAATTAAATACGGCACCAATAAGGGGATGAGAAGCTGGAAGGATGACCTCTCTGCCAAACAGATCGCCCAGGTAGCCAGTTATGTGAAATCCCTGAGAGGCAGCAACCCTCCGGGCGCCAAAGCCCCGCAAGGCGAGTTATATGTTGAAGAGAATGCCAAGCCGGCTGCTGACTCAACCGGCAAGAAAGCGGCTGACACAGCAGCGCAGAAAAATAAGTGACGCTGCGTAACAAAAGTTACGGGCCGTACTGAAGCAGCGAAGGAACTTGCAGGGATGAAAATTTAAATGATGATGAACCAGACAACAGAAACAAAACCCCTTGAGCAGGAAGAATCATTCCGTGACAGGATTGCTACCGTAGATGCCCGTGGCAAGCGGAAGTGGGTATATGCACAGAAACCTAAAGGAAAGCTGTATAATATCCGTACCTGGGTAAGCTGGGGGTTTTTTGCTTTATTCTTTGCGCTTCCGTTCATCCGGCTGCACGGAAGGCCCCTTTTCCTCTTTAATATACCGGAAGCGAAATTCATCATCTTTGGAAAGATCTTCTGGCCGCAGGATTTTGTCATCTTCGGGCTTACGATGGTCACCTTTATCGTGTTCATCGTACTCTTCACGGCCGCATTCGGCCGTCTCTTCTGTGGATGGGTTTGCCCGCAAACTATTTTCATGGAGATGCTTTTCCGGAAAGTGGAATACCTCATTGAAGGTGATGCGGCCAAACAACGCCTGCTTAATAACGGGCCCTGGACCGGGGAAAAGATCAGGAAGAAAGTTGCCAAACACCTTGCCTTTTATCTCCTTGCTTTTATCATCGCCAATTTTTTCCTGGCCTATATTATCGGCATGGATGAACTGGAGAAGATCGTTACCGAGCCGGTAAGCGATCACCTGGTCGGCTTTATCTCCATCCTTGTCTTTTCCGCAGTTTTTTATGGTGTATATGCCTATTTCAGGGAGCAGGTGTGTACGGTGGTATGTCCTTACGGACGGCTGCAAAGCGTTCTGCTTGACCGGAACTCTGTGATCGTGGCCTATGACCATCAGCGAGGGGAGCCAAGGGGCAAGTTTAAGAAAGAACATGAGGCGGAACTGAACCAGGGTGATTGTATCGATTGCTTTCAATGTGTGAAAGTATGCCCTACCGGTATCGATATCCGCAACGGCACACAAATGGAATGTGTTGGTTGTACCGCCTGCATCGATGCCTGCAATAAAATGATGGAAGCGGTTCATAAACCAAAAGGCCTGATCCGTTATGCTTCCGAGAATGGTATCTCCGAAGGGAAAAAACTCCGCTTTACCGGGCGGATGAAATTCTACTCGGTGATACTGCTCGTCCTTTCCGGCATCCTTACGCTTTTACTGCTGAGCCGGAAGGATATCGACGGCACGATCATCCGTACCAAAGGGCTTACGTACCAGGAACGGGGGGCCGACAGTTTATCCAACCTGTTTAATATAAAAGTGATCAATAAAACACTGAAGAATATTCCTGTGACGCTGAAACTGGAGGGTGAAGCCCGTAACGAAGGAAAGATCGAACTGGTGGGCGCCACCAATATTCACCTACACCAGGAAGACCAGGCAACAGGCTCTTTCTTTATTGTACTGCCGAGGAAATTTGTAACGACACGGAAAATGGCATTACGGGTAGGATTGTACGAAGGCGATAAACGGATCACCACGTTAAAAACAAATTTCACAGGTCCCTTCAAATTTGATTAAATCATTTATTATGAACTGGGGTAACAAACTACTGGCCACTTTCATTGTATTTGCCGGAGGCATGTCCTTCCTTGTTTACAAATGCCTGCATACAAATTATGAGATGGTCGAAAGCGACTATTATAAAAAAGAGCTGCACTACCAGCAGGTCATTGATGGCGCCAAAGAAGCCAACAACCTGGCCACACAGGTCACCATTCAGCAGACCGGTAAGAATATTGTGCTGCAACTGCCCGAAGAGATGAAGAATAAACCGGTATCCGGTGAAGTGTGGTTCTATTGCGCTTACGATCAGAAGAAGGACAAAAAGATCCCGCTGAAGGCCGGGCAGGACGGATCCCAGACCATCACTTCTTCCTCGGTGCAGCCGGGAAATTATACGGTCAAGATCTCCTGGAAGGATGAGCAGAAGAACTATTACGCCGAAAAACCAATCACCGTTTTATAATGTCCGGCACAGCCCTCATTACCGGTTTTACACTTGGGGCTGCGGGCAGCCTGCATTGCATGGGTATGTGCGGACCGCTAAGCCTCGCCTTGCCCGTACAGCATTTATCGAAACTGAACAGGTCGCTGTCCATATTGCTCTATCAGTTCGGCAGGATCATCACCTACAGTTTGATCGGGTTTGTGCTCGGGCTTGCCGGCAGAAGGATCTATCTCTCCGGTTACCAGCAGTGGTTTTCTGTCATTGCCGGTTCCGTCATTCTGCTGCTGGCACTCTTTTATTTCGTACAGCGGAGGGGGATCAATGTCCCGTTGTTCAATCCATTTTATAAGAAGGTCCAGGGAATTATTGTAAGGATCCTGAAATCGCCTTCGGGCATTTTCAGTTACTTATTACTGGGAATGGCAAACGGGTTGCTGCCCTGCGGCATGGTATATATTGCCCTGGCTTCCTCTCTCACTTTTCCGCAGGCAGGCGAAAGCGTGGCCTTCATGGCCATGTTTGGCGCAGGCACCCTTCCGGCCATGCTGATGGTATCCTACGCCGGTATGCTGATTAAACCGGAACTGCGGTCTGTCTTTCGCAGGGCAGTACCGGTGTTTGTATCCCTGATGGGTGTATTGCTGATACTCCGGGGTATGAACCTGGGGATCCCGTACCTCAGCCCGGAACTCCCGCATGCACCGGGTACAGAAGTTCTTTGTCACCCATAGAAGGTTATTGATTAGTCTCAACGTATCTACTGACAAATATCAGTTCAGGCAATGGATGGCCCCATTACATTTACAGCATCAATATGCACATATAAACCCGCAAGGGTTATTGTTGGTTTTTGTTTCTGTACAACCCCCGGTTCTCCGGGGGTTCTTTTTTGCACCGCTTTGATTAATTTTATCACATGAGAATCGCAGCCCTGGCTTCCCTGGTATGGCTTTTACTGACCGGTTGTTCCAAAAGCAATACCGGTGAAAAAGACACAGTGCTGCCTGTCATTACCATTACCACTCCTGTTTCCGGGCAAACCTTTACCAACGGCCAGTCCATCCGGATGACAGGTACCGTTACCGACAACAACTATATAGCCGAGCTGCATATTCATGTTTATAATAACAATACGGGGGCTTTACTGATGGATGTGCATCTTTACCCGGCTGCCGCCTCCGCTGTTTTTGATCAGTCCCTCAGCGCTGCAGCAGGCACCCGCTACAAGATACAGGTCCTCGCAAAGGACAAGGCCGTGAACGAAGCCCGGGCCTCTGTGGAAGTAAGCTGCAATTAAGCAGTCGTTATCTTTGCCAAATGCACATTGATATCCTCACCGTATTACCGGAATTGCTGGAAAGCCCCCTTCAGCACAGCATGATGAAAAGGGCACAGGAAAAAGGCCTGCTCACCGTGCAGGTACATCACCTGCGTAAATGGGCGGTGAATGAATACGGACAGGTGGACGATTACCAGTACGGCGGCGGCGCCGGTATGGTGATGATGTGTGAACCGCTGGCCCGGGCGATCGAAGCGCTTTCTGCCGGGGAGAAATTTGACGAGGTCATTTACCTGACACCTGACGGCGAAAGGCTGCAGCAGAAAACAGCGAACCAGCTTTCATTAAAGAAAAGACTGCTGCTGATCTGCGGCCATTACAAGGGAATCGATGAAAGGATCCGGGAGCATTTTGTTACCAGGGAAATTTCCATCGGCGATTATGTGCTGAGCGGCGGAGAACTGCCGGCTGCTGTTCTTGTGGATGCTATCGGAAGGCTCTTACCCGGCGTATTGAATGATGAAACCTCGGCCCTTACCGATTCGTTCCAGGATAACCTGCTGGCGCCTCCGGTCTATACTAGGCCCGTTGATTTCAGGGGCTGGAAGGTGCCGGACATCCTCATGAGCGGCGATCACAAAAAAATAGATGACTGGCGGCAGGAGCAGGCCCTTGATCGAACAAAGACCCGGCGGCCCGATCTATTAACAGGAGATGAATAAAATGGCGGCAGAGCGGCCATCATTCCCTCAGGTTCCTTCCTTACCGATACCCATACTGATATTACCGGTCCTTTTCAGCACACCCCATCCCTGCACCTCTCCTTTGATCGCTTTTCGGATGGAACGGAACAGCACCACGTACATGAGTTGCCGGTAAACAAACCGCTGGGGTATCAGCCAGAAAAGTTTACTGATCTTCTCCTTTTCAAATAAAAAGGCCATCAGCGAAACGGCCACATCCACCAGCAGGAATAAGCCATAAAACAGGAATAATTTATCCCGGCTTACCGCATCATTCCAGCTGAGGGCGATGCTGAGGATAAAAAGGATATCCGCCAGCGGCGCCAGTACAGGCATCAGTATCTGGAAGAGAAGGATATTGGGCAGGGCCACCATGCCCAGTGCTTTGTATTTCGGGTTGAAACAGGCGTCCTTATTTTTCCAGAAGCTCTGCATGATGCCATAGCTCCAGCGGAACCGCTGCTTCATAAACTGCTTCAGTGTTTCAGGTGCCTCTGTTACCGCCACGGCTTCTGTGCAATTCCGTACCTGTCCTCCGTTGCGCAGCAAACGTATCGTAAGGTCGCAATCCTCAGCCAGTGTATCGGTAGTAAACCATCCTGCTTCTGTGAGGGCTTTCTTATTAAAAGCGCCGATGGCACCGGGCACCACGGTGATACAGTTGAGGTAATCAAATGCCCTGCGGTCGAAATTCTGGGCCGTGGTGTATTCAAGCGATTGCCACCGGGTAAGGATGTTCCTGTCGTTACCCACTTTTACGTTTCCGGCCACCGCTGTTACGCCTTCCTGGCTAAAATATTTCATCAGTTGGCGTACCGCATCCGGCATGAGCCGGGTATCCGCATCAATACAAACCACATAATCACCGTTCGCATGGGAAATACCATAATTCAGGGCCGAAGCTTTGCCACCATTGGGTTTGGTCATGACCAGTACTTTATCTGTCCCGGCAAAGGCCTCCCGCACTTTTTCAAACGTGTGGTCTTTTGAACCATCATCCACAAAGATGATCTCAAAATCGGGGTAATCCTGTTTAAGCAGATTCTGTACGGTTGCCACGGCATTCACCTCTTCGTTGTAGGCAGGTACAATGATACTGACCCGGCCGTGCTGAACATCTTTCGGCAGGTTCTTTCCCTTTTTCTCCCTCAGGTATTGCAAAACGGCCAGCACTCCCATCATGACTATTTTACCCAGCCCGAGCAGGATGGCAGTCCAGAAGGCGATGGAAAGAAGACGGCCCGCCCAATACAGGAAAACAGAAACCCAGCTGTTCACCTGTACCAGGTCATTATGAACCGGGGGCATGATAGCTTCTTTCGGCAGGCCGCCCAGCAACTGTCGTACAGTAGCAAACTGAACACCTTTGTCCTTAAAATAATGAATGATCCGCGGCAGTGCTTCCACGGTGGCTTCCCGGTTGCCGCCTGCATCATGTAATAAAATGATCCCTTTCGAAGGATTTGCCTCATATTGCCGTACCACCCGGTTAAAGATGCTGTCGGCATTCACCCCGTGCTCAATATCCCAGTCTTCGGGGTCGATACTTTCCCCGACCGTATAGTAACTGCTCTGCCTTGCCCGGGCCACCGGTTTCAGTTCGGCTGCTGTCCTTGGTTCTGCATCTGCATTATAAGGCGCCCTGAACAGGATCGTGCTGTGCCCGGTGGCGGATTCGATCAGTAGCCGGGTGGCTTCCATTTCGGTTTCGGCCCGGCCGGGGCTTACCGTCGCCATATTAGGATGGGTGAAGGAATGGTTTCCGATCTCATAGCCTTCGTGGTAGATCCTTTTCAGCAACGGGAGTTGTTTTTCAGCATTGATCCCCACCACAAAAAATGCAGCCGGAACGTGTTCACGTTTTAAAATATCGAGTATCTCCGGTGTGTATTCCGCATCAGGCCCATCATCAAAAGTGAGCACGACCTGGTTGTTCACCTTTCCAAACCGTTTGATCACATAACGGGTGGGCAATTGCCTGTACTGCTGTTCGGCGATCAGGTGTTCTGCGGTATCGATCTCAAGATCAATGATCCCTTTTTGCGGCTCACTCATCACATCCAGTATCTCTCCCTGGCTCATGCCATAATCCGGGTCTTCCGTCGTTACATCCGTTGTTTCAAGGGCAGAAAAATTTACCGGGTTCTTCCTGATCGCTTCATTGCCCAGGCTGCGGCGGTAAAATTTCCACAGCCGCTCATCTTCTGCACCCAGCCGCCACAGGGCAACTCCACCGGCTCCATACTGATCGGCAAAACGTACGCTGTTGAAATTACCGGCTGCATCCATGAAGAAAACGGTGTGGTGCACTTTCTTGTAATCATCATACTCGTACGTGCAGTTATAGCTGTCATTGTCAAAGTCCACTGCAGCATTGAACTCTTTAGCGGTTGACATGGCTTCGGGGTAGGTCACGGTGGTGGCGGCGCCCTTATCCGGCCAGTCATACCCGTAACCAGGAATGCAAAGCACTATCTTCCGGGAAGGGATCTCCTTTGCCGTTTCATCCAGCACTTTTTCCACCCATTTCTGGTCGGCAACAGGACCGGGATCACTGCTGGTATAGTGCTGATCATAGGCCATGAGGAATATATAGTCATTGTATTCGTTCAGTTCGCCCAGCCGGAAATCGTCATTTTCCGGCATGATATCCTGGGTGAAGAGCAGTGACAGATTGTGTAATTTTTCATGAAGCTCTTTTTCGAAGGCATACATGGCATCAATGGAATTGCCTTTCATCTCCTCGAAGTCTATATTGATCCCCTGCAACTGGTACTCCTGCAGTTTATTGAGGAGAGCCGTGATAAGGGCTTCTCGTTTGGCCGGGTTTTTCAGCACCCTGGCGAGCAGCTGCCCGTCAAAATTTCCATCCCGGTTCTTCAGGTTCACATTACTGAAGAGGGGAAGTATCCGCACATTGTATTTCTTCATCAGCTGCAGGGCATCTTTGTCGATTTCCGTATAAAGGGTATCGGCATTGGGATCGATGAAGAACCATTCCGGCATTACCATGTTCAGTTCCTGGATATGCCCCTGTAAGGAATAATAAGCCTGCGGGTCCCAGTCTACATAAAAAGCGCTGCGCACCGCATCGGCCGGCGGGTACTTGTTTTCTGAACGGGCCAGTAATAAATTCTGCTTCTTCAGTTTTATAAAATCAGCATACCCGTGGTATTTTTTTCTTTCCTTAATGGTAAATCCCCTGGACCGGTTGAGCACTATTTCTTTTTCCACGTTTTCGGAAAGACCCGGCAGCGGAGGTTTTTTTGCAAAGGCCAGCGCCAGCCAGACAGCGGGTATCATTAATACCAGCAGGAATAAAAAAATGCGGCTGATCCATTTGAATGTATTCCACCGCAGGGGCGAGGTTGTTTGAAATATCTGTCTTTCTGCCGGCATATGACTGAAGTTCAAAATTAAATCTGCCCCGGGGGCCCTGCTGTTATCTGTTGGTTAATCGGCCGGGCAGGTTGCTTTTCAAACGATTGCCTGAATTGCATAAGCATGAACTTTCTATCCTAATATTGGTGAACTTGCGACTATAAACTTTGCTGTATGAACAATACCCGCAGAACCTTTCTCCGCCGGATAGCCGTTGGTGGCGGCATAATGGCTACCGGTCTTCCTTCTTTTGCAAAAGTGATCGGTGCTTCCGATGATGAAATGAAACGGTCAGCCGATGCTGAAACCCGGATGCAGCAGTTTAATATGTGCGGGTATGCTGCCCCAAAACTGGAAACGGTACGGGTCGGTATCGTGGGACTGGGTATGCGGGGTTCGGATGCAGTGGAAAGGTTAAGTTATATTGACGGCCTTGAAATAACTGCTATATGTGATAAATATCCCGACCGGGTGGGGGCGGCACAAAAGACACTCGGGAAAATGGGCCGGCCAAAAGCAAAAGAATACAGCGGAGAGGAAGGATGGAAGGCTTTATGCGAAAGCAATGAGGTGGACCTGGTATACACACCCAGCCCCTGGCACCTGCATACACCCGTTGCCCTGTATGCCATGCGAAACGGCAAACATGCTGCCACCGAGGTGCCGGCCGGAAAAACCATGGATGAATTGTGGGAACTGGTGGAAACTTCAGAAAAAACAAAGAAGCATTGCATGATGCTGGAAAATTGCTGCTACGATTTTTTTGAACTGCTTACGCTGAATATGGTAAGGCAGGGACTGCTGGGTGAGATCGTACACGCTGAAGGTGCTTATATCCACGACCTGACCAAAGACTATCTCTTCAATAAAAATGGTTATGCTGATATGTGGCGGCTGAAAGAGAATATCGGTACCGGCGGCAACCGGTATCCCACCCATGGATTAGGACCTGTGGCCCAATGCATGAACATCAACCGGGGAGATAAGTTTGATCACCTGGTCAGTATGAGCAGTAATGATTTTACCCTGGCACCGATGGCAAAACAACTGGCTGCCACCGATGATTTCTTCAAGGAATATGCAGATAAGACCTACCGCGGGAATATGAACACCACCCTGATCCGGACCAATAAGGGACGTACGATCATGGTGCAGCATGATGTTTCCACCATGCGGCCTTATTCCAGGATACATCTTGTAAGCGGAACTAAAGGAGTGGTACAGAAATGGCCCTCGCCTGAGCGGGTGGCTTTCGGACATAGCTGGATAAAAGAGGAGGAGCTTAAAAAACTTTATGACCAGTATTCACCTCCTATCGTAAAACACATCGGTAGTATTGCCAAAGAAGTGGGCGGGCATGGTGGTATGGATTTCATCATGGACTGGCGGCTGATCGATTGTCTCCGGAATGGCTTGCCACTGGACCAGAATGTATATGATGCCGCCGCCTGGAGCTGCCTTTACCCGCTGACACAACGGTCCGTCGCTAAAAAATCAAGGACGGTTGACATACCGGACTTCACGAGAGGGGCCTGGCAAACCAATACACCGGTGGATATTACCCTGAACGGTGGTGCCACCACCGGGGTAAGAACGATCAAACCGGAGCTAAAAATGCAATAGCCGGTTCTGCCTGACCAAAATCAATCTGGCCGAAGCTGGTATGGCTTATTTTGCCAGCATGGAATTCGAAAAAATCTATAATAAAGGACAGGCCAGGCTGTTCAAAAACAATTTTCTTGAAGCACTGACGAAAGCACATCCCCTTGTGATCTGGGGCCTGTATACACCGGTCATCGTTTTCATGATCTGGTACAGCGGTGCAAGACTGAATTTCCGTGCACTTTCGATACTTCTTATTTTTTTGTCGGGTGTCCTTTTCTGGACCCTCTTTGAATATTTTGTACACCGCTATGTTTTTCACTGGGAGGCAAAATCAAAAATGGCAAAAAAGATCGTATATACTTTTCACGGTTGTCATCACCAGTACCCGAGAGACACCACCCGCCTCTTCATGCCACCGGTTCCTAGCATCCTCATTTCCGGGTCGGTATTCGGGCTGATGTATCTTGCCCTGGGGACTTATGCTTTTCTTTTCTTCCCCGGGTTTTTGCTCGGCTACCTGTTGTACGGAAGTATACATTATGCCATTCATGCCTGGAACCCGCCTTTCAAATGGATGAAACCACACTGGCGCAACCACCAGTTGCATCACTACAAAAACGAGCATATGGGATATGGCGTCAGCTCCACCCTCTGGGATCACCTGTTCGGAACCATGTTCGATCTGAAGGCTGAAAAAGAGGATAAGGAAAAAGTGAAAGCCATGATGTACGAAAAAAGCAGGTAGCACCTTTACTTCCGCTCTCGTCTAAAATCATTTTCATGAAAACATTAACCCTCATCTCTGACCCCGTATATACAGACGAAAAGAAATTCAGCCGGTATGAAAAATTCTGGCTCCGTTATATCAACGATAAAAGGGACCTTCCTTTTATTCACCTGCTGACTGCCATCCACCTGCTGGTACTTCCGTCAGCCATCATCTTATATACCCCCCTGCTGAAAGGCTGGTACTGGTGGCTGCTGTATGTGCCTTATTTTTATGTTTCGCAGCTGTATTTCAAAGGCAGGTTCGGGTTAATGCTGCATTGTATCGTTCACCGCCGCCTTTTTAAAAAGAAATATACCTGGATCTACAACTGGGTGATCTGGGCGATCTGTCCTTTTTTCGGGCATACGCCTGAAACATACTTTGTTCATCATATGGGCATGCACCATGTGGCCAATAATATGGCAGATGATGCAAGCAGTACTTTACGTTACCAGCGGGACAGTTTAAAAGGTTTCCTGGCCTATGTGGGCCGTTTCCTCATACTAGGATTCAGGGACACCTTCATGTACTTTTTCCGGAATAAACGCAGGAAATTTTATATGCGGCTTGCTGCAGGGGAGCTTTCCTTTTATTTGTTTACCATCGCCATGTGCTTTGTAAATTTTAAAGCCACCCTCTTTGTTTTTATCATCCCGTTTGTTTTTGCCCGGATCGTGATGATGCTCGGCAACTGGACCCAGCATGCCTTTGTGAACCCGGACGACCTGGAAGACAATTCCATCAACTGCATCAATACAAAGTATAACAAAGTTTGCTGGAATGACGGGTACCACGCCGTACATCACATACGGCCTGCTGCCCATTATACTGATCTGCCCTCGGAGTTCCTGAAAAATAAAGACTTCTATTCGGAAAAAAGGACTCCCGTCTTTGACGGTGTGAACTACCTCCACCTGTTTTTCTGGCTGATGACCAGGCGGTATGATAAAATGACCCAAAATATCGTCAATCTGAATAATGTTTATTCCAATGAAGCAGAGGTGGTCATTGAACTGAAGAAAAGAACCCGTAAGATGGTTTCGCCACCCAAAAAAGCCCCATAAAAGCCTGTACTTTACAAGAATCCTGTAATTTTGGCCCCTCACCAAAACCGTTTTTCCCCGGCCTCAATAAAAGCCGGGAGATATTAATTGGCATGAAGGCACTGACAGCGATTACCGACCCCGTTTATACAGAACCCAGCAAATTTTCGGCTTACGAAAGGTTCTGGTTGCGTTACATTAATGACAAAAGAGACCTCCCTTTTATTCACCTGCTTACTGCGATTCATTTACTGGTAATACCGACCGCTATTATCCTGTACACTCCTTTGCTTAAGGGGTGGTACTGGTGGCTGGCATATGTACCTTATTTCTACATTTCACAGATGTACTTCAAAGGCCGGTTCGGGCTGATGCTGCATTGTATCTGCCACCGAAAACCTTTTAAGAAAGCCTATAACTGGCTTTTCCATTATGTTATCTGGTTTGTATGTCCCTTTTTCGGTCATACCCCGGAGACCTACTTTGCCCACCATATGGGCATGCACCATGTGGAGAATAACATGCTGGGCGATGCCAGCAGTACCCTGCCTTACCAGCGGGACAGCCTCCGTGATTTCCTGAAATACTACCTGAACTTTCTTTTCCTGGGTTTCCGGGATACATTCATGTATTTCTTTACCCGCAAAAGAAAAAAGTTTTACATGCGGCTTACTGTTGGCGAAATGTCATTTTTCCTTTTCTGTGCCGGGATGTGCTTCGTCAATTTCAAGGCCACGCTTTTCATATTCATCATTCCGTTCCTGTTTGCAAGACTGGTGATGATGCTCGGCAACTGGGCACAACATGCCTTTGTAAACCTGGACAACCTGGATGACAATACTATCAACTGCATCAATACAAAATACAACAAGGCCTGCTGGAACGACGGGTACCATGCTGTGCATCATATCAGGCCGGCACTTCATTATACCGATATCCCCGGGGAATTCTTACGGAACAAAGATGAGTTTGCCAAACAGAAGATACTGACCTTCGACGGGATCCATTACCTCCACATATTTGCCTGGCTGATGACCAAACGCTATGATAAGCTGGCAAAACATGTGGTGAATGTAAACAACATGTTCTCCAGCGAAGAAGAAGTAATAGCGCTGATGAAAGAACGGACCCGAAAATACAAACCAACTGCCTGAACAAAAGGGCCCGGAAGGGCCCTTTATATTTTTCTATTCCTTTTTGTCTTCCTTTTTCACCCCGATCACCGGGAGCATCTTTTCATGGATCATCTGGTTCAGCCGGCCCACATCTTCCGTCATAATCTTTTTGAGCTTATCCAGCTGTTCATCGATCAGCGGCCGCAGTTCTGCATAGGCATCCTTGGCCTGCTGGCTGAGACCGGAGTTGCCGGCGGCAGAAGCGTTGTAGATACTGCTCAGCTTATCGTCCAGTCGTATGGGGAAATTCAGGACATCCTGCCCGCTTTTGGCTTTGGTCTGGTGAAGGGCTTCTTCCACTCCTGTCATTTGCTTATTGATCGTATCGATCTGCTGTTTTATTTCTTTGGGCAGTTCCTTGCCGGCCCTTGCACTGAAGTCACTCATCTGCTGACGCACTTCCCTGATATTCCTGATGGCTTTCATGATCTCTGAGGATTTATCCCGGAGTGTGATCAGGTGGTTGAATTGTTCTTCATATTCTGCCTGTGTCGTTTTATAGTTCGGGTCGCCGAGAATGGTAAACGGCACTTCCGCTGAATCAGTACCGGACCTGAATATTGCATAGTAGTTTCCGGGGGCTGCCCTGGGCCCGGTGATGAACCCGTTCCAGAGTATGAGCCCGTCCACCCGTTCCGCTTCCGGATAATTCATATCCCATTCAAACTGGTTCATTCCCTCGTTCAGTTCGATCTTGTTTTCTTTGGAGGAAGTGGAATACGTCTTTATCAGCTTCCTGTTCTTATCCAGTACCTGGATGGTGAGGCGGGTGCTGTCGTTTACCTCCTTCATATAAAAATTCATGACCACCCCGTTTGGCGGATTCATGCCGGCATTGGCTATTTCACTGCTTCCCCTGCGGCCGCCCCTTCTTCCGCCGCCCGGCATACGGTAAGCCGGGTTCACACTGAATACATGCAGTTTCTTATTCAGGATGCCGGCGCTTCTTTCCTGTATCGGGGTAAGGTCATCCAGAATATAAAGGCTGCGCCCCTGTGTGCCGGCAATAAGGTCATTATTCTTAATAGCCAGGTCGGTAACAGGTACTACAGGCAGGTTTAGCTGAAACGGCTGCCAGTTCATTCCGTCGTTATATGAAATATACATCCCGTACTCTGTTCCTGCATAAAGCAGCCCGGCTTTTTTCCGGTCGGCCCGGATACAGCGGGTGAAATGCATCGGGTTGATCCCGCCGGTGATCTGCTTCCACGTTTTACCATAATCTTCTGTTTTAAAAATATAGGGCCTGAAATCATCCAGCTTGTACCTTGTACCCACGATATAGGCTGCTCCCTTTTTAAAAGGGTCTGCTTCAATACAGTTCCACATCATCCATTGAGGGCAATCTTTTGGAGTTACATTTTCCCAGTTCTTTCCGCCATCCTTACTTACATACACCAGCCCGTCATCGCTACCGGTCCATAGCAGGTCTTTCTCCACCCAGCTTTCGGTGGCATAAAAGATCGTACAGTAATATTCCACGCTGGTATTGTCCTGTGTGATCGGTCCGCCGCTGGAGGCCTGTTTCTTTTTGTCATTCGTGGTAAGATCGGGTGAAATGACCTGCCATGATCTTCCTTCATCTTCTGAAGCGAACAATTGGTTACCGGCTGCGTATAATTTTCGTGGATTATGGGGTGAAAAGAAGATCGGGTAATTCCACTGGAAGCGGTATTTGGCCACATCGGCGCCGGCTCCGATATTATCAATGGGCCAGACATTGATCATCCGGCTTTCACCGGTTTTATGATCAAGCCGCTGCAAAAGGCCCTGGTAGTTCCCTCCGTATGTAATATCGGGGTTCAGGGGATCGGCCACAATATACCCGCTTTCACTGCCGGCCGCATCCTCCATATCTGAGGCCGTGATGGCATTACCGTACGTACGGCTCTTGATCCGGAAAGCGCCATTATCCTGTTGGGGCGCCAGCACATGATAAGGAAATGCATTATCCGTGCTGATACGGTACACCTGCACGGTCGGCTGGTTCAGGTAAGTGCTCCAGTTGTTTCCTCCGTCAAATGAAACCTGGGCGCCCCCGTCATCAGCCACGATCATCCGGTTACCGTCTTCCGGGTCGATCCACAGGTCATGGTGGTCACCATGGGGGGTGTTCATCCCCTGGAAAGTTTTGCCACCGTCGGTGCTCCGCATAAATCCCACATTGGGGCAGTATACTTTGTTTTCATTTTTCGGGTCTACAAATACTTTTGTATAATACCAGGCCCGCTGACGGATATTGTTATCATTACAGACGTTTGACCAGGTTTCTCCGCCATCAGCACTCATGAACAGGCCGCCATCTTTGTTTTCAACCAGCGCATAGACCTTGTCGGTATTAGAAGGCGCCACTGCCACTCCTGATATTCCCCAAATGCCTTTGGGCAGCCCCTTGCCTGCTGATATGTTCTTCCAAGTTTCTCCGCCGTCTTCGCTTTTCCATAAGCCGCTCCCTTCGCCACCGCTTTCCAGCGAGTACGGGGTCCTGATCACCCGCCACATGCCCGCATAAAACACATTAGGGTTTCCGGGCTCCATCACCAGGTCACTGCAACCCGTCTGGTTATTGACAAACAAGGTACGTTTCCAGGTCTTACCCCCGTCGGTTGTTTTGTACACACCTCTTTCATCATTGGGACCGAACAAGTGCCCGATCACCGCCACCCAAACAATATCCGGGTTACGGGGATGTATGATGATCCTGATAATATGACGCCCGTCCTGCAGGCCGATATTCTTCCAGCTTTTACCGCCGTCCTCACTTCGCCACATCCCGCCAAGGCCTTCGCTGACGTTTCCCCGAAGGGTATTCTCCCCTTCCCCCACATAGATCACCGATTCATCGGAAGGGGCTACCGATACGGCGCCGATAGAGCCTCCGAAATATTTGTCAGAAATGTTTTTCCAGTTATTACCGCCGTCGGTGGTCTTCCATACCCCGCCTCCGGTTGCCCCGAAGAAAAAGGTATTGCGGTTTTTATAACTGCCCGTGACCGCTCCGCTCCTTCCTCCCCGGAACGGGCCAATGAGCCGGTACTTCATGTTTTTGTACAATACCTCGTCGGTATGATCAGCGGGTGCAGGTGAACTGGTGGCAGGTTTTGTTTTCTGCGCCTGCAGCAACAGTGGAACTCCTGCTATAAAAAGCAGGGCGAGAAATTTTCTCATAGCAGTGTGTATTTTGTTAGCCCTTTGAAGGTAGTGATTTACCTTTATTGAAACTGTAACCATGTCTTCCTTTTCCATCAATGGCCATCTTGCAGATGTTCACCAGCAAAAGATTTACCCGGCCACTGTTTGGGTTGAAAACGGCAGGATCAGTTCGATCACTCGCCTTAACGATCTTTCCGGCAGTGACCGGGATCATTTTATCCTGCCCGGCTTTATCGACAGCCATGTGCATATTGAAAGCTCCATGCTGGTTCCTGCTGAATTTGCCCGGATGGCCGTTGTGCATGGTACTGTAGCTACCGTCAGCGATCCGCATGAGATCGCCAATGTATGCGGCATGAAAGGTGTGGAGTATATGATCGAAAACGGAAAGACTGTTCCCTTTAAATTCAATTTTGGTGCACCCAGTTGTGTGCCCGCCACCACTTTTGAAACAGCAGGCGCCACTTTGGATGCAGCTGATGTGGAGCAACTGCTGAGGAGGGATGACATAAAATACCTCAGCGAAATGATGAATTTTCCGGGTGTGCTGTTCAAAGATCCGGAAGTGATGAAAAAGATCGCAGCGGCCCGGCGGCTGGGCAAGCCTGTTGACGGGCATGCTCCGGGCCTGAGGGGAGAAAAAGCAAAGCAATATATCGAAGCCGGTATTTACACAGATCATGAGTGTTTTACAATGGATGAGGCCCTGGACAAATTAAAGCTGGGTATGAAGATCATTATCCGGGAGGGAAGTGCTGCAAAGAATTTTGAAGCCCTGATCTGGCTGCTGCATGACTGGCCGGACATGATCATGTTCTGCAGCGACGACAAGCACCCCGACAGTTTAGAAACCGGTCATATCAACCAGCTTTGTGCCCGTGCCCTTGCGAAAGGGACAGATCTTTTCAAAGTGCTGAAAGCAGCCTGCGTTAACCCGGTCATCCACTACAAGCTGGATGTAGGTGTATTAAGAGCCGGTGATCCCGCCGACTTTATCCTTGTGAAAGACATGACAACTTTCGAAGTGGCCAAAACCTTTATCAATGGTGAACTGGTGGCAGCAGACGGACGTTCACTTATACGGACAGCCAAAGCCGGTCTTATTAATAATTTTTCCTGTCATAAAAAGAACGAAGAGGACTTTGTACTCTGGTGGGACGGCCGACCTGAAAACCCCGTGATCGAAGCACTCGACGGGCAACTGATCACCAACCGGCTTTCCGTTGTACCTAAAATTGTGGAGAATAAAATAGTAAGTGACCCGGAAAGAGATATTTTAAAACTGGTGGTCGTGAACCGCTACCAGGATGCCCCTGTTGCCGCGACGCTGATAAAGAATTTCGGATTAAAAAAAGGCGCCCTTGCCTCATCGGTGGCACATGACAGCCATAATATTGTGGCCGTTGGAGTGGATGATGAAAGCATTTGCCGTGCGGTAAACCTGGTGATCGAAAACATGGGCGGTATCAGTTGTGTATGCCCTGTTGAACCCGCCGGCAGCTATACCGAAATGGCATTAGCATTGCCGGTGGCCGGTTTAATGACCAATGAGGATGGCTATATGGTCTCTGCCCGCTATACTCAGCTGGATACGATGACCAAAGAGGAGCTGGGATCCACCCTGGCTTCGCCCTTCATGACACTTTCCTTCATGGCGTTGCTGGTCATCCCGCATTTAAAGCTCAGTGATAAGGGGTTGTTTGACGGAGACAGTTTTTCTTTCGCCAGGTAATATCAGATCATGCCCCCCATCAGGGGATCTGTTTTTGAAAGCGCCCCGGTTTCCACATGTCCGGCAAATTGCTGAAGGAAGAACTCTTTACCTTTTACCGTAATACCGATGTCATACCACCCAAAGCTCTTTGCAAGGCTGATGATGACGGCCTGCTTCTGTTTCGGTGCAAGGGATAAATTTTTTAGGCCTGTTTTATAACTGTTATCGATAATGGTCAGTAAATATGCCTGAGGCCCGTTATTGGTAATGGTCATCAAAAGATCCCCGGTTGGTTTCCCTTTCTGTATTTCATAACCGCAACGGATATCGAGAAGGGGGTCATGGTTATTACCGGCAAAAGCACGGTAGAACCCGTTGGGGCCATACACCCGGAGTGAATAAATCCCGTTCTCAAATTTTGAGAGTTTCCATTCGTCTTTCACGGTATCGCCGGCCCTGACTGCATAATCCCGGTTATTCACCCGCCAGGGTTCTGCGGCATTCATCATATAAACATAAAACGGTGAGCCGCTTGCCTTAGAACCGAAAACCGCAGAGCCGGCTTCAAAACTTATTTCAAAACCGTCGTTGTTCTTACTCAGCTTCCCGTTTACATATAATTCATACGGTAAAGGGCAGGCATTACGTATCCCTTTTTCCTGGCGGGGAAGAAGGGGTGAACGGTGCCCATCCCTGTTCACAGCGGCAATTTCCTCTTCACCCAGCTTTTTGAACCCTCCGGGTTCATTCCTGAACTGTGCATTATTGATCTGCTGAATAAATTTTTCTTTTTCCAGAAAATCGGGACGCCTGACCGGCTCCCCCTCGTAAGGCAGGAAAACAGAAGTAAGGTCCCCGCATACCGTGCGTCGCCATGCTGTTATATTCTCTTCCTGTATCTTTTTACCGGTTTTCTTTTCCAGGAAATTCTCCAGGAACCGGAGCGAGGAGGTATGATCGAATACCTGCGAACAAACATTCCCGCCCCTTGTCCAGGGCGAAGCAATGATCATCGGGACCCTGTAACCAAGACCGATATTACTTTCCCTTGCCCAGTCTTTCAGCGATTGTTGTTCATTTTTTACAAATTCCACCGTCGTGTCAATCCCACCGGAAACCTTACCGGTACCGGCACGATAAGGGTTGGGCGCCCCATAAGGGGGTATATGATCGAAGTAACCGTCATTCTCATCATAGGTCAGTACAAGAATGGTTTTCTTCCACACTTCCGGGTTGCGGGTAAGTATATCCATTACTTCACTTACATACCAGGCGCCAAACCAGGCTGAGCTGGGGTGATCAGAAAAATGTTCCGGGGCTGCGATCCAGGATACCGTCGGGAGTTTTCCATTATTGACATCCTCCCGGAAGTTTTTGAGGATATCGCCTTTGGGTATGTCCATTTCCCTTTCCGTACCGTTGTCCGTATACTTCACTTTTGTCAGTTCACGATAATGCGGATCACTCCTGTTCACATCAAAGGCTTTCCGGTGAATACTTTTTATCGGTGCCGGAAGCGAATCCCAGTTTTCTTTCGTAAAGACTGTCAGTTCCTTTTTAAGACCAGCAAGTCTTTTCTCCGAGCTTCTTATTTCATCCGGCAGCCATTTTTTGTCCTGCTCAGTAGCTGAGGGGGAATTTAGCCGTGCCTTTTTTTCTGCGATCGCTTCCTCCAGTTTGCGGATCTTTTCCGGCAGGTACGCTATATACTCCGGATGCATCCGGGCCTGGTATTGGACAAAATATTCAAGGGGGTTGTCGCCAAAATTATCCAGCCATGGCTGTGCATTTTCAAGACCCGTGTCGAGATAGAGTTCGTTTTGGTACACTTTCCAGGAAATGCCATTTTCTTCCAGCCGTTCCGGGTAGGTTTTCCAGTTCACTTCGCCTGCTCCATGGTCAGCATCGTGGTTCCATACACATGCCATCGTTGCGGCATCCGGTTTTTCACGGATCGTTCCGGTCCAGAAATACAGCCGGTTGGGTGTAGTTCCCGTCAATGAAGAGCAGAAATGATGATCGCATACCGTGAAGCAATCTGCCAGCGAATAATAGAACGGTATGTCCTTCCGGGAAAAATATCCCATGGTAAACGGTAACCCGTCGTGCTCACCACCGGGATTCTTTGCCTGCAGCCATTTATCATACCGGCCGCCGTTGCGTGCATCTACCTGGTCGGCCCAGCTATGCGCCAGCCCGCCCATCCAGGTGATCTTTGTATTATTGATATCATAGGGAAAAGGAAGATAGGTTTCCCCTTTAGCATTTGCCTGCAGCCATACTTTGTTATTATCGGGAAGATGGATCGCTCTGGGATCATTAAACCCCCTTACCCCCTGGAGTGTCCCTAATGCATGATCGAACGAACGGTTTTCCTGCATCAGAAAAACGATATGTTCGGCATCGTAGAAAGTGGAGCCCGGCAGCGGATTGATGGCTAAAGCCCTTTGTAATGTTTCCGGCAGGCTGTTGATAAAGGCAGCACCTCCTCCCAGCAGACCTGCCTTTCTTAAAAAGCTTCTTCTTGTTTCCATATAATACCGCTTCGTATATCTAAAATAGGGTTATTTCAGCTCCTGTCAGCAGCCTGTTTATATGCCTGTCGAAAAAAGTTCCCTGAAGTTTCACATTGTATTAATAAGCAAAAAGAACAGGCCCGGCATCTAACCCGTAGATGAATAAAAGACCTGCTGCCGGGTTGGCAAAGTGCGAAAGATAAAGGTCCTGCCAAAGCACTTTGTTATGAAACAAACTTTACATATCTCCGCTACCTTCGATCAGCCTGAATTTGTGCAGAACCTGGTAGAGCGCCTTGCCTACCGCCGTTACGATCTTGGTTATGGAAATGAAAAAGTGCCGAGAGGGTTCAAAGCACTTGAGACCTCATCAACAGAAACATATGTAAGCGGTACCCTGGCCATTGATGCCCCCGGTAATGATCCGATCCACATGCCTTTTATTACTTGCTTCCTTTTCACCTGTATCAAAGGAAAAGCCGATCCTTACCAGCTCATCTGGAGTTGTTCTATGTCGTAATGATTGTGGCTATCGAAGAAGTACAAAGGTGCCTTTCCTGTTCTTTAATATCCCTGATTTGGTGATATAACTGGCTACCCAGACATAAATACCTGTATCCTGTTGCACCTCTTTTACTTTTCCGTCCCATCCTTCAAGAATACTGTTGGTTTTAAAGACAACCTGTCCCCATCGATTATAAATGGTAAGATGATAGTCTTTCACAGAACGGTTACCGCTGCCGCGGAAAAGGTCGTTCCTTCCGTCATTATTAGGTGTAAACGCCGAGGGAAAATAAACCGTGTCACAGGAGCCTTCAAAAGAAATCAGCACATCCTTCGTATCGAGTTCACAGTAATACTGATCCACCACACTGAAATGATGGGTGCCTTCGGAAAGATTTGAAAATTCGAATCCGGCACTCAGGGTATCGGTGCCATTATGGATCACTTTATTATGTCCGTCATCCGGAGAGATGGTAACCCAGAACCTGGCCGGTGTGGTACAGTCAGGGTTTACCTGGTGAAACTGAACAACAGGCGGGGGCTGATCGAACAAGGGCACCGTTACCAGCGTATCCAGGTAGCATCCGCCCTGCGTGGTAATTTCAATATGGTAGTCCCCGGGCGAAAGGTGTTCAAAAATCCCTGTGGTATTCGTCTCCGTTCCGTTTAATGTGTAGGTGTACCGGGCAAGTCCGGGTACCCTGATCACAGCGATCATTCCTTTACCGGGTTCTTTACATTGCGGCCTCACCTGTACTTCCTTCAGCATGATACCGGCGAATGTGCCGCCTTCTACATCACTGGCCGCATCCGCCACTCCAAAAGGGAGTACACAGGCCACTCCCCTCACGGTTCTGTTCTGCATATCCAGTTCCAGCATGTTAGTGGATGTACCGGACAGCGTGGTCTCAAAAGCATATACATTGTTCTGGTTACAGTCAACGGACAAAACAGCCATCCCGTATATCGCAGTTGAGTTGATGGGAATGTACATGGTGCTGGCTGGAGGATTAGCTATGTTGACACTGACGATCCCGGAAACAGAAGCCATGTACAGATCACCCTGGTAAAAAATAAGATCCCCTGCTGAACGGAATGGCAGGGTTCCAAGCAGTTCAAACCCGTTTCCTGACTGCGGGTCCCATCTATACAATTCCGCAGGCCCGGTTGAATAAATGACCCCGTTCGCATCCGCTGTAAGGGCTGTCATAGCAACAGGCGTGAAATCGAGTACATGGCAATTCAACAGGGTATCATTTTGCAGGGTGGCCTCGTACAGCAGTGAGTTGGAGGTGAAATAGATGCTGTTACCATGTTTTGCAATAGCAAAATAATTGAGACCGGGGCATTCAATAACAGTATCTGCAAAGCACTTACCTGTAACCACACTGACCTTTTTAACCCCCTGCCCTGACCCTGTGGAAACGTAGATATATTGCCCGGATGCTGTTCTAACCAGGCAAATACCGATCAGGATCAAATAGATAAAGCGTCTCACCAGCTTCATAAAACGCTAAAGATAACAATTTGGCTGCTGGTCAGCAGCCTCCATCGAAAATCCCCCTTTCATTCAACCGGTTTTTCACCCCGCTTTTCCTGCCATTTACCGATAAGCACCTGTGTCTGCCCCAATGGCTGTTGCCGAAAAGAAATACCTCGCATAGCTTTGGTCAAAATCGAGATTTATGAGAGATGATTTCAGAAACAGGATGCGGGATAGCAGGTCAAGGTGGGAAACCCGCTGGGAGCAACGAAGCAAAAACAGCCATGTCTGGACAGGTATCTTTATAGCCCTGATCGGGGTGGTGGCTTTAATTAAAGCCACCGTGACAGATGTGCCGGACTGGGTTTTCAGCTGGCAGACCTTTCTGATCGCCCTTGGTTTCTTTATCGGACTTAAACACAATTTCAGGGGTGCCGCCTGGTTCATACTGATACTTGTGGGCGGGGCCTTTCTTCTCGAGGACATTTATCCCGATATGTCTACCCGCCGCTACATATGGCCGGTAATACTTATCCTGGCCGGAGTCTTCCTCATTCTTCGCCCAAGGAACAGGCGCTGGAAAGATGAATCTTCTGCTGAAAAAAAAATCGGCAGCCCGGGTAACAGCACCTCTATCCTTGACCAGGAGGAAAGCTGGAGCCAGGATGACTTTATCGATGCAACCTCCATTTTCGGAGGTTCAAAAAAGATTATTCTCTCAAAAGATTTTAAGGGCGGGGATATTGTGAACATTTTCGGCGGTACTGAGTTAAATCTTCTGCAGGCTGATATAAAAGGAAAAGCTGAACTGGAGATCACCACGGTATTTGGAGGTGCTAAACTGATCGTTCCGGCCAACTGGGAAGTGAAATCGGAGATCGTTACCATTTTCGGCGGGCTGGAAGATAAAAGGGCCATTCCCCCGGGCAGCGAAAGTTCAGACAAACAGTTGCTGCTGAAAGGGACCGTGATATTTGGCGGCATTGATATCAAGAGTTTCTGATGGGATGACAAGACCTCCGGTCGAAATAAACCTGAAAATAAAAAACCAAACAACCAATATGAACTGGTATCTGTCAAAAATGGTTTTCCAGATCATTTGCGGCGAGGGAGACCACAAAGCACAATTCGACGAGCAGCTCCGGCTGATCTGTGCGGGAAGCAAGGAAGAAGCTTTTCATAAAGCACAGGTCTTCGGTATGCGTTCAGAAGAATTGTTCTTTAATAAAAAAGAGCAACTGGTGCAATGGCGTTTTATCAGCGTCAGCGAAATTTACCGGCTGAATGAACTGATCGACGGCGCAGAATTATACTCACAGGTACAGGAAACAGAAGACGCAGAAAGTTACCTGAAATTTGTGTACGCCAAGGCCGAACAGATCCGTTTCGGAAATACTCTTGAACTGCTGAACCTGGCATAACTGCAATGGCAAAATCCCCGCTGTCCATAGTAAAATTCAGGGTCATTTTCATTATCTGCTGGCTGGTGATGATGGCAGACAATGTGATGGTGTTGAAATTTTTCGGTCTCCCCTGGGAGGCTGCAGCAATCGACAGCGCCATTTGCAATACCCTGCTGCTGCTTATTTGCCTGCTGGTGATGAATACATTGCGGTATTATCTTCCGCGGGGGCAGCAGTACATCAACATATTTTCTATCTGCCTTTTCCTGACCATTGTATGGCTGCTGCTGGTCAAGTGGCTGCTTAAACTGGTACTGGGTCATTATGCCGGCTACACCACTATACTTGAACATTCCCTTTCCATCCGGTTCAGCATTGCCTTCCTGCTGCTGGGGTGTATTACCATGATCAGTATGCTGTGGTTCAACCAGCAGGAACAAAAAGAATACGAGGCCCGGAAAGTAGATGCCGAGAAGTTGACAAAAGAAGCAGAACTCTTTAAACTCAGGCAGCAACTGCAACCGCACTTTCTTTTCAACAGCCTCAACTCTATCAATGCCCTGATCGGGAGCCGGCCGGAAGAGGCCAGGAAAATGGTACAGCAGCTTTCCGATTTTCTCCGCGGCACCCTGAAGAAGGAAGAAACACAATGGGTCACTTTCCTGGAAGAGCTCCAGTACCTGCAGCTTTACCTGGACATTGAAAAAGTAAGGTTCGGGAACAGGCTTGCCACAGAGGTGGAAGCAGATGAAAATGTAAACCAGCTGAAACTCCCGGCCCTTCTTTTACAACCGGTGGTGGAAAATGCCATCAAGTTCGGGCTGTACGATACGACCGGTGAGACACTGATAACAATAAAAGCCCGGCGGGATAATAACTTCCTTGTCATCACCGTAATGAATCCATTCGACCCGGAAACATCCTCCCCGAGACAGGGTACCGGTTTCGGGCTCAGCTCTGTGCAACGAAGACTTTACCTTTTGTTTGCCAGGACCGATCTTCTGATTACTGAAGCAAAAGAGAATATTTTTACAACCACAATTAAAATACCCCAGCTGGCTGAAATAAACAGTCCGGCCTGATAAAAATCAAACATATGAACAAAGTGATCATAATCGATGATGAACCGCTTGCCAGGAGTGTGGTGCGGGAGTACCTGCAAAAACATCCTGAATTACAAATAGTACAAGAGTGCGGCGATGGTTTCGAAGGCGTAAAAGCGATCCAGCAGCATCAGCCCGACCTTATCTTTCTCGACATACAGATGCCGAAGATAACCGGGTTTGAAATGCTGGAGCTGATCGAAAACCCGCCTGGTGTGATCTTCGCAACGGCCTTTGATGAATTTGCGATCAAAGCATTTGAATCCCATGCCGTGGATTATCTTCTTAAACCTTTTAACCAGGAACGGTTTGACAAGGCCATCGCCCGCTGGAAGGAAAAAGAAGCAACCAAAACAGAAAACCCGGCGCAGGAGCTGCTGGAAACTGCCGCACTTTCCCCCACGCAGCGCCAGCGGATCGTGGTACGAAACGGCAGCAAGATCAAGATCATTTCCGTGCATGATGTGTTCTACCTGGAAGCAGCCGACGATTATGTAAAAATTCACACAGCAGAGGGATATTTCCTGAAGAACAAAACAATGAATCATTTTGAACTGACACTGGATGAGCACCTTTTCGTCCGGTCTCACCGTTCCTATATCATCAATATCCAGCAGATCACCCGCATTGATCCGTATGAGAAGGACGGGCATGTGGCAGTGCTTCGTTCCGGAGCAAAAGTGCCGGTAAGCCGCAGCGGGTATGGGAAGCTGAAGGAGGTGCTGGGGCTATGATACTCCGAAGCGGGGATGAAGGAACGCCATGCAGGAGAGGTCAGTGATCATTCTTAATGAAAACCTCCTTTTATTCGCCGGTGACCAATTAATGCGAATGTCTTCTTTTTATAATTCCTCCGGAGGCTTCTTTAATGGTACTGGCAAATACAAAGGCCTTGGGATCCACATCGTACACCAGGTTCTTCAGTTTACGAAGTTCCAGCCGGGTAATGACCGTAAAAATGATATCACATTCGGAGCTTACTTCAAACTTGCCGGGCAGGAACCCCCTTTCACCTTTGTAAACTGTGATGCCCCTTCCCAGTTTATTCACCAGCTGGTACTTGATCGCTTCGCTTTTGCCCGACACAATGGTTACACCGGTATAGGCCTGCAACCCTTCCACCACATAATCAATACAGCGGGTGGCGGTGAAGTACGTCAGGATAGAATACAGGGCTGTTTCAATACCGAACCGGAAACCGGCAATGGTGAAGATGATGATATTGATCCCTAATATGATCTCTGTGATCGTAAAAGAAGTTCGTTTCAGTGTATACACGGCCAGCACTTCAATCCCATCCAGGGCCGCCCCGGTCCGCATGATCAGCCCGATACCGATACCCAGGAAGGCTCCGCCAAAAACAGAGATCAGCAGTTTATCATCGGTCGTTCCGCGGTTGGGTATCAGCAGTAAGGCAATACCCAGCAGGATGACAGCCAGCAGGGTCCGGTAAGCAAATCGTTTACCGATGCTGAAATAGCTGATAATAATAAGGGGGAGGTTCAGCACCAGGATCACCAGGCCGAGGTTGAATTCATACACCTCGTGTACAAGCAAGGAGATCCCCGTAACACCGCCGTCAAAAAAATGATTCGGAACCAGGAAAAGTTTCAATGCCACGCCTGCAATTGTAATACCGATCAGCATCAGCAGAAAATCCTGCAGCAACTGGGCCATGGTATTTTCATGGCCTGTGCTCAGGGAATTACTGATCCGGGCATTCAGCTCTTTCACTATTTCTTCCTTCACCAGTCCGAGTTCCTTCAGGGCAGTGGCCGTAAAGAAATGCTGACCCGACAAAAACTCCAGCTGCATCAATTGCCATTCTGCATCATTCTTTACAAAACCACGGTGCTTGAATTCTTTATAGAGCTTTTCCGCATTAGCCGCATATCCCTCCTTCCCTTTATAATAGAGGTCAGCATCGCAAATGATCTCTCCCAGCTTATCGGCAGGGCTTTGGGGCAGCCGGGTAGCCATAATGATCCGGCTGATCCGCTCAATATCATGGTCGGAATACCCGTAATCGGGCAGGTATTCCCGGGCCCAGATGCAGGAAATCTCCTCATGCCCCTCGGCCTGTTGTAAAAAACCGGCATCATGAAAAAGGGCGGCAGTTTTCAAAATGATCAGTTCTTCGCCGGTCACCCCTTCTGACATACCGATATGTTCTGCCGCAGCAATCACATTTTTGGTATGCTCCGCATTATGATAATAATAGTAAGCCGGCAGCTCTCTTTCAAGCTTGGGCATCAAAAAATCATATACCTGCTGGTAATTCATAATAAATAGGTCCACGGTTAATCAAGCACTTCATAAATAGTGGCGGGGTTCGTTTTGTTTTTCAGGGTCACTTCGCCTACTTTATTACAATGGAAAGACTCTTTTATTTTACTGTATGCTGCCTCACTGATGATCACCTGGTTTTCCCGGGCAGCCGATTGCAGACGCTGTGCCGTATTCACTGTATCGCCGATCACGGTATAATCAAGGCGCTTCAGCGTAGCGCTGCCTATATTGCCGGAGATCATTTCCCCGGTGTTAATGCCAATCGATACCCGCGGAAGGAAGGAATCGGCGGCCGGCAACTCAGCGATCTTCTTTCTTACGGCGAGAGCGGCTTCCACAGCCCTGTCAGTATGATAATCTCCCCTGAACACAGCCATAATGGCATCACCAATGAATTTATCGACAAACCCGCCTTGTGCAATGATCTCTTTCACCATGATATCGAAATAACTGTTCAGGAGTTTTACCACGTTATCGGGTGTTTCTGTTTCACTGATCCTGGTAAATCCGCATATATCAATAAAGGCAACAGTAGCCTCCACGGTTTCATTTGCCATCAATGCATTCTCAAATTCCCGGCCACCCATAAAATTCAAAACTGTTTCATCCACATACATCCGCAGGATATTATTTTCCTTGATAGCCTTCATCGTCTCCTTCATTTGCTGCACCTGCTTCAAGGTCTTTTGCATGGTTATTTCGAGGTCTTCAAAGTTCACCGGCTTGGTAATGAAATCAAACGCCCCCCTGTTCATAGCGGTGCGGATGTTTTCCATATCCCCGTAAGCCGATACAATAACGGATTTCAGCAGGGTGTTTTGTTCATTAATCCTGGAAAGCAGGGTAAGGCCATCCATTTCGGGCATATTGATATCGCTCAGCACCACATCCACATCATTGTGCTGTTCCAGTTGTTCCAGGGCTTTCACACCGTTCATGGCAAACAAAAATTCGTATTGTTTGTCTCTGATCTTTTGCCTGAACTTCTGTTTGATAAGGACCTCCAGGTCTGCTTCATCATCCACGACGAGAATCTTTGCCATCAGTGTATCGCTTTTAGTTTTTCCTTTAAAACAGTGAAATCAACGGGTTTGGTCAAAAAATCATCAGCACCCAGTTTTATTGCAGCATTGTAGTTATCCGCATCGCCATATGCCGTGATCATCATAACCACTGGCGGTGGTTCATGATGCTCCTCCTTGATTTGGCGGAGCAGTTCAAGACCACTCATCCCCGGCATATTAATATCCGATAAAATGAGCACGGCCTCCTGGTTATTCTTATGAAGATATTGTAATGCTTCCTCACCGGAAAAAGCAAAATCAAAGAGGATCTCACCGGATTTAATTTCCCGGCGGAAGCGCTGTTCAAAAAGTGTTTGTACATCTTTTTCATCATCGACGACTAATACCTTCATGACATGGGTGGTTTATGGGTGAAAATATGATTTTATACGGGTAAAAAAATAGTGAAGGCGGCAAATTCTCCTTCCTTTGTATCCACCTCCAGTTTGCCGCCATGCCCCTTAGTAATGATATCATAACTCATACTCAGACCGAGACCTGTCCCTTCACCGGTGGGTTTAGTGGTAAAGAAAGGCTGAAATATCTTTTCTATCACTTTTGAAGGTATGCCGCCCCCATTATCCCGGACGATAATTTTAATGTTGTTGCCTTCCCTTGCAGTGGTTAGGGACACAACGGGGTTATAACTCTCCCCGGCCATCTTCTTCTTTTGCATGACAGCATAGAATGAATTCGTAATAAGGTTCAGCAAAACCCGGCCGATATCCTGCGATACAACACTGATCTTCGGCAAGTGACCGTCGAAGGATGTTTCGGTTTTTGCATTGAATGATTTGTCTTTGGCCCGCATACCGTGATAGCTCAGCCGCAGGCATTCATCTGCCAGGCTGTTGATATCGGTCTCTTCTTTTTGCCCGCTTCCGCTCCGGCTGTGCTGCAGCATACCTTTTACGATGGAGTCGGCCCGTTTTCCATGAAAGGCGATTTTTTCATTGTTCGATTTAATGTCATCCGCCAGGCCTGTCGCCTCTGCTGTTCTGCCCGCCTTTAGTTCTTCCTTCATTTCTTCAATCAGCTCCGTATTTACCTCACTGAAGTTATTCACGAAGTTCAACGGGTTTTGAATTTCATGAGCGATACCGGCTGTGAGTTCACCCAGGCTGGCCATCTTCTCGGAGTGAATTAACTGGGATTGGGTAGCTTTTAATTGCTCCAGGGTATGAGACAATTTCCTGTTTTGTGCGGAAAGGTCTTTACCTGCCTTCCGTTTATTCTGATAGAACAGGGCCAGCGCACCCGCCAGCAACCCTAATAAAGAAACAATACCGATCAGGTAATATTTCATTTTACGATTGCTTTCATTTTTTGCATTCAGCAACATGATCGCTGTGTCATTTTCCTGCATCTTCTTTTCTGTTTCAAAACTCAATGTACGGGCCTCCTTCTCATCCTGCGCCATTTTATCCTTTAGTACAAAAACCTCTTGCATGGTCTTATAGGCTTCTCTGTCATTTTCCGTGGCGGCATACGCTTTCGCCAGTAATAACAATGTCTGTATGGTATTTGGCCGGAGATTAAGGTTTTGCAGTTTATCCAGCTGGCGGTGCAGTAATTCTATGGCAGCGGGGTAGTTCTTTTTTTTCATGGCCACTTCTGCTTCATAGTAGTCAGGTATTAACTGGCCGGATGGAAGTGACACCGGAAGATGCAGAGAGTCCATAACCTGGCGGGTTTTCCTGAAGTATTGTACTGCGGAATCGAGCAGGCCCAGCCTGGAATAATCAACGCCCCTCTCCTGGTAATAGGTGGCATAAACTGGTTGTGGAGACTTATATTTTTCCAAATAGAACAAAGCGGTATCATAATAAGCCTGGCTGTTAGCTGCACCCGCCATCGTTTTGCTAACGGCTATTTGCAAAAAGAGAAAAGGCACATCGCTCTGCACCATCGCCGAGTCAAGCTGGTGATAATATTTCAGGGCTAACCGAAGGGCCGTGTCCGCATCGCGGAGCCGGTTATCAGTTAGATAATAATAGCCCAGCACTGCATACCGGTTTACTTTTCCGGCCAATCCATACAAAACAGCTGACCAGTGGATTTTCAGGTCACTTTGGCTGTCGTTCAGGTAAGAAATGGATTTTCGCTGGTGATAATAAGCCCTTTCCATTATACCCAGCCTTGCATAAGAACCACTGAGAACGTTATTTGCAACGGACACCACGTCTGAGTCATTTTTTTCCACGTACTCCCTTTCTATTTTGGAATAAAATTCTATCGACTCGTTCAGCTTTCCTAAATTCCTGAATGAATGTCTTATCTCCCTCAGCACCGTCAAATACCCAAAATGGCCATACCTGGACTCTTTGCCGGTATAATGTTCAAAAAACTCTCTGCCTGCAGCAATGGCCTTTTCGCTGGCTTCCCGGGTATTGATGACCACCAGGTGGCCTATATAGGAATTGGCCAGATCAAAATAGTCAGCCTCATTAATTATATTTTTCAGCCTGTAGATCTGTTTCATTACATCATCCTTTAACAGGATTTCTTCCGGAGCTATAGATATCCAGTCAAATACATCCGGGAGGTATACTGAATCAGCCTTTGAGTGAATGCTGTTCAGGTAAATCAGTAAGGAGTCTTTATGGCTTTCATTTTGCGCATTAACGTTATGCATTGAGAATACCGGTAAAAATAAAAACGCCAGGATTCGTGATACTGCTTTCATTTGCTGTTTATTAATGCTATACAGGTATTATAATGCTGAATGCTGTTCCTTCCCCTTCTTTTGTCGCTACTTTTAATTCACCTCCATGTCCCTTGGTAATGATATCATAACTCAGGCTCAATCCCAATCCCGTTCCCTGCCCGGTCGGCTTGGTGGTAAAGAACGGCTGAAAAATTTTATCCATCACCCTTTGCGGGATGCCGGTGCCATTGTCCTTCACGGTTATCTCCACCTGGTCGTTATGTTTTGCAGTACGAACGGTCACCGTTGGTTCATACCCGGCCTCCCCTTTTAACTTTCGTTCCGTGACCGCATAGAAGGCATTATTGATCAGGTTCAGTATCACCCGGCCCATGTCCTGGGGTAATACATTGATCCGTCCAATTGTATCATCAAATGCTGTTTCGAATTTTGCGTTGAAGCTCTTGTCTTTTGCCCGCAGGCCATGGTAAGCCAGCCGCAGGTATTCATCACACAGGGCATTTAAATCTGCAGGTTCTTTCTGTCCGCTGCCGGCCCGGCTGTGCTGCAGCATTCCTTTTACAATCCCATCCGCCCGCTTACCGTGATGGTTTATCTTTTCCAGGTTCTGAATTACATCGTTCATTATCTCTTTAGCATCTTCAGTATTACCTTTCTCTATTGCTTCTCTCATTTCATCTAATAACTCCTTGCTTACCTCGCTGAAGTTGTTGACAAAGTTCAGCGGGTTCTGAATTTCATGTGCAATACCTGCCGTGAGCTCTCCTAAGGAAGCCATCTTCTCTGATTGCACCAGTTGTTTTTGGGTGGCCTGCAATTCAGTAAGCGCCTCCTCTGCCTTTTGTTTGGCTTCCTTGATGGCAACGAGGTCCTGTTCAGCCTTCAGGGCATGTGCTTCGGCAATTTTCAAATCATTGAAGCGGGTAAAAGTGAGATTGAATACAGCGGCAAACCGCTCCAGTAATTGCAATGTTTCAGCAGGTTGTAATTCCGGCGAAGCCATGCCAATGAGCCCATGACTGAAATAAGCAATATGCTGTACACGTCTTTTCTGTTCCAGCCCGCCTTTAAATGGCACATGCAAATCATCGTGCAGGTAATGGAAATATTGCTTCAGCTCTTCTCCCTGCATATCGATTATAAGACTGTTTCGTTTCGCCTTCCAGCCTTCATACATTTTTAATAAGGAGTTGTTCCTCCTGAAGTTCCCTGTAAAGCCCATGCTCACTTTGCTGCCATCCTCATCAGTTACCCATGCCTCCATATCAGCATTATCTTCTTTGATAAGGATGATATAGAGCCTGTTTGGTTCAATGCCCAAAGCAATCAATTGCCGGAACAATACTGCAGCTGTTTCTGCCAGTTCATCAGAATGCTGCATAGCCATAGTACGGCTTCTTACTTTTTCCAGCGCTGATTCTATCTGCGCTTCCCTGGCCTGTGCTTCTGCCCTTTGCAAGTCAAGATAGCGGCGATACGTCTGTCCAAATACAGACGCAAACCGCTTCATGATCTTAGCATGTTCTTCAGCCAAAATTTCACTTGTGAAAGAAAAAACCGCCCCATCTGTAAAGAAGAAATCACTATGATATTCTTTCGGCAGTAAAGCATCCAGATCGAACTGAGTCGGGTAGTATTTTGAATTGTTGATTGCAGTATAATAGCTTTTGAGATTATCACCAGCGAGTTCATACTGATAGAAAAGAAGTTTTGCTTTCCATGCATTATAAACCGATCCGAGCATTTGGTGGGCATTCAAATCTAATTTTCCAATGATCAGCTTTGCTTCTCCTTCAGTTGTTGACCTGGCGGTCCAGACTTCTGTTAAATTTTCGTCATGAAAGATGAGGATACCACACCTGTTGGTACGGATCCCTAAATGAACAAACTCAGCAAACATAGTGGCCACCGTTTCTCCCACATCATTACTGCTGTGCATGGCCATGGTCTTGCTCCTCACCCTTTCCAATGCCGCTTCGATCTGTGCTTCCCTCGCCTGTGCTTCGGCTTTCTGAAGGTCAAGAAAACGGGTATAAGATTGTTCCAATACATTGCCGAAGCGTTGCAGGATAGCATTGTCTGCATCCGAAAATTCCCGGCCATGATGATTGATCATAGCAATGCTGGTATAACGGGAGATGCACATTGAGCGGCAATAACCACCGGCTCTGGCCAGCAATTCCTGCTTACGTTCCTGCGGTAATTTATCCCATGGATGATGGACAAAGAGATGCTGCATGAATTCATCCTTCTCCTCTTTTGTATATCGCTCAGCTAAAAATGGCTCCCGGTTATGAATGGCATTAATCATCCGGGTCATAATGGGCTTGTCAAGAAAAGGTGCTGTTGCCCTCTGCACATAATCAGCCGCACCGGCGGCACCCCAGAGCGGAAGATCTTTATCCACTTCATCATTGATCACAATAAAGATACCGCCATCAATATCTATTCGCATTTGCAGCAGCTGTTGTGCCACTACGTTCACCACATCCTGCAATTCGCCTGTGTTGTGCATTGCCAGGCTCCTTGCCCTTACTCGTTCCAGCGCCAATTGTATCTCTGCTTCACGGGCCTGCGCTTCCGCCTTTTGCAGATCAAGAAAGCGGGTATAGGTTTGCTGAAAAACATTTGTAAATCGCAGCATAACACCAATCTGTTCATCGCTGAGTCTTTCGCCACCGACTATTAATATATAACCCTCTTTGAAATTAAAATTATGCAGTACAACTCTTTTAGGTGAAATAGCCAGCAGCTCCTTTGCAGAAAGTGGAAAATTAATACTCCGCTCCGCAATAAAGATCTGGTGACTGATGGTTTGCTCTTCATTCATCTCAATGACCGAAAATGGTTCTTTATTTTTCCAGTATTCAAGCACCGTTCTCATCTCTTCGGTTTCTGTATGAAATATTCCAACCGGCACCGGCATTATTTTACCTGTACCCGGATTAGGTGTATAGTTCCAGCCGATTTTTTTATCAGCATCAAATAATACATACCCGCTGGTAAGGCTGCTGATACCCAGCCGGTTCATTTCATTACACAGAAGTTCGCCGGCCTCCAGCAATTCATTGCTTTTCTGCATTGCCATTGTCCGTGAACGAACTTTTTCCAAGGCAGCTTCAATCTGGGTTTCCCTTATCTGTGCTTCGGCTTTTTGCAGATCACGGAAACGGGTATAAGATTGTTCAAATACATTTTTAAACCGCCTGATGATCGCATTCTCATCTTCTGTGAAAGGAGCCGTTGAATAATTGCCAACGACGAAGGCAACATTACCGCCCATGGCAATAGAAATATTTAAACCAGGGGCATCCAGCAAGAATTTCTTTGTCTCATCCGGTGCATAGCCGATTATCGTTTGTTCAAACAGATGATTCACCCAACGGTTTTTTTCTTCCCTCCCACAGCCAGTGCTGAGAAACTCTTTATTATTGTTTGCCGCTTCATAAATTCTATTGGTAAAAGGCAGGTTGATATAGGGTATACTTACCTGAGCCGGGTAGGTTTGACCATGAATGCCCATCCAGCAATTTAACGGGTCATTTCTGTAGTCAAGGCTCAGGCCTGTCACATCGGCCCTCAGGTCCAGCTGCCTGAACTGTTCGAACATGACAGACATGATGTCGATGATTTCATCGCTTTTGTGCATGGCCATGGTTCTCGCCCTTATTCTTTCCAATGCCAGTTCTATCTGTACTTCTTTTGCCTGTGCTTCTGCTTTCTGCAGGTCAAGAAAACGGGTGTACGTCTGCTGAAACACTTTTCCAAAACGCATCAGGATTTTATTGTCTTCTTCCGAATAAGGAAGACCGTCAAAGTTTTCTATGTACAGACCAACAGAGTCCAGCAAAACAGTAGATACGGCAAGGCCTTTGCATTGCAAATAAAATTCCTGTGCTTCTTCAGGCACAGAGAACAGATTGAAAAGTGATTGATAGAATTTATTTTTTTCTTCAAAGTTCAGCAGGTCAGTATGAAAGTTTGTTCCTTTTGATTTTGCTTTTAGAAAATTATTCCAGGTAGGTGTATCAAAATAAGGTAATGTTACATAGTATGGTTCAATGTTCGGATCAGCCAGCCAGATGTGCATATCGTCATGCATTTTATAATCAATATAAAAACCTGCATGCGCCACATTTATTTTTAATTGAATGAATTGCTCCAGCACTAAGCGAATCACTTCTTTCAGTTCATCACTTTTATGCATGGCTAATGAACGGCTTCTTACTCTTTCCAACGCTGCTTCAATCTGCGCCTCTCTTGCCTGTGCTTCTGCTTTTTGGAGGTCAAGAAAACGGGTATAGGTAAGATCAAATACTCCGGCAAACCTTTCCAGGATATTCAGGGTCTCTGCATGAATGGATGAGGATTTTGAAAAAGAAATAAATCCTTTTGAAAAATAACCTACCCCAACAAACCGATGTTCCCCTTTTTTACTTTTTACCTGGGGAATTTTCCCTTTTGCAATCTTATTGCGATATTGATCAAAACGCCTGAGCTCAGCACCGGACATCTCAAATACCGCTGCGCTGCGCTGTTTTTTCCATGCTTTATACAGCCTGCTCAACAGCACCGGTTCGTCAATATCCATTCTGAACGTCTGGTCTATTTTAGCTCCGCTGCCATCAATGCCGGTGATACTGAATTCAATCTTTCTCTCTTCTTCATGAAAGATGCCGATAGTTATCTGGTAAGGCTTTTCCCCCAGTTCCTGAAATTGCTTAAACAGGATGAAGGCCGTTTCCTGCAATTCCTCACTCTTCCGCATCGCCATCGTTCTGGCTCTTACTCTTTCCAATGCCAGTTGTATTTGTGCTTCTCTGGCCTGCGCCTCCGCTTTTTCAATATCCAGGTACCGGCGGTACGCCAGTTCGAACACTTTCAGAAACCGCTGGAACAAATCCAGTTCTTCTTTTGTCAGCGGAGCATAGGTGGAAATTCCCAGGGCCACCGGGCCCAGTGAATGCCAGTAATAATTGAGCGAGGGAGCTGTTCCCAGGTATTTATCGATAAAGACATTGGTTGTTTTCTGGTAGGCCAGCCACTCCTTTACCTTTTTTCCTTTTATATGTGTAACAGATATTTCTCCCTTTCCCTTCAGCATTTGCCGGGCAAATGCTTTATGAATCTTGTTATCGGTATAGCTCGTTTCGGTAATGACCGTTTTGTTGTGTTTTGCGTAGTACTCATAATTCATATAAGTACCCTTGCTTTCATAAAAGATGGCCGTCTGCACATTGCGGATCTCTTTTACCCCCAGTTGGGAGAGCCGGGCCGAGATCGTTTTACAGATGCTGAGCATATCCTCCGGTTTCTTCATGCCCGTTGCCACGGCCCTTACTTTCTCCAGGGCTGTTTCTATTTCCAGTTCCCGGTTTTTTTGTTCTAGTTCAACAGTGCGGCGCTTTACGGCTTCACGCAGCTGCGTATTTTCCTTTCTTAGTTTATCAAATGCAAAGGCTTCCCCCTGCTCTGTGTGAGCATCCGGGTAGGAGCCATGCTGGTGTAATATTTTCCACCCGTCCTTACCCTTTTGAATTAAAGATGATAGCCTGAACTTTCCATAAAAACTCCACTTGCCTTCTACTTTAATGAACAGGTCCGCAAACTCATGTACCATGATATACGGATCGTAAGGAATGAGCTGTATTTTCTTATTCCTTATCTCCGCCATTCCTTTCATTTGATCCATGATCCGTTTCGTATAATCAAGAATCTCTTTTTTAGAGTTCCATATCTCTTCTTCAGTTCCGCCAATATTCCGGTAATCATCCACCAGGTATTGACGCCAATGCTTCAAATCCCCCCTGAAATAGGAATCCCAGTAGTCATTCATCAATGCCTTTACTTCTTCTTCCAGTTTTTTGGTCAGTTTCATCAATTATTAATTGGAATACCGATTATAAATGTGGTACCCTCTCCTTCTTTCGTGTCTGCCTTCAGCTCTCCGCCATGTGCTTTTACAATATCATAGCTCAATGATAAACCCAGCCCTGTTCCCTGCCCGGTGGGCTTGGTGGTAAAGAAGGGCTGAAATATTTTATCAACCACTTTTTGCGGAATACCCGTGCCATTATCCTTTACGTAAATTTCGATTCGGTTTCCTGCTTTCTTTGTTCCGACGGCAACAGCCGGCTCGTACCCGTTTTCCCCCCCGCTTTTCCTTTCATTCACGGCATAGAATGCATTATTGATAAGATTGAGTATCACCCGGCCCAGCTCCTGCGGCATCACATTTATTTTACCGATGCTTTCATCAAAATCTGTTTCAAATTTTGCATTGAAGGTTTTGTCTTTTGCCCGCAACCCATGATAGGCCAGCCGGAGGTATTCGTCACACAGTGCGTTTATATCCGTGGGTTCTTTCTGCCCGCTCCCGGACCGGCTGTGCTGGAGCATTCCCTTTACTATCCCATCAGCCCGTTTACCGTGGTGGAGTATCTTTTCCAGGTTACTGATTACATCATTGGCGATAGCCTTTGCCTCATCCGTATTCCCCATGTCCAGTTCTGTTTTCATTTCATCCAGCAGTTCGCGGCTTACCTCGGAAAAATTGTTGACGAAGTTCAGCGGGTTTTGTATCTCATGGGCAATACCGGCGGTGAGTTCACCCAGGCTGGCCATTTTTTCAGCCTGCACCAATTGTGCCTGGGCGGCCTTTAGTTCTTCCAGCGATTGTTGCAGGGCCTGGTTGGTTTCCTCGATGGCTTTTCTTTTCTGTTCCAGTTCCTGTATGGTTTCTTCCAGGAGGATCGCTGTGGTACGTTTTACTTTTTCGGTACGGTCCAGTTTAAAATTGGCTATCTCTAATGCCTTGTCAGCTTCCTTTATTGCTTTTTCGATAGCAGCTTTATCCGCATCACTGAGTTGTAGTTGCTGAATGAGCTCTAATATCGTTTGCAGTTGGGGGGTCATTTACTTTTCTTTAAGTGCAATACAACATGTCGTCAGGTTATGCATTTCCAGGTTTCCACCGGTTGCTCTTCCTAATTCTGCATTACTGAACATACCTGCCATTGGCACATTCCACACATTCTTTACACCTTCCAGTTCTTTACTCATCAATGGCCCTAATGAAAGAATACGTCCGGCACAACTGAAAACAACCAATGCATCTGCTTCAGGCATCTCTGTTGCTTTTAAGTTCTCAACTCCTTTAATAACTTTTTCCATCACATCCCAATCAGGCGGCAAGGAGAACCTTACTTTTGATCCCTGCGGTACAGATCCGCTGGTATAAAATGAATGATCACTCCAGTCTACAACGATGCCGGGCCGCATGATGGGGTCCCCTTTTTCTTTTTGTAATTGCAGCGGAAAATTGGCAGCGATTTCAACCATCAGGTTGTTATTTTCCGGAGAAATATTTTCAATACCGCCGTATTTCGCAGTAATGTCAAGTGCAGGGATACCATCTACTGTGTACACATGATTGCCTTCGCTTTTTGTGACAATTTTTTCGGTGCCTACCGGCTTCCACCCACAGGTTGCAATACCTTTTATCAGCACTTTGGTTTCATCAAGGGCAATACACACCATGCCGTGGGGGCTTTCTTTCCCGTTGGTAAAAACAAAGGTTTCAGCAAACGCATAATCATCTCCTGCTGCACCTCCAAAAACATTTGTTTGTTTGCCCAAAACATCTGTAAAGCCGTGTAAGATCTCTTCCCCGTCAGCTGCAGAATGGCTGATACCAATAAGAAATGCCGGTATTGGAAATTTTGTCCTTGCCTGCTGAGCAACAGAGATGGAAACTTCCCTGTAATTTCTATCAGGGTATTCTTCAAAATAAATCTGAAAATTGTCTTTGCTGATATTGAGCAACAATATCGCCGCAGAATTTTTTTCAGGTTCTTCATCAATAAACTCACCATTAGTGGTGCAGCCAAATACAGCAATGCCCTTTGAATCCAGTAATTGAGTAATTGCTTTTCTGTCCTGGCTTTTTGAAATAAAGCAAACAGCTAATGTGGGTTCAAATCCATCAGCCATGCTTTGCTCTACTGCGGATTTAATTTCTTCTGTTGATTTTCCCTTTATTGATTTTGCTTTCATAAGCGACTTTCTTCCTGGTTTTAGTTTTCAACTGCACCAATGATCATCGTTACTCCGCCGGTGGCAAAATTGGAAAGGTCGGCCACTGCTGCCTGGCCTTCGGGGGAAGTAAGTGTCTGCTGCAGTTCATCGAGGTTGTTGAAATACAGGTCTGCCTGCCGGTAATAGGCTGCTTTGCTGCCATCCGGGGCGGAAATACATTTTGTAAGCTCCAGTTTCGACACGCCCTGCATTTTTGCTGCAATGGGAAGGTGTGTTTCTGCATAATATCTTTCGAATGCTTCGGGGTCTGCAGGATGCCCGTAAAGAAGGGTTGCTTTTATCATATTGTTGGTTTTGGCTGACAGGCCATCTTGTTTGCTCAGCATTCCCCGTCCAGCACTTTCACGGTCTGTTCATAGAAATTCCGGGCCCGTTCCGGTGTACTGCCAATGCAAACCACCCCCAGCTTTCCGTATTGTGATAATGCCCCGATCAGGTGAAACATCACTCCTTCCTGCGAGGTGCCATCATAGTGCAGCTGGTGGAGCATAGCAATATCGATCAGGTCAGGCGGGGTAAGGCCTTTGTATTTATCGTTCTTCAGGTTATCTGAGCAGAAGTAATAGCGGGTCTGCCGGTTGGCCGTAAGGTACATTCCGTTCTCATAATCATAATCCCCGTCGGTAAGGAACTGCAGCAGGATATAGGGATGGGTGGTCCCGCCTTTCCGGAGGTTGATCTCAATGGCGTAATGTTTCCAGCCCTGTTCCTCTTTTACAGAAATAAAGTCAACCGCAAAACGTCCCATCACACCGCTTTTGGCAAGGGATTCGGCCACTTTTTTTCCGGCTTCGCCCACTTCAATTGCATATTCTTCTGCGGCAGGGAAATGTGCCCCGAGAAAAACCTGTCCGCTTTCCCCGCCCACTACCTGGTCATGCGTGGAGATGACCTTGCAGTCGCCCAGCGGATTGATACGGCACTGTACCGATGGTGATGTTTTGATCTCTCCTTCCACAAAGGCCTCGGCGATCCCGCCCATATGCTGAAACTTGAACATAAAATCCTTGTAGGTCAGGTCCGCGGCAACGATCTTCAGGTTCTGCTGCAGGTTGTCGCTAATCCATTGCTTCAGTTCTGCGGCTTCCCCCAGTCCTTCAAAAGAAAACACCGCATTGCCTTCACCGGAAAAGCCATCGTTCATTTTTACGACTGCTTTTTTCAGGGAAGGGTCATTCAGTTTCAGTTCGTATAATGCTTTAATAATATCGTCTTCATTTTTCAGGTCTTCAAATCCATCGGGTACATGCAGCCCGCATTGTTTAAAGATCTTGCGGCTGTTGCTTTTATTTCCCAGGTCGAACAGGTCGGGATCGCAGCCATAGACCGGCATATCCAGTTTTACGGCCAGTGTTCTTTCATATTTGGTAACAGTGAAGCAGGCCAGGTGAGCCGCATTACCTGCCGGAATGCTTTTTTTGATCCGATCGATCAGCCGGGGCCGGTCCAGTATTTTTTCTGTAAGCGATTTTGGCGAGGCATCATAACAGCTCAGCATGGTGAGGCGCTGCAGGGCATGGTGCCGGGTGATGCCGGGTAACAGGTGCAGATAATAATCAACGATCACCGGGTCTACAGGCATACTGGTGACATATACCACATGGGTGCGGGGCATCCGGAGCAGCATGAGCAGGCAAAGCAATCTTTCCTCGTAATGCACATGCCCGCTGACCTTGGCCAGTATCTCCTGGTCGAGTGTGATCGAAGGGATGATGACCACAGATTTGGCCGCCAGTTTATCCGGAAACACTTTCCGGAACTGCCGGGGGAAGGAATGCTGGATCTTCCGGAAAAGCAGCACCTCTTCAACAGAACCCGGTTCCGGGTCTTTGTTCAACGCTACAGTGGGTTGTAGCCTGGTGGTTTCAGGCATAGTAAAGGCTTAGGGGATGAGTCCGTAATTTAGCCTAAATTTCTTTTCTAACGGCTGATAATAACCTGATAAAATGGTCAGGCATCCTGCCCTGTCCACAGTGCCCCGCCGATGCTGTTGCGGCTTGCACCGGTAACCGAAGCAAGTACATTAAATTCCTGCCGCCAGCGAAGCACCCCGATGAAAGCCATGATGAGGGCTTCCTTATAATCGATTAGTTCAGGTTCGGGCACCACTAATTCTATTCCCGGTTCGTTCAGCTTTTCTGCGAGCAGCCCGACCAGGAATGTGTTGCGGGCACCGCCGCCGGTGCATAAAAGCCTGGCGTTCGTCATTCCGGGAGCGGGGTGGCAAAACGTCTTTATCGCCGCGGCCGTTTGAAAAGAAATGTGTTCGCAGCAGGTCCTTAATGCATCGGCTGTGGTGAGGCCGGCTGACCTGATGAGCGGGTATACCGTTTCGGTCCCGAAATCATTGGCCAGCGATTTGGGCGGTGGCTGCCGGTAATAATCAAGCTGATTAAGTTTTTCCAGCAATGCTCTGTCCGGTTGGCCGGAGGCCGCCAGTTTTCCATCCTCATCATATTCTTTACCTGCTTCCCGGGCCAGCATATTCAGGACCCGGTTGGCCGGGCAGATATCAAAGGCAGTGTAGGGATCTGCATTCACAGAGATATTGGCTATTCCTCCAATATTGAGGAAATAATCATACCCGGCAAGGAGCCGTTTCTCACCAACGGGTACGATGGGTGCCCCTTGTCCGCCCAGGGCCACATCGAGGGCCCGGAGGTCGGTTACAACCGGCAGCCCGGTCACCGCTGCAATGGCGGCCCCGTCTCCCAGCTGGGCAGTCATCCCCCGGGCAGGCATATGAAATGTGGTATGGCCGTGGGAACTGATCAGTCCGACCTGGTAATGCAGGCTTTTCTCTTCTATGAACTGGTTTATTTTTTCACCGATATACCGGCCATATGCGGTGTGGAGGAGCAGGTAACCGGCCGCCGGAAGCGCTACCGCATCCCTGAGCCGCTCCCTCCAGGCTTCATCGTACTGGTAACAGGCGGACTCCCGGATGGTATAACTCCATTCCCCGGCCTGTTCCTGGAATTCAGCAAAGACAATATCCAGCCCGTCGAGAGAACTGCCGCTCATTATGCCGATAGCACGGTAAATCATTGAATCAGATTTTAGATTGCAGATTTAAGAATTTAGATTTGCTGCCAGTCCGATAGCCCTGCAAATGTTTTAAATGTTCTCCAATATTCAATCAACAAATATTAAATATTCAGCCGCATGATCGTAAACCTCAGCGAAAAACATTCCCTGGTCAGCAACTGGGTGGCAGAACTCCGGGATGTATCCATCCAGGGTGACCGGATGCGTTTTCGCCGTAACCTGGAACGTATCGGTGAAGTGGCCGCCTACGAAATCAGCAAGGTGCTTCCCTTTGTTGAAAAGGAAATTCAAACGCCACTCGGTATCGCTGAGCATAAAATGCTGGAAGTACAACCGGTGCTGGCCACCATCCTGCGGGCAGGGTTACCGCTGCACCAGGGCCTGCTGAATTACTTTGATAAGGCCGACAATGCTTTTATCTCCGCCTACCGCAAACATCATAAGGACGGGAGCTTTGAGATCAGTCTCGACTACGTTTCCTGTCCGGACCTGGAAGGCCGGGTGGTGATCATTTCCGATCCCATGCTGGCTACGGGTTCTTCCCTCGTAAAAACCATTCATTATTTAAAAGATGAAGGAAAACCAGGCACCATTCATATCGTAGCGGCGATCGCTTGTACGGTTGGCATAGAATATGTGCAACGGGAAGAGCCTTCTGTAACGATCTGGTGCGGCGATATTGATGATGAGTTAACCGCAAAGGGCTATATCGTACCGGGGCTGGGGGATGCAGGCGACCTGGCGTTTGGAACCAAAGTGCAGATGTAAATACAAGTCTTTAGTCCTGAGAGGTTAGTCTGCCTTCCTGAATTCTGAAAACCCGGCTACTGGTTAAAGGTTGCCGGTTAACGACTTAGAGCCCCAAAGCAGCGATATTTCTGTTTTTCGGGTCTGAAAATGTTGTATTTTTCCGTTCTGTAACTGCCGGCCAACCCTTTACAGGCAATTTATCCGTGAAAAATCACGTTTAGGTTACGGGACGGTTTTAGCTGGCAACTAATAAGTACCTGCCCATTGGAAAAACAATAAAGGCTGAAATGAAAAAATTACTACTTACGCTAACGGCTTGTGTGGCTTTGATCAGTGCGTCAATGGCCCAGGACCCTAACTTCTCCCAATTCTTTGCTTCACCTCTTACACTGAACCCTGCGCTGACCGGGAAATTTGACGGCACCTTCCGGGTGGCGGGAAACTACCGTAACCAGTGGCCCACGATCAATAATGCTTTTGTTACCAAAACGGCTTCCATTGATTTCGGAATCCTGAAGAACCGACTGGCAGAGATCGACCAGATGGGAGTAGGTATCATTGCCATGACCGACCGTGCCGGGGATGGCGTATTGGTTACAAACTATGCCGGTCTTTCCCTGGCCTACCACAAAGGGCTTGATGAAAACGGTTATCACCAGATCGGCGCCGGCTTCCAGGCTTCCTATACCAGCAAACGGCTCGATGTAACGAAAGTTTATTTTGAAGACGAACTGACTCCTTTTGGTTTTGTTCCGGGTACTACCGGCGAGATCTTTACCAATAAACAGATCAATGTAAGTTATGTGGATGTAAATGCCGGTATCCTGTACAACGGAAGCACCAACGGATACAACAATTTCTATGTCGGCGCTTCCATGTACCACATCAACCGGCCAAAGGAAAGCTTCCAGGGCGGCCAGTTCCTGCTGAATGCAAGGACCACCATCCAGGCAGGCGGTAAGATCCCTGTCGGCCCTTACAATTATTTTCATTTCTCTGCCATACACAGCATGCAGGCCAAGGCGTATAACACGGTGGCCGGCGGTGCTTTTTCTTACAACGTAAACAGTAATGAAGACAACCCGACCAATGTATATCTCGGGGCATGGTACCGGTTCAATGATGCCATTATCCCTTATATCGGGCTGGAGTTTTCCAATATTCATATCGGGGCTACTTACGATGCAAACACTTCTTCGCTGAAGCCGGCATCCAATACAAGGGGCGGTATGGAGATATCGCTGATCTACATCAAGAAGCCGGTGGACCCGAACGCCAAAAAACTGAATTGCCCGAGGTTTTAAGGTCTGGCAATAAAATAATTTGAAAGCAATATCGTTCCGCGGTATTGCTTTCTTTTTTTGGAAAGGGGTATTATCTTTAAACCCAAATCCGAACCATGCTAAAGCAACTCACCACCCTGCTGCTCATCAGTATTTCTATTTCAGCCCGGTCCCAGGAGGTGGGTTATAACACCACTGATGTGGGCGGGGAGTTCCAGTTCACACCTGATTATACTTCCTATAATCTGCTGCTCGGGTTCAATGCCAAGCTGCACAGTGCTGTAATTGTCAGGGGTGGATACAGTTCCTCCTTTGTGAAACACAAGGATGCAGCATCGAGTGAAAGCGGTAATGGCTGGAACGCATCCGTTGGTTTCAGGTATCACTTTTCAGTGGTGCCCAAAAGGTTCTTCCTGGGCATTAATGCAGGTATTCAGTCATTCAATATTAAATGGGCCACTACGGGGGCATCGGGAAATTCAAAGATCCTTGTATTGCAGCCCCGGTTAGATGCCGGTTATACGTTCCTCATCAACGATATGTTATACATCACCCCGCAGGTATCTGCCACGGTACAAAAAACGCTGAGCACTTCCGGCGAACCTGTTTCTTTCGGAAAAGACTTTTTGGGCGGAGCCGGCATCAGTGCAGGCTGGCGGTTCTGACCTAAACCCCCTTCATCAGCACCGGAAGCAGGAACCAGCAAAACAAGGTGATCAGCACCACGGCAATGATATTCATGATAAATCCTGCCCGGACCATTTGTTTCATTCGTATATGACCGCTTGAGAAGACAATCGCATTCGGCGGGGTACCCATCGGCAGCATACTGGCGCAACTGGCTGCGAGTGTCATCGGCAGGCCCAGCAATATCGGGTTCATATGTACGGAATCTGCCAGCGAGCATACCACCGGGGTAAAAACGATCACCTGTGCCACATTACTCATTACTTCACTGATGAATATGGAGATAACCACCACTGCCAGCACGAGCAGGAACCCGGAACCGGCATAGCTGGCCATCCAGCTTCCCAGCTGTTGTATCAACCCGGCTTTTTCGAGTGCATCGGCCAGGGCAATACCACCTCCAAAGAGCAGGAGGATCCCCCAGGCCATCTTACTGGTATCTTCCCATTCAAGGATGGCAGTGCTTTTCCTGTCATCCTGGTTTCCGCTGGCGGCCCCCTGTCCCGACGGACAGATGAACAGGGCGACAGCACCCATCACAGCGATCATGTTATCATCAAAGGTGAAAAGATGCTGGGCCCTGTTTATAAAATCCTTACTTATCCAGAGCAGGGCGGTGCTTACAAAAATGATCAGTACTCTTTTCTCTGCCCCGCTCAGTTTTCCCAGCAGGGATAATTCCTCTTTTATATACCTGTTGGCCGCTTCGCTTGAACGGATCCTGTTGGGGAACATGATGCGGGTGCTTATTATGTATAAGGCCAGCATCAGCAGGAGGGCGATGGGGGTGCAAACCAGCATCCAGTCCAGGAAATCAATATTGGTGTTGTATCTTTTTTCAAACGCACCAACAAACTGTACGTTGGGCGGTGTTCCTACGATCGTGGCAATGCCCCCGAAGTTGGAGGCATAGGCAATGGCCAGCATCAGGCACAGGTTGAAGTTGGCATAGTTTCCTCCTTCTTCTTTATTTTCTTTCATCACATGCACCACGGATAAGGCGATGGGAAACATCATCATGGTGGTAGCTGTATTGCTCAGCCACATACTGATAAGACCGGTTGCCAGGATAAAACCCAGTATGATACGGTTGCCGCTGGTACCTGTTTTGGCCACAATGGTAAGGGCGATCCGCCGGTGAAGGTTCCATTTTTCGATGGCCAGGCCCAGCATAAACCCGCCCATAAACAGGAAGATGACTTCATTGCCATAGGCAGCCGCCGTGCCCTTAATGGTGTTAATACCCAGCAGGGGAAAAAAGATCAGTGGCATCAGCGCCACGACCGGCATGGGGAGGGCTTCCGTTACCCACCAGGTGATCATCAGAGCGGCAATGGCGAGCACCCTTCCGGCCTTCTCCGGCACATGAAAGGGATTGAGGAAATACAAGACCAGGGCCATAACGGCTCCCGAGAGAAGGGCAATGAATTTCAACTGATGTTTGGTTAGTCCGGCTGCCAATCTTTCTAATTTGGTTCAATATACAACCGGCTGGCGGAATTATCTGACCTGCCTGACCCCGCTGACTTTTTTTCGTCAATTGCCCGGGCTATACATCATCTTTTCCCGCTTACATAGGGGTTCCCTTTCACATAAAAGCGGTAAGGGAGCAATGCGTCTTCTCCCGCATAGTCCACCCCGATCCTCGGTGAGCGGGCTATCTGCCTGGCAGCGTAGCGGTATCCGTCGTCGGCGATAAAGAATTCTTTACTGTTCAGCAGCCAGCCGTTTTTCGGGGTGAACAGCCCGAGTGCCTTCGATAAATTGCCCGGTCCACGTGTAAGGGTGTGATCCGGTTTTGATTTGCCGGTCCGTTTGAGCATCATCTCCACTCCTGTTACCGGTTCCAGCGCACGGATCAGCACTGCATGCGGCGTGTCCCTGGTATGCGTAACCACATTTACCAGGTGATGAATACCATAGCAGAGATAGATATAGGCGGCGCCTCCGGCTGCATACATGATCTCGTTTCGCTTCGTGCGGCGGCCGGCATAGGCATGAGAGGCTTTATCGGTAATTCCCCGGTAGGCTTCCACCTCCACGATCCGGCCGGAGGTTTCCACCCCGTCCCATTTTGTCACCAGTATTTTTCCCAGCAGGTCTTTTGCTATGGTAAGCACATTTTTGCGCTGGTAAAATTCCATCGGGAGCTTCTTCATATCAGTATTACTTGCCGGTGATGTCTGTTCACGACGCACTATTGACCATTCCTATTTGTCATTCACTATATTTACCATTCAAATTTAGGCTTTGCTCAAGGAAATTGTTATTGCGATGCAAGGCTGGGAAGAAGCCCGGCATTTTATTAAACAGCATAAGCTGTTCCGCTGGATCATCATCCCCGGTATCATTTACACACTGCTTTTTATTGCCGGCATGTTCGTTTTCTGGAGATCTTCGGATACTGTTGTTTCCTGGGTTAGCAGCCGGTTGCGAATAGAGACCTGGCTGCAGTCGGCCAGGAATGAATGGCTGAGTTTCCTGCTGGTAATGACCGGTGTGATGCTGCGGCTGGTGCTGGTGCTCTGCTATTTTTCATTCTTCAAATACCTCATCCTGATCATCGGTTCCCCGTTGTTTGCATACCTGAGCGAGAAGACGGAAGCGATCATGGAAGGCAAGGAATATACCTGGAACTGGGCAAGTATCCGGAAAGACTGTGCCCGGAGCATCCGGCTGGATCTCCGCAACTGCGGGTGGCAGTCCGTTTATCTCCTGGCTGTTATTGTCCTGTCACTGGTGCCGGTAGCGGGCTGGATCACGCCGATCATCGCCCTTGTGATGGAATGCTATTATTTCGGTTTCTCCATGCTCGACTACAGTTTTGCAAGGGCATCGCTGACGCCTTCCCAGAGCATTCATTTCACGGGGCAGCATAAAGGCCTTGCCATCGGTAACGGTTTTCTTTTTTACGTCATGCATATCCTGATCATGCTGGCCCCGGCCTATGCCATTATAGCGGCCACACTCAGTGTACATAAAATGAAAAATGCCTGAGGAATGGGAACGGTGTACCTGATACCATCGTTACTTGCCGAAGAGGGGGTTGACGCCATTCCTTCGGCGGTGCTGCAGGCTGTAAAAAGCTGTCAGGTCTTCTATGCAGAAAGCGAAAGGACCACCCGCAGGTATTTTAAGAAGATCTGGAAAGTCTACCTGCCGGGGGAGGAAATGGTCATCGATGACTATGAATGGTTCAATATGTCTGATATTCCCGGGATAGCGGACACCTTCAGGAACCAGCTGCGCAGCAATAAAACCATCGGCATCATCAGCGAGGCCGGTTGTCCCGGGGTAGCCGATCCCGGCCAGGCACTGGTTGCCATTGCCCATGAAATGGGCGCTGTTGTAAAACCGGTGGCAGGTCCGAGCGCCATATTACTTGCCCTTATGGCCAGTGGTATGAGCGGGCAGCGTTTTCAGTTTGTGGGTTACCTGCCCGTGGATCAGCAGCAGCGGGCGGCCGCCATCAGGGAACTGGAAGCGGAGTCTGCCAGGAAAGACTGCACCCAGCTTATGATCGAAACACCGTACCGGAATAACCAGTTGCTCGAGGCATTGGTAAAGACCTGCCGGCCATCCACCTATTTAAGTATTGCCGCTAATATTACGGGAGAAAAGGAGATGATCGCCACCCGGACGATCGGGCAATGGAGAAATAAACTTCCTGACCTGCATAAGCAGCCGGCCATCTTCAGTATTCATACAAAGGCTGGGACTCTAACCTGACACTATCCACCAGGTATTTGCTGTCTCCCCGCCAGGGCAGGGCGCCATTCTTCATGATATAATGAACGGTTACAAAATGTCCCTGCAGGTTCTCCAGCCGGAGGGCGGTAGTTTTATCTTTTACAGAAAAGAAAAATTTCTCCGAGGCCAGGGCCACATTGGCCTGTGAGCGGATGCTGCTGAGTATTAATTCCCCTTCGTATGTTTTAAAAATGGTGCCTTTGTAAGAGAATTTCTGCAGTAGGCCCGTGCGGTTACCCTCGCTGTAGGTGAAGAAATATTTCCAGTAAATGAAAGCACCGAGCAGGATAATAAATATGATAATAAAATGCCTTTTGAACCGCTTGAACTTCGACTGGCGCTTTTCTTCCGGCTGTGCAGGCTGATCCAGCGGAGCGAAGGTTTCAGGAGTTGTACCGGCTTCCATACGCAGTGGTTTTTATAACAAAAAAATTAGGCCTATAAATCAATTTATATTATACATTTGTTCCCAATTTACAACTTGTTTGTAAACATGACCAACATTCTGACACATACAAAGCAGATCGCATTTCATGCACCGATCACCAGCGGGGTTTATTCCGTAGGGTTTGATGTGTTTACTTTTTCCCGCCCCCGACGCCGCCCTGTTTTCTGACAGGACGAACCCCTCACCACGGTCCCTGTCAGTGAATGACTTCCGCAACAAATCTTTTGGACTGGTGAACCGATATCTTCAAGAGCATAAATAAATGGACAATCATAATATCATTATCAGGGTAGCCACTGCCGCTGATAAGGTCTATTCAAAAACCATCACCGATGAGATGGAGGCTTCTGCCAAAGCCCGGGGAACGGGTATTGCAAAGCGGAGTCCCGACTACATCGAACAAAAAATTGACGAAGGCAAAGCTGTCATCGCCGTAACCGGGCTCAATGAATGGGTAGGGTTCTGCTACATCGAAACCTGGAGCCACGGGGAATATGTGGCCAACAGCGGTCTTATCGTGGCCCCCGCCTACCGCAAGAGCGGGGTGGCAAAACAGATCAAACAACGGATATTCGAACTGTCCCGCCAGAAATACCCTGAAGCAAAGATATTCGGGCTAACCACCGGTCTCGCCGTAATGAAGATCAACAGCGATCTCGGCTATGAGCCGGTTACGTATTCGGAGCTTACCCAGGACGAAGCCTTCTGGGCCGGCTGTAAGAGCTGTGTAAACTATGAGATCCTGATGAGCAAGGAGAGAAAGAACTGCATGTGTACAGCCATGCTTTATGATCCGAAGGACCACTACGAGCCGGAAGAAACCAAACAGTTTTTTGAAGAAAATAAAAAAGGGTTCGAACGCCTGCTTAAATTCAAACAATGGAAATTGCTGAAACCCTTTTTACGAAAAGATAAAACGGATTCGAACGGAGCGGGTAAACCCAAATCGCATTTATATCATTTTTTTCATCTCTAACGTAACGCTATCATGGCAAGAAAGATTGTTCTGGGTTTCAGCGGCGGACTGGATACTACCTATTGTGTAAAATACCTGGCTGAGGAAAGAGGGTTTGAAGTACACAGCATCATTGTCAATACCGGCGGGTTCAGCCCCGAAGAACTGAATAAGACCGAAGCACATGCCTATAAACTGGGTGTGAAATCCCATACCGCTGTTAATGCCGTGCACAGTTATTACGACCAGATCATCCGGTACCTCATCTTTGGAAATTGCCTGAAGAATAATACGTACCCCCTTTCCGTTTCGGCTGAACGCCTTAGCCAGGCCCTGCATATTGCAGCGCATGTAAAGAAACTGAATGCTGATGCCGTAGCACATGGCAGCACCGGTGCGGGGAACGACCAGGTGCGTTTTGATATGATCTTTCATATCATGATCCCCGGCACAGAGATCATAACCCCTATCCGTGACCTGAAACTGAGCCGGGAAGAAGAGATCGCCTACCTGAAGAGTAAAGGAGTGGACATGAATTTTGACAAGGCCATGTACTCCATCAATAAAGGGTTATGGGGCACCAGTGTGGGGGGAAAGGAAACCCTTTCCTCGAAAGGAATGCTACCCGAAGAAGCCTGGCCCACCCAGGTGAGCAGAACCGGCAGCGAAGAAGTAAAGCTTCATTTTGAAAAGGGAGAGCTGAAGGCAGTGAACGATAAGCACTTTACCCATCCTGCAGATGCCATACAGTACCTCCAGACCATTGCCGGTCCTTACGGAGTAGGCCGTGACATACATGTTGGCGACACGATCATTGGCATAAAAGGGCGGGTCGGTTTTGAAGCCGCCGCCCCGATGGTTATTCTGAAAGCTCACCACGCCCTGGAAAAACATGTTCTTACCAAATGGCAGCTGCAATGGAAGGATACCCTGGCACAGTTCTATGGCAACTGGATGCATGAAGGACAGATACTCGACCCGGTGATGCGGGATATTGAAGCCTTTCTCGAAAACAGCCAGCAGACCGTAACCGGCGATGTCTTCGTACAATTAATGCCGTACCGGTTCCAGGTGCTGGGAATCGAAAGCCCGTATGACCTGATGAGCAGCAAATTCGGTAAGTACGGCGAAATGAATACCGGTTTTACCGGGGAAGATGTAAGAGGTTTTTCAAAAATATTCGGCAACCAGACCTCTATCTGGAATGCCGTCAACCAGGACAAAAAACAGTAATTATCGCTTAACAGCGCTGGTTGCTAAACAATAACAATGAAAATACAAGCTGGTATAATCGGAGGTGCAGGTTACACCGGAGGTGAATTAATACGATTGCTGTTAAATCACCCCGGTGTGAACATCTCTTTTATTCATAGCCGCAGCCATGCCGGCAACCCCGTTCATACAGTTCACCAGGATTTACTCGGGGATACGGATCTGCAGTTTACGGGCGACCTGGCTGATGACATCGATGTATTATTTCTCTGCCTGGGCCATGGCGAATCCCATAAGTTCCTTACCGGGCATACGATCCCGGACAACATCCGGGTTATTGATCTGGCCAATGATTTCCGGTTACATGAAAATTCGAAACTG